>NZ_JBVYHZ010000003.1:230000-2060560 GCF_056033885.1 Bacillus sp. FAU18
TTGCCGGTGTGGCGGAATTGGCAGACGCGCACGACTCAAAATCGTGTTCCTTCTGGAGTGTCGGTTCGACCCCGACCACCGGTATACTGAAAAACCCGTTTCTTAACAGAAACGGGTTTTTATTTTTTATTTACTCAGCGTATTGGTCTAGGATCTCTTCTAGCACCTCTTCTAGCTCTTCTGTATCTTCAAGCTCTGATTGGCTGAAACGGACGCGTACAAGCTGTTCTCCGTCATTATACATCTCTTCCAGCCACCCTCGGAGTCCTCTAGCTCTGCGGTCGACTTCGAAAATGATTTCCAAACCGTCTTCGTCTAAAAGGAAAATGAGCTCTAATTCATCAAGCATCTGACGATAATATCCGGAAGTCGGAACGAATTCGAATTCTTGAACGAACGGAAGACGACGCTGGAAGTAGGGCGCTTGTTCGCAGTCTGCTTCGTTAAGACGGAAGCCCAGGTTTTCGATTGCTTCAAGCACATTTTCAATCCAAGGGTGCGCTTCAACGAAAATGCGGTCATGATCGGATTTATCGATACCGCCTTGAATGTCAAGGTCTGTCACCACGGCAACCTCTACTTTCCCTACAGTGATCGGCGTATCTAGAGGCAGAGTGAATGTGAACGGAAATTGATGCTCTTCACCAGGCTGAATGGTAAATGAACCAGTGACCCGGAAAGAATGAATTGTAGCGTATTTCCGGTGCTCTTCATCGTCTTTTACAATGACATACCGTGTGCTAAGCTGTAAATCGATATAACGGATGTCCTGAGCGATTTTTCCGCCTTTGACATGTACCGTTCCCCGTACTTCTTCTCCTGGAAAATATGCGTCTTTTTCTAAAATTGTATCTACTTTTGCAGCTCCAATTCCGGCACTTGCCGCAAGCTTTTTAAAAAATGACATGTTAGATCTTCCCCTTTTTCTTTTTTCTCAACAGATATACGTAAGAAGGAGGAAAAAAGATTCGTTTAATTCATACTTTTTTCCTATTATTCGTCTCGGCCTAGGGACAGACTAAGAATAATATTGAAAATAAAGGAGTGGATGGAAGTGAATAAAGAAAGTTTGGTTGCAGATGAATTACACAGAATGTTTTTGGCTGGTGAGCTGCAAATCACAGTAGAGGAAGATATAAACAATATTTCCGAAAGGCTGAGAAACGGCGATCTCAGTTTAGACCGATTAAGCGGTGAAGACGCGTTTATAAAAGAAACGGTAAACGAGGCTTTAAGAAGAGTGGAGCAATAAAAAAGAGACGGCATCTCATCTTTGAGATCCCGTCTCTTTTGGTGGTCTTTGCTGTAAGATAAAAGCGAATCGATTTGAAATTGCTCACCCGAGCCACCCCTTTTCTAACAGAAAATCTGACAGTTCATCTTGGAGATGAATGGCTGTATCTAATTGATCATGCAACGCTCTTCTGATGTGGGGATTTTCGGCTTCTGTTATTGCGACAGTGTATTTGTTAATGCTGGTTTTTATTGTTGTTAACAAATCAAGAATATCTTTGGGGCAAAGACTTTGTTCAATGGGAAACCACCTCCTTTGTTTTTTTAGCAGCTCCTGATAAGAAAGTATTTGGCTTTGTTTCTTGCTTCTATACAAAATGCTATAATAAGCAACAAATTTGTTGGGGGGTGTGATGATGAAGCAGATTATTGCGATGGGGGGCGGGGGTTTTTCGATGGAGCCGGATAATTTGTCCCTCGATCAATATATCCTCAATCAATCAAAACGAGAGCAGCCTCGTATTTGTTTTTTGCCGACGGCGAGCGGAGATTCCCAAAACTATATTCAGCGGTTTTATCATGCATTTCAAACACTGGATTGTGTGCCGTCTCATTTATCTTTGTTTAAGCCGCCATCAACAGATTTAGCTTCTTTTGTTATGGAAATGGACGTGATTTATGTTGGCGGGGGAAATACGCGGAATTTACTTGTGTTATGGAAAGAGTGGGGCTGGACCATATTCTCAGGGAAGCATGGAAGAACGGTGTGGTCCTAGCTGGATTAAGTGCCGGTGCGATCTGCTGGTTTGAAGAAGGGGTGACAGATTCAGCCGGACCGCTGACAGGTTTGAAAAGTTTAGGTTTTTTGCAAGGGAGCTTTTGTCCCCATTATGACGGGGAAAAGGATCGGAGACCGGCATACCACCAGTTGATATCTAACAAGTTCTTATGCAGTGGCTATGCAGCGGATGATGGGGCTGCTCTCCATTTCATAAATGATCAGCTGTTTCAAACCGTGAGTTCAAGAGCGGGTGCAAAGGCATATCGGGTGATAATGGGGGAACATGAAGTATCTGAAATCCCGTTGCCGGTCAAATATTTGGGATGAATTAGCTGAATATTTTCTATATTCCTCTTTTTTTCAGATTGGTTTTATGTTAAGATGAGGGCGAAATCAATAGTTACTGGGGGTGCCCGCTTTCGGGCTGAGAGGGAAGGTAAGCTTCTTAACCCTTTGGACCTGATCTGGTTCGTACCAGCGTGGGGAAGTAGAGGAATAGTTTTTGTTATTGTCGTGCTGGGCAATAATATGTTTCTTTCTGACTGTAACCGGGTTCATTTATATGAATCCGGTTTTTTGTGCTGGTTATGGGCTTGATTTTGTCCTTTCAAACGTAGAGAGGGGAAGGAAAAGTAATGCAAAACAATTCAGTGCAGCAAGCCAACATTTCCATTATGTCAAGTTTTTCAGGTAGCAAGAAGGTATACGTGGAGGGTTCTTCTTCGGACATCCAAGTGCCGATGAGGGAGATCCTATTGAGTCCGACGACGGGATCGTTCGGCGAAGAGGAAAACGCGCCTGTGCGTGTCTATGATACAAGCGGACCGTATACGGACCCTGGAGTAACCATTAATATTCAAGAAGGATTAAAGCCGCTCCGCCAAAAATGGATCACAGAGCGCGGTGACGTGGAAGAGTATGAAGGTCGGGCTATAAAACCAGAAGATAACGGTTATAAAAAAGCAAATCCAAACGTAAGCTACCCAGGATTAAAGCGGAAACCGCTGAGGGCGAAGGCAGGTCAAAATGTTACTCAAATGCACTATGCAAAAAAGGGGATCATTACACCTGAGATGGAATTTATCGCCATTCGTGAGCATGTGTCTCCTGAATTCGTCAGAGACGAGGTAGCCAGCGGCCGGGCGATTATTCCTTCAAACATTAATCACCCTGAAAGTGAGCCAATGATTATCGGCCGGAATTTTCATGTGAAGATTAATGCAAATATCGGGAATTCAGCGGTTACGTCATCCATTGAAGAAGAAGTGGAAAAAATGACGTGGGCCATCCGCTGGGGAGCAGATACAATGATGGATCTCTCTACCGGAAAAGATATTCATACGACGCGTGAATGGATTATCCGCAATTGCCCCGTGCCTGTGGGAACTGTTCCGATTTATCAGGCGCTTGAAAAAGTAAACGGCGTAGCGGAGGATTTAACGTGGGAGATTTATCGTGATACGCTAATCGAGCAGGCAGAGCAGGGAGTGGATTATTTTACGATTCACGCGGGTGTTTTGCTTAGGTATGTACCGCTGACTGCCAAACGGACAACTGGTATTGTGTCACGCGGGGGAGCGATTATGGCGCAGTGGTGTCTGGCTCATCATCAAGAAAGCTTTTTATACACACATTTTGAAGAAATATGTGAGATTATGAAAACGTATGATATTGCTTTCTCTCTTGGGGATGGTTTGCGTCCCGGATCAATTGCTGATGCCAATGACGAAGCGCAGTTTGCTGAATTAGAGACGCTTGGAGAGCTGACGCAAATTGCCTGGAAGCATGATGTTCAGGTGATGATTGAGGGGCCTGGACATGTTCCGATGCATAAAATCAAAGAGAACGTCGATAAACAAATGGACATTTGTAAAGAAGCGCCTTTTTACACATTGGGGCCGCTGACAACGGATATTGCCCCGGGATATGACCATATTACTTCAGCGATCGGAGCGGCGATGATCGGTTGGTACGGGACAGCAATGCTTTGTTATGTAACGCCGAAGGAGCATTTAGGGCTGCCAAACCGTGATGATGTTCGTGAAGGAGTCATTACATATAAGATTGCTGCGCACGCTGCAGACCTTGCAAAAGGGCATCCTGGGGCGCAAATCCGGGATGATGCGTTATCGAAAGCCCGTTTTGAATTCCGTTGGCGGGATCAGTTTAATCTATCTCTTGATCCAGAGAGAGCGCTTGAATACCATGATGAAACCTTGCCTGCTGAAGGAGCAAAAACCGCTCACTTTTGTTCCATGTGCGGTCCGAAATTTTGCAGCATGAGAATTTCACAGGATATTCGGGATTATGCGAAGAAAAACGATCTCAGTGAAGCAGAAGCCATAAATAAAGGATTAAAAGAAAAAGCAAAAGAGTTTGTCGATACGGGAAGCAATTTATATCAATAAAAAAGATGAAGATGGAGAATGCTCCATCTTCATTTTTTTTTAGAAAAACAGAGAGCGTCGAAGCGGCGGAATACTCTGTTCAAAGCGGAAAACATTTTCTGGATCATATTTCGTTTTGACACGGCGGAGTCGTTCAACGTTTTCGCCGTAATATGTTCTTGGCCAGTTTCTGATTTCGATATCTGGCCAATTTACGTAGTCTCCCATCGTTTCTTTCGATAGTCCGGATCATCCCGTGTTACGATACGTCCGGTCAATTTTGTCTTTTCCACACTCCCACCTCTCTTTCTCTCGTATTCTAGTTTCTCTAGCTTATGCGTTAGGGGAAAAGAGTGTATAAGGAAAAAGCGGGGATGCAATCTGATACAGTGTCAACACTCTCAAAAAAATAGTTGACAGGTCGGTATTGTATGAATTAACATGGTCAGTACAAATTTTTCAAATTTATCGCGCTGATCGGAACACCGAAGGCTCTTATCGTTTAGATAAGGGCCTTTTTTGTATGAAAAAGGAGGGATTATTGATGGGAGTCAAAAAAGAAAAGGGGAGAAAACGATTCAGGAAGCGAAAAACCTACGGGAATCAGATTTTGCCGCTTGAGCTGCTGATTGAAAAAAACAAACGAGAGATTATAAACAGCGCGGAGCTAATGGAAGAAATTTATATGAAGATTGATGAGAAGCATACGCAATGTGTAACTAAATATAAAAAAACCCGCTGATTACAGCGGGTTTTTGCATTTCTACATTAAGCATCTTTTTTAATCGGCAATCCAAGGCCTTCTGCCACGCGTTTTCCGTATTCAGGATCCGCTTTGTAGAAGTGCTCGATTTGGCGCAGCTTGATTTCTTCTTTTTCTACCGGCTTCATAGCATTAACGATATTTTCAACAAGGCGGGTACGTTCATCTTCACTCATTAAACGATACAGATCACCGGCTTGAGTGTAGTGATCGTTGTGATCGTAGCTTACGCTGTCAGCGATACCTTGTACCGGATATGCTGCTTGCTTATCCTCAGGTGACTCTTTTGGACCGCCG
Source organism: Bacillus sp. FAU18 (assembly GCF_056033885.1). Taxonomy (NCBI): domain Bacteria; kingdom Bacillati; phylum Bacillota; class Bacilli; order Caryophanales; family Bacillaceae; genus Bacillus; species Bacillus sp. FAU18. The sequence goes on from NZ_JBVYHZ010000003.1 coordinate 235,462, forward strand.
AAGCTGTTAGGCTCGTAATACACAGATCCGCCGCCGTTATCGTCAAAGCGCATTTGTCCATCACGCTGATAATTGTTTACTTTGTTGCGTGCGCGGTTGATTGGCAACGCTTGATGGTTTGCACCGACACGGTAGCGGTGTGCATCATGATAAGCAAACAGTCGGCCTTGAAGCATTTTATCCGGTGAAACATCAATACCGGGCACGAGTGTTCCAGGTGAAAATGTCGCTTGTTCTACCTCTGCAAAGTAGTTTTCCGGATTTCTGTCTAGAACCATGCGTCCGACCTCGATTAACGGATAGTCTTTCTGAGACCAAACTTTTGTGACATCAAACGGATCGAAACGGTACGTGTTTGCATCTTCTAAAGGCATGATTTGCACATATAGTTTCCATGCAGGATAATCACCGTTTTCGATTGCATTGAAAAGGTCTTCTGTATGGTAATCAGGGTTTTCACCGGCAATTTTTGCTGCCGTATTGACATCAAGGTTTTTCACGCCTTGTTCCGTTTTAAAGTGATATTTAATCCATACGCCTTCGCCATCGGCATTTGTCCATTTGAATGTATGGCTTCCGAAGCCGTGCATGTGGCGAAGTGTTGCAGGAATTCCGCGGTCAGACATCAGGATTGTCACTTGGTGAAGTGACTCTGGTGAAAGTGACCAGAAATCCCATACAGCCGTAGGGTTTTTCAGGTGTGTTTTTGGATCTCTTTTTTGTGTATGGATGAAATCAGGGAACTTAATCGCATCGCGGATAAAGAATACAGGCGTATTGTTGCCGACGATGTCGTAGTTTCCTTCTTCAGTATAAAATTTAACAGCAAATCCGCGCGGATCGCGAACTGTGTCAGCAGAGCCAAGTTCACCGGCAACTGTTGAGAAACGGATGAACAACGGTGTGCGTTTGCCGACTTCAGAAAGGAAAGCGGCTTTCGTGTATTTTGTTACGTCGTTTGTCACTTCAAAATATCCGTGTGCGCCTGCTCCTTTGGCGTGAACAACACGTTCAGGAACACGTTCTCGGTTGAAATGGGCCAATTTTTCGAGTAAATGTACATCTTGAATTAAAGTTGGTCCGCGAGAACCGGCAGTCATTGAGTTTTGATTATCTCCAACCGGAGCGCCCCAGCTAGTTGTCAGTTTATTTGAACTCATGTTATCACCTCTTGGAATTTATAAGAACATAATATCATCTCTAAGTAAAAAGTCAATATTATTTTATAATTATTATAAAATAGTTATCTCTATTAATCGATATCTAGTATCGAAAGTGTTGAAAAACCTTGTTGTAACAGCTTTTTATGACACTTAATAATTTTTGGAGAAATAATTTTTCCTTCTCTATTTGCGAAACAAGCAGAGTAAGTGATAAACAAGGATATCAAAAATCGTATTTAAAAAAGAGTTGACATATCGGAATAATTTGAATTAACATGTTATTCAAACAAAAAAACAATTGGGCAGCTGATCGGACCGCCGAAGGCTCTCATCTCTACAAGAACAGAGATGGGGGCCTTTTTGTTTTTTTTGAAGGCGGGGTTGGCAGAAAGAGAGGGATAAAAGTGGCTGTGACCATCAGCATCAAAGAAAAGGCATTTGTTCAAGAGGGCCGCAAAAACACGGTCTTAGAGAACATAGAATTATCAATCGCACCAGGCGAATTTCTAACGCTTATCGGACCGAGCGGGTGCGGAAAAAGCACCCTGTTAAAGATTATTGCAGGGCTTGATTCTGAATATGACGGGAGTGTTGAAATTAACGGCCGCAGCGTAACAGCTCCGGGTATTCAGCAAGGATTTATTTTTCAGGAACACCGCCTCTTTCCTTGGCTGACTGTTGAGCAGAATATTGCAGCCGACTTGAATTTGAAGGACCTAAAAGTCAAACAAAAGGTGGATGAACTGATCGAGATTGTCAGATTGAAAGGATCGGAAAAAGCATATCCGCGCGAGCTGTCAGGCGGCATGTCACAAAGAGTAGCCATCGCCCGGGCCCTTCTGCGGGAGCCTGAGGTGCTGCTTTTAGATGAACCGTTTGGTGCACTCGACGCTTTTACAAGAAAACACCTGCAGGACGTGCTGCTGGATATATGGAGGAGGAAAAAAACAACGATGATTCTCGTGACTCATGATATAGAAGAATCTGTTTATTTAGGAAATGAGCTTGCGATCCTTAAGGCCAAACCGGGGAAAATCCATAAGCTGATGCCCATTCACCTGGCGTATCCGCGGAACCGGACGACTCCGGATTTCCAAGCGATCAGACAGAAAGTGCTTTCGGAATTCGAGAAAACAGAAGATTTGGAGTACGCAGAAGGATCAGGGATATAGAAAGGGCGGAAGCGGAAATGAAAAAAGGACTCATTGTATTGGTTGCCGTTATTTTTCTGCTCGCAGGCTGTGGAGCAAATGGAGCCAGCGGTGACCACAAACAATTGAAGGAAATTCGTATTGGTATTCAGCAAAGCTTAAGCCCGCTTTTGATCGCAAAGGAAAAAGGCTGGTTCGAAGATGCATTTGAAAAAGAAGGCATCAAAGTGAAATGGGTGGAGTTTCAAAGCGGTCCGCCCCAATTTGAAGGCCTTGCGGCAGACAAACTTGATTTTTCTCAAGTCGGTAATTCGCCTGTGATCGCTGGACAGGCGGCAGGCATTGACTTTAAAGAAATCGGTTTGTCTCAGGACGGTTTGAAAGCAAACGGCATCCTTGTCAATCAAAACAGCGGCATTCAAGACGTTAAGGACTTAAAGGGGAAGAAAATTGCAGTCGCCAAAGGCAGCAGCGGGTTTGATTTTTTGTATAAAGCGCTTGATCAAGTGGGGTTGTCAGCTAACGATGTGACAATTATTCAGCTTCAGCCTGATGAAGCAGCTTCCGCATTTGAAAACGGATCTGTTGATGCCTGGTCCATTTGGGAGCCGTACTTGTCCTTAGAAACAATAAAACACGGAGCAAAAATCCTTGTGAACGGAGAAAGCACAGATTTATATTCACCGGGTTTTACTTTAGTAAGAACAAAGTTTTCAGAAGAGCATCCAGACGAAGTGGTCCGTTTTCTGAAGGTGTTTAATAAAGCCGTTGTATGGCAAAAGGAACATCTGGATGAAGCAGCGGACTTATATTCTGACATTAAAGATCTCGATAAAAAGGTCGTCGAAAATGTGCTGAAAAATACTGAACCTCTGAATGAGGTCATCAGTGACGACATTGTGAAAGCGCAGCAGGAAACAGCAGATTTTCAATTTCGAACAAAGGCGATAGATAAGAAGATTGATGTGAAAGATGTTGTCGATAACACTTTTATCAAAAAAGCATTAAAGGAACATTCCTCAGGAGGTGATCAATGATGAAAGCAGAGGCTGCGGGCTCGCTGCCCAAAACGAATGCGGAAGCGGTGCGAAAAAAGCCCGGAAGGAAGAGATACGGCTGGATGAAGGGGCTTTTACTGCCCGCTGTCATCATTGCCATCTGGCAGGTCATCGGCGGGCTGGGGGTTGTGTCCGCTACAGTGCTGCCTACACCTGTTACGATTGTTCTGACCTTTAAGGAGCTTATTTTGTCCGGCGAACTGTTCGGCCATCTGCAAATCAGCATTTATCGGGCGGCGCTTGGTTTTTTGCTTGGCGCGGGGCTTGGATTGATGATCGGGATTTTGGCCGGATTCTCCAAACGGACGGAGCTGTATCTTGATCCGTCGTTGCAAATGCTTAGAACCGTACCTCATCTGGCCGTCACGCCGCTGTTTATTTTATGGTTCGGATTTGACGAAGTATCTAAAATTTTGCTGATTGCGCTCGGTGCCTTCTTTCCTGTCTATATCAATACGTTTAACGGCATCCGCGGGGTTGACGCGAAGCTGTTTGAAGTCGCCCGGGTGCTTGAATTTAAATGGCATCAGCAGATATCCAAAGTGATATTGCCGGCAGCCCTGCCCAATATATTGCTAGGCATTCGCTTATCGCTCGGCATTGCATGGCTCGGGCTCGTTGTGGCAGAGCTGATGGGCTCAAGCTCGGGAGTCGGCTATATGATCATGGATGCGAGACAGTTTTCACAAACGAATAAAGTCTTTGCAGGGATTATCATTTTTGCAGTGGTTGGAAAGCTGACGGATTCCTTTGTCAGGATGCTTGAACGAAAGCTGTTAAAGTGGAGAAACAGCTACGAAGGATAAAAGATATAAAGGGGAGATGAATATGGAAATTCTTTGGTTTATACCGACTCATGGAGACGCGAGATATTTAGGATCTGAAAGTGATGGACGGACTGCGGATCATCTTTACTTTAAACAAGTCGCGCAGGCGGCAGACAGGCTGGGATATACAGGAGTTCTTCTGCCAACGGGAAGATCGTGCGAGGACCCGTGGCTTACAGCGTCGGCACTGGCAGGAGAAACAAAGGACTTAAAGTTTTTAGTCGCGGTAAGACCTGGTTTAATGCAGCCTTCTTTAGCAGCCAGAATGACATCCACCCTAGACCGCATTTCAGACGGCCGGCTGCTGATCAACGTTGTGGCTGGGGGCGATCCGTATGAGCTGGCAGGCGATGGCCTGTTTATCAGCCATGATGAGCGCTACGAGGCAACAGACGAATTTTTAACCGTTTGGCGGAGACTTTTGCAGGGAGAAACGGTTTCCTATGAAGGAAAGCATATAAAAGTGGAAAACAGCAATCTGCTTTTCCCGCCGCAGCAAGAGCCGCATCCGCCCATCTATTTCGGTGGTTCGTCACAGGCTGGAATTGAAGCTGCCGCAAAGCATACAGACGTGTACTTGACATGGGGTGAGCCGCCTGAACAAGTAAAAGAAAAGATAGAGAGAGTCAAAAAGCAAGCGGAAAAAGAAGGGAGGTCCGTTCGATTTGGCATTAGGCTTCATGTCATTGCTCGTGAAACTGAACAAGAGGCATGGGAAGCGGCAGAGCGCTTGATCAGCCACTTGGATGATGACACCATTGCCAAAGCGCAGGCAGCTTTGAGCCGTTACGACTCTTCAGGCCAGCAGCGGATGGCCGTCCTTCATCAAGGCGATCGGACGAAGCTTGAAATCCGCCCGAATCTGTGGGCGGGGATCGGCCTGGTCAGAGGAGGGGCAGGAACAGCTCTTGTTGGTGATCCGCAGACGATTGCCGACCGGATAGCGGAGTACCAGGCACTCGGCATAGAATCGTTTATATTCTCAGGCTATCCGCATTTAGAAGAAGCGTATTATTTTGCAGAGCTTGTATTTCCGCTTTTGCCGTTTGAAAATGATCGGACGAGAAAGCTTCAGAACAAAAGGGGAGAAGCGGTAGGAAACACTTATTTTGTCAAAGAGAAAAATGTATGAGTTTAACTAAAATACAGCCCCCGAACATGGTATGATATTCAAAAAAAGAGGGCTTTTTTTCTGAAAACATTGAGAAGCGCGGCAGTCATTTGTCTCATAGCTATGCTGTCAGCATGCGGACATTCAAAACAGATGGAAATCAAAGCGGCGGACATATCAGATCTTGAAAAAAACAGAATGGATGTCGCAGCTTCACAGGCATTCACTGCCGAAGCCGTCAATATCGGTGAAGGTATTTCTTCAGCTGACATGTACATCGAACATTATCAAAAGGGAAAGCTTGTTGAGAGGTTTGGACCGGTTCGTGCAGATTATTCAGAGGAAAAAACCGATACCATACAATTTGTTTATTTTGAGAATGAAGAGGGGGAAGGAAAGAATAAACATACCACCATTCATTTTGGCATTGTAGATAAACAGGGAAATATAGCGGCTGATTCATCGGTGAAACGCGACGATAGCACAACACAGGAAATGACTCAGAATATTTCATCGCCGGAACCAATTACTTTCGAGAAGCCTGCTTTGATCGGCAGCAGTATTAGAGGGACTGACGAGACAATGCACACCTCTGAACATAAAAAAGAGCTCATTAAGCATCAAGATGCGTTACTGTATTATGTGGAATTGCATCATTAGAATGGGCGGCTTCAGGCCGTCTGTTTTACAAAGCGGTATGCTTGCTTTTTTGAATGGTGCATGATACATTTTAAATCGTAACAATTTCGATTTAAAAGGGAGGCTATGTGACTTGGCTAAAAAATCAAAAGTGGCAAAAGAGTTAAAACGCCAACAGCTTGTTGAGCAATACGCTGGTATTAGAAGCGAGTTGAAGGAAAAAGGAGATTACGAGGCACTCAGCAAGCTGCCAAGAGATTCAGCACCGGGAAGGCTTCACAACCGCTGCATGGTAACGGGGCGCCCGAGAGCATATATGAGGAAGTTTAAAATGTCCAGAATCGCTTTCAGGGAGCTGGCCCATAAAGGCCAGATTCCCGGTGTGAAAAAAGCAAGCTGGTAAGAAAAAACTCCGGCCGATTACAGCGCGCCGGAGTTTTTTTCGTTTTTCTTGAAAGAGATGACGTAGGAAAGGTGCTGGATGATCATGATGATAAACACAATAATAATAGGGAAAAACGGAATACGTGATTGAAATAGCGGATAAAAAATGAGAAGAACCGCTGCGGCAGGCAGCGAGAAGTATACAGCGATATATGACGCGCGACATGCTTTTGCCGTCATCATCTGCTCTCTTTCATCCTGCTCTTCAAACTCATCAGGCAGAAGAAGCTGCTTTCTGGCAGGGCGGCTTTTTTTCTGTAAGTACAAATAAACCGCAGACGCCGCAACAAACAGAATAAAGGGGGTGAGGTTTAATTCAAATACCATCCCGCCGCTCTTTGTGCGAAAAAAAGATGCAATGCCTTCTGACGCTTCAAAGTATGCAATCAGCGTCCAGCATGCAAGGCCAAATAACACAAGTTGAAAAGCTGCTTTTGTTTTCATGCTCATCTTAGTTTTCCTCCTCTAACCAAAAGACATCCTCCATTTTCATGGAGAAGGTTTTGCAGATTTTCAGTGCTAACAGCAGTGAGGGAACATAATCGCCTTTTTCGATAGCAGCCACAGTCTGTCTTGTGACGCCGACTGTTTCTCCTAGTTTTTCCTGAGAATAGCCGAAGCGTGCCCTCAGCTCTTTTACTTTATTTTTCATCATGACGTCTGTCCCCTTCACAATCTCGATTGATTATATTGTATAGTATACTTAACATTATGTAAATGGAACTTAACAACTTTACAAAAAGATAACTTTTTTTCGACAAAATTTTTATATTCCCTTGACGAAAAATAAATAAACATGTAATATAAAAAAAGTCAGAGCGGTACTGTTACTGACAACCACAAATGCGGGTGTAGTTTAGTGGTAAAACCTCAGCCTTCCAAGCTGATGTCGTGAGTTCGATTCTCATCACCCGCTCCATACATACGTTATTAACGCAGTGTTTCGTTTCTCAGATAAACGAAGTATTGCGTTTTTTTATGTAAAAAAGAACACGGTATTCGTGTTCTTTTACGTAAGCCAATGTACTGTATGGGTGCCGCCGTGAATTTGTTCAAACATTTTCGTTAATGATGATAAGAGGTTAACAGCGCTGCTTTTCTCAATGGATGGCGGGAAAAAAATGATTTGCAGCATATTCTTAGTCTCGTTTGAAACGGGATAGTGGTTGACGTTGTTTTTGAAATCGCCAAATACGCCGTTTTCATCAGAGAAAATCAATATGTTTTCTTTTTCTCCCAATGAGATCCGGACTTGCTCGTGAAGCTTGCCGGCATCATAAATCATAATGGGCAGAGAATATTTTAATGCGAAAAAATTGATTGTGTCATGGGCCGAGTCTTTACTTTCCATGAATTGTTCCTTGGATATTGGGACCAGCATGTCCTCCATTGGGGTTGTTTCTCCCTCAAATGAAGGGTTAAGCTGTTTAAAGAGTTCCTGCCATTCCTTGACGAAGGATTCATCGGATATACCGCAGTCCGCATAGTCGAAAAACAAGGATTCTTGAAACAGGCGGAGTCTGCCTTTCAGCATTTGCGGTGAGGAGCCGACTTCGATATTCTCATAAATGACAGCAGCTGCATGTAAGCCGGCCGCACGTTCAGTAATAACAGAATCAAGTTTGATATTCACTAGCATTCACTCCAGTTACGTGATATCAACCTATTATAAACGCTGTATCGTTTTATCACAAAGAAAGGAGGCTGTGCAAAACATGAACGTTTATCAGCTCAAAGAAGAATTAATTGAATACGCGAAAAGCATTGGCGTGGACAAGATTGGTTTTACGACTGCTGATACTTTTGACAGTTTAAAAGACCGTTTGATTCTTCAAGAATCGCTCGGCTATCTCTCCGGCTTTGAAGAGCCGGATATCGAAAAAAGGGTGACGCCAAAGCTTCTTTTGCCGAAAGCGAAATCAATAGTGGCAATTGCTCTCGCATATCCTTCCAGAATGAAGGATGCGCCGAGAAGCACGATAACTGAGCGCAGGGGCATTTTTTGCAGAGCCTCCTGGGGGAAAGACTATCATGATGTGCTGAGGGAAAAGCTTGATCTGCTGGAGGATTTTCTAAAAAGCAAGCATGAGGATATCAGAACGAAGTCAATGGTTGATACAGGTGAATTGTCTGATCGCGCCGTTGCGGAACGTGCCGGAATCGGATTCAGTGCGAAAAACTGTATGATCACAACGCCCGAGTATGGCTCTTATGTGTATTTGGCGGAAATGATCACAAATATCCCTTTTGAGCCTGATGTGCCGATTGAAGATATGTGCGGGTCCTGCACGAAATGCTTGGACGCCTGTCCGACGGGAGCACTGGTTAATCCCGGACAGCTTAATGCGCAGCGCTGCATCTCTTTTCTGACCCAGACAAAAGGATTTTTGCCTGATGAATTCCGGACAAAAATCGGAAACCGCCTGTACGGGTGCGATACGTGCCAAACGGTATGCCCTCTCAATAAAGGGAAGGATTTTCATCTTCATCCGGAAATGGAGCCTGATCCTGAGATTGCCAAACCGTTATTGAAGCCGCTTTTGACCATCAGCAATCGGGAATTTAAGGAGAAATTCGGGCATGTCTCAGGTTCTTGGCGCGGGAAAAAACCGATTCAGCGAAACGCCATTCTCGCGCTTGCGCATTTTAAGGATGCTTCCGCACTGCCTGAATTGGCGGAATTGATGCACAAGGATCCGCGTCCTGTCATCAGGGGGACAGCCGCATGGGCAATCGGGAAAATCGGAGACCCCGCATACGCGGAAGAGCTTGAAAAAGCGCTGGAAAAAGAGAAGGATGAAGAGGCAAAGCTGGAAATTGAAAAAGGAATTGAGTTGCTAAAAGCTTCAGGCATGACTAAACAAGGCCTGTCCTGACATACGTATAGAGCAGAAGGAAAAAACACTTGAGATCATCCAAGTGTTTTTTCTCTATAAAAAAGTATGGCGGGTGGGGTGAGCTTGAAGCACATTTTAGAACAATTAGCGGAGGAGCGGCTGGGCTTTCTGGTTAACGGGCATGCTATGAGACAGGAGTCTCAAGTCGGAGACCTTAAAGTCATGGAGCGTAAGAAAAAGCTTCTGGAAAAACGTAAAGTTGACATCATAAAAGCGAAAGCAAAGGCCGTGATTAATCATGTGCGGGTTGAGGATGACGGAACGACCTGCCTTTCGTATACCATCCATTACGAATACGTGTGTAAGGAACAAGATGACAGCTTGTATATAGAAGAGCACATAGAGGAGCGAATGGCTTTCCTGTATGATCACATTTTGATTAGTGATCAGGAAATTGCGAAAAAGCAGGCTGGATTTCATGAAGGGACCAGTATTATTGACTATTCTGAAGCTGAAGAGGAAAGAGAAGCGTTTGGCAGGGCTTTTCAATACGATCGTCTCGGCGCTGTCCAATATGCCGAGAAATTTTGGAACAAGCGCAATCCTGCTTATAAAAATTTCAGCGATAACTGTACCAATTTTATTTCTCAGTGTCTTCATGCAGGAGGCGCGCCGATGCGCGGTCATCCGAACAGGGGATCAGGCTGGTGGATGAAACAAAGCTCATGGAGCTACAGCTGGACGGTGGCTCACTCTATGAAAATGTATTTGTCGAATTCAAAGGCCGGACTGCGTGCGGTGCGGGTGAAATCAGCGGAAGAACTGATGCCGGGCGATGTGATTTGCTATGACTTCGAAGGAGACGGCCGGTTTAATCATACAACGATTGTCGTGGCAAAGGACAAAGGCAATATGCCGCTTGTCAACGCCCAGACCTATGACAGCCGGATGAGGTATTGGTCATATGAGGATTCTACGGCATACACACCCTCAATACGATATGCCTTTTTTCATATCGTTGATGATACGACAAAAGAGTAATTAATGTTATAATGATGGGCGGATAAGAAAAACAGAGGTGAACATTGTGGCATTACATGTCGTTTTATATCAACCAGAAATTCCCGCTAACACAGGGAATATTGCACGTACTTGTGCAGCAACCAATACAACGCTACACCTGATTCGTCCGCTCGGCTTTTCAACGGATGATAAAATGCTGAAGCGTGCCGGACTCGATTATTGGGAGTTTGTTAACGTTGTGTATCATGATTCGTTAGAAGAATTGTTTGAGGCATATGAAAAAGGCCAGTTTTTCTTTATTACAAAATTTGGCCAGCAGCCTCATACATCATTTGATTACACTGATCTTGACGAGGATTATTTCTTCGTGTTCGGAAGAGAAACAAGCGGTTTGCCAAAGGATTTAATTCAAAATAATATGGACCGCTGCCTGCGTCTTCCGATGACAGAGCACGTCAGATCGTTAAATCTGTCCAATACAGCCGCGATTCTTGTTTATGAAGCGCTGCGCCAGCAAAATTACCGTGATTTAAAATAGTGAAAAAACCCGCTCATCGATGATGGGCGGGTTTTTTGCAGATGTTGAAATGCTTTGTTTCGTTTTTGGGCTTAACAACGTAACAGTGTTATGTTACAATGTACCCATCAAAGGAGCTGGACTTATGGAAGAACAATTAATCTCTAAAAAAGAATTACTTGAAAGAACATCGATTTCATACGGTCAGCTGTATCGATGGAAGCGGAAAAACTTAATACCTGAGGAATGGTTTATTCGTAAATCCACATTTACAGGGCAAGAGACGTTTTTTCCGAGAGAGGAGATTTTAAAACGTATATCAATGATTCAAAAGATGAAAGAAAATTTGTCTTTGGATGAAATGAGGGAAATGCTGTCGCCGAAAATGAAGGATGTCAGCATGACCGCTGATGAATTGCTTCATAAGGGTTTGGTTTCAAGGCCTGCTCTTGAAGCCTATTCAGAAGACGGAGAAAGTCGGGTTTTTTCATCCAGCGATTTGCTTTCGCTGTATGTGCTTGAGGGACTGCTGCAGTCTGGAAATGTCAGCCTTGCAGAAGCAAAAATGGCTGCAGAGGTATTAAAGAAGCATGATACTGAAGAGATTGAAAAACAGACGGAGCTGATTGTGCTCCGCAAGCTCGGTGTCACAACTTGTTTTATAGCGGCTGCGGCGGACAGCATTTTGTTTGAATCATCCGTAAAGGTTGTGGAACGGATAGATTTATTAAAAGCTTCAGAGGAATTAAAAACAACATTTATGCAGGAGGGCCATCAATGGATGTAGTGGAAAAGCTGGTGATAAACGGATCAGGAAGTTCAAAGGGAGGAACATTTCAATCTGTTGAGATTAATGGCAGCGGGACAGTGGCCGGGGACGTGGAGTGTGACACTTTTTCTTTTAATGGAAACGGAAAAGCGGACGGCAGCGTCAAAGCGAAAGCGGTAACCATCAGCGGTTCAGGAAAGATACATGGAGACGTTGAAGCAGAATCTATCCGGATGAATGGCACTGGTTTTATTCAAGGAGAGGTATCTGCAAAACAATTGAAAATCGCTGGATCATCAACATTTGGCGGCACTGTCAAGGCTGATGCCATTGACATTAGCGGAAAAGCTGTCATGGAAGCAGATTGTGAAACAGAAACCTTTCAATCAGAAGGGAAATGCAAAATCAGCGGGCTTTTAAATGCAGACCAGGTGATCATTAAGCTTTCTGCAGGGGAAAGCTATGCGCGGGAGATCGGCTGCCGCCATCTTCAAGTGACCTGCAGAAAAGGAATGCTGACATTGCTCAGATTGATGCCGCAGCCTGTTCTAACAGCAGAGCTGATCGAAGGTGACGTGATTGAATTGACAAATACAAAGGCGAAAACCGTGCGCGGAAATAAAGTGGTCATCGGCCCGGATTGCCAGATTGAAACTGTCGAATACAGCGGGGACTATACCTGTGACCCAAGCGCATCGGTTGAAACATCTACAAAGTTGTAAGGAGGATCGTAATGGAGACAACAAAACTGGGAAATTTAAAATTATATGGCGCTGGGCATGCCGCAGGAGGCGCGTATCACAATGTCAGCATCAAAGGAGAAGGTGTAGTTGGAGAAGGGCTGTCTGCTGTAGGCTGCCGCATATACGGAACGGGCCTTTTTCTCGGAAAAGCAGAGACTGAGCGGCTGCGTGTGCTCGGAGAAAGTGAATGTAAAGGCGATCTGACAGCCGGCAAAATCAATATATATGGGACAATGAAAGTCAGCGGCTCACTTCAATTTGATCGATTCAATCTGAAAGGCCAGACTGAAATTGGCGGGAATATGACTGGAGAATCCTGCGATGTGAAAGGGAAGCTTAGCGTAAAAGGTGATTGTGAAACAGAAATGTTCCATGTCACAGGCTGTGTTGATGTATCGGGGTTATTAAATTCGGGTGAGATCAAGCTGGGATTGAGCCATGATATAAGCCATGTGCAGGAAATCGGCGGAACAACAATTACAGTGAAAAGACGCGCGAGTTTTTTTAACCGGAAGAAAGGGAAGCTGATCGCCGATGTCATAGAAGGCGATCGGGTTTATTTGGAGAATACCGAAGCGGCAGTCGTCAGGGGAAAAGAAGTGATCATCGGGCCAGGATGCAGCATCGGAACAATTGAGTACGAAAACAAATATGAATGCAATCCGCATTCACAGATTAAAGAAAAAACAAAACTATAAAACATTGTTCTGTTATATAAAAAGGGTGCTCTTTCAGGAGCACCCTTTTTTATTCTTTTCCAGGCTTGCTTTCGTATCCTGCGGTAAAAATTGATACTAAAAAAGTGACAATGACACCCATCATGATGATTGTTTTCACCGTCTCTCCCCCTCTTCAATTTTTCCGTGCTGTCCGAGTCTGGATGATTCTGTATTTTTCTTTATTATGAACGGTCGAAGTCTGCCTTGTCAACGATGTATAAGTATCTTTATTTTTAAGAAACCAAAGCATGTATCACGAGATGGCGGCATAGATTGTAACAAAGTACCTTATTTGCATAGTGTATCAAACATGATAGAGGAGGTCCTTATGGATATATTAAAGAAAATTGAACAGTACAGAGAGGAAGAGCAGCGGCTGAAATGGGAAGGAACTTTCGCCGATTATTTGGAGATTATTAAAGAAAATCCGATGGTCGCGCAATCTGCTCATTCTCGAGTTTTTAATATGATAAAAGACAGCGGGATAGAGGAGATTGACGGACGCAAGAAGTACAGTTTTTTTGACCGCGAGCTGTTCGGGCTTGAAGAATCTCTGGAGCGTCTTGTGGAAGAGTATTTTCATCCGGCTGCCAAACGTCTAGATGTCAGAAAGCGGATTCTATTGCTGATGGGGCCTGTGAGCGGCGGTAAATCCACGCTGGTCACGATGCTCAAAAAAGGTCTCGAAGCGTACACGCTGACAGATAATGGCGCTGTATATGCGATTAAAGGCTGCCCGATGCACGAGGACCCTCTACATTTAATCCCCCATCATTTACGCGATGACTTTTACAGGGAATACGGCATTAGAATAGAAGGAAGTCTTTCTCCTTTAAATGTCATGAGGCTGGAGGAAGAGTACGGAGGAAGAATTGAGGATGTGAAGGTGGAGCGCATCTTCTTTTCAGAAGATAAGCGTACGGGAATTGGAACATTCAGTCCCTCTGATCCGAAGTCTCAGGATATTGCCGATTTGACGGGGAGTATTGATTTCTCAACAATCGCCGAGTACGGTTCAGAATCGGATCCGCGCGCTTACCGGTTTGACGGAGAGCTGAATAAAGCGAACCGCGGGATGATGGAGTTTCAGGAGATGCTGAAATGTGATGAGAAATTTCTCTGGCATTTGCTTTCCTTGACACAGGAAGGGAATTTTAAAGCTGGGCGGTTTGCGTTAATTTCTGCTGATGAGCTGATCGTGGCTCACACGAATGAAACGGAGTATCGCTCATTTATTGCTAATAAGAAGAATGAAGCCCTGCACTCAAGAATCATCGTGATGCCGGTTCCTTATAATTTAAAAGTGTCTGAGGAAGAGAGAATTTATGAAAAAATGATCGCTGAGAGCGATGTGGCGGATGTTCATATTGCCCCGCATACGTTGAAGGTCGCCGCGATGTTCTCAATCCTTACCCGGTTAAAAGAGCCGAAGCGGTCGGATATTGATCTGGTCAAGAAAATGAGACTGTATGATGGAGAAAGTGTGGAAGGATATAATTCTGTCGACGTTGAGGATATGAAAAAAGAATATAATGATGAAGGCATGAGCGGCATTGATCCGCGGTACGTGATCAACCGGATTTCTTCAACGATTATCAGAAAAAATATGGAATCGATTAATTCTCTCGATGTCCTTCGCTCCTTAAAAGAAGGTCTTGATCAGCACCCATCAATTTCAAGCGAGGACAGGGAGCGGTATTTGAATTTTATTTCTGCCGCCCGCAAGGAATATGACGACATTGCGAAAAAGGAAGTTCAAAAAGCGTTTGTGTATTCGTATGAAGAATCAGCAAAAACACTTATGGACAATTACCTCGATAACGTAGAGGCCTATTGCAATAAAAACAAGCTTCGTGATCCTTTGACTGGAGAGGAAATGAACCCTGACGAAAAGCTGATGAGATCCATCGAAGAGCAGATCGGCATTTCGGAAAACGCCAAAAAAGCGTTCCGCGAAGAAATTTTAATCCGCATCTCGGCCTATGCGAGAAAAGGCAAGCGGTTTGATTACAATTCCCATGAAAGACTGCGTGAAGCTATCCAGAAAAAGCTGTTTGCTGATCTGAAGGATGTCGTTAAAATTACGACTTCAACAAAAACGCCGGATGAGCAGCAGCTGAAAAAGGTAAACGAAGTCGTGGCCCGTTTAATTGATGAGCACGGCTACAACTCGACGAGCGCCAATGAGCTGCTGAAATATGTCGGCAGCCTGCTGAACCGATAAGCAACGTGACCCGTCCGAATAGGGCGGGTTATTTTGTCCCATTTTCTAAATAGTTTGTCAATTAAATGTGCTTTTATGCATATGATGAATATAAATCTTTTCGAAAGACTTGTTTCATAATCTGGCACAAGCCGGAATACGTATGTATCACGACCACAAATGGTTAAGGAGGGGAATTCATGTCCCAAAATGACAGCGGCCATTTTTTGATTTCTGAGGAAAACTGGTCCCTCCATCGCAAAGGCTTCGATGACCAGCAGCGCCACCAGAAAAAAGTGCAGGAAGCGATCAAAAACAATCTTCCGGACCTCGTAACTGAGGAAAGCATTATTATGTCTAATGGAAAAGATGTAGTGAAGATCCCAATCCGTTCACTTGATGAGTATAAAATCCGTTATAACTATGATAAAAATAAACATGTAGGGCAAGGAGACGGCGAGAGCCAGGTTGGAGATGTTGTGGCCCGGGATGGTTCAGACAAAAAACAAGGGCCTGGAAAAGGGCAGGGTGCCGGTGATCAGGCAGGCGAGGATTATTATGAAGCGGAAGTTTCATTAATGGATTTAGAAGAAGCGCTTTTTAAAGAATTAGAGCTTCCGAATCTCCAGCAAAAAGAGCGGGACAATATCATTCATACAGATATCGAGTTTAATGATATCCGTAAAACAGGGTTAACCGGTAATATTGATAAGAAAAGAACGATGATGTCAGCCTTTAAACGAAACGCAATGTCAGGAAAACCGTCGTTCTACCCAATTTATCCGGAGGACCTGAAATATAAGACGTGGAATGACATCACAAAGCCCGAATCAAAAGCGGTCGTTTTAGCCATGATGGATACAAGCGGCAGTATGGGGGTTTGGGAAAAATACATGGCCAGAAGCTTCTTTTTCTGGATGACCCGTTTTTTGCGGACAAAATACGAGACTGTGGAAATTGAATTTATTGCCCATCATACAGAAGCAAGAGTGGTCTCGGAGGAGGATTTTTTCTCAAAGGGAGAAAGCGGCGGAACCATTTGTTCTTCCGTATATCGGAAGTCGCTTGAGCTTATTGATGAAAAGTACAATCCCGCCCGCTATAACATTTACCCGTTTCATTTTTCTGACGGTGACAACCTGACATCTGATAACGCGCGCTGTGTGAAGCTGGTCAATGATATTATGAAGAAGGCCAATCTGTTTTGCTACGGCGAGGTCAATCAGTACAACAGGCATTCAACGTTAATGTCTGCATATAAAAATGTAAAAGATGAGAAATTTAAGTACTATATTTTAAAACAGAAATCTGATGTTTTTCAGGCTCTTAAGAATTTTTTCAGAAATGAAGAGTCTGGTGTAAGCCATCAATTTTCGTAATGAAAAGCCCATTTCAGGGCTTTTTTTTATTTAATAAAAGCAAGAAAACGTTTGCGAAAAAAATACGGGAGAAAAAGAAATTTTTCCTTTGACAAATCTTCTTTCATTTATTAATATTTTATCTTGTGAACTATTATTGAGGAATGAGGTGAAAAGGAGTTGACTGAATCAGAACGTGCTTTGCTCACTTTTGAACAGCTCTTCGATACGTCTCGGGCGATATATAAAAAACAGAAGAAGATATTGGAGATTGTGCTTGAGCCTTTTGATATTACAGTCCTTCAATATTTGCTGATGTTTAAAATTCATCAAAGCGGAAGCACCCCGCTAAGCAAGCTGGCAATGTCGCTTGATCTTAAGCCTGCTTCTGTGACGCGGATGACAGATATTCTGTATAAGCGCCAATTGATGAATCGATATGACAGTCCGGATGACCGCCGTATCGTCATGATTCAGTTAACCGAAGAGGGGGAAGAACTGATAGAAAAAGCCGCTGTGCAATATGCAAAAATGGGTGCTGGCTTGTACCAAAAGCTTGATACCTCCCAGCTGCAGTATTTGCGCAAACTAGCCGGAAGCTTAACGAAGCTTGCTGAAGGCTGTTCAGAAAAAAGCGGTAATTAAAAACTTCTCACATATTTTCACCAGCTTTCCGCAAAATGATAGAGGATGAAACGAAAGGAGAAAACAAAATGAACAGAGGACGTTTAATTCTGACCAACATTATCGGTTTGATTGTTGTTCTTGCAATTATAGCTGGAGGTGCTTACTACTATTATCAAAGCACAAACTATGTAAAAACAGATGAAGCAAAAGTAGCGGGCGATATGGCTGCTATTACTGCTCCAGCAGCAGGTAAAGTATCTGACTGGGATCTGGACGAAGGAAAAACAGTGAAAAAAGGCGACACAGTTGCAAAAATCAAAGGTGAACAAACTGTTGACGTAAAATCCATTATGGATGGAACAATTGTGAAAAACGAAGTGAAAAACGGACAAACCGTACAAGCTGGTACAACAATTGCACAAACGATTGACATGGACAACCTATACATCACAGCAAATATTAAAGAAACAGATATTGCGGATATTGAAGTAGGAAATAGTGTAGACGTAGTAGTTGACGGAGACCCTGATACTACATTTGACGGTACTGTAGAAGAAATTGGTTATGCGACTAACTCAACTTTTGATATGCTTCCTTCTACAAATTCAAGCGGAAACTACACAAAAGTAACACAAAAAATTCCTGTGAAAATTTCAATCAAAAACCCATCTGATAAGGTGCTTCCTGGAATGAATGCATCTGTTAAAATTTCTGAGTAAAACAGATCAGTCATCAAACCATGAAAGGAGGTTGTCTTAGATGGCTACAGGCAAAGAAAAAAATGCAAAAAACCCTATGTCATTGCTGATTGTGCTAATGGCGGGTTTATTTTTGGCAATTCTAAACCAAACACTGCTTAATGTTGCAATGCCGCACTTAATGACTGAATTTGGCGTAAGTGCAACGACGATTCAGTGGCTGACAACAGGTTACATGCTTGTTAACGGTGTATTGATTCCGTTATCTGCTTTCCTGATTACACGATTTGGCCAGCGGAGTCTCTTTCTCGTCGCGATGTTTTGTTTTACGCTCGGTACGTTAGTCTGCGGTATCGCACCTAACTTCTCTACAATGCTGATCGGCCGTTTGATTCAGGCCGTGGGCGGAGGTATCTTGCAGCCGCTCGTTATGACAACCATTCTGTTAATTTTCCCGCCTGAAAGCAGGGGGAAAGGAATGGGGATTTTCGGGCTAGCGATGATGTTTGCTCCAGCGGTCGGCCCGACTCTTTCCGGGTGGATTATTGAGCATTATACATGGCGCATTATGTTTTACGGACTTGTGCCGATCGGCGCAATTGTTATCATTGTGGCTTTCTTCATCTTTAAAAATATGGTGGAGCCGCAAAAAATCAAACTCGATACTCTTGGCGCAATCCTCTCGATTGTCGGATTCGCCTCCTTATTATACGGAGTCAGTGAAGCCGGATCTGACGGCTGGACCGACCCGATTGTATTGTCTACAGTTATTATCGGAGCCATTGCAATTGTTGCTTTTGTTGTTCAGCAATTGCGCCATGATGATCCGATGCTTGATTTCAGAGTGTTTAAATATGACATTTTCTCACTCTCGAGTGTCATTAATATCATTATTACAGTGGCACTTTACACTGGTATGTTCCTTTTACCGATCTATCTGCAAAACCTGGTCGGCTTTACGGCGCTTCAATCCGGTCTGCTTCTGCTTCCAGGTGCGATCGTCATGCTGATCATGTCACCGATCTCAGGTATTTTGTTTGATAAATTCGGTCCGAGACCGCTTGCGATTATCGGGCTTCTCGTTACAGTGGTGACAACATATCAATATACGCAATTAACGATTGATACACCATATACACACATCATGCTGATCTACTCAATCCGTGCATTCGGTATGTCACTCTTAATGATGCCGGTTATGACAGCGGGTATGAACCAGCTTCCTGCCCGTCTGAACAGCCACGGTACGGCGATGAGCAACACGCTTCGCCAAATCAGCGGATCAATTGGTACAAGCTTAATTACGACGATTTATACAAACCGTACGACGTTCCATTATTCACAAATTGCAGATAAAACAAGCACGGCGGACCCGAACTTCCTCCATGCGTTCCAAAATGCAGTTTCGAATTTAATGGTGAATATGAATGTGTCTTATGATACGGCGAAAACATATGTGTACTCACATATTTATAAACACGCGTCACTCGATTCCAATGTCATGGGGATAAATGATGCCTTTATGTGGGCAACCTTATTCTGTGTAGCAGGTCTGATTTTAAGTATCTTCCTGCGTGACGTCAGAAAAGATAAATTGCGTAAGAAGAAAAAAGAGGAGCTTTCATTACTTCCTGCTCCAAAAGAAGCTAAGGAATCTTAATCTGTACAGGGAGGTTTCCTGAATGAAAATTTATGTAGTGTATGATAGTGAAGGCGAACATACTAAAGTGCTTGCAGAAGCAATTGCTGAAGGCGCGAGAGAAAACGACGCGGCTGAAGTGTTCATCGACCATGTAGATCAGGCTGATATCCGCAAGCTTAAAGATATGGATGCGATTATTTGGGGATGCCCAGGGCATTTCGGAACAATCAGCTCCGGTCTTAAAACTTGGATCGACAGACTTGGCTACTTGTGGGCTGAAGGCGAGCTGATCAACAAAGTCGGTGCTGTCTTCTGCACAACGGCAACAACACACGGCGGCTTGGAAATGACAATGCACAATTTAATCACGCCGATGTTCCACCAAGGCATGATTGTTGTCGGACTGCCTGGCAACGTGCCTGAAAACGCACTTTATGGCTCTTATTACGGAGCAGGTGTCACTTGTCCGGTAGACAGTGATGAGTTAATGTCTGAGGAAGGTATTCAGCTTGGACGCGCGTTGGGAAGACGTGTCAGCCAAGTCACAGGAAACCTAACAGCAGGACAGTAAGGAGAGGTTGAAATGGCCATTATTATAGCAATAATTGCTGCTGTCATTGTCATTGCGGCCCTTATTACATTTAACGTCCGCAACGCCTCACCTGGACCTGAGAAGCAAGAAGCAACCGATAGAATCGCACCTCCAGAAGAGGAAAAAAACGAAGCGCATTACCCTGCTGAAGCAAGGGCTGCCGAGCATACGCCATCCGTTGTCAAAAACGATTCTCCAAAAGAGAAGCGTGACACAATGGGTGATGATATTTACAGGCAGGCGCTGCAAAAGTTTAAGCATTCTGATGAAGCTCATGCAGAAGAAGAGGTCACTGAGGAAAGTGACAAAATGCAGGACCGCAGCTATCGTGATGCGCTGCTCTCTATGAAAAATAAGAAAAAGTAATGAAAAAGGCAAATCCGTTTACTCATGCGGGTTTGCCTTTTTTGCTGTTTCCATCAATTATGTTTTTATCAAATAAATCCATGGAATATGTTGTATTCCATCTTGATCTAGTGTACTATGTTACTCATACACCGAGGGTTTTTTCCGGGAGGTAAAGACATGAATTCTTTTTTAGGTTTATTAAAGAAAGATATCAAGCTTTCAAGAATGTGGCTGCTAGTATGGATATGCGGAATCATTTTCTTATTGGGAACAGGCCATATTATAGCTTCACGCACGAAAGAACCTCTAGTCATTTTTGGTTTTTTTGTTGCAGTTGCTTTTTTTCTGCTTTTCTTATCTCCTGTTTTTGTGTTTTATCACCTTCGCAAGGAAGGGAAATCACAGCTTTGGCTGTACAATCCAAATGGCGGCTTATGGCTGTTTTCTTCTAAATTGGCAGCATCTTTGCTCTATCAATTTGTGATTCAGTTGGCATTAACAGCCTATGGCATATGGATGTATCATATGCTCTCTGTAAAAAATCTGCTGGAGCATCAAGTTGATATAACGAGTACAGTGGCTTTGCTGAATATGTATGGGCTTATTTCTTCGTTAGATATGTCAGTAACAGTCATTGTGTTTTGGACTGTTTTTCACTCTCTCAGAAATTGGCGCGGAATGCGGTGGGCTGCGATGGTTCTGTTGGTCGCAATGTGGTTATTCTTCGATGAATACATCATAAGCCCTTTGGTTGAATCTCAAAAGCATTTCTGGCCTGTAACAGTCTATTGCAATTTTGATTTCCACTTCCACAATGTTTGGAGATTGGAATTAAAACCTATCCATCTGTCTGTGCTAGGGTTTCCTATTGCTATAGTCATCACGTTCTTGCTGCTCATTATGGCTTCAAAACTGCTTGATCGTAAAGTAGAGGTGTAAATATGGACAATCAATTCCAATCCTCGAAACCGATTTATCTGCAGATCGCTGATCAGATCTTTTATAGGCTGGTCAGGAAGGAGCTGCTCCCAGGAGACAAGCTTCCTTCAGTAAGAGAAATGGCGATTCAAACGAAGGTAAATCCCAATACAATTCAAAGAACTTACAGTGAGATGGAAAGGCTGGGTATTGTGGAGACAAGAAGAGGTCAAGGGACGTTTATTGCGGAAAAAGCAGAAATCGTAGACGAGCTGAAAGACAAGCTGACACGAGAGGTGCTGGAAGGCTTTGTCAAGCAAATGAAAGAGCTGGGGCTAACGAAAGAGGAAATGGTAGAAGGGATTAAAACATTCACAGAGGGAGGCTAAAATGGAAATCAAGCTAGAACATGTATCAAAAAAATACGGCCGCCATACGGCCGTCAATGATGTGTCAATCACCCTATCATCCGGACGGATTTATGGCCTGATCGGACCGAACGGCAGCGGCAAGTCAACGACCCTGAAAATGATGGCTGGCCTTCTGTTTCCGACTTCAGGATTTGTGAAAGTTGATGAAGAGCAGGTTACGAGAGAAATGGTGCGTCAAACGGCTTATCTTACTGAGCTTGATATGTTTTATCCGCATTTCACTGTTAAAGATATGGTGAATTTTTATCAGTCGCAGTTTACTGATTTTCAAACAGAACAGGCTTATAAGCTATTGAATGAGATGCAGCTGAATCCGGAAAAAAAGATCAAAAAGCTATCAAAAGGAAATCGGGGCCGGCTGAAAATCGTTCTTGCTTTAGCGAGACGGGCAGACGTCATCTTGCTTGATGAACCTTTTTCCGGGCTTGATCCGATGGTCAGGGATTCCATCGTAAACAGCCTTGTGTCGTACATTGATTTTGAGCAGCAGATTGTCGTGATTGCGACACATGAAATTGATGAAATTGAGACTTTGTTAGACGAAGTAATCATCCTCGCCAATGGAGAAAAAGTTGCGCAGCGTGAAGTAGAAGATATTCGTGAACAGGAAGGCATGTCTGTTTTGCAATGGTTTAAATCAAAAATAGAAGTTTGCTAGAAAGAGGAGGAATATGATGAAAACAGTGTTGGAATTGAAAAACGTGACTAAAAACATCAGAGGCCGAACGATCATTGATGATCTCAGTTTTACGATTCGTGAAGGCGAGGTATTCGGTTTTTTGGGACCAAACGGAGCGGGGAAAACGACAACCATCCGGATGATGGTGGGGTTAATGAAGCTGTCGAAAGGTGATGTCCTCATTTGCGGCCAATCAATTACGAAAGAATATGCCAAGGCGATTAAGCATATTGGAGCGATCGTTGAGAATCCCGAGCTGTATAAATTTTTGAGCGGATATAAAAACCTCCAGCAATACGCAAGGATGGTCAAGGGTGTCACGAAGGAAAAAATTGATGAAGTTGTTGAACTGGTCGGTTTAACAGACAGAATCCACGACAAGGTGAAAACATATTCTCTGGGGATGAGACAGCGTCTTGGCTTGGCACAATGCCTTCTGCACGATCCGAAAGTGCTAATTTTGGATGAACCGACAAACGGCCTTGATCCGGCGGGGATCAGAGAAATCAGGGATCATTTAAAGAAGCTGACCCGAGAAAGAGGAATGGCTGTCATCGTTTCAAGCCACCTGCTGTCAGAGATGGAACTGATGTGTGATCGAATTGCGATTCTGCAAAAAGGAAAGCTGATCGATATTCAAAATGTAAAAGATGAAAACATTGATGAGAACGATACATATTTCTTCCAGGTTGAGCAGCCGAATGAAGCCGCTATTGTTTTAAATCAGTACGATTTGGTGAGTAAGACAAATGGTGTAGAAATCAAACTGGTTAAAGAGGAAGTCCCTGCGGTTATTGAATTGCTGGTGATGCAGCAAATCCGTATTTATGAGGTCAAGGTCATAACAAAATCATTAGAGGACCGTTTCTTAGAAATGACAGGTGAAACAAAAGAGGAGGTTCAGCATGCTTAATTTGATTTATAATGAGTGGCTCAAAATTTTCAGCCGTGCCGGAACATGGGTGATGATCGGAATTCTGGGGCTGACAATGGTTGGATTTGCATTTTTGGCGAATCATTTTTCTGCTGGTGAATCAAATTCTCATTGGAAACAAGAACTTCAAGCACAAAACGCCGAATTAAAGAAAGAAATCAAAGAAGATCCTTCACTGAAAGATGGATATAAAGAAACAATCACACTCAACAACTATCGCATAGAGCATAATATCCCTAGTGACACAGGCTATACGGCATGGTCTTTTGTAACGGATTCAGCAGGTTTTACCATCCTTACCGGACTGTTTACCATTATCATCGCAGCCGGAATTGTCGCGAACGAATTTAATTGGGGAACGATTAAGCTATTAATGATTCGGCCGCTCAGCCGTTTTCAGATTTTGCTGTCCAAATATATTACGGTTCTCCTGTTTGGGCTCCTATTGCTGTTGATTTTATTTATCGGTTCTACTTTATTAGGGTTGATCTTCTTCGGGACGGGTGGTGAAACCGCCGCGAATATTCATTTAATCTATAAGGATGGCCATGTCATTGAGCAAAACATGATGGGGCATTTGGCCACAACGTATCTTTCTGAATCCGTCTCGGCTTTAATGGTGGCGACGATGGCATTTATGCTGTCTGCGGTATTCAGAAACAGCTCTCTTGCGGTTGGTTTTTCCATCTTCTTGTTGGTTGCCGGTACGACTGCAACTGCATTTATTGCAGCGAAATTTGACTGGGCAAAGTATATATTGTTTGCTAATGTCGACTTGACTCAGTATGTGGATGGCACACCGTTAATAAAAGGGATGACTATGACGTTTTCTATCGTCATGCTGGCGATCTACTTTATCATCTTCCTGTTGCTTGCTTTCGGAATCTTCATGAAGCGGGATATTGCAAACTAATAAAGAAAGCTGTTTTGCTTATGCAAAACAGCTTTTTTGTCAAAATAAAAACTGCAGGTTTGCACCTGCAGTTTTTCATATCAATTTATGCTTACGCTTCTTTAGTAACGTTAGCAGCTTGTGGTCCGCGGTTTCCTTCAACGATTTCAAAAGAAACAGCTTGGCCTTCTTCTAAAGTTTTGAAGCCTTCGCCTTGAATAGCAGAGAAATGAACGAATACATCGTCTTGACCTTCTACTTCGATGAATCCGAAACCTTTTTCAGAGTTGAACCATTTTACTTTACCTTCTAACATGAAATTTCCTCCTAAAGCGATCATAACGCTTAAATTCACTATTCTTGCTCTTAACAAACTTTCAAGACGAAAACTCTTACAAAACTTTCTTCTTAAAGATAGTTCGAACAAAAATAATTACCTTTACTCTACCAGTAATCTTCAGAAAAAACAACTGCTTATTGAAACTTTTTTCGGAAGATACCATATTTATTTTTCAATTTGATATTTATTTGCGGAAATTCATCTGCTTTCTCGATATGTGATCATACGTTTGCCTTAGTATTCCTTCATTTTGGGAAGATAAGTAATAGGAATTGACAACCTTATTGGATATGAGTAAGGTAAAAGTTAATCAATATGACAAATGACAACGTTTAGCAACTAAGAGAGCGTATGATTTTTATGTCTGATATTGCTTGCATGCTCTAATACATAGATAGGAGTATGGTCACAATGAAAAAGTGGCTTATATGCAGTTTCGTCCTTGTTCTTCTCGTTTCATTTACTGCATGTTCACCGTCTGCAGAACATGAATCGATAAAAATCGGGATTGCTGAGTCTGACGGGGCAATATGGAACTATATTGCTCAAAAGGCTGAAGAGGCAGGGCTGGATATTCAGCTGATCCCTTTTTCTGATTATGCGGAGTCTGATATCGCACTCGCTAACAAAGAAATTGATGCCAATGCCTTTCAAACCATTTCATATTTTCAGGCGTTCACTCAAAAATACAAACTTAATTTGGCGCCGCTCGGGACGACATACATAACGCCCATGGGCATTTATTCAAAACGATATGACCGAATCCGAGATATACCGCGGGGAGCTGTCGTTTCTGTTCCGGATAAAGCGTTCGATTTTGGCAGGGCACTTACGGTGCTCCAGAAAGCGGGTTTGCTAACGCTGAAAAACGGATTTAACGGAACAGGTTCAGTTGATATGATTAAAGATAATCCGAGACACCTGAAATTAAAAGCTGTCCGGCAACAGGATGCAGTGAGCGGTGCCGACGTGTTTGTCATGAAACCATCAGAAGCAAAAAAAGCGGGCCTGAACCCGAAAAAGCATACGCTAAAGAGCGGCGGACTCATGTCTGAGGAAGAGATGAATTTGATTGTTGTCAGAGCGGAGGATCAAGATCGGGAAGCGCTGCAAACCATTCTTGAGCTTTATCAAGCTGATGATACAGCGGCATTTATAGAAAAAGAATATCAGGGAGATCTTGTTCCCGCTTTTCTGCCTTTGAAACGTCTTTCAGATTGGAAGAATGAATTCGTACATTGAATTCATTCTTTTTTTTTCTGAAAAACACACTCTGTTCCGTCCCGTTTCTTTCGCTTTGTAAAGCATTTGATCGGCAAGAATGGGCAAGGATCCTGGCTGTTCCGTATTATTGGGGTAATGAGCGGCCCCTAGTGATATCGTAACTGAAAGCTCTTCGCCGTTTGTTAATACAATCGGTGCATCACTTACAGTGCTCCTGATCCGTTCAGCGATCCGGGCTGCTTTATCAAGAGAACAGTTCGGCAGGAGCACGGCAAATTCTTCACCGCCGATCCGAGCGGCAGGATCAGTATTTCGGATGCTCTGCTTCAGACGTAACCCCAGCTCTTTGAGCACCTGATCTCCTTCATGATGGCCATATTGGTCATTGATGGTCTTAAAATGATCGATATCCATATAAATCAGTGCAAATTGAAAATGCGGGGTATCGGCCGCCTGCTGATACAGAGCTTTTGTGGTTTCTTCAAACTTTCTTCGGTTATACACGCCTGTTAAAAAGTCAAAGTGCGCCTGAAACTTATATTGTTTAAAAAGAAGATGTGCATTTGTTTCATGATCAATAATATATAAACTGAGCATGCCGCCCGCTATTGATATGATCCAAAAATACAAATGAAGTTCGTATGAATGTAAATCTATAAGAAAATAAAAGGAAAAGGAGATCAAGCTATTTGTGATGATTAAAAGATAGAAAGCATGTTTTAGTTGAACTTTTTTTCTTCTAGAAACAATGAGTGACGGAATGGCAGCGATACAAATGATAATAACCGAGTATAGTGCAGATGTGTTCATCGTAATCAGCAAGCGGCCTGCAGTGATCATGGCCAGGGCCGTTGCCGTTGAAACCCAGCCTCCATAAAGAGCGGCAATCATAATAGGGATATTTCGAAGATCAATAATTGAATGCTGATAGGTAAATCCAAAAACCATCAGAATAACCCCGAGCAAACCGCAGGCCAGTCCTTTAACAGCTTGAAAGGATATGCTGTCTTTTTTATGTACTAGCCTTTCTTTAAACAGGTGGGTGAAGAGATAATTAAATGTGATTAAAATGGTCAAATTTACAAACAGTTCTTTCAGCAAATATTATCACCCTTATATAAGGTACTAAAGATGGGAGGGAAAGAAAAGAACAAAAAAGGCATTATATAAGGTTTTTTCACTTGAATTGATAAGTTAAAATAATTCGCACTTGACCCATCGGAATTAGTGTAATATAGTAAATGAGAAAATTTGAAGGGAGAGTTTACCTGCTTTGGAGACTTTACTGGTTGTATTACATGTATTTATTTTATTTTTACTTATCTTAGGGCTCTTTGTTATGCAGAAAAAACATGTTTCCTTCTCTAAACGTGTATTTACTGCGCTGGGGCTGGGGATTGTATTCGGATTTGCGCTTCAGCTGATTTACGGCCCGACTTCAAATATAGTCATTCAAACAGCCGACTGGTTTAATATTGCCGGGGGCGGATATGTCAAATTGCTTCAGATGGTTGTCATGCCGCTCGTCTTTATTTCGATTCTCGGTGCATTTACAAAGCTGAAGCTGACAAAAAATCTTGGGAAAATCAGCGGTTTGATTATCGGGATTTTAGTAGCAACAACAGCAGTTGCTGCAGCTGTCGGTATCGCGTCCGCGCTTTCATTTGATCTGCAGGCGATTCAGGTTGACCAAGGAAGTACAGAGCTTTCACGGGGGCAGGAGCTTCAGCAGAAATCAGAGGATATGACAGCGAAAACGCTGCCGCAACAGATTGTTGAACTGCTGCCTGGAAACCCGTTTTTAGATTTCACGGGAGCTAGACCGACTTCAACGATCGCTGTCGTTATTTTTGCCGCTTTCCTTGGAGTGGCATTTCTCGGCGTAAAACACAAACAGCCGGAACAGGCAGAAACATTTAAAAAACTGGTTGATGCCGTTTATGCCATTGTTATGCGTGTTGTCACACTCATTTTGAGACTGACGCCTTATGGGGTGCTGGCCATCATGACAAAAACGATTGCCACGAGTGATCTTGACAGCATTCTAAAACTGGGCATGTTCGTGATTGCTTCATATGCCGCGTTAATCACTATGTTTATCATTCATTTGCTGCTGCTGACGTTCAGCGGCTTGAATCCGGTGATTTACTTGAAAAAAGCGGTGCCTGTACTTGTATTTGCATTTACGTCAAGGTCTAGCGCGGGTGCTTTACCGCTGAATATTAAAACACAGAGAAGTATGGGTGTGCCGGAAGGAATCGCAAACTTTGCCGGTTCGTTCGGCCTTTCGATCGGCCAAAATGGATGTGCCGGCATTTATCCTGCGATGCTGGCGATGATGATTGCTCCGACTGTCGGCCAAAATCCATTTGACCCGGTGTTTATTATCACTGTTATCGCAGTCGTTGCCATCAGCTCCTTCGGTGTTGCCGGAGTCGGCGGCGGAGCGACATTCGCGGCGCTTCTTGTTTTATCATCATTAAACATGCCTGTCGCGCTCGCCGGTTTATTAATCTCAATTGAACCGTTAATCGACATGGGGCGTACTGCTTTGAATGTCAGCGGAAGCATGACATCCGGTCTTATTACAAGTAAGGTCACAAAGGAAATTGATCAAGGGGCATTTCATGATCAATCCAGAGTGATTGAAGCTGAAGAAGCGTAACATATGAAAACGTGTAATCCGACAGGGGATTACACGTTAATAAGACCCATGGACCTTGTAATATAAAGGTTTCATGGGTTTCTTTTTCTTATTTTTTTGGGAAGATCAGCCGGCATTGCTGATCAATGGATTGATTTAATTGAAATGAAAATTGCTTTTTTAACGAGTATTCATGGTATCTTGGAAGACGCTAACTTATCTGAGGCACACATAAAAGATTCCTGCTAGAAGATGAGTATCCAAATCTAATTCAATCGTGCTTCATTGAATTAAAAAAGTTCATAATGAACCTCTTCGCATTATTTTCCTATTAACATTGAATACTTTCGATACACTTTATAGAAACTGGTGGCAAAGAAAACAACCATAAGGGCGGGAAGCGACCTCAAAAGAGCAAATGGAGTTTCAAATAAAAATGCTTTCCAAAACCATTCACCTTTCATACTCCAAAGACCTTCAGTTAAATATAAACCTGAATCCTTATAGATCATATAAGAAAAAAACAAACACATGAAACCTAAACCAGAAGAATAATTCATCAATCTTTTATAATAATTACTCTTTGATTGGCGATCCGAGAAGATTTCATTTTGACCATCATCTTCTTTTTGCCAATATCGAATTCCACTAAGCCAGGGGCCATTTATATAAATCCAACCGAAGTCTTCATATATCCCTTTGTAATCTTTGAACTTTTTCTTTGGTAAAATATCTTGGTAATCCAGTCGGATCACATATCTCTTGTCGGTTTTTTCGAAAGTGTATATTCCTAATCCACTAATATTTGTACAACGATAGCCTTTCTGTAATTGCTCGTTCAGCCATTGTTCCTCTTTTTCAATATCAAAAAACATCTTAAATTTCTTCATTCGATTCACTTCCTTCGTACAAGGATAAAATATGCAATAACCTGTTTTGTTCCATTTTTAAAATGGCGCTTCCTTCTTCAGTTATCATGTAAACTTTTCTCCGGCCTGACTCTCCAACAGGTTCAATCCAACCATGCTTATTCAAGTTTTCAATTGCACCGTATAATGTACCCGCTGCTAAAATAACAGTACCCTTACTTATCTTTTCTATCTTCTGCATTACGGCATAGCCATGGAGCGGCTCACGGAGAGCTAATAAAATATAATGCATGGTTTCAGACAACGGTAATAATTTGTGTTTCATATCTGCACCCTCTATTCAGTTTGACTATATAGTTGAACTTAATAATAATGTAATGCAGTTCAACTGAATAGTCAACAGCATTTTGAAAATTAGTCAATGAAGCTGAAAGTAAAAAGCTTAATAACAAGGGGAAAGCGACTTTTAGTGTAGTTTTATTCAATTTTTGAACACAAGTTAAACATCTATCTTGAACAAACCTGCTTTGTTACTTGGAGATGAATTACAGGTATGACCGATGGAGGAATCAAATACTTTATGTTATAGATGTGAAAAAACAAACAAGTATACCCGACGCCGTAATCAGGAGATACATACGAATTCATGGATTCCATTTGCAAATTATGAAAAGGGGAAAAAGCTACTTGATTGCTAGTGAATCCCTTCAATATGAAGATGAGCAGGGAAATGCACACAGCTGCTATAACCGCAAAAGAACGCGAACGTGTAGATGAAATGTAGTTTTTTGTGATTCGTCTTTGTGAAATAAAAATAGATGAAGGGTGAGGCTTTTGCAAATTTTGATTAAATGAATGTATGCAGATTAAGATAACTATGCTATTGAAGTGGTGCAGTTTTTTTATATGAAACAGGATTTCCAACGCTCGAGTAAATTCTAAATGTTGAAGCAAGAAACAAAATGAATAGTGTTCTGTCCTTTTCAACTTTTGATGAGGGAGCTAATAATGAATCGATAAAGATTGCTTCGGATAGAGTGGCAGCATAAACAAAAAAATCCTTCAAACGTTCTCATTGAACGAAAGAAGGATTTTAGCTCACCAATTGTACTCCAAAATAGGCGGAAAAATATATAAAACAAGAAGTTTAAAGAAAAACCACCTTAAAGGCCAATATAATTAATTATTTGAGCCCTTATGCAATCCGACAGGTTACACGTTTTTTTAACGGCCGGGTTCTAAGTCCTCCAGCATTTCCATCATCGTGTTGTCGTCCATGACATTCATTGCGCTTTGTTCAAAATGAATGGGTTCAGCATAATGCGGCTGTCTTTTTTTCGCGGCTGTCTCAGTTTGCCTAGTTTGAGACTGTGTATGCTGATTCTGTGGTTGCTGCTGTCCTGCGTGCTGGTGCTGACGGCCATTTTGCCGCTGGCTTTGATGTTGCGAACGGTCTTGGTTATCACCGCTGCTTCCGCTAAATGCTTGTTTGACCATGTTTCCTACATTAGAAGCATCAAACGTGCTATTTTCTGAATTTCGTCTGTTCATTTGTCCTGTGATAAACCCGCTGATTCTGTGGCGGATCTGAGGTGATAATGCAGCAATAAGCATAGTTGATCCTATGATCAATGCTGCGGGGCTGATTCCTCTTCGCTGGTTGAACAACATGATCCCTCCTTTGCAGTGTATTCATATTTTCCCCCTCGTTAGACAAATTAACCGTTATATTTCCCGGGAAAGCATTTCCTCCAGATTTGCATGCATAATTAAAGCCAGTTAGAAAAACCTATAAGTAAAGTGATAAAGGAGGAATTCACATGTTTGGAAAAAAACAAGTCCTTGCGTCTATGCTTCTTATCCCTTTGCTTATGACTGGCTGCGGTGTGGCCGACCAAGGTGAGGGCAGACGTGATAATAATGATGTAAGAAACGTAAATTATCGAAATCCGGCCAATGACGATATGCGCAATGTAAACAATCGGGATAACGTTGACAACAATGTTAATGATAATGTCAATAACAATCGTGTAAATGACGATAATAACAACGACCGAAAACTTGAGGTTGCTGATGAAGCAGCTGATAAAGTAACAGACCTAAAAGAAGTAAAGCATGCCGATATCATTGTGGCTGGAAATCAAGCCTACGTTGCAGTCGTTTTAACCAATGGAAATAAAGGTGCAGTAGAAGACAATTTGAAGAAAAAAATAGCCAAAAAGGTAAGATCTACTGACAAAAACATTGATAATGTTTACGTTTCAGCTAACCCTGATTTTGTAGAGCGTATGCAAGGATATGGAAAGCGTATTCAAAATGGTGACCCAATCGCCGGATTATTTGATGAATTTACACAAACTGTACAGCGCGTATTCCCTAACGCTGAATAAATGAAAAAAGCCGCACAAATTGTGCGGCTTTTTCTTTGCGTTAATGACACACTGCGAACTCAGGCTGCATAGAGTAAAAATAAAAAGGTACAAGACGGACCGGCTCAGGGAGGGAGACGTTTGCGGGATGGCATAGGAAAGCGTGCGGCATCCGCTCTATTCCTGTGCGGAGTCCTTGTGATGCTGGCTGTAAGCTCAGCCATCGTATCAAGCGCGATGTATATCCTGTCTTTTCCAGGTCAGGCATCTGGAATAACAAAAGAACAAGTGACGAAGCACATGAAGAAAGAGTCATTCAAACAGGCCGATATTTATTACACTTCTAAGGAAAAGTCCTTACTGCCATTGACGAAAGAAACGCTTGAATATGCGGTCAGTATTAATCAGATTATGATTGGATATTCGAATCAAAAGCCTATTGACATTATTTTTTTTCCTAATGAAAAACAGATGGAGGCTTACTCCGGTTTATTGGATGTAGTTGGTTTTTATTCTGAACGGGAGCAGCTGATCGGATTGTTGCCTGAAGAGAAAAAGAAACTGTTAGAAGGGGACGAGGTAGCGGTTTATTTGTACCAGAGATTGTTGATTCATGAATACTCGCACCATGCGTTTCATCAGAAATTGAAGGAGCTTGAGACGGATCCCGATGAGTTTCCGTTATGGTTTCATGAAGGGTTAAGCGAGTGGATTGCGAACTATGAATTGCTCATAGATCCGATCACGTTTTCTGTCGTGCCCTTTGACCGTTTGCAGACTGATCGAGACTGGCAGGAAGCCAGAGCCGAATATGACACTGATGTCTATTTGCAAAGCTTTTATATGATCGATGAGCTGACGGACAAATATGGGAAAGACATTATTTCAGAAATGATTAAGGAAACAGCAAAAAAAGGGGACTTTGAAAAAGGGTTTAAATCAGCAACAAAGGAAAGTCTTGATCAATTTGAAAAAGATTTTAAGAAAAAATTCGAAAAAAACAGTGCGGCATTGGATAGTATATCCAATGCCTTTGTTATTAGTGAAGTCCTTGCTGACCCATTCCGCCTTGTGTCGGAGGCATTTGTCCTTGGGCAGGGGCGAATGAATTTCTCAGCTGTTCCATATCCTGCGCATCAAGCTGAGGAACCTGGTAATAGCCGTGTTTGTTTTGGTATAGGAAAATTTCAAATGCCATTTCAACATACTCCTGAATTTGCGCAGACAGTACGCGTCTTACGGCCGGATTTGTCATTTCCAGAGAAGCCATCGTCAGCATAGAAGCTTGTGCTTTAATCGCGCAAAGCATTTGTCGGCTGATGATGCTGTCATCAATATCATTCATGGATTGAACAGGTTTTTTAGGCTGTGACGGCTGCATGCCGTAAACAGTCTGGTTGTCTTCCTTCATCATATAAGTTGCTGTTTTTTGTGAAGGTTCGCTTCCTGTTTTGAAGCATTCTGCAGTTATATTGTATTGAGATGTGATGAATTGATGTTGACGATCAAGGATGTTTAATAATTCTTGATCCTTACAGAATTGTCTTAGCATCATAAACTGATCTAGCACAGTAAGTGTTCCGGAAAGCACCTCATGCATATCAAACATTTCATGTCCGCCGTGGTTTTTATGCGGTTTGCCAGGAATACCTTTGTTCATTTGGGATTGCTGCTGCTGATTGAACTGATCCAAACCGAATTCCTCCTTTTTTTTCAGATCAGCTGTATTTTGTGTCAGTCTGCCGTGTATTATGCAGAAGCCTGAAAGGAATTATATGCTGCCTGTCGAAATGATAAGCATGTATATTAAGGGAGGAAATATGATGAGGCGTATTCTGCATATTGTGTTGATCACGGCATTGATGTTCTTAAATGTAATGTACACGTTCGAAGCTGTAAAGGCAGCTGAACCGCAACAGCCTATATCGATTGAGAAGGCAATACAGCAAAAAGAAGGACAGGCGCTTGTCGAAGGATATGCAGTCGGCCAGGCTGTTTCCCCGCAGCATTATAAGCTGACAAGCCCTTTTTCAAATGATTATAATGTCGCGCTGGCAGACCGTAAAAACGAGACATCGCCCGAACACATCCTTCCTGTGCAAATCCCCTCCGCTTTCAGAAGCCAATTTGGGCTGCAAACCAATCCGCTTCTTCTTGGGAAAAAGATAACGGTTCAAGGAAAGCTTGAAAATTACTTTAATGCGACAGGACTTAAAAACGTTCAGTCGATGAACGTAACCGATGACACGAAAACTCCGCCGGCTGAACAGCCAGTGACCATAAATGAAGCACGGGGAAGGCTGAATGAAGAAGTAACGATAAAAGGGATCATTACAGCTGATCAAAACGCAATCGGAGGCGGGAAGCTGTCGACCTTTTTGCAAGATGAAACCGGAGGCATTAACATTTATTCGCCATCCCCTGAACAATTTCCCGAATTAAAAGAGGGTATGGATGTCACGGTGACAGGGAAAATCACGTCTTACCAGGGGCTGAAAGAAATCGTTCCAAGCTCATCAGGCATCAAAATCAACCAGTCAAACCAATCCCTCCCCGCCCCCAAACACTTAACAATCAATGAACTCATTAACGGCAGCCTAGGTGATCAGTATGAAGGACGCCTTGTGAAACTAACCGCTTTTGTTTCCTCAATTCCAAGTTCTCCTGCCGGCGGCGGTTACAATGTAACAATGATTGATGACGACCATCATGCAATGACGCTCCGGGTTATGAATGAAACAGGGGTGATAGACGAGCTTGGTGAGGGCAAATGGTATGACTTTACCGGTGTGTTAAGCAGGTACCAAACCTTTCAGCTGCTTCCGCGAAAATCGGCTGACCTGAAGCTGCTTGAAGAGCAGCCTTCACCTCCGTCTGCGGAGGGAGAATATGAAGGGATTGTTGACCGGGTAGTTGACGGCGATACCATTCATCTTAAATCTCCGGTGCTTGGAACAACAAAAATCCGGTTTGTAAATGTAGATACACCCGAAACATATCACACGCCAAAAAATGACGCAGATGAAAATCAATTAAGATTTGGCAATAAAGCATCTGACTATCTGAAAACGGTTCTGTCCCCGGGTGATAAAATTACTGTCAAGGTCGGAAGTGAAGTCAAGGACAGCTATGGCAGATTGCTCGGACAAGTCATAACCGAATCAGGTTCAAACGTGAACTTAGAGCTTGTGAAAAATGGCTATGCTCCGACGTATTTTATTTGGCCGGTTGACAATGAAGAGGATTATCAGCAGTTTCAGGCCGCAGTAGCCGCTGCAAAAAAAGGCCAAAAAGGAATCTGGAATGAAAACGATCCGCTCATGGAAATGCCGTTTGAATTCAGAGCCAGAGAGCAAGGGAAAGGCTTGACAAGATATGTAGGGGATTCGTCGAATCAAACATATGTCCAGCCAGCTGACTGGAAGAAGGTAGCTGTGGAAAACAGAATTTTCTTCGCTTCAGCAAGTGAAGCGGAGAGCGCGGGATATAAAAAAAGGCAAACGGCACCTCAAGAACATGTGCCGCTTAGAATTCTCAGCATGAATGATTTGCATGGCAAAATCGATCAGCAATATGAGCTTGATCTTGATGGAAATGGAACTGCAGACGGCACGTTTGGACGCATGGATTATGCCGCCGCATATTTAAAAGAAAAAAAGGCTGAAAAGAAAAACTCGCTGATTGTGCACGCTGGAGATATGATCGGCGGAAGCTCTCCAGTTTCCTCTCTTCTTCAGGATGAACCGACTGTAGAACTGATGGAGGACATCGGATTTGATGTCGGAACCGTGGGAAACCACGAATTTGATGAAGGCACGGATGAACTGCTGAGGATCTTAAATGGCGGTGATCATCCGAAAGGCACAAGCGGATATGATGGACAGAACTTTCCCCTTGTATGTGCCAATTGTAAAATGAAATCAACTGGAGAGCCCTTTTTGCCGGCTTATGACATCATAAATGTGGAGGGCGTACCCGTTGCTTTTATCGGGGTTGTCACACAGTCGGCAGCTGGCATGGTTATGCCTGAAGGAATAAAAAATATCGAGTTTACAGATGAAGCAACAGCGGTGAATAAGTCGGCCAAAGAGCTGAAGAAAAAAGGCGTGAAGGCCATCGCGGTTCTCGCACATATGTCAGCTGAACAAAACGGCAACGCCATTTCCGGTGAGTCTGCTGATCTTGCAAACAAAACAGATTCTGAAATTGACGTGATTTTTGCCGCGCATAATCATAAGGTTGTTAACGGTGAAGTGAATGGAAAACTGATTGTTCAAGCGTTTGAATATGGAAAAGCGATAGGTGTCGTTGATGTAGAGATCGATAAAACGACAAAAGACATTGTCAAAAAGTCCGCGGAAATCGTATATGTTGATCAAAGTAAAATCGAACCGGATGTCAGCGCGTCAGCCATTTTAAAGAAATACGAAACAATTGCGGAACCGATTATCAGCGAGGTAGTCGGCGAAGCCGCTGTTGATATGGAAGGGGGGTATTCAAATGACGGCGATACACCTCTTGGAAACCTGATTGCGGATGGTATGAAAGCTGCCATGAAAACGGATTTTGCCCTTATGAATGGCGGCGGCATACGTGAAGCGCTGAAGAAGGGCCCGATTACGTGGGGAGATCTTTACAATATTCAGCCGTTTGGAAATGTGTTAACGAAGCTTGAGATTAAAGGAAAAGATTTAAGAGAGATTATCAATGCTCAAATCTCACCGGTTTTTGGGCCTGACTACAGCATCAGCGGGTTTACGTATACGTGGGATAAAGAAACCGGAAAAGCAGTTGATTTGAAAATGGCAGATGGCACCGAGATCCAGCCCGATGCCACATATACATTGACCGTCAACAACTTTATGGCGACGGCGACAGGAACCAAATATCAGCCAATCGGACTGCTGGGAAAAAATCCGGTGACAGGGCCTGAGGATTTGGAAGCGACAGTTGAGTACGTGAAGAGTTTTGATGAGCCAATTGCGTATACAAAAGAGGGAAGAATTAAGCTTGCTGAAGCCAGTGATATTGAAGACCCTGTAACAGAAGACCCGATTACGGAAGAGCCTGGAGATGATCCGGGGACGGAGGATCCGATTAAAGAGGATCCAAGGCCAGGTGAAGATTTGCCTGATATAAAAGAAACTCCGGGAACAGCACCGGTTCATCAGCTGCCGCCTTCAGCCATTTCGAGATTCAATGAAATACCAATCAACAACACAAAAACCGCTGATACTGCTAATAGCATCAGCACATTGCCGTTACAAACCGAGACTGCGGAAAGCGGGTCTGATCATCCGCTTCCGGATACGTCAGCGGGCTACTATAACTTTATGGTAATCGGTGCGGTGGTGACATTGTCAGGAACTTATCTATATGTCAGAAGAAAAAGGAGCGCCTCCAGAACGTGAAAAAAGTTATTCCACTATTCATCATTGCTGCCGGCCTAGTGATCGCAGGCTATGGAGGCTTTAAATTGATCGATACGAATATGAAAACGGAACAGACATTAAAAGAAGCAAAACTGGCGGCTGAAAAGCCGCAGGAACCTTTGGGGACGAAAAATAGCACAGATCAAGTAAAGAACAAAGCATCATTTAAGCCTGAGACCGGCCAAGCGAGCGGCATTTTGGAAATACCGAAAATCAATGCAGAGCTTCCGATCGTGGAGGGCACCGATGCTGATGATTTAGAAAAAGGTGTCGGGCATTACAAGGACAGCTATTATCCTAATGAAAACGGACAAATTGTGCTGTCAGGGCATCGAGATACCGTGTTTCGCCGGACGGGAGAGCTGGAAAAGGGGGATCAGCTCCGTCTTCTCCTGTCATATGGAGAATTCACATATGAAATTGTAAAAACAAAAATTGTCGATAAGGATGACACATCTATTATCACGCTCCAGCATGAAAAGGAAGAGCTGATTCTGACGACTTGCTATCCGTTTTCATACGTCGGAAATGCCCCGAAACGCTATATTATATATGGAAAACGAGTGACTTAAAAAGCCGAGGCTGTGCCTGCGGCTTTTCTTCATGAAAAATATGTGCGGCAAAGGTTTTTCATATCAGCAGGGAAAGGGGCTTCAGCAACTATGAGCTCGTCTGTTATGGGGTGAACCGCTTGTACTTTATTGGCGTGCAGTGCCTGCCTGTTTAGCAGCTTGCTCCCGCCTCCGTAAAGCGAGTCTCCTGTCAACGGATGTCCGAGGCTCGCCAGATGGACACGGATTTGGTGTGTTCTTCCTGTTTCCAGCTCTAATTCAACGAGCGACAGCCGTTCTTTCGCATTGCTGGCCATTACCTTGAAATGAGTGACGGCTGTTTGCCCGCCTGGTGAAACCCGGCGTCTTGTCGGGTGTGATCGGTCTCTGCCGATCGGTGAATTAATTGTCCCTTTTTTCGTCCTTAGCTTACCTTCAGCGATGGCGGTATACGTACGCTTCAGCGTCTTTTTCTCTAACTGCTGGTCTAAGATGGCGTGTGCCAAACGATGCTTGGCAAAAACGATAGCGCCAGATGTATCCTGATCAAGACGATGGACGTGGCGCACCTTACATGTTTCGCCATTTATCTGATAATGATACGAGATCAAATTAGCCAGTGTGCCGGTTTGCCCATCCTCATTCGGATGCGTCGCTATGCCAGCGGGTTTATTGACGATGAGCATGTGATTGTCCTCAAATAAAATATCAAGCTCGCCATACTCCGGAATGACCGAAGATGCTTCACTTTCCTGAAGATCAATGAACACGCAGTCTCCCTTTTTTACAATCATATTGTTTAAGACGGATTCGTGATTGACCTTTATCTGTTGATGGGACATCCAGTCTTGTATCACTGGTTTAGAAGCTTTGAGCGCTGTTTTGAGTACGGAAAACAGCCATTGGCCGTCTTGTTTTTCATTGATGAGGATCTCAAGCCCTCTGCCTTTTTGGTTCATGTTAAATGGCTCCTTTTCGAAGCGGAAGGCTGCTGTTTCTCATAGGAAACACTTACCTTAGCTTTCGCGTTTTTTTCTGTGCTATTCTTGAGTAAGACTTAGGATATTCGATGGCAAGAAAGGTGATTGACGTGAGAATTGTGAACGCAGCAACTGCAGAACAGGAGAGCTTTATCAAGGAGCTGTCTATGGAGCTGATCCATGATGTATTTCCTCTTTATTTCTCCGAACTGGACATTCAGCGCTTTAAAAAGAAAGGCGTTCTGTCTTTAAATAACCATTATTACCAAGGAACATTAAAAGAAGCATTTCAAATTATGGCTTGTCTGCAAATGATACATATTATCCTGACCAAGCCTTCGCCGCACTCTGATTTGAGTGATCAGGCGATTTTTGAAAAAAACAGCAAGATGCTGAATGATTTTGGGATTTATTTTCCGTTTGCTTTTTCTGACTTTCAAAAGAAGACTAACAAAGCCTTTTTCGGTCAAAGAAGGCTGATATAATCATGCGGCAAGGGCTTTTCTATTTTTAGAAAAGCTCTTTTTGTATCAGAGAAATCATATCATAAAACCTTTCCTCTAACTCCCTTTTTAAACGGCTCGTGTCTGAACATACTAATGATTGAAAGGGGTGCTGACAATGAGTTCAGTTAAAGATACAATGACAACGCAGGTGGCAACCGTTTCTCCGAATCAAACGATTCAGGAAGCGGCTTCTCTAATGAAACAGCATAACGTCGGGGCGATCCCCGTTGTAGAGCAAGGTGTTTTAAAAGGAATGCTGACTGACCGTGACATTGCATTAAGAACTACAGCTCAGGGCCGTGATGGCCAGACACCCGTTTCAGAAGTGATGTCAACAGAACTCGTATCAGGAAACCCCAATATGAGTCTGGAAGACGCGTCGCAGCTGATGGCCCAGCACCAAATCCGCCGCCTTCCTATTGTAGATCAAAACAATCTAGTCGGGATCGTTGCGCTTGGAGACCTGGCAGTCAATCAGATGTCGAACGAGTCTGCGGGATCAGCGCTGACAAACATTTCTCACCAAAACATTCATTAATAAGAAAGAGCTTGCAGTGTGCAGGCTCTTTCTTCACATAAAACCTTACTTTTTGAAAGCAGACTTGTTTCGGGGTATAGTGAGTGTATACATATGTCTCAATTCGGACTAAAGGAGTTGTACCCAGTGATTAAAGCGTTAATTTTTGATTTTGACGGGCTTATTCTAGATACAGAAACACACGAATATGAGGTTCTTCAGGAAATATTTGAAGAGCACGGCTCAGTGCTGCCGCTATCTGTCTGGGGAAAGGTCATCGGAACTGCTGCGGGTTTCCGGCCTTTTGACTATTTAGAAGAGCAGATCGGGGAAAAGCTGAACCATGAAGAGCTCACAAAATTGAGAAGAGAGCGGTTCGCCAAACGCATGGAAACAGAAAAAGCGAGACCTGGTGTCGAAGCGTATTTGAATGCGGCAAAGGATTTAGGCTTAAAAATAGGCCTTGCCTCCAGCTCTGATTATAAATGGGTGTCCGGCCATTTGAAGCAAATCGGCCTGTTTGATGATTTTGAAGTTATTCAAACGGCTGATGATGTGGAAGAGGTGAAGCCGAATCCTGAACTCTATTTATTGGCGGCAAAAAACCTCGGGGTATCGCCAGCGGAATGTCTCGCGTTTGAGGATTCTGTCAATGGTTCGATTGCTGCGAAACGTGCAGGCATGAAGTGTGTCATTGTCCCGAATAAAGTAACGGGTACCTTGATGTTTGAAGACTATGATCACAGGCTTGAATCAATGGCGGAGATGGAGCTCGCCCTATTGCTTGATCATCTGAACTCACAAAACTAGAAAGGAGCGAGTAGGTTGTCTGAGAAATTAGATTTGACCCGGTTTGAAAAGAAAATGGTTATCCGCAATATCGAAGAAAAAGACATCGACAAGATTATCGATCTTCAAAAGGACTGCTTTCCAGGAATGGAGCCTTGGAAGCGGGAGCATTTAATCAGCCATTTGGAGCATTTTCCGGAAGGGCAGTTTTGTGCAGAATTCGAAGGTGAAATTATCGGTTCGTGCTCAAGTCTCCTGATTAACTTTGATGAATATGATGACCGTCATACGTGGCAGGACATTACAGATGACGGTTATATCACCAACCATAATCCTGACGGCTTGAATATGTACGGAATTGAAGTCATGGTGCACCCGAAATACAGACGAATGAAGATCGGCCACCGTTTGTACGAGGCGAGAAAGGACTTAGCCAGACGCTTAAACCTGAAAAGCATCATCATAGGCGGACGGATTCCAAACTATCACAAATATGCAGAGGAAATGACAGCGAGAGAGTATGTTGAACAGGTGACACGCCACCAAATTTACGATCCGGTTCTTTCTTTTCAGCTGATGAACGGCTTTACCCTTATGCGAATTAACCCGAACTATCTCCCGGATGATACAGCTTCGATCAAGTATGCGACGCTGATGGAATGGAATAATGTGGATTATCTACCGCAGCAGACAAAACGCTATTATAAATCGGCGTTCCCTGTTAGAATTTGTGTGATCCAATACGAAATGAAGAAAATTTATTCCTTTGAGGAATTTGCGAATCAAGTAGAATACTATGTCGATGTTGCTTCCGACGCAAGATCTGATTTTGCGGTGTTCCCGGAAATTTTCACAACCCAGCTGATGTCTTTCCTTGAGGAACGGTCACCGAGCTTGGCGGTGCAGAGAATTACCGAGTATACAGAAGATTACATCAGCCTGTTTACTGACTTGGCTGTGAAGTATAACGTCAACATTATCGGCGGATCTCATTTCGTCGAAGAGGAAGGCAAGATCTATAATATCGCTTACCTGTTCAGACGGGACGGAACAATCGAAAAGCAATACAAACTCCATATTACGCCGAATGAACGCAAATGGTGGGGGATCAGCGCAGGAGACCAGGTTCGCGTGTTTGATACGGACTGCGGAAAAATCGCGATCCAGATCTGTTATGACATTGAATTTCCTGAGCTTGCCCGGATTGCGGCTGATAAAGGAGCCAAAATCATCTTTACGCCATTTTGTACAGAAGACCGTCAAGGCTATCTGCGTGTCAGATACTGTTCGCAGGCTAGAGCGGTTGAAAATCAAATTTATACGGTTATCTCGGGAACGGTCGGAAACCTTCCGCAAACGGAAAACATGGATATCCAATACGCCCAGTCAGGCATCTTTGCCCCGTCTGATTTTGAATTCGCCCGAGACGGCATTGTCGGCGAAACAAACCCGAATATTGAAATGGTCGTCATCGGCGATGTTGACCTGGAAATTCTCAGAAGACAGCGCCAAAACGGTACAGTGCGCCAGCTAAAAGACAGACGGCGTGATATTTATCATATTCAATATAAAAAATAATCCCGAAAAAACCCGCCTGCATTGGCGGGTTTTTTTAAACAAAAGCGGAATTGTTTAGGTTTTCTTTAAATTAAAAGTAAATTGTATAGTGGAAAAGAAGGTGCCTTATGGAGTTTCTGTATTTTCGCCATTTCCTATATCATACAGAAAACGGCTAGGCTTCACATTGCTATTGCAATGGCTGTCCAAGTCGTTTCGAGTGCGACCTTTATCAGTACGATGCTGAGCATTGTCACTTTGCCTGTTTTGCTTTGGATGCTGCATCCTCTTTCTTCTTGAGAAAGAGGATGTTTTATTATTTACACGGTTTATTGACTCTGACCCGGTCTGGCTTTATATTGAAGGCAGGGAAATCATCACCAAGACATCACATAAAGAGAAGGTCTGTTTCAATTGAATTGGCATTATAGGGAACGCTAATGAAATGGAGATGATGGGGATGGAAAACATTCAGCAAAATCAGGGATTAAAGCAAAAAGATGAGCAATTTGTGTGGCATGCCATGAAGGGAGCGCATCAAGCGGACAGCCTGATAGCCCAGAAGGCCGAAGGAGCCTGGGTAACCGACATAGACGGACGCCGCTATTTGGATGCGATGTCCGGTTTGTGGTGCGTCAACATTGGTTACGGCAGAAAGGAGCTTGCGGAGGCTGCCTATGAGCAACTAAAGGAGCTGCCTTACTACCCGTTAACGCAAAGTCACGCACCCGCAATTCAACTGGCGGAAAAGCTGAATGAATGGCTTGGCGGCGATTATGTTATCTTTTTTTCCAACAGCGGATCGGAAGCAAACGAAACTGCTTTTAAAATTGCCCGCCAGTACCATCTGCAAAACGGCGACCACAGCCGTTATAAATTCATCTCAAGATATCGGGCATACCACGGCAATACATTGGGAGCGCTCTCAGCTACCGGACAGGCGCAGCGCAAATATAAATACGAGCCTTTGAGCCAAGGATTTCTGCATGCAGCTCCGCCAGATATATACCGGAATCCTGATGATGCAGACACGCTTGAAAGCGCAAATGAAATCGACCGCATCATGACATGGGAATTAAGCGAAACGATTGCCGGGGTCATTATGGAGCCCATCATTACAGGCGGGGGCATCCTAATGCCGCCGGACGGATATATGAAAAAGGTGGAGGACATTTGCCGGCGCCACGGAGCCCTTTTGATTTGCGATGAAGTGATCTGCGGGTTTGGACGGACAGGCGAGCCGTTCGGGTTTATGCACTACGGTGTGAAGCCTGATATCATTACGATGGCAAAGGGAATCACAAGCGCGTATCTGCCATTGTCAGCGACTGCTGTTAAACGGGACATTTTCGAAGCGTATCAGGGGGAAGCTCCTTATGACCGTTTCCGCCACGTGAACACGTTCGGCGGAAGCCCGGCAGCCTGTGCCTTGGCGTTGAAAAACCTGCAAATTATGGAGGACGAACAGCTGATTCAGCGATCCCGCGATCTTGGAGCAAAGCTTTTAGGTGAGCTTCAAGCTCTGAGAGAACACCCGGCAGTCGGGGATGTTAGAGGAAAAGGGCTGCTGATCGGAATCGAACTCGTCAAAGATAAATTGACTAAAGAGCCGGCTGATG
The DNA here is from genome assembly GCF_056033885.1 of Bacillus sp. FAU18. NCBI lineage: Bacteria > Bacillati > Bacillota > Bacilli > Caryophanales > Bacillaceae > Bacillus > Bacillus sp. FAU18. The sequence continues at coordinate 279,182 of NZ_JBVYHZ010000003.1, forward strand.
CCGCCAAAGTAAACCAAGTGGTTGCGGCATGCAAAGAAAAAGGGCTGATCATCGGCAAAAACGGCGATACAGTCGCCGGTTACAACAACGTCATCCAGCTCGCGCCGCCATTTTGCCTGACAGAAGAGGACCTTTCCTTTATCGTGAAAACGGTGAAAGAAAGCTTTCAAACGATATAATATAAAAGTGATTTATTAAAGGAGAACATGATGAGTTTTCACAACCAGCCGATCTTACCGGCTATTCGCAATATGAAGCAATTTGATGAGTTTTTGAACAGTTCGTTCTCTTACGGTGTTATTCTTGATATTCATCTCGGCCAGCTGAAGGGCGTGATCAAAGAAGCGCAAAAGCACGGAAAGAACATGATGGTGCACGTCGATCTCATTCAAGGGATTAAGCATGACGAATACGGTGCGGAATTTATATGTCAGGATATCAAGCCCGCTGGGATTATTTCCACAAGATCGAACGTGATTGCCAAAGCGAAGCAGAAGAAAATTTATGCCATTCAGCGCCTGTTTTTGCTTGATACAAGCGCGATGGAGAAAAGCATGGAGTTTATCGGCAAGCATAAGCCTGACTTCATCGAAGTGCTTCCCGGCATCGTTCCGTCACTCATTCAGGAAATAAAAGAGAAAACAGGGATTCCCATCTTTGCCGGGGGTTTCATCCGTACGGAAGAGGATGTAGAGCAGGCATTGAAAGCGGGGGCTGTAGCTGTCACAACATCTAATACCAAATTGTGGAAAAAATATGAAAACTTTTTGACGGAAAGTGATTGACACCGCTTTCATGCACTGATACAATTGCACTAGGTTAATACATTGTGATGGAGAACTCGGAGACCACAGCAGCTCTTTACGGCAAATGTTTATGCACCCGTAAAGCGGTTTGTTGTGGTTTTTTTATTCTCTTCTTCTCTATCATGCTTTTTAATCGTGACTTTAGGAGGAATGTGCTATGACAGCATTTTGGGGAGAAGTCATCGGTACGATGCTGCTTATCATTTTTGGTGCAGGTGTTTGTGCAGGTGTCAATTTAAAGAAATCGCTTTCATTCCAGTCTGGCTGGATTGTTGTTGTATTTGGATGGGGATTGGGTGTTGCCATGGCGGCATACGCGGTTGGCGGCATCAGCGGCGCCCATTTGAATCCGGCGCTAACGATAGCGCTTGCATTTGTAGGAGATTTTCCATGGAAAGAGGTTCCGGTTTATATTGCGGCGCAAATGATCGGAGCGATCATCGGTGCGGTGATTATTTATCTGCATTACCTCCCGCACTGGAAGTCAACGGATGATCCCGCTGCCAAGCTGGGTGTTTTCTCAACAGGGCCCAGCATTCCGCATACATTTGCAAACGTTTTAAGCGAAGTGATTGGGACATTTGTCCTTGTGCTTGGAATCTTGGCCATTGGGGCAAATCAATTTACAGAAGGACTTAATCCTTTAATCGTCGGTTTCCTCATTGTAGCAATCGGTATTTCTCTGGGAGGCACCACCGGCTATGCTATCAATCCTGCACGTGACTTAGGTCCGCGGATAGCCCACGCTTTTCTTCCGATTCCGGGGAAGGGCTCATCAAACTGGAAATACGCATGGGTTCCGGTAGTCGGCCCGATTTTAGGCGGATCATTCGGCGGCGTATTTTACAACGCTGCATTTAAAGGGCACATCACAAGCAGCTTCTGGATTGTAAGCGTTATATTGGTTGTGGTATTGTTAGGACTCTATGTGTATACGAAATCACATTCAGCTAAAACATTATCAAATTCAAAATATATTTAATCAAAGGGGAGACATCTTATGGAAACGTACATTTTATCCTTAGATCAGGGGACGACAAGTTCAAGAGCGATTCTGTTTAATAAAGAAGGCAAGATCGTTCACTCTGCTCAAAAGGAATTTACACAATACTTCCCGCATCCTGGCTGGGTTGAGCATAATGCCAATGAAATTTGGGGCTCTGTCCTCGCGGTTATTGCCTCAGTCATCTCTGAATCAGGAATCAGCGCTTCTCAAATTGCCGGCATCGGCATCACGAACCAGCGCGAGACGACGGTTGTGTGGGATAAAGATACAGGAAGTCCTGTCTATAATGCAATCGTTTGGCAGTCCAGACAGACGTCCGGCATTTGTGAGGAACTTCGTGAAAAAGGATATAATGATAAATTCAGAGAAAAAACGGGGCTTTTAATCGATCCATACTTCTCCGGCACAAAGGTGAAGTGGATTTTAGACAATGTGGAAGGCGCAAGAGAAAAAGCGGAAAAAGGCGAGCTGCTGTTTGGAACGATTGATACGTGGCTCATTTGGAAAATGTCAGGCGGAAAAGCGCATGTGACCGATTACTCTAATGCCTCAAGAACACTGATGTTCAATATTTACGATTTAAAATGGGACGATGAACTGCTCGACATTCTAGGCGTACCGAAATCCATGCTCCCTGAAGTGAAGCCGTCTTCCCATGTGTATGCGGAGACTGTTGATTATCACTTCTTCGGAAAAAATATTCCGATTGCGGGAGCGGCAGGCGACCAGCAGTCCGCATTGTTCGGCCAGGCATGCTTTGAAGAAGGCATGGGGAAAAACACATACGGCACTGGATGTTTCATGCTGATGAATACAGGGGAAAAAGCAATTAAGTCCGAACATGGGCTTTTGACAACAATTGCTTGGGGCATTGACGGAAAAGTTAACTATGCGTTAGAAGGAAGCATTTTTGTCGCTGGCTCTGCCATCCAGTGGCTTAGAGACGGATTGAGAATGTTCCAGGACTCTTCGCTTAGCGAATCTTATGCAGAGAAAGTGGATTCAACTGACGGCGTATATGTCGTTCCGGCCTTTGTCGGACTGGGAACGCCTTACTGGGACAGCGATGTGCGCGGTTCGGTTTTCGGCCTGACAAGAGGGACAACAAAAGAGCACTTTATCCGTGCGACACTGGAGTCATTGGCTTATCAGACAAAAGATGTGCTTGACGCAATGGAAGCAGATTCAAACATTTCATTAAAGACGCTTCGTGTAGACGGAGGAGCTGTAAAAAACAATTTCCTAATGCAGTTCCAAGGAGACCTGTTGAATGTTCCTGTGGAGCGTCCGGAAATTAATGAAACGACTGCACTTGGCGCGGCTTATTTGGCAGGTATCGCTGTGGGATTCTGGAAGGACCGTTCTGAAATCGCGAACCAGTGGAATCTGGATAAACGGTTTGAACCTGAATTAGAAGAAGAAAAACGAAATGAGCTGTATAAAGGCTGGCAAAAAGCCGTGAAAGCAGCTATGGCTTTTAAATAAAGTAATACTATGGTATAATGGTTACAAGTTAATAAGAACGGTCCTGAGATGAGGAGAGACCACAGCACCAAAGTGTAAGCATGCACTTTGGCTGTTGTGGTCTCTTTTTCTATTTACCGTGACAACAAGGAGGAAACGTAATGATGAAACATCAATTTTCAAGTCTTGAAAGAGATCGCATGCTGACAGACATGACGAAAAAAACATATGACCTATTTATTATCGGAGGAGGAATTACAGGAGCCGGAACAGCTCTTGACGCGGCATCAAGGGGAATGAAGGTCGCACTAAGCGAAATGCAGGACTTTGCGGCGGGAACATCAAGCCGATCAACGAAGCTGGTACATGGCGGCTTGCGCTATTTAAAACAATTTGAAGTGAAAATGGTCGCTGAGGTAGGAAAAGAGCGGGCGATTGTGTATGAAAACGGCCCGCATGTCACTACACCGGAATGGATGCTGCTTCCGTTTCATAAAGGCGGCACATTCGGTTCATTTACAACATCTATCGGGTTAAGAGTTTATGACTTCCTTGCAGGTGTGAAAAAGTCAGAACGAAGAAGCATGCTTTCAGCAAAAGAAACGCTGCAAAAAGAGCCCTTGGTGAAAAAAGACGGCTTAAAAGGCGGCGGGTATTATGTGGAATACCGCACTGACGATGCGAGACTGACCATCGAAGTCATGAAGGAAGCGGTGAAATTCGGGGCAGAGCCTGTGAATTACTCCAAAGTGAAGGAGCTTCTTTACGAAAAAGGCAAAGCCGTCGGCGTATTAATTGAAGATGTGCTGACAAAGAAAGAATATAAAGTGTATGCGAAAAAAATTGTCAATGCTACAGGCCCTTGGGTCGATCAGCTCAGAGAAAAAGACCATTCGAAAAACGGAAAGCATTTGCAGCATACAAAAGGCATTCACCTTGTATTTGACCAGTCTGTCTTTCCGCTGAAACAGGCTGTATATTTCGATACACCTGATGGCCGGATGGTATTTGCGATTCCTCGTGAAGGCAAAACATACGTGGGAACAACAGACACTGTTTACAAAGAGGCGCTGGAGCATCCGCGGATGACAACGGAGGATCGTGATTATGTCATCAAATCAATCAATTACATGTTCCCGGAACTGAATATTACTGCGAATGACATCGAATCCAGCTGGGCGGGGCTGCGTCCGCTGATTCATGAAGAAGGTAAAGATCCTTCTGAAATTTCACGGAAAGACGAGATTTGGACATCTGACTCAGGCCTGATCACCATTGCCGGCGGAAAACTGACTGGATACAGAAAAATGGCGGAGCACATCGTTGATCTTGTCCGTGATCGCTTAAAAGAAGAGGGCGAAAAGGATTTTGGACCATGTAAAACGAAAAACATGCCAATCTCTGGCGGGCACGTCGGCGGTTCGAAAAATCTTATGTCCTTCGTTACCGCGAAAACAAAAGAAGGAATTGCAGCCGGTTTATCAGAAAAAGACGCAAAACAGCTTGCGATCAGATACGGCTCTAACGTAGATCGCGTCTTTGACCGGGTAGAAGCGCTGAAAGATGAGGCCGCGAAACGCAACATTCCGGTTCATATTCTTGCTGAGGCAGAATACAGTATAGAAGAAGAGATGACTGCAACCCCTGCTGACTTCTTTGTCCGCAGAACGGGACGTTTATTTTTTGATATCAATTGGGTAAGAACATATAAAGATGCCGTTATTGATTTTATGAGCGAGCGATTCCAATGGGATGAGCAGGCGAAAAACAAACATACAGAAAACCTCAACAAGCTTTTACACGATGCGGTCGTACCGCTTGAGCAATAAATCATAACGGGCTGTCTGCAGCCCGTTATTTCTTTTTACGTGCCGAAAGGGCCAGATCTCAGGTTATCAAGTGACAGAGGCACCCGCTTCATATAAAATAATGGCATAAGCTGATACATAGGAGGACGATTATGACTTGGAGAAAGAGCTATGAACGCTGGAAACAGACAGAACATTTAGACCCGGAATTAAAAGAGCGCCTTATTGAATTAGAGGGGAATGAACAGGCCCTTGAGGACTGTTTCTATAAAGACCTTGAATTCGGTACCGGCGGAATGCGCGGAGAAATCGGCGCCGGGACAAATCGGATGAATATTTACACTGTGCGCAAAGCATCGGCCGGGTTTGCGGCATACATCTCGAAGCAAGGTGAGGAAGCGAAAAAACGGGGCGTTGTCATTGCTTATGATTCCCGCCATAAATCTCCGGAGTTCGCGATGGAAGCGGCAAAAACACTTGCGACACAAGGCATCCAAACATACGTGTTTGATGAGCTTCGGCCGACGCCAGAGCTGTCATTCGCTGTCAGACAGCTGAACGCTTATGGGGGAATTGTGGTAACGGCAAGCCATAACCCGCCTGAATATAACGGCTACAAAGTATACGGGGATGACGGCGGCCAGCTGCCTCCAAAGGAAGCGGACAACGTCATTGAGCAGGTAAACGCGATTGAAAATGAGCTGACGATCACAGTAGACGAAGAAAATAAGTTAAAAGAAAAAGGCTTAATTAAAATCATCGGTGAAGATATTGATAAAGTTTATACAGAAAAACTGGCGTCGATTTCTGTACATCCTGAATTATCGGAAGAAGTAGATGTAAAGGTTGTTTTCACACCGCTGCATGGAACTGCAAATAAACCGGTCAGACGCGGTCTTGAAGCACTCGGCTACAAAAATGTAACGGTTGTCAAAGAACAGGAACTGCCGGATTCAAACTTCTCCACTGTTACATCGCCGAACCCGGAAGAGCATGCGGCATTCGAATATGCCATTAAGCTTGGGGAGGAGCAGAATGCAGATATTCTCATCGCCACAGACCCTGATGCTGACCGCCTCGGCATCGCGGTGAAAAACGATCAAGGCAAATATACAGTGCTGACAGGAAACCAAACCGGAGCGCTACTGCTTCATTACCTGCTTTCTGAAAAGAAAAAACAAGGCATCCTGCCTGATAACGGTGTTGTTCTCAAAACGATCGTCACAAGCGAAATCGGTCGTGCTGTAGCTTCTTCATTCGGCCTTGATACGATTGATACGCTGACAGGCTTTAAGTTTATCGGTGAAAAGATCAAGGAATACGAGGCATCAGGCCAGTATACCTTCCAATTTGGTTATGAAGAGAGCTACGGTTATTTAATCGGGGATTTTGCCCGCGATAAGGACGCCATTCAGGCTGCGCTTTTGTCAGTTGAAGTTTGCGCGTTCTATAAAAAACAGGGAATGTCATTGTATGAGGCGCTCATCAATCTCTTTAACGAATATGGTTTTTATCGTGAAGGGCTGAAATCCCTGACGCTGAAAGGCAAACAAGGAGCAGAGCAAATTGAAGCGATTCTTGCTTCCTTCAGACAAAATCCTCCGCAGAAAATGGCGGGCAAACAGGTTGTCACAGCAGAAGATTACGCTGTAAGCAAACGGACGCTTCTGACTGAAAACAAAGAAGAAACTATCGACTTGCCAAAATCAAATGTACTGAAATACTTCCTGGAAGACGGGTCTTGGTTCTGTCTTCGTCCTTCTGGAACTGAGCCGAAGGTGAAATTTTATTTCGCCGTAAAAGGGTCATCTTTGGAAGACAGTGAAAAGCGTCTTGCCTCCCTTTCTGAAGATGTAATGAAGACGGTGGATGAAATTGTTGAGTCGACAGCAAAATAATTCAAGTATGAGCTGGGTCATTGTAAATGATCCGGCTTTTTCTTTTTCTCATCCAAAAGTCTGAAAGAAAATCATCCTACAAGTGAAGTAATGAAATACAAAAAACTGGTATAATCTTAAATACAAGATCAATGCCGGAGTGAGAAACGTGAGCAAAACGGGGATGGAAAAATTAAAAACGCTGAAAACGATTGCGGAAACCTTAAATCAAGGGCACGATATCAAAGCAACACTGGATGAGGTTTTAAAAGAGTTGCTGAGTCTGACAAACCTTCAATCCGGATGGATTTTTCTGATCGAAGAAGATGGAACTTATACGTTAGCGGCCGACGCGTATCTGCCTCCGGCTTTAAGCCGCAAGGAAAAAGTGCTGATGTGCGAAGGGGAGTGTTACTGTCTGACGAAATTCAATAACGGAGGGCTTAGAAAGGCTGCAAATATCATGAACTGCAAACGCATCGAATCAGCAGAAAACCTGCATTGTTTTGACACAGAAGGGATTACGCATCATGCAACTGTGCCTTTAGAAGATGGGGACAGAAGATTCGGATTGTTAAATGTAGCGGCGGCCGGAAAAACCATGTTTGATGAGGAAGAGCTGCATTTACTCGAGTCTGTCGCTTTTCAGATCGGAACGGCAATTCAGCGTATGAGGCTTTCTGAATATCAACAAAAAAATGCTCTTTTAATGGAGCGTAACCGCCTCGCTCAGGAGCTTCACGATTCAGTCAATCAAATGCTGTTTTCCGTCAGTTTAACTGCCAAAGCTGCGAAGACACTAACAACAGATGAGAATTTACAGCAGATGATTGATTTCATCCAAAACCTATCACAGGACGCGCTCGCAGAAATGAAAGCGTTAATTTGGCAGCTTCGCCCCGGAGGATTGGAAAAAGGGCTGGCTGAAGCCATTAAAAGCTATGGTGCGCTCATTGGATTGAAGATCATTTTTACACAAAAAGGCTGTCCTGTTCTGACTGATGAGCAGGAGCATATGCTATGGCGTGTCGTACAGGAAGCTTTAAATAACTGCAAAAAGCATGCCGGAACGGATACGGCGTATGTTAGTCTGACTGCTTCTTTGTGCCATGCGGAGCTGGATATCATCGATCATGGGGCAGGATTTCGCTATGAAGCGCATGCCGGTCTGCCTTCACTTGGCATCAAGGGTATGAAAGAACGGGCGGAAAAAGCCGGCGCTAAGTTTTGGATTGAGTCAGCGCTTGGAACTGGAACAAAGCTGTCCATCAGGCTTCCGCTAACAAGCCGAAAAGGAGGGGCGGTATGAAAATTGTCATTGCTGATGATCATCATGTTGTCAGAAAGGGTCTGCGTTTTTTCTTTGCCACCCAGGATGATATTGAAGTTGTCGGAGAAGCTGCAACCGGATTAGAAGCACTCCGTGTCATCGAAGAGACAAAGCCGGATCTTGTGCTAATGGATCTGTCTATGCCCGAGATGGACGGCATTCAAGCCATTAAAAAAGCAATACAGCAATTCCCGGAGACGAATATCATTGTGCTGACGAGCTACTCTGATCAGGAGCACGTCATCCCCGCGCTTCGGGCAGGCGCGAAGGCGTATCAATTAAAGGATACGGAGCCCGAGGAATTGGTGAAAACACTAAGACAAGTGCATGCTGGCGAATACAAGCTTTCTACAGCTATTATGCCCCATGTGCTGACACATATGAAAAATCAGCACGACCCGGAAAAAGAAAAATACTATCAATTAACAAGAAGGGAAAAAGACGTTCTGACTGAAATAGCGAACGGGAAAAGCAATAAAGAAATCGCAGCAGCCTTGTTTATTTCAGAAAAAACAGTAAAAACCCATGTATCGAATCTTTTAGCAAAACTTGAAGTGGCTGATCGTACGCAAGCAGCGCTTTTCGCAGTGAAATATAACCTGAATGGAGAGATCTCGAAATGAACATGTTAGTCATAAATGGCACGCCTAGAAAACATGGCAGGACAAAAATTGCAGCATCCTATATTTCAGCACTGTATCACACGGATTTGATTGATCTAAGTGAGTTTGTATTGCCGATTTTTAACGGTGAAGCGGATCAATCTGAACTGTTGAAGGTACAGGAGCTTAAACAACGCGTTACTAAAGCGGAAGCGATTGTATTATTATCGCCTGAATATCATAGCGGCATGAGCGGCGCTTTAAAAAATGCCTTGGATTTTCTAAGCAGCGAACAATTCAAATATAAGCCCGTTGCATTATTGGCAGTAGCGGGAGGCGGAAAAGGCGGCATCAATGCGCTGAACAATATGAGAACTGTGATGCGGGGTGTCTACGCCAATGTCATCCCGAAGCAGCTGGTGCTTGATCCGGTGCATATTGATGTTGAAAATGCTACAGTGGCTGAAAACATTAAGGAAAGCTTAAAAGAGCTTGTCGAAGAACTCAGCATGTTCGCAAAAGCAGGAAATCCCGGCGTCTAAACGCCGGGATTTGTTTATGTGAGAAGGGCTATATGATCTTCATAAGTCAGCTCTGTGGCATGATCAATATAACGGAGAAGGGAATACAGCATCTTTTCTAAAACGGCGTAATCCTGTTCAAAATGATACGCATGCAGAAAATGCTCAATTCGTTTTGACAACAAATCGTCCTCTGTACGCACCATTAAAATTAATAAATTATCCCATTGAGAACGATGGGTGTAATAAAGCGCTTTATCGTAATCGGCATAATCCATGAATCGCTTCTCCTTTCTTGGGTGAGAAGTTCATGATTAGTTTATGCCGCATCCTCTGTTATTGACGGGGCAAAACTTGCCGTCTGCGTCAGTAAAGGGGTAGCAATATGAGGGAGACATAAAATCAAAATGCCTGAATGAAGATATCGCTTTTGGTAAACCTATGAGGGAACATATTCTGGGTACAGGAGACTGAAAAAATGAAATCTCTGCCGTATACCATTGCGCTTCTTTTTTGCGGATTGATTATCGTGTCAATGGCTGCAAAAGGTCATTCAACGGACACAAACGAGTCCGTTCAAAAGTGGGAACAGCTTGCCTGGAGCAAAATTCAGGATGAATATAAGGGCGCTTCATTTTCTGATTATGCTTATATGGGGCGTACAGAGGTGAATGATCAGCAGACGAAAGATGTCTTTCGGGTGACAGTCAGACAAAAAGATGACACTTTTTCTGTTCGGGCCGAAGTCTATTTTCATCCGGTGACAAATCATATGATCAGCATCAACGTCTTTAGGCTCTAATAAAAAACTGTACAGCCGTTAAGGCCGCACAGTTTCTGTTTTTAGAAATATCGTTTTGCACCGAGATAGCGCTGTTTCCAGTAAGAGTTATTCATATTGGAAATGACAACTCCGGAATCGTTGGCATTTATGAATTCCCCGTTGCCTAGGTAAATTCCGACGTGGGAAGGGCCGGCTTTATATGTTGTAAAGAAAACGAAATCTCCGACAGCAGGCTGGCTAACTGATTTCATTGTGTTCCAATATCCCGCTGCCGTTAATCTAGATACGGATGTGACTTTGTTCAGTACATAATAAATGAATCCGCTGCAGTCAAACCCGGACGGTGTCGTGCCTCCCCAGCGATACGGAACCCCAAGCTGCGCTTTAGCGGCCGAAATCATTGTGTTAATCTTCGCACTCGTTGAGCTGGTGGTGTTTGAAGAACCGGATGAAGACGATGATGAAGCTTTTCCGGAAATGACCAGCTTTTGGCCAACCTGCAAGACATCCGTTTTTAAATTGTTTTTCTCACGAATCTGCTGAGCTGTTACATTAAATTTTTGTGCAATCACCCATAAGGAATCACCGCTTTTCACCGTGTATGTAGTCGTCGTGCCGGAGCTTGCATTTGACGAAGAAGACGACGATGATGAAGAGCCTGAAGATGCTTTACCTGTCAGCTTCAATACTTGTCCAACGTAAAGCACATCTGATTTCAGATTGTTGATATTTCGGATTTGCTGTACAGTCAGGTTATAGTTGTTTGCGATTTTCCAAAGTGAATCACCGCTTTTAACGGTATATTTAGTTGTTGCTGAAGATTGGTTCGATTTGGATGAATTGTCTTTAGAAGACGTATCAGAGCCGCTTGATTTTGTTTTCAACACCTGATTCACGTAAATGGTGTCTGATTTTAAGTTGTTCAAGACCTTCAATTCAGCGATGGACATATTGACTTTGTTTGCAATTTTCCAAAGTGAATCTCCAAGCTGCACCTTATATGTTCCCGTAGAAGATGAAGAACTTGAACTCTTATTAGAACTGCTTTTTGAACTGGAGCTTGAACTCTTATTAGAGTTGCTTTTTTTACTGGAACTAGAGCTTGAAGAAACAGTACCGGACACCTTTAATTTCTGCCCAGCACGAATTAAATCGCTGCTTAGTCCGTTTAATTTTTTCAGTTCCTGTACCGTCATTTTAAACTCATTTGCGATCAGCCAAAGTGAATCTCCGCTTTTCACTGTGTAAACAGAACTTCCGCTCTTCTTGGTTGTTGAGCTTGAAGTAGATGAAGAAGTGCTGGATTTGCTGCCTGGAATAGTAAGCGTCTGGCCGATCGACAGAACAGTAGTCGAAAGATGATTGGCGGATGTGAGGGCCGCCACACTTGTGTTATAGGTTTGGGCCAGTTTCCATAAAGAATCTCCGCTTTTGACCTTAATCGTTGCTGCTTCAGCTGGTGTCACTACTAAAGTTGTGCCGACAATCGCAGATGCTGTCAGCCCTGCTGCTAATTTCTTTTTCATCTTAGCTCTCCTTTTTCCCCCAATGATTTTGCATTTGCTGTTTCTTTTTTATATCGGCACATTTGTCTCATCGTTTTGCCTTTTTATAAAAATAGCCAAATTATCTTAACAATAAGGGGGAAAAAGGGCATAAAAAAAGAAGGAATCTTAATCTATTCCTTCATTTTTAAAAGCTTCATGATATCTTCTTTGTTTTTGACGAGGTCGCGCAGTGTGTATTTGTCTAAAACTGCGAGGTAGGCTAAAAGCGCTTCATTCAGCACATGTTTTAAGCCGCAAACCGGGGAAATAACACAGAGATTCTTGTTCGCATCAAAACATTCAACAATATTAAAATCGTCCTCCGTTTTTCTGACAACCTCACCGATGTTGATGTCTTCAGGTTCCATGCCTAATCGTATGCCGCCGCCCCGTCCGCGTATCGTTTCTACGTAGCCGAGCTGGCCGAGCCTGTATATGACTTTCATGAGATGATTTTTTGAAATAGAATACGTTTCGGCAATCTGTTTTATATTTGAAAGTTCTCCGGGACGCTCTGCAGCCAGAAAAATCAACACTCTTAATGAATAATCTGTATAATTGGTTAACTTCATAATAAGACCTCAGAATAAGACATTTTCTATATCTTATCATAATCGATTGAAAAATGAAAAAAAAGGAATTGAAAAAACATGCACCCAGCTGGGTGCATGTTTTTTGCTTACATGTCATTCGGCGGATTTTGGTTTTTACGGTTTTTTTCGATTTCTGTGTTTTGCATTTTGCGTTCAAATGTAGACAGATAACGTGATGCAAAATCCTTACCGCCAAGGCCGAAGGATAAACCAAAAGCAAGTGCGAAGCCGCTAAGAACGATGATGAACGCGGAATTGACGATTGTCGCAGCGACACCAAGCTGATCCAGGGCCATAAAGAAAGCAAGTGCGATAATCGTATATTTAGCAATAGGTGCTAAAGACTTGAATTCCTGACCTTTTATCATGCTTGCGAGCACTTTTCTCACCAATTCTCCTGCGTAAAGGCCGAGTCCGAGAATGAATACGGCGACAAGGACATTCGGCAGATACGCGATGATGCCGGTGGCAACTTCTACGAGGAAGTGCAGCCGAACAATTTGAAGCGCCTCAGCTGTAAAGAGCAGAATGACAATGATTTGCGCAATCATACCGACAACTTGAGACAAGGACAGCTTTGCAGGCGTTCCGGCTTCCATGCCCATTTTCCCTAAGACAGAATCAAAGCCTGCGCGATGGAGCAGTCCGGACACCATGGATTTCACCCATTTTCCTGCCCAGATACCCGCTAAAACAAGCACGATGGCAATTATGATGTTCGGAAGCATGTTTAAAATCGTATTCAGCATAGAGACAGCTGGTTTTGAAATGCCGGCGACATCCAGCTGATCAAGCGCTGAAATGACCACCGGAATCATAATCAGCACATAAGCGATTGTTCCGATGACTGCTGAAAGGCTTGTGTCTTTTAAGTAAATTGATAAACCCATACGTGCCGCGAATCTTTCCGTGCCGATGCTTGCAAGGAAATTCGTAATGATATCACGGACAAGGCGGGCAACAAGCCAGCCGATTAATACGATAAGCGCCGCTGCAAATAATTTCGGCAGAAAAGCGAGCACGCTTTCCATCATATTTGTAAAAGGACCTGAAATGCCGCTGATTTTCAAAGAAGATAAGACCCCTGGCAGAAAAACAAGCAGCACGAGATAAAAGACAATTTGTGAAGCGGTATTGACAGCCTGGTGAATATCTTTTCCTTCAGACACCAAATTCCACTTGCGCAGTTTGTCACTCGTGTTCAGCTTCATCCCGATTTTTTTGACAAGGAAGCTCAAAACAGAGGCTGCAGCCCATCCTAACAGCAGAATGAGTCCGGCTTTCAGCACGCTTGGGATCGCAGCTGCAATCGCCGAAAGCATACTGACAAACGGCGATGCCACTGTTGTCAGGTGCAAAATGTTAAAGAATAAAATAAAGACGATGATCAGTGCGATAAAATAAACGACCTTGCTTATGACTTTTTCCGAGGAATAGCGTGAAGGCTTTTTCCCAGCAAAGAGCTTGTCGTCGATTTTTGTTTTGCTGAGTCCTTTGTATACCGCTTTTTCAATGATTTTAGCAATAGCCCAGCCGATTAATAAGACGAGTAAAGCAATGATTACGTTTGGCAGCTTACTGAGATAAGAAGAAAGCACGTCTGCTACATTCAATTGGTATCGCTCCTTTTTCGTAGTATGGTGTGTGTTTACCCACTGATCCAATAAGCAAACAGATGAATGTGCCGGAGGAATTTTTTCTTGCCCGAGTGAGACTATCATCTTTTGTCTGGCGGGCTCATACATTATAGATAAGTCCAAGTAGGGGGGATTAGGTTGAACGCGGAGGAGAAGAAGGGATTACAGCGGGCAATTGAGGAAATTACCGAAATTGCAAAAGGATTCGGCCTTGATTTCTACCCGATGAGATATGAAATCTGCCCGGCTGAAATTATTTATACATTTGGCGCGTACGGGATGCCGACAAGATTCAGCCACTGGAGCTTCGGCAAGCAGTTTCATAAGATGAAGCTGCACTATGATCTAGGGTTAAGTAAGATCTATGAGCTGGTCATTAACTCAGATCCATGCTACGCTTTTTTGCTGGACAGCAACTCACTGATCCAAAATAAATTGATTGTCGCACACGTTCTTGCCCATTGCGATTTCTTCAAAAACAACTGCCGTTTCCAAAACACGAAGCGCGATATGGTGGAAAGCATGGCGGCAACAGCTGAACGGATAAAACACTATGAACAGGTTCACGGGATAAAAGAAGTCGAATCTTTTTTAGATGCGATCCTTTCGATTCAGGAGCATATCGATCCGTCGTTGGTCCGACCAAAGCTCCAATGGAGTGTGGATGATGAGGAAGAGGAGATTGAAGAGGCAGCCACGCCTTACGATGATCTATGGTCTTTGGATGAAAAGAAACCGAAAAAACAAGTGAAAAAATCGAAAAAACCGTTCCCGCCGCGGCCTGAAAAAGATATCCTGCTTTTTATCGAGGAGCATTCCCGGGAGCTGGAGCCATGGCAGCGTGATATATTAACGATGATGAGAGAGGAAATGCTTTATTTCTGGCCTCAGCTGGAAACCAAGATTATGAATGAGGGCTGGGCTTCCTATTGGCACCAGCGAATTATACGTGAGCTTGATTTAACCTCTGATGAAGCGATCGAGTTCGCCAAGCTGAATGCAGGTGTCGTTCAGCCGTCCAAAACAGGCATTAATCCTTATTATTTAGGGCTAAAAATATTTGAAGACATTGAGGAGAGGTACAACAACCCGACGGAGGAAATGAAGAAAATGGGCGTGCAGCCTGACTCCGGCCGGGAGAAAATGTTTGAGGTCAGGGAGATTGAATCCGATATCTCTTTCATCCGCAATTATTTAACCAAAGAATTAGTCATGCGCGAGGATCTTTATTTATTTCAAAAACAGGGCCGAGATTATAAAATCATCGATAAACAGTGGAAGTCGGTACGCGACCAGCTCGTAAGCATGCGGGTAAATGGCGGTTTTCCATATTTGACAGTAAACGACGGCGATTATATGAAAAATAACGAGCTCTATATTAAGCATTGGTATGAGGGAATAGAGTTAGATTTGAAATATTTGGAGAAAGTGCTCCCTTATTTATTCCAGCTTTGGGGAAGAAGCGTGCACATTGAGTCTGTGCTTGAGGATAAGGAAGTCATGTTTTCGTACGACGGAAAAGGTGTTCACCGCAGATATTTATAAAAAAGAGGATGCAGCGTTCTGCATCCTTTTTATTTTCCAGTTTTTAAAATCTTAAATATGATGTTTGCCTGGTCCGTATTGTTAATCAATCCGCGGAATTTTTCTTTTCCGGGGCCGTACGCGTATACCGGTACTTCTTCGCCGGTATGATCGGTACTCGTCCATCCGCTGTTGGAGCGGGTATTAAAAATCTTGATGATAGCTTTGTAGGCCCCTTTGCTTTTGTCAGCCTGTGCAGCTGCTTCAACGCTTTTGATTTCTTCAGATGTGAATTTCAGATTGGCATAGCGGGCGAGCACATCTTTAACCGGCTTGCCTTTACTGATTTTTTTGGCCATGAATTCAGGTGTTTTCTTAGCGGAGAGAATCGGTTCTGCGTGCCAATTCTTTTCCCCGTTCGCGCCAATGGTAAAGCCGCCGGTTGTATGGTCAGCAGCTGCAATCACAAGTGTATGTTTGTCTTTTTTCGCAAATTCAATCGCGGCTTTATAGGCCTGTTCAAAATCTTTAACCTCGCTCATGGCTCCTACGGTATCATTGTCATGGGCCGCCCAGTCAATCTGGCTCCCTTCGACCATCAAGAAAAATCCTTTTTTATTTTGGTTCAGGCGATCAATTGCTGAAACCGTCATTTCTTTGAGAGACGGTGTTTTACTGTCACGGTCGAGCGCTTTAGCAAGCCCTCCATCTGCGAAAAGCCCGAGCACCTGCTGATCTTTATTTTTTTTCAATGCTTGTTTCGTTGTCACATAGCTGTAGCCGGCTTGTTTGAATTCCTTTGTCAAGTTTCTGTCCTTGCGGTTAAAATAAGATTTTCCGCCGCCGAGCAGCACGTCTATTTTATGTTTGCCTTTTATTTTGTCATCCATATAGCTGTTGGCGATTTGGTCCATATTTTTCCGTGATTCATTGTGGGCGCCATATGCGGCTGGAGTGGCGTGGTTAATTTCAGACGTGACGACAAGCCCTGTTGACTTGCCTTGCTGTTTGGCCTCTTCAAGTACAGATTTCACTTTTTTTCCGTTTTTATCGACGCCAATTGCATTGTTATATGTCTTAACGCCTGTTGCTAATGCTGTTCCGGCTGCTGCTGAATCTGTAATATTATAGTCAGGGTCATCCGGATGCGTCATCATCATGCCTGTCAGGTTCCGGTCAAATTCTGTTAACTTCGGGTTATTCGGTGTGTCACCGTTATTTTTCATGGAACGGTAGGCTCTTATGTAAGGCGTCCCCATGCCGTCGCCTATCATCACAATGACATTTCTGATCTCAGCTTTGTCTTGTTTTTTGGCGCTGGCCTTTTCTGTTTGCTGCAGCTCAGCTCCGGCAAAAATTCCAGCTGTAAGGACAGAAACAGCGGCGATTGGCAGAAATTTTGATTTCATTTTTTGAAACAAATTCATTTTTTTCATGCCTCCTTTAATGTATTCCGTTTATCATGTTAGGAAAATTTTGTTAAATATGGCTGTTGATCATGTAAACAATAAGTAAAGCCTTGTAAGGAAATGAAAAAACACTTTTCGTTATCTTGCCTTATTTGATGTAAAGCATTCATTTTTCAGAAAAATCTTTACCTCTCTGTCTTTGCATGATATGTTTGTTTAAATAAAAAAACTGCGGATAACCGCAGCTCTCCTCGAATATTCTTTATCACTCATTTACCGGTATGTGAGCCGACCCCGAAAGTTTTTCATTTATTTCCTTTATGTTGAAAAACATCCCATAAAACATGACAAAAGCACTCATTTTTTGTCACCTTTGCAACGAAAATGAAATATTTAATACCCTTAAAAACTTTTTTTTAGAACGAATAATTAAGAAATTTGTCACATGAAGTCAAGACTATTTCTGATGGGAATCTATCCTTATAATAGAAATCAATAAGAATAATTAAAAAAAAGAGATACATATATAGAGAGTTAACATTTGGGGAGGAAAATATGAAAAAGCAAATCATTACAGCTACGACAGCAGTTGTTTTAGGATCGACGTTATTTGCAGGAGCGGCATCTGCACAAAGCATTAAGGTGAAAAAAGGCGACACGTTATGGGATCTTTCAAGAAAATACGACACAACGATCAGTAAAATTAAATCAGAGAACCACCTTCGTTCAGACATTATTTATGTGGGACAAACTTTATCGATTAACGGCAAATCTACAAGTTCAAAAAGCAGCAGTTCTTCTACCTCTTCTTCTACATACAAAGTAAAGAGCGGGGACAGCCTTTGGAAAATTTCAAAAAAATACGGCATGACAATCAATGAACTGAAGAAGCTGAATGGCTTAAAATCAGATTTGCTTCGTGTTGGACAAGTCCTGAAACTGAAAGGTTCAACTAGTTCAAGCAGCTCCAGCTCATCAAAAGTGTCATCGTCTTCCACTTCTACTTATAAAGTGAAGAGCGGAGACAGCCTTTCTAAAATTGCGAGCAAATACGGCACTACGGTCAGCAAATTAAAAAGCTTAAACGGCTTAAAATCAGATGTAATCTATGTCAACCAAGTATTGAAGGTGAAAGGAACAAGCACAAGCAGCTCAAAACCTGCTTCATCTTCATCATCTTCAAGCAGCAAAACGTCATCTACATCACTTAATGTGAGCAAACTGGTTTCTGATGCAAAAGCGTTAGTCGGAACGCCATATAAATGGGGCGGAACGACAACTTCCGGCTTTGACTGCAGCGGATTCATTTGGTACGTACTGAATAAACAAACAAGTGTGGGCAGAACAAGCACTGCAGGATACTGGAGTTCTATGAAGAGCATTGCCAGCCCGTCTGTTGGTGATTTCGTCTTCTTCACAACATATAAATCCGGCCCTTCTCACATGGGGATTTACATTGGAAACAACAGTTTCATTCATGCAGGATCTGACGGCGTACAAATCAGCAGCCTGAACAACAGCTACTGGAAGCCTCGTTACCTCGGTGCGAAAAGATTCTAATTTTTAGAGAAAACCCGTTCATTGGAACGGGTTTTTTTCATTAGACGGAGCACAGGCGTTTTGGTTGCTCCTAAAAATGAAAATGTGATAAAAAATCCAAGAATTTTTTTTCTTTCTTATTTTCATAAAGGGCAATCGCGTAAGCGCCTGCATAGGGCAGCTGTACAGACTGATAAGGAATTCTGATCATCTGTTTCTCTGCTAACTCACGCTTTACTGTAGATAAAGGCAGAAATGAAACTCCGAGTCCTTCCTTGATAAACCGTTTCGTTATATGTGTTTGAGTGACCTTCATTGTTCTCACAAATGGAAAAGTCATTCTGACTTGACGGAGCAAGTCGTCCCAGTAATCAGGATGATTGTGGGTCAAAAGCAGGTATTGTTCGAGCACCTCTTTGGCATCAATTTCGTTGTCTTCTATGAAACGCTTATCGGGCGGGGCAACAAGGACGACAGGGTCTTTGTATAAGCAGTGGCAGCTTAAAGAAGAAGACTGTACCTTTAAACAGCTTAGTCCGATATCTGCTTCCCCGGCTTTAATCAGTGACGCGATTTCCGCTGATTCGAAAATCGTAACCGCCATTTCTGTTTCCGTATTCATTGCTGTGTACCGCTTCATGACAGAAGGAAGCACTGTATCTGCAATAAGCGGAGAAACCGCGAGCTGTAAGGTTTGAGAGTAGCCTTGTCTCACTCTGTGAAGCTCTGCCATGCTGTTTTCATAATCATCAAGAAGCCTGAGCGCATACGGCAAATACGCCCTGCCTTCATCAGTCAGCTGGATTTGCCTGCCTTTACGCTCGAACAGCTTGCAGCTGATTTCTTTTTCTAATTGCTTGATATGTACGGTCACAGTGGGCTGAGATAAGAAAAGCGTTTCCGCTGTTTTTCGGAAGTTCTCATATTTTGCAGCGGTCACAAAGGTGTGAAGCCATTTGAAATCCATTTCTATTCTCCCTCTGATTAATATTTTTAATTAATTCCCTTTAAAATATTCATTATTTTTTAAATATTATATTTACTATAATAACAGAAAAGGATAGGAGGAATACAAATGGTACATTACGGATTAAAGGGAATTACATGTGTAGAAACATCCATCAGCCATATTGATGGTGAAAAAGGGCGTCTGATTTACAGAGGACATCATGCAAAAGACATCGCACTGAATCACAGCTTTGAAGAAGCGGCTTATTTGATTTTATTTGGAAAACTGCCTTCAACTGAAGAATTGCAGGTATTTAAAGATAAGCTGGCTGCGGAACGGAATCTTCCGGAACATATTGAGCGCTTGATTCAATCACTGCCAAACAACATGGACGATATGTCGGTGCTGAGAACGGTTGTTTCAGCATTGGGGGAAAATACGTACACATTCCATCCGAAAACAGAAGAAGCAATCAGGCTGATTGCAATCACGCCTTCCATCATTGCATACAGAAAAAGATGGACGCGCGGTGAACAAGCAATTGCACCTTCTTCCCAGTACGGACATGTCGAAAACTACTATTATATGCTCACAGGTGAACAGCCTTCAGAGGCAAAAAAGAAAGCGCTTGAAACCTATATGATTCTGGCCATGGAGCACGGCATGAACGCATCCACTTTTTCGGCACGAGTCACGTTATCAACAGAGAGTGATTTAGTGTCAGCCGTCACGGCTGCTCTCGGCACGATGAAAGGTCCGCTGCACGGAGGCGCTCCTTCTGCGGTGACAAAAATGCTTGAAGACATTGGAGAAAAAGAACATGCTGAAGCATATCTAAAAGAAAAACTCGAAAAAGGAGAGCGCTTGATGGGATTCGGCCACAGGGTGTACAAAACAAAAGACCCGCGGGCAGAAGCTTTGAGACAGAAAGCAGAACAGGTGGCCGGCAATGACCGTGATCTTGATCTTGCGCTGCATGTAGAAGCAGAAGCGATTCGTTTGCTAGAAATCTACAAACCGGGACGAAAGCTGTACACAAATGTTGAATTTTACGCAGCTGCAGTGATGAAGGCCATCGATTTTGACGATGAATTGTTTACTCCGACCTTTTCAGCAAGCCGAATGGTAGGGTGGTGCGCCCATGTGCTGGAACAAGCAGAAAACAACATGATTTTCCGCCCGTCAGCGAAATATACCGGTGCCATTCCCGAGGAAGTTCTTTCATAACATATTTTGGCGTTTATTCATTTCTGTCGTGTGGTAACGTTCAGTATCAACCACATGTCTAGGAGTGATGAATGTGAACCCAATGGACAGACAAACAGAAGGACAAGAACCGCAGCATCAGGACAGACAGCCGGGCATTGAGTCAAAAATGAATCCGCTGCCGCTGTCAGAGGACGAGGATTATCGTGGAAGCGGAAAACTGAAAGGAAAAGTCGCAATCATTACTGGAGGCGACAGCGGAATAGGGAGAGCAGCAGCTATTGCCTTTGCTAAAGAGGGGGCTGATATCTCCATTCTATACTTAGACGAGCATTCGGACGCAAAGGAAACACGTAAACGGATCGAAAAGGAGAATGTCCGCTGCCTGCTTATCCCGGGAGATGTCGGGGACGAGAACCATTGTGAACAAGCTGTGCGGCAAACAGTGGACCATTTTGGTAAACTCGATATCTTAGCGAACAACGCCGCTGAACAGCATCCCCAGGACAGCATTCTCAATATTTCAACAGAACAGCTGGAAAAAACCTTTCGCACAAATATTTTTTCCATGTTTCATATGACGAAGAAAGCTTTGCCTCACCTGCAAGAGGGGAGTGCCATTATTAATACGACATCGATTACCGCTTATGAAGGGGATACGGCGTTAATTGATTATTCCAGCACAAAGGGTGCGATTGTCTCCTTTACGCGTTCCATGGCGAAGTCGCTTGCAGATAAAGGCATCAGAGTGAATGCGGTGGCGCCCGGTCCGATTTGGACACCGCTTATTCCGGCGACATTCCCTGAGGAAAAAGTGAAACAGCACGGCTTGGATACCCCAATGGGAAGACCGGGACAACCGGTTGAGCATGCAGGCGCCTATGTTCTGCTGGCGTCTGACGAATCTTCCTATATGACAGGGCAGACCATTCATGTGAATGGCGGCCGTTTTATTTCAACGTAATCAACGAAAAACCAGCTCCAGAGCTGGTTTTTTTGTATGGTAAAAAATTTCAAAATAAAAAATTTGTCGATTTTTCTAACAATTTTGTTTTCATTTTTGCAATTTTATATATAATATTGAGTAGGAGAAAGGAATGATTCGCGACCAGTACAAATATAGTAGAAAAAAAGAAAAATGACCATTGTTGCTCATGAATTCAGAAAATTCAAATAAAATATATAAAAATAGATGATCGGGAGTTGAAGGGGAATGAAAGGGAGCGTTTTTAGGAAGAAAAGCATTCAGGATTTAATCGCTGCGACGAGCGGGGAAAAATCTTTAAAAAGAGAATTAGGGGCATTTGATTTAACGTTGCTTGGAATCGGCGCCATTATTGGTACAGGAATTTTTGTTCTGACGGGAACAGGTGCAGTCACGGCAGGTCCCGGACTGACCATTTCATTTGTTGTGGCGGCGCTGGCTTGTTTATTCGCCGCCCTGTCTTACGCGGAATTTGCGTCAAGTGTGCCTGTTTCAGGTTCGGTGTATACATTCACTTATGCGACATTGGGAGAGCTTATGGCCTTTATTATCGGGTGGGATTTAATTTTAGAATACATGCTGGCGGTAAGTGCAGTGTCGGTCGGCTGGTCTGGTTATTTCCAATCGTTTTTATCAGGGCTCGGCATTCATCTTCCGGTTGCTTTAACAGCGGCACCGGGCGCAGTGAAAGGCACCTTTACCCTGTTTAATCTTCCTGCATTCGTCATTGTAATGGCGATCACATATTTGCTTTATTTAGGCATCAAAGAATCAAAAAGAGTCAACAATATCATGGTTATCTTGAAGATACTGGTTGTTCTGCTGTTTATCGCGGTGGCAGCCGTTTACGTGAAGCCGCACAACTGGCAGCCGTTTATGCCAATGGGCTTTGGCGGCGTGTTCAGTGCAGCGGCGCTCGTATTCTTTGCTTTTATCGGATTTGACGCTGTATCCTCTGCTGCGGAAGAAACGAAAAATCCCGCGAAGGATCTGCCTAAAGGCATTATTTTCTCTTTACTGGTCTGCACGATTTTATATGTCACCGTATCAGCGATCATGACTGGGGTTATCCCGTTTGCTCAATTTGCGGGTGTGGATCATCCGGTTTCTCTAGTTCTTCAAAGCGCAGGACAAAACTGGGTGGCTGGCATCATTGATATTGGCGCCGTGCTGGGAATGACAACAGTTATGCTCGTGATGCTTTACGGGCAGACACGCGTCATGTTTGCCATGTCGCGTGACGGACTTGTGCCAGGCTCACTTTCTAAAGTGCATCCAAAGCACAAAACACCTTATGTAGCCACTTGGTTTTTCGGAACGATGTCGGCGCTTCTCGGCTCACTTGTTCCGCTGGATGAACTTGCAAAGCTGGTAAACATCGGGACGCTGTCGGCATTTGTCCTGATTTCTGTGGCAGTTATCGTTTTGAGAAAGAAACAGCCTGATCTTCCGAGAGCTTTTAAATGCCCGGGAGTTCCCGTGATCCCAGGCCTGGCGATTCTGTTCTGCCTGTTCTTGATTTTAAATCTGGGATGGGTGACGATTGTCCGCTTCCTAGTGTGGCTGTTAATCGGTTTGGTAATTTATTTCCTGTATTCAAGAAAGCATTCAAAATTAAATCAATAAATAACCTTTTGATAAAGAGAGCGGCCATACAGGCCGCTCTCTTTTCTGTTCTTGACAAATGAATCTATAGAAATGAAGACAAAAATAAGAGATAATATAGGCTGGAAAGGAAGTGACGTTTATTGTCTGAGCAAAAACCAGTCCAATGGGCTTCGAAAATCGGTTTCGTCATGGCAGCGGCCGGCTCGGCTATCGGCTTGGGCGCGATTTGGAAGTTCCCTTACGTAGCGGGGACCAATGGGGGAGGAGCCTTTTTTCTTATCTTCGTGTTATTTACCATCCTCTTAGGCTATCCGCTTTTGGTGGGGGAATTTATTTTTGGAAGACGGAACCAGACGAATGCCATTGATGCATATAAAAAAGAAGCGCCGCGATCAGCTTGGTTTCTTACAGGGTGGATCGGCGTAGCCGCGTGTTTCTTAGTGCTGTCGTTTTACAGTGTAATTGGGGGATGGATTTTGCTGTATATCGTGAAAACAGCGTCAGGATCACTGTCCGGGCTTTCTCAGGCACAGTATGGCGCTCTTTTTGCTTCTATAATCCAAAATCCGTTGCAGACGCTCGCGGCTCAGCTTGTCTTTATGGCACTGACTGTACTCGTTGTCGCAAGAGGGGTTCAAAAAGGGATTGAACGGGTAAGCGCGGTGATGATGCCGATTTTGTTTTTATTGTTTATTCTGCTCGTTCTTCGGTCTCTTACGCTTAACGGGGCAATGGAAGGCGTAAAGTTTCTGCTTGTGCCTCATTTCGGTGATCTGACTCCGGAATCCATATTATTCGCGCTGGGACAGGCCTTCTTTACGTTAACACTGGGGGTTTCGGTGATGGTGACCTACAGCTCCTATTTGCCGAAAACACAAAATATCCCTCGTTCGGCAGCCTCCATTGTCTTGATGAATATCATTGTGACACTCTTGGCAGGTTTGGCTATTTTTCCGGCGGTTTTCTCATTCGGTTTTCAGCCAAATGAAGGACCGACACTGCTGTTTACAGTGCTTCCGGCCGTTTTTGAACAGCTTCCGTTCGGCACGTTGTTTTTTATCGGCTTTCTCGTTGCATTTTTATTTGCAGCCTTGACCTCAGCATTTTCGATGGTTGAAATTATCGTTGCCACAATCGGAAAAGGGGACGAAAAGAAAAGAAAAAAACTGTCATGGACGAGCGGGCTTTTGATCTTTTTGGTCGGAATCCCATGCTGCTTGTCTTATGGCGTATTGAGTGATGTGCACCTATTTGGCAAAACGTTTTTTGATATTGCCGATTTTACCGTCAGCAATGTTTTAATGCCTTCAGGCGCTCTGTTAATTTCTCTATTTATCCCGCTGAAAATTTCGAAAAGCGAACTCTTGGCTGAAATGCGAAATGGATCAAATGCAGGTAAAGCATTCTTTTACACATGGTTTTATTTGCTTCGTTTTATCGTGCCGCTTGCCATTATTATCGTGTTCTTAAATTTAATCGGAATTTTATCATTTTAAAAAAACAGGCTCCGTTTCTGGGGCCTGTTTTTTATTTAATAAGATGATATCAACGGTGCCCATGCCGTTTTCAGTTTTTGGATGCCGAGCCTGATGTCCTCTTCTGACAAACCGCCATAACCGATTAAGACAGAAGCAAAAGGCGTCTGTTCTTTATATGAGGGAGACACGGGATAGATGGTTACACCGTGGTCTGCGGCTGCTTGTATTGCTTCTTCCTCACTTGCTGGAAACAAAAGGCGCAGCAGAATGTGAAGCCCCGAGTTTTTACCGAGAATCTCAACGGTGTTTCCTAGTTCAGAGCGGATGGCTTCTAACAGGACAGCGTGTTTTTTTCGGTATAAGCTTCTCATTCTATTTATGTGTTTTTGCCACTCTCCGGTTTCGATGAAGTCTGCCAGTGCCAATTGCGAGTGAACAGAGACGGTCTGCTTCATTAACTGAGCGTTGTTTTTGATTGGTTCCATGAGTTCAGGGGGCATAATCATGAAGCTGAGCCGCAAAGAAGGCAGAAGTGACTTTGAAAAAGTGCCCAGATATATGACTCTGCCATTCGGATCAAGACCCTGTAAAGACGGAATGGGATGGCCGCTGTAGCGAAATTCTCCATCGTAATCATCTTCTATAATGAATGAATTTGTTTCTGCCGCCCATGCCAGCAGCTCCTGTCTGCGGGTAATCGTCATAATGGTCCCAATCGGAAACTGATGCGAAGGAGTCGTATACATGAGATAAGGATTCTTACGGTAGAGCTCATCCGGCAGGACGCCTTCTGCATCAGAACAAATCGGAGTGACATCCATGTGATTTGCTTCAAACATCCTTCTTGAACGGTGAAAGCCCGGTTCTTCAAAGCCGATTTTTGTACCTGGCTTTAGCGAAAGGCAAAGAATTTGCAGAAGCACGGTGGTTCCTGCGCCGATGATAATCTGGCCGGGTTCGCAATTTACTCCCCGAGACAGCTTGACGAATCGGGCAATCATGTGCCTGAGTTCGTATTCTCCTTGAGGGTCGCCAGAGGTGTGAAACGATCCGGAATAGCGATCAAGACTTTTTACTATGCTTTTTCTCCATGCGTTAAAGGGAAAGAGGGTCGGATTAACGTTGCCCTGATGGAAGTCAATAGCAGGTGCGTTCTTTTCATGTAATCCCGGCTGTACAGACTGTTGAAAATGGTCAGGAGCTGTCGGGAAGCCTGGTTCTACTTCCGCCGCGAACCAGCCGATTTTCGCCTTGCTTTTGACATAGCCCTCAGCAGTTAATTGCTCGTAAGCTCGTTCTATAGTTGCCGTGCTGACATCGAGCAAGCTGGAGAGCCTGCGTTTTGACGGAAGTCTTGTTCCCTTTGTTATTCGCGCATGTGAAATTTCTTGTTTAAAAAAGGTATAAAGCTGCTCATACAGCGGTGTTTTGCTCTTTTTATCAAGAAACGGCGTAATATCCATCTCATGTCTCCTTTATATCTGGCATGGTCATTTTTTCTGATATTGGCTATTTGGCAAATGCCATTTATTAGCTATGATCATTGTAACGAAAGGAAAGGGGATTGAGAAGATGATCCATATGAAACAATTAACCTCGAAAGAAGAATGGGCTGAGTCGTATCCGATTATGAGTGAATTGAGAACAGAACTGGATATTGAGACGTATTTACAAAGGCTTGAAGCCTGTGTGCAGAAAGAATCGTATATGCTGTTTGCCTTATATGAGGATACAGCAATCAGAGCGCTGTGCGGGGCTCTGCCGAGGGTTTCCATTCATAAAGGAGAGCACTTGTGGATTGCGGATCTTGTTACAACGGCACCTTGCCGATCAAAGGGATACGGCAAAATGCTTTTGGATTATGCCTCAGACTGGGCGAGAAAAGCCGGACTTGGTTTTGTCAGTCTTTCATCTGGCCTTCAGCGTAAAGACGCACATCGATTTTATACAGATAAGATGGGTTTTACTATAGAAAGTTATTTGTTCCGAAAACCGGTATAACGAAAAAAAAGACGCCTGAAAAGGCGTCTTTTTTAAAAGCCAAACTGTAAATTCGTATCTACAGATACAATGGTATACACACAAATAATCACAAAGAGATTAAGGATGACGCCGAGCAGGCCGGGGCCTGTGCGCCCTCTCTTGATGAAGAGTTCAACAACGCCGAACGGAACGGCAGCCATGGCGAATGGAAGCATTTGATAGGAATAAAACGTGACGTTGCTGATAATGGCCAAATTCAGCAACAGCAGGGACAGAACCGCTGTCCCGACAGAGATCCAGCCGAATACATTGTGTTCTTTAAAAATTCTTACCAGTTCCATAATTCCACCTCGCCGACATTCGCTGATTTTACAGATTTATTTTTCAGCATGCGCTGGATTTCCTTGGTTGGCCCTGTAACGACCGAACCGTATACATTGACACCGTTTTTCTCTACATAATCTAATCGGTTATCTACATTCAGGTCTTTCCGTTTTGAAATGACCTGAGCCCATTTTTCGTGTTTGGACATGAATTTCAGGGCGTTGATAAACTGATCGCCATTCGACTTGCCTTTTGTATTAAGGGCGGCCAAGAACTTTGAATCCTTTCCAGGATAGCCAAGAGGTTCTGTGGAAGCTGTCTTATTTGTGTTTTTCTCTGTTTCGATTGCGTTCCACAAAAAGCTCACATCATAGCCTTTGAATTTGTTATACACGTCTTTTGTCGGATATGCACGGTCATATGAAAGGTAGACCTCTGATACCGTTCCTTCGGGCAATGTGCTTAACGTTTTTTCTGCTTTTGCGGTCGTTTGTTCAGACTTGTTTGAAGGATGTGTAAAGTAATGGCCAGTTTTATTCACTTCTAAGTCATAGTAGTTTACTGCCGGCGCTTTTACTTTGTTATAAAACATTTCAACCCGTTCATTCCCTACGGCAGCCGTCTTCGTGCCAATCTGCTTTTGCAGCGGGAATTCCGTATTCATTCCAAATAGCTTCACTTGGCTTTTCAGTCCGGAAGTATCAACAAGAACATTCGGCATGGTCAGGGCTACAGTGACTGCGGCAGTTTCCATAAACTCATTGCCGGTGCTGTGTTTTCCACCCATTCCGTAATAGAGGTAGCTTCCCAGCGTACAAAGCGGCAAAATCATCAATGTCGAAATGACGGCAAGCACAGAAATTCGCAAATAAGACTTGCGTTTGCCGTAGGCTAAAATCGCTTTTTGTTTTTCAGGACTGATGCTGAGATCCCAATCGTTATCGTCCTCGAGTTCGCTGTCAATCAGTTCCTGATATACTTCGAGCTTCTCAAGTTCTTCCTCAAATGCAGTCATTTCCTGGTCGCTCATTTCCCCATTTTTATATTGATCAAAACGCTTTTTAAATTCTTCATTCATCATTAACACCTCTATTATAAAGTGCTTTCAGCCGCTGTCTGGCACGAAATAAAACACTTTTAAAATTCGCCTCTGAAATATTCATAATATGGGATGCTTCTTTGTAGTTTAACTCTTTTAAATAATATAGCGTTAAGGCCTCCCGATAATTATCGGGGAGCTCGGACATATAACCAGTCAGCACTTCCTTTATCTCTACCTGATGGGCAGGACTTTGAACAGCATTTTGAAAGAGGCTTCCGATTAAGTCATCAGAAATGGTTACTTCTTTCTTATGCTTTCTGACGTAATCAATGAAGGCGTTTCGCGCCACTTGAAAAAGCCAGGGCTTTACTTTGCTGTGATCATAGGAGTGAATGTGTATGTATGCCCGCATAAAGGTTTCCTGCAGCAAGTCTTCAGCAAGATGCTTGTCTTTTGTCATGGAGAGCAGGAACCTGTAAACATCATTCATGTACATTTGGTAAATTTCATCGATCGTCACTGCCTTTTCTCCCCTCTATGTTATACACGCATAAGAAAGGTTTAAAGTTGCACATTACATGCAAACGGCTTTTTTATACCTAATCAAACACCATTACTATATAGTACCCAAAAATGGCCCCAAAAGATAGTGCGGAGAAATGTTTAACATTTTTTCCAGAGGGGAAAAAATAGTGAAAAAGTGAAGGAGTGGCAAAATGGAATATACCAGTATAGCAGATACAGGAATAGAAGCCTCTAGAATCGGCCTCGGCACATGGGCCATTGGCGGAACGATGTGGGGAGGCACTGACGAAAAAACATCGATTGAAACAATCCGCGCCGCTCTTGATCAGGGGATTACACTGATTGACACCGCGCCGGCTTACGGCTTCGGGCAGTCCGAGGAAATCGTCGGAAAGGCAATCAAAGAGTACGGCAAAAGAGACCAGGTGATTCTCGCAACGAAAACGGCTCTGGACTGGAAGAACAACCAGCTGTTCCGCCATGCGAACAGAGCGAGAATTGTAGAGGAATGAGAATTCTTTGAAGCGGCTTCAAACAGACTATATTGATCTTTATCAGGTGCATTGGCCCGATCCGCTTGTGCCAATTGAAGAAACGGCTGAAGTCATGAAGGAATTATATGATGCGGGAAAAATCCGGGCGATTGGCGTCAGCAATTTTTCAATTGAGCAAATGGATACATTTCGCGCCGTCGCACCTCTCCATACGATTTAGCCTCCATATAATCTGTTTGAAAGAGAGATGGAAGAGAGTGTTCTTCCTTATGCGAAAGATAACAAGATAACAACATTATTATACGGCAGTTTATGCAGAGGGCTGTTAACAGGAAAAATGACCGAAGAGTATACATTTTTGGGCGATGATCTGCGTAATCACGATCCAAAATTCCAGAAGCCCCGCTTTAAAGAGTATCTTTCTGCTGTCAATCAATTGGATAAGCTGGCGAAGACACGTTATGGAAAATCAGTGATTCACTTGGCTGTCAGATGGATCTTAGATCAGCCGGGAGCGGATATCGCTCTTTGGGGAGCAAGAAAGCCTGGGCAGCTTGAGGCCCTATCTGAGATTACAGGCTGGACGCTGAACAGTGAAGATCAGAAAGATATCAATACTATATTGGAAAATACGATATCAGACCCTGTCGGACCGGAGTTTATGGCCCCGCCGACCAGAGAGGAAATATAACAAAAGCTGAGGATGAATCCTCAGTTTTTTGGCGTTTAACGGGAGAAATCTTAAAAATTAGTACCAGGTAATAAAAAATGTTGTTATAATAGATGACAGAAAGAATCATTGATTACGACAAAGGAAGTGCGATATGTATAAGTTTTGTGCAAATGCTTTAAAAGTTATTCTTTCTCTTCGCGGAGGAGTGAAGGTGTATAACAAAGAAAACCTTCCGGCCGATTCAGGTTTTGTCATCGCGTGTACACATTCCGGCTGGGTTGATGTGATTACACTCGGAGTCGGGATTCTTCCTTATCAAATACACTACATGGCGAAAAAAGAGCTTTTTCAAAATAAATGGATCGGTTCGTTTCTGAAGAAAATTCATGCCTTTCCGGTAGATCGGGAAAATCCCGGGCCAAGCAGTATTAAAACGCCGATTAAGCTGCTGAAAGAAGGAGAGATCGTCGGTATCTTCCCAAGCGGAACAAGAACCTCTGAGGATGTGCCTTTGAAAAGAGGTGCGGTGACGATTGCGCAAATGGGGAAAGCGCCGCTTGTCCCCGCTGCATATCAGGGCCCTTCAAGCGGAAAAGAATTATTCAAAAAAGGAAAAATGAAGCTGATTATCGGTGAGCCTCTTCACCAGGCTGATTTTGCCCACCTGCCTTCAAAGGAAAGACTTGCAGCAATGACAGAGGCTTTGAATCAGCGGATTAAAGAACTAGAGAATAAACTTGATCAGCTATAAGGCGTTCTGAGAGATTGCCCTGAAACTGTGAAAATAAGAAAAGCACCTTATACAAGGTGCTTTTCTTATTATGCTTCCTGCTGGTTAGCTGTCTCCAGAAGTTCTTCTTCTTGAAGCTTTTTCACTTCAATATATGCGACGTGGTGGCCGTCAATTTCATTAATGATGAACTCGCAGCCCTCTTCGATGATGGAATCATCTTTTTCAACATCGTATTTTTGAGTAAGGAACCAGCCGCCGATTGTATCGACTTCTTCGTTCTCTAAATGAATGCCTAGCAGGTCGTTTACTTGGTCAATTAACACTTTTCCGTCAAGAATATAATGGCCTTCGCCGATTTTGCGGATTTCGCTAATTTCATCAATATCAAATTCGTCGCGGATTTCACCGACAATTTCCTCAATGATGTCCTCAACCGTCACAAGCCCGGCAGTACCGCCGTATTCATCAGACAATATGGCCATGTGGACCCTCTCTTTTTGCATTTTGACAAGCAGGTCTTGGATCGGCGCAGATTCAATGACATGAATGATCGGGTTGACGAATTGAGAAATGGTGGAATCAACAGATACCTCACCGCTGATGCAGGCGGTCAGCACTTCTTTAATGTTAATAACCCCAATAATGTTATCTTTATCGCCCTCTTCCACAGGGTAGCGGGTATATTTTTCAATCTGAATGATGTCCATCATTTCAGAGATCTTGATATCATGCGGAAGGCTGACAATTTCGGTCCGCGGAATCATAATTTCTTTCGCGAGCCTGTCGTCAAATTCAAAGATTTTATTCACATATTTAAACTCTGATTGGTTGATTTCACCGCTTTTATAGCTTTCAGACAAAATGATTCGCAGCTCTTCTTCTGAGTGAGCCAGTTCGTTTTCTGAAACGGTCTCCAGGCCAAAGGCTTTGGTCAATAACCGTGCGGAATTGTTCAAAAGCCAAATGAATGGGAACGCGATGCGGTAAAACCAAATCAGCGGTTTCGCAAACAGCATAGACACTGCTTCCGCCTTTTGGATAGCGACTGTCTTAGGTGCAAGTTCTCCGACAACAACGTGTAAGAACGTGATAATGGCATACGCAAAAATAAACGATATGACATGTGAAAGGGAACCTGGAACGTTCATTTGTACGAAAAGCGGGTGAAGCAGCCTTTCGATCGTTGATTCACCTAAAACCCCTAATCCGATGGAAGTCAATGTAATTCCGAGCTGACACGCAGATAAATATTCATCAAGATGCGTGGTCACTTTTTTTACGGCTATTGCTGCTTTATTTCCTTCCGCGATCAGCTGATCGATCCGTGAGCCTCTGATTCTGATAATGGCAAACTCAGATGCCACGAAAAATGCCGTCAGGGCGATTAAAACAGCAACTAAAATCAAATTCACTATGTCCAATTAGAACCTTCACTCTAGCAATGAGAATGAAGGTAACACCTCCTGTTAGATAAAATGGTTTTAACTTAACAGCAGCATAAATGATTGGAACACGGCGAGCTTTTCAGGCGGGAGTTTGCTTTTCAGCTTGTCACGATCCTCGGGCTTCAGCCGTTCAAACCGATGCAAGATTCCGGAGATGTTTTGATTCATATAATCAATTTCTAATGCCAGATTTCCAATTTCATCATCAAGTTTAGCTGAAGAGGGAAACTGGTTCTCCAGTCGATCTTTAATATCGGACAGGGCCAATCGCTGCTTCTTGCAATCTACAATAAATATAAGTCGTTTGAGTGCATTTTCGTCGTAGTAACGGTAATTTGAACAGGATCTGGCCGGCGTAAGCAGACCGAGATTCGTATAATAATCAACTGTCCGTTTCGTTACTCCGGCGAGTGCCGCTAGTTCACTGATGCGATAAGTCTCAGCCCCATCTATATCCCTCCCAACCATCACGTTATAGTTATGAGAATAGTTTAATATATGAACGGTGTCTTGCACAAGTTTATTGTTTTTTTCAGACCGGAATTGGAAGTTGTGGAATTCATCATCTGATTGAAGTAACATAGGAAGATAGAATTTTCAAATTTTTATATGCGGAAGGGACAGATGAAATTGGCTGGGTTATCCCGGGAAGTTGAAGAAAATTTAAATAAAGGATCATGGATTCGCAAGCTGTTTGATGAAGGTGCAAGGCTGAAGAAGGAGTTCGGGGAAGACCAGGTATTTGATTTTTCACTCGGCAACCCGATTGTTGAACCGCCTGAAGCTTTTAAGAGAGCGTTAATAGAGGAAGCTGAAAAAGGCAGCCACGGATACATACAAAATCAAGGGCTTCCTGCAGCGAGAGAAAAAGTCGCGCAATTTCTGGGGTCGCGTTTTGAAGCTGATTTCTCAGCGGAGCGTATCGTCATGACGGTGGGTGCGGGAGGCGCTTTGAATGTTGCGTTAAAAAGCATCGTAAACCCTGGGGAAGAGGTCATTATTCTCGCACCTTATTTTGCCGAATATAAGTTGTATATTGAGAACTACGGGGGAAAGGCCGTCAGCTGCCCGTTGACAAGCCGGTTTGAGATCGACATTGAAGCGGTAAGGCAATCGATCACTCCACAGACGAAAGGGCTGATCCTCAATACTCCGCATAACCCCACAGGCACGGTTCTCAGCCAGAAAAATATAGACGATTTAGGCGCTTTATTAAAAGAAATAGAAGAGAAGAGCGGCCAGACGATTTATGTGCTGTTTGATGAACCGTACAGTCAATTAATCTATGATGAAGAGCTGGCAAATCCGTTTCAATCGTACCATCGTGTGATATTGGCCAGCTCATTCAGTAAAGATCTCGGCATAGCTGGGGAGCGGCTCGGGTATATCGGATTGGACAGCCGAATGCCGGATGCGGACCTTTTGATCAACGCTTTTGTGTATTGTAATCGAACGCTTGGATTTGTGAATGCCCCTGTCATGATGCAGCGGGCTGTGGCACGAATGGATGATTTAAGAGTAGACGCGAGCGCTTATAAAGAGCGCCGGGATTTAATGGTAGACATTTTAAAAGAAGCCGGTTTTGAATTTGAAATGCCAAAGGGAGGTTTCTTTGTTTTTCCAAAATCGCCGATTGAAGATGAAGTTGCATTTTGCGTGCATGCCGCCCAAAAATACAAATTATTAATTGTGCCGAGCAGCGGTTTTGGAATGAGCGGGCATTTCCGATTATCCTTCAGTGTGCCGATCGAGCAGATTAAAAACTCACGGGACATTTTCATTTCTTTATATAAAGATTTTGCTTAAGAAGGCAAAGAAAAGAAAACAGTTTTCAAGGCTGTTTTCTTTTTATATCCGCAAAATCCTTCCTCTTCCAATCCAGACAGGCGCAGAATTGACCATGATAAAAGTCTAAAAATTAAAAATCATTTTTGGAATGAGTTGTGTTACAATAAAATATACAATTTATAATCAAACTTTGACTTTTGGAGGTGGTATGATGGGGCCCTCTGCTTAGGCAACAATACACCGCGTACCTCAATGTTAAGGAAAAATGATTATATCAGGAGGTGACTCCTTATCCTTTGTTGAGAGGATAGGGTTAAATGGACGATATTGACAGTCTGATTTTAATTGGCGTGCTCATTGCTTTAACCGCGTTTTTCGTTGCAAGCGAGTTTGCGATTGTTAGAGTAAGGAGATCCAGAATAGATCAGCTTATCACAGAAGGAAACAAACGGGCGATACTCGCAAGGCGTGTCATTACAGATTTGGATGAATATTTATCCGCATCCCAGCTAGGCATTACATTAACATCAATCGGGCTTGGCGTACTGGGTGAACCGGCCTTTGAACGGCTGCTGCATCCACTGTTTGAACCGCTCGGCTTGCCGGAATCGGTTTCACATGCAGTCTCTTTTGCAGTCGCGTACGGCTTGATCACGTTCCTGCACGTTGTTGTAGGTGAACTGGCCCCGAAAACGGTCGCGATTCAAAAGGCAGAACAGCTGACTTTACTGATAGCGGGCCCTTTGCGTTTATTCTATTTGCTCCTGTTTCCGTTTATTTGGATCCTCAATGGATCGGCGCGGCTTTTATGCGGGATGTTCGGTTTGAAGCCTGCGTCAGAACATGATGGTTCCCATTCTGAGGAAGAACTCAGGATGCTGTTATCTGAGAGTTTAAAAAACGGAGAGATTAATCCGTCTGAATATAAATATGTGAATAAGATTTTTGAATTTGATAATCGGATCGCCAAAGAAATTATGATACCGCGGAAGGAAATGGCTGCTGTGTCAACTGAGATGACGATGGCCGAGATGCTTGAAGTCATGCTGAAGGAAAAATACACGCGCTGGCCAGTCACAGATGGGGACAAAGACAGTGTGATCGGTTTGGTCAATACGAAGCATTTGTTTTCTGATTTGCTGTTTATGACAGAAGAAGAACGAATGAAGATGACGATCCATCCGTATGTGAGGCCGGTCATCGAAGTGATTGAAACGATCCCGGTTCATGACTTGCTGATTAAAATGCAGCGCGAGCGCATTCATATGGCTATATTGTCGGATGAATACGGAGGAACCTCGGGACTTGTGACGACAGAGGATATTCTTGAGGAAATTGTCGGAGAGATCAGAGATGAATTTGATGAAGATGAACAGCCGCTGATCCAAAAGCTTGGCGACGGCCATTATGTGATGGATGGAAAGGTTCGGATCGATCAGGTGAACAGCCTTCTTGGCGCATCGATTCAAGAAGACGTCGATACGATCGGCGGGCTGATATTAAAAGAAAACATCGATATTGAGGCTGGCGAATCCATTCGCATCGGTTCATATACGATAAAGGTGCTGAAGATGGATGGCCGATTAATCAAGCAAATCGATATAAAAGAAGAAGCCGGCAACACAACCGGGATTACGGCGCACCACAAGCTGCCGCTGCCTGAGCCTGTGATGCTGAACAGTGCAACCTTGAGCGAGAAATAAGCTCAAGGTTTTTTTTATATTGTGATTATCCAGCCGCACCAAAATGCCAAAAGCGACCCGCAAAGTGTCAGGGCGATGTACAAGATGCTTTCTATTACACGTTTGGCCATAAGGAGTTGAATACTTTCAACGCTGAAAGTGGAAAAGGTCGTAAAGGCGCCAAAAAACCCCGTGCCGATGATAAGCGAGACCGAAGCATTTGCAACGTGAAGTCCTGTAAATATTCCGAGCCCGAGAGCTCCGAGAATATTGACTGTCAGTATGCCAATGGGCAGGCTGAGACCTTTGGTTTTGGCGGTTATGACATTGCCAAGCCAGAAGCGAAGCATTGCGCCAAGTCCGCCCCCTATGAAAATACCCGCTAGTGTCATCTTTCCTGCAGCCCCTTTCTTTGCTGAATGCCTGCTATGCGCCGTCCCGCAAAAACACCAATCAGTGCAAATATGATCCCTGATATCAATGAGGCTGCCACATATAAAAGAGCCAATGAGGGTTGTCCTTGCAAAAGCATCACTGTTTCCTTAGAAAACGTGGACATTGTTGTGAAGCCTCCGCAAAAGCCGGTGCCTAAAAAAGCCGACAGCAGAGGCCGTTTTGCCCCGATCATAAAAAATCCGGTCAAAATGCCTAATAGGAGGCTGCCTGCCGCATTTTCCAGCCAGGTTGCCGCCGGGAACTGACCGGTGTGTATCCATAAGTTTAATCCGTATCGGAGGCAGGCGCCAAGCGCGCCTCCGATAAAAACCGCGCTATATATTTTCATGTTTGCCATCCTTTATGATGAAATCCGGGTAATCTGTAACGATGCCGTCCACGCCCATGGCTTGTAATTTTGCCGCTGTCTTTTGATTGTTGACAGTCCATGCAAATATGGTTAAGCCATTTTTATGGACGGAGCCGATCATCAGACGGTTGAGCCGTGTGTATTTTATATTGACATAGTTTGCAAAAGAGCGGAAGGCCTTCATCTGATTTCTGGACAGCATGCCAAAGTTGGGCCTTGTAATGATGGCTGTCGGAATCGATGGATAAAGCTCGCGGAATCTTTGGACGGAGCGGAACTGAAAGGATTGAACAATATTATTGATAGAAAAAGAAAATTGCCCTAATAGCTGCCCCACCTCTTCTTCAATTCCGACTTGAGACGGATGGCCTTTTAGTTCAATTAAAAGGCCGATTTTTTTGTGGTAGCGCTTGAGCACCGCTTCCAGGGTCGGAATACGCTCTCCTTGAAAAGCGGGGCCGTACCAGCTTCCTGCATCGAGTTTTTGCAATTCCTCCAAGGTAAAATCCTTAACAAAGCCCGATCCGTTTGTTGTTCGGTCAACCCTGTCATCGTGTATCACAACAATATGCCTGTCTTTTGTAAGCTGGACATCCAGTTCGATCATATCTGCATTCATTTTCACCGCAAGGTCAAATGCGGCAATCGTATTTTCCGGAGCGTAGCCGGATGCTCCGCGATGGGCAATGATGTACAAGCTAAGTCAGCTCCTCGTATGGGCATTTCTGTTATTGTATCAAATCCATATATGCACCGCGATACAAACTGGTGAATTTTTTCTGCCATATCGGAATGGTCCGGGCTGAGGAATGCGTATAACTAAAAAAAGACACTCAGCGTATCAGAACACATTTCGTCAGAAAATTAGGTCTTTCGACATGTTCACAACAAAATATGATCCTTTATAATAGCAAAAAAGGAGGCGAGATCATGGGAAAAGGGAGAATCAGAGTGGAGGAAAGAATTAAAGCCGAAACGGATGCTGAAATGCAAAAAGCAACTCTCCTTGATCAGACACAAACGAAAAAAGGTAAGTGACTGTCCCTATTGAATCTGGCTGATAGATGAATTGAGAAATGACCCCGGCGTTTCGCCGGGGTTTTGTGCTGCAAAAGACATTTAAATGAACATCCTTACGAATATTTTAGTATAATAAACAATTGATTGGGATAGAGGGGAGACAGTCATGCCGGATTATCTGCAGCAGTATTTTACGCTTGATATCATCATTCAAATCGGCATCAGCTTGGCGATTTTGCTGGTGTTTCTTATACTTAGAAAATTATTCACAAGATATTTCTTTAACCTGCTTTTTAATTTGACAAACCGGCCGAAAACAGAAATTTTTAAACAGGTGGTTCTGGCGTTTGATAAGCCGGCCAGATGGTTTTTTGTTGCCCTTGGGCTGTTTTTAGCGATCCGGTATTCACCGTTTTTAGATGAGCAAATGCCGGTCATCAGCAAAATATACCGCTCACTGATTGTGGCGCTCTTGTGCTGGGGTCTTTGTAACTTGACCGCAACATCGTCGTTTATCTTCCATAAGGTGAATCAGCGCTTCGAGCTTGACATGGATGACATTCTGGCTCCGTTTTTATCCAAATTGCTTCGTTTTGTGATCATTGCGCTCAGTGTCAGTGTGATCGCTCAGGAATTCAATTATGATGTCAACGGATTTGTAGCGGGCCTAGGTCTTGGTGGGCTGGCTTTTGCGCTTGCCGCGAAGGATACCATCAGCAACTTCTTCGGCGGTATTATTATTATTACTGAAAAGCCGTTTACAATTGGTGACTGGGTGGAGACGTCGACAGTAACAGGATCAGTCGAGGATATTACTTTTAGGAGCACGAGATTCAGAACAGCACAGGGGGCGCTTGTAACGGTGCCGAACTCTACGCTGTCGATGGAAGCGATCACGAACTGGACAAGAATGACCAAACGCCAGATTACGTTTTCCATCCATGTGTCCTACGCTACGCCGATTGAGAACCTTGAACGCTCCATTCATTCTCTCAGAACAATGCTCTTAGAGCATGAGGGCGTTGATAATGAAACAATCATGGTCAACTTCGATACGTTTGCCGACAGCTACTACAATTTATTTTTTAACTTCTATACAAAAACGACAGTTTGGGCTGAAAACCTTAATATTAGAGAGGATATCAACTATAAAATTATTGAGATTTTAGGTGCGGAAGGTGTCCAGTTTGCATATCCCGGCCAAATGGTTGTTGTCAAGCAAAAGCACGAAAGCGACCCATTCCAGGTGAATCTAAATAAAGAGGAAAAGGAACGGGCTTAAAAGAGAGACTTCGTCTGACAGAGGCGGAGTCTTTTTCATGGTAAAATAAGAGAAAAAGGCGGTGTTGAGTTGGAAGCATTCAAAAGTATTCTACATGAAGCACAGAGAATTGTTGTGCTGACCGGAGCGGGAATGAGCACAGAATCAGGGATTCCCGACTTTCGTTCAGCAGGTGGCATTTGGACGGAAGATGCCTCAAGAATGGAAGCGATGAGCCTTGATTATTTTTTAAGTCATCCGCGTCTGTTTTGGCCCAAATTCAAAGAATTGTTCCAGATGAAAATGAGCGGCAGCTTTGAACCGAATGAAGGCCATTTGCTTTTAGCTGAGCTGGAGAAGCAAGGGAAGCAGATCGATATTTTCACACAAAACATTGACGGTCTTCATAAAAAAGCGGGGAGCAGGCATGTGTACGAACTGCATGGTTCTATCCAGACAGCAGCTTGTCCGGCATGCGGCGCCCGATATGATCTTCCCCATTTGCTGGAGCGGGAGGTGCCGGAGTGCACGGCGCCCGGAAACAATGGGGACATTTGCGGAACGGTATTAAAAACCGATGTTGTTCTCTTTGGCGACGCCGTCATGCACTTTGACACCCTTTATGAAAAGCTGGATCAAGCAGATCTTTTATTGGTTATCGGCACGTCTCTCGAAGTGGCTCCGGCTAGATTTGTGCCTGAGGATGCAAGTCTGATTCCCGGCATGAAGAAAGTCATCATAAACCTTGAACCAACGTATTGCGACAGCTTGTTTGACATGGTCATCCATCAAAAAATCGGCGAGTTTGCCCGAAGTTTGGGCATAAAAAAGTGAGCCGCCTTATGCGCCTCACTTTTTATTCATGAACAGGAACCATTGTGTCCTCTAACACTCCGAAGGAATATCCTTTTTCTTTTAATTTATTGATTAGTACCGGCAGCGCGTTTACGGTAGCGGGAAGATCATGCATGAGAATCACATTCGGGCGGCCTGAAGAGCTGTGTTCCATATTTTCAAGCTGCTCTAACACGGCCGTCACATACTTTGAATTTCGGTATTTCCAGTCCATGCTGTCAATCGTCCAATCCCAGTACACAAAACCGTCTTTCTCTAGATTGCGGATTTGTGAGGGGGTTAGTGACGGTTTGCTTCCGTAGGGCGTTCTGACAAGAGCGGTTTTATAACCTGTAATGTCCTGCAGCGTGTCACGCGCCTCCTGCATTTCTTTTAGCGGAGATGTCGGTGTTTGATAGAACAATCTGTTATTGTGGGTAACGCCATGTAAACCGAGTGCGTGGCCTTCCTTTTCTGCTCTTTTCACAGCTTGTTTGAATTCGTTCATCCGCGGTGACAGCATAAAAAACGTCGCTTTTACATCAGCGCTTTTCAGTACATCGAGCAAGCGGTTTGTAAAGGCTGACGGGCCGTCATCGAAGGTTAAGTAAACCGTTTTATCTCCCATGTCCTGCTTTGTCTGCAGATGTTTTATCAGCAGATCGGGGGAGTCGTTTTTCAGCTTAAGGCTTTCCTTCTCATCTCGAAGCTGTCCGTTAGTTGTGACAGTGACTTCCTTTGCTTTCGTTGAACTGTTGGAATAACCCAAAATCACCATAAGCAAAAGCAGCACACATAAAACTGTTAAACTTGCAAATTTAAAAGCAAGCGAAACTGCAGAAGGAGAAGCCTCTCCTCTCGTTTGTCGCATAACAATCTCTCCATTGGCATAAAATCTCTACATAATGCTGTACAGCAGGCAGCTTATGAAGATGCCTTATGTTTACAACCTATGTATTACCAGTCAAGTATACAGGAATAAAACTGGAAAGCACATAGAAAATTTGTCGAAATGTCAGATTTTAAGGAAAAAATAAACTCCTTTCCGCTATAGATCTCTTGATCTTTCTGTTTTTCAGCTTGTCCAATATGGTAGAATTAGTGACAATGACAGCTTGAATGACATCAGGGACATCTCGAAAAGGGAGGGCTTTTATGAAGGTTTTAGTCAATGGCCGGCTGATTGGGCGCAGTGAAGCATCAATCGATTTGGAAGATCGCGGTTATCAGTTTGGTGACGGCATCTATGAAGTGATCAGGGTGTACAAAGGAGTATTGTTCGGCTTACGTGAGCATGCTGAGCGTTTTTTCAGAAGTGCTGCTGAAATCGGAATTTCACTGCCATTCAGTATAGAAGATCTCGAGTGGGACCTGCAAAAGCTTGTACAGGAAAATGCGGTCAGTGAGGGAGCGGTATACATTCAGACAACAAGAGGTGTGGCCCCGCGAAAACACCAGTATGAAGCCGGCCTCGAGCCGCAGACTACTGCTTATACGTTTACGGTGAAAAAACCGGAGCAAGAGCAGGCATACGGAGTGGCGGCCATTACAGATGAGGATCTTCGCTGGCTAAGATGTGATATCAAAAGTCTGAATTTACTGTATAATGTCATGACAAAGCAAAAGGCCTATGAAGCGGGAGCATTTGAAGCCATTTTACTTAGGGACGGCGTTGTTACGGAGGGTACATCCTCTAACGTTTATGCCGTTATCAACGGCACGGTGCGAACACATCCAGCTAACCGGCTCATTCTCAATGGAATTACACGGATGAATATTTTAGGACTGATTGAAAAGAATGGGATCAAACTGGATGAGACTCCTGTCAGTGAAGAAGAGTTGAAACAGGCGGAAGAGATCTTTATTTCGTCAACGACGGCAGAAATTATTCCGGTCGTGACGCTCGATGGACAATCGGTCGGAAGCGGGAAACCCGGACCGGTGACCAAACAGCTTCAGGCTGCTTTTCAAGAAAGCATTCAACAGGCTGCTAGCATTTCATAAATGAACGAAGAAAAGAGCCCGCTTTATACAGCGGGGCTCTTTTTATTTTTTAACAAATCCAATCAAAATGGAGATCATCGGCGATATATAGAGGAAGAACGTAAACGGGATGTAGTCTATGACTGGAACACCAAGTGCGCTCGCCATAAATGCGCCGCTGACGCCCCAAGGAATCAATGGGTTAATTAATGTTCCGCCGTCCTCTAATGACCTTGTCAGAAATTTTCGCTGGATGTTTTGTTTGTCATATAAGGATTTAAATGATTGTCCCGGTATTAATATCGATAAATACTGTTCGCCGGTTGCCAAGTTGACGCCGATGCTTGAGCAGACAGTTGCTGCAACAAGACGGCCTTTTGAGCGGATGCCTTTCATGACGCCTTCCAATAGTGCAGAAATCAATCCGATTTTCTCCATCAATCCGCCAAGTGCAAAAGCAATCATAATGAGAGAGACAGAGCCCATCATGGATTGTAGTCCGCCTCTGTTGATAATTTTAGCGGCTGCCTCATTGTCAGTTTCGAAAGTTGTGCCATTTTGCAAAGCTGTCATAAACGCCTGCAGGCTGCTGTCGGGTACAAAAATAGCAGTCAAAATTCCCGAGGAAATAATTCCGGCAGTCAGAACGGGGATTACTGATACCCGTTTAATTGCCAGCAAAACGACTAAGAGCGGAGAAAGAAGGGCCCACGGTGTCACGTTTGCAGCATCTTTTATTCCGGTTATGACCTGCTGAATATTATCGGTTGAAGCAGCGTCCGCTGACACTGATGAACCGAGAAAGTAAAACAGAACGACAGTGATGAGCAAAGCTGGAATGGTTGTGCCCATCATATGGCGAATGTGTTCAAAGATCGGTATTTCGCCTATCCCGGCTGCAAAGTTGGTTGTGTCCGACATCGGCGACATTTTATCCCCAAAACAAGCGCCGCATATGACTGCGCCTGCTGTCCATTCAAGCGGAACGCCAGCCGCGCTCGCCACGCCAATCAGCGCTACTCCGATTGTGCTTACAGTTGTCAGGCTTGAGCCAACAAGTGTGCTGATGATCATACATGAAAACAAAGCAGTCAACAGAAGGTGGCTTGGTTCAATAAAGGCTAGGGCATAAACTGTCACAGTCGGTATTGCGCCGCTGTACATCCAGGCGCCGATTAAGATGCCGATCAGCGCTAGAACAATAATCGGCTGTACGCCGTTTTTGATCCCGTCTACAATCCCTTTTTCAATACTCTTCCAGGAAAATCCAAACCATAAAGCTGCTGCTGAAAGCATGACAACACTTAAAAACAGCGGGATATGAGGTTCTACATGAAGCAAGAATAAGCAAGAAATAATAATGCATAACATGAATATAAATAAACCGACGGCTAACGGAAACGTCAGCTTTTTTTGAGAATCCAAAATAACACCCCATATTTATCTTTAATGCTTTTGTGCTTTTGGGCACGAAAGCATTATAACAGAAAAAAACGAAAATCTATGTTTTTTCACAATTATGAATATAAAAGAAGTGAGCACAGGGCGTGCTCACTTTACAATCAGGACGGGTATATCCGATTTTGCTGAAAGCTTTTCACTTACACTTCCGAATATTAGCTTTTTCAGCCTGTTTTGGTCTCTGCTTCCGGTTACGATCATATCGGCAGAAATGCGGTTTGCATGCTCGATAATTGATTCAGCCGGATCGCCTTCTAATATATCGATATCTCCATCTGCCTGCTGTTCATTCAGCATCATTCTGGCTTCGGCGATGACTTCTTCCGTACGGTCTTCATAGATCATTGGCTCAGGTGATGTTACATCCGATATCAGTGGATCAGGAACACTTGTCACGCCTCCGCTGATATAGCTTGCCTCAGCTGCGGGTCTGGGCGGGTCGATGACGGTCTGATTGTCTTTCATATCATGTGAATGGGCGACGGTAATAGTGGCATTTACGGTTTTAGCAAGATCAATGGCTGTCTGAAGCGCTTTCTTACTATTTTCACTTCCGTCAAACGCAACAATGATATGGTCAGCATGGAACATCCTTCTCACCCTTTCAAAGCGTCTTACAACACTACTACCCGAATTTGAGCACAATTAACCTTTTCCTATTCAAGTAATGATTGACAATAAAAGGTTTTGTTTATATGATGATAAAAAGATGAAATCAGAATGGAAGGAGGGTTTGCTATGCCAAGGAATTTGCATGTTTATCAAACAGTTTCATATTGGCGCGGCAAACCTTTTGTTCTGTTTTCGTGAACGGTTTTTTAGGTCGGACCGCGCGCTGAAAAGCGCTGTGCGTAACATATCGGTTAAAAAAGGCATGGAGCTGACGCTTCATGCCTTTTTTATATACAAAATCTATGGAAAGACAGGTGTATGGGATGTGAAGACAAATACAGAGGCGAGGGCTGTTCGTGCCAAATTGGATGAAAAAAGCTGCAAGGAAAAAATAGAAGGCGGCTGATGAGGAGATGGGGATAGATGTTTTCAGTTTTGAAA
The DNA here is from genome assembly GCF_056033885.1 of Bacillus sp. FAU18. NCBI lineage: Bacteria > Bacillati > Bacillota > Bacilli > Caryophanales > Bacillaceae > Bacillus > Bacillus sp. FAU18. Next base: position 322,961 of record NZ_JBVYHZ010000003.1, read on the forward strand.
AAGCTTGGCTGGTTTTTTAAGGCGTACTGGCTGCGCTATACGATTGCGATTGTCCTTTTATTAGCAGTCAATGTCATTGAAATGTTTCCGCCTAAGCTCTTGGGGAACGCCATAGATGATATGAAAGCAGGGGCGTTTACTGCGGAAGGGCTGCTGTTTTATATCGGTATCTTTTTTGTGCTGACGGCGGCCGTGTATATCATGTCTTATTTTTGGATGCATCAGCTGTTTGGCGGAGCGAATCTGATGGAGAAAATTCTTCGTACGAAGCTGATGGGGCATTTGCTGACTATGTCGCCGCCGTTTTATGAAAAAAACCGGACAGGCGATTTAATGGCACGAGGGACAAATGATCTTCAGGCCGTCAGTTTAACGACAGGGTTTGGCATCTTGACGTTAGTCGATTCTACGATGTTTATGATGACGATCTTTTTGACGATGGGGTTTTTGATCAGCTGGAAGCTGACCTTTGCCGCCATTATCCCGCTTCCAGTCATGGCGATTGCAATCAGTCTATATGGAAGTAAAATTCATGAGCGGTTTACTGAGGCCCAAAACGCGTTCGGGGCGCTGAATGACAGAGTGCTGGAATCTGTTTCAGGCGTGCGGGTGATTCGCGCGTATGTTCAGGAAACAAACGATGTTCGCCGGTTTAATGAAATGACCGCTGATGTTTATCAGAAAAATATGAAAGTGGCTTTTATTGATTCCCTGTTTGAGCCGACGGTGAAACTGCTTGTCGGCGCAAGCTATCTGATTGGGCTCGGCTACGGAGCGTTTCTTGTATTCCGGAACGAGCTGACGCTTGGAGAGTTAGTGTCCTTTAACGTTTATCTAGGCATGATGATTTGGCCGATGTTTGCAATCGGTGAACTCATTAACGTGATGCAGCGCGGCAATGCGTCATTAGACCGGGTAAATGAAACTCTTTCTTATGAAACGGATGTGACAGATCCAAAACAGCCCGCTGATCTTAAAGAGCCTGGAGATATCGTTTTCAGTCATGTCAGCTTTACATATCCAAGCTCAACAAGTGACAATCTTCAGGATATTTCATTTACGGTGCGAAAAGGGCAGACTGTCGGGATTGCAGGTAAAACCGGGAGCGGAAAAACGACAATTATTAAGCAGCTTTTGCGCCAGTATCCTCCAGGTGAAGGGAGCATTACATTTTCAGGCGTACCGATTCAGCAAATCCCTCTTGACCGGCTCCGCGGGTGGATCGGATATGTGCCTCAGGATCATTTACTGTTTTCACGGACTGTAAAAGAAAATATTTTATACGGAAAACAGGATGCAAGTGATAAAGAGGTTCAGCAAGCCATTGCCGAAGCACATTTTGAAAAAGATTTGCACATGCTTCCGTCCGGTCTGGAGACAATGGTCGGTGAAAAAGGCGTAGCACTGTCAGGCGGGCAGAAACAAAGAATTTCGATTGCGAGAGCACTCATGGCGAATCCGGAAATCTTGATCCTGGATGATTCGCTTTCCGCTGTAGATGCCAAAACAGAGGCTGCAATTATCAAGAACATCAGAGAAAACCGCAAAGGAAAAACGACAATGATTTTGACGCACCGATTATCCGCGGTAGAGCACGCCGACCTGATCCTTGTGATGGACGGCGGCGTCATTGCTGAGAGAGGCACGCATCAAGAACTGTTGGCCAATAATGGGTGGTACCGGGAACAATATGAAAGACAGCAGCTGTTCACTGCGGAAGAAGGGGGAGCAGGGGCATGAAAATAGGAAAAACGTTATGGAGATACGCACTTCTTTATCGAAAATTGCTGATCACAGCCGTCATTTTGCTAGCTGTTGCCGTCGGTGCAGAACTGACTGGGCCCTTTATTGGCAAAAAAATGATAGACGACCATATCCTCGGCATTGAGAAAACATGGTATGAAGCTGCGGAAAAAGATAAAAATGCCGTTCAGTTTCACGGCGTCTCATATGTCAGAGAGGACCGATTGCAGGAGCCTGTTTCAAAAGCAAAAGAGGCGCATATTTATCAAGTGGGAATGGCGTTCTATTTTGTTGATCAGGCTGTCAGCTTCGACGGGAATAGAACGGTTGCTGACGGGAAGCTGACGATCACAAACGGAGACAAGAGCCGGGCATATGCTGCCGAAAAGCTGACTAAGCAGGAGCTTTTCCAGTTCTATCAGCCGGAAATAAAGGGAATGGTGTTTCTGATCTGCCTGTATGGGGGCTTGCTTGTGTTTTCGGTATTCTTTCAATACGGACAGCATTATCTGCTGCAGATGAGCGCCAATCGGATTATTCAAAAGATGAGGCAGGACGTGTTTTCGCACATACAGAAAATGCCGATTCGCTATTTTGACAACCTTCCGGCAGGAAAAGTCGTTGCGCGGATTACCAATGATACGGAGGCTATCAGGGATTTATATGTCACAGTGCTTTCAACATTTGTGACAAGCGGAATCTATATGTTCGGGATATTCACGGCCTTGTTTCTGCTTGATGTGAAGCTTGCGTTTGTATGTCTGGCAATTGTGCCGATTATCTGGCTGTGGTCGGTCATATACCGGAGATATGCGTCATATTACAACCAAAAAATCCGCTCGATCAACAGTGACATTAACGCAAAAATGAATGAGTCAATTCAAGGCATGACCATTATTCAGGCTTTCCGCCATCAAAAGGAAACAATGAGAGAATTTGAGGAATTAAATGAATCACATTTTTATTTCCAAAACAGGATGCTGAATTTAAACTCCTTGATGTCCCATAATCTGGTCAATGTCATCCGCAATCTTGCGTTCGTCTGTCTGATCTGGCATTTTGGCGGTGCGAGCCTGAATGCGGCCGGGATTGTTTCTATCGGTGTGCTGTACGCGTTTGTTGATTATTTGAACCGGTTGTTTCAGCCGATCACAGGCATCGTCAATCAGTTTTCAAAGCTGGAGCTTGCAAGGGTCTCCGCCGGGCGTGTTTTTGAACTGCTTGAAGAAAAGAAAACGGAAGAAGCGGGTGAACCGGCGAAGGAGCGTGCGCTGGGGCGGGTTGAATTTCGTGATGTGTCATTTGCGTATCAAGAAGGTGAGGAGGTATTAAAGCATATTTCCTTTACTGCGCAAAAAGGCGAAACCGTAGCGCTCGTCGGCCATACCGGATCAGGAAAAAGCTCGATTTTGAATCTTCTGTTTCGTTTTTATGATGCGCAAAAAGGTGATATTCTGATTGATGGGAGAAGCATTTACAACATGTCAAGACAGGAACTCAGATCCCATATGGGCATTGTGCTTCAGGACCCGTACTTATTCTCGGGTACAATCGGATCTAATGTAAGTCTGGATGACGAAAGAATGACTGAAGAAGAAATAAAAAATGCACTGCGGCAAGTCGGTGCTGAGCCTCTTCTAAAGAAGCTTTCGAAGGGCATTAATGAGCCCGTGATTGAAAAAGGCAGCACGCTATCCTCGGGAGAGCGGCAGTTAATTTCTTTCGCTAGAGCTTTGGCGTTTGATCCCGCGATCTTGATTTTAGATGAAGCTACAGCGCATATTGATACAGAGACAGAGGCCGTAATCCAGAAGGCGCTTGATGTCGTCAAACAAGGACGCACCACCTTCGTCATCGCTCACCGGCTTTCAACAATCAGAAATGCTGATCAGATTTTGGTTCTTGATAAAGGAGAAATTGTTGAGAGAGGGAACCACGAGGAACTGATGGCATTAGAAGGCCAATATTATCAAATGTATGAACTGCAAAAGGGACAGAAACATTCCATTGCATAACGCTCAAAAAACCCAAAACAATCGTGTTTTGGGTTTTTGGTTTATGTAGTCAATAAGCCAGTCCGACACGGTATCCGACATACTTACCTGTAACGAGCTCACGATATAAAAAGTCCGCAGTATCGCCGACCGAAATGCTTGTGCCGCCCTCAGGCAAAACGTTACGCTCCGTACGATATACGCCGGTTGCTGTTCCGTCCGGGAGGTAAGTGGGGCAGATGATTGTCCAGTCTAATGATGATTCTTTAAGCATTTCGTATACTTTTGTATGCTCCTTGGCTGCGCGGGTCTGCTTTCGTTTCGATTCATTTGTTTCAAACCGGTATTTTCCCGGTTCATATCGGGAATCTAGGATCCCTGCGGTGCCGATCGTAATAAGCCGTTTGATATGCTGTTCCTCCATAGCGGAGAGAATGTGTGCCATAGCAGTTGACAAGGTATCATCACCATCTGTGCCTAGACAGCTGATCACGATTTCAGCATTCTCCATTATTTTTTTCACATCTTCTAAGCGGCGGGCGTTTCCCGTGACGGTTCTGTCTTTTGAAAGGGGAAGATCAGCATGTTGAGATCTGATCAGAGCGAAAATATCAAATCTTTCATCTGCTGCAGCTTGTGTTAAAAAGGCCTGTCCGACGCGGCCGCTGGCTCCTAATAAAGCGATTTTCATCAAAAAACCTCCTCGCCTTTCATTATAAAAGGATGTTCTCAGTTTGAACAGCGCGGGAAAGAATACCTGTACAAATAAACAGAACGATGGGAAACATATTCATGAATCATGGATACACTTACGAACTGAACCAGCTCCCAATTCACAATGGTGATGAATGACACCCCGATTTCCTCCCTTTTTTTCTAGGATATGTGGAGCAGGAAAAAAGGGTGACAAAATAAAGAGAGCGCGGAAACCGCGCCCTCTATAGCCATATATTGAATTGTTATTGAACTCTGCCGCCCATTTGCTGCTGAGCGAAAGATACTAAACGTTTTGTGATTTCTCCTCCGACAGAACCGTTAGCGCGAGAAGTAGTGTCCGCTCCAAGGTTAACGCCGAATTCAGAAGCGATTTCAAGTTTCATTTGATCGATAGCCTGAGCTGCGCCAGGAACTAGTAAGTCATTTGAAGAGTTTTGGTTAGCCATGTGTAAAATCTCCTTTTTATTTAGTATGGTTGGGTTAACTGGAGTTGCACCAGATCTGTGAACCCTTATCGGGTGTCACTGCCGCCTCGGCGTAACCCAATGCTTTGCCGGCTTGTTACTACGTATTATGTTAAAATGGCCGGAAACTCATGCGGAGAATTGTGTGGTAAATCTTGAGAAAGCAAAAAAAGCTTAGCCGTTTAGGCTAAGCTAGTCATAAATATGAAAAAGCATCAGTTCATGTATCTCGTTTGTAAGAGCAGGCTCGTCAGCGCGGGCGGGAAACAAGTCTCCCCATTCAATTTCACCGCTCTTATGATAGATGCCTTCATAATGGGTCCCTTTATAATAAAATGATATTTTCCAACCGGGCAGCTTTTCTTTTGGGAACAACGGTTTCCAGCTGAAATGAGAAATCATAACGGCCACGCTCCTTACATTTGGTATCAATTGACCTGAATATAAACGGCTTATGTTCATTGTATCATTGTTCCAGAACATCATTGAAGAGGCCCCAATATGCAGTTTGTCCCAGCCTTGGATAAAGATAAGCCCGCTTTATTAAAAAAGCGGACAGGTTACGAAGGCCACAATGCTTCAGGAGATGTGATTGCCTTCTCAGATAAATAGGACGCGTATTCAAAGCTTCTTCGTTTTGTAAGAGAATCAACATGATGCAAATTTGGATGAGAAAAAATGCTTCGGCCCGGGCGCGAATTCGCTTCAAACATCCATACTTTACCGTTCTGATCAATGCCAAAATCGAAACCGATCTCCCCGATAAACCCCTCGATATGATCATGAAGGACATGGCTTGCCGTCAGTGCCGCTGCAGAAAGCTTTTTAATGACCTCAACTCTTTCAGCGGGATCATCGTATACTTCCGCAAGTGTCTTTACAGTGCCGCCGTTAGAAAGATGTGTTGTAATGCTGTTCTTTCCGGAAATTTTTACGGCAATTGCTGTCACTGTCCATTTTCCTTTTCTGTTTTTATTGGTATGGACACGGAAATCCGCTGGTTTGCCTTGAAATTCGATGAGATCAACACCTTGCTGAATGAGAAAGTCGGACGGGTTGTGCTGTTTTTGAAATTCTGCAAGGAATGAGGCGGCATCGGAATAATCAATCGAAGTAAATGTTTTGGCGTCATTCGTATGCTTTACCGTCAGGCCGCCATCTGTTCTTGTCAGCTGATAAATGCCGGTGCCGAGTGCTCCATTTGCCGGTTTGATATAGACTTTTTTGTATGCGCCACAGAGCTCATCTATCAGCTCCACAGATGGTGTCAGCTCGGATCTAGGCAAAAAGGGTGCCGTTCTCGGATCTTTTTCGAGCAATTGATGAACGTTCCATTTATTGAAAAACGTTTTATTAAACCATGGGATCTGATATTCATCGATCAGCCTCTTTTTTGTATGTTGCAAGAGAAGTGAATCTTCAATTTTTCGGTTCGGCAAACGATCATAAACGACGTTCGGCAATGGAACGATTTTTTTCTCCCAGCCGTTTTCCCTGTAAAGGAGGCCTTCAATCGTGCCTTCCTCCCAATTGATTTGGTGCGCGCCAAAAACGAAGCAGTAGCCTCCGGCTTGCTCGTGTAACGTGACAAGCTTAGAAAAAAAGAGGGAACGATCCTTAAATGGACGTTCAAGAGATACAGTAAACCCTGCCGTAAAGATGCCGACTAACGGCCCGATATGCACTGTATGATCATGAATCAGTATATCAGCCCTGCTTCGGTGGGGAAGCAAAAGCTCATGAAACAGATTTTCAGAGAGAAGCACGGTTTGTTCCAGATGCCGTCTGTAAGCAACGTGGCATCTGACAACCTTCGTTCCGAATGCGGCATGCAAAAGTCCGTCTTGCTTCAGCGAAGAGGGCAGAAACAGGGTGTTTTCACTGGTTTTGTCTATGCCGATCAAAAACCGTTTAGGATTCACGCGGAAGAACTCCTTTCTGGCTTTGCTCAGAAAACAGATATTGGCAGCGCTTTAGGGGACAAGTGTACAGCTGTTCTTTTTGCTCGGGAGAGACACGCAGGATTGACTTCCTGCCCGGTTTGGAATTGATATCTAAAATCCAAATTCTCCCGTCCTTTGCAAGACATATATCAAGACCGAGTTCAAACAACGGCCCGTAGCGCTCGTCAAGATAATACGGAACCGATTGGGTAATTGAAAACACATCATCTAGTAAAACCACTTGCTGTTTTTTCGGTATATCTTCAAACCAGGAGTCAAATGTCAGCGCATCAGATCCGCCTGACAAATTGGCCAGCAGCCCGTGTTTGTATCCGCGTCTTACTGCCTTTCCGACTGTATTCCATTCACCTGCTTCGTTTTTTTCCATAAACAGACGAATATCACAAGGGTATTGTTCCTTATCTTGAATGTTTAAGTAAGGCTGAAGCAAATATTGATGCTGAAGCACTTTTTTGCACCATGTTTTAAAAGAAGTCTGGTTGGAAAACGTTTTTGTCTGCTTATCCTTTCCGATGTGATAAGTAGCAGTGATGTTTTTCTTGCCCAGCTTCAAAAGAATCACGCCTCTGCCTCCCGCGCCGAATGCCGGTTTAAGGATGCAGGCTTTTTCTTTGGATAAAAAGGAGTGAATTTGTTCGTAGCGGTTCACCTTTATCGTTTCGGGAATATAGGGATTGATTACAGAGTGCTGCTGCAAATCGTGAAGGACGGTCCACTTATCGGGAAGACCCCGCCCGATAAATTCCGTTTTCGGATATTTTTTGAGCCACTCAACGATTGGTTTTGCTTTTTGGGAATGTGAATCCTTGCCGTAAAAACAGCGATCATAAATATAATCTGGAATCGCCATTTCAGTTTCGTTCCATGTGCTGCTGGCCGAATGATAGACCGATGCTTTGACACGCAGAGTGTCAGGTGAAATATCAAATGGTGTAAACCGGATGAAACGTATGCCGAATTCGGGTGCTCTTTTGGCCAGTTCTGCGGAATAATCCGCTTCATGCTGGCGGGATAAGGACATAAAACCGAGTGTTATCATGGTGAGACTCCCCCTTTTATTCAAAAGCTGCCGGCGGGTGTCCGCAGCTTTACACTAAATACATGTAAGACGAACGCAGCTGACGGTATTCTACTTTACAGAATACGATTCTCCACCTTGCCCTATTCCAAAAGAACAAGCTGATTTTCTAAGAATAGGAATTTGTCTCCTCGTTTGCTAAGTGATTGCATGAGCCTCTATAATACGTATAGGTACATAATCTATATGAAAAAAGCTGAAGCACAGATGGAGGAAGATGAATAGGAATGGGTATTGCAGGAACCTTTATTTTTATGATCGTGATCGGCGCTGCCATTGGAGCGGTGACCAATCATTTAGCAATTCAAATGCTGTTTAGGCCGTATAAAGCGTACTATTTGTTTGGGAAGCGAGTTCCTTTTACGCCCGGGCTGATTCCAAGACGGCGAGATGAACTTGCAAAACAAATGGGACTGATGGTAGTCAATCATCTCTTAACCCCTGAAGGCATTAAAAAGCGGCTCGTCTCTGATGCAGCCAAAACGCAGGCTCTTCGAGTGGGGGAACAGCTGATTCAAAAGCTGTCACTTTCTGAAGTGACAGTAAAAGAAGCGCTTGAAAAAGCCGGGATGAAGCGCCCCGAAAAAGCTGCTGATGCATGGATCAGCAGCTGGACCGATGATAAGCTGAATGAGCTTTTCCGCCAATACGGGGACCAATCGTTAAAAGAGCTGGTGCCTATAGAGGTGCAGGAAAAGCTTGAGGAAAAAATTCCGATGATTTCAGGATATATATTGTCACGGAGTGTCCGTTATTTTGAAAGTGATGAAGGAAAAATCCGTCTTGGCAATATGATTGATGACTTTTTAAAAGAGCGCGGCATGCTTGGAAGCATGGTGCAAATGTTTCTCGGCAATTCAAGCCTTGCGGATCGCGTGCTGCCGGAGCTGCTGAAATTCTTGCGGAATGAGGAAACAAATAAATTGCTTTCTGATCTCTTAAAAAACGAATGGGGCAAGCTGAGGGAGTATACGTTTAATGAAGCAGATGAAAAATGGAATGCAAAGGCGCTCATTTTCAGTTTGAAACGAAGAGTGCTGCAAGCATTTTCTACTGCCCCTTTCTTCGACAATACGATTGGCACGCTTACCGTCCGCTATGAATCTGAGCTGACCCAGCAAATGCTGCCGGCACTGTTAGACAAATTGCTTGAAGGGATTTCGTCCAACCTTGAAAGTGTCTTAAAACGGTTGCGTCTTGAGGAAATCGTCAAGGAGCAGGTGGATCAGTTCCCGGTGGAGCGTCTTGAAGAAATGGTGCTGTCCATTTCAAAAAAAGAATTTAAAATGATTACCTATTTGGGGGGCCTTCTCGGCGGAATGATAGGCGCGATTCAAGCACTGTTTGTCATCCTTTTTTAAGAAGAAATGGTTTTTGATTAATGAAAGGAGCTCCATAGTCTGTTATAGTGGAGTGGTATGTCAAACGGCAATGATGAAAGGAGCTATTTACAATGGCTGTTAATTTTTATGATGTAGCGTATGATCTGGAAAATGCATTACGCGGGAGCGAAGAGTTCACCCGTTTAAAAAACCTTTACGACGAAGTTAACGCAGATGAATCAGCGAAGCGCATGTTCGAAAACTTCCGTGATGTACAGCTTAGACTCCAGCAAAAACAAATGGCAGGAGAAGAGATTACACAAGAAGAAGTGACGCAGGCTCAAAAAACAGTTGCGCTTGTACAGCAGCACGAAAAAATTTCTCAGCTGATGGAAGCGGAGCAGCGCATGAGCATGCTGATTGGTGAATTGAACAAAATCATTATGAAGCCTTTAGAAGAGCTTTACGGCAGTGTTGAAGGCTAATCAGCAAAATCCCTTCTTGGATAAGAAGGGATTTTTTACTTATTCAGCAAACTTGGAAATCCAATGAATCTTTTACCTCTCCATTGATGATGACTGATAATGTATGAATTCCTTTGTAATGCTTTCTGGTGGTTAAATCCTTAAAGGATTGGATTCTTGTGTATGACTTTGTTTCGTTTTTTCGTATATTTGTTTCTGTTATTTTAAATACTTTCTGATGACGCTGGCCTCTTGCTTTTACAAAATCAATTGCGTACTCAATTCTTACTTTTTGATCCCTGTCTGAATGAATATAGAAAGAAAATTCAAGGCTTTCGCCAATAACTATACGTTTGGGCTGACATGTTAAATCATGTAGTTGTATCGAATCAGCATTTTCATAACCAAAAAGCGCTAAGGCCTGTTTATCACCCTTTTTTAATAGGGTCCGATAGGCATGTTTGATAATCCAGTCTGTATGGGGATGTGTTCCGTACCATTGATCTGCGACTTTTCTCAGTAAATGAGGATGCGTTTTTGATATATCATTAAGGTTGTTGGCCACGCTTTTCCTTACATATAAGGACTCGTCCTGCATCAGCTTTTCAAGGATCGGCAATACGGGGGAAGGGTCCGATTTCAAAGCCGGTATCGATTTTCCCCACGGCAGGCGGGGCCTGCTGCCTTCGCTCGCAAGTCTTCTCACGTGTTCATTTTTATGCTCAGACCATGCAAGCAATTGTGCAATCATCTTTTCTTGATCTAACAGCAAAAAAGGCCTTACAGCAAATTCTGAGGTGGAATATTGCGTAAAGTATTCCAATGCCTTTATTGATTCTTCCCAATGCGCTAACCCGTACTGTTCCACATAATCTGGAAATAAAATTCCGCTGAGTCCTTTAAAATGAGGGGCTGTATCCCGTAAAATTGCGAGCGCTTCAACGTATTGTTTTGGCAAAGTTTCGTATAAAGAAACTGTCACGCGGCGCATCCGCTCTTTTAAAGTGAGTTCAGGCCAGTCCTCCAGCCGTAATGTATCCAAGAATCTGTTTTTGTTAAAATCAGGATAGGATGACCTTACATGATGGATCAACTGAGATATCAGTTCTTCATTATATATTTCTTTTAAATCAGCCATATAAACACCGCTTTTTCGTTTATTATTTATATTGTATGGGAATGTACGTTCTGAATCAAGTGTATAGTCCTAAAAATTAACAACTGATCCTACCACGGATATACAAAAGTTGGTTACTTTTTTTAGTTAAAAAAACCCTTGTCATCGGAAAGGAAAACTGAGATAATAACATTGAAAGCGCCTACACTTACCTATTTCAAATGGATACGGTCGCATATCATGCCGTTATATAGAGGGGATAAGCAACAGAGAGTAAGTGTTCGGAGCGCATCATTGGTCAAACAAGGGGTTCCTGATACATGATTTTTCGTAAATCGAAATAACGATATTAGGGAGAATGGCTGCTTCGATCGTATCCTATCAACAAGCCATACATAAAGTCTGCTGAGCCAGGCTTTTTTTGCTTTAAGAAAAGGTTGTTCTAAACACAGAGACAGGGTCATATCCTATACACAAGTACAGTCATCAAGGAGGGGGACATCTCTGTGTCAAAACAATTGCTTGCCTTAAATATAGATGGAGCGCTGCTTCGGTCGAACGGGAAGATTCATCAGGCAACGAAAGACGCGATTGAATATGTAAAGAAAAAAGGGATTTACGTCACACTTGTGACCAACCGTCATTTTCGCTCAGCACAGAAAATAGCGAAATCGCTAAAGCTTGATGCCAAGCTGATCACCCATAGCGGGGCATATATCGCTGAGAAAATTGACGCCCCGTTTTTTGAAAAAAGAATTTCTGATGATCATACTTTTAACATTGTTCAAGTGCTGGAGAGCTATCAATGCAATATTCGGCTTCTTCACGAAAAGTATTCTATCGGAAACAAGAAAAAGGTGAATTCGAATTTATTGGGGAAAGCACTCATTCATCCGTCTGACCCGATCTTTTATCCAGTCCAGTTCGTTGAATCATTAAGCGATCTCCTCATGGATGAGCCGGTGAGTGCACCCGTGATCGAGGTGTACACGGAGCACGACATTCAGCATGACATTACAGAAACGATTACAAAAGCCTTCCCTGCGGTGGACGTGATTCGCGTAAACGATGAGAAGCTGAATATCGTCCCGAAAGGTGTCTCGAAGGAAGCGGGGTTGGCCCTCGTCGCTTCAGAGCTGGGCCTGAGTATGGATGATGTCGTGGCCATTGGGCATCAGTATGACGATCTGCCGATGATCGAACTTGCAGGTCTTGGGGTAGCGATGGGGAATGCCATTCCGGAAATTAAGAGAAAGGCAGATTGGGTTACAAGGTCCAATGACGAGCAAGGTGTCGCTTATATGATGAAGGAATATTTCCGAATGCAGCAGCGAAAAGGATTTCTTGATAAGTTCCACATGAAACGTGTGTAAAAAAGCCGCTCGCACCCTGACAGGTGCGGCGGCTTTTTTGCCGGATTGATTTTAGCAGTTTATTTCTGTACACTAAAGAAAGTTTTGAATCTGATAAATTAGGTGATGAAGTTGCAAATTAAAATAGAAGGCATACATGATGACCGCCTGCATCGGCCTCTGCAAAATATTGCAAATTTATTTTATGAAGAGTGCGAGCTTGCGTATGGCGGAGAGGAGCCCGCAGATTTTGTCATTTCTTTAGCGTTGTCACAAACGGATGAGCATGTGACGGTTTCGGGAGAAGTGAAGGGTACTGGCATAAAGGAACAGCATACAAAAATTTTTTCTCCCGGCATGAATGAAAAAGAAGCTTTTAAGCAAGTGAAAAACACAATTTCTTATGTGTATCTCAATCTTCTTCAGGCGCATACGGGCATTACGCAGAAGTGGGGAATCCTCACAGGAATCCGGCCCACAAAGCTGCTTCATAAAAAACTGCAAAGCGGAATGTCCAAGGAGCAAGCGCATGCTGAGTTGAAAAAAGACTATTTAATTCATGATGAAAAAATCATGCTAATGCAGGAAATTGTTGACCGTCAGCTGGCGGCAGTTCCGGATTTGTACCGAGTAAAGGATGAAGTCAGCATTTATATCGGCATTCCGTTCTGCCCGACAAAATGCGCGTATTGCACATTCCCTGCGTATGCCATCCAGGGACAGGCGGGCAGAGTCGGCTCATTCCTATGGGGACTGCATTACGAAATGCAGAAAATCGGTGAATGGCTGAAGGAGCATGATGTTAAGGTTACAACCATTTACTTTGGCGGCGGGACGCCGACAAGCATTACAGCGGAGGAGATGGATCTGCTGTATGAAGAAATGGTCCGCTCCTTCCCGGATGTGAAAAACATTCGTGAGATTACGGTGGAGGCCGGTCGTCCTGACACGATTACAGAAGAAAAACTCGCCGTTTTAAACAAATATGACATTGATCGGATCAGCATCAATCCGCAATCCTATGAAAACGAAACGCTAAAGGCGATCGGACGGCACCATACGGTTGAAGAGACCATTGAGAAATATCATCTGTCACGCCAGCACGGCATGAATAATATCAACATGGACTTGATTATTGGTTTGCCTGGGGAAGGCGTGAAGGAGTTCAGGCACAGTCTTTCAGAAACAGAAAAACTGATGCCGGAATCCCTTACCGTTCATACTCTTTCATTTAAACGGGCGTCAGAAATGACGAGAAACAAGCATAAGTACAAAGTTGCCGGCAGGGAAGAGGTTTCTCAAATGATGGAAGACGCGGTAGCCTGGACGAAAGAGCATGGGTACGTGCCTTATTATTTATACCGCCAGAAAAACATTCTTGGAAACCTTGAAAACGTCGGATACTCTTTGCCGGGACAAGAAAGCATCTACAACATTATGATTATGGAAGAGGTGCAGACGATTATCGGCATCGGCTGCGGCGCTGCTAGTAAATTTATTGATCGGGATACAGGGAAAATCACGCATTTTGCGAATCCAAAAGATCCGAAATCGTACAATGAGCGCTTCGAGCACTACACGGACGAAAAAATCAAATATTTAGAGCAGATTTTTGAGAAGACGACAAAGCAGCACTGATCACAGTGCTGCTTTTTTTTATCCCTGTTTTTTTGCGGGCTGAACCTCAGGCTTCCATTTAAATACCTTGTTCAGCAAGCAGTAAATTCGTTTTGATTCCTTTGTTACAAGCGGTCCCAAAATCGCCAGAATGAGGACATATAATGCGGCAAACGGCTTTAATGTGGCCGACAGTCCGCCTGCTATTCCGAGATTCGCAACGATAATCGAAAATTCTCCCCGCGATACGATCGTCAGCCCGATATTCGATGAAGCCTTATGAGAAAGCCCTGCGCGTCGTCCTGCCACCATTCCGGCGATAAAATTTCCCAGAATGGTCAAAATCACTGCACCCAACGCAAGCCAAACCGCTTCACCGAGCGAAAACGGATCGATGCTGAGGCCGAAGCTGAAAAAGAACATCGCACCGAAGAAGTCGCGAAACGGAACGACGAGGTGTTCAATCCTATCGGAATGCTCTGTTTCTGAAAAGACCAAACCGAGCAACAGCGCGCCGATTGCTTCCGCTACATGAATCGTCTCGGAAAACCCGGCGATAAAAAAGAGTGCTGCGAAAATGACGATAATAAACACTTCGTTTGAGCGAATGTCCAACAGTTTGTTCAACAGCGGCGGGAGTTTTCTTGCTGCGATAAAAAACAGCAGCATATAACCGAAGGCGATCAAAATGGACAAGAGTGCACTCCCTACGGATGTCGCATCACCTAGCACAAGGCCGGAAACAACGGACAGATATACGGCAAGGAAAATATCTTCAAACATGATGATGCCGAGAATCAATTCGGTTTCCGGATTGGCGGTTCTTTTTAAATCAACGAGCACTTTTGCGACAATCGCACTTGACGAGATTGTGATGACGCCTGCGAGGATGAGGACTTCCAGAAAGGAAAATCCGGTGATAAACCCGTAAAGCAGTCCGAGGCTGAAGTTAATCAAAATATAAATCGTCCCGCCGACCGCGATTGATTTTCCAGATTTGATTAACTTCCCGACAGAGAATTCGAGTCCGAGATAGAAGAGGAGGAACAGTACGCCCATTCGCCCGAAAAACTCGATGATTTCACTGCTTTGAATAAATGTTAGATCAATAATCCCTATTTTCGGCGCGTGCGGTCCAACAAGCATTCCCAGCACAATCAGAAACGGAATAATCGAAAATTTAATTTTATTGGCGATCACACTGGCGATTGCCACAAGGACAAGTGCAGTTCCGACTTCAAATACAAGATGGTCCATCGGGGCTCACACGCCCTCTCCAGAAAGAAAATCGTGAATCAGTTTCTTCAGATGCTTTCTCTCACCTGAGAGGACAAGGGTGTCATTTTCTTCAATAATCGAATCGGCTCCGGGATTTAGGAGCTTTTCCTGGTTGTGTTTGATAATGGCAATCACAGTGACATCGTAATTCTGGCGAACATCAAGCTCTCCAAGTGTGCGTCCGATCGATTTGGCGCCTTTTTCGACCTTAAACCATTCAATAATAAGATCGCTGAAGGCCATTTCGATGGACTCCAGAGCTTGCGGTTTATAGACCATGCCCCCGAGAATAGCTGCGATTTGCCTTGCTTCAGTATCATCCAATGAAATATTTGAAAGAAGCTCATCCGGGTCCCGGTCATTAAACCGGTAAATTTCCCTTCTTCCGTCATCATGAATGATAATCGTCATTTTTTCATGGCTTCTTGTTTCGATTTCAAACTTTTTGCCGATGCCCGGCAGATCGTTTTCTTTAATATTCAATGAAAATCCCTCCGAATGTAGTGTTGGCAGTATGGGGTGAGTTACAAATAAAACTTGAGCAAATTATATTCGGAGGTAATTAGACTGGTATTTGACAGGGACGGCCAAAGCCTTTTCCAGCCTGTTTATCAGCGGTTCGTCAAGTGGTTTGACAGAGAGCTGCCTGACAGACTGCGCCAGCGGGCTGTACTCTTTGATCAGCTCAGCCGGGTGCATGCTGCCCGGCGACGGCGTTTTTGCCGATTGTGTTTCCTGCGGATATGAGGACATAGGCACATAGCTGTCAGTGCTTGCTTCAAACTGGGAAGGCAGAACCACGTCCGAAGGGGGAAAGTACACCATAAATAAACTTAATAGAAAACTGATCAGCAATTTATCCATGTTCCTTTCCTCCCTTCTCATCAAGATATCCCTTCTATTTCACTATATAAAACTTTATGTTTCCATTCAAACAATATGCATTTTTCAGTATCTATTGACCTTGAAAAATAAAAAGGTTTATTTGAGGATGGCGGGGAATGTATAGGAGAAAGAAAAAAGCAAGCGCATACATGGAGGTGCTTCATATGGAGTTTGTTCAATATGCATGTAATGGAGCCGTTGCAGAGATTATCCTGAATCGGCCTGATGCCCATCACGCCCTGAATGAACAGATGCTGTCTGAATTGAAGGAGGCAGTCGAAATGGCGGCTGCAAGCGAGGCGCTCATCGTTCTCCTGAGAGGAAGCGGGAAAGGCTTTTCGGCCGGCGGTGATATCAGGATGATGACATCAGAGCATGACTCTGATCAATTTAAACGGCTGATGGATACGATTGAGGCTGTCACCCTGAATTTATATCAGATGAAGAAAGTGACAATTGCAGCCATTCATGGCGCTGCTGCGGGACTAGGCCTGAGTTTGGCGCTTTGTGCGGACATTGTGCTCGCTGAAAAAAACGCCGTCCTCGCGATGAATTTTATCGGCATTGGGCTTGTTCCGGACGGCGGAGGACATTATTTGCTGAAGAAAAGAATCGGTGAAGCAAAAGCGAAAAAACTGATTTGGAGCGGAAAAAAACTATCTGCCTCGGAAGCTGACGATATGGGGCTTCTTGATGGGACATTTGCCGGAGACCCTGCCGAAGGCGCAAGACCCATTATCGAAACCCTGTTGGCCTCCCCTCTTTTGGCGATGATCGAAACGAAAGCTATTTTTCAAAGCCTCCAAATTGAAGAACTGAAAAAAGTGCTATTCCTTGAGCGCAGCGCCCAAGAGAGAATGAGAAGGACCAAGGATCACCAAGAAGGAATCCGTGCCTTTTTAGAAAAACGGGAGCCGAAGTTTCAAGCGTAACAGATCAGCCGGAAAGCTGATCATCTGTGAAACAAAATCAGCTTTCCGGCTGCATTGACTAAACGATGAGTATGACTATGAAGCTCTTTTTCTTTTAAGAGGGCTTCACCATGCGTTTTTGCCGCTTCTTCATGTTCTGCCTCGAATTGCTCGTTTACCAGCGTGTTCCCCGAAGGATCAAATACGGTAAGGAAATAATCAGCCATCAGGTTTCTCCCCCATTTTAAGGTTTATCAGTCTTTCTTCATTTATATTCTAAATAGGAAATCAAAATCCTTTATTATGCTTTATCCAAAATTAGTATATAATGGGTCAGGGAAGGAGGAGATTCAGTGCTTACAATTGATCACGTAACGAAGACATTTGGAGATTATAAAGCCGTTGACGGATTGGACTTAGATATTCCGGAACAGCAAATGTTCGGTCTATTAGGCGCAAACGGAGCGGGAAAAACAACGACGTTTCGCATGATCCTAGGATTATTAAGCATTACGGAGGGCTCAATCAGCTGGAAGGGCCATCCTGTGAATTATCATATCAGCAACAAAATCGGTTATCTGCCGGAAGAACGGGGCCTTTATCCGAAAATGAAGGTAAGGGATCAGCTCGTCTATCTTGCCAGATTAAAAGGGATGGAGAAGCGGGAGGCTGTAAAAGAGCTCGGGACATGGCTTGAACGCTTCAATATCACAGATTACGAGAATAAGAAGGTGGAAGAGCTTTCAAAAGGGAATCAGCAGAAAATCCAATTCATTTCGGCAGTTTTGCATAAGCCGGAGCTCCTGATTCTAGATGAACCATTCAGCGGCTTGGACCCTGTCAATGTTGAGCTGTTAAAAGAGGCTGTGATCTCGCTGAAAAACAGCGGTGTCTCTATTTTATTTTCAAGCCACCGGATGGAACATGTGGAGGAGCTTTGTGAGAACCTTTGCATATTGCAGAAAGGAAGACCGGTCGTGCAAGGCAAGCTGAAGGAGATCAAGCGCTCCTTTGGCAAAAAGAACGTCACCATTCACTCCGATGACGATCTAAGCTTTTTGCAGTCTCATGAAGGCATTCTACAATGGAAGGAAACGGCCGACGGCGTCAAGCTGCAGATTGCCAATGAAGACATTTCTCAAGAGATTTTTGCGATGCTACAGGGAAAAGGGTTTATCAGAAAGTTTGAGCTTGAAGAGCCGTCACTGCATGATATTTTTATAGAAAAGGTGGGGGCCGTCTATGAATAAATTTTGGATCATGCTTTCTCATACATACAAAAATAAGATTATGGCAAAATCCTTTATTATATCGACTGTCATCACGGTGCTGCTTGTTTTAGTTGTAACGAATCTGGAGTCGATCATTTCTTTGTTTCAAGGTGACGATGCGAAAGAAAAAATTGCCGTTGTTGATGAAACAAACGAATTATATCCGGTTTTTTCAAAGCAGCTGAAAGCGGTGGATACAGATGGCGATCTTGATGTGAAGCTGTCGAAGCAATCGGAGGATGAGGTCACAAAGCAAGTCAAAGATGAATCACTCGATGGCATGCTCATCATCAAACGAGATGAAAAAGGGACCATTTCAGGAACATATAAAGCGTTAACGATTTCTGATGAAAGCACGTATCAAACGCTGCAGCAGGCGCTGACGCAAACCAAAACAGCTGTCGGAACAGCGGAGCTCGGCGTGTCGCAGGAAACGATCAGCAGCCTTTATGCGCCCGTTACTGTGGGGCAGAAGGCGCTGAAAGAAGGGGCAAAGTCTGAGGAAGAGCTTGGCCAGACGGTAGGGCTTGTTTACATTATGCTGTTCGTCATTTATTTTTCGGTGATTATGTATGCCAGCATGATAGCGATGGAGGTCGCAACCGAAAAATCTTCGCGAGTTATGGAAATCCTGATCTCAAGTATGCCGCCGATCCAGCAAATGTTTGCAAAGCTGCTTGGTATCGGGCTTGTCGGGATCACACAGCTTGCTATTATTATAGGAGCCGGCTCTCTGTCGCTTAAGCTGAACGAAAAGAGCGAAACGGCTTCATCTGTCGGCGGATTCCTTAATTTGACCGATGTATCTGCAACCACTGTCATCTATGCTGTCATTTTCTTTTTGCTCGGATACTTTTTGTACGCGACACTTGCCGCGTTTCTCGGCAGTGTCGTCAGCAGAATAGAGGACGTGCAGCAAACGATCACGCCGATGACGCTTTTGGTTGTCGCCGGTTTTATGATCGCGATGTTCGGTTTGAATGCGCCTGACGCAGGATTTATCACGGTAACTTCGTTTATTCCGTTCTTTACGCCAATGATTATGTTCCTGCGCGTCGGCATGCTTGATATTCCGTTCTGGCAGGCGGCTGTCGGAATCGGAATCACACTGCTCACCATTGTCATACTGGCCGTTATCGGCGCCAGAATTTATAAAGGCGGTGTATTAATTTACGGCAATTCAAGCGCGTTCAAAGCGATCAAACAAGCGCTACGTTTAGCGAAAAACTGATTGGAAAACAGCCTGGGGATTCTCAGGCTGTTTCTTTATTGACAGAACGTGCATTCGCAAGAATTCGGTGCTAAAATAAGGGTACTTCATCCTGGAAAGGAGCAGAATGTTGACTGATCTAACCTTTATTCATGCGGCAGATCTTCATCTTGACAGCCCGTTTTACGGGATATCGCATCTGCCGGAGCCGATTTTTGCCCGGATTAAAGAAAGCACGTTTGCAAGCGTGAGACATATGATAGACGCCGCAGTGAGAGAACACGTTGATTTCATTTTGCTGGCGGGAGATCTGTTTGATGAAGCCAATCGAAGCTTAAAGGCTCAGCTCTTTTTGAAAAAACAGTTTGAAAGACTCAGAGAGTGCGGGATTTCGGTATACGTCATCTTTGGGAATCACGATCATCTTGGCGGGGAGTGGACGCCGATTGAATGGCCTGAGAATGTCCATATTTTTTCGTCCGCTGTTCCAGAAGAAAAATCGTTTTTTAAAGAAGGCAGGCGCATAGCAAGCATTTACGGCTTCAGCTATCAAGCCAGAGCAGTGACGGAAAACCAAGCTGCCCGCTATCGGAGATCAACTGACGCACCGTTTCATATCGGCATGCTCCACGGCACGCTGTCTGGATCTGAAGGACACGATCCGTATTGCCCGTTTACACATGACGACCTCGTGAAAAGCGGGATGGATTATTGGGCGCTTGGCCATATACATAAACGCCAAGTTCTATCTGCCGAGCACCCGGCAGTCATTTACCCGGGAAACACGCAAGCACGCCATATGAAGGAGACGGGAGATAAAGGCTATTATCTCGTTCGTGTGACTAACGGAGATATTTCTTATGAATTTCAGAGAGCGCATGATGTCCTGTGGGAAAAAGCGGCAGTTGATGTGACGGGGGCAAAGAATATGACCGCCCTCTTCCAAATGGTGGAGAACACGTTTTCGAAGCTGCGGCAAAAGGGGAGCCCTGTTTGTGTAAGGCTTGTTTTACAAGGGACGGCGCCGGAATGGCTGCTGGAGGCGCCAAAAGGCACCTTGGATGAGTTTCTTGAAGCTCTTCAGGAACAAGAAGCGGAAGAGGAACATTTCGTTTGGCCTCTTAGATTGGATGATGAGACTGAAAACGAAGCAAACCTAACAAACCTTGATCCTTTTTTTGGCGGTTTATTTGGAGACATTGATCGCAGCGATCTGTCAGACGTGCTGGAAGGGCTTGAGCGGCATCCAGTGTATAGAAGGCACGCGGACCGGTTTAGACAAGAGGAGGTAAAGGAAATAAAAGAGCAGGCACAGATATTATTGAAAAAACAGCTTAAGGTGCTTGATACATGAGGCGGTGACAGCTTTGCGAATTATATCTTTACATATCTACCAATACGGAAAATTTTCTAATCGGACCTTTCGCTTTTCCGCCTCTCCTGTCCAAGTCATCTACGGATTAAATGAGGCAGGAAAAACGACGATGATGTCATTTATTGAAAGCATGCTGTTCGGTTTTCCGAAAACGAAAAAATATGAACCGAAAACAGGCGGTGTCTACGGCGGTGTTCTAGAAGCTGAACATCCTGAGTATGGGGTGCTGAAGATCGAACGGACGAAAGGGACTGCCGAAAAACTAAGCGTGTACACAGAAAAGGGCGAAGTAAAGCAGGGAGATGTTTTAAAGCAGCTGTTCCAGGGCACAGACAGGTCGTTGTACAAAGCCATTTATTCGTTTGACGTATTTGGGCTGCAGGAAATTCACGCCTTTAATCGGGACAAGATAGGGGAATTTTTGCTCTTTTCCAGCTTGTTTGGTGCTGAAGCCGTATCAAAGCTTGATACAAGGCTGACGAAGGAAAGCGAAAGGCTCTATAAACCAAATGGGCGAAACCCTCAATTGAATCAGGAGCTGGAAACGCTTAAGCAGCTGGCAGTGAAGCTAAAACAGGCTGAAGCAGAGGAAGCGGGCTATCATCAGCTTCTCGAGGAAAAACGAACGCTTGAAGCCCGCCTTGCAGCCGCGGAAATCGAATTGAAAGAGACGGCAGGACATATCCGAATGATTGAGGGGGCGATTGAGCGAAAGCCGCTGCTAAATGAAAAAGCGACACTCGAACAGGTAATTGCAGAATGTCAGGAACATGCAGGACAATTTCCTGCTGACGGACTGCATCAGCTGGAAAAATATGAATCCCATCTTCACCCGAAATCAGCACAGCTTGAGGCGCTTCGGGTGAAGATGGCGGAGTTGGACAAACAGAGGCAAAAGCTTATCCCCGATAAAGAACTATTGGCGAAAGAAACGCTGATACAAGAGCTTTCGGCAGCGTTTCATATGTACCAATCCTGGGGAGAACAGCTGGCAGCCATTCAGGCACAGCTGCGCCAGGCGTCTGCGCAGACAGCGGCAGGGCTGGAACAGCTCAATAAAACGGATGAAAATGAGCTCCTGAATATGAACACCTCATATGATTATGAATGGCAGCTTCAGCAAGCGGTGCAGCAATATGTACAGGCAAGAGACAGAAAACGGCAGCTTGACGAGACGTTTGAACTTGCCCGGCATGAGCTGGAAGACGCGGAAAAGGCCGTTCGTGCCGCTTCGTCCGCGATTCTTGAAAACAGCCAAAGAAAAGATAAAGAAGCAGCTCTTAGAGCATATGATGAAACACAGGGGCAGCACCAAGAGCAAGCGAAGCTCAGAGAACAGCTAACGTTTTTTGAAAGACAGCAGGCTAAACAGAAAAAGACTGTCATTGCAGCTGGTATGTTGTTTATCGTTCTCTTTTCTCTGCTGCAGCAATGGATTCCTGCCATAAGTTTCGGCGCTGCACTTATTGTGTATTGGCTTGTATCAGGAAAACCGTCTTCTCGAAACAGCCGAGAGACAAGACAACCCATGACGGATATTTCACCAGCAGAAGCTGAAATGCTTAGAGAAGCGTTATGGGAGGATGACCGCAATAAGCAGCACCTTCTCACACAGCGTGCAGCGCTCCAGCAAAAGGAGGCGGCGTATGAAAGGGTCATCCAGCAGTTTGAACAGTGGGAAGCCGAAATGGCGCCGTCCTTTACACAGGTTGAGCGTTTTATGAATGAGCTCGGATTTAAGGAAGATCCATCATTTTTGCTTGAGGCATACAGCTTAATGAAGGATGTTAAAAAAGAAGTGAAGAAAAAGCATGAGCTGACCATTGAAGCAGGCAGGCTGAAAAAGCACCGGAGAACATTCGAAGAACGCGTCAGTATGCTTCGTCCCGTGAATCAGAGTCAGGATATCTCCATTTCGGACGCCCTTCACACATTGCGGAAAAACATTGAACGTGAAAAAGAAATTGAGAAGCAAAAAAAGGAAATTGAAACAGATATTCATTATACAAAGGAACAGATGCTTGAACTTGAGCAAGAAATACAGTATTTCCACGCACAGATCAAACAGTTATTTGCCGCGGCTGCTGCAAAAGACAGAGATGCGTTTTTTGCCATAGCCGACATCAGCAGGCAATTGAAGGATACGGAGAACAAGCTTCATCACGTAAACGCACAGCTTCAAGGCGGGCACCCGGAGGAACTTGAACTGGCGGATTCCAATACGCTTTCTGAATTGAAAGATAAGCAATTTGTTGAGAATGAAAGAAAAGAGCGGCTGACTGAGGAGATCGAGCAGCTCCGCAGCCAAATCGCACTGCTCTCAGTCAAACAGGAACAATTAGAGGCTTCGGGATTGGTCTCAGACCTCAAGCTTCAAACCGAAATGCAAAAAGAACGTGTAAAAGAAACGGCTAAAAAATGGGCCTCGATACAAATGATCAAACAGGTGATCAAAAACAAATTGGAGCGGCATAAAAAAATCGAGCTTCCGCGCCTTCTGGAGACGGCAGGAGAATTCTTCCGCCCTCTGACTGACGGAAACTACCAAACCATTTATTTTTCCGAAACGGATGATTCGATCATGGTTATGCATGGCGATGGAACTGTCTATCATGCGGAAGAGCTGTCACAAGGGACATGTGAACAGCTGTATACAGCGATCCGATTTGCTTTGGCTGTTACGCGCCAGGATGGGTCAATGCTTCCGTTCCAGCTTGACGACAGTTTTGTTCATTTTGATCAGGAAAGGCTGAAACGTGTATTACATGTTCTGTATGATTTATCCGAAGGCGGTAGGCAGATTTTGTATTTTACATGCCATGAGCACGTAAAAGATGCATTTCATAGCAGCCAAATCATCCATTTGGTGTCATAAAAGAGGTTCTATAGCTGAAAATCGGTATGTGATATACTGGTATTATGTAAGATACGGAGGGAGCTTTAATAGAATGGCTAAAGGGATTATGCTACATGAGGTTGGCGAACAGGTGGACCAGTATCTATTGATTAAATCCTCGACGAAAGGGATTGCAAGCAATGGAAAACCGTTTCTGACGCTGATGCTGCAAGACCAGTCAGGCGATATTGAAGCGAAGCTGTGGGATGCCAAGCAAAGTGATGAAGTGACCTATGCGCCGCAGACGATTGTCAAGGTCGTCGGCGATGTTCATCATTACCGCGGACGCACCCAGCTGAAGCTAAGAAATATCAGACCGGTAAGCGAGCAAGAAAACGTCAATATTGATGATTTTTTAGAAACCGCGCCGATTCCGAAAAATGAAATGATGGATACCATCACTCAATATATATTTGAAATGAAAAATCCGAATATCCAGCGAATCACAAGGTTCTTGGTTAAAAAACACGAAGCTGAGTTTATGGATTATCCGGCGGCTACGAAAAACCACCATGAGTTTGTCTCAGGTTTGGCGTATCATGTTGTCTCTATGCTGAACCTGGCGAAAGCAATAGCAGATTTATATCCGTCTCTTGATCGTGATCTGCTTTACGCCGGTGTCATCCTGCATGATCTTGGAAAAGTGAAGGAGCTGTCCGGCCCTGTTTCCACTTCGTACACGGTTGAAGGCAATTTGCTCGGCCATATTTCCATCATGGTGACAGAGCTTTCAAAAGCGGCTGAGGAGCTTCAAATCGATTCTGAAGAGGTGTTAATTCTTCAGCATTTGATTTTGAGTCACCACGGCAAAGCAGAATGGGGCAGCCCGAAACCGCCGATGGTGAAAGAAGCGGAAATTCTTCACTATATAGACAATCTGGATGCAAAAATGAATATGATGGACAGAGCGCTTGAGCGCGTGAAGCCGGGCGAGTATACTGAACGCGTATTTGCACTGGAAAACCGTTCCTTTTATAAACCGACATTTCATAAATAACTTAAAAAGGACTGATGCTGACATATTCAGCTCAGTCCTTTTTGATGCGTCTTTCCCGCACATAACTCGTCTCATTCCCGCATATGGTTAAGAATAAAGAATCTATGCAAAGGGGGAGGAGCCCGTGTTATTTTTTCCATGGTGGGTGTATCTTTGTATTGTAGGCATCATTTTCAGCGCATATAAACTTGTGGCGGCAGCCAAAGAGGAAGAAAAAGTAGACCAGGCTTTTATTGAAAAAGAAGGGCAGATTTATATGGAGAGGATGGAAAAGGAGCGAGAACGCCGCAGTTCTCAGCAGCATGAAGAAGAAAATCAAAACCATTCCATCGCATAAAAAAAGCTGTGCGGCTCATTGAGCCTGCACAGCTTTTTTATTATTTAGAACTGCTTGAAGGTGAAGAAGTGCTGTTGCTTGTTGAAGATGTATTAAATGTGTCTTTCAGATCTTTATCTTTTACTTCGATGTCAGCTTTCTTCATGACTTTTTGAACAGCTTCCTGAACAGCTGCGTTGTCATTTAATTTTTGTTCAAGCACTTCAGATTTCAGTTCTTTTTTCATATCATCGTATTTGCCGCGTTCTTCTGTCTTTTTAATGATATGGTAGCCGTATTGCGTTTTGACAGGGTCACTGACTTCACCTGTTTTTAATTTGAATGCAGCTTTGCTGAATGTTTCGTCCATTTGGCCTTCTTTTGCAAACCAGCCTAGATCTCCGCCTTGTGAAGCAGAGCTGTCTGTTGAGTATTCTTTCGCAAGATCTTCAAACTTCTCGCCTTTTTTCAGCTTTTTCTCTACTTCTTCAGCTGTCTTTTTATCAGCAACAAGGATGTGGCTTGCACGGATTTTGCCTTTTAAGCCTTCCCAGTATTCTTTGATATCGGCGTCTGTAACTTTGATGTTATCTTTAGCCGCTTTTTGTGTCAGCAATTCATATTTTACTTGTTCTTTCAGGTAATCCTTGCCATATTGCTTTTCGAGGGCAGTATATTGATCGCCAAGCTGCGTTTTGTATTCTTTCAGCTTGTTGTCAATTTCTTTATCCGAAACTTTATACTTCTTGTCCAATACTTTTTCTTGCACTAGCTGTGTCAGTACGCTTGCGCCAGCTGTTTTCTTCATGTTTGTGTAAAGCTCGCCTTTTGTGACATCGCCTGCGTCTGTTTTTGCGATAACTTCTTTGTCGCCGCTGCTGCAAGCACTGAGAGCGAGGATGCTTGTAGCAGTGATAGCTGCTATTGCGATTTTCTTCATTGGTTTCAAACACTCCTAATCATTCCAAATTAAATTACCTATGCGTATCATAACATATTGTGGCTTTCTGTAAAAAGATTTTAAATAAAGGGCATTCGTCTAGTCAAACTTTTGCTGACGACATACTTATATATTGATCAAGAAAAGGAGGTATGTAACATGAGCGGAGGATACTCTAACGGATTCGCGTTGCTCGTAGTACTGTTCATTTTGCTTATCATCGTAGGTGCAGCTTACATCTACTAAGCAGCCCGAGGATCGCTTGCAACATAAGCGATCCTTTATTTTCACTAGCGCCTAATCGTTTCAAACATGAATTGCATAACATGTAATTGGTAAATAAAGCTTATTACAGGAGGTGCTTTTTAAGATGGGTGAAGTATTTGCAGGCGGATTCGCTTTATTGGTTGTGTTATTTATTTTATTGATTATCATCGGCGCTTCTTGGCTGTACTAATCAACATAAAAAAGCATAGCTGCTTAATCAGCAGCTATGCTTTCTTTCGTATTTACACTGTAAAGGAGATCTCCACAAACGAAGAGATCAGTAAAATTAATATAGATACATTAATAAATCGGAATACCTTATCTTGCCGCTCTTCAGGAATCTCTCTGACAAGGCATAATGTATTGGTGAGCCTGTTTATGAAATATAAAATAAACACGGCAGCCACGATAAAATAGAATAAAATGATGGGAGATTCCCCCTCTCTCTGAACTGTCCCATATTACATTACCAAATATTTATTAAAAAAGATAGAATGCAAATTGAAAAATCGCCACCAGCACCAGGGGTTGACTACTTTTCAACAAGAATATCCAAGCCGTCTGCTTCCTGATCAATAAAAGCGGTTTTCGGTGCTTTTATCAGCTTGAGAGCCAGCAGAAAATCAGGCAGACAGTAGCCGGCGTGAATGCCCGAGATCATGCAGAAATAATGAGCATGATTCGGAAATGCCAGTGCTGCGTAAAACAATACCGGTGTAATCAGCAAGAACGGGCTGACCAGTGAAATGAGCATTGTTGTTTTTGGTATACGTTTCCATGTGCGCGTGCGCAATATGTAAAACTTTTTTTCTATTTTTCTTTTTTTGCAGATGATTGGCAGGACATGGATGACTTTATGTACAAATAAAATAACGACGAGCAAACCGCCGAATAAAGATACATATTCATCGCTTAAGCTTGTGCCAGGCCGCAGCAGCTCAAAAGCTAAAAAGGTAGATATAAAAACCAAAATCATAAAACATACAGCAGTTAATATTATGCGAACGGCGCCATAATCCTTCATGAGATTTATGGTCTTCCAGCAATTCATCAAAGTCATCCTTCCATACATCTTGAATAGAATCTCAAAATAATTTACTCCTCCCAAGAGAAAAAATCAATGCTTTTTTAAGAAAAAATATCATCCGACAGGTATTTTTTTGAAACAAGCAAACAAACTGCGAAATATGGGGTTAGAACTTTCTTCTCAGTGAATTATCAGCTAAAATAAGATTAAAGATAGAAAGAAGTGATGTGGATGGATTCGATGGATCATCGCATTGAGCGATTAGAATATTACATACAATTATTAGTGAAAACAGTAGATATGGACAGGTACCCCTTCTATGCGCTTCTCATTGACAAAGGGCTGAGCAAGGAAGAAGGGGAAGCGGTTATGAGGATATGCGATGAATTGTCGGAAGAGCTGGCAACACAAAAAGCGCAAGGATTTGTAACCTTTGATAAGCTCCTTGCGCTTTTTGCCGGACAGCTGAATGAAAAATTAGATGTTCATGAAACGATTTTTGCCCTGTATGAGCAGGGGCTTTATCAAGAGCTGATGGAAGTCTTTATCGACATCATGAAGCATTTTGATTAACTGTTTACAGGTTCGAGCTCTTCAGCCGGTTCATCCGCCGCACTGTCCTTTGCTTTTTTCTTCAGTTTTCCGTTTACGCTTTCAAAGTCATTGTCAATATTGGTGAGTGACGTTTCGAAAATTTCCATAAAATCATCGCCGTAGATATGGCGTATCATACACATCATTTCTGCCACTTCAGGAAATTTTCCGAATAAATGATACAGAGGCTGTGACCCTTTAAAAACAGCGTTGCGTGTCGGATCAAATTCCTCAAGCAAGCTCCAGAATACCTCGGTGCCTTCCTCAGTCAACTGGACGTATGTGTTTCGTTTATCATTCAGCCGTTTGGAGAACCTTAAATATCCCCGTTCTTCCAGCTTTTTTGAAAAGTTGAATGCGGTTGATACGTGCATGACCCCGAATTTCGCGATTTCAGAAATGGAAGCTCCATTCAATTGATACGCAATCCATAAAATATGATGCTCATTAATATTCAGGTCATACGGTTTGAGCCATTGCTGCCAATCCTTCTCGATCGATTTCCAAAGAGCCTTGCTAAGCTGAGCCATTTTCTGGGTGAAGACTAGAGCTTCTTTCACATCATAGGGCGGTTCCACTCGATTCATTACGTCACCTGCTTCTCTTTTTCTTTTTCTCTATTATGCCAATAAAATAAAGATTAATAAAGATGAAAATGTAAGAATTTTTTAATAAATTCACAAACCATTGCGGCGGAAGGGTTTTTCGGCCAAAAAAAATACGGGTCCAATTTTGGCCCGCATTTTTTTCTTTTGAATAGGATATTAGTTTTGTAAGGTTTTCTCCAGCTGTCTGATTTTCTCTTCGATATCGGCAATTTCTTTTTGCAAATCCTGCTGGTGAGGCTTGATCTCTTCCTGCCATTTTTTAATTGACGTTTGGAGCTCGCCGCCCACGTCTTTAATAACATCCGTGCTTTCTTTTGCCGCTTTGATCAGCTGGTCTTTTAATGCAAGCCCGTCTGACTTTAAGCGTTTGATTGTTTCTTCAAAAGAATCATAATTGGTTTTCATTTTTTCACGCAGCTGCTTTCCTGAGGAAGGTGCAGTAAGAAGAACCGCTGCTCCTCCGATGATGCCGCCTACGAATAGTCCTGTTAATAGAGAACGTCCGCTCGCCATTACAATCACCCCGTCTTTTTCTTCAAATAGGATTCATTCAGCATTTTTCATTTTTGTTGAAAGCCTGAACTTCTATACATAGCTTGCTTTATTTTAGCATATTTTTTAAGTGAAAAGGAGGGAGAAGGTTGTCTGTCTTTTTAATTGTGTTATCCTGCATCACCCTTGCCTTCGCTTCAGGCGCTGTTTACTATATCAGACTTCTCAGCCAGGCTGCTTCTTATCCGCCCAAGAAAGTCATCCGGCAGAAAGCGCTTGTTTGTTCAACCGGAACCGCCTTTACACTATGTCTTATCTTTTTCACAAAACTCCTCGCTTAAAACATGCTGACATGCTGCGAGCGCTCTGTTCAAAAAAACCTCTCCCGGAAGCGGAAGAGGTTTTGTGTGACAATTATTTAGCAGCTTCCATAAAGCTTGAACGTCTTAAAATGGTTTGCACAATCGGATAAATAATGATCATTGAGATTGTATTCAGCACAGCGGCCGGCAGAACAACAGCCGCGAACAATGCGGCGAAACCGCCCGGCAAACCGACGATCAATAAAGCTGACGATAGAAACACAATTCCTGATAAGATGGTCCCGATCACTGTCAGCACAGCGGCTGCACCTGTTTTTCGGCTCTTTCTGAACAAGAGAAACAGGGAGAAGAACAGAAACGCTGATACGGGTTTATCAATGATGTTAGGGATCTGTCCAGCTGGAAACGCGGTTGTAAGCGCGGAAATGATTCCGGTCACGATCCCGATGACGAGTACATTTTGCACTCGCGGGAACAGCAGAATGCCCATGAACATCATGATCAGCATCATATCTGGTTTCATGCCGCCTAAAAAGGGCGGAATAATAGAATGAAGCGCTGCGCCGATTGCGGCAAACAGAGCCATAATGACTAACTCTTTTGTTTTCATAACTATGCTCTCCTCTGCTAAGCTTTTTGCCCTCCAATAATATGCTCATCATTTATTGCGAAGGCTTTACAGAATGTGTTATGTAAACAGTATACCAAACGGACGGTTTACATAGCCAGACTTTTTACTCATTTTCCTGCTGGAATTTCTTCATGAACGCAGCTAATTTTTCACAGTCTTCGAGAGAGACCGCGTTATAAATAGAAGCGCGGCAGCCTCCCACCGAACGGTGTCCGCCAAGGCCGATCATCTTCGCATCTTTTGCTTTCTGAACGAATGTTTTCGTTAATTCGTCATCCCGAAGCGTGAAGGTGACATTCATGTGTGAGCGGCTGTCTTTTCTGGCATGTCCTTTATAGAAGCCGTTGCTTTCATCAATACAGCTGTAGAGAACCTGCGCTTTTTGTTCATTGCGCTGTTCAACAGCTTCCACACCGCCGTTTTCCTTGAGCCATTCCAGAACAAGGCTCAGCATATAAATAGCAAATGTCGGCGGAGTGTTGTAGAGTGAATCCGCTTTGACATGCGTGGAATATTTCAGGATTTTTGGGACGTTCGCATTTTCATTTTTCAGCCAGTTTTTTTTCATGATGACTACAGTCACGCCGGAAGGGCCGAGGTTCTTTTGGGCGCCTCCGTAGATCACATCAAATTTGGACACATCGATTTTTCTGCTTAAAATATCGCTGGACATGTCGGCTACGAGCGGAATTGGAGAATTCGGAAACTCCTGCCACTGAGTGCCGAAAATTGTATTGTTGGATGTGATATGTAAATATGCGCCGTCTTTTACATTCGTAAGGTCAACCTCTGGAATATAGCTGTAATTGTCTGTTTCACTAGTAGCGATGATAGACGTGTTCCCGAACAGTTTCGTTTCTGCCAGTGCTTTTTCAGACCAAGCGCCTGTCATGACAAAATGTGCGGTTTTTTCAGGTGTTAAAAAGTTCATCGGAAGCATTGAGAATTGAAGGCTTGCCCCGCCTTGAAGAAACAAGATATCGTAATCTTCCGGAATGCCCATCAGTTCAATTAAGAGGCTTTTCGCTTTTTGGTGCACCGCTTCATACTCTTTGCTGCGGTGGGAAAGCTCCATAACAGACATGCCGGATTCGTTAAAATCAATAAATTCTTTCTGTGCTTTTTGCAGAACTTCCAGTGGCAGCGCTGCAGGACCTGCGTTAAAATTCGTTGTACGTTCCATTATGATCTCTCCCTGTTTTCCACGTTAATGTATAAAATAATACAATTATCCTATCACAAAAATTCAGTTTTTTGATAAAAAATTAGAATTATCAAAAGAAATTGACGGATGTTTGCGAAATGTTCACAAAATAAAATAACCTCATCTTATGATGAGGCCAGGCGTTTTGCGATAGAGGAAGAGATGTTCTGCAGATCCTCCGGTTTATAATCATCAGCATGCGTTTTCCAAACCGCTCCGAAACCATCTCCTTTTCCGTAGCGAGGGATAATATGCATATGGTAGTGGAACACAGATTGTCCAGCTTTTTCGCCGTTATTGTTCAGCGTATTTAAGCCGATCGGTTCAAATTCATCCCGGATAGCGCGGGCGATTTTCGGAACAGCATGGAAATATTGTTTTGCTAATTCATCTGTAAATTCATATACATTCTCAATATGTGTTTTCGGAATGACAAGCGTATGGCCTTTTGTCACTTGGCTGATATCAAGAAAGGCAAGTACATGTTCATCTTCATACACCTTTGCGGATGGAATGTCGCCGGCGATAATTTTACAAAAGATACAATTCTCTGCACAATGCATGAGGGTTCCTCCTTATGAAATTGTTTAGTATGTATACACTCATCGTACCACAGAAATGCAGAAAATAGAAAACAGGATGAACGGCGAGCGTTCACCCTGAATGCAGAGGAAGAGCTTATATGAAGAAAATGTGTTATGCCTTTGGTAAGCACCTCATTTGTCAATAAAATGAAGACTTGTTTAATGCCTAACGATTCCTGCGATAAACACCTCATTTGACAATTTGCTTCATACATGAAGAATTCATCAATTCAGTGAAGAGAAATGGTTTGAGCATTGGACATGTTTATTTTCTATCCAACTGTTTCTAAGACGTCTTTGACAAACACCTCATTTTTCAGTTGATATGCTTTTCCTCTACAACTATTAAGATGTCCAGAACCCTGTCTCTTTATGACAGCAAATTCATCATTTGTTAAAAGGGAATTGTTTCAAATCAGGCCTTGTTTTTGGTACTATGAAGAAAAACACTATAAGGGGAGAAACTATGTCTCTGCTATCGGTAAAAGACTTGACCGGCGGATATACAAGGAATCCGGTTTTAAAAAACGTATCATTCACCCTTGAACCGAATCAAATTGTCGGATTAATCGGGCTGAATGGTGCTGGTAAAAGTACAACAATCAGACACATCATCGGGCTGATGGACCCGCATAAAGGTTCAATCGAATTAAACGGTAAAACGTTTGCTGAGGATCCGGAAGGCTACCGTTCACAATTTACCTATATACCTGAAACACCTGTTTTATACGAAGAATTGACGCTGATGGAGCATCTTGAACTAACAGCCATGGCATATGGACTGTCAAAAGAAACGATGGAGAAAAGGCTGCCTCCGCTACTAAAGGAATTCCGAATGGAAAAGAGGCTGAAGTGGTTCCCGGCCCATTTTTCTAAAGGAATGAAGCAGAAGGTTATGATTATGTGCGCCTTTTTGGCAGAGCCTGCGCTCTACATTATTGATGAGCCTTTTCTAGGGCTTGATCCGCTTGCCATTAACGCGCTGCTTGAACGGATGAATGAAGCGAAAAAAGGCGGGGCGAGCGTACTGATGTCAACACACATTTTGGCAACGGCAGAACGCTATTGCGATTCGTTTATTATTTTACATAACGGCGAGGTGCGGGCGCGCGGCACGCTGTCAGAGCTCAGAGAGCAGTTTGGAATGAAGGACGCGGCGCTGGACGATTTGTATCTTGAGCTTACAAAGGAAGACGCTGGCCATGAATAATATGCTTGATATTTGGCAGTCGCGGCTGCAGGAGCATATCAAAGAAACAAGAACATACATGAAATATATGCTCAACGATCACCTCGTCATTGTTTTGATTTTTTTTCTAGCAGGCGCTGCAAGCTGGTACAGCAAATGGATACGGGACATTCCCGCTCACTTTCCGTCCTTTTGGGTGATGGCCGTGCTGTTTTCGCTCGTGTTGACAAGCTCTTATGTGCGAACGCTTTTGAAGGAGGCTGACCTTGTTTTCTTATTGCCACTTGAAGCAAAAATGGAGCCTTACTTGAAGCAGGCGTTTGTCTACAGCTATGTGTCTCAGCTGTTTCCGCTTATTGCGCTGAGCATCGTTGCGATGCCGCTTTATTTCGCAGTCACACCGGGGGCTTCGCTCGTATCGTATGCCGCGGTCTTTGTCCAACTGTTGCTGCTGAAAGCGTGGAATCAGGTAATGGAATGGCGCACGACTTTCCAAAACGACCGCAGCATGAAACGGATGGACGTCATCATTCGCTTTGCGGCGAATACACTCGTTCTTTATTTTGTTTTCCAATCTGTTTATATGTATGCGCTTCTCGTCTATGTCATTATGGCTGTTCTTTATCTGTATATGTCTTCCTCAGCAAAACGGAAAACTTTTAAATGGGAAAGCCATATTGAGTCCGAATTGAGACGAAAGCAGCGTTTCTATCGGATTGCCAACCTGTTTACTGATGTGCCGCATTTGCGAAAGCAAGCCAAACGCAGAGCTTATCTCGACTTTTTGCTGCGGCTTGTGCCGTTTGAACAGCGCAAAACATTTGCCTATATGTTCACCCGCGCCTTTTTGCGTTCGAGTGATTATTTGGGCATTCTTGTCAGATTAACGATCGTTTTCGCGCTGATCATTATGTATGTCTCAGCTAGCCCACTGATTGCAGCGGTTTTGACTGTGTTTGCCATTTTCATTACGGGCATTCAGCTTCTGCCGCTCTTCGGCCACTTTGACCATCTGGCGCTTCAAGAGCTGTACCCTGTGAAAAAAGAAACAAAGCTGAAAAGCTATTTCTCTCTATTAAAAACTGCACTTAGTATTCAAGCGCTGCTGATGTCTGTTGCATCTGCCTATGCAGCCGGCTTGACCGGTTTTCTGTACGCGCTGATCGGTTCTGCCGTTCTGATTTTTGTTGTTTTGCCTGCTTATATGACAACCAGGCTGAAAAAGCACGGAAAGCTGTGAACTGAAAAGAGGTAATCAAATGACAGATAATCAGCTGCTGATGCAGGAAGCTTTGCAATGGAAAATGCATTTTTTGCGAAAGGGTTCCATGTTTGAACGCTTTTCGAAGCGTGTGCAGACGAAGGTGAATGAACGGATTCCTGAAAAAATCCATACGGTCGTCACCGAGAGTGTGAAAAAAATGGTAGAAGCGACAATGGCCGGCTCCAATATCATCACTTATAAAAAGGATACAAGCGCACTGTCGCTCAGTGAAAAAAACGAATTGGCGAAAAAAACGATTGTTTCTTATCAGAAAGTGGCAGCTGCTGAGGGAGTCGGCACCGGAGCGGGCGGCATTTTTTTAGGCATTGCTGATTTTCCGCTGCTGCTTTCAATTAAGATGAAGTGTTTATTTACCTTGTCTTCCATTTACGGCTTTGATGTCAAGGATGCACAAGAAAGGATGTTTTTGCTGCTCGTATTTCAGCTTGCATTTTCGAGTGACGATGGCCGTAAATCGCTTTTTTCTGTCATCGAAAATTGGGAGACGGAGAAAAAGAGCATCGACTGGAGAGTGTTCCAGCAGGAATATCGCGATTATATCGACGTCGTGAAGCTTTTTCAGCTTTTGCCGGGCGTAGGAGCGGCAGTCGGCGGAATTGCCAATTATAAGCTGCTTGCTCAGCTTGGAGAAACGGCAAGACATGTTTTTCATCTGAGGATATTAAAGGAAACAGCCGGAGAATAAACACTCCGGCTGTTTTTTTATAGCTGATGATAGGTGATCGCAGCGCCGGCAAGGACCTTTGCCGCTGTCAGCATGGCTTTTTCGTTGATATCAAATTTCGGATGGTGGTGGGAATAAACTCGATCTGGCTGTTCGGGAGCGGCACCTGTAAAGAAAAAAGTGCCTCTCACGTTTTGTAAGTAATAAGCAAAATCCTCGCCGCCCATTTGCGGTTCACCGTCAATGACCTGCTGAACGCCCTCGGTATTCTTTGCGGTGCTCACCAAGTGGTTCGTTTCGGCAGTATGGTTCACAACCGCCGGATAACCCTGTTCATAGGTGTACTCATAGGACGCGCCGTGCATGCTGCATATTCCTTTTACAACCGCTTCAATTTCTTTCTCCAGAATGTCCCGGACATTTTCATCAAAAGAACGCGCTGTGCCGATGAGTACTGCTTGGTCTGCGATGACATTAAACGGATTGTCGGCGATGAAGGAGCCTGTCGAAATGACGGCGGATTGAATCGGATTGACTTTGCGGCTGACAATGTGCTGCAAAGAGGAAACGATTTGCGAACCGATCAGGACGGCGTCTTTAGTATCATGCGGATGAGCGCCGTGGCCGCCCTTTCCGAAGACTTTAATCGTAAATCGGTCTGCCGCCGCCATTACGGCACCGGGGCGGCAAAGGATGGTTCCGAGCGGCTCAGTTGCCCAAAGATGAGTGCCGAATATCACATCCGCATTTTCGAGACAGCCGTCATCAATCATTGGCTTTGCGCCTCCCGGATAATATTCTTCTGCATGCTGGTGGATCATCACAAATGTTCCCTTCAGTTCATGTCTGTTTTGGTGAAGGACCTTGGCCACTGCGAGAAGAGCTGCGGTGTGGCCGTCGTGGCCGCATGCATGCATGACACCTGGCACTTTGGAGGCGTAAGGGACATCTTTTTCATCTTGAATGGGGAGAGCGTCAAAGTCGGCCCTCAAAGCGACTGTAGGGCCGGGTTCGCTTCCTTCTATATATGCTAAAACCCCTCTGCCGCCGACGTTCGTGCGGATTGGGACTCCTAACGATTCATAATAGGAAGCAATAAATGCGGCGGTTTTTTCTTCTTGAAATGAGAGCTCAGGATACATATGAAAATGGCGCCTGATCTCAACCATTTCTTCAAAACAGCTGTCGAGCTGTTTGTTTATCTCTTTCTGCAGTGTGGATATGGACAAAGCCGCTTCCCCCTTTTCTATGCTTTTCCATGATTGTATAGAAAAAGTCTGAATATTTCAACTCTTGTTGTTTTAAAGCATCATCACAGCTGCGAGGGTTGTCACCAAAAGGCCAATCGCGACTGGAATGAAGTTTTTTCTGGCAAGCTCAAAAGGATCAACTTTGCAAATGGCCGCGGCGGGAATCAGCGCCCATGGGACCAGTGTTCCTCCGCCCACCCAGATGGCAGAGATTTGTCCGAGTGCGGTCAGAGCGGCGGGATCGGCATGGAGAGCGGACGAAAAGAGCTTTGCAATGGAGCCAGCGAGAGAAATGCCAGAAAATCCTGAGCCGTCAAGGCCTGTTATGGCTCCAGCGGCAGTTAATGCAGCGGCGGCAAGCTCCTTTGACATAGGCATCATATGGGATAAAGCAATGCCAAGATCGTTGACAATGCCGTGGGAACCTTTAGGGAGTGAAGTGCCCAGTATGCTCTCATAGCCTGAGTCGCCAAGATAAAAGAAAGCGGCAATCGGGATGACGGGGCCGAAAACCTTAAAACCGAACTTAAATCCGTCAATAAAATAGCCGGTGATTTTTTCAAGCCCTTTATGCTTATACACGAAAAAATGAACGGTAAGGAGGATACAGATTGCAGACCCGCCAATTAACGCGGTGGCATCATTTCCTTGTAGGTTAAACAAGAGCATGCAGGCGATATCTGCAAGAAAGGCAAGCGGAATCAAAAAAGCCAGTATGGACCGCAGGCGTTTTGGCAAGTACAGCGAGTTGTCTTGTTCGCCGGAAAGAACGGGGGAAAAAGAAGCGGGATGCTCCTGTTTTTTGCGTTCGCGCTGAATCATGATAAAGGCAGCGGTTGTTGTGGTCACACCCATAATCAGCACAAGCGGAATGCTGGCCGAGACGACATCACCGACTGGAATGCCTGCTGCATCCGCAGTCAGCTTTGGCGCCGCCTGAATGACAAAGTCTCCTGACAGGGCAAAACCGTGTCCGAATAAGTTCATGGCCATGGCCGCGGCAAGAGGCGTCAAACCGGCACGTGCGGCTGCGGGGAGCAGGACGGCGCCGATTAAAGCGACACCCGGAGAAGGCCAGAAGAAGAGAGAAATGGCGAACATCAGGCCTCCAATCAGCCAATAGGCAGTCACAGGCCCTCTCACAAGGCTTGCAAAGGGAGAAATCATCGCTTCATTTATCCCTGTTTTTGTTAACAAATCACTCATCGAAACGATAAAGCAAATGATGAAAATCGTGGGCAGCAGTTCGCCGGCCGCATAGATAAAGCTGTGGAATAAACTGCTGACAGAAGCTGAAAGTGAATGGCTGGCCCATAGCGATATGATAAAAATGCCGAATAGAGAAATAAATGTCGTGTCTTTTCTCAGCAGCATAAATAGGATAATTGCACCGATAAAAAACACATACAGAACATGGACAGACAAAATCCCGACTTCCATCATCGATCACTCCTTCCGCTTACAGATTATTCATAGGCGGGCGGAAGGTGCCGGGACAGAGGGGAGGGTTATGATGGAAGATGAACATTGATTTGTTTCAGCTGCTCAATCAGATGATGCATTAATACTCTATTCGCTTTTTGCAGATGTTTTGGGAAGCATTCAGGAGAAAAAATGACGCACCCTTCAGCAAGCCAGTTTTTTCTATAGGCGATGGTGCTTTCCGATGGCTCTACATATGAACCATCCTTGTGCTGCATCTCGTACTCATCAAATCCGAACTGAAAAACGCAGCACGGGCAGATTTCATGAGAATGATTGCCTTCATGATCATATGGCGGTTCAGCCAATCCCTTAAACCCGCAGACTGGGCAAGTATGCTTCATTTTGCTTTCCTCCCAATAAAATAAGCTGCCGGACATGCCGGCAGCTATTCGACAGCGAAATATGTGGTGACATAGGAAGGCCGGGAGAAGATGGACGTTGTGTCAATTCCGGCAGATGTATCGCGTTTTTTGTGGGCTTCTTTGTAAGAACCGGACTGCTGCCAGTCTTGAAAGGCGCTTTCCGTTTCCCACAAGGTCAGAATGACATAGGTGTCACTGTCAAGCGGACGGAGCACTCGAATGGCTTCAAAGCCAGGCTCGTTTTCGACTTTTCCCGCTCTGTTTTTAAATCTGTTTTCAAACAGCGGACGCCCTTCCTGAGTGACGGCAATATTGTTCAATACTGCAAAACCGGGATGCATAATCTCTCCGACTTGGTCAATGACTTCATAAGCGTGTGGTGCCTGGAAAACGGTATCTCCGTTTGTTTCATGAATCAAAATGGCGTTTTCCTGCCCCTGCATCAAAAGGATATTTTCTGAGGGATGCTTCTCTACGATCGTTTTTAAAAAATCGGCTGTCCCATATGTAATATAAACCTTCATATCAGCCACCTCCTGCTTGCTAGTATATCAAAACAATGGTATAAGTTTCTATTGGCGAGTGCTTCGAACATAATTCCAAACAATTTTTCCCATACTACCTTTAGAAAGGCGAGGTGAGTTCATGTTTAAGATAAAGAAAAAGAAACTTTTTATACCTATCATTATTTTAGTGTTAACTGCTTTTCTCGCTTTAATAGGATATATTTCAATTATTTTTCTCGGCCATTATGTCATAGATGAAAAAAAGCTTATTCTTCATGCTTCTTCAAAAATTGTTGATCAAAACGGAGATGAGGTTGCAAGCCTGTATACAGAAAATCGCGAGCCGGTCTCGATCAATGAGATTCCAAAGCAGGTCAGAGAAGCGTTTATCGCTGTTGAGGATAAAAGGTTCTATGAGCATCACGGCATTGATGCAAAATCTGTCGGAAGGGCAGTGTATCGCGATATATTAGCAGGCGGAAAGGTGGAAGGCGGAAGCACGATCACCCAGCAGCTTGCCAAAAATATTTTTCTGACACATGACAAAACATTTCTAAGAAAAACAAAAGAAGTGATCATTGCGATCAATCTTGAACGGGATTACAGCAAGGACAAGCTGCTTGAAATGTATTTGAACCAGCTTTACTTCGGACACGGGGTCTACGGCATACAAGCGGCGTCCCACTATTATTTTAATAAAGAAGTAAAAGATTTGACTGTATCTGAAGGCGCTGTTTTGGCCGCTATTCCGAAGGCGCCTTCTACGTACTCTCCGATTTTGCACCCTGATAAAAATAAGGAGCGGCGTGATACAATTCTAGGTATGATGAATGACCAAGGCTATATCAGTGCGAAAGAGGCTGTCACCGCACAGGGCCGAACGCTTGGACTGCACGTGAAGAAACAGTCGGAAACACCTTGGTTTGACAGCTACATTGACCTTGTGATCAAAGAGGCGGAAGACAAGTATTCCATTTCCGGAGAGCAGCTTCTTCAAGGCGGATACACGATCAAGGTGCCGCTCGATTCGAAGCTGCAGAAGACGGCTTACCAGGTGATGAAAGAGGGAAGCTATTATCCCGGAACAGATCAGAATGCTGAGGGAAGCGCGGTCTTTATTAATAACAAGACAGGCGGTGTAGAAGCGGCCATCGGCGGAAGGGATTACACATCCAAAGGATATAACCGTGTCACAGCTGTCCGCCAGCCGGGTTCCACATTTAAGCCGCTTGCCGTATACGGACCGGCGATGCAGGAAAAGAAATTTAAGCCATATTCTCTATTGAAGGATGAGTTGCAGTCCTACGGAGATTATACGCCGAAAAACTACGACAGCCGGTATGAGGGCGAAGTCACTATGTCTGACGCCATTACGTACAGCAAAAACGCGCCGGCTGTCTGGACGCTGAATGAGATCGGCGTCGAAACAGGAAAATCTTATTTGAAAGCAAATGGCATTGATATCCCTGATGAAGGCCTTGCTCTTGCTCTAGGCGGCTTGGAAAAAGGCGTTTCGCCGCTCCAGCTTGCCGGCGCGTTTCATACATTTGCCGCGAATGGAACGTATACGGAACCCTTCTTTATCTCGAGCATAATAGATGAAGACGGAGAAACAATAGCCGATCATAAAGAGGAAGGAAAGCGGGTTTTCAGCAAGCAGACGTCTTGGAATATGACGAGAATGCTGCAGCAGGTAGTCAAAAAGGGAACGGCCACGTCCGGCACCTATCACGGGGACCTGGCGGGAAAAACAGGTTCTACATCTTATACAGGCGTCTCCGGCGCGACAAAGGACGCCTGGTTTGCAGGCTATACGCCGAAAATAACCGGGGCAGTCTGGATGGGCTATGACAAAACGGATCAAAGCCATTATTTGAAAGCCGGGAGCTCATACCCGACGCGGCTGTTTAAGGATATTTTGACACAGGCAGGAGAAACCGGTCATGTGTTCACAAAGCCTAAAAACGTTAAAGAACTGGAAAGCCCGATTGAGCTGAAGCCGGTCAAAACACTCACAGCCGATTACACATTTAAAGCAGCGGGGCTCTTTACTATTGAATTAAAGTGGGACGCTCAAGAGGATGATCGGGCCGTATACAGAATTTATGTAAACAAAGACGGCAAGGAGACGCTTCTTGATTCGGTTGAAGGGAAGGGAAGCTATGAAATTCCTTATGCCAACTTATTTTCGGGCGCGTCTTATAAAATTGTGCCTTATAATACACAGACAAAAAGAGAAGGGGAAGGAACCGATTACGTTCAGCCAAAATTGTTTTCCTCTTAATGGAATTCGGCGATTTTTTGAACTTTGAGCTACATTTCTATACCATTTGCCTAAAACAAGGTATAGTGTAATAAGTCAAGAAATACGAACGTATGGTTGCCGTATGAAAGGTGGA
Source organism: Bacillus sp. FAU18 (assembly GCF_056033885.1). Taxonomy (NCBI): domain Bacteria; kingdom Bacillati; phylum Bacillota; class Bacilli; order Caryophanales; family Bacillaceae; genus Bacillus; species Bacillus sp. FAU18. The sequence goes on from NZ_JBVYHZ010000003.1 coordinate 363,742, forward strand.
AATCAGATGAGTAAACGAGAAACGTTTAACGAGACGTTTTTAAAAGCTGCGCGGGGAGAAAAAGCGGATCACACGCCTGTGTGGTATATGAGGCAAGCAGGGCGCTCACAGCCGGAATACCGCAAGCTGAAGGAAAAGTACGGATTGTTTGAGATCACCCATCAGCCCGAACTTTGTGCGTATGTCACAAGACTGCCGGTTGAGCAATACGGAGTCGATGCTGCAATCCTTTATAAAGATATCATGACGCCGCTGCCGTCAATCGGTGTGGATGTTGAAATCAAAAACGGGATCGGTCCTGTGATTGATCAGCCAATCCGGTCTCTGGCGGACATTGAAAAACTCGGCCAAATTGATCCGAAACAGGACGTGCCGTACGTGCTTGAGACAATTAAACTGCTTGTCAATGAGCAGCTGAACGTCCCGCTCATCGGTTTCTCAGGTGCGCCTTTTACGCTTGCAAGCTATATGATCGAAGGCGGCCCGTCGAAAAACTACAATAAAACAAAAGCCTTCATGTACAGCATGCCGGATGCATGGAATCTGCTGATGTCCAAGCTTGCCGACATGATCATCGTGTACGTGAAAGCGCAGATTGAGGCAGGCGCAAAAGCGATTCAAATCTTTGATTCGTGGGTCGGCGCATTGAATCAGGCAGATTACAGAACATACATCAAACCCGTAATGAACCGGATTTTTTCAGAGCTCGCAAAGGAGAATGTGCCGCTGATCATGTTTGGCGTTGGCGCAAGCCATCTTGCAGGTGATTGGCATGACCTACCTCTCGATGTTGTCGGGCTTGACTGGAGACTCGGCATTGATGAAGCCAGATCAAAAGGAATTACTAAAACAGTGCAGGGCAACCTGGACCCGTCCATTTTGCTTGCGCCATGGGAAGTCATTGAGAAGAAAACAAAGGAAATACTTGATCAGGGTATGAAATCAGACGGCTTCATTTTCAATCTTGGCCATGGGGTATTTCCTGACGTCAGTCCCGAGGTTTTGAAAAAACTGACAGCATTTGTCCATGAATATTCACAAAATAAAAAAATGGGTCAATATTCCTAAGCATATCTTTTGGTATCTTAATGATATCCTGTCAAAATGTTTGTATCAGATCATTAAAGAGGGTGTAAACAGTGAGTAGAAAGAAAATGGGGCTTCTCGTGATGGCGTACGGCACGCCTTATAAGGAAGAAGATATTGAACGTTATTATACACATATCAGAAGAGGCAGAAAGCCTGAACCTGAAATGCTTCAAGATTTGAAAGACAGATACGAAGCGATTGGCGGCATTTCACCGCTTGCCAAAATCACAGAAGAGCAGGCGCATAATCTGGAACAGCACTTGAATGAAATTCAGGATGAGATTACATTTAAAGCGTATATCGGACTGAAGCATATCGAGCCGTTTATTGAAGACGCCGTAGCAGAGATGCATAAGGATGGCATTACAGAAGCAGTCAGCATCGTGCTGGCGCCGCATTTCTCCACGTTCAGCGTTCAGTCCTACAACAAACGTGCCAAAGAAGAGGCTGAAAAACTCGGCGGCTTAACGATTACGTCAGTTGAAAGCTGGTACGATGAACCGAAGTTCGTGACATATTGGGTTGACCGAGTGAAGGAAACATATGCGTCAATGCCTGAGGATGAAAGAGAAAACGCAATGCTTATCGTATCCGCACACAGCCTGCCAGAAAAAATCAAAGAATTTGGAGACCCGTACCCGGACCAGCTGCATGAATCGGCGAAATTGATTGCTGAAGGCGCAGGCGTTTCCGAATATGCTGTCGGCTGGCAAAGTGAAGGGAACACGCCTGATCCTTGGCTCGGACCCGATGTTCAGGATTTAACACGTGATTTATTCGAACAAAAAGGCTATCAAGCATTTGTATATGTTCCTGTTGGATTTGTCGCGGATCACTTAGAAGTGCTTTATGATAATGATTATGAATGCAAAGTGGTTACTGACGATATCGGCGCAAGCTATTACCGGCCGGAAATGCCAAATGCCAAGCCTGAATTTATTGATGCTTTGGCAACAGTCGTATTAAAAAAATTAGGACGTTAAAGAAGGCGATGAACATGAGTGACGGCAAAAAACATGTAGTCATCATCGGCGGCGGCATTACCGGTTTAGCCGCCGCCTTCTATATGGAAAAAGAAATCAAAGAAAAGAATCTGCCGCTTGAGCTGACACTTGTTGAGGCAAGTCCGAGAGTCGGCGGGAAAATCCAGACTGTCAAGAAAGACGGCTATATCATCGAAAGAGGGCCAGACTCATTTCTGGAACGAAAGAAAAGCGCCCCGCAGCTTGTTAAAGACTTAGGTCTTGAGCATTTGCTTGTCAACAATGCGACTGGACAATCCTATGTGCTTGTAAACCGCACCCTGCATCCAATGCCGAAGGGCGCTGTAATGGGGATACCGACAAAAATTGCGCCGTTTGTTTCTACGGGTCTGTTTTCCTTGTCCGGGAAGGCGAGAGCTGCTATGGATTTCATCCTGCCTGCAAGCAAAACAAAGGATGATCAGTCATTGGGAGAATTCTTCCGCAGACGTGTCGGAGATGAAGTGGTCGAGAACTTAATCGAGCCGCTTCTATCAGGAATCTACGCAGGCGACATTGACAAGCTTAGCCTGATGTCGACATTCCCGCAATTTTACCAGACGGAACAAAAGCATAGAAGCCTGATTCTCGGCATGAAAAAAACAAGACCTCAAGGCTCAGGCCAGCAGCTGACGGCAAAAAAACAAGGGCAGTTCCAGACTCTGTCAACCGGTTTGCAGACCCTTGTAGAAGAGATCGAAAAGCAGTTAAAGCTGGCGAAGGTGTATAAAGGCACAAAAGTGACCAAACTCAGCCATAGCGGCTCTGGCTATTCGCTCGAACTTGATAACGGCGTCACACTTGATGCTGATTCAGTAATTGTGACTGCTCCGCATAAAGCGGCTGCGGGAATGCTTTCTGAGCTTCCTGCCATTTCTCATTTGAAAAATATGCACTCCACATCCGTGGCAAACGTCGCTTTAGGTTTCCCTGAAGGCTCCGTCCAAATGGAGCATGAGGGCACGGGTTTTGTCATTTCAAGAAACAGTGACTTTGCGATCACAGCCTGTACGTGGACGAATAAAAAATGGCCGCACGCAGCGCCGGAAGGCAAAACGCTGCTTCGGGCATATGTCGGAAAAGCCGGAGACGAATCCATTGTCGATCTATCAGATAATGACATTATCAACATTGTGTTAGAAGACTTAAAGAAAGTCATGAACATAAACGGCGAGCCGGAAATGACATGTGTCACCCGATGGCATGAAAGCATGCCGCAGTACCATGTCGGCCATAAGCAGCGTATCAAGGAGCTGCGTGAAGCACTTGCATCTGCGTATCCGGGTGTTTATATGACAGGCGCTTCTTTCGAAGGTGTCGGCATTCCCGACTGCATTGATCAAGGAAAAGCTGCCGTGTCTGACGCGCTTACCTATTTATTCAGCTAAAACCTCCGCTATATCGCGGAGGTTTTTTGATGTGCAATGGCAATATTGTGTAAAAAAATGATTGAATTGAACGGAAGGTTATGATACATTTGCATATGTACTTAATGACTAAAATGTTCAAACGGTCAGTTTCGAGGTGAATACAATGTCAATAGATCGAAAAAAGCTCATTTTGGAGGCGGCTACAAAGTCTTTCACGCAGTTCGGGTATAAAGCGACGACAATGGATCTTGTCGCAAAACTTGCGAACGTGGGGAAGGGAACCATTTATACTTTTTTCAAAAACAAAGAAGAGCTGTTTGACGAGATTTTCACTACTTTATTAAAGGAAATGAAGCAAAAAGCGGATGAAGCGATGGAGCCGAACCTTCCGTTCCATGAAAATGTGCACAGAGCGCTGTTTGCCATTCTGGAGTTCAGGAAAACACATCAGCTGACGATTAAAATTTTCCAAGAGAATGCCGAGATTGGTACAATGGCTGTTCAGGAAGTGATCCAGAAAATGGAGCGAGCCATACTGTCTTATATCAAAAGTAAGATTGAAGACGGGATCAAAAGCGGCGCAATCAAGCCGTGCGACCCTGAGCTGACAGCCTTTGTGATGCTGAAGCTTTATATCGCGCTCATTTTTGACTGGGAAAAACAACACCCCCCGCTTGATAAAGAGACAATTGCGGGACTGCTTGAATTGTATGTTGTCAAAGGATTGTCAGCGAACTAGATAATCCTTTCTCTTTGCAAGAAAATGACCATTTTTCATGATGAGTCAGTTTTAGAATGGAGGCATCAGGATGAACACAATACGAAGTCAGTGGAAAGACATCGTAACAAGTAAAAAATTATTGATTCCCATCATTGCCATTTTGTTTGTCCCGCTTATTTACAGCGGCGTATTCTTAAAGGCTTATTGGGACCCGTACGGCACAGTTGACCAGCTGCCTGTCGTTGTCGTCAACCAAGACAAGGGAGCAACGTATGAAGGAGAAAAACTTCAAATCGGTGATGATCTGGTCAAGGAATTAAAGGATAATAAAAACTTTGATTGGCATTTTTCCAATGATCTCGACCAATCGTTAAAGGACTTATTGAATCAAAAATATTATTTAGTTGTCGAGATTCCTGAGGATTTTTCTAAGAATGCCAGCACTGTATTAGACAAAAATCCGAAAAAATTGGATCTGAAATACCATACAAATGCAGGGTCCAACTATGTAGGGGCAACGATCGGCGAAAAAGCAATTGATAAACTGAAAGCCTCTGTTTCAAAAGAAGTGACCGAGCAATATACGAAAGTTATTTTTGATAACTTTAAAGATATCGCAAAAGGTTTGAGCGACGCGAGCAGCGGCGCGAAAAAAATTGATGACGGCACAAAGGATGCGAAAAACGGAAGCGCCCAGCTGAAAGAAAATCTGGCGAAGCTGAAGGAAAGCACCGCTACCATCAGTGACAAAACAGCGCAGCTTGCAGATGGAGCGGCTCAGGTGACGAGCGGCATCCAATCACTTGACAGCTCGCTTGGGAAATTCCAGGACAGCAGCAACCAGATTTATGATAAATCTGGTCAGCTTGCAACAGGATCTGGCAAGATAACGGGCAAACTGAATGAACTGAATGCCGGCCTTCAAAAGGTGCAGCAGGGCTTGCCTAATCTGACAAACGGGCTGGATCAGCTCAACAGTAAAGCGCAAGAAGAGTCGGAAAAAGCAGCAAAAGCGGAAAAACTCATAAATGCGCTCGATTTAACACAGCTTGAAACAGCTGTGAACAACCTGGAAAAGTCAGAAACTGCGATGAAGGAATTTAAAAAACAGCTGTCTGACTTTGAAAACAGCTTAAAAAACCGTGATCAGGCATTCAAAAATCTCATCAATTCGAGTGATTTCTTAACAGCGGAGCAAAAAAGCCAGTTGATCAGCTCTGTTGAAAAGCAGCTTCCGAAAGTTGATGCGCCTGATTTTGATGAAATTTTAAGTGGGCTTCCTTCAGCTGATCAGCTGCCTGACATCGCAACGATAAAAAGCTCATTGGAAGATGTGAAAGCGGAGGTTGCCCAGGTGAAGGCATTGCCGGAAGCTACCGCTAAGCTTTATAACGGCGCAAAAGCCACTCAAGATGCGATTGACAAATTAACTGCTGGATCTGAGAAGATATACAATGGTTCACAGCAGCTGACAGAAAACCAAAATAAACTGACAGCGGGCATCGGTGAATATAATAAGCAATTCGCAAAAGCAAAAGCGGGCTCAGAGCAATTGGTGACAGGAAGCAGCCAAGTATCCGGCGGATTGTTTAAGCTGTTAGACGGGTCTAAACAGGTCCAAAGCGGATCATCAAAACTTGCAGACGGATCTGCATCACTTGATACAGGTTTAGGCAAGCTATTGGACGGCACAGGAGAGCTGTCTAGTAAGCTGAAGGATGCGGCTGACCAAACAGGAGATATCGATGCTGATGATCAAACATATGGCATGTTTGCAGATCCGGTTAAAACCAAAGATGATGCCATTCATTCCGTTCCTAACTACGGTACAGGGCTGACACCTTATATCCTGTCAATGGGCTTATATGTCGGCGGCATCATGCTGACGGTTGTCTTCCCGCTGAAGGAAGCGTCAGGACGTCCGAGAAACGGTTTTGAGTGGTTCTTCAGCAAATTCAATGTCATGATGCTTGTAGGAATCATTCAATCATTGATTGTGGCGACGGTTCTTCTATTGGGAATTGGTCTCGAGGTAGAGAGCACGTGGAGATTTTACGTGTTTACGATCATTACGAGTCTAGCTTTCCTGGCGATAATTCAATTTTTGGCTACAACGATGGGCAACCCGGGACGATTTATCGCAGTCATTATTTTAGTGCTGCAGCTGGGAGCGAGCGGAGGAACCTTCCCGCTGGAATTGCTTCCGAATTTCTATCAGGTCATCCATGGTGCATTGCCGATGACCTACAGCATTAACGGATTCAGAGCAGTCATTTCAAACGGTGACTTTGGCTACATGTGGCAGATGGCCGGCGTCTTAATCGGCATCGCCCTCGTCATGATTGCACTAAGCATTACTTACTTTACAATGTTAAGCCGGAAGGAAGAATCATCAGAAGAACAGCCGGCTTCATAAAGAAAAAGAACTTGTTTCCTTGGAAACAAGTTCTTTTTTTGTTACATTCCCCATTTAATAAGCAATCCTGTATAGGTTAATCCGCCGCCAAACCCGAAAAGCAAAACGATTTGATCTTTTTTCAGCTTCCCGGCTTTCACTGCGAGATCGAGCGCCAAAACAATTGAAACCGAAGACGTGTTTCCGTAGTGCTCAACACTAGTGAGCGTTTTTTCAATCGGGAACGGTGTTTTTTCACAAATTGACTCGATCATGCGCAAGTTGGCGCTGTGAGGAACAAACCAATCGAGATCATCAGAGCTGAGTCCTGCTTTATGTAAAAGCCGTTCAAATTCGCCAGGGACGGTTCGTGCGGCCCATTTATATACCTCGCGTCCGTTTTGCACCATTTTTCCAGAACCGACAAGCTGCACACCGTTTATTTCATTTCGCAGTCCGGCACGATACAAAATATCGCCGCCGTTCCCGCTTGTTCCTTGTACAGACGCAAGAAATCCCGGCGTCTCTTCATCTCGTTCCACTAACAGCGCACCCGCGGCATCGCCGAACAGAACGCATGTCGTTCGATCGGTATAATCCGTTACCTTTGATAACGTCTCTCCGGCGATCACGAGAATTTTTTGATGAAGGCCAGATGTGATCAATCCATTTGCCAAATGGAGGCCGTAAGTCAGCCCGGCGCATGTCGCATTAATATCCAGCGCGCCGGTGCTTTCCCAGCCGAAATATTCCTGTACGCGGCATGCCGTACTCGGAAAGGCGTAATCGGATGTGGTTGTGGCAACGAGGATCATATCGACATCATCAAGTGTTCCTTTATAACGGCTCTTGAGATTCTTCACAGCTTCTATGCATAAATCAGAGGTAAATTGATGTTCATCCGCAATCCGGCGTTCTCTCATTCCTGTGCGCTGAACGATCCATTCATCAGAGGTATCAACGATCTTTTCTAAATCTGCATTGGTTAAGCGTCTGCTCGGCGCATAGGTGCCGATAGCTGTAATTTTTGCTTTTGACATATGAATCACTCCTTATGGTCAGATTATAACACTAGATATTAGTATCTGGTACTAAAAAAAGAAGGTTTTTTTACAAAAAAAGAGAAGTGTAGAATAGGGAATCTATGAAAAAGAAAAAGGAGGCTGAAAAATGGTCAGTCAAGAAGCAGTAGTCTTTTTGGCATTATCCGGGGCTATTGCATTTCTGTTGCCAATCGGGCTGATTGTATGGTTTAAGCGAAAGTATGGCGCCTCGCTTAAAGTGTTTTTTATTGGCGCTCTCACGTTTCTTGTCTTCGCTCAGCTGCTGGAAGGCGGCGTTCATGTTTATGTACTGCAAGTGAATGAAATGACGAAAGAAGCGATGCAACATCCATTATGGTATGGCATTTACGGCTGCTTGATGGCCGGAATTTTTGAGGAGTGCGGAAGGTATATGATGATGCGATTTTTTATGAAGCGCCATCATACCTGGGCGGATGGTCTGGCTTTCGGGGCAGGCCATGGCGGGCTTGAAGCCATCCTGATTACAGGCTTGTCCTCTATCTCACTTATTGTATACGCATTTGCAATCAATAGCGGGACGTTTGAACAGCTTTTGGTCAATGGCGACGTCAAACAGGCGCTTTTGCCGATACAGGAGCAGCTGCTGCATACTCCTTCGTATGAATGGATGCTGGGCGGAATAGAAAGAATCAGTGCCATTGCCGTCCAAATTGGGCTGTCTCTGCTTGTTTTGTACGCGGTTAAAAGCCGCCGGCCGCTGTTTTTGTTGTATTCTATTCTTTTACATGCACTGTTTAATGTACCGGCGGTTTTATATCAGAGAGGAATCATAGAGCATGCTGCTGCTGTTGAAATCATTGTTGCTCTTATAGCGGCTTTATCAGTTTATTGGATTGTAAAAGCAAAAAGGGTGTTTCAATAAAAGGTCCAAGCAGCAGCAATGCCCGCTTGGAAAAATGTGAATGGAAATATTCATTAAGCATGGGTCATCAGAATATTTCTGATTCAGTCTTTAGCAATGACAGCAAGAATGTCTGTGTTTTTTACAAGAGAAACAATGGTGTTTCTTTTTCTTCTTCTTCTCGCAAGGGTCATGGCATTCTTTCTTTTTCTTGCAATGGTCGTGGAAATCTTTATCGAACCACTCGTCAAAGAACCAAAAATCATCGAACCAATCGTGACAACGACATTTCTGTTCATGTGAATGACGACAGCACATAGATATCCCTCCTCTTCCCATGCTCTCTACAGCATATGAGAGATTGATAGGAAAAGATTGGACGGGTCCCTCGGGAAAAGAGTATATTTTAAGTAGAAAATAAAAGGAGGAATGCCCTATGACGTCCGTACGTAAAACGATGGAGCTCATTAAAGAACTTGTATCGATCCCAAGCCCGACAGGAAATACATATGAGGTGATCAATTATATTGAAAGCCTTTTAAAAGAATGGAAGGTAGAAACGGTTCGGAACCACAAGGGCGGCTTAATTGCAACGCTTCCAGGACGCGACACATCCCGGCATCGTATGCTGACAGCGCACGTTGACACCCTCGGCGCTATGGTGAAGGAGATTAAAGCGGACGGCCGGCTGAAAATCGACTTAATCGGCGGGTTTCGCTACAACTCGATTGAGGGGGAGTATTGCCAAATTGAAACCGCCTCGGGAAAAACGTACACAGGCACAATTTTAATGCATCAAACGTCTGTGCACGTATACAAAGACGCGGGAAAGGCTGAGCGGAATCAAGAGAATATGGAGATCCGCCTAGATGAACCTGTTCACTGCCGGAAAGATACGGAGGAGCTTGGCGTTGGCGTCGGAGACTTTGTGTCGTTTGATCCACGTGTCGAGATCACATCAAGCGGATTTATTAAATCGCGCCATTTGGATGACAAAGCAAGCGTCGCCTTATTGCTCCGCTTAATTCATCAAATTCAAACAGAAGACATTGAGCTGCCGTATACAACCCATTTTCTTATTTCCAATAATGAAGAAATCGGTTACGGCGGAAATTCGAATATTCCTCCTGAAACAGTTGAATATTTGGCGGTTGATATGGGGGCTATCGGTGACGGGCAGGCGACTGATGAATATTCAGTATCAATCTGTGTGAAGGATGCGAGCGGGCCGTATCATTATCAGCTCAGAAAGCATTTAGTTCAATTAGCCGAGAAGCATCATATTGACTATAAGCTTGATATATATCCGTACTACGGGTCTGATGCGTCAGCAGCGATCAAATCCGGGCATGATATTGTACATGGCCTCATAGGGCCGGGAATTGATGCTTCCCATGCATTTGAACGCACCCATAAATCATCTCTTCGCCATACCGCTAAGCTTCTGTATTACTATGTACAGTCACCAATGGTATAAGGGGGAGGACCAATGAAGATTTATAAGCTGAAAAGCACATTCGGCTGGGAAGGTGATGACGGGTTGGGAGAACAGCTGATTCAGCAGATCCTTGCCGGAGAAAAAACCGCCACGTGTGCGCCGAAATCATTGTATTCAAAAGATGAATTGAGGGACGTTTATCAAACAGCGGGTCAGCTTGTTACCGTTTATGATAAACATGACAATCCAAGATGCAATATAAAAGTAACAGATGTCTTTGAAACCACCTTTGGTGCGCCTGATATGAGGTTAGTCAAAGGAGAGGGCAATGGAGACCGAATTGAGGAGTTTCAAGAGGATCATCAGATGGCATGGGCGGAACTGATCAAAAGCGGTGAACTGGAGCTGAATGAGGATACTGTTTTGATTACAGAACTGTTTGTGCTTGTTAAAGATTAAAAAAACCTGCGGGGCAAGAACCCCGCAGGCTTTTCATTAACCAGAAATGGTTGCGTTTTGTTCTGTTTTCGATTGGGACATAACAGTTTCTGCTTTCGCAGGATTAAACATGCCTTCCCATTTAGACATCACAACGGCAGCAAGCGCGTTACCAGTCAGGTTGACAACTGTACGTGCCATATCCATGATGCGGTCTACGCCGGCAATAAAGGCAAGTCCTTCAGCCGGAACGCCGATGGTGCCAAGCGTTGCAAGCAAGACAACAAAAGAAGTACCAGGCACGGCAGCCATCCCTTTAGATGTCACCATTAAGACGAGCACAAGCGTAATTTGGTGCCAAATCGTCAAATCAATGCCATATACCTGTGCTAAAAAGAGTGCGGCAATAGATTGATAGAGAACGGAACCGTCTAAGTTAAACGTGTAACCGATCGGAATAACAAAGGAAACAATGCCTTTCGGACATCCGATTTTCTCCATTTTTTCCATAATGCGCGGAAGAACCGTTTCAGAGCTGGACGTACTGAACGCCAGTAAGATTTCGTCCTTCATGTAAGCAAGGAACTTGAAGATGCTGATGCCGGCAATTTTTGCGACAATCCCGAAAATAACAATTAAGAAGAAAGCAAGCGCGACATAAACCAATCCGACGAGCTTTCCGAGAGAGATAAGAGAACCGAGTCCGAATTTAGACACAGTCACTCCGATAAGAGCGAAAACGCCGAATGGCGCCACTTTCATCACAAGGTTTACAACGTGGAACATGGCATGGGATACACCTTCAAAAAAGGCTAATACAGGCTTGCCTCTTTCACCGATCGCGGAAATACCCAATGCAAATAGTACTGTAAAGCAGATGATGGCTAGAAGATCCCCTTCGACCAATGACTGGAAGAAGTTTGTCGGCACAATATGGAGGAACGTTTCCGCCACTGATTTATTACTTTGTTCTTTTTCAGTTTCAACATATTGACTGATGTCCGATTTTTGAGCTTCGTGTATATTAACTCCTGTACCCGGATGGAAGATGTTTGCAAGGGCTAGTCCGAGAATAATGGCAAAAGTCGTGATGATCTCGAAGTACAGAATCGTTCTGAAGCCTAATTTACCGACTTGCTTTCCATTTCCTGCACCGGCTACACCGATGATTAAGCTGGAGACAACAATAGGAATCACTATCATTTTGATTAAGCGTAAAAAGAGATCCCCGATTGGCTGCAGGTAAGTAGGCAATGCTGGGTTGCCATACCAAATGACGCCAACAATGACACCTAGAATAAGTCCAACGAATATTTGTGTGGCTAATCCAAACTTAATTCTTTTCATAGATTACCTCCCAAAAAACAAAGTATCAACATATATCATGAATAGACATATATTTAATCTCACTATTAGATCAAATTATAATAGATAAGAAATCAATTCGTCTATAGTAAATTATATTTCGAAAATAAAGAATATTCAATGACATTATGATAATCACCAGAATTATCTAAAAACAGGTGAGCTTTGACCTAACCTGACTATTATTTCAAAATTAAGAGATATGTGAAAAAATAAGAAAATCCCACGCGTAAGGCGCGGGATTTTCGCTCATTACAAATCGTTTACTTTTATACAGTCATTGCAGATATTACCATAGCACTCATGCTGCTCTTCTATCTTTTTTCCGCATTCCGCACACTTTTTCGAAGGCAGGTTTCTAAAAAATTCTGTGATTTTCCCCAGCATAACCAATCCCTCTTTCACCTTTGTAGTGATTTCATTGTAATATAACAGATTGAAAAAATCAATAACTGTTTTGATACAATGTTTAAAACATGCTTTTTTTAAGAAAAATGGGTATATTGAAGGAGGATCAATTTTTTTGAAAAGATAGGAGGACATTATGAAAGTTACAGTTATCGGATGCTATGGCGGTTTTCCGGCCGCAAATGAAGCGACGTCAGGCTATTTGTTTCAATCAGGTGATTACTCTCTGCTTGTTGATTGCGGCAGTGCCGTATTGTCTAAGCTGTTCGGATATGTGCCGGCGGAAAAGCTGGATGCGGTCGTTCTGTCTCATTATCACCATGACCATATCGCTGATATCGGGCCGCTTCAATTTGCCAAGCAAGTCGGTTCGTTTCTCGGCAAAGGAGAGCATACGCTTCCGATTTACGCACATGATGCTGATATAGAACAGTTTCAAAAGCTTACATATAAAACACATACAAAAGGGATCGCCTATCAGCCGGATCAGCCGCTGACTGCCGGTCCGTTTACGATCACCTTTTTAAAAACGATTCACCCGGTGACGTGCTATGCCATGCGGATTACTGACGGCAGCCACACTGTCGTTTATACTGCTGATTCCAGCTATCAGGATTCATTTATACCGTTTTCGAAAGATGCTGATTTATTGATCTCGGAATGCAATTTTTATGCCGATCAAGACGGAACAAGTGCAGGCCATATGAACAGCCTGGAAGCCGGGCGCATTGCAAAAGAAGCGGGAGCGGGAGAACTGCTGCTGACACATTTGCCGCATTTTGGCGTGCATGACAACCTTCGCAAAGAAGCGAAAACCGTTTTTAACGGAGAAGTGAATATTGCGAAATCAGGTTTTGTGTGGGAAGGATAAAGGAGGAGCACCATGTTATTTATAGACAATCAAAATATCAATGATCCGCGGATCAATCTTGCTATCGAGGAGTACTGTGTCAAGCATTTAGACCCTGAACAGCAATATTTGCTCTTTTATGTGAATCAACCGTCTATTATCATTGGGAAAAACCAAAATACAATAGAAGAAATCAATACAAAATATGTTGAGGAAAACGGGATTATCGTCGTCCGCCGTTTATCAGGCGGGGGCGCTGTGTACCATGATCTGGGGAACTTGAACTTCAGCTTTATTACCAAGGATGACGGGGACAGCTTTCATAACTTTAAAAAATTCACTGAGCCGGTGATTCAGGCGTTACATCAGCTTGGGGTTGAAGCCGAATTAAGCGGCCGGAACGACATTGTAGTAGATGGCCGGAAAATATCCGGAAACGCTCAGTTTGCAACGAAAGGCCGTATTTTCAGCCACGGCACCCTCATGTTTGATTCAGCCATTGATCATGTTGTATCAGCATTAAAGGTGAAAAAGGATAAAATTGAATCAAAAGGCATCAAATCGATCAGAAGCCGAGTGGCAAACATCAGTGAGTTTCTCGATGATAAAATGACCACCGAAGAATTCCGCAGCCATTTGCTTCGCCATATTTTTAACACAAACGACATTGGAAACGTGCCGGAGTATAAGCTGACGGAAAAAGATTGGGAGACCATTCATCAAATTTCGAAAGAGCGCTATCAGAATTGGGATTGGAACTACGGCCGCTCGCCGAAATTTAACCTTAATCATTCGAAGCGTTATCCGGTTGGATCGATCGATTTGCGCCTGGAAGTCAAGAAAGGCAAAATCGAGGACTGCAAAATCTTCGGAGATTTCTTTGGTGTCGGTGATGTATCTGAAATTGAAAACCTGCTGGTCGGAAAACAATACGAACGCAGCGTCATCGCTGATGTGCTCGAAGGTGTGAATCTCAAGCATTACTTTGGGAACATTACGAAAGAGGATTTCCTTGATCTGATTTATTAAGGCAAAACACATCGTTTGAAAGAGCGGTTGTGTTTTTGAAATAATGGAGGCAGGAGGGATTCACATGAAAGTGTTTTTAATCGGAGCGAACGGACAAATCGGGCAAAGACTCGTCTCTTTATTCCAAGATAATCCTGATCATTCCATCAGAGCGATGGTCAGAAAAGAAGAACAGAAAGCGTCTCTTGAAGCTGCCGGTGCAGAAGCTGTGCTTGCGAATCTGGAGGGCAGTCCGGAAGAAATCGCCGCTGCGGCAAAAGGCTGTGACGCGATCATTTTCACAGCCGGTTCCGGCGGCAGCACAGGCTATGATAAAACGCTGCTGGTGGATCTTGATGGAGCGGCAAAAGCCATTGAAGCTGCGGACATTGCCGGAATCAAACGGTTTATTATGGTCAGCGCCCTGCAAGCCCATCACCGTGAAAATTGGAATGAGGCACTCAAACCTTATTATGTGGCCAAGCATTATGCTGATAAAATTCTGGTAGCGAGCGGTTTAACCTATACGATTATCCGTCCGGGAGGCCTTCGCAATGAGCCTGGAACGGGAACTGTTTCAGCAGCGAAGGATCTGGAGCGGGGATTTATTTCCCGTGATGACGTTGCAAAAACGGTCATTGCCTCTTTAGATGAGAAGAATACGGAAAATCGGGCCTTTGATCTGACAGAAGGAGATACGCCGATTGCCGAAGCATTGAAGAAACTATGACAGTACTGACACTCAGGGCTTTTTGCTCTTGAGTGTTTTTTTCTGTTTCTCTATAATGGAGGAGAAAGCTTGGCTTCAATAATGAATGACTATTCATTCACTTTAAGGGGTGGGAGAATGAATCTTGTTTCAAAATTGGAAGAAACAGCATCTGAGAAGCCCGACAGCATCGCATGCAGGTTTAAAGATCACAAGATGACGTATCAAGAGCTGAATGAACATATTCAGCGATTTGCGGACGGCCTTCAGGAAGCCGGTATGGAGAAAGGGGACCATCTAGCTTTGCTGCTTGGCAATTCGCCTGATTTTATCATCGCGTTTTTTGGCGCTTTAAAAGCTGGGATCGTGGTTGTTCCCATCAATCCGTTGTACACGCCGACAGAAATTGGTTATATGCTGACAAATGGTGATGTAAAGGCGATCGTGGGCGTTAGCCAGCTTTTGCCGCTTTATGAGAGCATGCATGAATCGCTGCCAAAGGTTGAGCTCGTCATTTTATGCCAGACGGGAGAGGCCGAGCCGGAAGCTGCGGACCCAGAGGTCAGGATGAAAATGACAACGTTTGCAAAAATATTGCGGCCGACATCTGCCGTTAAACAAAACCAAGAACCTGTCCCTGATGATACCGCGGTTATTTTATATACGTCAGGAACGACTGGAAAACCGAAAGGCGCGATGCTGACTCATCAGAATTTGTACAGCAATGCCAACGATGTCGCAGGCTATTTGGGAATGGATGAGAGGGACAATGTGGTCTGCGCTCTTCCCATGTTTCACGTGTTTTGTTTAACCGTCTGCATGAATGCACCGCTGATGAGCGGCGCAACTGTCTTGATTGAGCCTCAATTCAGTCCGGCATCTGTTTTTAAGCTTGTTAAGCAGCAGCAGGCGACCATTTTTGCCGGTGTACCTACGATGTATAATTACTTGTTTCAGCATGAAAACGGAAAGAAAGATGATTTTTCTTCCATCCGGCTGTGCATTTCGGGAGGCGCGGCCATGCCAGTCGCGTTGCTGACGGCGTTTGAAGAAAAATTCGGTGTTACCATTTTGGAAGGCTACGGGCTCTCGGAAGCATCACCCGTCACGTGCTTTAACCCGTTTGACAGGGGCAGAAAGCCGGGCTCCATAGGGACAAGTATCTTACATGTCGAAAACAAGGTCGTAGATCCGCTCGGACGCGAGCTGCCTGCTCACCAGGTCGGCGAATTGATCGTGAAAGGCCCCAATGTGATGAAGGGCTATTATAAAATGCCGATGGAAACAGAGCATGCCTTAAAAGACGGCTGGCTTTATACGGGGGACTTGGCAAGACGGGATGAGGACGGCTATTTTTACATTGTTGACCGGAAAAAAGACATGATCATTGTAGGAGGATACAATGTGTATCCGCGGGAGGTGGAGGAGGTGCTGTACAGCCATCCGGACGTCAAGGAGGCGGTTGTCATCGGCGTGCCGGACCCCCAAAGCGGGGAAGCGGTAAAGGGATATGTGGTGCCGAAACGCTCTGGGGTAACAGAAGAGGACATCATGAAGCACTGTGAAAAGCATCTGGCAAAATACAAGCGGCCTGCCGCCATTACGTTTCTTGACGATATTCCGAAAAATGCGACGGGGAAAATGCTCAGACGGGCACTGAGAGATATTTTGCCCCAATAAAATGAAAAAGCGAAGCGGTTAGCTTCGCTTTTTCATTTTCAATCCTTTGCTTCTTTTTTAATAATATTTAGCAGCGCCTTTGTATCATTTTTGCTTAATTTGTAGTATGTGCCATCCTTCAAAAAAACGGCTTGCTGGCTGCCGTCAATCCATAGTCTGAATGAGTCATACCGGTCTTTATGAAACTTGATTGACCCTTCGTAATCAGGGGCTGATGTTTTTTCTGTCTTCACCTGTTTTCCCTGATTCATAATATCCAGCATATCTTTGACGTGCTGTCTTTTTTCAATCTCGATATCTTCCTGGCCGCTTGAAGACAGTGTGATCAAATCCGCGTCTACCGATTGATACACATCGCCTGATCGGCTGTAAAGATAGAAAAATGCTATAAACACAAGACCGATTACCACGATGGCTGCCACTATTTTTTTCATTTGCATCACTCCAAACATTGTTAGTTTTCCCAGCGATCAGGCTTTCCATGCTTAAAAGGATGGAAAAGTGCGGAACACAGCTTGGTTCTAAGAATTTGAATTTATGATTAGAATAGAAGTAACGGGTTGATGTGAGGAGTGAGGCGTTATGCGCAAGTGGATTGCGGCAGCAGGACTTGCTTACGTGCTGTACGGGCTGTTTTTTTATTGGTATTTTTTCCTGTCGGGTGATTCCGCAATACCGGAAGCCGTGAAAGGGACGCAGGCTGATCCGGCTTCTTTCATGAAGCCGTCTGAGTTGGCAGTGGCCGAGCAGTATTCGAATGTCAAGAATTTTTTATTTTTTATCGGGGTACCACTTGATTGGTTTCTGTTTTTTGTTCTGCTGGTCAGCGGTGTTTCAAAGAAAATCAAGAAATGGATGGAAGCGGCCGTGTCTTTTCGGTTTTTGCAGACCGTTGGTTTTGTCTTTGTGCTTTTGCTGATTACAACATTGGTGACGCTGCCTTTAGATTGGATAGGCTATCAAGTATCGCTTGACTATAACATTTCCACACAGACAACGGCCAGCTGGGCTAAGGATCAGGTTATCAGCTTTTGGATCAGCTTTCCAATCTTTGCGCTTTGCATTCTCGTTTTTTATTGGCTGATCAAAAGGCATGAAAAAAAATGGTGGTTATACGCCTGGCTGTTAACAGTGCCGTTTTCGCTTTTTCTGTTTTTTATTCAGCCGGTCATTATCGATCCTTTATACAATGATTTTTATCCGCTGAAAAACAAAGAGCTTGAAAGCAAAATTTTAGAGCTGGCAGATGAAGCCAATATTCCGGCTGATCATGTATATGAAGTGAACATGTCAGAAAAAACAAATGCGCTGAATGCCTATGTTACAGGAATTGGGGCCAACAAACGGATTGTATTGTGGGATACGACGCTGAACAAACTTGACGATTCAGAAATTCTGTTTATTATGGGCCATGAAATGGGCCATTATGTCATGAAGCACGTCTATATCGGACTGGCCGGCTATTTGCTCGTGTCGCTCGCTGGATTTTATGTCATTGATAAGCTTTACAAGCGGACGGTTCGCCTAACCCGCAGCATGTTTCATTTAGAAGGGCGGCATGATCTTGCGGCACTTCCGCTGTTATTGCTTTTGTTTTCTGTTTTGAGCTTTGCGGTGACGCCTTTTTCTAATGCTGTCTCGCGTTATCAGGAGAATAAGGCTGACCAGTATGGGATCGAGTTGACAGAGAACAGAGAAGCCGCTGTTAAAACGTTTCAGGATTTGGCCGTGACGGGGCTGAGCCAGGTTGATCCTCCGGTGCTTGTGAAGATTTTCAGAGGCAGCCATCCGTCGATCATGGAACGGATTCAACATGCGGAGAAAGAAGAGAATGCGTCGGAACATCAGGATGCTGACAAATAAAAAGAAGCAGGTATGGAGGAACCTGCTTCTTTTTACTATTATTGTGCAGCTGCTTGTACGTTGATTAACCCTTTTCCATAGTAGAAAGAGTTTCCAAGATATGTTGCAGTGCTTTCTAAACGATCACGGACTTGCGCGTTTGTCCAAGTCGGATGCTTAGAAAGAATTAGCGCTGCTGCTCCGGCAACGTGAGGAGTCGCCATTGACGTTCCGTTGTAAGCACCGTAAGTGCCTCCAGGAAGTGTGCTTTGGATGGACACGCCAGGAGCCATTACATCAAGCTCAGAACCTGCGCTTGAGAATGAAGCTCTTTGGTTGCTGCTGTTTACCGCACCTACCGCAATGGTAGAAGGATATTTTGCAGGGTAGCCGACTGTGCTTGTGCTGCCCGATGAACCTTCGTTTCCGGCAGCGGCAGCAACGACGATACCGCTGGAAACTGCTTTATCAACGACTGTTTTCAGAGCTGTAGATCCAGAAGGTCCGCCAAGGCTCATGTTGATAACATCCATATTGTTGGAAATAGCCCACTCAATGCCGTTAATAATCCAGCTGTATTGGCCGCTTCCTGTTGAGTCAAGAACTTTTACTGCATATAACGATGCGTTTGGCGCTACGCCCAGAACACCGATTGTGTTATTAAGAGCGGCAATCGTACCGGCTACGTGTGTGCCGTGAGAACTGCCGTCCTGGTATGGGTTTGTTTCAGAAGGTACGAAGCTTGCTCCGCCTCTGACGTTTAAGTCAGGATGAGAAGAGTCAATTCCGCTGTCGATAACAGCTACTTTTACGTTAGAGCCTGTGTAGCCTTGAGAGTGAAGAGCCGGCGCTTTAATTTGAGAAATGCCGTAAGGAACAGATTGCGCATATTCATGTGCAATATGATCTTCTTCCACATATGCAACGCTCGGATCTTGTTTCAATTCTTTTACAGCTTTTTCATCCAATGTTGCTGCGGCTGCGTTAACATACTTAAACTGCTTTTGAACCTTTCCGCCTTTTTCAGAAATAACATCCTTTTTCTTGGCGGAACTCATGGCACTCATTGTCTGTTTAAATCCAACAATGTATTTCTTTTCTGTACTGCTTTTTCCGGCAGCCTGCGCAGACATGTTGCTGAACGCCATCGTAAAGATTAACGTTAACGCAAACAACAAGCTGATCCACAATTTTTTGCTTCTCACTCTTTACCCTCTCCTTTTAAAAAAATTCAGAGTAGACTTACTTAAAAGACTATTCTGTGAATTTATTGTAATAGATGGAATAATATTTTAGTAGACCCATTTTTTTGAGATGATTTTATCTCTATTTAGGTATATCATCTCTCGCTATTTCCGTAGAGACTCGAAATAACTACTTTCGTACAGAAAAGAACGAAAATAGACATGAGTAAATGTTCATTATGCTGAAATGTCATGCTTTTTTAGGTTAAATGCTCCTGAGTCCCGGCAAAATCCTGTCGAAAAAATTCGTTCAAATGACCTGCATGTGTTTCCGTGAGAACAATGGATATTATCGTGATATTTTTTCAATGCATGATGATAAAAGTATTCTGGAAAATAAACTTTACAGAAAATTCTATTAGGGATAGAAGAGGGAGGAAGAAATGAGATGAACATTCGCCAAGCAAAGACATCAGATGTGGCCGCCATTGCGCCGTTGTTTAACCAATATCGGGAATTTTATAGACAGGCATCTGATTTGCAAGGGGCAGAGGCTTTTTTGAAAGCTCGTTTGGAAAATCACGAGTCTGTTATTTTGATAGCAGAAGAAAATGGAGAATTCATAGGCTTTACCCAGCTCTATCCAACGTTTTCTTCTGTGTCAATGAAAAGGATCTACATATTAAATGACTTATTTGTCGTTCCTCAGGCGCGTACAAAGGGAGCCGGTGGCCGGCTGCTTTATGCAGGGGGGCAAAATGTTTAGCACTTCAGACTGAGCACCACAACCGGAAGGCAAGAAGCTTGTATGAGCAAAACGGCTATGAAGAGGATACCGCATTTGTCCATTATCGTCTCAATGTGCCGGCGAAGTGAAAATGGCGGCTTGATGATTTGGTTTTTTGAACGTTCTTCGGTTACGATATAAATGAAAAGGAGTGTGCCGAATGTCAACGTTATTTCAAGCATTGCAGGCAGAAAAAAATGCCGATGATGTTTCAGTCCATGTGAAAACCATATCAACAGAGGATTTGCCGAAGGATGGTGTCCTGATTAAAGTTGCTTATTCCGGCATCAATTACAAAGATGGTCTGGCCGGAAAAGCAGGAGGCAATATTGTCAGAGAGTATCCGCTTATTTTAGGCATCGATGCTGCGGGTACGGTCGTCTCTTCCAATGATCCGCGTTTTGCGGAGGGGGATGAGGTGATCGCGACAAGCTATGAGCTCGGTGTCTCCCGTGATGGCGGATTAAGTGAATACGCTTCGGTGCCTGGTGACTGGCTGGTGCCTTTGCCACAGAATCTTTCGTTAAAAGAAGCGATGGTGTACGGAACGGCGGGATTTACTGCGGCGTTATCAGTGCATCGGCTTGAACAGAACGGTCTGTCTCCGGAAAAAGGCAGCGTGCTAGTCACAGGAGCAACTGGCGGTGTCGGCGGAATTGCGGTATCGATGCTGAACAAGCGGGGCTATGATGTGGTGGCAAGCACCGGAAACCGGGAGGCGGCTGATTATTTGAAACAGCTCGGTGCAAGCGAAGTAATCAGCAGGGAAGATGTCTATGACGGAACGCTTAAGGCGCTGTCCAAGCAGCAATGGCAGGGAGCGGTTGATCCAGTCGGCGGAAAACAGCTTGCCTCGCTTTTAAGCAAAATTCAATACGGCGGATCTGTCGCGGTGAGCGGCTTAACCGGAGGAGGAGAAGTTCCGGCAACGGTGTATCCTTTTATTCTTCGCGGAGTAAGCCTGCTCGGAATCGATTCAGTATACTGTCCGATGGACGTCAGAGCCGCTGTTTGGGAGCGCATGTCTTCTGATCTCAAGCCTGATCAGCTGCTGACCATCGTAGACAGGGAAGTATCATTGGAAGAAACGCCGGGTGCGTTAAAAGATATTTTGCAAAATCGCATTCAAGGAAGAGTGATTGTGAAGCTTTAACAGGATCAGCTTGCAGAGAATGTTATTTTTCTGCAAGCTTTTTTGTGGACAGGATGATCAGCTGCTGAACTGCTGTGTCGCGAAACAAGATTTTCCTGTAAGCCGAACTTTCTCTTCTCATTTTAAAATAATTGGTGATAATGATTCTCATTCCGTGTTATACTACTCTTGGACATCTTAACCATAGAAACTACCAACAGGAGAGACTGGAACATATGAAAAAAACACTGATTATTCTTACAGTTTTACTTCTTTCTGTCTTAACGGCTGCTTGCTCGTCTTCAAGCGGCAATCAAAACAGTAAAGAACATAAAGTGGCGGTAACACATGATTTAGGGAAGACAGATGTGCCTGAGCATCCGAAGCGGGTTGTTGTTCTTGAGCTTGGTTTTATTGATACACTGCTTGATCTCGGCATTACGCCTGTCGGGGTTGCCGATGACAACAAAGCGAAGCAGCTGATCAACAAGGATGTGCTGAAGAAAATTGACGGCTACACATCTGTCGGCACTCGCTCACAGCCAAGCATGGAAAAAATCGCTTCATTAAAACCCGATTTAATTATTGCTGACACGACCCGGCATAAGAAGGTGTACGATCAGCTGAAAAAAATAGCGCCGACGATTGCGCTTAATAATTTAAATGCTGATTATCAGGATACAATTGACGCTTCACTTACGATTGCAAAAGCAGTCAGCAAGGAGAAGGAAATGGAGAAAAAGCTGACGGCGCATGAAGAAAAGCTTAGCGAGACAAAGCAGAAAATCAGCGCGAACAGCCAGTCCGTGCTTTTGATCGGAAATACAAATGATACGATTATGGCCAGGGATGAAAACTTCTTTACATCAAGACTTTTAACACAGGTCGGCTATCGATATGCAATCAGTACGTCAGGTAATAGCGATTCAAGCAATGGCGGCGACTCTGTGAATATGAAAATGACACTGGAGCAGCTGCTGAAAACAGATCCGGATGTGATCATCCTGATGACAGGAAAAACAGATGACCTCGACGCCGACGGTAAACGCCCGATCGAAAAGAATGTCCTTTGGAAAAAGCTGAAGGCAGTGAAAAATGGGCATGTATACCACGTGGACCGTGCGGTGTGGTCTTTGCGCCGCAGTGTAGACGGGGCGAATGCCATTTTGGACGAGCTTCAAAAAGAGATGCCGGCTGATAAGAAATAAAAGAAAAGACAGGCAAACACCTGTCTTTTTCTTATTTGATAAAGCCGGATAAGTGGCTGTTGATATTATAGTCTTTTATCCGCCATTTTTCTTCTGCAAATTCAATGTTGCTGAGGCAGGCGTTGACGAGGCGCGTGCTTTGAAGCTCCGGGTCACCGCCCGATATTTCCGTCAGCAGTGCGTGAATTGCCGCACCGTGCGCCACGATCAGTACCTTCTTGTTTGGGTACGCCTGGTTCACTTTTGCCAAACCGCCCATCAGCCTGTCAGTGAGTTCTTCTAACGTTTCCATATTCGGATAGATGTTATCCGGATAGCGCTTTGTCCGTTCCTCCAGCGGCATGCCCTCCGCGTCGCCGTAATCGCGCTCCTTAAAATCATCCATCTCGACAATCGGAAGATGCAGATATTCATTAATAATTTCCGCGGTTCTTTTCGCTCTTTTCAGCGGGCTCGTCACGATAATATCCCAAGAAAAGTCCTTTACATATTCTCCGGTTTCTCTTGCTTGGCGTTCACCTGTTGCGTTTAGCGGAATATCGGTTTTGCCTTGGCATTTTTGCTGCAGGTTCCAATCGGTTTCTCCATGTCTTACTAAGCAAACGGCTGTCATAAAATCCCCTTCCTGACTTTATTCATATCACTATTATACTAAATCGAAAGCGTGCATCCTATGAAAAAGCCTATGCAAGAACTTCAAATAATAACGCCAGCCCGATTCCGCCGCCGCTTCCGATGGCTGCAACAGCATATTGACAGTCTGTCCGTCTTTTCGCTTCATAAAACAATCTGGTTACCAGAGCTGCACCTGATGCACCGTATGGATGGCCAAGAGCTAATGCGCCGCCGCGCACATTGATTTTTGAAAAGGGAATTCCGAGTTCTTGCGAGCAGACACAAATTTTGACGGCAAAGGCTTCATTGATTTCAAATAAACCGATATCCTCAGGTGTTACATCGTGTGTATGTAAGAGATTACGGATCGCATCAACCGGTGCCGCGGGCGGATAGTTGGGGTGAATCCCGCTGACTGCGCTGCCGATAAACCGGAGAACAGGCTTAAGTCCCAGGGCTGCCGCTTTTTCTTCTTTCATTACCAAAAGAGCCGCTGCTCCGTCTGCTATGCCGCTGCTGTTGGCTGCTGTGACTGTTCCGGAGCTGGTGTCGAAAACCGGCTTTGCGCGGGGAATAATCGCTTTTATCGGACGTGTTTTCAAAAATGCTTCGTCTGTCTCCAATTCCCCGAGAGGAACAATTTCTTCACGGTAAAATCCTCCATCATGCGCGTTCCTGCTGCGTTGATGGCTGAGAAGCGCGTACTCATCCTGCATGTTTCTGCTGATGGAATAACGTGCTGCCGTATATTCTGCTGCGATTCCCATGTCGGGATCGCCGATGGCATCTGGAGAAAAGCGGGCCCGTTCTGAAAAAGGGGATTGGCTGCTGCTTTCTGAGCCGCCCGCGATATACATCGTGCCGGCTCCCGCTTGAATAAGGCTGCAGGCATAGCGCACAGCTTCAAGGCCGGAGCCGCACTGTCTGTCAATTGTCATTCCGGGAACCGATAAAGGCAGTCCGGCTTGAAGGGCTGACAGTCTGGCGAGGTTGCCGCCTCTGCCGGTAGCGTTTCCGAGAATGACCTCGTCAATTTGATCCTCTAGCTTTCGGCTGAGACAGCGGATGATGGGAGCCGCCAAATCCTCCGGCAGGAAGGGCTTCAGCAGTCCGTTTTGATTTCCAAAGATCGTTCGTTTTGCATCAACAATAACCGCATTCATTTATACTGTACGTCCCTTTTCCAGCCATTTTTTCACTCTGGAACGGGCAATTTTTCCGCTGCTCGTTTCCGGCAAGCTGTCTGCAAACACCCATTTTTTCGGGATTTTATAGGAGGCTAATTTCTGTTTACACCAGGCTTTCAGTGTTCTGGCATTAGCGTTTCCAAGAATGACAGCTACAGCGATTTCTCCCCAATACTCGTCGTGAATGCCAACGACAGCCGCGCTTTCAACCTCTGGGCAGGCGAGAAGCACACGTTCAATTTCTTCTGGGAAAATATTTAATCCTCCGTAGACGATCATTCCGTTTTCTCTTCCTGATATGTATAGAAAGCCATCCTCATCAACATAGCCCATATCATCCACTGTCATCCATTCATCTGGTGTGCTGCCGTTCACATAGCCGGAAAACCGCATCGGGCTTTTGACAAATATTTTTCCGACTTCCCCTGGCTGACAGCATTCTCCTTCAGCGTTGCGGATTTCGATCCGGACATTATGAAAAGGGCGGCCCGCTGAATGCGGCTTCCGTTTGCTGTCTTCCGGTGAAGAAAACGTCACAAAACTAAGCTCTGATGTGCCGTAAAAATCGTACAGCTTGAGATGAGGCCATGCAGCGGCAAGCTTCTTCTTGGATTCTGCCGGCCAGTCTGCGCCGGATGAAATGATTTTGACGGGACTGTCGGGAAAACCCTCAATCCTTGCGAGGGCGTCTGTCATCGTCGGTACGGTATAGAGAACACTGATGGATTCACGGCACAGCCATTCCTTCGCTTTGGCAGGAGAAAACTTTTTCAGCAAACAAACGGTTCCTCCGAGAAACAAAGTGCTGACAGCCCCATATAGGAAGTGAGAGGACATTAACGTCCCGGGAATCAATACCGTGTCATTTGATGAAATTGAAAAATCTGTTTCTGTACAGGTAAAGCTCTCTATCCATGAGCGGTGAGATCGCGTAAAGGCCTTCGGTTTTCCTGTCGAGCCCGACGTAAATCCCATATAAAAAGGGTGCTCCGGATCAATGGTAGGCAAGGGATCAGCGGTTGCTTCAGAAATATCTGCCATACAGTTATCCAGCAAAACAACAGGTATCTGGCTATCTGTCAGTTTGTTTTTAAAAAAGGCTAAAGTAACCACAAGATCCGCATTGCTTATGGACAGCCTCTCCTTGCATTCAGCCGGGCTCCAGCGTGTGTCGATGGGAATTGCCGTACATCCAGCCGCTGCTGCTCCGGCAAACAGCTGTAAAAACGCCAGACTATTTGGGAGCAGGATCGCCACACGATTCGGCATGCTCGGCTGTGACCGCAGCCAATTTGCGGTTTGAAAGACAAGCCGATCCCAATCCTGGTACGTGATTTGCTCCGATTCAGTCTGGATCGCCACACGCCCGGGCGATGTTGCGGCAATAGATGAATAGGTATGAGTAATTGTCATAAAATCAGCCTCCTTTCGTAAACATCGTATCAGAAAGAGACAAGGCTTGAGTGATTTTTATCGCCAGAAATGCAGATACAGCCGCTTTTATCAAATCACCGGGCACATATGCAAGGCTCATGAAGGCGGCCTGTGACAAATCAATATGCATGATAAAAGCTTGTACCGGTATACCAAGCAGATAAATAAAGATGATGCCGAATACAATATGAGTGAAAAAGAGACGCAATACTGTCACCTTCCGCATCCTGTTAGCGGCTAAACTGATAAGCCATGAAGCGAGGGGATAAGCAATCAAAAAGCCTGCGCTCGGTCCGAAAAACACACCAAAACCGCCTCGTCCGCCGGGCAACAGCGGCGCTCCGAAGGCGACGAGCAGCAAAAAGACAAGCTGGCTTAAGAAAGCAGACTTTGGCCTGAGGATGCTGCCTGCCAGCATGACACCAAGCGTTTGCAATGTAATCGGAACAGGTGTAAAGGATAAGAAGAGAGGGGGCATAAAGCCGAGCACTGCCATCAGTGCAGTGAAAATAGCAATATGCATCATGTCGATTAATTTCAGCATGTGAAATCCTCCAAACAGTAATCAAATATGGTTATACAATAAATGCAGGTAATTATTATGTCAACTGATTTTTAATTTAAGTTTACATAATGAACGCAAAAAAACCGGCCGTATGGCAGACCGGTTTTTGATGGTTATTCTTCTGTCAGGATGACAAGCGAATCAACGGAAGCGGCCACATGGGAAACGGCGCGGCTGACTTCCTGAAGCCCTCCAAGAAAGGCTTGCAGATCGACGTCGATTTTGCCTGATTGCTCTTTGCTGATTTTCATGCTGTAGACGATTTCATCGAATAAGCGGTTAATTTGCGTCATTTTTTCTTTACTGTCGCTGACTAGCTCATTCACGTCTTTGATATGCTTGGATACAATGTTGATTTGTGTATTCGTATTGTTCACAAGCTCAGAAACAGTAGAGACGGTTTTTTTCGTGTCCTCAGAAAGCTTCCGTACTTCATTTGCCACGACAGCAAAGCCTTTGCCGTGTTCTCCGGCGCGGGCGGATTCAATAGATGCATTGAGCGAGAGAAGGTTTGTTTGTTCAGCTATGCCTGTGACGATGCCGAAGATTTTTTCAATTTGCTGCGCGATTTCATCCAGCTTGACCATTTCTTTTTCGATTTGGACAAGGCTTGTGTCAATTTTGTTCATCTGTTTTTGCTGGACTTCTAGCTCTTTTTTTCCGCCGATTGACTTTTCTTCAACAGTGCTGGATGTTACAGTGCCGGCTTTGGATGCTTGAGAAATGCCTTCAGATTTGTCCACAAGCTCTTGAACTGATCTGCTTGTTTCTGAAAACAGATTGGCAATCGATCCAGAGGTTTCTTGAATTTTCTGATGAAGAAGGTTTTTCTTTTCTTCTTGTTCATCGCGGGTTTGGTTGTACTCGCTTTGAAACGCTTCAAGGACAAGCTGCTGTTCTAAGTTCAAGATTTTTGTTGTTGCTTTAATGGCTTTCAGCAGTTCTTGCTGATTTGTAATGGACGCTTCGTAAATGTCAATCATTGACAAAAGAAGCTCTTGAAACGCACCCATATACCATTTTGGCAAAAGGCCGATTCTTAAATGGATGGAGGCGATTCGGTTACGCTTTTCAATAAATTCATCATCGATAACGCCTGCAAACATTTCCTGAATATGCCGTTTTAACGTTTGTTTTAAGCGGTCAACTGAGCTGTGATCATTAATGATATCCATCAATGAGCTTTCATGGTCAAGGTTTTTATAAAACGCATCAACGATGCATACGATATTTTCTTGAATGAGTGGCTGAAGCTGCTCTAACACGTAAAGCTCAGCATCTCCCAACCTGACCATTTTGAGCTGTTTTTTGACATCTGCATGTTTGTTTGTGAGCTGAATGCGGTTTTTTTGTTGTCCGTTTGAATCTGAAAAGTAAGCTGTTTCTTGTTTTCTGTCTTTTTTAAATAACAATACAATGATCCCCCTTGGGAAAAATATAATTTTTACTTTTTGGCTTTTTAAGCCTTTTTCTTTTTTATCGGCCAAGGGAAACATGAATGAAGCTGCAGATGAAAAATATTTGAAAAACCGTTCATTAAAATGAACGGTTTAATCGAGATCTATTTGTTTTAATGGTTTAATGGCCGGACCCTCTACAACTTCGCCAGATGGCTTAAAGCGTGATCCGTGGCACGGACAATCCCACGTATGCTCACTGTCGTTCCACTCGACCTCGCAGCCTAAATGGGTACAAGTCGTATCAACGAGATGGAGGCAGCCTGTCTCATCCCGAAATGCTCCCGCTCGCCTACCGTTTATGGTGACGGCTTTCCCTTCTCCTGGCGAAATGTCTTCAAATTGGACATCAGGCTTTTCAAGCTTTCCTTTAATCAAATGCTTGGCGACATCGGCATTGTAGGAAATCACTTTCTGCAACCCGGGATTCAGATGGAAACGGGACGGAGTGAAAATGCTTTCGTATGGATTGTCTTTTTTCTCCACAAGGTCTGACAATAAAGTAGCTGCGACTGCTGAGGACGTCATGCCCCATTTTTTGAACCCGGTCGCTACTAGAATATTGTCCTCATTTTCCGACATCGGCCCGATAAACGGGATTTTGTCGATCGTCACTAGATCTTGGGTGGACCAATAATATGGAATGCTTTCGATGCCGATGGTGCTTTCGGCCAGTTGTCTTAGTGTTTCATAATGTGTAGACATGTCTTTTCCCTGGCCTGTTTTATGGCTTACTCCGCTGAAGAGAATCAGCTTTTCACCGTTTACAACCGTATAGCGGAGCGCCACTGACGGTTGATCGATACTCAAATACATGCCCTCGGGATACTCGATCTTCGGCTTGATGGCAAGGACATAAGATCTGTCGGAGTACATTCTCGCAGCATATAATCCGCCTCCGTCATAAAAAGGGAAGTGGGAACAGCATATGATAAAGCGGCTCTTAATAGCGTGCCGGCTTTTGGTTACCACTTCGGGCCTTTCGCCTTTTTTGATATCAAGCGCAACGGTCTCTTCATAAATTCGGCCGCCTTTTTGAACAATTTGCTCCAGAAGCGCTTTTAAGTATTGAAGCGGATGAAATTGAGCTTGATTCTTCATGACAAGCGCCAGCTTAGAACCTAAGGGAATTGGAAGATCCTTGATAAGGTCTCTTTCAATTCCGAGCTTTGTGTATGCCTCATGCTCGGTGCGGATTTTTTGAACAGCGTTTTCATTTGCCGTATAAAGATATGCGTCTTGCTCGATCCATTCACAATCAATTTGATGTTCATCCACAATGCCTTTTATGTAATCAATTGCATTTTGGTTTGCTTCATAATAAAGCCTCGCATGGTTTAATCCGAAATTGCGGATAAATTCGTCGTATATCATGTCATGCTGTGCGGTAACTTTAGCAGTTGTATGCGCAGTGGTTCCGTTAAGAACCTGATTTGCTTCAATCAAAACGACACGGAAGCCTCTCTTCGTAAGTTCATATGCCGTTGTGATTCCTGTAATCCCGCCTCCGATAATGGTGACGTCACATTCAGTGTCCTTTTGAAGCGCAGGAAAAGAAGGCAGGTCAGTTGATGTTTTCCAGTATGTTTCAGGTGCTTCCTTTGCAAAATGTTGATTAGCCAAGCCGTTATACCTCCAATCAGATTTATTCTTAATTTTTCCATATTCTATCTTTTCATACATAGGAAGCAGGCATTGTTCATAACATAATAAGGTTGAAAAGGAGTGATTTCATTGGCGAATCAAAAAAAGAAAACATTACCGCCTCAGCACCAGAACCAGCAGCCTGGTTTTGAATATCTCATGGACCCGCGTCCGGTTTTTGATAAGCCGAAGAAAGCGAAAAAATTAGAGGGCAAAACCGCTATTATTACTGGAGGAGACAGCGGGATTGGACGCGCTGTCTCGGTGTTATTCGCAAAAGAAGGGGCTAATGTGGTCATTGTGTATTTGAATGAACATCAGGATGCCGAGGAAACAAAGCAGTATGTAGAAAAGGAAGGGGTAAAATGCCTGCTGATTGCAGGAGATGTCGGGGATGAAGCGTTTTGCAATGATGTGGTCGCGCAGGCAAGCCAAGTGTTTCCATCCATTGATATATTGGTTAACAATGCAGCTGAGCAGCATGTCCAGCCCAGTATTGAAAAAATCACCAGCCACCAGCTGATCAGAACCTTCCAAACAAACATTTTTTCCATGTTTTACTTAACAAAGGCAGTGCTGCCTCATTTAAAAAAAGGGAGCTCTATTATTAATACCGCTTCAATTACCGCCTATAAAGGCAATAAAACGCTGATTGATTATTCAGCGACAAAAGGCGCGATCGTTACGTTTACAAGGTCTCTTTCCCAGTCGCTTGTTCAGCAGGGCATACGGGTCAATGCAGTGGCACCGGGTCCCATTTGGACACCGCTTATCCCGGCCAGCTTTGCCGCAAAAGACGTGGAAGTGTTTGGTTCAGACGTGCCGATGGAACGCCCGGGACAGCCGGTCGAAGTGGCGCCAAGCTATCTATACCTTGCCAGCGACGATTCCACATACGTCACAGGACAGACGATTCACGTCAATGGCGGAACAATTGTGAACGGATAATAAAAAGCCAATCCTTGAAGGATTGGCTTATTCGCTCTGCTTGAGCGCTGCATATTCTTTAGAGAGCGTAAGAAACGCATCTTTATCTTTTTCGTCCAAGGCTTTGTTAATTTGGTCCGTCAGCATGGCAAGCCGACGGTTATACAAGGATTCATCGAGCACCATTTGAATGTAAATATCCGTCATTGTGACATCGAATTCTTTTGTTTTTTGCGTGTTGCGGGACTTCATGAGCTCAGTGTACGATTTTTTCTCTTTCATAAAGAATCCCCCCAATGCCTTTTTTATAGTATATGGATAACGGTCGAAAAAATCAATAAATTTTTATAATTTTTAGACAACTAATACTTGGCAATCTATCGACATATCCTGCAAAATGCCGTAAACCGGCAAGTCTTATGAAAGTAAAATCGGTTTATTACTAGTAATTTAGTACCATTAAATATCATTAAAAGATGATTTTATCTTAAATGTTAAAAAAACCTGTCGTTTTACAAAAACAGATGATAGATTATTAGTATAAATTTTGCAGAAAAAGGATGGAGGCCATAATATGAGTCAGAAAACAGACGCACCTTTAGAATCGTATGAAGTGAACGGCGCAACAATTGCCGTGCTGCCAGAAGAAATAGACGGCAAAATCTGTTCCAGAATTATTGAAAAAGATTGCGTGTTTTATGTCAACATGAAGCCGCTGCAAATTGTTGACAGAAGCTGCCGATTTTTTGGATCAAGCTATGCGGGAAGAAAAGCAGGAACTTATGAAGTGACAAAAATTTCACACAAGCCGCCAATCATGGTGGACCCTTCGAACCAAATCTTTTTATTCCCTACACTTTCTTCGACAAGACCCCAATGCGGCTGGATTTCCCATGTGCATGTAAAAGAATTCAAAGCGACTGAATTCGACGATACGGAAGTGACGTTTTCGAATGGGAAAACGATGGAGCTGCCGATCTCTTATAATTCGTTCGAGAACCAGGTATACCGAACAGCGTGGCTCAGAACCAAATTCCAAGACAGAATCGACCACAGCGTTCCGAAAAGACAGGAATTTATGCTGTACCCGAAAGAAGAGCGGACGAAGATGATTTATGATTTTATTTTGCGTGAGCTCGGGGAACGGTATTAGAAAAATAGGAAGGAGCTGACCGAACAGGGCAGCTCCTTTCATAAAGCTATGTCGTCGGAATTCCTCCGGTGATGCCATATACCTGAGATGTCACATAGCTTGAATTCTCTGAAGCTAGAAATACATAAACATCGGCCAATTCCACTGGCTGTCCAGCGCGATGTAATGGAGCTGGCGGCGTGCCTTGTCCGAATTTCGGGATGTTTTCCGTCGGCTGTCCGCCGGAAATTTGCAGCGGTGTCCAAATTGGTCCGGGCGCAACTGAATTTACTCTGATGCCTTTGGAAGCAAGCTGTTTTCCCAGTCCGACGGTAAAGCCGATAATGGCGTTTTTCGTTGCTGCGTAATCTAACAGCATCGGGCTTGGATTATAGCCTTCAACTGAGGTAGTTGTGATAATTGAAGCTCCCTCCGGCAAATACGGAAGCGCCGCTTTTACAACCCAGTAAAGGGAAAAGACGTTCACTTCAAATGTTTTATAGATTTGTTCAGTAGGCAGATCTTCGATGTTTTCGACCGCTTGCTGTTTGCCTGCAACGAGCGCTAGCACATCAAGTCCGCCGAGTTCGTGATGCGACTGTTTGACTAGATCTTGGCAAAAGGATTCGTCGCTCAAATCTCCGGGGATCAGCACTGCTTTTCGGCCTTCTGCTTCAATCAGTTCTTTTACCTCTTCAGCATCTGGCTGTTCCTCGGGCAAGTAGTTAATGGCCACATCGGCACCTTCTCTGGCGTAAGCAATCGCGGCAGCGCGGCCGATACCGGAATCGCCGCCCGTGACAAGCGCTTTTCGACCCGTTAGTTTACCTGATCCTTTGTAGCTTTTTTCTCCGCAATCAGGGACAGGCTTCATGTTCTTTTGCAGGCCTGGCGGTTCTTGATATTGTTCGGGAAATTCATCATGAAAAAATGCTTTTATAGGATTCGTAAGATTTGAATCAGACATCAGCAACGCTCCTTTTCTGTTTGGTGTACATTCGTATGTGTACCCCTGAGCATAAGCAGAAAAACATGTGTTGGCAGTTTGAACACTGAAGGACCAAAGAAAACAAGAAAAAACAAAGCCTTCTTCCATATTTATCTTGTCAAATAAGACTATATGAATTATGATAAATTCGAGCTATAAATCAACTAAATATTGGGTATTGGGAGAGTGAATCGTCATGAAAAAAGCGGCGGCGATTTTGCTGTCACTCGGTCTCGTTTTCGGTTTTTCATACGGAGCTGACCATGTGGCGGAAGCCAAAACAAAGGTGAAGGTTTATAAGAACTGCAAGGAGTTAAACAAAGTATACAAAGGCGGAGTGGCCCGCACTTCGAAGGCGAAAAACAAAGGCGGAAAAACAAAGTACAAGCCTTACGTCTCTAAGGACCTTTATGATGCCAATAAAAAGAAAGACCGCGATAAAGATCTTATCGCCTGTGAACGGTAAATAAGAAAAAGCAATCTGGTGTCCAGATTGCTTTTTCTATTGCTTAAGCTGCCTGATCGGCCGCAGCGCTTTTCGCCTTCCTTGTCATAAGGCTGACTGCCATCATGACCGTGATATTCAAAAGCAGGGCGACGATGCCTACATTCAAGTCTTTTGCGGCTTGCGGCAGCGCCGGAAATAAAGTGCCGATGGTCGTTTCCGTCATTGTAATATAAGTAACTGCTCCGACACCTGCAATAATGCCGGCGAAGGCTCCTTGCTTTGTCACCATATTATGCTTGAACAGGCTGAACAAAAGGGCGGGGAATAGCTGTGTGACAAGGCTGTAGCCCATCAAAAGCAACGTAACGATGGTATTCCCGCCTTTGAAGGTAAAATACACCGAAATCAGCGCAATCACCGGCACTAAAAACTTAGCAAGCGCCGATACTTGCAGTTCTGTCGTGCGGGGCGCGATTACCTTGTACACATTTTTTGCAAACAGCGTGGAGGCGGACATTAAGATCATAGACCCTGGCACAAGTGCTGTCAGCAGTCCGGCAGCACCGATAATTCCGACAAACCAAGGGTCAAATGTTTGCAGAGACAGTCTCAAAAGCGACAGATCCCCGTCTGCGCCTTTCAGATCTGGAACTTGCAGGATAGCCGCAAAGCCAACGAAAAGGACGAAGAGCAGGACCAGCTGGTACAAAGGCATGATGATGGCGTTTTTGCGAAAGACTTTTGGATTTTCAGCTGAATACGAGGCGGAAAAGGTGTGAGGCCACATGTAAAACCCGAGCGCTGTCAAGAGTACGGTTGAACTGAACCAGGCCACACTTTGTCCCGATTCGGGGAGCGTAAGAAAGCCAGGCTTTGCCGTTTCAATCTGCTGAAACATGTCTTGAAATCCGCCGTAGTAATGAATTGGCAAATACACACCTAAAAACAGAACGACAACCAGAATCATGATGTCCTTCACAACCGATATCCAGGCAGACCCGTGAATGCCTGAAACCATAACATAAACCGTGATGGAAACAGCGCCGATCCAGATGGCGGCGGTCGGGGTGATTTTGCCGTACGAGGTTTCCGATACAATCAGCCCGAGGCCTTTCAGCTGCAGTACAAGATAGGGAATGAGTGCGGCGATGCCGACCAGTGAAACGAGAATGCCGAGCAGCGGACTGTTGTATTTTTTTGTGAAAAAATCAGACTGCGACATCAGTTTATGCTGTTTCGCGTACGTCCAAACTGCCGGAAGAAGCCAGTAAGAAAGGATGTAGGCCAGACATCCGTAGGCGATGATATAAAAGGCTGGACCGCCTTTTCCGTAGGCCCAGCCGCTGCCGCCGAGAAACGTAAAAGTAGTATAAATTTCGCCTGCCATCAAAAGGAAGACGAAAACAGTTCCGAAGCCGCGCCCTCCGACCGTCCACTGCTCCAGGTTCATGTCTTTTCCTTTTTGGGCGCGTATACCGAGAAAAATACTCAAGAGCAGGACACCGAAAATGATGATGAGTGCTGCATTCATTCTGCTTCCTCCTTTTTATTTTCCTTGTCGAGGACATACACAATCGCCATCAGCGCAGAGGTCAAAAGAGCCCACATCACAATATAGGCAAGAATAAACGGCATGCCGAACACATAGGGGGTCACCTTATTTGCAAAAGGGATGCCGAGTAAGATTCCGATAAAGGGCAAAGCGGCAAGAACGTGAATCAGTTTCATAGAATCCTCCTTCTATTTAGGATTGGGGTGTACAAGCCCAAGCGTACTGAAAATGATGTCGCAGATATGGCAGCACATGTCACTTTTTAGGGTGAAAGGCTGTGGTTCGAATTATAAATAAATTTATTTTGTTTGTATAGTGTGAATTGTCTGAAATTAATGATCTGAATCGCCCGAAGAGGGAACGGGCAGTATGATTCAAAAGGCTCGGAGTCTGTCCGGGGCAAATAGATAGTATGTTAATAATTCGCTGACCTGCTCACGGATTCGCGGATTAAAATAGCGATGGTTTTCTTCATAACCGTCGATGACAAATGTATAGAGCGTAAAGGCTTCATCGCGTTCCGTCTCGCGGATTGCAATTTTTCTTTTCCTCAGTTCTTTTCTGACCTCAATCAAATCCTTTTGTGCTATTTTTAATGATTCGCTGATAAGCTGTTTATAAGGATGCTTCAATTTTAATGTGCTTTCTTCAATTTCGGCGAGATCACGGTTAAAAATCGTAATGGCCATGGGCAAAAAGAGAGCCCGTTCAATTAAATCGTATATTTCTTCCTGCAGATTTGGCATATTGACTCCTTCTTTCTAAGGGAACGTTTGTTCTATTTGTATTCTATATCGGCTGGTGAAATGTTTCAAGACAGAAAAAATCACCAAAACTTTTTAGTTTTCTGCTGATAATGTGTAGAATAAGGATAGACAAACCCGGTAAGGAGTATAAATGTTGGAGCATTTTTTATCCTATTTGACACAAGAACATTTAACTGAATTATTTCAAAGCTATAGGGCTTTCGGTCCGCTCATAGCTGTGCTGCTGCCTTTAATTGAAGCATTTCTCCCGTTTTTGCCGCTGATCGTGTTTGTGGTGGCGAATACGAACTCGTTTGGCTTGTGGGAAGGATTCATCCTGTCTTGGGCGGGATCAACTGCTGGTTCCATTCTCGTATTTTTGATTGTCCGTCAATACGGACAGAGAAAATTGCTTGGATTTATCCGCAGTCATCCGTCTGTAAGAAAGCTGATGTTATGGGTGGAAAGACACGGCTTCGGTCCCATGTTTCTTCTGCTTTGTTTTCCATTTACACCGTCAGCCGCGGTGAATGTTGTTGCCGGTTTGTCAAGGATCGGAACGCGGCCGTTTATTTTGGCGGCAGCCTCGGGGAAGCTTGTCATGATTTTTATGATCAGCTTCATCGGATATGATCTGCACGCGCTGATTACCCAGCCGATTCGAACGGTCATCGCCGTATTGGTGATCACTGTCTTATGGTATGTCGGCAAAAAGGTGGAGCGGTATCTGCATGTAAGAGCCAGTCAGCGTGAGCATGATGGAGGGAGACAGTAACATGAAAAAACGGTTTTGGTTTCTTGCCGGTGTAGTGTCCGTTGTTCTCGCCATTCAGGTTAAAAATGCTGTCTTTATTGATTACAAGGTAGAAGGCGTCAGTATGAACCCGACCTTCCAGGAAGGAAACGAATTGTTGGTCAATAAATTTTCGCATCGATTTAAAACCATCCATCGTTTTGACATCGTCCTTTTTAAAGGCCCTGATCATAAAGTGCTGATTAAACGGGTAATCGGCTTGCCCGGTGAAACGATCAAATATAAAGATGATCAGCTGTATG
Organism: Bacillus sp. FAU18; assembly: GCF_056033885.1. Classification (NCBI taxonomy): domain Bacteria; kingdom Bacillati; phylum Bacillota; class Bacilli; order Caryophanales; family Bacillaceae; genus Bacillus; species Bacillus sp. FAU18. The sequence goes on from NZ_JBVYHZ010000003.1 coordinate 400,065, forward strand.
TGAACGGAAAGCAGGTTGCTGAGCCATTTTTGAAGCATTTGAAATCTGTTTCTGCCGGCAGCCATGTAACGGGTGATTTTTCTTTGAAAGATGTGACGGGAACAAGCAAGGTGCCGAAAGGAAAATATTTTGTCGTTGGAGATAATCGCATATACAGCTTCGACAGCCGGCATTTTGGTCCGATAAGAGAAAAAAATATTGTCGGTGTGATTTCTGATGCCGAATAAAAAGACGCTAATGGAAGAGGCGTCTTTTTGTATGCCGTTTGGAAAAATGTGTTGAAGAAAAATTTGTAAGGAGCTATAATCAATATTGTTACGCGCGTAACAAAAAAACGGTTGTTTTTTGATTATGAGTTGTTTTTATTAGATTTTGTTCGTTTTGTATGAAACAAAAGGAGTGGTGAATGATGATGAAATATGAAGCAGTGATTATAGGAGGAGGGCCGGTTGGATTTATGCTGGCTTCTGAGCTTGCGATGGCCGGAGTGGGAACATGTGTGATTGAACGGCTTGAAAAACCTGTTCCGCATTCCAAGGCGTTGACGCTGCACCCCCGAACGCTGGAGCTCCTTGAGATGAGAGGGATTTTAGAGCGGTTCGTATCCAAGGGAAGCAAGATACCTTCCGGACATTTTTCAATGCTGGATACCCGTCTGGATTTTTCAGGCTTGGATACGAGCTGTCCTTACACGCTTTTGCTCCCGCAGTCAAAAACAGAAAAGCTTCTTGAAGATCATGCACGAAGCCTGGGAACAGAGGTGTTTCGGGGTGCCGAGGCGCTGGCGGTTACGCAAAACGGGGAAACGGTCCAAACGATTTTTAAGGATCGGGACGGCAGTGTACGGACGATCACAAGCAAGTTTGCCGTTGGGGCAGACGGCGCCGGAAGTACCGTCCGGAAACAGGCAAAAATTGAGTTTCCGGGAACAGACAGCACTGTCACCGCTGCGCTTGGGGATGTTGTGCTCCTTTCTCCGCCGCCGTCAGGCGTGCTGTCCCTTTGCACAAAAGAGGGCGGTGTTATGATTGTTCCGTTATCTTCAGACCGATATCGTGTCGTTGTGATCAGCCCTTATCGCACGCAAACGCCGAAAGATGTGCCTGTGACTGAGGAAGAGCTGAAAGCTGACCTCCTGCGAATTTGCGGAACTGACTTTGGTTTAAGCGACCCTTCGTGGATGTCGCGGTTCGGGAACGCCGCGCGCCAAGCGAAACGGTATCGGGACGGCAGAATCTTTCTTGCGGGTGATGCCGCGCATATTCATTTTCCGGCGGGCGGGCAAGGACTGAATGTCGGCCTTCAGGATGCAATGAACCTCGGGTGGAAACTGGCGGCGGCCATCAAAGGCTCTGCGCCTTCGTGGCTTTTGGACAGCTACCATGACGAGCGGCATCCGGCAGCTGAAGGGCTCCTCAGAAACACAGAGGCACAGACAAAGCTGATCGATTTCAGTCAAGCAGGCCTCCATTTGCGAAGCATGATGTCGGAGCTGCTGGCCTTCCCTGATGTGAATCGATATGTAGCAGGGCAAATTTCTGCACTCGATGTCAGATATGAAGCTGATCGTACCATGCCGCCGAATCGTTTGAACGGGGCAAGGCTCCCTGACATGGAGCTGATTCTTTCCGACGGCAATTCGGAACGGCTGTACAGCTTTCTCCAAAACGGGACATTCGTTTTGCTGTCATTGAGGCAGGAAGCTGATGATCATATCGCAGTGAAAGGCTTACGTACGGTAACCGCCTCGCTTGCAGAACCGAATGAAAAGTTGCGGGATGTGCATACCATATTGATTCGTCCCGATGGACATGTAGCCTGGGCGGTGGATGCATCAGCGCCCGATTGTGCCGAGGTGATTCAAAAAGGGATCAGCCGCTGGTTTTCCGTCACCAGCCGAGTATAATTCAATTCGATTGTTTCATCTGTAACAAAACGGTATGATAGAAGAAACAATCGAATGAAAAAGGATGGAAAACCCGATGAACACAGATCATACGAAACGCAATCTTTTTGAATTGTATGCGGAGCTCATTCATCAGCAGGAGAAATGGGAGGGGCTTATTAAAGCCTTTTTATCTGACGAATTGAGGAAGCTGGATGTAGAGCACGGGAGTAAATCTCAATTGACGATGACAGAAATTCATGTTCTATCCTGTGTCGGGGACAACGAACCAATTAATGTCACGTCGATAGCAGAAAAAATGAATACGACAAAAGCGACTGTATCACGCATCAGCACAAAATTGCTCGGCGCAGGCTTCCTTCACAGAACACAGCTCAGCGATAATAAAAAGGAGGTCTACTTCCGATTGACGCCTGCTGGAAAAAAGCTGCACAGTTTGCACAAATATTATCATCAGAAGGCTGAACAGCGTTTTCTGTCATTTTTTGACCGCTATACCGAGGAAGAGATTCTTTTTGCGGAACGGCTGTTTCGGGATCTGGTGACAAAATGGTATCCGTCGTCAGAAGAAATTGAAGGGGGGCTTCCTAGCATTTTTAAATAAAAAACACGCACTGCTGTGCGTGTTTTCGCTTTTTTCTATGTTTTTCAAGGCTGTAACGTAAATCAGATTTCCTCTTGAAGAATGAAATTCAAGATGTTCAGGAATTGCACTGCTTTTACGATATGTCTATTAGTATCTTTATTTTATACGTTTTCTACTGTGTTTTTGATGCTTTGTTTTCAAGTGAAATAGGGTCTTCTGTTTTAGTTCTCCTAATCTTTACAGAAATACCTACTAGAATGACCGCCATAGTTGTAAATATTCCCATGGTTAATAAGATCGTATCCTGATTTAAACTCCATCCAATTAAGAAAGAGATTATCGCTCCTCCGAAACTTGCCGAAGCAATAAATAAACTTGTAACTTCGTCAACGTACTTCTGAATAATGATTGATGCTAGTGTTAAAGCAATGGGAAATATGCCTGCTATACTTAGGCCAATCAAAAATGTACCACCCAATTGAAGTATTGGGTTACTTATATAAGAGAAAGCAATCAACAAAACAATTAAACAACTACAGCTAAAAAGGAGGTATTTGGAAAAATCAAGCCTTCTACTTACTAAACCAATCAGTATTCTTCCTATGATGATCCCTACCCAGAAAAAGGAGACACTTATAAGACTAATTTGTTCATTGTCTTGGTTTATCATGATTGAAGGTAAAAAGTTGGCAAAATTTGTTTCAATTCCAGCATATAGGAAAGCGAAAAATACAAAAAAGCCTAATTGCTTTGATTTTTTTCTATCTCCTATAAAGTATTGAAATGCTCCTCCATCTGGAAAGGTCACTTGTTGGTTGGCATTCTTAGCGTACTTTCGGTTCTTGGACAAGAAAATTAACCACCCTACGAATAGGACGAATAAAAAGGTGAATATACAGTAATACGGTAAAAACCAGTTATTGATATCTATGAAGGAATTAATTAATAATGGGAAAGATAAAGCGCCTAATCCAAAGAGAACTTCCAGCTTACTCATTTTTTCTGCATTACTTTCGAAATTAGCTATAACAAATGAACCAACTGTCGTTTCTAATGTGCCTGCTCCATATCCTAAGAGAAAAGCCATTACAATAATATAATACCAATCCTTAGTTAGAAAAAAGATACTTAACGCTGCAAGCATTATTGTCAAAGCTAAAGTAAGTGTCCTAAAATGACTGTATTTCTTAATCATTAACGGTGCGATTAATACTCCGCTTAGAAATCCGGTAAACTGAAAGAAGATTATGACTGAAATATCATCTGTTGTCTTGTTAAAAGACTCTAATAGAAATGGTGTCAAACTCCCTGTTGATATATGGATAATACCTACTGTAAAAAAGAAAGCATATCCAAATAAATATGTCCCTCTTAACATTCATTTCACCCCTATATGAAAAAGCAGGAAAATAAATTCCTGCTTTTTTAGTAACTTCTCTCTTTGAAATACTAGTTGACTGCTGAAACAGACATTGGTTGAGAGTTGCTGTCTTTCTCAAAGAACATTTCTAACACTTCCTGAGATCTAAAACCATCACTAAAAGAAGGGATCTCAACCCAATCATTCTGAGTTGATGCAATCCAATTGATTAACTCGCTTCTAAAAGAATCAGCCCATCCATAAAACTCGTTTGGCGGATCGTTTAATAGGCTTTGCGGTACTGGGCAGTCTACCACGTTCAAGCCATCTATGAGCTTGTAAACGTGAGGATTACCTGTGTGGTATTTAAACTCTTTTTTGTGTCCAACTACCTCAATGCTAAAACCACAGTCTTCAGGTACAGAACATTTTGATGTGATGATATTTACAAATACCTTGTTCTTCAGCTGGCCATAAATTTCTGCATAGTCATCTACGAGTACCTGTTTATCCTCTTTTGTTTTTACATTTGTGTTCATTTTTGCCCTTACTGATTCTGTGATGAAATCACTCTCAAACAAATACCATACCATGTCAATAAGGTGAATACCCAGATCCCCCAATGATCCACTCGTCTTCTTACTGTTAGCGTCATCTCTCCAAGTAAACTTCTTACGCCTAAGTGCACTATTTTTCTTGAAGTGTACTTTTATGGACAGGATGTTACCTAGTTCATTATTGATAATTAAGCTTTTTAAGATATTTACGTAAGATAAATATCTATAATTAAATCCCATACTGGCTCTTACGCTCAACCTTTCAGCAGTATCTTTCATTATGCTTGCTTCTTCAAGAGAAATAGCCATAGGCTTTTCACACAAAACATGCTTATGTTTTCCTAATGCTTGCAAAGCATGTTCTTTATGGCAAAAGTTTGGTGATGCTACAATTAAACCTTCTGAGGCATCAATTAGTTCATCTGCGTTTTCAAATGACTTCCCGCCGAAAGTTTTCACAAAGCTTTCCGCATTTTGTTGATTTATGTCATATACCCCTACTAACTCTGCATTTTTTATTGTAGATAAAGCAGTTGCATGCGCTCTTGCAATACCACCTGCACCTATGATGCCTATCTTCTTCATTTTTATTTCCTCCTCATGATCCAATTAATTTTTTTAGGGTATTAGTAATTCCTTTTGAGTACTCACTATCAGTTATAAGGTGGTGCAAGTTTTTGGCTTCCTGTGTTGCATTTTTTAGCAGATATCCATTCCCTACTGCCTGTAACATACGAACATCATTTCCACTATCCCCAAATGCGATAGCTCTTTCGGTATTTAGGTTGTATTTCTCTAACATAAACGTTACAATTTCATTCTTTCCTGTCCCTATGGGGATAAAATCTACATCATAGCTGTCTTCTGGATCGCCTGCTAAGGGATTACACCGATTTATATTTACTGAAACGCCGTATTCTTCGCAGATTTTTTCAATTGCTAATAGGTTTTTCTTGTCGTTTATTTCATCTTGTTCCTGATAGTAGAAGTTATGCTTATACCGTGACTTTCCTAATTGAGTTTGAGGATTCAAAAGAATGTTATGATTTTCATGCAGCTGTTTCACAAGTTTTTCAACCTTTTCTTTACTAAACCCTTCATTTATGCGACTGTTCCACTTATTATCTTGCTGTCCGAAGTTATGCTCAGAAAAGTACGTAATTTCAGTTCCAAGATCACTAGCTATAAAATGCGGAAAATATCTAAATTTTCCTCGTCCCATTTTATCGAGAATAGATTCTATACTGCTCCCAGTAACCCATCCGATTATTAGTTCCCCATCTTTACTTTTTTGTTCTAGATAGTTTTCGAGTTCATAAATGTCTTTTTGTTTTTGTTCGTCGATTGTATGCGGAAAATACGTTTCATCAAAATCACAAAAAACAATATACTGAGGATGTTCAACCGTGGATAACGTTTTATACTCCGATTTCTTGCTTAATAACATGAAACAGTCCCTCCATTACTCTGTCTTGTTCTTCTAAAGTAAATGACGGATATAAAGGCAAATGCAGTACCTGACTATGAGCCTTTTCCGTATGAACCAATTGGAGTCCTGCATACTTGTCCTGTACTAAAGGAGTTTTTTGCATATGAGACAGTACTGGATAATATACATCTGTTTGAACACCAAAATCTTTATTTAATTTAGTCATGATATCTGCCCTATCTTCTGTTCTTACCTTAATAGGAAACAGATGCCATACATGATCTTCACTTAATTCTGGTAATTCAATAAAGCCTTTATTCTGTAACTCTGCTAATTGGGTAATGTATCTATCCGCCAAGAACAGTCTTTTGAAGTTGTTTAATGAAAGGTACTTCATTCTCTCTAAACCAATAGCTGCCTGTAAATTGTCCATTTTTGAATTAAATCCAAAATTGATGACTTTCTTATTTTTTACATTTACTTCAAAACCATGATAACTAAATTGAATGCATTTTTTAGCGAGTTCTTCATTATCAGTTGCTATTGCCCCAGCTTTGCCACATACACCAAAATTCTTATAAGGATTAAAACTTAATGTAGTGATGTCTGCATACTTTCCTAAGTCTGTCAGGCCAATTCCTTGGCAGGCATCTTCAATTACTTTCAATTTATAACGATTTGCGATTTGACGGATATGCTGCATGTCTGAATGTTTTCCGTATAAATGCACAGGTAGAATAAACTTTGTATAAGGAGTTATTGCTTCTTCAATTTTGTCAGGATCGATGCAGAATGTTTGTGGGTTAATATCTACATAGATAGGAACGCCTCCCAAAGCTAACACAGCATTTTCAGTAGCTGAAAAGCTATTAGCCGGCATGATAACTTCATCCCCTGGGTTTAACCCTAAAGCCAATAAACCTATCATAATAGCATCGGTTCCACTGCTGGTTGCAATTACATACCTTTTATGTAAATATGTAGATAAAACTTTTTCGAATTGCTCTAAATAGGGGCCACTCGTAAATTTTCCAGTTGGCAAAACTTCAGTTAATGTATTTAAGATATCTTCCACTTCATCATTGGTTATTAATCTGTCTACAGGCAAAAAAGGGACTTTACTGATTTCACGATTTTTTTGATAGTTGAAAAGATCATGTTCAATATCTATCTTTTCCTTTAATACTTGTTTCCACTGCTCGTTTACAATACTGTCTTCAATAACAAGTTCTTTTCCTTGTACGTCACCTTTTAAGTGTTTTAATAGTGACATGTTTTCTTTGCTTTTACCTGAAATCTTAACCTGTTTTTGCATGAACAGTACCTCCAATGATTTTATAATCTAAAAATTTATTACAAATTTATCCTAATTTCTGAAATCGGTAACATGTCAACAACTTTTTTAAGGAAGGGAAAATATGCCTACAATTGATGAAATAGCAAAATTATGCAACGTGTCTAAAACCACAGTGTCAAGAGTATTGAATAATCATCCTTATGTGTCGAAAGAAAAAAGAGATATGATCTTAAAGGCAATTAACGAACTTGACTACACTCCCAATTATTTAGCTCGGAATTTTAGGAGAAATAAGACACAAACGATAGCTTTATCGGTTCCGAGTATCGACCATCCATTTTTTGCTCAATTAATAAAAGGGGTCTCTCATGAAGCACTGTTTAAGAATTACAAGGTAATTGTATTTCAGACCTTTTATGACAAACAGACGGAGCTAGAATTATTAGAGTTATTGAAACATAAAGAAGTGGATGGTATTATTCTTGGAACTTTAGAAAATGAATGGGATCAGATATCCCCTTTCTTAAAGTATGGTCCTATCTTATTATGTAATGAATATCATCACTCAGCGGACATCACGATAATTGGGTATGATGAATTTGAAGCCGCATACATGGGGGTAGTACATTTAATTGAAAGAGGGCATAAAAAAATTGGGTTTTGTTTTGATACTCCATATAGCGAAGCTCAATGTCAGAGGAAAGAGGGTTACTTGAAAGCTTTACAAGATTACAATTTACATCATAGAAGCGAATGGATATTCGGCGAAATGTTTAATATCGAGGATGGCTTTCGAGTTTTTCATAAGTTAAAGGATCTAAAGGACAGACCCTCAGCAATATTTACAGGAAATGATCAAGTCGCCGCAGGGATTATTAAACAGGCAATGAAAAATGGCTTTAAAGTTCCAGAAGACTTAGCTGTAATTGGTTTTGACAACCAATTGATTTGCCAAGTCGTTACTCCGACCATAACAACAATTGATATCCCTGTAATAGAATTAGGCCAACAGGCTGTGTTGAAAATTATCGAGTCCATTTCGGGTAATGTCACTTTAAACAGAAGAATTATTAAACTGCCAACAAAGCTTATTATAAGAGAATCAACGTAATGATAGATTTCTCTTTATCATTTTATATCTTTATATAAGAAAAAGAGGTTATTCATTTTAACCTCTTTTTCAATTAGTAAGTCGTCAATTATTTCTTTGCCTTTCATTTCACCCTCTGGCAGCACTCACTTCAAATCTGATCCATTAACAACGAAATATCCACTTATATTTCCCCATCTCGATGGTTTGCGATTTAAAAGTTCTTGAACCCTTTTTTCAACTAGGCATTACTGCCGCTAATCGAGCTCTTTTTCTCTTTTTTTTCACCATGAAGATGGTGAAGCAGGCGATAAAACGGCGGCAGCAGGGCAATAACCAGAATGACGCGAATGACCTGAACCGCAACGACAAAGGTGGAATCAGCATGTAAGGTAACTGACGTCGTCGCCATCTCTGCAATCCCGCCGGGCGCAAATGCCAGAACAGAAGTGATGAGCGAAATTCCTGTCAGCTCAGAAACGATCACGGCGCTCAAAAACATTGCTGCGATTAAACCGACGGACGAGACAAACCCGACGATGATAATACGGGTGACACCGGCAAACATGCTTTTGTACATCTTAGAGCCGATCGTTGCCCCGAGAAATACTTGTGATACATGGTTAGCTTGTGATGGCCACCATGCCGTCATGTCGTGCCCTGTCACCGCAGCTCCGCCAACATGTACAATTGCTACACCGAGCATGCTGCCGAGCAGCCATGGAGCTGGAAATTTTAAAAATTTCGCAGCTTTGCAAGCTCCCCAGGCAGCGAGAATAAGAATGACGGTCCACAAAACGGGAGCGAGCCTAAAATCTGTCGTTGCAGAAGAAATCGTCTCTGCTGCGGCACTTGCGGTACGATCTTGTTTTGTATAGATCAGAATGACTAAAAACGGAATGGAAAGCACCACGAGCAGCACACGCATCATTTGAACGAGGCTGACTATAGCGGTATTAGCGCCTACTTCCTGTGCGATGCTCGGCATGGCGGAAAGCCCGCCGGGAGCGGTGCCGACAAAGCTAGTCATCATATCCGTTTTGCTGAAACGCCAAAGCACATATCCTGACAGCATAGCCAGCAGGATAGACAATATCAGCATAACGCCGACTGAAAACCAATGGTCTTTGAGAACAGAGAGAACGGATAAATTCAGCTTTTGGCCCAATTCGATGCCGAGGATCATCTGCCCAAGGGCGAGCCATCGTCGGTTAATTCCTTTTTGGTCTGGTGCCATCATCAGCCATGCCGGCCGTATCATAGCGAGGCAGCAGGCGACAATCAGTGTTCCGATCATCCATCCAATTGATATTCCGGTTAATGAAAGAATAAACCCCCCGGCTGCACTGATTGCGATAAACCATAGATCTTTGAGGAGATTTTCGTCTTTCTTCAATGTAAAACCCTTCTTCCTTTTTCACGTAACACTCCAATTGTTCACGTAGTGAATGTATTTATTACTATAGTATATTTTTGTTGATAAAGAAATTATGAATTATTTTCTATAAGCGATTCACTTTTCTTATGACCTTGTGTTCGATCTTCTCTATTGTGTAAGTCAGAGATAAACCCGCTGTCAGCAGACACACGGCAAGAGCGTAAAAAATCACTTCTCCGCCAAATGATGTCAGGATCAGCCCGCCTGCCAGCGGTCCGATTGAGCGGGATATATCCCAATGCAGACCATAGACAGCATAAAACCGGCCCAGCAAATGAGGCGGCGCCAATTTCGATATGAAGGTCTGGATGTGGGTTAGCCCGATGCTTTCGCCAACCGTCATCACCGCTGCCGTCACTAAAAGCATTGTCAGGGAGGTTGAGCATGCAAAACCGGCAGCCGCAAGGGAGTAGCAAATATAAGTAATGAAGAGGATCGTTTTCATTGAAAGCTTTTCGGTCCCTTTGACAAGAGGTACTTGGAGAACACAGCTGAATAAAGCTTTTGCTGCTGAATAGATGGTCAGCATGGACAGATAATCAGAAAACATGTTTTTGCTGAACAGCCTGTATGTTGTTTCTGTTTGTGCATATAACATGCTGATGGGGAGAGAAAGCAGCAAAAGAAGCAGGACAGGCCTGTATATCGTAAAGCTCGCGGACATTTTCGGGGTAACAGCTGGGCGTAGCGGCTTTGTCTCAGGTAGTTTCAGTGCAGCGATCAGAAAGTAGATAAACAATGCCGCAGCATCTAATGCGAATATCCACACGGGGTTATGTTTGTACAGAAGCATCCCGACAAGCGGCCCTGCCGTCAGGCCCGCCGAATAGATCGCATTGATGACCGCAAACACTTCCGAACGTCTGCTTTCCGGCGTGCTTTCAGCGATTTGGGCGCGGGAAGCGGGAATGTACAACGATCTTCCGATGCCATTCATGACATAGAGAATAGCGAAAACATACGCATGCTCAGCAAATACAAACCCTGTCATTGCCGCTGATTGAAGAAGCAATGCGGTCAAAATCGCTGTGCGCCGCCCAAGCCGGTCCGCCGCCTTTCCTGCAGCGAGCGTCAGGAAAATATCAGCAAATGGCTGAAGGCTGATGATCAGCATTGGCATCATGATACTGCCGTTTAATTGTTCATGCAGATACAGCACCATAAAAGGTCCCATCATTGCACCTGTCAAGCTTGTCAGCAATTCGCCGAAAAAGCGGAGCCGAACGGGAGCGGTATATCTCGATTTTATAGAGTGAAAACTGGTCAACATGTGATCGCCGCCTTTCGCTGTTTGATATAGTAGTAGTGTATAGAAGGGGCGGCGGCCCAAAAAGTGAAGAAAAGAAGAGATAAAAATTCCCCTTTTGTCGGGAGGTGCGGGGATTGAAGCTAATAGAGCACTACGTGGCGCTTGTAAAAACAGGCTGCGCCGAGTATGGGCAAATGAACGAAATGACGCTCACTGAGATTGCCGACTGTTTATTTTGTACAGAAAGAAATGCAAAGCTCATTTTACATAAGCTGGAGAACAGCAATTGGATTATCCGGGAAAGCGGGGCGGGGCGCGGCCGCAAATCTAAAATCGCGTTTCTTCGGAGGCCTGAGGAACTGCTTCTTCAAACTGCCAAGGAATATACCATGTCAGGAAAGCTTAAAAAGGCAAAGGAGCTGCTTCAGCAGTATCAGTCCGCGTTTCCAGGGCTTCAAAACGAATATAACATGTGGCTTTCAGAGGTATTCGGATTTGTGACGGAGACAGGCGAGAATGGGGCGAAGGATGTTCTGCGGCTGTTCATCACGCCTGAATCTGTCAGCAGTTTGGATCCATGCCAAATATTTTTACGGTCTGAGGGCCATTTCGTCAAACAGATATTTGATACACTCTTCACGTTTGATTCGGATATGCAGGAGCCAAAGCCTCATTTGGTTCATGGATGGGAAGAGGTCGAAAAAAAACAATGGAGATTTTTTCTTCGAAAAGGTGTGTCATTTCATAATGGACAGCCGCTGACATCGCGGGACGTTGCGTTTACATTTCAGCGCTTTTTGGAACTGGCTGACAACCCGTATAAATGGCTTCTGCACGGAGTGAAACAAGTCTTAGAAAAGGGCCCTTATTGTGTGGAACTCATACTCGATAAGCCGAATGCGCTTTTGCCGTATGCTCTTTGTGATGAACGGCTGTCCATACTGCCGGCAGAACAGGGCGGCGGGAAAAATGGAACAGGGCCTTTTCAGATGAATCAGCAACACAGCGGGATGCTTGTGCTTGAAGCCAATGAGCGCTACTTCAAGGGACGCCCCTATTTGGATCGCGTTGAGTTTGTTTTTTCTGAGCAAGCCGGAGAGATGAACGGTTTTACCATTCAAGAAAAACAAACATGTCCTGAGCAGCAAACTGTTTTTGATGAGCGGCATGTTCAGTATTTGTCGCTCAATCTGAAAAAGAAGGGGCCTCTTCAGCACCGAAGCTTTAGAAAAGCGCTCCGGCTGCTGATTTCCTCTGAACGGCTCGTTCGTGAAGCGGGAGGGCACCGAAGAATCCCGGTTACGTCCTTTTTGCATCCGAGTTCTTTTGAGTGGGAGGGCGTTTCACCATCTGAATTGTTGAAGAAAAGCGGATACGAGGGCGAAACAATCGTGCTTTATACCTTTTCGGAAACGGATCATCGTGAGGACGCCGAATGGATTCAAAATATTTGCGCCCAGCACGGTATCAGGCTTACACTTCAATTCTGTGATGCTGCTGATCTGCGACGGCCGGAAACTGTGCAGATGGCGGATATCATTCATGACAGTGCGACGTTTTATCAAGACAGCGAGTTTGGTTTTCTGCATTTGCTGCTGTCGGAGAACAGTTTCTTGTATCAGCATCTATCTGAAAAGTTGACACAGATTTGCTTAGGAATGACAGAGCGGATGTTTTCCATGCCTGACCGCTGTTCGAGAATCGACATCCTGCGTGACATTGACCGGCAGATGAAACAGGAGCTGAATGCGATCCCGCTGTATCAAAATGTTCTCCAGGTGACATCAAGTAAAAATGTAAAAGGCCTGGTGCTTGATGAAGAGGGATGGATTGATTTGTACTCCGTATGGCTGTCCAAATAAAAAGAGGGTTCTTTTTTGAACTCTCTTTTTTACGCTGCTATGCTGCGGCATTGTTCAGCACAGGTGAAGCAGGCTTTCGCACATGCTTGGCAATGATCATGATCGTGCTTTCCGCATTCAGTGCCGCATGCTTCACAAATATCGGCGCAAAGTGCACAAATTTCTTTCATAAACGGGCTGTCCGTTTGCATGGCTTTGACCGCCAGCGCGCAAATATCCGCGCATTCCCTGTCAAGCCGGATGCATCCGCTGAGATGATGCTGCACGCTTTCTTCCAAGCATTTAGTAAAACAATGATTGCAAGCCTTCATACAATCGATGCAAGCCTCAATACAAGCTTCAGAATATTGCTCCATGGTTGATTCCCCCTGTATGACAGTATATGGTTTTATGTTTCCCGGCTGCATTTGAAAAAAACAGGGGAGTGTGTTTTTAGCTAAGGGGATATGTACATATACCCTGAACGGGTATATCTAACGTTCCATCAGATAGTATAGGAACCAGACAGCGTGATTTTGTTCATCACGTGCTGCGCGCGTAAAGACGCCTTTTGCTTTTAAGTTTGACGTTTCCTCGGCCGCACGCAAGTAAAAGTCGACGGTTTCTTGTTCATCTTTAAAAGCGGCGTCCAGTCCTCTTGTGAAATCGTCCGGGCATTCTTCCGTTTGTTTCGGCATGATGTGTTTGCCGGTAATTGAACCATATAGTGTGGAAAATTCACGGAGGTGGCGAATCTCGTCACGCCTGATTTCTTCAATCTGTTTTCTGACCTCATCGCTGTGGGCGAGTTCGGCAAGCTTGCGGTAGCATTGAATTGCACTGAATTCTCCGTTGATGGCCTTCTGCAAATTCCGAATCAAAACAGGATCTTCCCTGTATGGCACCGGATAGGGATAGTAGCTGTAATGCAAGGGGGTTCAACTCCATTCTTAGGAATTGGGCTTCTGTAAAAGTATATGTTGGGCAGGGAGAGATGTGCGGAGATAATCAGCTTTTTATATGTGAAAAGGCCGTTTTTACCAATAGATCAGATTGGTCATTTTCGTCAACATTCGATAAAATATATAGAGATAAAAAGAGAGGGGTCTTCTAATTTGGGAGCAGAGTTTTTAGTAGGCAGGTCCGGGAGTGGAAAAACGAAGCTGATCATCAACAGCATTCAGGATGAATTGCGCCGGGCTCCATTCGGGAAGCCGATCATTTTTCTAGTCCCGGATCAAATGACGTTTTTAATGGAATACGAGCTTGCTAAAACGCCAGATATGGGCGGGATGATACGCGCTCAAGTGTTCAGTTTTTCACGATTGGCTTGGCGCGTCCTCCAGCATACGGGAGGAATGAGCAGGCCGTTTCTGACGAGCACCGGCGTACAAATGCTCCTGCGGAAGCTCATTGAGGAGCATAAACAGGAGTTCAAAGTCTATCAAAAAGCGAGTGACAAAAGCGGGTTTACCGCACAGGTTGAGCGGATGCTGACAGAGTTTAAGCGCTATTGTCTGGAACCGGAGGATATCCGCCGGATGGCGGAAAGCGGAACGGCTTCCGAGTATCGCGGAGAACGTGTTTTATCTGAAAAGCTCCATGACTTATCAATTCTGTATCAGCAAATGGAAAAAAGCCTCGCAGACCAATATCTTCACTCTGAGGATTATTTGACATTGCTGGCAGAGCATATCCCGCTTGCGGAAGATATAAAAGGCGCCCATATCTATGTGGATGGCTTTTATCAGTTTACACCGCAGGAATTCAGGGTGTTGGAGCAGCTTATGGTTCATGCGGAGCATATCACGTTTTCGCTCACAGCGGACAAGCCGTCATATGAGCGGGAGCCGCATGAACTGGAATTGTTCAGAATGACGGGGAAAACCTATTACCGCCTGCATCAGAAGGCGAAGGAACTGAATTTGGACATTACGTATAAAGAGCTGAGCGGGACTGAGCGGCATACAAAGACGCCGGAATTGGCGCATCTAGAGGCACAGTATGAAGCGCGTCCGGCCGTTCCATACGCAGAAAAACAAGAAGCCCTTACTGTGATGCAGGCCGCAAACAGACGAGCTGAGCTGGAAGGCATTGCCCGGGAAATTCACGCCCTAGTCAGAGAGAAGGGATATCGCTATAAGGATGTAGCAATTCTTGCGCGCCAGCCGGAAGACTACAAGGATATGGTGAAGGAAGTTTTCGCAGATTACGAGATTCCTTATTTCATTGACGGAAAAGCATCTATGCTGAACCATCCGTTAATTGAATTTATCCGGTCAAGCCTTGATGTTCTGAAAGGGAATTGGCGTTATGAAGCGGTGTTTCGCTGCGTGAAAACCGAACTGCTATTCCCGCTCAATGAACCGAAGGCCAAAGTGAGAGAACAGGTCGATCAGCTCGAAAATTACTGTATCGCCTATGGTATTAAAGGCGACCGCTGGACAAAGGGCGATCGGTTCCAATACAGGCGTTTTGTGTCATTGGATGATGATTTTGCGCAGACTGATCAGGAAATCGAAATGGAAAACATGTTGAATGACACCCGCGATTGGATTGTTCCGCCGCTTTTTCAGCTTCAAAAACGCATGAAAAAAGCGAAGACGGTTCAAGAGAAGGCAGAGGCGCTCTATCGTTATTTAGAAGAGACGGATGTGCCGCTGAAGCTGGATCAGGAAAGGCAGCGTGCTGAGGATGACGGCAGAATCATTGAAGCGCAGCAGCATCAGCAGGCGTGGGACGCAGTCATTCAGCTGCTTGAGGAGTTTGTTGAAATGATGGGAGATGATGAGATTTCTCTTGATTTGTTTCAGCAAATGATAGAAGCCGGCGCGGAGTCGCTTACATTTTCTCTTATTCCGCCCGCGCTTGACCAGGTGTTTGTCGGCAATATGGATTTGTCCAGAATGTATGGCACCTCCTGCACCTTTGTGCTCGGGGCAAACGACGGCGTTCTGCCGGCACGCCCTGATGAAAACGGGGTCCTGTCGGATGATGACCGGGAATGGCTGAAAACGATTGGGGTTGAGCTATCCTCAGGCGGACGGGAGCGTTTGCTTGATGAGCATTTCCTCATCTACATGGCGTTTTCAAGTCCGTCTGACCGGCTTTACGTATCGTATCCGATTGCTGATGCGGAAGGAAAAACGCTTTTGCCGTCGATGATCGTTAAGCGGCTGGAAGAACTGTTTCCGCATCATAAGGAGCGCCTGTTAACAAATGAACCTGAACAGGTCAGCGATGAGGAACAGCTGATGTATGTCGTGAATAAAAGCGTGGCACAGTCCTTTACCGCGAGCCAGCTCAGGTTATGGACACGGGAATACGACATCAGCGACGTCTGGTGGAGCACGTACAATGTGCTGATGAGTGAGCCGGACAGGCTGCAGTCGAAAAAGCTGTTCTCAAGCCTGTTTTTCCGGAATGAAGTGAAGCAGCTTGAACGCAGCGTGTCGAGACAGCTCTATGGTGAACGCATTCAGGGCAGTGTATCGAGAATGGAAACCTTTAACGCATGCCCGTTTTCCCATTTTGCGTCACACGGGCTGCATTTGAAGGAACGGCAATTCTTCAAGCTTGAAGCACCGGATATCGGCCAGCTGTTTCATTCCAGCTTAAAGCTGATTTCTGACAGGCTGCGTGAGCAAAAGCTGGATTGGCGCGATTTAACGAAGGAGCAGTGCGAGCTGTTTTCCTATGATGCGGTAGAGCGGCTGGCACCGAAACTGCAAAAGGAAATTCTGCTCAGCTCAAACCGGCATTATTATGTGAAGGAAAAACTGCAAAAAATTGTGACACGTGTGTCCGGCATTTTAAGCGAGCATGCGAAAGCGAGCGGATTCGTACCGATCGGGCTTGAACTGGGCTTTGGAGGAAAAGGGCCGCTTCCGCCGCTGACCTTTCAACTGAAAAACGGCTGTACGATGGAACTCGTCGGGCGAATTGACCGTGTTGATAAGGCTGAAAGCTCAAAAGGCCTGCTCCTCAGGATTGTCGATTATAAATCAAGCGACAAAGGCCTTGACTTAGCGGAAGTATATTACGGATTGGCACTGCAAATGCTGACGTACCTTGATTTATCGATTACACATTCAGCTGACTGGCTCGGGATGAGGGCGACGCCTGCCGGAGTGCTGTATTTCCATATTCATGACCCGATGATTCAATCTAATCTCCCGCTTGGGCTTGACGAGATTGAACAGGAGATCTTTAAGAAATTTAAAATGAAGGGCTTGCTCCTCGGTGATCAGGAAGTGGTTCGCCTCATGGATACAACCCTTCAAGAGGGACGGTCAAATATCATAAACGCCGGCTTGAAAAAAGACGGATCTCTTAGATCAGACTCGGCAGCAGTCGGTGAAAAGGAATTTGATCTTTTGACAAAACATGTGCGCCGCACCTTCCAGGAAGCGGGCGAACAAATCACCGACGGGCGCGTATCCATTGAGCCGTACAAAATGAAGAACAAGACGCCGTGCACATACTGTGCGTTCAAATCAGTATGCCAATTTGATGAATCACTGGAAGAAAACGAGTATCGCCCATTAAAGGCTGAAAAGGACAAGACAATACTTGAGTGGATAAAAAAGGAGGCGGATGGCAATGAACATTCCTAAACCGGCAGACAGCACATGGACAGATGACCAATGGAATGCCATTGTTTCAACCGGCCAGGATATTCTTGTGGCAGCGGCTGCGGGCTCTGGTAAAACCGCTGTGCTCGTTGAACGAATGATTCGGAAAATCACTGCGGAGGAAAACCCAATAGATGTAGACCGTCTTCTCGTTGTGACATTTACAAACGCCTCAGCGGCAGAGATGAAGCACCGAATCGCAGAAGCCTTGGAAAAAGAGCTTGTACAGCGCCCCGGCTCGCTGCATATTAGACGCCAGCTGTCTCTTTTAAACCGGGCCAGCATTTCGACGCTCCATTCCTTTTGCCTGCAAGTGCTGAAGAAATATTACTACTTGATTGATCTTGATCCGGGCTTTCGGATAGCTGATCAGACGGAAGGCGAGCTGCTCGGGGATGAAGTGCTTGACGAGCTGTTTGAAGACGAATACGCAAAGGGTGAAAAGGCGTTTTTTGAGCTTGTTGACCGCTATACGACAGACCGGCACGATCTGGATCTGCAATTTCTCGTTAAACAGGTGTACGAGTATTCCCGATCCCATCCCAACCCGGAGACGTGGCTGGAAAGCTTTGTTCATTTGTATGATGTATCAGAAAAGAGCGCCATCGAGGAGCTGCCGTTTTATCAATATGTCAAAGAAGATATTGCAATGGTGCTTAACGGGGCGAAGGAAAAGCTCTTGCGCGCGCTTGAGCTGACGAAAGCGCCGGGCGGCCCGGCGCCGCGTGCTGACAATTTTCTTGATGATCTTGCGCAGATTGATGAACTGATTCAGCATCAGGACGATTTCAGTGAACTATATAAGCGGGTGCCCGCCGTCTCTTTTAAGCGTGCCAAAGCAGTAAAAGGGGATGAGTTCGATCCAGCGCTCCTTGATGAGGCGACAGATATGAGAAACGGCGCAAAAAAACTGCTTGAAAAGCTCAAAACCGACTACTTTACGAGAAGTCCTGAACAGCACTTGAAAAGCCTAGCCGAGATGAAGCCTGTCATTGAAACGCTCGTACAGCTTGTCATCAGCTATGGAAAACGATTCGAAGCTGCGAAACAGGAAAAATCAATCATCGATTTTTCTGATTTGGAGCATTACTGTTTAGCGATTTTGACAGTTGAGAATGACAAAGGTGAACGTGAGCCGAGCGAGGCTGCAAGGTTTTATCAGGAACAGTTTCATGAAGTGCTCGTTGACGAATATCAGGATACCAACCTCGTGCAGGAATCGATTCTGCAGCTCGTCACAAGCGGGCCGGAGGAGACTGGTAACCTGTTTATGGTAGGAGACGTCAAACAGTCGATTTATCGATTCAGGCTCGCGGAGCCGCTTCTTTTCCTTTCTAAATACAAACGGTTTACAGAGAGCGGAGAAGGCACGGGGCGGAAAATCGATTTAAATAAAAATTTCCGAAGCCGGGCTGATATTTTAGACAGCACAAACTTTTTATTTAAACAGCTGATGGGCGGCAAAATCGGTGAGGTCGATTATGACGAGCAGGCTGAGCTGAAGCTTGGTGCAGCGTATCCGGACAATGACGAGACGGAAACAGAGCTGCTGCTGATCGACAACGCAGAAGATACGGATGCAAGCGAGGAAGCAGAAGAGCTTGAAACGGTGCAGTTTGAGGCAAAAGCCATCGCTAAGGAAATCCGCAAGCTGATTTCATCGCCATTTAAGGTGTATGACGGAAAAAAGAAAACACATCGCAATATTCAATACCGAGATATCGTGATTTTGCTCCGTTCGATGCCGTGGGCTCCGCAAATCATGGAGGAGCTGAGAGCACAGGGCATACCGGTTTACGCCAATTTAACGTCAGGCTATTTTGAAGCGGTCGAAGTCGCCGTCGCGCTTTCTGTGCTGAAGGTGATTGATAATCCGTATCAGGATATACCGCTTGCCTCTGTGCTGCGCTCACCGATTGTCGGAGCAGATGAAAACGAGCTGTCTTTGATCCGGCTTGAAAATAAAAAAGCGCCGTACTATGAGGCGATGAAAGACTACCTGGCTGCTGGTGACCGGAACGATGAGCTTTATCAAAAGTTAAATACGTTTTACGGACATCTGCAAAAATGGCGCGTTTTTTCGAAAAACCACTCAGTATCTGAGCTGATTTGGGAAGTGTACCGCGACACCAAATATATGGATTATGTCGGCGGCATGCCGGGCGGAAAACAGCGCCAGGCCAATTTGCGTGTTCTTTATGACAGGGCGCGTCAATATGAATCAACGGCATTTCGCGGCTTGTTCCGTTTCCTGCGGTTTATCGAACGCATGCAGGAGCGGGGCGATGATCTTGGTACGGCGAGAGCGCTCAGCGAGCAGGAGGATGTTGTCCGCTTAATGACGATCCACAGCAGCAAAGGGCTCGAATTTCCAGTCGTGTTTGCAGCAGGTCTCGGCCGGAATTTCAACATGATGGATTTAAATAAATCGTACCTGCTGGATAAGGAGCTCGGATTTGGCACGAAGTATATTCATCCGCAATTACGCATCAGCTATCCGACACTTCCGCTCATTGCGATGAAGAAAAAAATGCGCAGGGAGCTGCTGTCAGAGGAATTGCGTGTTCTCTATGTTGCATTAACGAGAGCGAAGGAAAAGCTGTTTCTGATTGGCTCATGTAAGGATCATCAGAAACAGCTTGCAAAATGGCAGGCATCCGCGTCCCAAACTGATTGGCTTCTGCCGGAATTTGACCGCTATCAGGCGAAAACGTATCTAGATTTCATCGGGCCGGCTCTTGCCAGGCACAGAGACTTGGAGGATTTGGCTGGTGTGCCAGCTCACGCTGATATCTCAGATCACCCGGCTCGTTTTGCCGTTCAAATGATCCATTCCTATGATTTGCTTGATGATGATCTGGAAGAAAGAATGGAAGAAAAAAGCGAGCGCCTAGAAGCGATCCGCCGAGGTGAACCAGTTCCCGGCTCGTTTGCGTTTGATGAAAAAGCCCGCGAGCAGCTGAGCTGGACATACCCGCATCACGAGGTGACGCAAATTCGGACAAAGCAATCGGTTTCTGAGATCAAAAGAAAAAGAGAGTACGAGGATGAATACAGCGGCAGGGCCCCTGTAAAACCGGCTGATGGAAGCATTCTGTACAGACGTCCCGCTTTTATGATGAAAAAAGGCCTGACAGCTGCAGAGAAAGGGACTGCCATGCATACGGTTATGCAGCATATCCCGCTGTCACATGTACCGTCGATAGAAGAAGCTGAGCAGACGGTTCAAAGGCTTTATGAAAAAGAGCTTCTCACTGAAGAACAAAAAGACGCTATTGATATAGAAGAAATCGTGCAATTTTTCCATACAGAAATCGGCGGACAGCTGATCGGCGCTAAGTGGAAGGACCGGGAAATACCATTCAGCTTAGCGCTTCCGGCCAAGGAGATCTATCCTGATGCACAGGAGGCGGATGAGCCACTTTTAGTTCAGGGTATCATTGACTGTCTCTATGAAACTGAGGACGGATTATATCTATTGGATTATAAGTCGGACCGGATTGAGGGCAAATTCCAGCATGGATTTGAAGGAGCGGCCCCGATCTTGAAGAAACGATATGAAACGCAAATTCAGCTGTACACAAAGGCAGTTGAGCAAATTGCAAAAACAAAGGTAAAGGGATGTGCGCTTTATTTCTTTGACGGGGGGCACATTCTCACATTATAGCGAGATCCATAAGCTCCGGAATTTTAGGCGGAGCGGGTCTCGTTTTCTATATAAAAGAGAGGTGAAAGCATTTGCGGATTTTACATACGGCTGACTGGCATCTTGGAAAAACGCTTGAAGGAAGAAGCAGGCTGAGTGAACAGGCCGATGTGCTGGATGAAATGAATACGATTGTAAAGGATGAGCAGATCGATGCCATTGTAATGGCGGGGGATGCATTTGACACCGTAAACCCGCCAGCTTTAGCCGAGCAGCTGTTTTATGAAAGCCTGTCTGCGCTTAGCGACAGAGGAAAGCGCCCGATCGTCGTCATTGCCGGAAACCACGATAATCCTGACCGTTTGTCCGCCGCTTCACCGCTGACACATGAAAACGGCATTCATTTAATCGGTTATCCGACAACAGAGCCGATTCATATTGAAGTGCCTTCAGCAGGAGAGCTTTTGGCGGTTGGAGCACTGGCGTACCCATCTGAAGCGCGGTTAAATGAAGTGCTATCCGATACGTTTGATGAAAAGCTGCTCCGTGATCACTATGATGTGAAAATCAGGCAGGCGTTTGAGCATATGACAAGCCGGTTCCGGAACGATGCAGTGAAGATTGCCGCCAGCCATATTTATGTGGCAGGCGGAAACCAAACCGATTCAGAGCGGCCGATTGAAGTCGGCGGTGCATACACGGTGGCTGCTGAAAGCCTGCCGGCAGATGCCGCTTACGTTGCGCTCGGCCATTTGCATCGCCCGCAAACGATCAAGCGGGCGCGGACGCTTGCGCGTTATTCAGGATCTCCGCTCGCCTACAGCTTTTCTGAAGCGGGCTACGCTAAATCAGTGACGATTGTGGACGCAAAGCCTGGGGAAGAGGCCACTTGGCAAGAGGTGTTATTATCAAGCGGCAAGCCACTTGTGAAGTGGAAAGCGGCAAATGGATTGAGTGAGGTATATAGCTGGCTGGATGAAGGCAGAGATCAGAATGCTTGGATTGACCTGGAAATCCGTGTCGCGGACCAGCTGTCACTTGAAGAGATTCACAGGCTGCGGAAGGCGCACCCGGGCTTTATCCATATCAGGCCGGTTTTTGAAGAACAGAACAAAGACCGGGAACGGATCGAGGTTAAACATGTCTCAATCGAGGACCGCTTTAAGAAATTTTATGAAAAACAAACTGGCGGTGCGATGCCGGATGAAGAAATGGTGAAGCTGTTTTTAGAGCTTGCATCAGGCGTTGAAGAGGAGGATGCGAAATGAAGCCGATCGCTTTAAGCATTAAGGGGCTCCATAGCTTTAGAGAGGAGCAGACGATAGATTTTGAAGGCCTTTCCGGTGCCGGTGTTTTCGGCATTTTCGGCCCGACAGGAAGCGGTAAATCCTCTATTCTCGACGCAATGACGCTTGCTTTATACGGAAAGGTGGAACGGGCGGCAAATAATACGCACGGAATTTTAAACCACGCCGAAGATACGCTGTCTGTTTCCTTTACCTTTGCGCTTCAGTCGAATCATCAAATCTCATACAAAGTCGAGCGTGTGTTTAAGAGAACGGATGAAATGAAGGTGAAAACGGCACTTTGCCGCTTTATCGAAATCAAGGATGAGCATACGGTGCTGGCTGATAAAGCCAACGAAGTGAATAAAAGAGTTGAGGAGCTCTTAGGGCTGACGATCGACGATTTTACGAGAGCGGTGGTGCTGCCCCAAGGGAAATTTGCTGAATTTCTGTCTTTAAAAGGGGCAGAGCGCAGGCATATGCTTCAGCGTTTATTTAATTTGGAGCAATATGGAGACAGGCTTGTGAAAAAGCTGAGACGGCAGGCGCAGGAAGCCAATGCGAGAAAAAATGAAATGCTTGCTGAACAGTCCGGTCTCGGTGAGGCGAGCTCAGAGGCAGTTGAGCAGGCTGAAAAGGCTCTCGAACAAGCTGAAGCCCGGCTGGAAGCGATGAGGAAGAACCGTAATCAGGCGAAGGAGCGGTTTACAGAGCATCAGGAGATATGGAATGTCCAAAAGGAAAAATCCGCTTATGAAGAAGAGGAAAAACGTCTCGCAGAAGAACAGCCGCATATAGACAGTATGCAAAAACGCCTGCTGGAAGCAGAAACAGCAGCAGCCCTTAAGCCCTATGCGGACCGGTACGCAGAAGCGATCCAGCATGAGGAGCAAGCTGAAAAGGAACAAACGGTAGCCCAAAAGGATTTAGCAGACCGGACAGCTTTCTTTCAGCAAAAACATGAAGAGTATGAAGCGTGGCGCCAGCATAAAAGCGAGAAAGAGCCTGAGCTTTTAACCAAACAGGAACAGCTTTCACGCTTGCAGGAAATCGAAATCAAACTGAGTGAGGCCAAGCAAGAGGAAGAGCGCAAAAAGGCTGACCTTCGGCAGAAAGAAGAGGCTCTTCAATCTGTCATGAATGAATTAGAGACCGTAACAGACCGCCTGACACGAGGGCAAAACAGACAGACAGAATTGAAACAGCAGCTCAAATCCCTGCAGGTGACATCCGATGAGCGAAAAAGCTGCCAGCAGGCCGCAGAAATGGCATTGCGCATCAGACAAACCGAGGAACAAATCAAAAAAGAGAAAAAACGAAGTGACGAATTGAACCTCGTGCTTCAGAAGATAAATGAAGAGAAGAATACACTCGTTCAAAAGACGGAAGCAGAAGAAAACAACATCATTCAGGCATATGAGGCAGTTCAAACTGTGTACCATTTGGTGTGCGAAACGGAACGCTCATTAACACGTATGACGGAAGAGACTAGAAAGAGTCAACACACGCTTCATTTACAGCGTGAAAAAGCAAGGGTGGCACTGCTGACAAAAGAGTTAGCCCAAAAGCTGACTGCCGGAAAGCCTTGCCCGGTATGCGGTTCAACCGATCATGATCCATCTGCCTCAGTACATGAAACATATGAAGCCGACAGCCATCTTGAAGAGGACATCAAACGGACAGATGTGTTATTGACGGAAGCTGCTGCTCTCAGCCAGGAGATTCTTTCAGCCAAAATTACGCTTGAAGAACAGTCCGCGCGCTTTATTGAACAGTGCCCGTTTTTGCAGACAATTCAAGCGCAGAACCTTGAAGCGGCAGCTTCCTTCGAAAATCAGCCGGTGTATGAAGCATTTGAAACTGCCAAATTTGAATGGAAACGAATCAAGCAGGACATTCTTTCTGTTAAGACACGAATGGCACAAATGATTGGCGCCTATCAGGAGTCTTTAAAAAAGGCCGAGCAGCTTAATGAAAAAATCGGTTTTGAAAAAAGAGAAGCTGACCGTATTGAAAGCATCATCACCGAGCTTCAATCCTCAATGGACGGCAGTCTGAACATGTTTAAAGAAGCATTTCAGAATCAATCTGTGGACGAAGCAGAAAAATGGCAGCAAGCCATTGAAGAAAAGGACCGGGCTGCAGAAGAATGTGAAAAACGAATTGAGAAGAGTATCGCGTTTCTTGCTGAGCATGAAGCACAAAAGGAAAAACTGCGGGAATCTGGACACCGGCTTGAACGGGAAAAGCTGGAGCTTCATTATGCGGCTGAACGCATCAAGAGCGTGATAGCTGATTATGAGCACGAACTCGGAGATTATGCAAAAGGAGATTCGATTCAAATCAAACTCCGCTCTGTCCAGCAGGATCTAAAGCTGTTAAAGGAAAAAGAACAATTTTTATATGAAGAACTGCAAAGCGCCCAAATGAAGCTCAACCAGGCGAAAAGCCGCGCTTCTGCAAGCGAGCTCACTCTTCAAGAGGCGAAGGGCAGATTGGAAAAAGCAAAAGCTACTTGGCTTGAGCATACAAAAAACACCTCCATTACCCGGACTGAGGAGGTTGAACAAAGTCTCATCCCAGCTGATGAACTTGAAAAGATGAAAACCGGCATAGACCAGTTTATGGATAAACTGAAGCAAAATGCTGCAAACTTAAAACGAGTAGCAGAGATACTTGCCGGCAGAGCATTATCAGAGAGCGAATGGAACGAAACCGTTGCAGCATTACAAGAAGCTGAGGACGCATTTGGCATTGCTATAGAGGAAAAAGGCGCGGCAGCAAAAGCACTGGCTGTCATTCGCGACCATCATAAACGGTTTAATGAAATTGAAGCTGAACTGAAAAAATGGCAGACGCATATCGACAGGCTGGACAAGCTGCAAGCTGTGTTTAAAGGCAATACCTTCGTCGAATTTTTAGCTGAGGAGCAGCTTGAAAGCGTTGCGAGGGACGCCTCAGCAAGACTCAGTATGCTGACAAGACAGCGCTATGCCATCGAAGTAGATTCAGAAGGCGGCTTCGTGATGCGGGATGACGCGAATGGAGGCGTAAGACGCCCGGTTTCCAGTTTGTCTGGAGGAGAGACCTTCCTCACCTCGCTTTCACTTGCTCTTGCGCTGTCTGCGCAGATCCAGCTTCGCGGGGAATACCCGCTTCAGTTCTTTTTCTTAGATGAAGGCTTCGGCACACTGGATCAAGATCTGCTTGATACGGTTGTAACGGCCTTGGAAAAACTTCAGTCAGACAATCTGGCTGTCGGTGTCATCAGCCATGTGCAGGAACTGCGTGCACGGCTTCCGAAAAAGCTGATCGTCCATCCAGCTGAACCGAGCGGCCGCGGTACGCGGGTATCACTTGAGTTGATGTAAGGGAGGAGCGGATATGGCAAAGCAGACTGCCGGAATATGTGAGCTGTGCGGCCGGAGCAATGTCCAGCTGACAGAGCATCATCTCACACCGAAAGAGGAAGGCGGAACGTTTTTGCCGACAGCGATGCTCTGTATTCCTTGTCATAAACAGATTCATGCCTTATATTCCAATCAAGAGCTCGCTGTACGTTTAAACGGAATGGCTGAACTCAGAAGCGATCCAGAGCTTGCCCGATTTGTCAAATGGATCAGAAAACAGCCGCCTGAGAAGCTGATCAAAACAAAGAAATCAAATGAACGAAAAAAGAAAAAATGACTAAAAAGCAGCCCTCTCTTTGCAGAGCGGCTGCTTTTATCCGTTTCCAACCATATCCTGATCGTTGACATCGGGGTCTATATAATTTGTCGCGTTGACTGCGTTATTTAATAGAAGGAAATCTCCCGTGTTTCCTGCTCCCGAACCGAGCGCAGATTTTGAAGAGCTTTTCGGAGAAAGGTAAAAGGAATCACCAAAGTTTACGACTCCGCCCGATATGGAATTGATAGCTATAGGCCCGACAATTGCTGGCATAAACGACACCCTTTATCGAAGTCTCTGTTTATTATATGTTCTTGGCGGGCGATTGTGAGCGCGGAGACTGAATCTGTCTGATATGTTTGATTCTCGCATCACCGCGGATAAGCGAAGCTGAACCAGCATGTAAAACAGAAGAGGCGGACACCCCTTGAATTTTGATGCTGCGAACATAAATAGCCGGCACCTCGTGGCAAAATGCGCTTTGTACACCTGTTTCGGGAATCGGCTTCACTGCCTGCTGCTGAAAGATCTGATACTCCTTTTTGTTAAATGAGCCTTCATTATGGTAAAACGTGGACCGAGAACGCTGAACAGCAAATACTTTTACACTCATATCGATTTCATTTGTGTCGCCAACTTGAAACACACTTGCGATCCCGAGGGAATTAAACTTAACTAGTCTGATGCGTGATATGCGTTTAAGCATTATTCTGGCGCAATCGGAGCAAACGGCCCGATGATAAGAGATTCAGGCGGTGTATCAAAAATAGAAGACAGGTAGATGGATTCAGTGTCTCCGATGTGGAAAACGGAGGAACTGGACACACCGTTCATCCGGATGTCCCCGACTTCCAAGCTGCGGTTGATGACTGTAAAGATCATGCTTGCTCATCTCCTTTCATTTCTGATGGAATATGCTCCAGAAAGTGTTCTACAGCGCGGATGACATCACGCTTCACATGCTCAGCGATATGTTCTGCATATTGTGCAGGCGATGTATTTTCTTCTTTTTTGATATGGGACATATAATAGTGAATCCGGCTATCCATTTGTTTTCTGATGTCTTCAATGACATGATGTCTGTTTGTATCGTCAAGTCTGCTGTCATATTGGTTTTCAAGCTGTTCCAAAATATCTGGGATTTCCTCGGTTAAGTACATGTCGACATTCTGCCGGATCTGCTGCATGAGCTGAGCGCTCTGTTCCTGCTGCATCATCCCGATTTGCGGTGTCGACTGGCTGACTTCAAAGTTTTGGACGCTGTTCGGGTCAGTCGGATTTAAGCCGATATTCAAAGTTCCGTCGAGCCTTTCGATTTTCAGCTGATCAAATTTATACTCCACACGCTCAATGGTAGTGGCCGGCCGCTGTTTCATCGTATTCATTTCAGTTTGAATCTCTTTCAGCTGACGTTCGAGCTGCTGAATGTGAATCGCCTGCTGCTGAACGAAGGAATTCAAGTTTTGCAGGTAAGAGGAAACAGATTGATCATACATGTTCTTCACCTCTTTCATATGATTAACGGCCAGGAGGCTGGAGCGGGACCAATGAACCTGTGTCGGGCTCCTGCAGCTGGAGCGGTTGCCCTGAGCCAGAAACTTCTGGTGCCGGTTCTACATAACTCCCTGTATTATACAAATTTGACAGAGACTTGATTGATCCGGCGCTCCCGATTTGCAGAATGGAGGAGTTGCTGATTGATTCCAGCCGGAGATAGTTGATTTGAATGGTTTGATTAATATAGAAGTTCATGAGCCTCACTCCTTTTACGCATTGGCCACGATCGGCTGATCAACCGCATCATTGTCATACACATTCGTCGCGTTTTGATAATTCATCACCTTGAGGCTGTCGCCGGTATTAAAGCTGCCAGCACCGGCAAACGTTCTGACCTGAGCCTGAGGAGAAATCGTAATGCAGTCCCCGATGTGAACGACTCCGCTCGTACCAATCGCATTAATTTTAAACGCTCCGACAATGGCCGGCATACGAGCACATCCTTTGTTGAAAAATTAAAAAAAGACAGGTAAAGTGAAATGACAATTCTGATTTCAATTGGGCTATTCACGATAGCTTATGACAAACGCACATATGTGTGAGAGAAATTTAAAGGGGACATATCGGCTCTTGATGAAAGCGTTTTATTTTTTCGGGCCGTTATGTTTAAACATGGCAAAAGAGGATGTTGGGTATAAATTGAGCGGAAATGCGGCGAAGGATGCCGCTATCCGCCTATGGTGATTTTTGTTTATTTCTTTGGTGTTTTTGCGTGTAGAATGCTTTTTGGAGTATGTCGTGCTGCGGTATTCGATTTTTGGGCGGGCACATTCTCGCCCTGAGGTATATCCCAGAAGTGCTGAGCAAAAAGCGGAGTTACATGTGGTGTATTCTAATCGTTATAGAAAATGATTTACATACGGGAGTTTTCAAGATATCTCCCAAAAATCATTTCTTCTTTAATCCGGGTATTCAGCAGGATATCCAGCTCTTGGCTGCATTGAATCGTTTCTTTTGAATTCATGCCGTATTTTTGTGCGGTTTCAATTAGTGTGATCCTCATTTCTTCAATTTTACTGTTCATTACGCTATCTCCAATTCTAGATTTTATTTTGATATAAATACAGGATATCGTTAGTATAACCTATTTTGGCTCAAAAGGTTGCCTTTCGTCAATTTGACTAAAAAAGCGACAATTTTTGCTGCGGCCTTTTTTAATGGAGAAAGGACTAAAGTCTTGCTAAGTGTGCTTGCAAAAAGTCCTGCCGTTCCTCCATTTCTCTAAGTATGTTGGTCTGCTCCTTTTCGATTTGAAAGGGGCTTTTTTTGATAAAAGGATCATCAGCAGCACTTTGACAAATGTCAAGGTACCATTCGTTGATGAGAGGAGATAATCGTTCAATAGTAAACGACCGCTTCAGCACGTTTTTCATTAAGGTGTGATATTGCGACCGGAAGGCGGTAATGGATAGAAGCCTTGAGGAAAGCGTCTTTCCTTTTGCCAGAAGCGGGTCTTCTTCATACCATTCTTGTACGGCAAGCGATCTTGTCTCCATCGGGGAAACGTAAAGCCGACCGGATTCGTTTAAACAAAATGTGTAGTAAAAGCCTTGATTGGTGCAGGCGTTGCCGATCAGCCACAAAAAAAACAGCTTGACATCCAGATACAATTTAATCCTTTCAGCCAATTCGTCATCTCCAGCTGTGCGGATCAGTATGAAAAATTCATGTAAGAATGCCGAGGAATCATTGTTAAAAAGGGACAACGGAACCCTTGGATCGGCCGTCTTTGCTCCGTAACTCGTTTTACCGGCTGGCTGATGGTTCTTGATGTTCAAATAAATGCCTTCAGGCTGGCCATTGATTGTCAGAAAGCTGTACGAGGCAGCGGGAGCAGGTACGCCGATCTGGTCAAAAAAACAATAGGCGAGTCTGCGCCGCATCAGGGACGGATCATCCTGTTCTGCATTCAAAAAAAGTGTCCTTTCACCAAGCAGAGACTTTTCCCAGCTGATTTCATAGGATGCCTTTTCCGCTCTGTCACGCTGTGTGAGAAGAATGGGAGAAACAGATCGATCTGTTACGAAAAGCCCCTTGGCAGTACCTTTCCTTTTCAGCTGCTCCCGATGAAAAAATAAATGCACGCGTTCCATATTCTTTCCTCCTTCTCAAAACGACATTTGTATGATATGTAGAGCAAGCCCGTCCTGAAACGAAATGAAAACGGAATTGAGAAAAAGGGATTTCAGCATTCGACAGAGAATACATGAAGGAGCATTCTGATTTAAAAGATGATGGAGGAATAACATGAAATTTGCGACAGGGGAACTTTACAACCGAATGTTTGTCGGCCTGATCATTGACGATGAGAAAATTATGGATTTGCAAAAGGCTGAAAAAAAACTGTTTGAACTTGAGACGATTCCGGGATCGCTGATTGAATGTATCGCAGAAGGGGATAAATTCGTTGCGCATGCAAGGCAGCTGGCCGAGTGGGCAAAGAAACCGAATGATGAGCTGGGATCATTTATGTATTCATTATCTGAGGTGAAGCTCCATGCACCCATTCCGAAGCCATCAAAAAATATCATCTGCATCGGCAAAAACTACCGGGATCACGCGATTGAAATGGGAAGCGAGGCTGATATTCCGGAGCATCCGATGGTATTTACAAAATCGCCGATAACGGTTACAGGGCATGGTGATATCGTAAAGAGCCATGAAGAGGTTACCTCTCAGCTTGATTATGAGGGAGAACTTGCTGTCGTGATCGGAAAAAGCGGGACCCGCATTTCAAAAGAAGATGCATATGACCATGTTTTCGGATATACGATTGTGAATGATATCACGGCGCGTGATCTGCAAAAAAGGCATAAGCAGTTTTTTATCGGAAAAAGCTTGGATACGACATGTCCGATGGGGCCCGTGCTTGTACATAAATCATCTATTCAGGAGCCAGAGCGCCTCAAGGTTGAAACTAGAGTCAACGGCGAGCTGCGCCAATCCGGTTCGGCAAGCGATATGATCTTTTCCATTCCGGAATTAATTGAAACCCTCTCAAAGGGGATGACGCTTGAAGCGGGCGACATCATTGCCACCGGTACGCCGTCTGGTGTCGGCAAGGGGTTTACGCCTCCAAAATTCTTGCGGTCAGGTGACAAAATTGATATTACAATTGACCCGATCGGAACGCTGTCAAACCAAATTGGCTGAATAAAACTGGAGGGCGGACCCGGACCCGCCCGTTTTTTCTGATAATCATCTTTGTGGCAGAGGACAAGTTCATGGTACTATAAGTGGGGTAATTTATCTGATAGGGGGAACATGTATGACACACCTACATATTACGACATGGGTGGTAGCGCTGATTCTGCTTTTCGTCAGCTACTCGCTGTATTCGTCAGGAAGTGCAAAGGGCGCAAAAATCACTCATATGATTCTGCGGTTATTCTATATCCTTATTATTTTGACAGGAGCTGAGCTGTTTGTCCGTTTCGCCAACTGGAACGGAGAATACGCCGGCAAAATGATTCTGGGCATTATCACCATCGGCCTGATGGAAATGCTCCTCATCCGCAAGAAAAAAGAAAAATCAACAGGAGGCCTGTGGGTCGGCTTCGTCATTGTCCTTTTGCTGACAGTGCTGCTCGGTCTGCATTTGCCAATTGGTTTTCAATTGTTTTAATAGAAAAACCTATGAACCCGGCTCTTTGATAGAGTTGGGTTTTTTTATATTTATCCCCTCATATTCCAAATCATTTAAAATAACCTTAAAATTCCCTGTAAGCGGTATCTCGTCCTATGAAATTATGATACCTTCAAGGAGATTCATTATTTTGCAGGAGGGATAACATGAAACGCAGAAAATTCAGCTCGGTTGTGGCGGCAGTGCTTATTTTTGCACTGATTTTCAGCCTTTTTTCTCCGGGAACCAAAGCTGCAGCGGCCGGCGCGATCGATCAGGCGGCTGCTCTGGAAAACGGCAAAGAGCAGACAGGCGCCATGAAGGAGCCGGAACAGGTGAAATGGTACAAAGTGACCCCGGGAGCAACGGATATTCAGAAAAACTCACATATGGCACTGACCGTAAAGAGTGATTCAGTACTGAATGTATCTGTATATCCAAGTAAGGAAAAAGCGCTTAAAGATGAAACGTTTGAGATGTACCGTTCTTTCACAGCGGAGGATGGAAAAAGCGAAGTCATTTTTCCATACGCGTGGAGCGGCCCTTACTATGTAAAAGTTGAATACCTCGGAGAAGAAGAACCAGAGGACGGCGGAACGGCAGAAGCAGCTGCAGAAGCCAAGTATACGATTGGGTATAAAGGCACCAAAAAACAGCCGTCAGATTTAGAAGAGGAAGAAGCTTGTCCGGTTGAAATGAGTGTCGATCAGAAGAAATCAGGAAAAGGCATCCTGGATAAGCTGAGAGCGATTCGTGATGAGCAGCTGAGCCAAACAGCAGAAGGCAAAGAACTGACAAGCCTTTATTACAAAGCAGCACCGTTTATCGTTGCAAAGCTCGCACTCAATAAAACAGCAAGAAATGAAATCTATCAGGATCTTGTGACATTAAAGCCGTTATTTGACGATGTGTCAGAAAACGGAGCATCATCTTCGTATAAGATCACTGAAAAGGATCAGAAAGCGATCAACCGGCTATATGATAAAGCTTTACAATCAGTCCCGTCATTCCTTAAAGAGGAGATAAAGAAACAAGCGGACCGACTAAATATGAAGCAGCTGCAAGGCAAAACAGCAGGAGCCATTTTAACAGAAAACAATATTGCAGCAAAAAGTGAAGTTCAGACAACAAAGGTTATTTTCAAGGTGAAGGACAATAAAAGCCTCTCATCCGTACATAATGAAATGAAGGGCTTTTCTGCAAGCGCGCAATCGAAAAAAGACATTTCTAATGTGAAAAAGGCAAAGAAACTGTTTGACAATCTATATTCATTTGAACTTCCGAAAGATGAGAAACAGAACGGCGCATATACGGCAAGCGCCAAAAGGGTCAAAAGCGCTGCTGCGACACTATCCAAGATGTCCAATGTAGAGTTTGCGGAACCCGTACAGGAATACAAAAGCCTGGCAAACGATATTCAGTACCCTTATCAATGGCCGCTTAAAAACAACGGTGAAAACGGCGGTGTCAAAAACGCGGATGTGAAATATGAGCCTGCCAACACATTGCTGTCCAAACGCAAGCTTAACGATACACTCATTGCAGTAGTAGACACAGGCGTAGACAGCACGCTTGCTGATTTAAAAGGAAAAGTAAGAACAGATCTCGGACACAATTTTGTCGGACGAAATAACAATGCAATGGATGATCAGGGGCATGGGACGCATGTCGCAGGCATTATTGCGGCCCAAAGCGATAACGGCTATTCAATGACAGGATTGAATGCCAAAGCAAAAATCATCCCTGTAAAAGTGCTTGATTCCGCAGGTTCCGGAGATACTGAACAAATTGCTCTCGGCATCAAATATGCTGCTGACAAAGGAGCAAAGGTGATTAATTTAAGTTTAGGCGGAGGCTACAGCCGCGTGCTTGAATTTGCTTTGAAGTACGCAGCTGACAAAAATGTCTTGATTGCCGCAGCCAGCGGGAATGATGGAGAAAATGCCTTATCTTATCCTGCATCTTCTAAATATGTGATGTCGGTCGGCGCAACGAACCGCATGGATATGACCGCTGATTTCTCTAACTATGGAAAAGGTCTGGACATCTCTGCTCCAGGGTCGGATATCCCGAGCTTAGTGCCGAACGGAAATGTCACGTACATGAGCGGAACGTCTATGGCGACGCCGTATGCTGCCGCTGCTGCAGGATTGCTGTTTGCTCAAAATCCTAAACTGAAAAGAACAGAAGTTGAGGATATGTTGAAAAAGACGGCAGATGATATTTCCTTTGAAAGTGTCGATGGCGGAAAAGAAGAGTTGTATGACGATTATGGCGATCCGATTGAAATTCCGAAGACACCTGGTGTAGACTGGCATTCAGGCTACGGGCGGCTGAATGTCATGAAGGCTGTCAGCGCAGCTGATTTACAACTTAAGGTCAACAAGCTGGAAAGCACTCAAACAGCTGTCAGAGGAAACGCGAAGGAAGGCACACTTATCGAGGTGATGAACGGCAAAAAGAAACTCGGCAGCGCCAAAGCCGGAAAAGACAATGCGTTCAAGGTTAATATCGCGACTCAAAAACAGGATCAAGTACTGTATGTGAAAGCAACAAAAGGCGATGCGAAAACATCGTATAAAGTTGTCGTCGTCAAAGGAAAACCTTCCGGCACACCGAAAGTAAACGCGGTGAAAACGAAGGATACGGCAGTAAAAGGGAAGGCAAACAGCAAAGCGATGATCAGAGTGAAAAACAAATCAAAGAAAGTCATTGCTTCTGCCAAAGCTGACGCAAAAGGAACGTTTTCGGTGAAAATCAAAAAACAAAAAGCCGGAACGGTGCTGTACGTCACGGCTGCGGATACAGATAAAAAAGAAAGCAAGGAAGCAAAAGTTGTTGTTGAAAAGTAACCAAAAAGCGGTGCTCGATGCACCGCTTTTTTATTTGCGCCCCCGTTGGACTGCTGAATACATAATGGATCGCTTTCCGTTTGAAGCCGTCCATTCAAAACGGTCTCCTGTCCCTTCGCTGCTGTAGTGATGCTGCATCGCGCATTGTGCGGTGTCATTTGAAAAGTGATAAAAGGACACACCCTGCCCCGCCGAAGTATTCGAAAAGACTCCTTTATTATAAGAAAAGACGCAATCGAATACCGATAAGCCGAAGCTGTGCAAGTGCTGTAGAAATGCGAGAAAGGTTTCGTCGTCAAGCGAATCCAAAAGCGCCATGAGCGGCCGCTTGACTGATTTCTCATAGCGGATGCGTTCTCCGCCGGAAAGGGAGATGTTTTCTGCCCCGCATGCCAAAACCAACTTGTCCTGAAAGCCGGCTTGTTCCCACTTTCCTTTATGATGGATCCAGATTGGGCTGTGTTGGAGACTGTCCGCCAGCAGTATATCGCCTTCACCGTTTTCGATTAAGCAGATGCCGTCTTCAATGAGGATGGTGCCGTATTCCCACTTTCGTTCCTCTGTATATAACAATTGTTTCCGTTTCATCCATGCTGTCTCCTTTTTCTTCATTCCTCTCTTTTCTTTCCAATTCAAGCCTGTCCCATACAACTCTTTTATGGACAAATCAACTATCTGCCTATAGATGCATAAACTTACTAAGGTGCTGAAAGAAACGAAATTGTTACGAAAGAAACGGGATTGGAGCTGATGTCACATGTGTGGAATTACGGGTTGGGTCGATTTTAAAAAGCAGCTCGTCCAGGAAAAACAAACGATGGACAGAATGACAGACACTCTTTCCAAACGAGGGCCTGATGATTCAAACGTTTGGGGGGAGCACCATGTTTTATTCGGACATAAAAGACTTGCGGTTGTTGATATTGAAGGCGGACGCCAGCCGATGGCGTGTACCTATAAAGGGGATACGTACACCATTATTTACAATGGCGAGCTTTATAACACGGAAGATTTGCGCAAAGAATTGCGGGCGCGGGGCCATCAATTCGAACGTACGTCAGATACCGAGGTGCTTCTGCACAGCTACATCGAATGGCAGGAAGACTGTGTCGACCATCTCAATGGCATATTCGCTTTCGCTGTGTGGGATGAAAAGCGTAATCTGCTGTTTGCCGCGAGAGACCGTCTCGGCGTAAAGCCGTTTTTTTACACGAAGGAAGGCTCTTCATTTCTCTTCGGATCAGAAATTAAGGCAATC
Source organism: Bacillus sp. FAU18 (assembly GCF_056033885.1). Taxonomy (NCBI): domain Bacteria; kingdom Bacillati; phylum Bacillota; class Bacilli; order Caryophanales; family Bacillaceae; genus Bacillus; species Bacillus sp. FAU18. The sequence goes on from NZ_JBVYHZ010000003.1 coordinate 435,345, forward strand.
CTCGCGCACCCTGATATAAAAGCGCGAGTGGACAGAACGGGACTTTCTGAAATTTTCGGTCTTGGACCGTCCAGAACCCCGGGCACTGGCATATTTAAAGGCATAAAAGAAATCCGCCCGGCTCATGCGCTGACATTTTCCAAAGACGGACTTAATATTTGGCGTTATTGGAATGTTGAAAGCGAAAAACATACGGACAGTTTTGATGACACGGTTGCCAATGTCAGATCGTTATTTCAGGACGCGGTGACGCGGCAGCTTGTGTCGGATGTGCCGGTTTGCACATTCCTATCAGGCGGTCTGGACTCAAGCGCAATTACAGCGATTGCGGCGGGCCATTTTGAAAAGGAAGGAAAAGCACCGCTTCATACTTATTCGATTGATTACGAAGAGAACGATAAATATTTTCAAGCAAGCGCTTTTCAGCCGAATGATGACGGACCATGGATTGAAAAAATGACAGAGGCTTTCGGCACAACGCACCACAAATGCGTCATCAGCCAAAAAGATCTCGTTGATCATTTGGAGGAAGCTGTACTGGTCAAAGACTTGCCGGGAATGGCGGATGTCGACTCATCCCTGCTGTGGTTTTGCCGGGAAATCAAAAAGGACTTTGTCGTCAGCCTATCGGGAGAGTGCGCGGATGAGATTTTCGGCGGGTACCCGTGGTTCCATACGGCAGATGTTGAGTCTGGCTTTCCATGGATGAGATCAACGGAGGAGCGGATCAAGCTGCTTTCTGACTCATGGCAGAAAAAATTGAATCTGAAAGAATACGTAAATGCCAAATATGAAGAAACCTTGGCAGAAACGCCATTATTAGACGGAGAAACGGGTGTGGATAAAGCAAGAAGACAGCTGTTCTATTTAAATATGCTTTGGTTTATGACGAACCTTTTGGATCGGAAGGATCGCATGAGCATGGGGGCGAGCTTGGAAGTGCGGGTGCCGTTCGCCGATCACCGGCTTGTGGAATATGTTTGGAATATTCCGTGGGAAATGAAAATGCATGATAATCGGGAAAAAGGCATTTTGCGCAAAGCGCTTGAAGGCATTTTGCCTGATGACATTCTGTATCGCAAAAAAAGCCCGTATCCGAAAACACATCATCCGGAATATACAAAAGGCGTCAGCGAATGGCTGAAAACGATCAGAAGCCAAAAGGACTCCGTGCTCCATACCTTGCTGGACAGAAAACAATTAGATCAGCTTTTAGAAACGGAAGGCTCCTCCTTCAAGGTGCCGTGGTTCGGGCAGCTCATGAAGGGGCCTCAGCTGATCGCCCATCTTGCTCAAATTCATACATGGTTTGAAGCGTATCGCATTGATATTGATGAAGGATAAAGAAAAAGCCGATTCTGCTCAAAGGAATCGGCTTTTTCTTCATATACAATTGCGAGAAAACATAATAGACTTGAAGAAGCAGTGATACATAGGAGTGAAAAGAAATGAAAGAGATAAAAGAAGCCTATCAGCAATGCGGCCAGATCGTCAGCGCCCGCGAACCAGCCTGTTACAAAGCATTTTCGTTTCTTCCGCTGAAGCAAAGGCAGGCGGCTTGGGCGGTTATGGCGTTTTGCCATACGGCAGCCAATGCGGATGAGAAGGCGTTATCTGCCATTGAAGCTGAGGCGGAAGATGTTTTTTCCGGTACGTATAACGGGAATCATTTTTTGTGGAAGGCTTTCGGCCATGCGTACCAAACCTTTACACTGGACAGCGAGCCATTCCGTGAGTTCATTGCCGCACAGAAAGCGGAAGATAAACCGTTTGGAAACCTTGATGAATTGCTCATGCACGCATACCAGACAGGCGGCGCAGCCGGATTGATGCTGCTCCCGATTATGGCGCGCCGGCATCAGAACCAGCTGACACATGCAGCTGGTTCTCTCGGTTTAGCGATTCAGCTGATTCGGATTCTGAGAGATTTCGGCACTGGCCAACAGCAAAAAAGCCGTATCCCTCGGGAAGTAATGCAGCAATTCGGCTATACAGAGGCTGATCTCCAAAAAGGCACCGTAAATAAAGCGTTCACAATGACGTGGGAGTATATCGCTTTTGAAGCAGAAGCCTACCTTGAAGAGTGTCAGGATGCCTTGCCGCTATTTCCGCAGTATTCTCAAAAAACGGTGAAAGCCGCTCTTCATTTGTACCGGGCTATTTTAGAAAAAATCCGGGCGAAGCAGCACGATGTATTTCAACATCACTTCGCTCTCACAGAGACCGAAGTGAAGCAGATTCTCTCTGATATCTAAAAAACACCCGGGCTTGATTGAGCCGGGTGTTACGCCATACCTTTTTGAATCCAGATACGTGAGCGCCATCTTCTGTACATTAAGATTCCCCGGACCCATTCATCCGCGATAAAAGAAATCCAAATGCCGGCAAGACCGAAACCGAGGTGGATGCCAAAAAGATAAGCAAGCGGGAGGCCGATGCCCCACATTGAAATCATTGCCATGTAAACTGGGAATTTCGCATCCCCCGCGGCCCGCAGAGAGTTAATGATAATGACATTAAACGAGCGGCCTGGTTCAAGGATAATGGTCATGGCAATCAATAGGCTTGCAGTTGCTATAATGTCAGGGCTTTGTGTGAAGAGTCCGATCAGGTCTTTTGAAAAGATCGTCATCAAAACAGAGGTAGCCGCAGCAATTCCGAGTGCCCAATATAAGCTCTTCATGCAGCGCTCATAAGCGGCATCAAATTGTTTGCCGCCGATATAACGGCCGATTAAGATTTGTGTACCCTGGCTGATCGCAGTGCCGAACAGCAAAATAAACATCGTAATATTTTGCGTATACACTTTTGTTGTCAACGCCTGCGCGCCCATGATGGCGATAAAATACGTGACAATCATTTGCGAAAGGTTGTATGAAAGCTGCTCTCCCGCAGAAGGAATGCCGATTTTCAGCAGCTTGCGCAAATGCTCTTTATGCATATGAAAGACTTTTTTCAGCGACATCTTCAGCTGAATGCGTTTGTTGACAATCACAATCATCGCGATTAATCCGATGACGCGGGCGATAGATGTGGACATGGCCACACCGGCAACGCCGAGAACAGGAAAGCCGAACAAACCGAAGATCACAACAAAGTTTCCGGCAATGTTTAAAATGTTCATGCCGATAGTGACAAACATTGTATCTTTTGTGTAGCCGTAGCTTTTTAAGATCGCGCTGAATGTCATGATTAAAGCCTGAATAAAGGACAGACCTCCGACAACTTGTAAAAAGACTTTCGCATCAGGCATCAGTGCGTTTGATAATCCCATCATATGAAGCAGAGGGACAGCCGCAAAAAAGACGACGGCGCTGATGGCCAGGCTGATGAAGAAGTTGGCGCCGATTGACACATAAGCGACTTCCATGGCTTCTTTCTTTTGCCGTGAGCCTAGAAATTGTGAAATGATAACGGTCGTTCCTGTTGCGATAAAGCTGAACATCACGATAATTAAATTTAAAATCTGGTTGCTGACGCCGACTGCTGCCACGCTGTTATCCGAGTATTGGCTGAGCATCAGTGTATCGGCATTACCCATAAACATATATAATGAGACCTCAATAAAGATCGGCCAAGTAAGCGAAAATAATGAGAACGTTTTGTCAGCGGGTTTTTTCAAAGCAGTTGATTTGAAGACAGCTTGTTTCATAGTGTCTAACCCCTTTCGTAAATAAAATCAACGTTTTAAAGTGTACCTCCATTTCCTTATAATAAAAAGGGATAGAAACGATACTTCTTGTAAAAATCCGACTTAAAAAGGAGGATGATTCAAATGCCTCGCATCCTGTTTACAGTCCCGCCTTTTCCGGTATTTATCGCAGCTGGGGAAGGGGTTTTTAAAAAAGGAGAAACCCATGTGAAACGTGTATTCTCCGTGTTTGATCTGATATATGTCAAACAGGGAACGTTATATATAACGGAAAATGAAACATCGTTTTCTGTTGAAGGCGGCGAGTACATCTTGCTTTCTCCCGGTCTTGAACACTACGGGACGAAGGGCAGTGATGAAGCAACCTCCTACTATTGGCTTCACTTCGATGAACATCGATATGAATTTACGGCAAAGGGAGGCAGCAACTGGTCTGAGCTTCAGCAGGAAAAAGGGAGCTTCGAAGAGCCGGCCCGCTACGGATTGGCCTTGCCGAGAAAAGGCAAGGTGCAGCGCCCGCAGTTTATGGCGCAGCAGTTTGAAAAGCTGATCGATTACTCCGCGGAAAACTCTGATTTGCCGCTCAGAAAGCAAATTTTATTTGAGGAGCTGATGCTGCATCTTCAAAAAGAAGCGTTCCAAATACCGTCTGCGAAAGAGCGGGTAGCCTGGGAGGCGGCCCGGTACTTACAGGAGCACTATAAGGAAAAGACGACAATCAAGGATCTGTCGCTCGCCCTTCACTATCATCAGGATTATGTGAGCCGCTGCATGCAGCAGGTGCTCGGCGTAACTCCGGCACAATACACGAACCGGGTGAGAATGACAGAAGCGAAGCGTCTTTTATCCTCTACAAATGATAAGATGGGCGTTATTGCGGAAACGATCGGAATGGAAGATCCGACATACTTTTCAAAACTCTTTAAGCAGATAGAAGGCATTTCACCAATTGAATACCGGAAAATTGTCAGCCGGAAAGTTCAATAACCAGACGAGGGATGAACATGAAAACAACAATTTACGATGTGGCAAAGGCGGCGGGTGTCTCGATCACAACTGTGTCGCGTGTAATTAACAATACGGGGAGAATCAGCGGCAAAACACGGCAGAAGGTCATGAATGTCATGAATGAAATGGCATACACGCCCAATGTCCACGCCGCGGCGTTAACGGGAAAACGAACGAATATGATAGCTCTCGTGGCGCCTGATATTTCAAATCCGTTTTACGGCGAACTGGCCAAAAGCATTGAGGAAAGAGCGGATGAGCTCGGTTTTCAAATGTTGATTTGCAGCACCGATTACGATCCGAAAAAAGAAACAAAGTATTTTTCTGTGCTGAAACAGAAAAAGGTGGATGGCATTATTTTTGCAACAGGGATTGAAAGCCATGACAGTATGTCTGCTTTGGAGGAAATCGCCAGTGAACAAATTCCGATTGCCATGATTTCTCAGGATAAGCCGCTGCTTCCGATGGATATTGTTGTGATAGATGACGTTCGTGGCGGATATGAGGCTGCCAAGCATCTTCTGTCACTCGGCCACACGAACATCGCCTGCATTGTCGGAGACGGTTCAACGACAGGCGAAAAAAATAGAATCAAAGGCTTCCGTCAGGCGATGGAGGAAGCGGGCGTGCCCATTGATGAATCACTTATCATCCAGACGCGGTTTTCCTTGGAAAGCGGCAAGGAAGAAGCGGGAAAATTGCTCGACAGGAACGTTCCGACTGCTATTTTTGCCTTCAACGACGTATTGGCCTGTGCCGCCATACAAGCTGCGAGAATAAGAGGCATAAAAGTGCCGGATGATCTTTCTATCATTGGTTTTGATAATACGATACTCGCAGAAATGGCGGCTCCGCCCCTGACAACCGTAGCCCAGCCGATAAAAGAGATGGGACGGAGCGTCATCGAACTGCTGGCAGAAGCAATAGAGGGAAAACGAAAGGCGAAACAAAAAATAGTGCTCCCTCCTGAGCTTGTAGTCAGACATTCTACATCACCGCTCAACACATGAACCCGCTAATGAGCGGGTTTTTTCATTATGACAGTTGAAGCCAAAAAAACATATTGCGTGTAAACCAAAGGCAGTGTAAAATGAAACCATCTTTTGAGAAAGCGCTTGCGCAAAATGGCAGAGCGGATAGAACCGCTGTTTTTTTAGCGGTTAAGAGAAAGCGCTTTCTCAAAGCGAGCCTGAAATGAGTTAAAGGAGAGGATGGGACGTGGAACATCAAGTAAGGTGCGCTGTATTAGGATTAGGAAGGCTCGGTTATGATCATGCAAAAAATCTTGTCACCAGTGTACCGGGAGCAAAGCTGGTTAGTGTCAGTGATCCGTTAAAAGGGAGAGCGGAGCAGGTTGCCAGAGAATTCGGTATCGAAAAATGGTCAGAGGACCCGTATGAAGTGTTAGAAGATCCCGGCATTGACGCTGTCATTATTGTAACGCCGACAAGCACACATGGTGATATGATCATCAAAGCAGCCGAGAACGGCAAACAGATCTTCGTTGAAAAACCGCTGACATTAAGCCTTGAGGAATCAAGAGCAGTTTCTGAAAAAGTGAAAGAGACAGGTGTCATCTGCCAAGTCGGCTTTATGAGACGATTCGATCCAGCATACGCAGATGCCAAACGGCGGATCGACGCTGGAGAAATCGGCAAACCTATCTATTATAAAGGCTTTACGCGCGACCAAGGCGCGCCTCCCGCAGAATTTATCAAACACAGCGGTGGAATTTTTATTGACTGTTCCATCCATGACTATGATATGGCCCGTTATTTGCTAGGGGCGGAAATCACTTCTGTTTCAGGACACGGCAGGATTCTGAACAATCCGTTCATGGAGCAGTATGGCGATGTGGATCAGGCGCTGACGTATATTGAATTTGACTCCGGCGCAGCGGGGGACGTCGAGGCAAGCAGAACCTCTCCATACGGACATGACATCCGGGCGGAGATTATCGGGACAGAGGGCAGTATTTTCATAGGGACATTGAGAAATAAACATGTGACCATCCTATCGGCTAAAGGGAGCAGTTTTGATATCATTCCAGACTTTCAAACTCGTTTTCATGAAGCCTACTGCTTGGAGCTTCAGCATTTCGCCGAGTGTGTCCGGAATGGAAAAACACCGATTGTGACTGAGATTGATGCGACGATCAATTTAGAAGTGGGCATCGCCGCAACCAATTCTTTTCGAAGCGGCAGGCCGGTACAGCTAGATGTGAAGCGTGCTTATACCGGTATGTAAAAGCTAGTATGTTTCATTTGAGGCTTTCCGCAAAAAAAGCAAGGACATTTTAGCCCTTGCTTCCTCTTTTCTCATATAAATAGTACATATAATCAGTAGGTACGCCAGAATGGCCCAGCTGTCTCAGCATGGCGGTTACGTTCCCTCTATGGTAAGTCCCGTGATTGACGACATGCAGGATGGTGTCTGCATAGGTTGATTCCAGTGTACCTAGTTTCGGATGCTGCATTGTGAAGGTCTGTTCTAAGTCCGTCTGGCGGCTGAAGAAATCATGATACTGTGACTCCAGCTCGGCAGCGTGCTGTTTAATCGCTGCCATATTACCTTGCGCGGACTCTAATTTGCCTGCGCTGTCTATAATCTCTTGGTAGGCCACTCCCGAAAGAACATTCAGCCAAATGTAGTCAGCCCTGCACATATGAAGCAGCACGTCGCTGACAGAAGGAAATACGCTCTTTACTTCTTGATAGGCAGTTTCCTCCGGCAGGTTTTCGATATGGTTAAATATTTTCTTGTTTGCCCAAGAATGATAGTCATAAAACTGTTTTGCATCAGTCATCAGCATGCCTCCTTTTCTAAGAAATTCGTTGTTTTCATTTGTTTCTCCTTCAATTGCAAAAGAGTGACACCCCAAAATATCCTGCCGCTGCCCACATTACCGCTGCAGAGCATTTGTTTACGATCAGCATAAGCCTGCCGCTCGTATCTATCGTCTGAAACAGCCGGCCCGCTATTGCAAGGCTGATAAACCAAATCCAAGACACAGCGATGCAGGCGGCCATAAAGAGCCATTTCTCAAGCCCCGAATATTGAAGAGAGCTCGTGCCGATGACGCCGATCGTGTCCAGAATGGCATGCGGGTTTAAAAGAGAAACAGCGGCCGCAAACGCAGCTTGCTTTTTTGGTGTGAACGTATGTTTCTCATTTTGGCTTGTCTTCGGACGGCTGTTCCAAGTCACCCAGCCCATATAGAGCAAAAATAAAAATCCGCCGGCCATCATGACTGTCTCAAACACGGGCAGCTCCTGCACAATGACAGATACGCCCGCAACGGCTAATACGATTAACAGGGTATCGCAGACTGAAGCACTGATGACAGCTGGGAGAGCCCGCCAAATATGCTTTTGCCACGCGCCTTGCTGAAAAATAAACACATTCTGCACTCCCAGCGGCAAAATTAAGCCAAACGCGAGCACAATTCCGTGAATGATTGCATTCATGCTGAAAAAGCTCCCTTCACATTTTTTTCAATCATAAGAGAGATTGTCACTAAAGTCTCCAGCCATTTGGTTGGGTTAGGAACCAGCCAAATGTATAATGTGTAAAAAAGGGGGGCATGACCTTGTCGCAATGGCAGCCAAGCCGAAAGTCGGATGTTCCGCTGCATCGGCAGATCGAACAATATATGAAAGACAAGATTCTTCACGGAGAGTGGGCTGTAGGGACGAAAATCCCCTCACAGAGAACGCTGGCCGACATGTTTCAAGTCAACCGCAGCACAGTCACAGCAGCCATAGATGAACTCACGTCTCAAGGCTTGTTAGAGGGAAGAAGAGGCGGCGGTACGAAGGTTGTAAACAGTACTTGGAGCGTGCTGGCGGCTGAGCCTCCGCTTGATTGGAGCGATTACGTCCGTTCAGGCATTCATCGCGCCAATTCTTCCATCATTCAAGCTATTAATCAGAACGAACCAAGAGCGGATATCATCAGATTAGGAACTGGAGAACTTTCACCGGATCTTGTGCCTGCTGACACAATTGGACGGATGTTTCAGCAAATCAATCCGGGCGCCCTGTCTTTAGGATATGAGCAGCCGAAAGGAAACCGTCAGCTGCGGGAGGCAGTGGCCGACCATTTAAAAGGAAAGAAGATCCATGTGTCACCGTCTGCAATTTTAATTGTGTCCGGTGCACTTCAGGCACTTCAGCTCATCTCAATTGGACTTTTAAAACGAGATTCTGTCATTTTGACGGAGAAGCCGTCCTACCTTCAATCCTTGCATGTATTTCAATCAGCTGGGATGCGGCTTCGCGGCTTGCCGATGGATGATGAAGGGGTCAAAGCGGGGCTTGTTTCTTCTAATCGAAAACAATATGGAGGACAGCTGCTTTACACGATTCCGTCGTTTCATAATCCGACAGGCACAGTCATGTCAGAGCAGCGAAGGAAAGAGATCATCAGCCTTTCAAAAAAAGAGCAGCTGCCCATCATTGAGGATGATGCGTACGGTGATTTATGGTTTGAAGAAAAACCGCCGCAGCCGTTGAAAGCAATGGATCATGAGGGCAATATTCTGTATCTGGGCACGTTTTCAAAAATGGTTAGCCCCGGTCTGCGAATCGGCTGGCTTGTCGGTCCGGAGCCGGTTATTGAAAGGCTGGCGGACATTAAAATGCAGACAGACTACGGATCAAGCGGCCTGTCCCAGTGGGCGGCTGCCGAGTGGCTGTCACAGGGATATTATGAAGAGCATCTGACTTGGGTACGCAGGAAGCTTAAAGAAAGGAGAGACGCCGCCGTTCATTTTCTCGAGCGGTATGCCGGGGACATTGCCACGTGGCGGATTCCCGCAGGCGGCTTTTATATTTGGGTGACATTTCACAAAAACCTGCCTGTCAGCCGTTTCTTTTATGGATTGCTGAAACGGCAGGTGCTTGTGAATCCCGGCTACATTTATGACGGTGAAGACCGAAACAGCATCAGGCTGTCATATTCCTATGCATCTCTTGGAGATTTGGAAACTGGCATTAAAGCGGCAGCCGAAACAGCACGCCGCCTGATGATGTCCTAGGCTTTGGTTATACGATGACAGCTCCCAGTGCCCTGGCGAAGGCAATCGCATGCTCAGGTGCGATTTTGCAGCCTTTCAATTTGTCGAGGGAGACATGAAGCTGTTCAAAACGGCACGTGCTGATGTCCATGTTTTGAAGGGACGTGCCGGTAAAGCTGGCGCCTTCCAATTCGCACCTGTCAAAGTGTGTCTGCTGGAGCACCGTATTGCTGCATTCACTTTGCATAAGAGCACAGTGATCAAATCGAACTTGTTTCATATTTGAGTACGAAAATGAGCTGAAATGTCCGTGGCATTCCTCGAATGAAACATTCCGCAGCGTTGCTTCCGCCACATTCATTCCAACCATTTTTGACTGCTTAACAGAAGTTCTGTGAATGACAGCCCCGCTGAAATCGGCGTTTGATAAATCGCATTTTTCAAAGATCACATCGGTCAGTTCAATATGCCGAAAAGACACATCGATAAAGACGACATTTCTGAATACCGTTTTTTCCACACAAAGTCTTTCGATATCTTCGCCGCAGATTGTACAATCTTCAAACAAATGCATGCTGATTACATCATCCTGCGTCACGGCATCATGAAAATCTGCGGTTTGCAGGTTTTCCGGTATGTTCGGTTTTTGAATTGCGATTTTATTCATGTGATGACATCCTTTTCTGCCCGAAAAACAGAGGCTTCCGGGTTCAATTTAATAGATCGTTAAGGAAATTGATACATATAGTAAATCGTGAAGAGCCTTTTCTTGGTACAGCAGCCCGCTTGTTTTGTAAGCATAAATGGAAAGCTTCCTATACGTCAAGGCGTTTACAGGCCGGGAAAGCCAAAGGGAACAGGAGGAATGCGTAATGGGGCATTACGTCAAAACCGAGGAGCATGTGACACTGTTTGTAGAGGATATTGGACATGGAAGGCCGATCATCTTTTTGCACGGGTGGCCGTTGAATCATAAGATGTTTGAATATCAAATGAATGAGCTTCCGAAAAGGGGATTTCGTTTTATCGGCGTTGATTTACGGGGATATGGGCAATCTGACCGCCCTTGGGAAGGCTACGATTATGACACGATGGCTGATGATGTGAAGGCAGTCATTTATACGCTGCAGCTTGAGAATGCGATTCTTGCCGGTTTTTCGATGGGCGGCGCCATTGCAATCCGTTATATGGCAAGGCATGAAGGAGCCGATGTTGATAAGCTGATTTTACTGTCTGCAGCGGCACCCGCATTTACAAAACGCCCGGGTTATCCGTACGGGATGAGGAAGCAGGATATTGACGATATGATTGAATTGTTCAAAGCTGATCGGCCCAAAACACTGGCTGATTTAGGGAAACAGTTTTTTGAGAAAAAAGTGTCTCCAGAGCTTAGACAGTGGTTTCTCAATCTGATGCTGGAGGCTTCCTCCTACGGGACGATCCATTCGGGCATCGCATTAAGAGACGAAGATCTCAGAAAGGAACTTGCTGCAATCAAGGTGCCGACGCTGATCCTGCACGGGAGAAAGGATAGAATTGCGCCGTTTGATTTTGCGAAAGAATTGAAGCGCGGCATCAAACAGTCGGAATTGGTTCCGTTTGCAAACAGCGGGCACGGAGCATTTTATGAAGAAAAAGAGAAGATTAACAGTTTGATTGCGCAGTTCTCCAACTCATAAGAAAAAACCCGACATTGATCGGGTTTTTTATATAATACCTCTGTTTTGCAGTGCGTTAATGATGAGATCAGCTCCATCGGAAATAGAGGTCTGGTCTGACTCAATGATGAAATCGGGTGAAAGCGGCGCTTCATACGGAGAATCGATCCCGGTGAAATGTTTGATCTCTCCGTTTCGCGCTTTTTTGTAAAGCCCTTTTGGATCGCGCTGTTCACAAACATGCAGCGGGCACTTCACATAAATTTCGAAGAACTCACCTTTAGGAAAGAGTGCTCTAACCATGTCCCGATCCTCTCTGAATGGAGAAATAAAAGCCGTTAAAATCATTTGCCCGCTGTCGACAAACAGCTTCGCCACTTCTCCGATCCGGCGGATGTTTTCAATCCTGTCACCAGTCTGAAATCCAAGATCTTTGTTTAAGCCGTGGCGGATATTATCACCATCAAGCACATAGCTTTGAATGCCCTTGCGGTAAAGTTTTTCATCGACTGCATTGGCCAGCACCGATTTTCCGGAGCCGGACAAACCTGTAAACCAGAGGACGCAGCTTTTGTGTCCGTTTAAGGACTGTCTGTCAGACTTTGAGATGGCAGCGGGATGCCAAATGATGTTCGGATTGTGTGTCATTGCAATTCCCCGCTGTTTTGCTTGATGGCAACAGGCTGTTGGTGAAGTCCCTTGATCAGCACGGCTGCGACCTCAGGCCGGCTGAATTCTTTAGGCGGCTTTTTGCCTTGGCGGAGAAGCTCTCTCACTTTTGTGCCTGATAAGTGGATGTGGTCTCTCGGGTGGTGCGGACATGTTTTGGAGGTGCCCATGTTTCCGCATTTTCGGCAATAAAAGCTGTGCTCAAAAAACAGCGGCTTGATGCCCAGCTCTTCCTCTGTGAATGATTGAAAAATATTTTGGGCGTCGTATGTTCCATAGTAGCTGCCGACACCTGCGTGATCACGGCCTACAATAAAATGGGTGCAGCCGTAATTTTTTCGGACGAGCGCATGGAAAATCGCTTCCCGCGGACCTGCATAACGCATGGCGGCAGGGAAAACCGATAACATGACACGATCCTTTGGATAATAGTGATTAAGCAAAGCCTGGTAGCTCTCCATTCTGATATCGCTGGGGATATCGTCTGACTTTGTTTCTCCGACAAGCGGGTGAAGCAGCAGACCGTCGACCGTTTCTAACGCTGTTTTTTGAATATATTCATGAGCTCTATGAACAGGGTTCCTGGTTTGAAAGCCGACAATCGTTTTCCAGCCGAGTTTTTCAAAGGCCGCTCTTGTTTCTGCGGGCGTTGCATAAAACTGTTCGAAAGATTTGTCAGGCAGGCGGCTGACCGTGATAGGCCCTCCGATATAGTAATCCGGGCGAGCCAGCAATTTTTTTATGCCTGGGTGGGCAGGATCGTTTGTTTTAAAAACAGACAGTGCTTCTTGTGTTTTATCAGGCTGGTATATATCGGTGACTGTGATCATGCCGTAGGTAACACCGTCTTTCACAAGCTTGACGTGATCTCCGGCAGACAGCTGTTTTGCTGTTTTTTCTCCGACAGGCAGCGTAATCGGCAGGCTCCACGGCAAGCCGTTTGCCAGCCTCATCTCTTTCACAACGGAATGATAATCTTTTTCTCCCAAAAAACCTGTTAACGGGCTGTATCCGCCGATCGCGATAAGCTCCAGATCGCTCAGTGCAAGCTGATCCAGCTCTGCTTGGCACGCGCACCCTTCAAAATGGCATGCGGGATCACAGCGGTTGATTAATACCCCTCCGTGGGGCTCGTTTCCATTCAACGTGTTCAACCTCCATTTATACGTTTCCTTGTTTTCTTTTCTGCACTTAATGAAAGTTTGACATCAGCGCCTTAACATCATTTCGATTCTCACAGCAAGAACCTGCCATCCGCTATTCCTGATGCAGGCCGCATTCTGTTTTCTCCCGTCCGGCCCATCTTCCAGCCCTCTCATCGTTCGGGTCCGAGGAAGGCAATGTACACATTTCACAGCCTATGCTCGGATAATGTTGATCGTGCAGTTTGTTATAAGGCAAATTGTGCAGGCGGATGTACGTCCAAACGTCATCCCATGTCCAGTGGATGAGCGGGCAAATTTTGATGAGCTCAAACTTCTGGTCCAGGTTTACGTATTGAATATGCTTTCTCGTTGGTGACTGCTCCCGGCGCAGTCCTGAAATCCAAGCTGTCATGCCGGACAGGTGCTTTTTGAGCGGTTCGATTTTCCGCAATTGGCAGCAGAGGTTCGGGTTATGCTTCCACAGCTCTCCACCGTACTTCGTCCCCTGTTCTGTTAAGCTCAGCTCGGGTTCGAGCATCTGGATTGCAAATCCCGGATATCGCTCTTTGACGGTATCGATCAGCTCATATGTTTCCTGAAAATGAAGCCCGGTATCCAAAAAGATGATGTGCGCGTTTTTGTTGATTTTTGATATTAAGTCGAGAAGCACCATTCCTTCTGCGCCAAAGCTGCATGCGTAAACAATCTTTTCTCCGTACGTTCGGTAAGCCCATTTCAACACATCAAGCTCATCGATCAATTGATCCGTTATCTGTTTGGACAGCATGTCGTTCCATGTGTCATATGTGATGGTTTCGTTCAATGTTTTCCCCCCGTTTGCATTTGCTTTTTTTATCTATTGATCGAGTTATAGGCAGACTATTCATTTTTTGCATAAAGGTTCAGGGTTTTTAGGTGCCGCGCCCGCCTAAGATGAGGTGCGGAACCATTAAGAGCCCGGCTGAATATGCTTTTTAGCAAAATGGTTTTATGCCCAAGGAGAGGTAGTATGCCGATTGCCATTTATCAGGGGCATCATCATTCGCTTGCCCCGGCTGATATTAACATCATCATTGATGTCATCAGAGCCTTTACGGTCGCCCATTATGCGTTTATCGGCGGGGCGAAAGAGATTTTGTTGGTCCGGACAGCTGATGAAGCCTTTGTGCTGAAAGACACCTATCCGGATTATGTTTTGACGGGAGAGGAAAAGGGGGTCGGTATCAGCGGATTTGATTTAGATAATTCTCCAAAACGTATGGCTGGGCAGGATATGGCGGATAAGCGCCTGATCCAGAAAACAACAAACGGCGTCACAGCGGCATTGGGGGCGCTGAACGCAAAGCACCTGTTCGTAACTGGATTTTCCAATGCCAAAACAACGGCAGAGCATGTGAAAAAGCTGGCCGCAAATGATTGTGTCATGAACATTGTGGCTTCCCACCCATCAGGTGATGACGATATGGCGTGTGCGGAGTATATCAAAGGCATCATTGAAGGGACAAATGCGGTAACGGCTGAGGAGGCGATTGAAAGAATAAAACGCTCTTCTGTTGCGGAGAAATTTTTTGACAGCCGCCAGCCATTGTTTGATTCGGAAGACATCGTTTACTGTACAAAAGAACTGACGGGCGATTTCGTGATGAAAGTGAAACAGGATGGAGAAGTTCCAACGATAGAGAGGGTCATAATATGAATGATTTTTCACTAGAATTGCCAGTGAGAACAAACAAGCCGAGAGAAACCGGGCAGTCCATCTTAATTGATAACGGCTATCCCTTGCAATTTTTCAAAGATGTCATAGCCGGAGCGTCCGACTATATTGATTTTGTGAAATTCGGCTGGGGCACATCATTACTTACGAAAGATCTTGAAGAAAAAATCAGCACACTGAAAGAACATGACATTACATTTTTCTTTGGCGGCACACTGTTTGAGAAGTACGTAAGCCAGAAAAAAGTGAATGAATTTCATCGGTACTGCACCTATTTCGGCTGTGAATATATTGAGATTTCAAACGGTACGCTCCCGATGACAAATAAAGAGAAAGCGGCTTACATTGCCGATTTTTCTGATGAATTTCTTGTGCTCAGTGAGGTGGGCAGCAAGGATGAGGAATTAGCAAGCCGGCAAAGCTCTGAGGAATGGCTTGAATATATCGTTGAGGATATGGAAGCGGGCGCGGAAAAAGTGATTACAGAAGCCAGAGAAAGCGGAACGGGAGGGATCTGTTCCAGCAGCGGCGATGTCAGGTTTCAAATTGTTGACGACATCATTTCCTCGGATATTGATATCAACAGGCTGATTTTTGAAGCGCCTAACAAAACGCTTCAGCAAGGGTTTATTCAAAAAATCGGACCGAATGTGAATCTGGCCAATATTCCATTTCATGATGCCATCGCGTTGGAAACGCTGCGTTTAGGGCTAAGATCTGATACCTTTTTTCTGTAAAGCAGCGGCTGCGGGGCTCTCGTCGTGAAGAGAGCCTCTGCCTATTATTTTTTATGGCGGTACATAGGCGTGAGATAGGGAAGTGAGGTCAGACGGATGTTGTAGATGAAGTCGATGACTCTTGTCGATATCACTTGGCATATCAGGGCTTGAATGACGATGCCCCAGTCAATAATAGACGCGGTGACCATAAAAATGATGCAATTCATGATGAGCAGGATCGTTCCAGGATTCCCGCCGCGGTAGATAGAAATCATCAGAGCAAGGGCTCCGAATCCTCCGTTCGAAATTTTATATTTGTATAAAAGTCCGATGCCGAGTCCCAATAACACTGCGCCGCTTACCAGATCAAGCCACAGATTAGATGTGATATCCGGAAAAACCGCATCAAAGATCAATACCGAGACAGAGGTGACGGTGATAGAAGCAAGGGTGCCGGTGAATGTTCTCATCTCCAGCCATTTTAAAGCGGTAAAAAGCATTGATACATTCACAGCCCACACTGAAAACCCGTGGGGGATTTGAAACAGATAATGCAATAGCACCGCAATACCTGCTGCACCGCCTGTCGGAATATCATGCGGAAATAAAAACAAGGACATGCCGAGTCCCTGTAGTACGCCGCCTACGACAATCATAAACGTAAGTTTTGCTTTCATCAGCAGTTCAGCCATTAAGTCATTTGCTCCTTTATGAAAAGACTTGTCCGCTGTTTTCATTTTATGAGGCTGTCCATGATTTATGTCTCAAAATAAAGAAATGGCCCAGCTTAATATGCTGAGCCATCCCACTTGTAGCGATTGACGATCTCCATATTGATCTCTGTTCCAATGCCTTTTCCTTTCGGGATGTGGACCATTCCTTTTGAAGGCTGCAGGCTGACGAGATCTGTAAAAGGATTCTCCATGACGTCCCACTCGATCGGTTCAATGTGATCGTTCTTCATTTTAGACCATGGGGGCAGACAGGCTTGTGCAAATAAAGCATAGAGCCGTGAGAGCGATCCGTCATATGCATGGGCGGATGCTCTGACGCCAAAATAACGCGCGAGCTGGAGGCAGTCCCGAAACTCATCAATTCCGTTGACATGCATGACATCGGGCTGAATGATATCCAAACAGCGCTGTGAAAGGAGAGGCACAAATTGCGCCGGGCCTTTCATGTTTTCTCCGCCGGCAACAGGAACAGACAAACGGCTTCGAAGCATAGCGTAATCCTGCGGCTGATCAAAGGGTAAAGGCTCCTCAAGCCAGCCAATGTTCGTCCATTCGGAGAAATAGCGCTCCCATTTAAAAGCTGCAGCGGCATCGTAGCTTTGGTTTGCGTCCAGAATCATCGTAATGGAGCTGCCTGCTGTATGCTGCAGCGCATTGATGTGCCGGACATCCTCTTTGAATGAAGTCCCACCAATTTTGACTTTGATTTGCTCAAAACCTTTTTTCAACTGGGCTTCAACATTGGAGACTGAGCGGCTGATCCATTGCGGGGAGTCTGAGTACGATTGAAAAGACGCGTACACAGGAATCTCCTCTCTGTATCGCCCGCCCCATAATTCGCATACCGAACAATCCGCAGCTTTGGCTGCAATCTCTGTCAGCGCCATGCTTACAGCGGAGGCCGCCCGCTGGTGCCATTTTTGAATCGTGCGCACTAATGACAGGCGGCTGCCAGCCTGTTTTCCTAATAGAAACGGGATGATCCGCTTCGTAAAACCGACATGGAGAGCAGGGAGCCAATCAACGCATTCTCCCCAGCCGTCTATCCCGCTTTCGGTGATAATCCTGATGAGATAACAAGTCCGATATTGTTTAAACCCATTGGCATCTCCGTATGGCTTTTCTAATCGGTGAAATAGCGGAAAGGTTTCAATCCGTACAATTTTCACACTGGGTGCTACCTTTCCTCAGCGGGCTGGAGCCGATTTCCAGCCATTTTAGGGTCTTCTTTTTCTTTTGTTTCTTCATTGTTTTGCTTCACATGGATGAGCATCATCACAAGAATCCCGACAACGAGAGTCAATCCCGCAATGCTTAAAAACATGCCGGGTCTGGACCATTGCATCAAGCGGCCGAAAATCGGAGGACCGATCGCTACTCCTAAGAAACGTACAGAGCCGTACAGCGAGGTGACAAATCCCCGTCTTTCTTTGCCGACAGCCCCGGTAATAAAACTGTTCACACAAGGAAGGACAAGACCTGAGCCGATACTGCTCAGTACAAGAACACTGATAAAAAGGACAAGATTTTCAATGAATGACAGTGCCGCGTAGGATACGGTCATGAACGCCAATCCAAGTACGATCAGCTTTTTCATTAACGATTGCTTTTGCCCGATTTTGCTTCCTGTTGTATAAGACGTTACACACATAACCAAAAGCGGAATCGCTAAAATTAAGCCTTTTTTCACGCCGTCGGTGTCGTATGTTTTTTCAAGAACATCTGAGAGATAAAACAGGATGCCGAATAAAGTAAACAAACAGGTCGCACCTGCTAAATAAGCGGTAAACAGCCATCTGCCTTCATGTTTAAAGACACTTAACAGCCCTTTTGCATATTTTCCGATTGGTGGCGGTTCTTTTTCCTTTTTCTTTTCTTTAATAAAAATCCAAGTCAGTACGATCGAAATGATACAAAACACAGGAAAGGCAAAAAACGCGCCATACCAGACAAGCAGGGCGATCAGCGAGCCAATGATCGGTGAAAGCACTTTCCCCATGCCGTTTGAAGCTTCAACAAGGCCGAGCACCTTGCTCTCCTGGGCGCCTTTAAACAGATCTCCCGTCAGTGCCATGGCAATTGGGCCGGTTCCGGCTGCCCCGATTCCCTGAAGCGCACGTCCTGCCATGACCCAAGGAAAGGCATTATCAAAAAAACCTGCCGCAAACCCGGCTAACAAACCGCCGGCACCATACAAAATTAAGCAGGGAATAATGATGACTTTCCTTGAGAATCGGTCTGCGAGATAACCGACAATCGGAATCGCAAATGCTGCAATCAAGGAAAATACTGTGATCACGAGACTGACTTGAAATTGTGATAAATGAAGTTCAGATTTCATTTTTGGCAAAATCGGAATAAGCATCGAGTTTCCTAGGGTTAATATTAAAGGGATTGAACCGATTGCTACAATCGTCATTCCGTTATTTTGTTTTGATGATTCCATCTCAGAGCACACTCCTTTTCTTCTGCTTAGAATGTCCCTGATGGCTTCGTTTATTCAGCGATCAGACAGCAAAAAACCGAACAGAAGATACCTGTTCGGGAAAAAAGAGGGTTAACCGAGCGCCTGTGAAATCAAAGCATATAAGTGTCCATTTTGAATAGGCGCTTTTTTCTGATAGAACAAAAGCGGAGGTTCATCATCTTTATGAAATCCCATTTCTATCAGGCTGTCATGCAGAGACGTGTGTTCACTCGGTATATCGATTCGCATCGGCCCTTGTTTGCCGGCCGCCAGCCTGTTAATTATCTGTGTTGCAACATCTGATGATGGAGCGATGATGGGGCCGAATTTCAAATTGGCCGGTGTCTGTACAGAAAGTCCGTAGCCAATTAGCTGTCCGTCATGATTTCTGGCGATGATACATTCGCATGAAGCAGAAATAAGCTGCTGCAAAAGGTTTGATCGATCTCCGCCAAAGGCAGCCAGATCCGCCGCGGTTAAGTCGTGAAAGTCTTGTTCTCTAAAGGAGGTCAGTTCAGCGTCAAGCTTTTTTGTATAAGGTTGAAAACTATGACAGCTGTACTTTCGCACTGAACCTGCCGTATGAAAACCTGCTTTTTCATAAAGGGGCAAACCTTCTTTTGTGGCGCAAAGCCTGATGGCGGTGTTTTCACCCGTTTGGGTGATACAGGCGTTTACCATACGCCGGCCGAGACCGAGCCGTTGATATTCTTTGTCCACGATAACGAGGCCGATAGAAGCAAGACGGCCAAACAAAAACAAGCCGATGCAGGAAATAATATCACCGCTGACATTTTGATAACCGAAAAAGCGTCCTTGCTGGACAAGCAGTGCCAGCTCTTGTTCGCCGTAATCCGGCCACCCGGCTTGCCTGCAAAGCCGCAATAAGCCGGAAACATGTTCTTCATGAAGCTCAATCAGCTCATCCACTACGTTCATAAGATCACCTGCTTGTTCCTAGTGTTTTGTACATGACAATATGAGTGCCTATGCCGGGAATCTCAAACGGTTCGCCGAGTTCTTCCCACCCAAGCTTTGAATAGTAGCCTTTCACATGGCTTCTGGCATTGCACCAGACTGCCTGAACGCCGTTCTTTGCCAGTTTCTCTTCCGCGTGTTTGATCAGCGTGCTCCCGCCTTTTTGATCGCGATATCCTTCAAGCGTTGCCATGCCTCTCAGCCGATATGCTGGGGATTCTGTTATTAATGGCTGAATTTGCGGGGAAAAAGAAGCGATGCTGATCAGCTTTCCTTCAAAAAACGCGCCGAGATGAAAGGAGCCTTTTGCATGATCTTCTTCATATTTGCATTGTTCAATGGATTGATGGGGGCGCAGAATGCGGTGCCGGATTTCATATGTATCTTCCGCGGAAATGGTTTTGACTTCGAGCATAATGTTCCTCCTCATGACTGTTTTTCTATATCGTAACACGAATCCCGTTGAAAAAGACCGCCCGATTGGATCAGACAGTCTTTTAAGGGATTAATGCAAAAAGATATTTTGGCGCTGCTCATCTTTTTGCTGAATATATGAAGTAAGCTCAGCGGTTAAGTCAGATCTGAGGAAAGGCGTTATCAAGTAGATGCCGTTGAACAGCTCGCATGCCGTATCCAGCAGGGAGCGTGCAATCGCAAGGCCTTCCGCCTTTTGCTTTTCTTTATCTTCACCGGCATGGGCCATTTTTTCGCGAATCGTATCAGACAGCTTAATGCCGGGAATTTCATTATGGATGAATTCGGCATTCCGGCTGCTTGTCAGCGGCATGATGCCGATATAGATCGGCGTCTTCAGATGTTTTGTTTCATTATGGATATCGACAAGCTGCTGCTCGGAATAGACAGGCTGAGAAACAAAATAATCTGCGCCGCAATCTATTTTTTTCTCAAGCCGTTTTACCGCTTTATCCAGATGGCGGACGTTAGGATTAAATGCAGCAGCAACTGAGAAATTCGTTTTCTTGCCGAGCGGTTTTCCAGACAGAGACAGACCTTCATTGAATTGTTTGATCAGCCTGATTAAATCAAAAGATGTTAAATCATATACAGACGTCGCACCAGGAAAATCCCCGATTTTAGAAGGGTCACCTGTAATAGCAAGCACGTCATTCAGCCCTAACGTATCAAGGCCCATTAAATGTGACTGTAAGCCGATAATGTTACGGTCACGGCACGTAATATGGACAAGGGAACGCATATCTAGCTGCTGTTTGACAAGAGCCCCGCAGGCAACATTGCTGATCCGCGGGGTCGCCAGAGAATTGTCGGCGAGTGTCAGGGCATCGATTCCCGCTTCTTTTAATTCAGCCGCCGCCGATAGAAATTTGTCAAAGCTTAGTTTTTTCGGCGGGTCCAGTTCTACGATAATAGAGCGTTTTTTCGCCGCGATCTCATCCAGGCCGGGCTCGGTTCGCTCGTGATGAACAGAAATGAATTCTTTCGCCCGGGTTTTGACTTCTTTTTCCGTAATCGGAGCCAGCCCGCCAACTGCTTCCGCCATCGCCCGGATGTGATTTGGCGTTGTGCCACAGCAGCCGCCGATAATCCGCGCGCCTTGCTTACGGAATTCTGACGCGCTGTTTTGAAAATACGTGTCGTCTGTTTCATAGACGAGCCGTCCCTCTTCAAGCGAAGGAAGACTGCTGTTCGGATAAACGGATAAGAATACGTCATCAAAAATCGGCACTTCGCTGAGCGCTTCAATCATGTGATAAGGGCCGAGGCGGCAGTTAATGCCGACAATATCAGCTCCGAGATCCGCAATCGAGCGCAATGCGTCAGAAAGCGGCGTTCCGTCCTGCAATACGCCTTGCTCGTGCATGGAGACATTGAGCATAATCGGAAGATCAGTCTCTTTGCGCGCGATTTTCAGCACTTCACGGGCTTCTTCCAAATCATAATATGTTTCTAACAGCAAGCCATCCGGCTCTTCATGCAGCAGCAGGTACAGCTGCTCGCGGAAGCTGCGCTTAATTTCGTCAAGACTGTACGCGTTTTTATTAAATGTGCGTATGCCGCCCATCGTTCCAAGCACGTATGCATCGCCTGCTGAAGCCCGCGCGATCTTTACGGCTTCCTGATTCATTTTTTTGATGTCATCCTCAAGCCCGTGTCTGGATAATTTAATATAGTTGGCCCCGTACGTATTCGTTTGAATAATGTTGGCTCCCGCTTCAACGTACGCTTTATGTATGCGCTGAATTTCCTCCGGCTTTGAAATATTGAGTTCCTCAAAACACCTGTCAATGCCATAGGAGTAGAGGAGCGTCCCCATGGCGCCGTCACCGATTAACACCTGTCTTTGCAAATCTTCTAAAAGTCCCATTGTCTGCCTCCTTTATTCACATCAGCAAGGAAAAAAGAGAAATAAAAAAAAGTCCTCTTAAGAAGAAGACTTTGTCAGTGATTTTGTCTCTTCTTATCTTCCAAGCTGTTCGAGCTTGCTGGATTTAGCACCTTGGTCATGGCTGATCGCCATTACACCGGTTGCTGAAGCTTCGTCGGGCCAGTCCCTCTGCTTCTCTTGATAAGAACGGATATGAAATTTTCGTGTCAGGAAGTGCCAAAAGATACCTGGCGTTTTTCCCTTTATCCAAATTTACCGAAAATAAAGACAATAATCAATAGGAATCAGAAAATTTATCTGAAATTTATAAATTGAACGTCAATTGGCAGATCTGCTCCCCGCACAGCTGAGATAATCTGCTGCAGGTCATCTTTGTTTTTTCCGGTGACACGCACTTGATCATCCTGCACCTGAGACTTTACTTTCAGTCCGGAGTTTTTGATGATCGTATTGATTTTTTTTGCGTTGTCCTTGTCAATGCCTTGAACAAGCTTTGCACGCTGGCGTACCGTTCCGCCTGACGCGTTTTCAACCTTGCCGTAATCAATGTTTTTTGTCGGTACGTTTCGTTTAATCAATTTGCTGACCAGCACATCTTTCAGCTGGCTTAATTTGAATTCGTCATCGGAAACGAGGACCAGCTCCTCTTTATCTAAAGAAATGTCGCTTTTGCTGCCTTTAAAGTCATATCGGGTACTGATTTCCTTGAGTGCGATTTGGATTGCGTTTTGCACTTCAGGCAACTCCACCTTGGATACAATATCAAATGAGCTTTCTTTTGCCATATGAACCACCTCCATAACATTTAACTTATGTGTTGATTATAGTAGAATAAAGAGAAACTTCCAACAGAACAAAGAATCAATTTGTGATGATTGGAAAAAATGTTAACAAAATCCGCAGAGAATAAGCGGAACAGGAAGGACGATAGCATGAGACCAGGGCAGCAATTAACCTTGAGTATAGATCACCAAACCGACTTCGGTTACTTTTTAACCGATGGGGAAGATACGATTCTCTTACATAACAGTGAAATGACTGAGGATATCGAGGACAGAGACGAAGTAGAAGTCTTTATATACGTCGACCAGCAGGAAAGGCTTGCGGCCACGATGAAAATTCCGGTCATCAGCGCGGATGAATATGGCTGGGTTGAAGTGATGGATAAAGTGGAAGATATGGGCGTTTTCGTTGATGTCGGTTTATCGAAGGACGCACTAGTCGCAACTGAGCATTTGCCCCCGTACGAAGATGTCTGGCCGCAAAAAGGGGACAAACTTTACTGTATGCTGAAGGTGACGAACCGGGGGCGCATGTTTGCGAAACCAGCGCCGGAGGATATCATCAGCGAACTGTTTACCGACGCTTCAGAAGATCTGATGAATAAAGAGCTGACAGGTACGGTGTACAGGCTGATCGCATCGGGTTCATTCGTGATCACGGATGACGGTATCCGCTGTTTTATTCACCCGTCAGAAAGAAAAGAGGAGCCAAGACTGGGTTCAAGAGTCACAGGACGGGTGATTCAAGTGAAAGAAGACGGTTCAGTCAACTTGTCGCTGCTTCCGAGAAAACAGGATGCAATGTCAGTTGATGCTGAGTGCATTCTAACGTATATGAGAATGAGAAACGGTGCCATGCCGTACAGTGACAAAAGCCAGCCTGACGATATCAGAGAACGTTTTAATATGAGCAAAGCCGCCTTTAAACGCGCGCTGGGCCATTTGATGAAAAACGGAAAAGTGTATCAGGAAAATGGATGGACATACGAGAAAAAATAGCATGAAAACGGCTCGCCTGCAGCAGACTGCGGAGCGAGCCGTTTTTTATGTCTAGTTTAATTCATCAACCAGCGTTCTGATTGCCATTTCGCGATCCACATTGTCTGAAATCGCAATCGGCGTAATATCAATGGCGAGAATGATCAGAATCAGGGCACCGGCTGCAGCAACATAAGAAACATAATAGAAATAGTTAGCGGTATCAACAGTGTTGACAAGCTCGGCCTGAACTCTGGATGTATCATCCTTGGAAGCGGCGATTTCCTTTGCAGCTTCTACTTTCTCTTCAACGATTTGACCTGCTTTTTTCAGCAGTTCATCCACTTTCAATGCATCTTTGCTGTAAACAGCTTTCTTCAGGTTATCAAAAAAGTCAGCATCCTCTTTTTTAATATCAGCGACAACCTGATTGGCAAAAGCCTTTGCCTGTTTTGTGTTGAGTTTGTCTGTCATCGCTTTATTAAAGACCTCTGGAAGCTGTTTGCCAACTTCCCCTTGGGCAAACACAAAGCCTTTAAAAATTTCCTCACCTGAATACTCAAGCTGCTTTGCCTGTGCCACACTTTCTTGCTGCTTCACCAAAAACACAGTCGTCACCAATACAACCGACAAAAATACTAGAAACGCCTTCTTCAAACTGAAACCTCTCCCTTCTTGTGTTTTTTATTCCACAACAGTCTGCGAATATATGTAAATTGAATCGTGGAATCGATAGGAGTGAGATACAATATCAAAATGCCGGCCATGATAATCGAAAAACTGATGAGGCCCAGCATGACTGCAAAAATCTCATGCATAAAAACAGCGATGATCAAAATCAATCTCCAATGCTTCTTCGGCGCAAACAGCGCCGCGAAGATGACAATTTGAACCAGCAGCGTCCCCCATGTCGGAATCACCACGAACGGACTTGTTACAATTGGCTTCGTTAACGCCTGAAAAAAGCCGTTGAAGCCAATGGTTTTTTCCTGGGCGAAATAATAGACGGCCGTTCCGTCCACCCATTCCTGCTGAGACAGCTTAGCGACGGTAGAGTGAAAATAAAGCACCGCCACTTG
The DNA here is from genome assembly GCF_056033885.1 of Bacillus sp. FAU18. Classification (NCBI taxonomy): domain Bacteria; kingdom Bacillati; phylum Bacillota; class Bacilli; order Caryophanales; family Bacillaceae; genus Bacillus; species Bacillus sp. FAU18. Next base: position 460,310 of record NZ_JBVYHZ010000003.1, read on the forward strand.
GATTCTGATCACAAAATAAGAAATAAAAGCTGTTATTTTTCCAAGTGTTCTTTTGCCCTCTATAGGTCTCGTACTCCAATGCCATTTTCTCGGATCGGTCAGCGTGATGGGAAGCAATAAAAAGGTCAAGACGGCTGCTGCCTGCTCGCCTCCGTCGATGACGATCAGCGATGACTGCAGGCTGTAACTGACATACCAATGCAGAACCCCGGTGATTCTGGGGCGCCAGCCAATGACAACAAGCACCAGAATGGCAATGCAGACCCATCTGAAAAGATTTAACATCATATAGTTATTTTCGCCGAGGCAAAAGAGACTGAGATTCATTTTACAAGCTGGATAGCTGCTGATCCCGCTGGCTGGCTTCATAATGAGGCTCGGGTGATTGATGAGCAGCGTCAGCAGGCTGGATAGCGCAATGATGCTTCGCGCGAGGCCGTATACATTTGTCCACGGGTTTCTTTCGTCCCATCTGGTGATGGTCTGTTTTATGTTTTCGAGCATGAGATCACAACCTTGACTATGCTTTTTACCTGATAAGACGAAGGGGTGTATTTAGAATAGCTCCAAGGAACAATATCCTCTTTCGTCAAATAGTAGCTGCCACAAAGCAGCGGGCGGGGAGCGGGTGTTTTTAATTGCACGGTTTTGGCTTTGCTTTTGCATGCGCCGAGGTCCTTTTCTTTACATGCTGTCCACTGTTCCTTGCTGACTTGGCTGTAGATCACGCCCATTTCAACGCCTTGTGACCGCCCATACCGATACAGGCCGAATAGGTTGTCAGCCCTCATATTGGGCCATCTGACCTTGGCGCTGGCATTTTCAGCCTCATATAAGCCGATTGCAGTATCACGCGGATTTTTGCTAAAAAAGCCCCAGCCCTGAGGGAGGATGCTGGACATGAGAAATTTGGAGTCCTTTGTCAGCGGAATCGGGGTTGTCCCTAAGCTGCCAATAATAGAAAACAGAAATAGCGAACCCCAAAGGATTGAAAAAATGACAAAAAATGATATCGATTTCTGCATTCGACTGCTCCTTTTAACCTGAAGAATCGTTTTTACACTTTTCATAATATAAAAACATTTATGTAATAAAAAGGTTAAAAAGTATGAGAAATTCCATTTTTGTTAAAAGAAAAAACAGGACATTTTACACTGCTATATGTGATTGATATATAGTGTTTTTTTCGATATATTTAAACCATGAAAACGAATCAAGTTAATGACCGCTGGATTGTTCAATTTCGAAAAGGGATTTTCGAGCTGGCCATCCTATCCCTGCTGCGTTCTAAACCGATGTACGGTTATGAGCTGACGTCATCCTTAAAAACCACCTCGGCGCTGGCTATTTCAGAGGGAGCGATTTATCCGATTCTGAAACGTATGACCGAGAAGGGATGGATCGAATTTTTTTGGGAAGATTCACTGGACGGCCCGAAAAGAAAGTATTACAAAATGACGCAAAAAGGAGAAGAAATGTTAAAAGAACGGCTGGAGAAATACCTGGAAACCCATCAAGCCTTACTGTCTTTATCGGGGGATTTGCTATGAATGGACAGCTTATCATTGACCGATACATGGAGGAACTAAATGCAGAGCTGGCGAATATGCCTGATGTAGAGAGAGAAAACGCTATCGACGAATTAAAGGGGCATATCACCGCTTTCGTTCAAGACAGAATCAAAGCCGGCCTTAGTGAAGAGGAACTGCAGGAAGCTGTTGAATCTGAATTTTCTCATCCGAAGGAGCTTGCCGAATTGATGATGGGTGATGGGGGAGAGACGAAAAGGAGGAGGTCTTTATTGGGCAAAAGCTGGCTTTCGGTCCTTCTCATTGTCACGATTATCGCCCTGCCGCTGCTGCCGTCCGACTTCAGACATCTGCCGCTGGCTGTTTATTTAATGGTGCTCGCCGGATATGTATGGAAGCGGAAAAAATTGATGATGTTTGCAGGTGTCAGAAAAAACAAAATGCGCTCTCAAAAGGAGATTGTCAAGATTTCGCGAGTCGGTGCGGTTTATCTGCTGTTTTTAGCAGTGCTGCTTCTTTTGAGCCCGTTCCTCAATGCGCTTGTCGTCCTGCTGCTGATTGCAGTAAGCTGTGCCGCTTTTTTTCTTTTTCTTAACATCAAGTAATCTTGTAGGAGGCTGTAAGATGGAAATCAGCATCAATTATCTATTAATTGTCATCGCGCTTTTATTCTTTGTGGTTGCCTATTTTGTCGGAATCAAAAAACAAACCTGGATGCTGGCTGGGTTTAACGAGGCGCGTATACGGGATAAAGATCGGCTGGCCAGAATAGCAGGCTACTTTTTCTTGAATTCCGGTTTGTTCATTTTGCTGAATAGTTTTATCTCATTTCAAGGTCAGGAGCAGCTCATACCTCCGCTTATACTGGCATATGGAGCAGGGGTTATTATTTATGTCAATAAAAAATTAGTAGAGTAGAAAAAGAAGGGCAGAGCGAAATATCTCTGCCCTTCTTTTTTGGGAAAATAAGAACGAAGCACCACATACAAGTTTTTGTATTTTTGATAGGATGAAGAAAAATGATAGATTCCAAAATAGGAAGGATGTGGTGTTTTGCGCAACCTGACCAAGACATCTCTATTACTGACCGGCTTATGCACAGCGGCCCAAATGGTTTTTGTAACACATGCCTCAGCTGATCAAAGCATCAAATACGACCATACGTATCAAACCCCTTCATACATCATCGAAAAGTCACCGCAGAAGCCGGTACAAAACACAACCCAGAAAGAATCGCTATTTTCCTATCTTGACAAGCATCAAACGCAGTTTAAGCTCAAAGGGAATGCGAACAGCCATTTTCGCATTTCGAAAACCATAAAGGATCCAAAGACAAAACAAACGTTTTTTAAATTAACGGAGGTTTACAAAGGAATTCCAATTTACGGCTTTGAACAAGCGGTCGCGATGAAGGAAAACAAACAAGTGAATAGTTTCTTTGGAAAGGTGCACCCGCAAATCAAGGACGTCTCCGTCACACCGTCTATTTCTGAGCAAAAAGCAATACATACAGCGAGGCGTGAGCTCGAGGCTTCCATTGGAAAAATCGATTATCTTGATGGGGAACCAAAAGGCGAATTATATATCTATCCACACGACGGTGAATATGATCTCGCCTACCTCGTGAGACTCTCGACATCTGAACCTGAGCCTGGCTATTGGCATTATTTCATCGATGCCAAAAACGGAAAAGTCATTGAGTCCTTTAATGCCATTCATGAAGCGGCAGGCACAGGAATCGGCGTGTCAGGTGATGAAAAAAGCTTTGACGTCACAGAACAAAATGGGCGCTTTTATTTGGCTGACGAAACAAGGGGAAAAGGGATCAATACGTTTGACGCGAAGAACCTGAACCAAACCTTGTTTACGCTTTTGTCTCAACTGATCGGGTATACGGGCAAAGAAATAGTCAGCGGCACGTCCGTATTTAATGAACCTGCGGCTGTAGACGCACATGCAAATGCGCAAGCCGTTTACGATTATTACAGCAAGACATTTGGCCGTGATTCTTTTGATCAAAACGGAGCAAGGATTACGTCTACCGTGCATGTCGGCAAACAATGGAACAATGCTGCGTGGAACGGTGTCCAGATGGTATACGGTGATGGAGACGGTTCGAAATTTAAGCCGCTGTCTGGATCGCTCGACATTGTCGCGCATGAAATCACACACGCAGTCACACAGTATTCCGCCGGTCTTTTATATCAAGGAGAACCCGGTGCATTAAACGAGTCCATTTCTGACATTATGGGCGCGATGGCTGACCGTGATGATTGGGAGATCGGCGAAGATGTCTATACTCCTGATATTGCAGGAGATTCATTGCGGTCATTGGAGGACCCATCTAAGCAGGGAAATCCAGATCATTACTTGAACCGCTACACAGGAACAGAGGATTATGGCGGAGTCCATATCAATTCGTCCATTCACAATAAAGCAGCTTATCTTCTTGCAGAAGGAGGCGTGCACCACGATGTACAGGTTGAAGGGATTGGGCGTGAAGCAAGTGAACAAATTTACTATCGGGCTTTAACATATTATGTAACGGCATCTACAGATTTCAGCATGATGAAGCAAGCGGCGATTGAAGCTGCCAATGATTTATACGGTGAAGGCTCGAAGCAATCAGCTTCAGTCGAAAAGGCGTATGAGGCTGTCGGCATTCTATGAGCAAACAAAAACAGTCAGGACACAGAGTCTGACTGTTTTTGTTTGCTCATTTTCTTAAAAAGAATATCGCCAATGTACCTGGACCGGCATGCGAGCCGATTGCTGAACTGATTGGATGCATAATGATTTCTTTCGGCTTGAACGCTTCCTCAATCAGGTGTTTCATGTCCGTGGCTTTTTCTTTGTTCGCGGCGTAGCTGATCCCGACGGTTTGATTGCTCCAATCATCCCCGCGCTCTTTCATAAGTTCGATGATCCGTTTGAAAAGTTTCTTCTGTCCGCGGATTTTTTCCAGAGGCACAAGCTTGCCGTCCTCCATCTGAAGCAGCGGTTTAATATTCAACAGGCCGCCGACAAAAGCGGACGTTTTGGATATCCGGCCGCCCCTCGCGAGATATGTTAAATCATCAACGGTAAAAATGTGTTCAAGCTGGCTGCAAAAGTTCTTTACAGACGTTTCAATTTCTTGTATTGTATTCCCGTTGATACAGAGATCGGCAGCATACCGGACAGCCAGACCGTATCCTAATGACGCGCATTTGGAATCAATGACCCGCAAATCGAAATCGGGGAATTCCTCCTTCACTTCATTGGCGATCATTACAGCTGTCTGATACGTGCCGGAGAGACCTGAGGAAAAGGCAATGTAAAGAGCGGGATCACCTGTTTCGGCATATTGCAAAAACACATTTTTAATCGTTTGCGGTGAGGCTTGGGACGTCTTAGGCGTTTCTCCATTTTGCATCGCTTCAAATATTTGATCCGCTTGAATTGTGACTGCATCTTCGAATTCTTTATCGCCGAGAGAAACCCTGAGTGGAATAAAGCCAATGCCTTTTTCTTCAAAATAAGAACGAGGCAAATCAGTGGCGCTGTCAGCGATGAGATGAACTGTCATATTGCTTCCCTTCTTTCCGTTATCGCTCGTTATCATGAGAGTTAAGCCAACTATATCATATTAATTTGCCAAAATCGTGTTCAAATATTTGTTTTAAGGGAAAACATAATAAAGAAGAAAGAGCGGAGGAACATGCCATGGTACTAGATCAAACAAAAAAATTACTCATCGTCATCATCGGCGCTTTACTCAATGCTGCCGGGCTGAACTTATTTTTGATTCCGGCAGATGTATATGCCAGCGGATTTACAGGTGTTGCCCAGCTTTTATCAAGCGTCGTTGATCAATATGCCCCCTTTTACATATCGACGGGAACGCTCTTGTTCCTCTTAAACATCCCGGTCGGTATTTTAGGTTGGCTGAAGGTCGGCAAATCGTTTACGGTTTACAGCATTTTAAGTGTCGCACTCACTACTCTGTTTATGGGGATCTTGCCGGAAACAAGCCTGTCACATGACATTTTGCTGAACGCGGTGTTCGGCGGCGTCATTTCCGCAGTCGGTATCGGCTTAACATTAAAATACGGAGCTTCGACAGGCGGGCTTGATATCGTCGCCATGGTGCTCGCAAAGTGGAAGGATAAACCCGTCGGCACGTATTTCTTCATTCTGAACGGGATTATCATCTTGACTGCAGGATTATTGCAAGGTTGGGAGAAAGCATTATATACCCTGGTTACACTATATGTGACAACGAGGGTGATCGACGCCATTCACACTCGCCACATGAAGCTCACGGCAATGATCGTGACGAAAAAAGCGGACGAAATCAAGGAAGCCATTTACGGAAAAATGGTGCGCGGCATCACAACTGTTCCGGCAAAAGGAGCTTTTACGAACGAACAGAAAGAAATGATGATTATCGTCATCACGAGGTATGAACTGTACGATTTAGAAAAGATCGTCAAAGAAGTTGATCCGAAAGCATTTACGAACATTGTTCAAACGACTGGGATTTTTGGTTTCTTTAGAAAAGACTGACGAAAGCAGGTGGAAGTCGTGAAACGGCTGCTTGTGATGCTCCTCCCCGTGCTGCTTTTGATAGGCTGCGGGAAAGATGAGCAGACAGAACCCGATAAGGAGGTATCAGGCGGAATGGAGAATCAAGAGGTTGTTTTATCTATTGACGCAATTCAGGAGCCTGAACAAATCAAGTTTAACATGTCGCTGAAGAACCAAAGCGAACGTGCTATTGAGTTTCAATTCAGCACAGGGCAAAAATTTGAACTTGTCGTGTATGATTCTGAGCACAAAGAAAGATACCGTTATTCGAAAGACAAAATGTTTACGCAGGCTTTTCAAAACATGACGCTTGAATCTGGAGAAACATATGATTTCTCTGATGTGTGGAAGGAAGTCCCTGAGCCCGGAACCTATGAGGTAAAGGTGACATTTAAGGGCAGGGCGGAAAATCTCAAGCAGGTTCAGGCTGTTCAGCAGTTTGAAGTCAAATAAGAGGCTATGGCGAGTCGCCATAGCCCTTTTTTATTGCAGTTTGTCCAGCTGATTTTGAAATTGATGCAGCTGTTGACGTTCCGCATCTGTCGAATTGGCATACGCAGAAGATACAGCATTTTTGGCTCTCAGAATCGCTTGCTCCTGATCGCCTTCCTCAAAGCCGTTTGTCACCATGACCGCCTGTTGAACAAATGATTTTGCCTGCTGAAACAGTTCATTTCTCATTTAATATTCATACTGCCTTTCAGCCGAGTCTCGTGCCGCGGCATGCTGATGAGCTTCTTCTAAAGTAGACCGATATGGAAATTTTGCGGCGTGTAGCCCGATGGAGTCTTTACCCTGCTGAATAAACCTTCTGGATTTGCTTCGTTTACCCATTTTGAGACTGCCCCCTTCCATACTTTGACGAGATGAGTCGTCTTCAATAGTATGGTGGGGTAAAGTAAGGTTTATGAGTGGGAAAAATTAATACGGACCTTCTTTAAAGTGAGAAATATTCTTTCAAAAACCTTGCCACGCCGTCCTCTTCATTTGTAGCCGTTGTTCGGTTGGCAATCTGCTTGACCGCGTCAATTCCATTTCCCATTGCAACGCCGCAGCCTGCAAATTCAAGCATTTCCAAATCGTTATCCTCATCCCCGAAAGCAATGATCCGCTCCCTCGGCACGCCGTAATAATCGCTGATTTTCTGCAGGCCGACCGCTTTATTCATGCCGCTTTTGATAATTTCAATGACATGCCACGGTGCGGCCCATCTTCTATGGTCGATTACCTCGGCATGCACATCCGATAAATATGAGCGTATTGCTGGCACATCCTCTTCTTTTGCATGTATGAGTACAGACGTCACATCTTCACCAAGATTTTCCCTCAAGTCTCCGACTGTTACATTTGTTGTGTTCATGTTAAAGGCATCTATCAGGTGCTCATCATGGTAATGAAAGTATACGTCGTCAATCACTTCAGCAAGCACGTTATGTACGTTGTAGCTCTCGCTGATATCCACGAGCTGTTTGACAACATCAAGCGGCAGTGACGTATGATACCGCCCCCAGCTGTCGTCTTGCGGATGATGGACAAATGCTCCGTTAAAATTGACAATTGGCGTTGTCAGCTCCATCTGCTGGTAGTACATGGAACTTGAACGATACGGACGGCCTGTTGAGATGCAGACATAATGCCCGTCATCTTTTAGGCGCTGTATCGTCTGAAGGGTGTTTTCAGATATGGTTTTATCATCCTTTAATAATGTTCCATCTAAATCTAATGCGATTAAATAGGGTTTTGTCTCCATGAAAAGCTCCTTTAACCTTAGATTTTGCTTGTTTTGCCTTACTTACAGTGTAGCTTTTTACCATCTTTATTGTCTACATGTTACACTTATGATTATGGTTATCCTAAGGAGGGGCACATTGTGATACAAATTGAGAATCAAACCGTTTCCGGTATTCCGTTTTTACATATTGTAAAGGAAGAGAACAGGCACCGCGCTGTTCCTCTCGTGATCTTTATACATGGTTTTACAAGCGCGAAGGAACACAACCTTCATATTGCTTATCTGCTTGCGGAGAAGGGTTTTAGAGCCGTTCTGCCGGAGGCTTTGCACCATGGGGAACGGGGAGAAGAAATGGCTGTCGAAGAGCTGGCGGGGCATTTTTGGGATATCGTCCTTAACGAGATTGAAGAGATCGGCGTACTTAAAAACCATTTTGAAAAAGAGGGCCTGATAGACGGCGGCCGCATCGGTCTCGCAGGCACGTCAATGGGCGGCATCACAACGCTTGGCGCTTTGACTGCATATGATTGGATAAAAGCCGGCGTCAGCCTGATGGGAAGCCCCAATTACGTGGAGCTGTTTCAGCAGCAGATTGACCATATTCAATCTCAGGGCATTGAAATCGATGTGCCGGAAGAGAAGGTACAGGAGCTGATGAAACGTCTCGAATTGCGGGATCTCAGCCTTCAGCCGGAGAAACTGCAACAGCGCCCGCTTTTATTTTGGCACGGCGCAAAAGATAAGGTCGTGCCTTACGCGCCGACCCGGACATTTTATGACACGATCAAATCCCATTACAGCGAGCAGCCGGAACGCCTGCAATTTATCGGAGATGAAAACGCTGACCATAAAGTCCCGCGGGCAGCTGTGTTAAAAACGATTGAATGGTTTGAAACGTACTTATAAAGCACTAAGTTATTAACAAGAGCTGAATTTACGTTATACTGTAGAAAAAAGGAGTGAGGGAACGTGGAAGAAGCATTAAAAGAAAACATCATGGGCGCCCTGGAACAGGTTGTGGATCCTGAGCTTGGCGTTGATATCGTGAACCTTGGTTTGGTATACGATGTTGACATGGATGAAGACGGCTTAACGCACGTGACGATGACACTGACATCAATGGGATGCCCTTTAGCGCCGATTATCGTGGATGAGGTGAAAAAAGCATTAGCGGACCTTCCTGAAGTGAAAGACACAGAGGTTCACATTGTATGGAATCCGCCTTGGACTAGGGATAAAATGTCCAGATACGCAAAAATTGCGCTTGGCATTCAATAAAACAATAGAGGACAGCCTGACATGTGAGGCTGTCCTTTTTTACAGCTGAAAGGAGTGAAAGGAAATGATGTACCTGCTGGCAGTTTTATGCCCGCCGCTTGCTGTTTTGTTTTCGGGAAAACCGTTTCAGGCCTTGCTGAATCTCATATTGACCTGTATCTTTTGGCTGCCGGGCGCGATTCACGCCTGCTTTATCGTCGCCGACCGCCGTGCCGAAAAACGGGCAAGAAGATAATTTGGAAAAATGAGGACGCAGTCATGGTATAATGGTCATAAAAAACAGCAGGGAGAGCACTATGAAAAAGAAATTGCTTGCATTCGCGCTTTGTACTGGCGCGTATGCGGCCCTGTTTGCGTACTCTGTGAACTCAGAGCAAAAAACAGACACAAGCGAGATGACGGATGTCAGCCGCCTGATGCCTGTAAAAATAAAGCAGACAGTGAAAGGGCAGGAAGAGGAAACGCTCATTGACACAGTCAAAGAGGCAAATCGAAAAAACATAAAAATTTCAATCGCCGGGGCCCAGCACTCCATGGGCGGCCATACATATTATGAGGACGGCATCGTTCTCGACATGACGGGCTACAACAAAATCCTGTCACTCGATCAAGAGAAGAAAACCATCAGGGTGCAAAGCGGTGCAACGTGGAATGATATCCAGAAATACGTGAATCCATACGGACTCGCGGTAAAAGTCATGCAGTCACAAAACATTTTTACAATCGGCGGATCTCTCAGCGCAAATGCACACGGGCGTGATATTCGCTACGGCTCGCTGATTGATACAGTCAAATCATTCCGGCTTTTAAAAGCTGACGGGACGATTATCACTGTCACTCCAAAAGATGATTTGTTTACGGCGGTCATCGGAGGGTACGGCCTTTTTGGCGTGATTCTTGATGTAACGCTTGAGCTGACAGATGATGAGCTGTATGTCATGAAGACAGAAAAAATGAATTACAGCACATACGCAGACTATTTTTCAAAGCATGTAAAAGGAAATCCAGATGTCCGAATGCATCTGGCGCGAATTTCAACAGCGAAAAAAGGATTTCTGAAAGACATGTATGTCACAAATTACGTATTGGCTGATCATCAGGATCAACTGCCATCATACAGCGATCTCAAAGAAGATGAGTATACGGGAGCCACAAAGTTTGCACTCGGTTTGTCAAGACGGTATGAATGGGGCAGGAATTGGCTGTGGGACACACAGCAATCCTATTTCCTGAGCCAAAACGGCACAGAGATTTCACGCAATAACGTCATGCGGTCCGAATCAAAGTTTCTTGAGTATGAAAACAATGACAACACAGATGTTTTGCAAGAATACTTTGTGCCCGTGAAGGAGTATGGGTCCTATATTGATGACCTGAGACAAACGCTGTCGGACGAAGATCTGAACCTGCTGAATATTACGATCCGCTACGTGCAGAAAAATGAAAAGGCCGACCTTTCCTATGCGAAGGACGATATGTTTTCGCTCGTGCTATTAATAAACGAGGGCTTTTCAAAAGAAGACCAGGCAGATACTGCCCGAATCATCAGGCGCATGACAGACGTTGCCATCAAGCACGGCGGCAGCTATTATCTGCCTTATATGACCTACCAGACAAAAGCGCAAATGAGGCAGGCATATCCGAAAAGTGAAGCGTTTTTTCAGAAAAAACGAACCTATGACCCGGATGAGCGCTTTATGAATTACTTTTATCAGAGGTATAAATAATGGGGAAAAACAAATTAAAATGGCTGACATTATCACAAAGCAGCGTGTTTTTCGCAAGCAGCTTAATCTTTCCGTTTTATATTCTGTTTGTGAAAAATATCGGCTCAAGCTACACACAGTTCGGTTTTTCCTACGGATTGTTCGGGTTGAGCGGAGCGCTCATTTACCCGCTCCTAGGACGGCTGTCTGAAAAGTTTTGACAGCCGTTATTTTCTGCTTCTGAACTCGTGGGGGATGGCTGTTCTGCTTTTATATGTCCCGCATATCGGAAGCGTCGTTCAAGTGTATATCGTCCAAGTGCTGTTAGGGCTCTTTGGAGCGATGCAAAAGCATGGAGAAAAAGTGCTGATCGCTAATTTTACAGACAGCGGAGAGCGTGGAAAGAAGATTGGGAATTACCATTTTTGGACAGCTGTCTTTTCAGCAGCAGCCATTATGCTCGGGGGTTTTCTCGCTGACTTTTTCACAGTGCAAATGATTTTTTATGCAAGCTCTATTCTATATTTTTTCAGTGGATTGATGATGATGAAAACAGGCTGACGCGGTCAGCCTGTTTTTTTATGCGGCTGAAAAGCGGCGACACATCAATGTTTTCTGCTGGAGTCGTGCTGATTTTTTTGAGCGGAATTTCCATTGAACAGAAAATTTATAAATGAATAAAAATATTAAATATACGATTGAATTAATTTTTATTCATGTTATAATGTTAAATAATTTCACAAAGACCAAGAGGGTGAACTTGTTTTGAAAATAGGAATTGTAGGTGCTACAGGATATGGAGGCACCGAACTTGTCAGGATTCTCTCGCATCATCCTCATGCAGAGGAATGCATACTTTATTCATCCAGCGGAGAGGGGAATGTCTATAGCGAGGGTTATCCTCATCTTACCGGCTTAGCGGATCAGAAGCTGAAGCCGATTGATATGAATACGATCAAACACGAAATAGATATCATGTTTCTCGCTGCGCCGCCCGGAGTATCAAGTGAATTGACTCCAAAGCTGGCAGACGCGGGAATTCCGGTCATTGATCTGTCAGGTGATCTGAGGATACAAGAACCGGCTGAATATGAAAAATGGTATAAACGGACAGCGGCACCGAAGGCGGTGATTCAAGAGGCGGTATACGGTCTGGCAGAACTGAATCAACAGCAAATTCAACAGGCGAAACTCATTGCCAATCCAGGCTGTTTTCCAACAGCTGTTTTGCTTGGCCTCGCGCCATTGGCTCAAAAGAAACTGCTCGATGAATCTTTTGTTATCGTTGACGCGAAGACGGGTGTTTCCGGAGCGGGAAGAAAAGCATCCATGGGAACCCATTTTTCTGAGCTGAACGACAATTTTAAAATTTATAAAGTCAATGAACATCAGCATACGCCGGAAATTGAGCAGGCGCTGAATGAATGGCAGCCAGGTCTCGGGCCCATTACATTTTCGGCTCACTTGGTTCCGATGACAAGGGGCATCATGGCGACGATGTATACCAGATTAACCTGTGATCTATCCGCAGATGACCTGCATGATTTATATTCGGAATTTTACCAAGATTCATATTTTGTGAGAGTGAGGCCAAAAGGTCAGTACCCGCAAACGAAAGAAGTGTGCGGCAGCAATTTCTGTGATATCGCCGTGACCCTCGATGAGAGAACGAACAGAGTCACGATCGTCTCGGTAATCGATAATTTAATGAAGGGTGCCGCCGGTCAGGCAGTGCAAAACTTTAATTTGATGAATGGCTGGAATGAAGAAACTGGACTCACCATCACGCCAATTTATCCATAGAACGGGAGAGAATCGAACCATGATTCAGTTAAGTGAAGATCAAATTATAAAAGTAACAGGTGATGTATCCTCGCCAAAAGGGTTTCAGGCAAAGGGTGTGCATTGCGGGCTGCGCTACTCGAAAAAAGACCTCGGCGTCATTATCAGCGAGACACCGGCTGTGAGCGCAGCAGTTTATACCCAAAGCCACTTTCAGGCTGCTCCGATCAAAGTGACACAAGACAGCTTAAAGCACGGACCGACACTGAAAGCCGTCATCGTCAACAGTGCCATTGCCAATGCCTGCACGGGAGAACAAGGCCTAAAGGATGCATACACAATGCGGGAGAGCTTTGCTTCACAGCTTGGCATTGAGCCGGAGCTTGTCGCTGTTTCATCAACTGGCGTCATCGGCGAGCATTTAGACATGGAAAAAATCCACGCGGGGATCGAGCTGCTGAAAGAAACACCTGCGGGATCAGGCGATTTTGAAGAAGCGATCTTAACAACCGATACGGTGATTAAGCAGACGTGCTATGAACTCGCGATCGGCGGCAAAACAGTCACGATCGGCGGAGCGGCCAAAGGCTCAGGGATGATACACCCGAACATGGCCACGATGCTGGGATTTGTGACAACTGACGCGGCAATCGAAGAAAAAGCGCTGCAAAAGGCGCTTCGGGAAATCACTGACGTTTCATTTAACCAAATCACAGTTGACGGAGAAACATCCACGAACGACATGGTATTAGTTATGGCGAATGGCTGCGCCGAAAACGAGTGCCTGACAGAAGACCATCCAGACTGGCCGGTCTTTAAAAAAGCGCTCTTGCTCACTTGTGAGGATCTGGCTAAAGAGATTGCCAGAGACGGAGAAGGCGCGACAAAACTAATTGAAGCCCAAGTACAGGGGGCAAAAAATAATCTTGATGCAAACGTCATTGCCAAAAAGATTGTTGGCTCAAATCTTGTAAAAACGGCAGTATACGGAACAGATGCCAACTGGGGGCGGATCATCGGAGCCATCGGACACTCCGCAGCACAGGTGACGGCAGAAGAAGTAGAGGTTTATCTTGGCGGCCAATGCCTGTTTAAGAATAACGAACCTCAGCCATTCTCTGAATCTCTCGCCAAGGAATACCTTGAAGGAGATGAAATCACCATTGTCATCAAGATGGATGAGGGGGACGGAAACGGGAGAGCGTGGGGCTGTGACCTGACCTATGACTATATCAAAATTAACGCGAGCTATCGCACGTAATAAAGGGGAGCGAAATGAAGAAAACAATCGTTTTTAAATGCGGGGGAAGTGTCATCCGTGAGCTGTCGGAAGAATTTTTTCAAAATCTGAAAGAGCTGATGGCGTCAGGCTGGAAGCTGGCGATCGTACATGGCGGGGGACCGGAAATCACAAATATGCTGAAACGGTTAAATATCAAGACAGAGTTTTCGGGCGGACAGAGGAAAACAACGAAGCCGGTGCTGGAAGTGGCGGAAATGGTTTTATCCGGTTCTGTCAATAAATTTTTCGTTGCTGAGCTTGCCAAACACGGACTGCGAGCCGCAGGCATTTCTGGTAAGGATGGCGGTCTTTTGGAGGCTGATTATCTAGATCCGGAAACATACGGAGAAGTGGGAGAAATCAAAAAAGTCGATGCGTCCATGGTGAACGCGCTGATGGAAAATGGCATCATCCCCGTTATTGCGCCGCTGTCTATGACAAGCGACTGCAAAACGCTGAATGTAAATGCTGATCTGGCTGCTTCAGCAGTCGCCGGAGCGCTTGAAGCCGATAAGCTGATGTTCGTCACGGATGTCGATGGAATCATGAAGGAAAAGCAGCGTCTGGACGTCCTGACCCCTAAGGAGATTCAGATGCTGATCAAGCAGGAAGTGATCACAGGAGGGATGATCCCGAAGGTCAATTCAGCCTTGTCAGCTTTATCAGATCAGGTGTCTGAAGTCATGATCGTAAACGGAAAAGGATCATTCTTCGCAGAACAAACCTTTCAAGGGACAAAAATCGTCAAAGCAAAGGAGGCTGTTTCATGAGCAGCTTGTTTCAAACCTACGGCCGTTGGGATATTGACATCAAAAAAGCAAAGGGAACGTACGTTGAGGATCAAAACGGCAAAACGTACCTCGATTTCATTCAGGGGATTGCGGTATCAAATCTAGGACACTGTCATGAAGCGGTGACAGAGGCAGTCAAAAAACAGCTTGACAGCGTATGGCACGTATCCAACCTGTTTCAAAACAGTCTCCAAGAGCAAGCGGCGCAGAAGCTGGCAGCGCATAGTGCGGGAGATCTTGTCTTTTTCTGCAACAGCGGCGCGGAGGCGAATGAAGGTGCGATAAAGCTTGCCAGAAAAGCAACTGGAAAAACAAAAATCATCACTTTTCTTCAGTCGTTCCATGGCCGCACGTATGCAGGGATGGCTGCGACCGGACAGGATAAAATCAAAACAGGCTTCGGCCCGATGCTTGAAGGCTTTCACTACCTGCCATACAATGATCCTTCTGCTTTTAAAGCTCTTGGGGAGGAAGACGATATTGCCGCGGTGATGCTTGAAACAGTGCAGGGAGAAGGAGGAGTCAATCCGGCGAGTGCTGAATTTTTATCAGCCGTACAGTCGTTTTGCAAGGAAAAGCAAGCCCTTCTCATCATTGATGAAATCCAGACCGGCATCGGACGGACGGGAAAAGGCTTCGCATATGAGCACTTCGGACTCTCACCGGATATCATCACAGTCGCCAAAGGATTGGGAAACGGCTTTCCGGTCGGCGCTGTCATCGGAAAGAAACAACTTGGAGAAGCGTTTACCCCTGGTTCTCACGGAACGACTTTCGGAGGAAACATGCTGGCGATGGCTGCTGTGAATGCCACATTGCAAATTGTATTCCAGCCTGACTTTTTGCAAGAGGCTGCTGACAAAGGGGCGCTTTTAAAAGAACAGCTTGAGGCAGAGCTAAAGAGCCCTTTTGTTAAACAAATCCGAGGTAAAGGATTAATGCTTGGAATTGAGTGTGATGGCCCGGTTGCTGACATTATTGCTGAATTGCAGACATTAGGCTTGCTTGTATTGCCGGCCGGCCCGAACGTGATTCGGCTGCTGCCGCCGCTCACCGTGATTAAGGATGAAATAGCAGAAGCCGTCAGCAAGCTGAAACAGGCAATCGCTCATCATTCCGCTGTAAACCAGTGATTTTTTTTTCGATATAAAGGCATAAAAATTCATTTTTATAATTAATTATTCATCAAGAGGTGGGCTGTTAGATGGAAGGTTATTTAGTGTTAGAAGATGGGACATCGTTCAGCGGCGAGCTGGACGGTCATGAAAACTGTACGGGAGAAGCTGTTTTTTTCACAGGAATGACAGGCTACCAGGAAGTGCTGACAGATCCATCATATAAGGGACAGATTATTGTATTTACCTACCCGCTGATTGGCAATTACGGCATAAATGAAAAGGATTTTGAAAGCAAGAAACCGCAAGTAAAAGCCGCGGTTGTCTATGAGGCGTGTGATCACTTTTCTCATTATGAAGCGGTATACAGCCTCAAGGAGTATTTACAGAAATGGAACATTCCGCTGTTAACCCATGTTGATACGAGGGCTGTCGTGAAGAAAATCCGGGCAAACGGGACGATGGGTGCGACAGTCACAGCCTCTAAAGAAGGAGCTGAGATTGCCCTTCAACCAGAGAATGTGGCAGAGCAGGCTTCCGCCCAGAAAATCAGCACATTTGGCGACGGGAATAAACACATCGCTCTCATTGATTTTGGCTATAAAAAGTCAATCGCATCATCACTTGTCAAACGAGGCTGCAAGGTTACCGTGGTGCCATACCAGCAAATGGAGGCCGTATACAACATCAAACCCGATGGCATTGTGCTATCGAACGGACCTGGAGATCCGAAAGCCATTCAGCCATATTTAGGAAAGATCAAAAGCATCATCAGCCGCTTTCCGACTCTCGGCATTTGTCTCGGACATCAGCTGATCGCGCTCGCGTTCGGAGGGAATACTTTTAAGCTGCCATTCGGGCACAGGGGAGCTAATCATCCGGTCATCGACCGTGAGACGAAACGGGTCTTTATGACAAGCCAAAACCACAGCTATGTGGTTGATGAACAGTCGATTAATGAAGAAGAGCTCACGATCAGGTTTCATCATGTCAATGATACGTCAGTTGAAGGGCTTGCCCATAAAAAACTGCCTGTCATGAGTGTTCAATTCCACCCGGAAGCCCATCCCGGACCGGCGGAAAGCGAATGGATTTTTGATGATTATCTAAAGAATGTGATACCAGCAAGGAGAGAAATCGCGCATGCCTAAAGACACCAGTATTTCAAGCATATTAGTAATCGGCTCAGGCCCGATCATCATCGGGCAGGCAGCAGAATTTGATTATTCAGGCACTCAAGGTTGCATCGCGCTGAAGGAGGAGGGCTACCGGGTGATTCTCGTCAACAGCAATCCGGCGACAATTATGACTGATGAAGCCTTCGCTGATGAAATTTATTTTGAGCCTCTGACAGCAGAAAGCCTGACAGCCATCATTAAGAAAGAACGGCCTGATGGGCTTCTTGCCAATTTAGGCGGTCAGACCGCGTTGAATTTAGCGGTGGAGCTTGAAGAAACGGGTGTTTTAAAAGAGCACGGCGTCAAACTTCTCGGCACATCCGTTGAAACGATACAAAAAGGAGAAGACCGGGAAAAATTCCGTTCGTTAATGAATGAATTAAAACAGCCCGTACCGGAGAGTGAAATTGTTGATAACGAGGCCGATGCCCTCCATTTTGCGGAATCCATCGGTTTTCCTGTTATTATCAGACCAGCTTACACATTAGGCGGAAAGGGCGGAGGAATCGCCCCTGATAAAGAAGCCTTTACAGCTATGATTAAGCAGGCGCTATTAGCAAGCCCGATCAATCAATGCCTTGTCGAAAAAAGCATTGCCGGTTTTAAAGAAATTGAATATGAAGTCATGCGTGACAGCAATAACACATGCATTACCGTCTGCAATATGGAAAATATCGATCCGGTCGGCGTGCATACAGGTGACTCTATCGTTGTGGCGCCGTCACAAACATTGACAGACGAAGACTATCAAATGCTGCGGACAGCAAGTCTGACGATCATCTCAGCACTTGATGTTGTAGGCGGCTGCAACATTCAATTCGCGCTTGATCCATTCAGCAAGCAATATTACGTCATTGAAGTGAATCCGCGTGTAAGCCGGTCATCGGCTCTCGCATCTAAAGCGACCGGTTATCCGATTGCGAAGATGGCCGCGAAACTGGCAGTCGGATACACCCTTGACGAGCTGAAAAATCCGCTCACAGGCTCGACTTACGCAAGCTTTGAACCGGCACTGGACTATGTGATCGTCAAATTTCCGCGCTGGCCGTTTGATAAATTCAAAAACGCAGATCGCAAGCTTGGCACAAAAATGAAAGCCACCGGTGAAGTGATGGCGATTGAACGGAATTTAGAAGCGGCGATACAAAAGGCAGCCGCGTCGCTTGAATTAAAAAATATCGGGACACACCTTCCAGAGCTCAGCGGGTTGTCAATTGATACGCTATGGGGTTTGGCAATCACTCCGGATGACCGCAGATTTTTCGTTGTCATGGAGCTGTTGAGCCGCAGCGTCTCGATTGATGACATCCATGAAAAAACAAAAATTGATCCGTTTTTCCTTCATACCTTTGACAACATCATCAAATTGGAAAACCGCCTGATGGAAGCAGGGAGCGATCTCACTTTTGAATTATTGAAGAAAGCAAAGGAAAAGGGATTCTCAGACGCAACGATTGCCTCGCTGATCAGCAAAACAGAAGAAGAGGTGCGCGCGCTTCGCAAGGAGATGGGCATTACGCCTTCCTTTAAAATCGTAGATACATGCGCGGCAGAGTTTGATGCGAAAACAAACTATTTTTACTCCACATATTTCGGAGAGACCGATGGAGACATCAGCCGCAAAGAGAAAAAACGCGCGCTCATTATCGGATCAGGCCCGATTCGGATCGGCCAAGGCGTTGAATTTGATTACAGTGCTGTTCACGGTGTGCTGACACTGCAAGAGCTTGGGTTCGAAACCATCATGATTAACAATAACCCGGAAACGGTCAGCACAGATTATGAAATTGCGGACCGCCTGTATTTTGAACCGATGACAACGGAGCATATTGTAAACGTGGCGGAGCAGGAAAATATTGATTTTGCAATTGTGCAATTCGGCGGCCAAACTGCAATCAATGCTGCTGAAGCGCTCGAGAAAGCCGGCATCACTCTTCTTGGCACATCATTTCAAACGCTCGACGTGTTAGAGGATCGGGATCAATTCTATCAGCTTCTTGACGAGCTGGGATTGAAGCACGCAAAAGGAGAAATTGCCTATACAAAAGAAGAAGCCGCTTCAAAAGCCAGTGAGATTGGCTATCCGGTGTTAATTCGTCCATCTTACGTTATCGGCGGAATGGGCATGATCATTGTTGACTCGCAAGCCCAGCTTTCTCAGCTGCTGAATGATGAGGACAGCATGCCATATCCGATTTTGATTGATCAGTATGTGTCTGGAAAGGAAGTCGAAATTGATTTGATTTCCGACGGCGAGGATGTCTTTATCCCGACATATACCGAGCATATTGAACGGGCAGGTGTCCATTCGGGGGACAGCTTTGCCATTCTTCCGGGACCGTCCATCACGAGCGGGCTGCAGCAGGGCATGAAAGATGCCGCACAAAAAATTGCTCGAAAACTTTCATTTAAAGGCATCATGAACATCCAATTTGTGATCGACAATGGAAACATACTCGTTCTCGAAGTGAATCCTAGAGCGAGCCGCACGGTTCCTGTCGTCAGCAAAGTAATGGGCGTTCCGATGATTCCGCTCGCCACACGTCTACTGGCGGGAGCGTCCTTAAAAGATCTAAATCCGGCAGTTCAAAATTATCATGGAGTTGCCGTGAAGTTCCCTGTTTTTTCTTCTCATGCGATCCAGGATGTGGATGTCAAGCTTGGGCCGGAAATGAAATCAACGGGAGAAGGCATGTGTGTCGCCTATGATGCCAACAGCGCCTTGAAAAAAATCTATACAAGAGTCTGGAGTCAAAAAGGAAGCATTTATTTGCAAAACGTTCCGGAAGATGTGAAGGAGTTAGCAGAAAACGCAGGTTTTACAATACATGAAGGGACATTTGTCTCATGGATGGAACAGGAAGGAAAATCGCTCCACATCAATCTGAGCGGTTCTGAAGAAGCACGCAAAGAACGTTTGGAAGCCATGACGCACGGCATCCCTGTCTTTACAGAAGAAGAAACTGTGCGGGCGTTCTTACAAAGCAGTTCAGGCCATCCGCAACCTGTATCTCTCAAAGACCTCTATAAAAAGGAAGTGGCATCATGCACACAGTGACGCAAACCAGTTTATACGGAAAAGATTTATTAACGTTAAAGGACCTTAGTGAACAGGACATAAACGCCTTGCTCGCAGAAGCCGGTGAGCTGAAACAAAACAAAATTCAGCCTATATTCCATGGCAAAACCTTGGCGATGATTTTTGAAAAATCATCAACGCGGACCCGTGTTTCATTTGAAGCGGGCATGGCGCAGCTGGGCGGGAACGCCCTCTTTCTAAGCCAGAAAGATCTGCAGCTGGGGCGCGGTGAGACTGTCGCTGATACGGCAAAAGTGCTGTCAGGCTATGTGGATGCCATCATGATCCGGACCTTTGAACATGAAAAGGTGGAGGAACTTGCCAAAGAAGCTGACATTCCGGTGATCAATGGACTTACCGATAAATACCACCCATGCCAGGCGCTGGCGGATCTCTTGACGATTAAGGAGATAAAAGGGAAGCTTAAAGGCGTAAAAGTCGCATACATCGGTGACGGAAATAACGTGGCGCACTCCTTGATGATCGGCTGCGCGAAAATGGGCTGTGATATCTCGATCGCTTCACCAAAGGGATATGAAGTGTTAGATGAAGCAGCTGAAGCGGCAAAGACATATGCACTTCAATCCGGCTCTTCTATCACGCTGACAGATGATCCGATTGAAGCTGTAAAAGACGCGGACGTGATTTATTCTGATGTGTTTACAAGCATGGGGCAGGAAGCGGAAGAGAAAGAACGTCTTGCTGTCTTTGCGCCTTATCAGGTGAATGCGGCGCTAGTCAGCCATGCCAAGCCTGACTATACATTTTTACATTGTCTACCTGCGCATCGTGAGGAAGAAGTGACTGCGGAGATTATTGACGGGCCGAACTCTGCAGTGTTCCAGCAGGCGGAAAACCGTCTTCATGTGCAAAAAGCACTGCTGAAGGCCATTTTATATAAAGGGGAATCATCAAAAAACTGCTGAGCCAAACTCAGCAGTTTTTTTGATGGCAACATATTCACAGCCGCTTAGGCGCATACTACAGCAAAAAGGAAAAGGAGGAAAAACAGTGGGACAGCAGCACCAATTCCGGCCCGGACAGAAAGCGCCTAATAACGGTGTCTACGTAGAAATCGGCGAGACAGGGAGTATGGTTAAAAACCCTCAAAAGGTCCATCTGTCAGCAGGGGAAATGTTTCCCGAAACATCAAACCACAACCGGCTGTGGACCTACAAAAGAAAGCCGTGACCACTAAAAAACCCAAAACAATAAATGTTTTGGGTTTTTGGCTTTTTAATGCTGGCTTGCATTTTTGTTCATAGGCATGATTTCTGCTAAAACCATGATTAAGACATACAGTACAACAGCAATGACAGATGATGTTTTGAAATTATACGTAACGCTGTTCATGCTTGCAACCAAGTAGCATGCCATATGTGATAAAAGGAACGTCCAAATAAAGGCAATAATATATCGCACGTTTCCACCTCGTCCTTCTCATTCTATTCTAAAAGTTATCATACCATACAAAAAGCGAAGGGGGAATCCAATTTTAGCAGAAAGTGAGGTGACAAAAGAGTCTGATTCGTCACACTTTAATGGTAAAATATAAAAAACGTCAATCAGTATAATAGCCAAAAATGTAAAAGGCTAGGACTTTACCTTATTCGTTTCTTTTCTATTTACATAAGATAGCGTGAGATGAAGTGTGAAAGGAGGCGGGCAAGCGATGGGAATAACGGAAAGATACTTTCAACTGGGAACGGAGCATAATGTCATTCATCTGCCCTATCGCCCGAACGGCTTCGGCATCTTTATCTTGGGGGACAGAACCCACTTTGTCGGACATGATTCAAGCTTTTGGCAGCAGCATTACGGCAGAAATCAGCTTCTGAGCATGTTGAGGAATGAAGGATATACTCTTTTTAACAGCAATCTGTTCGGAAGGCATTGGGGGGCGGAAAAAGCAGTCACCTATGCCAAACAGCTGATACATTCTGTGCTGAAGCAGGAAATCCTCAATCCGAAGATTCATATATTAGCAGAAGGCATGGGTGCTCTCGTGGCCGATGAACTGCTTCGTTTTTCCCCGGATCATATCCGCTCAGCCGCAATGTTGAATCCTTGTCTCGATCTTCAGGCACATTATGAATCGGAAAAAGAAAATAAATTTTTCTATAAGCAATTTTTGAAAGAAGTTTCGAAAAGCTACGGAATTTCTGAAAAAGAAGCGGAAGCGCTTCGTTATAAAACAATTCAAAGCTACCCGAGCGGCGTACCGATTCATATATGGCAGCGTATGACCGGAGCTCCATATCCCTACAGCGTACATGCGGAAGTTTTCAAGGAAAAACAGCAAAAGCAAGGCTCACCGGTCGACATGACATTTCATTTATTTGAGCATCCAAGCAGAATTTATGCATCAATTTGCAAATTCTTTCACAGTCATGAAAAAGAATTATAGAGAATATAATGACAACAGCCTTCTCTTTTGCGGAGGCTGTTTTGTTTTGGGAAATGAAAAACCGGAAGGGCGGCAGATGCAATGGAATCAACGCTAATTGTAGGTGCGGACGAATTTTTCGGCCTTTCATTATGTGAGCGAATGATGGATGAAGGCATACATGTTGACGTTGTTCTGGCGGAAACAGAAGATAAAATGAGACAAATGTACTTAGAAGAAAGACTCATGTGGCTTGGGAGAAATGAACTCTTTCGCCAGCTTGAACACATTGGAGACCAAAATTATGATACAATTTGTATCCAGTTCGGAAGTTTTTTGCCTTTAGACCAATATGATTCTCCTTATATTTTAGTATATGAAGAAGACCGAAAAGAATGGGAAAAGCGTGAAAAAACAGGCTCGGAAAAAACCGTGATCCTGCCGAAAATGTATGGGCCATGGAAAGAAGAAACAGAGGAAGACGGCTATTATACAAATGACGTCGCTGACGAGTTGCTGAGATTCCTGTTAGAACCAATCGGTCATAGCAAAGATCAGCTTTTTGAATTGCAAGTCACAGAGAAAACCTCAAAAGAAGAAGCAAAAACAAAAATTATCGAGTGGAAAAGACAATTTTCATCAATTTTCGACAAATATTAAGAAAAACCTTCCATGTTTCGAGTTTTCTAGATACAATAAACGTATAAAATAATACATGTTATAGCTTGTCAAAAGGAGTTGAACATGACTTGATCACAAGGCTTGTCATGATCTTTTCTGTCCTCCTTTTATTGAGTGGATGTGGACAAACTCCGTTCAAAGGAAAAATTGAGAAGGTCGGCATGCTCTTTCCTGATACGATTAATGACCTCGTATGGGGCACAAAAGGGTATAAAGGATTACTGAATATACAATCCAAATACAATGTGGACGTCTATTATAAAGAAGGCGTTAAAACAGAAGAAGATATCATAAATGCGATTGAGGATTTTCATAAGAGGGGCGTCAATCTGCTCTACGGCCATGGGAGTGAATATGCTGAGGTGTTTAACCTGGTCGGCGAAGATTATCCAGATATGGAATTCGTCATTTCCAATGCGAAAGCGAAAGCTGATAATGTAACGAGTGTCCATTTTAGCGGGGAAGCAATGGGCTTTTTTGGAGGAATGACTGCTGCCCATATGTCGAAAACGAATCAGGTCGGTGTAATTGCCTCCTTTACGTGGCAGCCTGAGGTTGACGGTTTTATCAAAGGGGCCAAGTATGAAAATCCGGATATAGAGGTAAATACGAAATATACGGATCATTGGGATGATGATACAACAGCAGTAAAGCTTTATCAGAAAATGAAAAACGAAGGCGCGGATGTTGTGTATCCCGCCGGAGACGGGTATAATGTTCCTGTTATTCAGCAAATCAAAAAAGACGGTCTTTATGCCATTGGCTACGTCACAGATCAATCGGATCTGGGCGAGAATACCGTATTAACCAGCACGGTGCAAAATGTGGACAAGGCCTATGAAATCATTGCTGAACAATTTAATAAAGGCACCCTTGAGGGCGGCGATCATTACTACGACCTGAATACGGGAGTCGTTGAGATGGGGACATTCAGCCCGCTCGTCGACAAAGACTTTCAGCAAAGAATCGCCAAGCTGATCAAAACATACAACAAAACAGGCGAGCTGCCAAAAAACGAATAATGGAGTGACGTCACATGCAGCACGAAAAATCACTTGAATTCTTGCAAATTGCCATGAAATATCTCCCTGAAGCGAAAGAACAGCTTGAGAAATCAGGCATTGAGCTCTCAATGGAGGCCATCCAGCCGTTTATGAATCTATTTACAACGGTAATGGCGGAAGCTTATGAGCTTGGCAAGTCTGACGCTAAATCTGAAACAGAATAAGAAGAAGCCACTTTTTTGAAAGTGGCTTTTCACATGATTTTCTTTTTAATAGCGGAGAGCATGGGCGCAAGCTCCTTTAAAGCGGGCTTGATTTGATCAAGAGAGTTCATAATTGAACCGATTTGGTCCATAATATGCATGTAATGAATCGTCTCTTCGTCGTTTGTCTGAGAAACCTCCTCTTGCTGTTCCTCCTTCTCTTCTGTTGGTTTTGCTGCATCGCCGAACATCATTCTTGAAAACACATCCAACTGCATACGCCTCCTTTCCATATACCATACTCTATGAGTAAGATGAACTGATAGTTTAGACGAATATATTGCCATGTGAAAAAAAATAGGATAGAATTAGTACCTGATACTAATAATTGATCACAACCTGATTGATCTTCTAAATTTAAGATATAAAGGAGTCTTCCCTTATGAAAGCTGGAATACTTGGTGTTGGACGTTACATTCCTGAGAAGGTTTTAACAAATCATGATCTTGAAAAAATGGTTGAAACTTCTGACGAGTGGATTCGTACAAGAACAGGAATAGAAGAAAGAAGAATCGCAGCAGATGATGTGTTTTCATCACATATGGCTGTTGCAGCAGCGAAAAATGCGCTGGAACAAGCTGAAGTGGCTGCTGAGGATCTGGATATGATCTTGGTTGCAACTGTTACACCTGATCAGTCATTTCCTACGGTCTCTTGTATGATTCAAGAACAGCTCGGCGCGAAGAAAGCGTGTGCTATGGATATCAGCGCGGCTTGTGCGGGCTTCATGTACGGGGTTGTAACCGGTAAACAATTTATTGAATCCGGAACCTACAAGCATGTTCTAGTTGTCGGTGTAGAGAAGCTCTCAAGCATTACCGACTGGGAAGACCGCAATACAGCCGTTCTGTTTGGAGACGGAGCAGGCGCTGCGGTAGTCGGACCAGTCAGTGATGACAGAGGAATCCTTTCATTTGAACTAGGAGCCGACGGCACAGGCGGTCAGCACTTGTATCTGAATGAAAAACGACATACAATCATGAATGGACGAGAAGTTTTCAAATTTGCAGTCCGCCAAATGGGAGAATCATGCGTAAATGTCATTGAAAAAGCCGGACTTTCAAAAGAGGATGTCGACTTTTTGATTCCGCATCAGGCGAACATCCGTATCATGGAAGCTGCTCGCGAGCGTTTAGAGCTTCCTGTCGAAAAGATGTCTAAAACTGTTCATAAATATGGAAATACTTCTGCCGCATCCATTCCGATCTCTCTTGTAGAAGAATTGGAAGCCGGTAAAATCAAAGACGGCGATGTGGTCGTTATGGTAGGGTTCGGCGGAGGACTAACATGGGGCGCCATTGCTATCCGCTGGGGCCGATAAAAAAAGGTGAGGTGCACACAAGATGACTAAAAAAAGAGTAGTTGTTACAGGACTTGGAGCATTATCTCCACTTGGCAACGACGTCGATACAAGTTGGAATAACGCAATCAACGGTGTGTCCGGAATCGGTCCGATCACTCGTGTTGACGCTGAAGAATATCCGGCAAAAGTTGCCGCTGAATTAAAAGATTTTAATGTTGAAGATTATATGGATAAAAAAGAAGCCAGAAAAATGGACCGCTTTACACAATATGCGGTTGTGGCTGCGAAAATGGCGGTTGAAGATGCAGATCTTAACATTACCGATGAAATCGCGCCGAGAGTGGGTGTTTGGGTAGGCTCCGGTATCGGAGGACTTGAAACACTAGAGTCTCAATTTGAAATCTTCTTAACAAAAGGCCCAAGACGGGTAAGCCCGTTTTTCGTGCCAATGATGATTCCTGACATGGCGACAGGCCAGATTTCTATTGCATTAGGAGCAAAAGGGGTGAACTCTTGTACGGTTACAGCATGTGCTACAGGAACGAACTCCATCGGTGACGCGTTTAAGGTTATTCAGCGTGGTGATGCAGACGTGATGGTCACAGGCGGAACAGAAGCGCCGCTGACAAGAATGTCATTCGCCGGCTTTAGTGCCAACAAAGCGCTGTCTACTAATCCAGATCCGAAAACAGCGAGTCGCCCGTTTGATAAAAACCGTGATGGCTTTGTCATGGGGGAAGGTGCAGGGATTATCGTTCTTGAAGAACTTGAGCATGCCCTGGCCCGCGGCGCTAAAATTTACGGAGAAATTGTCGGCTACGGCTCAACCGGAGACGCTTATCATATCACAGCACCGGCCCAAGACGGTGAAGGCGGAGCGAGAGCGATGCAAGAAGCCATTAAAGATGCAGGCATTGCACCTGAGGAAATTGATTACATCAATGCTCACGGGACAAGCACGTATTACAACGACAAATACGAAACAATGGCGATTAAGACCGTTTTCGGTGAGCATGCGCATAAACTTGCGGTAAGCTCTACAAAATCGATGACAGGCCACCTCTTAGGAGCAGCCGGCGGTATTGAAGCCATTTTCTCTATCCTAGCCATTAAAGAAGGCGTGATTCCGCCGACAATCAATATTCAAACACCTGACGAAGAATGTGATTTGGATTATGTGCCTGATGAAGCCCGCAGACAGGAACTTAATTATGTTCTCAGCAACTCATTAGGATTCGGCGGACACAACGCAACATTAATCTTTAAGAAATATCAATCATAATCAAGCCAAACCGGCTGCCCTTAAAGGGTAGCCGGTTTTTTTTGTGTGCATAGGATTAAAAGAGGAGGCGATCACATGAGTGTAGAACAAACATATAGCTGGCTCAGGGAGGCTGATTCAATAGATGATTTGGCGCATTACATTATCCCGCTTTTTTCAGGTGCGGAGAAAAAGAACTGGAAGGGCATTCTGGGGCATCTTCAGCATCATGGGATGTTTAAAAACATAAAAGAGGGTATTCAGACTGTTTCCAAGCTGAAGGAAAAAGGTTTTTACGGACATATCCAAAAGGAAGAACAGTACCTCAAAAACAAATGGCAAGGTCCTAATGTACCAATTGTCACGCTGCCGGTTGATGAACGAAACAGGAGAATCCGTTTAGAATTCGGATCAAAATCAGGACTCGCCTTTCAAGACAAAATGTTTCTTTTTCTTTCGTCAGATTTAGATTTTGGGTCGGTATCTGCCCTTATGACGCATGAGTATCATCACGTTTGCCGGTTAGGTCATCTGACAAAAGAGGAAAAGGATGTCACATTACTTGATACAATCATCATGGAAGGGCTGGCGGAATATGCTGTTTATGAGAGGTTCGGCCGAAGTCAAACGGCTGAATGGACGACTTGGTATACACCGGAACAGCTTCAGTCTTTATATGAAAAAAAAGATTGCGCCCCATCGGGATATCAAACGGGATAATCGATTATTTCCCCAGCTGTTATTCGGCAAAGGATATCAGCCGAAAATGCTTGGATACGCAGTTGGATTCAATATTGTAAAAAAATATTTAACCGCCAGCAAGGCAAGCGCCGCAGACGGACTGTCCATTCCTGCTGAAACCTTTTTGGATGCAATGCTTTAAAAGGATAAAATAATGGAATTTCATTAATAATATTACATTTATCCTAAAAAATTCTTGATTTTGCAAAATGATTGTAATAATATACAACTATAAAATTTTTCGATAATTCAATATTATTTATTATTTCTGAATAAGGGGATTGCTTTCTCTTGAAAACGTTTGACGACAAGAGGGGGGAAAGGGGAGCTAGCATGAGCACACTTTTAGAAGTGAATAATTTAAAGACTTATTTTTTCAGGAAAAAGGAGCCGATCCCTGCGGTTGACGGAGTCGATTTTCACATCAGCAAAGGCGAAACAGTCGCGCTTGTAGGTGAATCGGGCTCCGGAAAAAGCATTACTTCTTTATCAATTATGGGCCTCGTCCAAAGCTCAGGCGGAAAAATCATGGACGGCTCTATTAAACTCGAAGACAAAGACCTCACCTCATTCACTGAAAACGATTATTGCAAAATCCGCGGTAACGAAGTATCCATGATCTTTCAGGAACCAATGACCTCCCTTAATCCGGTGTTAACAATCGGAGAACAAATTACCGAAGTGCTGATTTACCATAAAAACATGAAGAAAAAAGAAGCCCATCAACGAGCTGTTGAACTCTTGCAGATGGTCGGTTTCTCCCGGGCGGAGCAAATTATGAAGGAGTACCCGCATCGGCTGTCCGGCGGTATGAGACAGAGGGTGATGATTGCCATCGCACTGAGCTGTAATCCTAAACTGCTCATTGCCGATGAACCAACGACAGCGCTGGATGTGACAATACAAGCCCAGGTGCTGGAGCTCATGAAAGATCTCTGTCAGAAGTTCAATACATCGATTCTTCTCATCACACACGACTTAGGTGTCGTGTCTGAGGCTGCCGATAGAGTAATTGTCATGTACTGCGGACAAGTCGTAGAAAACGCTACCGTTGATGACTTATTTTTAAAACCGCTTCATCCGTATACAGAAGGCCTGCTTACGTCAATTCCTGTTATAGATGGAGAGATTGATAAATTAAATGCGATTAAAGGCAGTGTGCCTACACCGGATAATCTGCCGCCGGGATGCCGTTTTGCCCCAAGGTGCCCGAAAGCTATGGATAAGTGCTGGACAAATCAGCCTTCGCTTTTGACACACAAAAGCGGAAGAACGGTGAGATGCTTTTTATATGAGGAAGAGGGTGCCGAACAATCATGACAGCAGCTAATCAAGAAACAATCTTAGAGCTTCGTGACGTAAAAAAATACTTTCCGATCCGGTCAGGCCTTTTTCAAAGAAAAGTCGGTGATGTAAAAGCGGTGGATGGTGTTTCATTTTCGTTAAAAAAAGGAGAAACACTCGGAATCGTTGGAGAGTCGGGCTGCGGAAAATCGACTGCCGGCAGAACGATGATCAGACTGTACAAACCGACAGAGGGCCAAATTCTTTTTAAAGGGCAGGATATTTCCAATCTCTCAGAGGAGAAGCTGCGGAAGAGTGTCCGCAAAAATATTCAAATGGTTTTCCAAGATCCATTTGCTTCGTTAAACCCGAGAAAGACCCTGCGTTCCATCATAAAGGAGCCGTTTAATACGCACAACATGTATACCATGCGTGAACGAAACGAAAAAGTTGAAGAGCTGCTTGCAAGAGTAGGGCTTCACCCGTCGTTTGCCGGCCGTTATCCCCATGAGTTTTCAGGCGGCCAGCGCCAGCGGATCGGCATTGCCAGAGCACTCACTTTGAATCCAGAGCTGATCATTGCAGATGAGCCGGTTTCCGCACTTGATGTATCCATTCAGGCCCAAGTGATTAACTTGATGGAGGAATTACAGGAAGAATTTAATCTTACGTATCTATTTATCTCTCATGATCTGAGTGTCGTACGCCATATCAGCGACAGAGTCGGAGTAATGTATCTTGGCAAAATGATGGAACTGACCGGCAAGCATGAGCTTTATGACAACCCGCTTCACCCATATACCCAAGCGCTTTTATCCTCCGTTCCGGTTACAAGAAAAAGAGGATCTGTCAAACGTGAACGCATTGTCCTGAAGGGAGAACTGCCTAGTCCGGCCAACCCGCCAAAAGGCTGCGTATTCCACACAAGATGTCCTGTTGCAAAACCGATATGCAAGGAACAAATACCAGAATTTAAAGAAGCTGCTCCCAGCCACTTTGTGGCTTGTCACCTTTATAGCTAATGTTGCCCGCACAGCTTTGAGAGGGGGTATGCACACTACATAAACAACAGCTGAGAAGAACGAACATTTCAAGAGGGGGAATATCTAATGAAAAGACGGAAAACCGCACTGATGATGCTAAGTGTATTGATGGTTCTGGCCATTTTTTTATCAGCCTGCTCGGGATCAAAATCAAGCAACAGCAGCGAGAAAAAATCCACAGGCAAACCGCAGCAAGGCGGGGATTTGGTTGTTGGTTCAACTGGGGAGCCAACGTTGTTTAATCCACTCTATTCTACAGACGTTTCCAGTTCAGATATTGAAGGGATGATCTATAGTACATTATTAGAAACGGATGAAAAACTAAATGTGAAACCTGCTTTAGCTGAGAAAGTAACGGAATCCAAAGATGGCCTGACTTATGATGTCAAAATTAGAAAAGGTGTAAAATTCCATGATGGAAAAGAACTTACAGCCGATGACGTTGTTTTCACTTATAGCATCCCTTTAAACAAGGACTATAATGGTGAACGGGGTTCTGGTTTTGAATCACTAAAATCTGTTACAAAAAAAGGTGATTATGAAGTTGAATTTAAATTAAAGAAAAAGGATGCGTATTTTTACAATGTTGTTTTAGACAGTTACGGTATTCTGCCTAAACACATTTTAGGGAAAGTGCCAGTTGCAGATTTAGGAGAAAATGAATTTAACAGGAAGAATCCAATTGGTTCGGGTCCATTCAAGTTTGTTGAATGGAAGAAGGGCGATTATGTAAAACTTGAAGCAAATGATGACTATTATGGCGGAAGACCGTATTTAGATACAGTGACAGTTAAGACGATTCCTGATTCTAATGCAGCTGTTGCTCAATTAAAAGCTGGAGATATTGACTTCTTTGTTGTACCAGGCACAGACTTTGAGACAGTTAAAACATTTGATAATGTGCAAGTTAAATCAGATCTTGGTTTGAACTACAGCTATATTGGATGGAATGAAAAAAACGAATTATTTAAAGACAAAAAAGTCCGCCAAGCTCTTACGTATGCACTTGATCGAAAAGCAATGGTAGATCAGGTGTTAAACGGTGATGGTAAAGTTGCAAATGTTCCTGAAAGTCCGCTTTCTTGGAACTATCCAAAAGGTGATGTACCTACATTTGATTACAATCCTAAAAAGGCTAAAAAGCTCTTGGAAGAAGCAGGATGGAAAGATACAGATGGAGACGGTTACCTTGATAAGGACGGAAAGAAATTTTCATTTACCATTAAAACTAACCAGGGTAATAAGATTCGGGAGGATTTAGCAGTTGTTGTTCAGCAGCAACTTAAAGAAGTAGGAATTGAAGCAAAACCGCAAATTGTAGAATTTAGTGCTCTTATTGAACAAACAAGCGCACCGAATTGGGATTATGATGCACTACTGCTCGGTTGGAGCTTGGCTACATTCCCAGATCAATTTTCGATTTTCCACTCCAGTCAATCTAAGAACGGATTAAACAACATATGGTATAAGAATCCTAAAGTCGATAAACTTTTAGAAGAAGCTAAGTCTATTACAGATAGAAAAGAATATCAGAAAAAATATGAAGAAATCTATAAATTGATTGCTGAGGATCAGCCTTATTCATTCCTGTTTTATTACAATTATCATAGGGCAATCCCGACAAACATGAATGGATATGTATTCCATCCGAAAAATGATCTATATCATATTGAAAAATGGTGGCTTGAACAATAATAATTAAATCCCTAGAGAGGGGAGGATCAAGCAAGCATCCTTTCCTCTTTATCCTATTTTAGAAAAGGGGACAAGAATATGGTTACATATATTGTTCGTCGAACATTAATGTCTCTGCCAATTCTTTTGGGCATTACAATTTTATCATTTGCGATAATGAAAGCGGCGCCAGGTGACCCGATGTCACTTATGATGGATCCGACAATCAGCCAAGCTGACAGAGCGAAATTTATTGAAAAGTACGGGCTCAATGATCCAGAACCTGTTCAATACTTAAAATGGCTAGGAAATATGCTCCAAGGCGACTTTGGGACATCTATTGTAAAAAAGGGGACACCAGTTTCCGATCTAATCCTTTCACGTTTACCGAATACTCTGGTGCTTATGGTTTTTTCAACTCTTGTTGCTCTTCTGATTTCAATTCCCTTCGGTGTTCTTTCTGCAAAACGCCCTTATTCTAAGCTTGACTATGGTATAACTGTCACGTCATTTTTAGGGCTGGCAATACCAAATTTCTGGTTCGGATTAATTCTTATAATGGTTCTTTCCGTAAATCTCGGCTGGTTTCCTACGGGGGGTGTCAGCACTTTAAACGCTGACTTTAGCATTATTGACAGGCTCCATCATTTAATTTTACCTGCGTTTGTTTTAGCAACTGCTGATATGGCAGGTATTACTCGTTATACTCGATCTAGTATGCTCGATGTATTAAAACAGGATTATATTAGAACAGCTCGTGCAAAAGGTTTTAAGGAAAATAAAGTTATTTTCAAACATGGATTGAGAAATGGCCTTCTGCCTGTTATTACAATTTTCGGATTGATGATCCCTTCATTTATTGGCGGTGCTGTAGTAGTTGAACAGATTTTTACTTGGCCGGGATTAGGGAAGTTATTTATTGATTCGGCATTCTCTCGAGATTATCCGGTTATTATGGCCATGACTGTAATTTCTGCTGTTTTGGTTGTACTGGGGAACTTGATTGCAGATATTTTGTATGCATTAGTTGATCCGAGAATTGAATATTAAAAGGGGGAGACACATATGGCACATCCAAACACTGCGGCTCCCTCTAATGAGGTAAAGCTAAAAGAAAATATTAGAAAAAAACCAGAAACAATGACTAGGATCTTTTTTGAGAAATTTTTCAAAAATAAGCTTGCTGTTGTTGGGGGTATCATATTAACAGTTATTATTTTAATGGCAGTCTTTGCCCCTTTTATTGCGCCTTACTCACCTGAGAGTCAATCACTTTTAAACAAACTGAAGCCGCCAAGCCCTAAAAATCTAATGGGAACGGATAAATTTGGGCGAGATATATTTACAAGGGTGTTATATGGAGCTCGTGTGTCTTTATTAGTCGGTTTTGCTTCAGTAATTGGTGCGATTACTATAGGTACGGTTGTTGGAGCTGTAGCAGGGTACTTTAAAGGAATAGTAGATGCTGTATTAATGAGGGCTGTCGACGTAGTCTTATCTATTCCTGATATTTTTCTGCTTATTACCTTGGTTACAATTTTTCAACCCGGAATGGATAAGTTAATTTTGATTTTTTCTTTGACGGGTTGGACTACAACAGCGAGACTAGTCAGAGGTGAGTTTTTATCTCTAAGGTCAAGGGAATTTGTATTGGCTGCTAAAACAATAGGCACAAAAAATCACAAAATTATTTTTTCGCATATATTACCGAATTGTATTGGACCAATTATTGTCTCCGCTACTCTAAAAGTAGGCAGTGTCATTCTAGCTGAATCAACGCTAAGCTATTTGGGTTTCGGTATCCAGCCGCCAATCGCTAGCTGGGGAAACATGCTTCAGGATGCTCAAAACTTTACATTAATGATTCAAGCATGGTGGTACCCGTTATTTCCCGGGCTATTTATTTTAATGACCGTTTTATGCTTCAACTTTGTCGGTGATGGCCTGCGGGATGCGCTTGACCCGAAAAATATTAAATAAAAATGAATATCATATCTGTTATAAAATATCACCAAATCAGAAAAAAAGCAGGTCTCCTTTTGTCAGAAAATATACAAAGAGATCTGCTTTTTGTGATTCTTACATAAAACTAGTGATTCCAGATTTCCTCAATCTCTTTGGAATAATTTCTCTATCCCTTGCCTATACTGTGGACAACAGTTTTTATAAAAGTGAGGGGTTAGAGATGTTATTTCTTCATGATGTGTGGGTCAATTGGTTTGAAGGGGAAGAAAATGGCTACAATGTATGCCACTTTCACGAATGGCGCAAGGAAGATACGGTTGAGCTTTTGGATCAGGTGCCGCTGCTAAGGGTGCCGTCAGTACTGTTTCATTACATAGAAAACGATTTGTCAGAGCTTCCGAAAGGTTTGCTTGAAGACGTACATCAGAAATCGTACATTCGGAAAAATCATGAGCGGACAAAGC
Source organism: Bacillus sp. FAU18 (assembly GCF_056033885.1). Classification (NCBI taxonomy): domain Bacteria; kingdom Bacillati; phylum Bacillota; class Bacilli; order Caryophanales; family Bacillaceae; genus Bacillus; species Bacillus sp. FAU18. The sequence goes on from NZ_JBVYHZ010000003.1 coordinate 494,420, forward strand.
TTGAGTATTGTTTTGTCGTAACAGACGGAATCGGCATTTTAGCTGTCGACACGATCGGCTACACGATCCCTGTCAGAAAAAGCCGTCTGATCCCAAGACAGGAGCAGCTCGTTTATGAAATGGTGAAAGATGTAGAGCCTGAAACATATGAATTTGAGCCAAAGAAGCTGGAATCCTCCAAGGAATATCACATATTATCATTAGCACCAGAACATGTCAGAGGACTGACTAGAAAAGAACGGCAAATCAAGCAGCTGATGTTTATGGCGCTTGACCAATTAAAAGGGCTGAAAAACCGGGCTGAAATCGGCTACTGGTACACAGAGTGGAATCCGCATATGTATGAACAAATCAAAAGGATGAGCTTTGAAGAGATTTGGGACATGCTGTATAACGAAACAATTGAAGGCTGGTCGGACAAGCACCTAGCTTTTTGCGAAAACCTAATAAAAGGTCAGCCTTTTTTCGAAAAGCTTTGGGAAATGGAAAACGAATCAAAGGTAAACTGAAAAAAACCGCTCTTTGCAAAGAGCGGTTTTTTGATTAGCGTCTTTTTCTTCCAAGACCCATGGCATTCTCCATTTTTTTCAGCATTTTGTTTGCTGTCCGGTTCGCTCGTTCCGCGCCTTCATCAAGAATCCGGTCTAATTCTTCAGATTCTATCAGCTCATAATAGCGGTCCTGGATCGGTTTTAATGCGTTCACCACGACTTCTGCCAAATCACCTTTAAACTCGCCGTAGCCTTTTCCTTCGTACTTTGCTTCAAGCTCTTCAATTGTCGTATTGCCGAGGATTGAATAAATCGTAAGAAGGTTGGAAACGCCCGGTTTGTTTTCTTTATCAAATTTCACAATGCCTTCAGAATCTGTCACAGCGCTTTTGATTTTCTTTTCAAGAAGCTTCGGTTCATCCAGCAGGGTAATATAAGCTTTCTGATTCGGATCAGATTTGCTCATTTTCTTCAGCGGATCATTCAGAGACATGATACGTGCACCGACTTTTGGAATTTTCACTTCCGGAATCGTAAAGATGTCGTTGTATTTTTTGTTGAATCGTTCTGCAAGATTCCGCGTCAGCTCAAGGTGCTGCTTTTGATCCTCGCCGACAGGTACAAGATCCGTTCCGTACAGCAGAATATCAGCGGCCATCAGCGGCGGATATGTTAACAGGCCGGAGACGACAGCTTCATTGCCTTTGGATTTGTCCTTAAATTGAGTCATCCGCTCAAGCTCGCCGATATATGCGACACACTGCATCATCCATCCGGCCTGCGCATGCGCGGGGACCTCTGATTGAATAAACAATGTTGCTTTTTCTGGATCAAGTCCGACAGCTAAGTAAAGCGCTGCGAGATTGCGGATATTCTTTCTAAGCTCAAGCCGGTCTTGAGGAACAGTTATCGCATGCTGGTCCACGATGCAAAAATAGCTGTTATAATCATGCTGCAGTTCGACAAACTGCTTCATTGCACCGATATAGTTGCCGAGCGTCACTGAGCCGCTTGGCTGAATGCCTGAAAAAATCGTTTGTTTCATGAAAACATCAACCTCATTTCTTAAAACATAATAAAAAAGGCTCATTCATCCCCTGTAAAAAAGGGACGAATGAACCGTGGTACCACCCTGATTATTCCATTAAAATGGAATCACTCTGACGTTTGTAACGGAGACTGCTCCGGCTGAGCCTACTTTTTTCCAGTTCGGTCAGCTGCTCCAAAGTCCATTCCACATTGCCCGTTATCTGCTCCCAGCACCGCAGACTCTCTTCAAACAGGTGAAATGTGTACTACTCTTTTTCATAGCAAGCTTTTCTTTTGATTGCTTCATTATAAATCAATTATAACCAATTGTCATCATGAAAAAACATTCTTTTTTCCAGTAAAATTGTAATAATATAAATAACACGCGTGTTGTAAAATCCTTAAATGATAACTGCTATCAGCGGAAAAACAGGCAGATATTATATGTAAAAAGCAATATGGGCAGAAAACACATGAAAAAGTTTTTAATCAATTTATGCTTTAAATGGTAGAAGGATATTATGTTCATGGAAGAAAAACTAACGAAGTTTAAATATTTTAAATTGATAAAATAATATTGCAATAAATTATTTGTTTCATTATAATGAACTTGTTCACTCTATTGTTACAGCTTTTTTACAAAAATAATCAGAAAAGACGGAACAGAATAAAAGTTGTGGAAACTCAGGTTCATTTGTCTGATATTTCTGAGGATTTAGCCGTAAGGAGCTGAAAATTATTATTAGGGGGTTTGCGAATATGAAAAAACGTTGGTCGATTGTCACGTTGATGCTCATTTTCACTCTCGTGCTGAGCGCGTGCGGCTTTGGCGGCAGCGGATCAAACGGTGAAGGGAAAAAGGACAGTAAAGGAAAGACGACACTTAACATTAATATTAAAACTGAGCCGTTCTCCTTACATCCGGGATTGGCAAATGATTCAGTATCAGGCGGTGTCATCCGTCAGACTTTTGAAGGATTGACACGTATCAATGCAGATGGTGAGCCTGAAGAAGGCATGGCTTCTAAAATTGAAACGAGCAAGGACGGAAAGACATATACATTTACCATTCGTGATGGTGTGAAATGGTCTAATGGAGACCCTGTAACAGCACAAGATTTTGAATATGCTTGGAAATGGGCGCTTGATCCTAATAACGAATCACAATACGCTTACCAGCTCTACTACATAAAAGGTGCTGAAGCGGCGAATACCGGCAAAGGCAGCCTAGATGATGTGGCAGTAAAAGCTGTGAATGACAAAACGCTGAAGGTTGAATTAAATAACCCGACTCCATATTTCACTGAATTAACTGCGTTCTATACGTATATGCCGATCAACAAGAAAATTGCAGAGAAAAATAAAAAGTGGAATACAAATGCCGGGGATGATTATGTATCAAACGGACCGTTCAAAATGACGGCATGGAAACACAGCGGTTCTATTACTCTCGAAAAAAATGACCAGTATTGGGATAAAGACAAAGTCAAACTGAAGAAAATCGATATGGTTATGATCAACAATAACAATACGGAACTGAAAAAATTCCAAGCTGGCGAACTTGATTGGGCCGGTATGCCGCTCGGACAGCTTCCAACAGAATCCCTGCCGACCCTGAAAAAAGACGGTTCTTTACATGTTGAGCCGATTGCAGGTGTGTATTGGTACAAATTCAACACTGAAGCTAAGCCATTAGACAACGTAAATATCCGTAAAGCTTTAACATATTCGCTTGACCGTCAGTCGATTGTTAAAAACGTTACGCAAGGAGAGCAAATCCCGGCAATGGCTGCAGTGCCGCCTACAATGAAGGGATTTGAGGATAACAAAGAAGGATACTTCAAAGACAATGATGTCAAAACAGCAAAAGAATACCTTGATAAAGGCCTGAAAGAAATGGGCTTAAGCAAGGCATCTGATTTGCCAAAAATCAAATTGTCTTACAACACTGATGACGCACACGCGAAAATCGCTCAAGCAGTACAAGAAATGTGGAAGAAAAATTTAGGCGTTGATGTTGAGCTTGATAACTCAGAGTGGAATGTCTATATTGATAAGCTCCACAGCCAAGATTATCAAATCGGCCGTATGGGCTGGCTCGGCGACTTCAATGATCCTATCAACTTCCTTGAATTGTTCCGTGACAAAAACGGAGGAAATAACGATACAGGCTGGGAAAATCCAGAATTCAAAAAGCTTCTGAATCAGTCACAAACTGAAACAGATAAAACAAAACGTGCAGAGCTGCTGAAAAAAGCAGAAGGTATTTTCATTGATGAAATGCCGGTTGCCCCAATCTATTTCTATACTGATACTTGGGTACAGGATGAAAACCTAAAAGGTGTTATCATGCCAGGTACTGGTGAGGTTTATTTCAGAAACGCATATTTTAAATAAGGCTACGTCTGAAAATAAAAGACCTCAAGGTATATGGGGAGAAAAGCCCCATATACCTTTCTTACTGATGGAGTATAAAAATGTAAAAACCATGGAGGTGTTCCCCCTTGCTAAAATATATCGGAAGACGCTTAGTCTATATGATTATCACACTATTTGTGATTGTAACTGTGACATTCTTCTTAATGCAAGCAGCACCGGGCGGGCCATTTTCAGGTGAGAAAAAGCTTCCGCCTGAAATTGAAGCAAATTTAAATGCGCATTATGGCTTGGACAAGCCGTTGTTTGTACAATATGTAAGTTATTTGAAATCAGTTGCAATGTGGGATTTCGGACCGTCATTTAAATATAAAGGTCAGAGTGTTAACGACCTGATCAGTTCAGGTTTCCCCGTTTCATTTACTCTTGGAGCAGAAGCTATTCTCCTCGCTTTAGCGTTAGGTGTATTGTTTGGGGTCATTGCAGCCCTTTACCATAATAAGTGGCAGGATTATACCGTCGCGATTTTAACGATATTTGGTATTTCGGTTCCGAGCTTTATCATGGCGGCTGTTCTGCAATATGTGTTCTCCATGAAGCTTGGGCTGTTTCCGGTCGCGGGGTGGGATTCCTGGGCATACACCTTTTTGCCTTCAATCGCACTTGCTTCCATGCCGATGGCGTTTATTGCCAGACTTTCCCGTTCAAGCATGATCGAAGTGTTAAACAGTGATTATATCCGCACAGCGAAAGCGAAAGGGCTGTCTCGTCCAGCGGTTACAGTGCGGCACGCCATTCGAAACGCGCTTTTGCCGGTTGTTACATATATGGGCCCGATGGCCGCACAGGTCTTAACGGGGAGCTTCATTATTGAAACCATTTTTGGGATCCCGGGGCTTGGTGCACACTTCGTCAACAGTATTACAAACCGTGATTATACGGTCATTATGGGTGTAACGGTGTTCTTCAGTGTCATCTTGCTATTGTGTGTATTAATCGTAGATGTGTTATACGGCATTATTGATCCAAGAATCAAGCTTTCCAAAGCAAAGAAAGGAGCCTAGGCCATGCAGAACATTCCAAAAAACATGTTTGAACCAGCCGCAGCGAATGCCGGCGATGCAGAAAAAATAAGTAAAAAGAGCCTTTCCCTCTGGAAAGATGCGATGCTTCGCTTCCGCAGCAATAAGCTTGCAATGGTCGGGCTTATCATTATCGTACTTATTATCCTTATGGCAATTTTTGCGCCGATGTTCTCAAGGTATGATTATTCAACTACTAATCTCTTAAATGCGGATAAGCCGCCTTCAAAAGATCACTGGTTCGGAACAGATGATCTTGGACGGGACATTTTCGTCCGTACATGGGTAGGGGCGCGAATCTCAATCTTTATCGGTGTTGCAGCTGCTGTTCTTGATTTGCTGATCGGCGTCATTTGGGGGAGCATTTCAGGCTTCCGCGGAGGCAGAACGGATGAAATCATGATGCGTATCGCTGATATCCTTTGGGCAGTTCCTTCATTATTAATGGTTATCTTACTGATGGTTGTTCTTCCGAAAGGTCTATTTACGATTATTATTGCCATGACGATTACAGGCTGGATTAATATGGCCAGAATCGTGCGCGGACAAGTGCTGCAGCTGAAGAATCAGGAGTATGTGCTTGCTTCACAGACACTGGGTGCAAAAACATCCCGTCTTCTGTTTAAACATATCGTGCCAAACGCAATGGGTTCTATTTTGGTCACGATGACACTGACAGTTCCTACTGCGATTTTCACAGAAGCCTTTTTAAGCTATTTGGGACTTGGTGTTCCGGCTCCGCTGGCAAGCTGGGGAACGATGGCTTCTGACGGATTGCCTGCATTGACCTATTATCCGTGGCGTTTATTCTTCCCTGCCGGATTTATCTGCATTACAATGTTTGGTTTTAACGTTGTCGGCGACGGATTAAGAGACGCATTGGATCCTAAGTTACGTAAATAAGGGAGTGATACGGGTGACACGCCTATTAGAAGTAAAAGATTTAGCAATTTCATTTAAAACATATGGCGGAGAGGTCCAGGCAATCCGCGGAGTGAATTTCCATCTGGATAAAGGAGAGACGCTGGCCATTGTTGGAGAATCAGGTTCCGGAAAAAGTGTAACCTCTCAAGCGATTATGAAGCTGATTCCAATGCCTCCGGGTTATTTCAAACGCGGTGAGATCCTGTTTGAAGGAAAGGATCTAGTGCCGCTGTCCGAAAAAGAAATGCAAAATGTCCGGGGAAAAGAGATCGGCATGATATTCCAAGATCCGATGACCTCTTTAAATCCAACGATGAAGGTCGGTAAACAAATTACGGAAGTGCTTTTTAAACACGAGAAGATCTCGAAGGAAGCGGCTAAAAAACGCGCGGTTGAACTGCTGGAATTAGTCGGTATCCCAATGCCGGAAAAGCGGGTGAACCAATTTCCGCATGAATTTTCAGGCGGGATGAGACAGCGGGTTGTCATTGCCATGGCGCTTGCAGCGAATCCGAAGCTTCTGATCGCCGATGAGCCGACAACTGCTCTTGATGTAACGATTCAAGCGCAAATTTTGGAATTAATGAAGGATTTGCAAAAGAAAATTGACACGTCCATCATCTTTATCACACACGATCTTGGTGTTGTGGCTAATGTTGCTGACCGGGTCGCTGTCATGTACGCGGGACAGATTGTAGAAACCGGTACGGTAGACGAAATCTTCTATGATCCGAGACATCCATACACTTGGGGGCTTCTTGCATCCATGCCGACACTGGAAAGTTCAGGTGAGGAAGAGCTGACTGCAATTCCGGGCACGCCGCCTGATTTGACAAACCCGCCAAAAGGAGATGCTTTTGCCCTGCGGAGCTCTTATGCGATGAAAATCGATTTTGAACAGGAGCCGCCAATGTTTAAGGTATCCGATACTCATTATGTAAAATCGTGGCTGCTTCATCCTGACGCGCCAAAGGTAGAGCCGCCTGAAGCGGTAAAAGCGAAAATGCGTAAACTGGCAAATACGTATGAAAAACCTGTCTTAGTGAGAGAAGGTGAATGAATTGACTGAAAAATTATTAGAAATCAAACATTTAAAACAGCACTTTGTCACGCCGAGGGGCACGGTTAAGGCTGTAGATGATTTATCATTTGATATCTATAAAGGTGAAACATTAGGGCTGGTTGGTGAATCTGGCTGCGGTAAATCGACAACAGGCCGAAGCATTATCCGGCTGTACGAAGCAACCGATGGTGAGGTGCTGTTTAACGGTGAAAATGTGCACGGGAGAAAATCGCGGAAAAAGCTGCTGGAATTCAACCGCAAAATGCAGATGATTTTCCAAGACCCATATGCATCCCTGAATCCGAGAATGACAGTTGCTGATATTATTGCTGAAGGCCTTGATATTCATAAGCTGGCGAAAACAAAAAAAGAGCGGATGCAGAGGGTTCATGAACTATTGGAAACAGTTGGTTTAAACAAGGAACACGCGAACCGCTATCCGCATGAATTTTCCGGCGGCCAGCGCCAAAGAATCGGGATTGCCAGAGCTCTTGCTGTTGATCCGGAATTCATTATCGCGGATGAGCCGATTTCCGCTTTGGATGTATCCATTCAAGCGCAGGTCGTGAATTTAATGAAAGAACTGCAAAAAGAAAAAGGGCTCACATACCTGTTTATTGCCCACGATTTATCGATGGTCAAATACATCAGTGACCGCATTGGAGTCATGTATTTCGGGAAACTGGTTGAGCTTGCGCCGGCAGATGAGCTTTATGAAAATCCGCTTCACCCGTATACAAAATCATTGCTTTCTGCGATTCCGCTTCCAGATCCGGACTATGAGAGAAATCGCGTCCGCCAGAAATATGATCCGTCCGTCCATCAATTAAAAGATGGGGAAACGATGGAATTCCGTGAAGTCAAACCGGGACATTTTGTGATGTGCACGGAAACCGAATTTAAAGCTTTTTCATGATTCATCAATCCTTCAAGAGAATCTCTTGAAGGATTTTTTTGCGTCTTCATAGAAAGTGAGAATGATAACATTTACAATTAGAGGAAAAAGCGGAGGCGAAATACGATTCAATTTCTGCATAACAAAAATGTTTTTGCGCTATTGCTGTCTCAATCTTTTCAATCTTTAGCAGGAGTCCTCGTCACAATCGTTTTAATGGTACGGGTCTATCAAATGACTGACTCCGTTTTTTTTGCGGGTCTTATTTTATCGTTCATGTCGTTTGCGAGTATAGCAGCAAGCTTTTGCGTCTCTCCGGTGCTTCGCATTCTCGGTTTTAAAAAGGTGCTTGTGGGGGCGAATCTGCTGAGAGCGGTCTTTACAATACTGATGGCATACAGCGTCACTCATCACGGACAGGGATTCTTTTGGATTACGCTGCTGTTTGTGTTTTGTTTTTCCTTCGCGGGCGCTTTTTTTCAGCCAGCAAGATTTGCGCTGCTGCCGATTATTGTTCCAAAGAAGCAATATGTAAAAGCGAATGGTGTGATCTCCCTCTCGAATCAATTGTTCTTAACAGCAGGCTGGGGCCTTGGAGGCCTTCTGACGTACGCCGTCCCTTTTGAACTCGTTGTCGGCGCTGCCATTTTCCTGTTTGTTCTATCGGGAGCTTCCATCAGTGTGCTGCATGTAAATGAAGAAGAGTCTGTAGGAACTGCTGAAACAGCATCTGCCAGAAGTATATGGAAGGATTTAATGATCATCCCTATTGTAAGAGACATTACTATAATGGACATGATAGAAGCTTTGGCGGGTTCCGTATGGTCATCTGCTATTCTCCTCGCATTTACTGCGGCTGTTTTGCATGAAACAGAGGTGTGGTGGGGGATGTTTAATGCTTCCTATTTTATAGGCGCAATTGTCGGCAGTGTGATTGCCATTCGTTTTTCTTCTTTTTTTGAGCGGAATATGGGCTATGCCATTATGTTCAGCTCGCTTGTAATGTCGGCGCTGACCCTTTTGTTTTCATTTTCTCCAGTCCCATTTTTATGCGCTCTGGCTTGTGCTGCAATGGGGCCTTTTTATCAGGTGCGTGATATTTGCCAGGAAACCATGCTGCAGGAGGTTATTCCCGAGCAGAAACGAATCGGAATCATGGCTGCAAAAAATGCGATTTTGACTCCTTGGTCAGGCGTCACCTACTCCATTATGGGGCTAGTGGCTGATGCTGCTGGTGCGAAAATAGCTTTTATCGCGGCTGCTGCATTATATATCATGACATTTCTGATTGCACTGGCGCAGCCCCGCCTGATTCATTACAGGCGGGAAAATCGAGTTCAATGAGAAACACTTCAAAATGAACGGAGCAGCTGGCTCCGTTTTTGCTGAAAAAAAATGAAACCATGGCGGAAGTTCGCACGTCTTTATAGATGTAAGGCTGTTTAAACAAGAAGAAATGGGGTATATCTAAAAGTATGAAGACAACGAACTCATAAGGAGCAAATCAATGAACTGGTATGAAAAGCTTAGCGAGTACTTTCCAATTGAAGAAATGAAATCAAAAGCGCATATGGAAGCTCTTCTGAAAGAGCGAAGCGATATTTATCATAAAGATGAAGACAAACATCATATTTTAATGTTTGCGGAATTCGATTCTTTTATCTTCGTTGATTATCTGTATGTGTCTAAGGATGCAAGAGGGCAGGGGCTTGGCGGAAAATTGATCGCGAAGCTGAAAAAGAAAAATAAGCCCATATTGCTCGAGGTGGAACCTGTGGATGAAGATGATACTGATACAGAAAAACGCCTGAGGTTTTATCAAAGAGAGCATTTCAAGCATGCTCAGTCAATTGGGTACCGGCGCCGGTCATTGGCTACGAATAAAGTAAACAAGATGGAGATTCTGTACTGGTCACCAAAAACAGAATCAGAAGAAGAAATTCTTGAAGCCATGAAACAGACATATGAAAACATTCATACTTATAAAGACGAGAAATGGTACGGGGAATCGTACGAAAAAACGGATGAAGTCCTGAAACTCATTGATGAAGAAAAACAAAAAAATATTTTCGATCAGTTAAGCTAATTGAGAATTAGAACATATCATGAACATTAAAAATTTGCTGGATTGACACATTTTTTTCTTAGGATACTGTTCACACTTACTTTTTTATAGTATAATACCTGTAAAGATTCCTTTTTTAGAGTAATTTCAATTTAAGAATAAAATAGATGTTCATCCTACTAATTAGAGGAGTGAAGATGAATGGTTACACTATACACATCACCAAGCTGTACTTCATGCAGAAAGGCGAGAGCGTGGCTCGAGGAGCACGATATTCCATTTGTAGAAAGAAACATTTTCTCTGAACCTTTATCAATTGATGAAATAAAACAAATTCTTCGAATGACTGAGGATGGAACAGATGAAATCATCTCAACCCGTTCAAAAGTATTCCAAAAACTGAATGTGAACGTTGAATCTATGCCGCTGCAAGATTTATACCGCTTGATCAACGAGCATCCAGGTTTGCTTCGCCGTCCGATCATCATTGACGAAAAACGTTTGCAGGTCGGATATAACGAAGACGAAATCAGACGTTTCCTGCCAAGAAAAGTTCGCTCTTTCCAATTAAGAGAAGCACAGCGTTTGGCAAACTAATAGATCGTATCATCAAAAGAAGGCTGAGTGATCAGCCTTCTTTTATTTTTCAACCTGCTGGTAATAAATGCTCGCAAGGATGACAAACGCAACCGTCAAAATGGGGAGGAGCGTTTCAACTGTGCCGTGCTGCGCCATAAAAAGAGACAGCTTTTTGTCTCTGACAATCATTTCTCCGCCAGTATAAGCAAGCAGCCCGCTTCCCGCGTAAATCAGAAGCGGTATTTTCTCTAGTGCAATATGGATGAGTTTGCTGCCCCAAATAATAACCGGAACCGATACACACAAACCTATAACAACGAGAGAAAACTCACCGTGTGAAGCTCCCGCAACTGCGATGACGTTGTCCAGGGACATAAAGAGATCTGCAAGCACAATCGTTCGTATCGCTCTCCACAGAGAGGTGCTGCTTTTAATGTGCTGCGTGTCTTTTTTTTCAATCAGCAGCTGATATCCTAAATACAGCAGGAAAATTCCGCCGGCGCACTGCAAGAACGGAATGTTCAAAAGATATACAGCTGCACTTGTTAATCCGATTCTCATGGCAACGGCAATAAATGTTCCGAGAATAATGGCCTGCTGTCTTTGCTTGTCCGGCAAATGTCTGCTGGCCATGGCAATGACAACCGCATTATCTCCGCCGAGGATCAGGTCAATCCCAACAATGACAAGCAGAGAAATCAGATAGTCATGCTCCATGAAGCGGCACCTCGCTTTCAGTCCTTCGCTTGTACTACTACTATATGAGACAGGTCATATTTTATGATATCAGCCGCCTGATCTGCCGTTTTTTAGGCAAAGGTGCATTTTTATTTCTTTTGTGACTGTTTTATCATAAAATAGAAATACAAAGGAATTCACACTGGCCTTGGTTAAGGTTAAGATGTGGACGGAATGGGTAAAGTGTAGTAAAGTACAATTAATCGGGAGCTTAGATGTCCCTTCAACATCTTATATAGAAGGGAAGGTTGGCAAATGGAAATTGAAAGAATTAACGAGCATACAGTAAAATTTTATATGTCTTACGGAGATATTGAAGATCGCGGTTTTGACAGAGAAGAAATTTGGTATAACCGTGAGCGCAGTGAAGAACTTTTCTGGGAAGTCATGGATGAAGTTCATGAAGAAGAGGAATTCGCTGTGGAAGGCCCACTTTGGATTCAAGTTCAGGCACTGGACAAAGGATTAGAAATCATCGTCACAAAAGCCCAGCTTTCCAAAGACGGACAAAAGCTCGAACTGCCGATTCCTGAGGATAAAAAGCAAGAACCAGCATCTGAGGATCTTGACGCCTTGCTGGATGATTTCCAGAAAGAAGAGCAAGCCGTCAATCAGGAAGAGAAGGAGCAAAAGCTTCAATTTGTCTTGCGATTTGGCGATTTTGAGGATGTTATTTCTCTATCTAATTTGAACGTTAACGGAAGCAAAACGACTTTATATTCGTTTGAGAACCGATATTATTTATATGTAGATTTTTGCAATATGACTGATGAAGAGGTTGAAAATCAGCTAAGCATCCTGCTGGAGTACGCAACTGAATCCTCAATCAGCATACACCGTCTTGAAGAGTACGGCAAGCTGATTATTTCAGAGCATGCTCTAGAAACGATAAAAAAACACTTTGCATCATAGCAAACCGATTTCCTTCCGGAAATCGGTTTTTTTTATGCACGAAAATGCCTTTTTAGAGATGTGAAAAATCAAAAACATATAGACAAGCAGAAATACAGCGAACAGGAGTTGATCATCTTTTCCAGAAAGTATACTTCATCTGGAAGGAGAGATGACAATTGTTTAGTGCTGTGACTGAAGACGGCCAAATGTTTCACCTTTTAGGCGCTCAGCAAAACCAGAAATTAAAGCGGAGACGGTTCTTCTGTCCGGTATGCGGGGGAGAGCTAGCTGTGAAGCTCGGACTTCAAAAAGCGCCGCATTTTGCCCATAAACAGAACAAGTCCTGCTCCATAGACATCGAACCGGAAAGCGCCTACCACTTAGAAGGAAAAAGACAGCTGTATGTATGGCTGAAAATACAACGGGCTTCACCAATATTGGAGCCGTATATAAGGACAATCAACCAAAGACCGGACGTCATGGCAAGGATCAAGGAGCATATGCTTGCTGTTGAATATCAATGCGCCACTATCGCACCAAATGTCTTTCAGAAGCGGACAGAGGGCTTCAAACAAGAAGGAATCATCCCGCAGTGGATTATGGGATACAGCCGCTTAAAACGGACTGCTTCGTCCTTTTATCAGCTTTCAGCTTTTCATTGGCAGTTTATCAATGCAAGTCCATACAGAGAACTGATATGTTATTGTCCTGAAAGGCGTTCTTTTCTCCGGCTTAGCCACATCATTCCATTCTACACAAACCATTCTTATTCCTCAGTCCAAACGATCCCTATCCATCGGGCAGGTGTAGACGATCTTTTTTTCACTGAACCGAAACCCTCAATTCAATATTCAGGCTGGACGAAAGCGATTCACCGTTTTCGCCATAAACCCCATCGGTTTAACTCAAAGGAAATAAATCGCCTTAGGCTGCTGTTTTATGAGAAACGGCAGACGCCTTTTTCTTTTCTGCCGACTGAAGTGTTTGTTCCTGTTAGTAAAGGGGCAGTTTTTAAGAGTCCGGTTTTTGTGTGGCAGGGGTTTCTTTATTTGTTTATGACGGATCTTGGAGGTAAACGTGCGCCAATTCGTTTTTCAGCCGTTTTGCAGCAGTGCAAACTGCACATTCATAATAAGAACATTGCACTCAGGTTTGAATGCAGCGAAGAGTGTCTTTCAGAAGCGGTTAAACAGTATATTGATTTTTTGTGCAAGAAGGGATTTTTAAGGGAGACTCAGAAAGAAGTATATGTGCTGAATCAGCCTGCAAGTGGCATACACTCAATGCAGGATCTCATAGAAAGAGATCGCAGCTGTTTTATAGAATGAGTTTGTCTTATTTGGCTCACCCTAAGACAAAGGTGGTGGGCAGGCTGTGAAAGGCACAAAAGGAAAGGTTTTTCGTGTTTTTACTGCTTTTTTGGCATTCGTTCTCTTCATTACTGCATATGATTTGACAAAAGGCAGTGAAAAACCGGAAGATATTCACAACACAAGTTTATTGAGAAACAGCTGTTTTTTCAATTGGCTTGAATCAAAGAAGACGAGGGGGATCACCATGGCTGAGGAAAAAAAAAGCAAACCAACTGCCTGACAGAAGTGAGGTAAAGGCAGAAGACACATGGAGACTTGAGGATATTTTTCCTAGTGATGAGGCCTGGAATAAAGAATTTCAAGCTGTAAAAGAATTAATTCCGAATTTATCTAAGTATAAAGGAAAGCTGGCAGATTCAGCTGATCATTTATACGAGGCTCTTACGTATCAAGATAAAGTGATGGAGCGGCTGGGTAGGCTGTACACATATGCGCATATGCGCTCTGACCAGGATACTGGGAACTCCTTTTACCAGGGGCTGAATGACAAGGCGGGAAACCTGTATACACAGGCCGCAAGCGCGACAGCTTATTTGGTTCCGGAGATTTTATCCATAGAAGAAGACAAACTGCAACAGTTCATTCTTGAAAAAGAAGAATTGAAGCTGTACTCTCATGCGATTGAGGAGATTACAAAGGAACGTCCGCATGTGCTGAGCGAGAAGGAAGAGGCGCTGCTTGCTGAAGCCTCCGAGGTACTGGGGTCATCTTCAAATACATTCAGCGTGTTAAATAACGCAGATATAACGTTTCCGTCCATTAAAGACGAAGATGGGAATGAAAAACAGATCACTCACGGCAACTTTATTAATTTCTTGGAAAGTGAAAACCGTGAAGTCCGCAAAAATGCGTTTGACGCAGTGTATAAAACGTACGGACAATATAAAAACACAATGGCCACGACGCTTAGCGGCACTGTGAAAAAGGACAACTTCTACGCGAGAGTGAAAAAGTACAAGTCAGCGCGTGAGGCTGCGCTTTCTAACAACAGTATTCCTGAGGAAGTATACGATAACCTTGTTAAGACGATTAATAAGCATTTGCCGCTCCTGCACCGCTATATTGCGCTGAGAAAGAAAGTGCTTGAGCTTGATGAAGTGCATATCTATGACCTGTATACACCGCTTGTGAAAGATGCGGGGATGAAGGTGACATACGAGGAAGCCAAAGATTACATGCTGAAAGGCCTCGCACCATTAGGGGAAGAATATGCCTCAATCCTAAAAGAAGGACTGGAAAACCGCTGGGTAGACGTTTACGAAAATAAAGGCAAACGCAATGGGGCTTATTCATCAGGAGCTTACGGCACGAATCCGTATATTTTGATGAACTGGCATAATAACGTCAATAATCTCTTTACGCTCGTGCACGAGTTTGGACATTCCGTACACAGCTACTATACGAGAAAGCACCAGCCTTATCCATACGGCAATTACAGTATCTTTGTCGCGGAAGTTGCCTCTACGACAAATGAAGCGCTCCTTGGCGAGTATTTGCTGAACAATTTAGAAGATGAAAAACAGCGCTTATATATTCTCAACCATATGCTTGAGGGCTTCAGGGGAACGGTCTTCAGACAAACGATGTTCGCTGAATTTGAACATCTGATCCATACAAAGGCGCAAGAAGGCGAGCCGCTTACACCTGAGCTTCTGACAAATGTCTATTACGACCTGAATAAAAAGTATTTTGGAGACGGCATGGTGATTGATAAGGAAATCGGCCTTGAATGGTCGCGTATTCCGCACTTCTATTACAATTACTATGTGTATCAGTATGCGACAGGGTACAGCGCTGCCCAAGCATTAAGCAGCCAGATTTTGAAGGAAGGAAAGCCGGCGGTTGACCGTTATATTGACTTCCTGAAAGCGGGAAGCTCACAATACCCGATTGATGTCCTGAAAAAAGCGGGCGTTGATATGACGTCTCCAGAGCCAATCGAAGCCGCGTGCAAAATGTTTGAAGAAAAACTTGATGAAATGGAAGAGTTGCTGATGAAAGTCAAGCAGTCTTAAAAAAGTAAGCCTGTGCGGAAATGACGCACAGGCTTTTTTAAAACCCTTTAAAGGTTTTCCGGTGATTCAAGCGGTAGAGGGTAAACAAAATAGACAGAAACAGCAGAGGAGAGGTAATATAAAGCGGCAGCATATGCATCATGCCTAAGATATTCAGACAGAAAAAAACGGCAATGCACACAATTGAGATCAAAGTAGACATCATGGCGGTCCTCCTCGTCCTTTTTCCTTATAAGGATATGAGTGAATGCACTTCGTTATGTTTTGTGACAAAAATATGAACATTAAGCATAGAGGTTGTCAAAAGTCGACATCTTTTGTTATCATAAGGATGTGAAATTGATCACAAACAAACATTACCCCTTTGTTTGACCGTGAAAAATTTCTCCCATCCCCTTTGTTGTCGTTAAGACATATGAAACCGCGCTTATCCCGGCGCGGTTTCTTTAGCACTAAAAACAGAACGTATGTTTGGTTCGTGGCGTAAAAAAACAGCCTCAAGCATATGCACGCCTGCGGCTATTTTTCACATGATTGATATTCATCAGAATAAGTGCTGAGAGACTTCCAAAACATTCCGTGTTTGGCTTCCACCTTGGCAACCTTTTTAGCAAACGCCAGTTTTTTCATTTCTTTTTCTACCTCTTCAAGGCTCAGGTCATATACAAGAGCAATTTCCTTCGAGGCAACGAAGCGGAAATATTCAATAAAACATTCTAAAGGCGGTGTTTCCGACGGCTTCGGCTCGTCGCCAAGCATCTCAAATAAAATTTCTTCATATACATCATATGAGTAGCTGCCAGGAACTTTAAGCCCTTCATCCTCATGCTGCGTATTAAAAAACGTCAGTGTCGGATTAACAGAAACATCCATCTCAGCAGCAATTTTCATGTCACATTGAAGCGCCTTGACCGCGCTTTGAGAATGCAGATCTTTTTTGAATTCTTCAAGATCGAGACTTGTATTTTCAGCAATCTCCAAAAGCACGTTTTCATCCGTAATATTTTTCTTTGAAACAAATAGGCTCTCCTGCATATTTCTGAGAAATTGCATGCCGGCTTTTCGTCCTTGCAATTCGGCTGCTTTAAAAGCGAGAGCAGCCATATAAGGCGATGAAAGCGGCTGATCCTGTTCGAACCAGACATTGCCGTCACATGACATGCCAGAGCGGCTCGCGATCTTTTCCCATGCTTCTGCGAGAAGATGCTTTTTTCGCTTTTTATTTAAAGCGGTAAGGCTTGCGGAAGCGATAATGCGTAAGGTGAAAAAACGTCCGTATCTGATTTTCAGCTTTTTGATGACGGGCTCTAAGGACCAGCATTCAGGACATAAAGGGTCTACAAACATATAAATTTCAAGCGGTTTTTTTGGATGACCGTGGCAATGGGCGAAGTATAGCTCATGCTGATAGTTTGTCAAGATGATCGATCCTCCGCTTCCGTTTGATTCACCATATGCCTTGCTGTCAACTCCAGCCGGCCAAACAAAAACTCACGAATTTCGCCCTCTAGCCCTACATGGTCCATTGCGTCCTTCATACAGCTGAGCCACGCATCAGCTCTCTCGTTTGTAATTGGAAAGGGAAGATGCCTTGCTCTGAGCATAGGATGGCCGTGCTCCTCAGTATAAAGAGGAGGCCCGCCTAAATACTGAGTTAAAAATTGCTTCTGTTTCCTGGCGGTTTCTGTCAAATCGCTTGGAAAAATCGGCTTCAGCAAAGGATGAGACGCGACACGCTCATAAAAAGTATCAACAAGTTGCGATAGAAGTTCCTCTCCAATCGCTTCATAAGGTGCGTTAAACGATTGTCCCATGTTGACTACTCCTTTAAATATGGCTAATAGGAATCATAAATCCTATTGCAAAAAGTAATTTTCTGTATTTCATTGTTTCATCTAGGTTTATTTTAGCAACAAGGCATCATTTCTACAAACAAACTGCCTTTTTTGCGTATGATGACTCATTTCGGCTGACAGCCGGGGTTTGTATTTCATATCATATCACATAAAAATCAGGAATGCGTAAGATTTCACTTCGCAAAAAAACCAGAGGGAAAGAGCCCCTCTGGTTACGCGTAATAAGCTGAAGTTATTTTTTTTACATAGTTTTGCGTTTCTTGGAAAGGAGGAATGCCTCCGTATCGGTCAACATTTCCCGGTCCGGCGTTGTAAGCCGCTAAGGCCATAGACACATTGCCGTCGTATTTATCCAGCATTTGTTTTAAATATTTCGTTCCACCCTCCACATTTTGCTGTGGATCAAGCGGATTGGAAACGCCAAGTGAGCTTGCTGTTGACGGCATCAGCTGCATGAGGCCCATCGCGCCTGCTCCGCTGACCGCTTTTGCATTAAAGCCTGATTCCTGTTTGATGACGGCACGGATCAGTTTTTCATCAACGCCATATTTATCAGCGGCTTTTTTAATCGCACTGTCAATAGAAAAGTCTCCCGAACTGATCTGATTTGCTTCATGTTTGTTTGAAGCTGAATCTGCAGCAGCTGTTTCAGTGCTTTCTGCCGCTTTTGTGACTGAACCTGAATTGCTGCTCGTATATGAGTTAAGCCCATACGCTGAAAGCAGTGACGGCGCTGTTGTATTCGCGCTGTTCAGCATGCTGAGCGGGCTTGGCGATGAAGAAGGTGCTGATTGCTGAGATGCCAGACCGTTTGTATATTGGCTGAGCAAAGAGCTAAAACTTGAAAGCGGGCTTTCCGTATTCTGAGTGTCCGAGCTGCTGCGTGCATTAGATATGGACTGTAGTGCCTGAAGCTGAAGTAAAGCTGCCCAATTCGTTACATTCACGATGTCATTCCACCTTATATAGACTTTCGTTTTTCTTCATAAAAACGCAGAATTTTATTTTTGGTTTCGCGCTGAGGAATGCTGAATTGCTGAAGCAGCTTCTCGAAGGCTTGTCTGCCCTCATGCCAATCCGCCGCCTCAAATTCAATTTCATAGTCCTCTTTATTTAAATATCGGCTGTGGTCTAAAACTATTAAGCCTTTTTCTGTTTCTTTTTCCGCACGGTTTGTTGCTAAAGATCCAAAGTATTGAATGGCATTCGTATCGATCTGAAGCTTGTGCAGCTGGTCCTTCACAGGGCCCTCGGGAACTGAAAATCCAGCGAGATCTGATACCTCTGAAAGCTGCTGGTGCGTTTCCAGAAGCCCCACATCAGCCGGCTCCTTTAATGTAAGGACATACTTTCCGTTTTTTCTGCGGATACGAAGCGCAGCATGTTTTTGTTTCAGCGCGAAGCTGTCTGTATCAAAATAATGATTCT
Organism: Bacillus sp. FAU18; assembly: GCF_056033885.1. Taxonomy (NCBI): domain Bacteria; kingdom Bacillati; phylum Bacillota; class Bacilli; order Caryophanales; family Bacillaceae; genus Bacillus; species Bacillus sp. FAU18. The sequence continues at coordinate 513,228 of NZ_JBVYHZ010000003.1, forward strand.
TTTGATCTGTAAAATCTTTTTCTGTCAGCTGGAGTGCCTCTGCTATGTTTTTGAATTCTTGTTTGGTCAGCATATTTTTAAATTCGATTTCAATTTCTTGGCTCATGATGCTCTTCCTTTCCGCCCTGTAAATCTTATTTTTACTATTATCTCTTTAGATGTTAGGTTTATCAATATCGAGCTCGATATGATAAAATGAATCTGTACTTTGTTTAAAAAAGGAGAGCATTATGCAAAACAGAATCGAAATTTTGAATGCAACATTATCGGATGATCAGCTTCGCCTTGCCTGTCAGACAGAAGGAAACGAAGCGGAACGCAAGCCGTCAGGTCAAATGCTTGTTGATTCTGACCACTTTGCTTTTGTATACATACTTGAATTAGCTGATTCTTTTGAATATGTCATTATAAAGGAACATGTATGGCCGGAACTGAAGCAGGCCCATGCACAAAAAATACCGGTTGTTTTAGAGGCAGGAGACCAAACAATTGAACTGGCAGGCCTGCATGAGGAGCTGGAATATCTTTTAGAAAATATAAAAGATAATGCAAACTATGGAGAAGAAATGGAAGAAAAAGTGAAACGCGTGTTTTTATAGAAACTGGTTCGGAATTGGGGGATGTATGATGGATGACAAACAATGGGAGCGTTTTTTAGTGCCGTACCGCCAGGCTGTCGAAGAGTTGAAAGTGAAGCTCAAGGGGATCCGCACACTATATGAATACGAGGACGACCATTCACCGATCGAATTTGTGACCGGACGCGTCAAGCCTGTGGCGAGCATACTTGAAAAAGCGAGACGGAAAAGCATACCGCTGCATGAAATTGAAACCATGCAGGACATTGCTGGCCTTAGAATCATGTGCCAATTTGTCGATGACATCCAAATCGTAAAAGAGATGCTTTTTGCCAGAAAAGATTTCACCGTCGTGGATCAGAGAGATTATATTGCGGAACATAAAGAGAGCGGATACCGGTCATACCATCTTGTTGTGCTGTACCCTTTGCAGACGGTATCCGGAGAAAAGCATGTTCTCGTGGAAATACAGATCCGTACACTGGCGATGAATTTTTGGGCGACCATTGAGCATTCATTGAATTATAAATACAGCGGAAACATTCCTGAAAAAGTAAAACTAAGGCTTCAGCGCGCTTCTGAAGCGGCTTCCCGGCTTGATGAAGAGATGTCGGAGATCAGGGGTGAAGTACAGGAAGCTCAAGCTGCCTTTTCAAGAAAGAAAAAAGGAAGCGAGCAACAATAGGTAAAGGGGAAGAAGAGCATGAAATTTGCCGTATCATCAAAAGGAGATCAAGTTTCTGATACGCTGAAAAGCAAAATACAGGCGTATTTATTGGATTTTGATATGGAACTGGATGAAAATGAACCGGAAATCGTTATTTCAGTCGGAGGCGACGGAACGCTTTTGTATGCTTTTCACAGATACAGCGACCGCTTGGACAAAACAGCATTTGTCGGCGTTCACACAGGTCATCTGGGTTTTTATGCCGACTGGGTTCCTCATGAAATTGAAAAACTTGTTCTTGCCATCGCGAAAACGCCGTATCATACAGTCGAATATCCGCTTCTCGAAGTCATTGTGACCTATCACGAAAACGAGCGGGAAGAAAGATACTTAGCTTTGAATGAATGTACGATTAAAAGCATCGAAGGAAGCCTTGTTGCAGATGTGGAAATCAAAGGGCAGCTCTTTGAAACCTTCCGGGGCGACGGCCTCTGCCTGTCAACTCCATCAGGCAGCACAGCCTACAATAAGGCGCTGGGCGGAGCGATTATCCATCCCTCTATCAGGGCGATCCAGCTTGCGGAAATGGCTTCAATTAATAACCGCGTGTTCCGTACGGTCGGGTCACCTCTGCTTCTCCCATCCCATCATGATTGCATGATTAAGCCGAGAAACGAAGTTGACTTTCAAGTGACGATTGACCATTTAACCCTTCTCCATAAAGATGTAAAGTCGATCCGCTGCCAGGTTGCATCCGAAAAAGTGCGGTTTGCGAGATTCCGTCCGTTTCCATTTTGGAAAAGAGTCCAGGATTCGTTTATTGGAAAAGGTGAATAGAAAGAGGACATATCGTGGAGCATTTTTTTATCAGAAAGAACATTACTTCCGCTGAGGACGGGATGACTGTAAAAGAATATGCCGGTGAACTGGGAATTTCGAAACGTCTGCTGACCGATATTAAGTTTGGCGGGGGAGACCTGCTGATCAACGGTGAGCATGTGACGGTTAAATACGTTTTGAAAGAGGGAGATCTTCTTATCGTGAAGTTTCCTGAGGAACAGGTGAGCGAGACGCTGCTGGCAGAGCCTGTTCCGCTCGATATCCTTTATGAGGATGAACATGTGCTTGTGATAAACAAGCAGCCGTATGTGTCATCAATCCCTTCGAGAGAGCATCCCTCCGGCAGCATTGCCAATGGAATTATTGATCATTATCAAACAACCGGAGTGAGGGCGACAGTACATCTTGTCACCCGGCTAGACCGGGATACATCAGGTGTCATGCTTGTTGCCAAGCATCGATTTGCCCACTCCATTTTATCGTCTGCGCAAAAAAACGGCCTTGTGAAACGCCGGTATGCGGCAGTGGTTCACGGGCGGATGGCGCAGATGGAGGGAACAGTCGATGCTCCGATTGGCAGACATCCTGACAGTATTATTGAACGGACGGTAACGCCAGATGGCCAGAAGGCTGTTACTCATTTTTACGTCACATGTGCAAATGACGACATGACCTCGGTGGCATTGCAGCTTGAGACTGGACGAACCCATCAAATTCGTGTTCATATGAGCTATCTTGGGCACCCGTTGTGCGGCGATACACTGTACGGCGGTACGAGACAGGAAATTGGCCGGCAGGCTCTGCACAGCGAGCATCTTTCGTTTATCCATCCGCTGACACAGGAGAACATGACGTTTCATGCTCCATTGCCTCAGGACATGAGAAAACTGATAAAAGGAGAGAATCATTGATTCTCTCCTTTTTTATATGGGGCGAAATCTTGATTCGTCGTAGGGCAGGGAGCTTGGAACAGAGACGGTTTCTATTTCTGGAAAGCGAAAGCCTGTCAGTTGATTTCCGAACACGCAGCCTGTATCAATGTTTATGGTGCGATTGACCTTCCGAGGCTCTTTCACAGGTGTATGACCGTATACCACCCAAGCCTTTCCATTATAGGCTGCCGCCCAATCACGTCTGACGGGTCTGCCGTCCGGATATGTTTCACCCGTCACGTCACCGTAAAGCACAAAGTCCTTCACTCTGCGGGTATATTTGCCGATATCGTCAGCTCTTATGCCAGCATGGGCGACAACTAATTCTCCATTATGTAAGATGTCGTAAAGCGGCGCTGTTTCGTACAGCTTCATAAACTGTTCACTGACTGCTTTTCTCTCATCTTTGGAAAGTTCCTCAAGCTCTGCCGCTGTTGTTTCGAGACCATGCATCACTTTTACCGGATTTCCTTTTAAGTAACGATATAATTTATTGCAATGGTTTCCCGGGACATAACGTACAGCGCCTTTTTCGTAAGCGCCTGCTACAAATCGGATGACCTCTATCGATTTAGGCCCTCTGTCAGTTAAATCTCCGGCAAAAACAAGCACCCTGCCTTCTTCGTGGACAGGTACTCCATTTTTGATTGTATAGCCAAGCTTCTGGATTAATGCAGTCATTTCGTCATAGCAGCCATGAATATCGCTGATGATATCGTAAGCCATGCGGTATCCTCCTTACCGATTGTTTTATTTATTATGAAGCAAAGTGTTGTGAGTCATCACAAGCTTTTATGTGCAAATTATAGAAGAATCATTTTCTAAACAGGATTAAGACCATATTACTTTATTTTTCATCATCACCCTTGTTAAAATCGCGTTATGTTTTTTAAAAATGAGGTTTTGTTCTTTGAGTGAGAACTGGCATAACCCTGATCTAAAGAAGGAGGTTCTTATTATGGCGCATACATCTGTCGCATCTTTAGTTGTTGTACTTATCGTTGCATTTTTGACACCCATCCTTTTGCATCGGTTTAAACTCAGCATCCCGGTTGTTGTTGCTGAAATCATTATGGGGCTGATTATTGGGAAAAGCGGCCTTAATTTAGTTGTGGAGGGTGACACCTGGCTCCAGACACTTTCTATGCTCGGATTTATCTTTTTAATGTTTTTAAGCGGGCTTGAAATTGATTTTTCATCGTTTGAGAAAGGGAAGAAAAAGCAGTTCCTGCCGAATGGCAAGGAAGCGCCGAATACGTTTGCTGCGGCATCTATTATTTTTGTCGGCATTTTTATTTTATCATTGCTCTTGTCCTATGGGTTCGTCTTGGCTGGATTTATCCAAAATGCTTTTTTAATGACCCTGATTATTTCAACGATATCGTTAGGCGTTGTCGTTCCAACATTAAAAGAAGAACGGATCATGAATTCAAATATCGGGCAGATTATTTTGCTTGTTGCTGTTATTGCTGATTTGGCCACGATGATTCTTCTTGCTGTTTTTTCTTCTTTATACGGAGAGGACAGCGGAAACATGTGGCTCCTGATGATTCTGTTTGCGGCCGGAGTGGTGCTTTACTTTTTCGGCCGGGTCTTCAAACATCGCTCTTTTGTTCAATCCATGTCAAAAGGGACGATCCAGATCGGGACGCGTGCCATTTTTACGTTAATCATTGTACTCGTTGCCCTGTCTGAATCACTTGGGGCGGAAAATATTCTCGGCGCTTTCTTAGCGGGGGTTCTTGTTTCCCTGCTTTCGCCAAACAAAGAACTTGTTCAGCAGCTGGACTCATTCGGTTATGGGTTCTTAATACCGATTTTCTTTGTGATGGTCGGTGTGAAGCTTGATATTTGGACTCTTTTCCAGGATAAAACAATTTTAATCATGATTCCGCTCCTGCTGCTGGCGCTGTTAGTCAGCAAAATCATTCCTGTCATGTACTTAAAGAAGTGGTATGATAACCGAACCATTTTCGCGTCTGGTTTCTTGCTGACATCAACGCTTTCGCTCGTGATTGCTGCTGCAACAATCGGCCAGCAGCTTCACGTGATCAGTGCAAATATGTCAGGAGCGCTAATTTTAGTAGCCGTCATTGCAAGTATTTTTACGCCGATCTGTTTTAAAAAATTATACAAACGGGAAGAGCAGCCGGAGGAGAAAAAGACGATTACGTTCATCGGCGCCAATCAAATGACTTTGCCTGTTACACTCGAATTGCCAGAGGAAGAGTATGACGTGCGTGTTGTACACGTCTACCAAGAGAATGCGGAGGAAAAGCTGTCAGAATCAGTGTTTGCTGTTGAAACAATTTCTGACTATGAACACGAGACGCTTGAATCACTCGGCATTTTTGAAACGGATATCCTCGTTGTGGCGACAGGAAATGAAGATATGAATGCAGACATTGCATTACTTGCAAAAGAAAAAGGCACAGAAAGAGTCATTGCAAGCGTAGGATCACCGGAGCATGAAGCAGCTCTGAAGGAGCAGGGAATCAGCATCTTTTCTATTCTGCTGTCGACAAAAACGCTGCTTCGCGCACTGATAGAAGCGCCTGGCGTCATGAAGCTGCTCACGAACCAAGAGTCTTCGCTGTATCAAATTAATATGGAGAACAGTAAATATGATGGTGTCATTTTACGGGAATTCCCTTTAACAGGTGACGTCATCTTTGTCAGGATTTTCAGAGGTGTGGACAGCATCGTTCCTCATGGGGATACTAGGCTGAAACTGGGAGATCGCTTAATTGTCACCGGATCTCGGGGATACGTAACGGATCTTAAGAAAACATTGGAAGGATAAATCTTGACCAAATAAGGATTCGTGTTAATATAGAGGTGCAGAACAATTCAATATGTATTCGTTTAACCACTAGGGGTGTCCTTCATAAGGGCTGAGATAAAAGTGTGACTTTTAGACCCTCATAACTTGAACAGGTTCAGACCTGCGTAGGGAAGTGGAGCGGTATTTGTGTTATTTTACTATGCCAATTCCAAACCACTTTTCCTTGCGGGAAAGTGGTTTTTTTATTTTCAGAGGGGGAATGATTTGTGAAGTTTTCAGAAGAATGCCGCAGCGCAGCCGCAGAATGGTGGGAGGGGAGCTTTGTCCATCCGTTCGTTCAAGGAATCGGTGACGGAACGCTTCCGATTGACCGTTTTAAATACTACGTACTTCAGGATTCCTATTACTTAACGCATTTTGCAAAGGTGCAGTCATTTGGCGCAGCTTATGCGAAGGACCTTTTTACAACGGGGAGGATGGCAAGCCATGCCCAAGGTACATATGAGGCGGAAATGGCGCTTCATCGCGAGTTTGCCGAGCTGTTGGAAATCAGCGAGGAAGAGCGTAAGGCGTTTAAGCCGTCTCCTACGGCGTACTCTTATACATCCCATATGTACCGTTCGGTTTTGAGTGGGAATTTCGCTGAAATCTTAGCGGCCTTGCTGCCATGCTACTGGCTCTATTACGAGGTTGGTGAGAAATTGCTGCATTGCGATCCTGGGCATCCGATTTATCAAAAGTGGATTGGGACGTACGGCGGTGACTGGTTTAGACAACAGGTTGAGGAGCAAATCAACCGCTTTGATGAGCTGGCGGAAAACAGCACGGAGGAAGTGCGTGCCAAGATGAAAGAGAATTTTGTCATCTCCAGCTTCTATGAATATCAATTTTGGGGAATGGCCTATCAAAAAGAAGGCTGGTCGGAGCGCGGCATAAAAGAGGTGGAGGAATGTGGAGCTTCACGCCATAACGGATAACTGCAAGCCGGTAGAAGAGCTAGCGAGAACCATCATTTCGATTCAGAATGAAGTTGATTTTATTCACATTCGGGAACGCTCAAAATCGGCGGCAGATATTCTGAAACTGCTCGAGCTTATTTTTGAAGGCGGTATAGATAAACGAAAACTGGTGATGAACGGGCGCGTGGATATTGCGCTTTTCTCTACTATTCACCGCGTGCAGCTGCCAAGCGGCAGCTTTTCACCGAAGCAGGTCAGAGCCAGATTTCCACACCTTCATATCGGGAGGTCGGTGCATTCACTGGAGGAAGCGGTTCAAGCAGAAAAGGAAGACGCGGACTACGTGCTGTTCGGCCATGTGTTTGAAACGGATTGCAAAAAGGGTCTTGAAGGCAGAGGAGTATCTTTGCTGTCAGATATCAAACAGCGGATTTCCATCCCGGTTATAGCCATCGGGGGGATGACGCCGGACAGGTTAAGAGACGTAAAACAAGCAGGGGCAGACGGCATTGCTGTTATGTCAGGAATTTTCTCTTCCGCTGAGCCCTTGGAAGCAGCCAGACGATATTCCCGCAAGCTAAAGGAGATGCGCTATGAAAAGGCATTATGAAGCAGTGGTGATTGGAGGCGGAATTATCGGTTCCGCGATTGCTTATCATTTGGCAAAGGAAAACAAAAGCACCGCATTGTTTGAAAGCGGAACAATGGGCGGCAGAACGACAAGTGCCGCTGCCGGAATGCTGGGCGCCCATGCCGAATGCGAGGAACGTGACGCGTTTTTTGATTTCGCCATGCACAGCCAGCGTCTGTACAAAGGTCTTGGAGAAGAGCTTTATGCATTATCTGGTGTGGATATCAGGCAGCATAACGGCGGTATGTTTAAGCTTGCATTTTCTGAAGAAGATGTGCTGCAGCTGAGACAGATGGACGATTTGGACTCTGTCAGCTGGTATTCAAAAGAAGAGGTGTTAGAAAAAGAGCCGTATGCGTCTGGTGACATCTTTGGTGCATCTTTTATTCAGGATGATGTGCATGTGGAGCCTTATTTTGTTTGCAAGGCATATGTGAAAGCAGCAAAAATGCTTGGGGCGGAGATTTTTGAGCATACGCCCGTCCTGCATGTCGAACGTGACGGTGAAGCCCTGTCCATCAAGACCCCTAGTGGAGACGTATGGGCTAATCATGTTGTCGTTGCCAGCGGGGTGTGGAGCGGAATGTTTTTTAAACAGCTCGGACTGAACAATGCTTTTCTCCCTGTAAAAGGGGAGTGCCTGTCCGTTTGGAATGATGATATCCCGCTGACAAAAACGCTTTACCATGACCATTGCTATATCGTACCGAGAAAAAACGGCAGACTGGTTGTCGGCGCGACAATGAAGCCGGGGGACTGGAGTGAAACACCGGATCTTGGCGGATTGGAATCGGTTATGAAAAAAGCAAAAACGATGCTGCCGGCTATACAGAATATGAAGGTGGATCGTTTTTGGGCGGGACTCCGGCCGGGAACAAAGGATGGAAAACCGTACATCGGCAGACATCCTGAGGACAGCCGTATTTTATTTGCGGCTGGCCATTTCAGAAATGGGATCCTGCTTGCTCCCGCAACGGGCGCTTTGATCAGTGATCTCATCATGAATAAAGAGGTCAACCAAGACTGGCTGCACGCATTCCGAATTGATCGCAAGGAGGCGGTTCAGATATGATGCTACAGCTGAACGGTAAAGACGTGAAGTGGGAAAAAGACACAGGTACAATTCAAGACCTGCTGGCGTCGTATCAGCTTGAAAATAAAATCGTTATCGTGGAAAGAAATAAAGAAATAATCGGGAAAGAACGCTATCACGAGGTTGAGCTTTGTGATCGTGATGTCATTGAAATTGTCCATTTTGTAGGAGGCGGATGAGCATGTTAACAATTGGCGGAAAATCATTTCAATCAAGATTGCTGCTGGGCACAGGGAAATACCCATCGTTTGACATACAAAAGGAAGCAGTAGCTGTTTCTGAGTCTGATATTTTAACATTTGCTGTGCGGAGAATGAACATCTTTGAAGCATCTCAGCCGAATTTTCTGGAACAGCTTGATTTATCCAAATATACGCTTCTGCCGAATACAGCGGGCGCCAGTACTGCTGAAGAAGCGGTTCGGATTGCAAGGCTGGCAAAAGCGTCAGGCCTTTGTGACATGATTAAAGTTGAAGTCATCGGATGCAGCCGTTCCTTGCTGCCTGACCCTGTTGAGACATTAAAAGCGTCTGAACAGCTTCTTGAAGAAGGCTTTATTGTGCTCCCGTACACGTCGGATGACGTTGTGCTGGCGAGAAAGCTGGAAGAGCTCGGCGTTCATGCCATCATGCCGGGTGCATCTCCGATTGGATCGGGACAAGGAATCTTAAATCCTTTGAATCTGTCATTTATTATTGAACAGGCGAAAGTGCCGGTCATCGTGGATGCTGGAATCGGCTCGCCTAAAGATGCGGCATACGCAATGGAGCTTGGAGCGGATGGCGTACTGCTCAATACGGCTGTATCGGGCGCTGACGATCCTGTGAAAATGGCTCGTGCCATGAAGCTCGCGGTGGAAGCAGGACGCCTTTCTTATGAGGCGGGACGAATCCCGCTTAAGCAATACGGAACGGCAAGCAGTCCGGGAGAAGGTCTTCCTGTATGACGGGCAGGTATTCAAGGCAGGAGCTGTTTGCTCCGATCGGCCCATCCGGCCAGAAAAAATTGAAAGAAGCGCGCGCCGTGATTATCGGCGCAGGCGCGCTCGGAACAGCCAGTGCAGAAATGCTGGTGAGAGCGGGAGTCGGCTCTGTGAAAATTGCCGACAGAGATTATGTGGAATGGAGCAACCTCCAGCGCCAGCAGCTGTATACAGAAGATGATGTCAAAAAAGAAATGCCGAAAGCAGCCGCTGCGGAGCGCCGTCTCCGTTCGATTAACAGCGATGTTGATGTGACCGGCCTTGTCATGGATGTGACAGCAGAAAATATCTTCGAGCTGATTAGGGATGCATCGATTATTGTGGATGCGGCTGATAATTTTGAAACCCGCCTGATCGTAAATGATGCTGCGGTAAAGGAAGGGATTCCTTTTCTTTACGGTGCCTGTGTAGGGAGCTACGGCCTCACCTTTACCGTGGTGCCGGGTTCTACTCCTTGCCTGCATTGCTTGCTCGATACACTTCCGATTGGCGGAGCAACATGTGACACAGCCGGCATCATCAGTCCGGCTGTTTTGCAGGTAGCAGTCTTTCAGGTAACAGATGCGTTGAAGCTGCTGACGGGAGAGGAGTGCGAGCCGGTGCTGCGCTCCTTTGACTTGTGGAAAAACGAGCGGTCAGAAGTGAGAGCGGCCAGTCTCAAACATGACGCATGCCCAAGCTGCGGCACAAAGGATTTTCCGTTTTTGTCATATGAAAATCAAACGAAAGCGGCTGTATTGTGCGGCAGGAACACGGTGCAGATCAGATCATCTGTTACAAAAGAAGCGGATCTTGAAGCGCTTGCCGGTCAGCTGAGACAGGCCGGGCTTGAAGTAGCTGCGAACCCGTATTTAATTTCTTGCCGCTCGGATGATATGAAAATGGTGCTGTTCCGGGACGGCAGAGCTTTGATCCATGGAACAAATGATGTTGCCCGGGCAAAATCCATTTATCATAAATGGATCGGGTAATAAAAGGAGTGTAGTGTAGTGAGTATATATAAAGCATTGACAATCGCCGGATCAGATTCAGGCGGCGGCGCGGGGATACAGGCTGATATTAAAACCTTTCAAGAGCTTGATGTATTCGGAATGTCTGCGATTACGGCGGTAACCGCTCAAAATACGCTTGGCGTTCATGGGGTGCATCCGCTGACTGTAGAGGCGTTGAGACAGCAAATTGACGCTGTTGCTGAGGATTTGAGGCCGGATGCAGTAAAAACGGGAATGCTCTGGAATGCCGACATGATTGAAGAAGTGGCGAGAAAAATTGACGAGTACGGATTCAATCGTGTAATTGTTGATCCGGTTATGATCGCAAAGGGCGGGGCATCCTTGCTGCGTGATGAGTCAGTTGCCACCTTAAAGGAGTTGCTCATTCCAAGAAGCTACGCGATTACGCCGAATGTCCCGGAAGCAGAAACGCTGACAGGAATGACAATCAGCTCGCTGGATGACCGAAAAAAAGCAGCGGAGCAGCTCGTCAAGATGGGTGCGCGGCATGTCATTATCAAAGGCGGGCACCAGCCTGAGGACAATCACATTACTGACCTTCTTTTTGATGGCAGCATGTTTATGCAAATCACCCATCCTTATATCAATACGAAGCATACGCATGGCACAGGCTGCACCTTTGCTGCGGCTTTAACGGCCCAAACGGCTAAAGGAGACAGCATCCATCAGGCATTTGAGGTTGCGGCCAACTTTGTCCGCGAAGCGGTGGAAAATACGCTTGGCATCGGGTCGGGACACGGGCCGACAAACCATTTCGCTTTTAAACGAAATAGCTTAAATACAAGCCGATGAGATCACCAGCTGATGGTGATCTCTTTTGCGTTTGCTACGGTATGCGCTTTTCATCTGGACAAGGTTATGATATGATAGGAATTAAGATCAGGTACTAATACTATGTCTTTATTAAATATAGGAGGCTTTATACATATGAATTTTTCACTTGAAGGCCGCAACATTGTTGTGATGGGGGTAGCCAACAAACGCAGCATCGCCTGGGGCATTGCGCGTTCTTTACATGAAGCGGGCGCACGTTTGATTTTCACATACGCTGGTGAACGCCTGGAGAAATCCGTTCACGAGCTTGCCGGAACGTTAGACCGCAATGATTCCATTATCCTTCCTTGCGATGTAACAAACGACGCAGAAATCGAAACTTGCTTCGCAAGCATTAAGGAGCAGGTCGGTGTAATCCACGGTATCGCGCATTGTATCGCGTTTGCCAACAAAGAAGAACTTGTCGGCGAATACTTAAACACAAATCGTGACGGCTTCCTTTTGGCTCATAACATCAGCTCATATTCTCTGACTGCTGTTGTCAAAGCGGCACGCCCGATGATGACTGAAGGCGGAAGCATTGTCACTTTGACGTACCTTGGCGGAGAGCTTGTGATGCCAAACTACAACGTCATGGGTGTAGCAAAAGCTTCTCTTGATGCAAGTGTGAAATATTTAGCTGCTGACTTAGGAAAAGAAAATATCCGCGTCAACAGCATTTCTGCTGGCCCGATCAGAACATTATCTGCTAAAGGCATCAGCGATTTCAACTCTATCTTAAAAGACATCGAAGAGCGTGCACCGCTTCGCCGCACGACAACACCTGAAGAGGTGGGCGATACAGCTGCGTTCTTGTTCAGCGATATGTCCCGCGGGATTACAGGTGAAAATCTTCACGTTGATTCAGGTTTCCATATCACTGCCCGCTAAGCTGGAACTATATCAAGCAATCCCGAATAGGGATTGCTTTTTTATTTCTTCTGATTTTCAGCTTTCTGTCATATAGATAGAATATGACACAATCGGAGGGATGAAGATGTCTAATAAGAAAAGAAACGCGGATAAAAAACCGCTCATGTATATTGTTCAGCCGGATTATGCAGAAACTACAAGGTCATCCATGCAGGAGATTGTCATCAAAAGAAAGGCCGACAAACCTGCTCCGCCAAAAGCTGAGGAAAAGCCGGTTTACCATGAGAAGCAGCAGGAGGAAGCCGTGGCACAGGATGTCCTGCAAGAAGACCAAAAGCCTGCAGCCGAACCAGTGAGTCAGCAAACACAAGAGGTGAGAGAGCCAGAGAACATAAAAAGCCAGGAGGAACAGAAAGCAGAGCCGCAGGCCGTAGAAGAAACCGTCGAACACGAGCCCCCGAAAGCAGAAAAAAAAGGAAGAGCCTGCACTTGAGACCCGGAAGCCTGAGAAAGAACCGGAAGCTGTCCATAATGCTGCCAAAGCGGAGGAAAAAGCACCGCCGGCAAGAAAAGTAAAGAAACCGATGAGCAAGATGTCTATTCATGAAAAAATTGATTTTTTAACAAAGCTGCCTCATAACATGCCGAGAGCGCTTTGTTTGATTGAAGCCAATGGAAGAACGTACAGGGGCGTGATTGTCGGAAGAAGAAATGATTCCGTCCTGCTTCGCACAACCGGAAACGGAGCCCCAACCGAACTTGCAATCGATGATATTACCTCTTTGCACCCGCTCGGTTTTTAACGAAAAAGAAAAAAGCTGCCCGGTCGATGTTGCCGGACAGCTTTTTTTACTTAGAGAAAAGCCTGCAGGCCTGCAAGCTTTTCCAGCTTATGATTAATGATGATGATGTGTACGATTGATTAATCGAGGATTTAAGCAGTTGATTGCGCAGAAGCAGTCTAAGTCAACTTCAATACAGTAGTTTGTTTTTTCAAGTCGGAAGACTTCACACACCGTATCTTTATCGGTGAAGTCCAAAATGTGTTTGTGTTCGTCAAATGCGATTAATAATGACAGTGTTGCGCAGCTTCCATGCACTCTTTCGACCCTGAAAAATACTGTATTAAAGCAAGGGCCGTTATCGAGTTCGCCGACATTTCCGAAGGCGACTAATGGCGTTGATTTTGATGTAAATATTGCAAAAGGCACTGTGTCGCCTAACGAATGGCTTACAGATAAAAGCTTAGAGTGGCAGCCGGTCGGGCAGTCTTCTTCAACAGCGTTTTGTAGTTCTTCAATATTTTCTACAGCTTCACGCACGCAGCTTGATGTTTTCTGGCTCATATTATCCCTCCTGCCTTATAAATTTGAGACTGGCGAAATGATGGAGAGTCAGCTGCCTCACGCTGGAAGCAGCTGAATGATTTGCACCTGTAATAGAGTTTGGAAGGGGATTCCTCTTTACAAGTGTTTATCCATTGTGATGATGCTTTTTATCTTTATGAGGCGATGTTCTGTCAACTAGCTCTGGTGACAGGCACTGAATCGCGCAGAAGCATCCGAGATCCACTTCAATGCAGAAATCTGTTTTTTCTAGCCCGAAGAAATCCGGGTCGCAAGGGTGGCAAACACTTAAGGTATCGCCTTTGACATCGACCGGGCGTAAAATAGAAAGTGTTGCACAGCAATCGCATAATTTTTCGACGCGGAAGAAAATGGATTCAAAGCATTGCATATCATCCACAAATCCCCCTACGTTTCCGAATGTGGAGAACAATCCGCCTTTTTTATCGAAAACGAGAAACGGAATTGTGTCTTTTCCAGCAATCGTAGGGTTTAAAAGGTTGGTATAGCAGCCAGTCGGACACTGTTCTTCAACTGCCTCCTGCTCTGCTAAAATCTTTTCCACTGCATCGCATACACAGTTCTCATGCCGGCCATGGGTTTTTCCGCAGCTCATTGATTTCAGCTCCTTCTTTATAGGGTATTTGACTTTAGTCCTTAACAACATATGTACCCGTGCCCCACTTGGTGTGGGTGAACGTCTATATATTCATCATATGCTTGGAAAATAAGAAAAAGCAGAGCGTTTTTAGCTCTGCTTTTAGACTTAGAGGACGAGTGTGATGGCTAAGAGTGCCACAAGTGTGTTAGTAGCTGTGGAAACCAATGTTGCTATATCAGCATCTACTGTTGTGATATTTACGCCCCGGGAGCATTCGATGAGAAGTTTTTGGCGGTTTACTTGTTTGTTAGCTGAAAGCTGTAACAAATCTTGTGCGACTAATTCGGCAATTACTCCGTCTGCAATGGATGTGAGAGCTACTGTTAGGACAGCTGCATTAACCGCCGTTACAACTGATGTTACGGCTTGAACGTCTGTAGATGAAACGTTGATGTCACAAGAGTCTCTGATAATAATTGTTTCATCGGAGACTTGTTTATTGAGATTTGCCTGAGCCAGATTTTGGTCAATGAAGGCATTGTCGTTGCCAAAAAACCCATTGCCATTACAGCAAACATCGCAATGACATTTTCTTTCTTCTTTTTTATCTTTTTCTTTTTCGTCTAACGGATGGTCACAGTCAGGATCAAGTGCAACCCAAGAGTATGGTCTGCTTTCCATATCTATTCCTCCTTTTCTTTTACTGTTATTAAATGAGCGAGCCTCTTACTTTGACTGAGGCATATATCCTGATGAAGAACCCTATTTTTTATGATTGGTTTGAATTGTTATTGTTTTGACGTCTTTGTCTGAGCTGTTCAATTAATTGTTCTCTCCGGCTTAGCGGTTTTTCGTTCTTTTTCTCTTGCGCGGCGGCTTCTTCTTTTTTCTTCTTTTGATTTTCAACTAATGCAGCTGATTTAGCCTGCAAGTCTTTTACCAGATTCAAGAGCATTTCTTTTTCTTCATCTGATACTTTTTTCATTTTGTCTTTCGTGACACCGTGTTTAAGAAAGATATTTTGAACCAGCATTTTCGTCATTGGATCAGCTTCCGGAAGCTTTTCAAGCTCTTCTTTGATTTTATCGTTATCTGACATTTGTTTTCACCTCGGCTTTTAAGTTTGTGAAAAGAAAGGGTTAAAGGACGTCAATTTCAAGGAGAATGCTGTTAAGCACCTGAAGCAAAATTTGTACAAAGGTTATTATTTCGTCGGCAGACAAAGTAATTTTGATGTTGCGGCTGTTGATAATTTTAATGATGGTTCTTTTTTTAATTTGCGAGTTATCGAGAATAAGAATTTCGCTTGCCACTGCGTCAGCCAAGTCCTCGTCGGCGATGACGAGCTGTGTTGCCAGGATAATCATTGTTGTCACCAAGGCTTGTATAGAAAGGGCAGCTGTTATATGTGACGTGTCAATTGTGATATTTTCGCAATCAATGACTTCGATCTGCTGTTCGAATTCGCTTGATAATTGCTCAAATATTGCAGGGTGCAGGGATTCGACTTTTTCTTCAAATGACATAACCTTCACTCCTTTCTTATCCATACTCTATATAATGCAAATGGGGTGCAGAGCGGAATAATAAAAATAACCAATTTTCTGCCGGACAAGATACAATTCATGAAGAATAGGGTTTTGGCATATATGTGAAGGGATCATGATTGGCAAAGGAGTGAACGAGTGGTTATAAATGGGCTGACAATTGTTCTTCTATCGCTTGCGGTCTTTCGGCTCGCCCGCCTGCTGGTGTTTGACACGATTATGGCGCCGCTTCGCAGTCTGTTTCATGAAGAGAAGGAAGAAAAGGATGCGGACGGGAACATTGAAACCTATATCGTGATTAAGGGAACCGGTGTCAGGGCGTTTATTGGTGAATTGCTGAGCTGCTATTGGTGCACAGGCGTGTGGTGCGCCGGCTTTTTGATTTTATGCCAGGCGTTGATCCCGCAAGCGGCGCAGTGGCTGATTTTACTTTTGGCGATCGCCGGCCTTGCCGGCATCATAGAAACGCTCGTATCAAAATGGCTGCAAGAATAAGGCGTTACTACCAGCAACTTTCTGTCAGAATACGCATAAAGTAGCATATATGACATAAGGAAAGGAAGGGGACAAAAATGAATCAGTATCATAAACCTTCCCAAAAATCTCCATATACAGATTCATCGTATCAATCAAAAAAGATAAAAAAGAAAGGCTGCGGGTGCGGAAATAAAAAGAAAAAGCCTCAATAGCCTGGCAAAGAAACCGGAGAACTCCGGTTTTTTGTTTTTTAACGGGGCGGCCTCGCTCAGCATATATCATAAGCGGGGGGATAAAAGTGAATGAGTTTGAAAAATGGATAGAAGGAAGATATGAACCACACGAACAAAAGCAAAAAGAGTATGAAGACACGATGGGCCGCATCAGAAAAGACTTGGATGCATTTGATAAAGCCGGTCTGGAATTTGAAGATGAGATTGAAGAGCTGGCTGAAAAAACGGAGGCCTTACTTAAAAAACATCAAGCTCAATATGATCAATCGTAAATCCGCAAACGCCCTATGCGAATATCCAAGCCGATCCAAGCAGCTCACATAGTGTATAGAGAGTAAAGGAGGTGCTTATCTATGGGCTTTGGATACGGATTCGGCGGCGGCTACGGCGGCGGCTGTTATGGCGGTTATGCTGGCGGTTACGGCGGCGGCTATGGTTCAACATTTGTTTTGTTGGTCGTATTATTCATTCTCCTCATCATCGTAGGTGCATCTTTCTTTTAAGATGTATTGAGGAAGTACGGGTTATAACCCGTGCTTCCTTGCCTTGTGTTTATTTTTAAAAATGTTGGAAAAGCACATTGTATTATGTGCATTCATACAATACCGTATTACTCCGCCAAAAGGAGGCGCATTATGGATAATCAATTTTTTAAGAACATCGAAAAGAAAACAGGTGTGAAGATGCAGGATGTAATGAATCTTGCCGGATCACTCCAAAACGCTAATTTTAAAGATGAAAATACAGTGCGCAGTGTGATTAACCGCGTAGCGCAGCTCGCAAACAGACGCGTACCAAAAGAATTAGAAGATAAAATTGTGGAATCTATTACAAGTGGAAAAGAAAAGCTTGATTTTGGCACGATTTCTAAAATGATGGATAATAAATAAGTGGATGGCCTGGCTGACTCACTGCAGCGGGCCTTTTTTTACAGTAAAAACCCGGCAGTAATCTGCCGGGCTGTTAATGATGCAAGGGCTGTCTTGCTTTCTGTAGCAGGGGATACAAAAATCTTGAGCGGTTGGCTGTTTTGCCGCGCCTGTTAGCGGGGCAAGACAAATATAAATGCTGTTTCGCCCGGGTCATGGCTACATATAAAAGGCGTCTTTCCTCCTCAAGAGCGGCCTCGTCTCCTTTTCTTGCCGTTTCTAATGAGAAATCGTGCGGAATCGAGCCGTCTACAGTGCCTAACACGTAGACTGTTTTGAATTCAAGGCCTTTTGACCGGTGAATGGTCATCAGCTGAACGCCATGTTCATCCGTTCTATTTTTCTCAGCGGCCCTCATATGGTCTACGTGGGCAAGAAAGTCAGGAATCGTTTTGAACTTCTTGGCGACAACCTTGATGTCACGCAAGTCATCAGAGCCTTTTTCCAGCTTGTTGCCCTCATTGCCCCGCTTTTTTAAATACTCGGAGAAGCCCATTTTTCCTTCTGCAAAGGTGATGGCTTCTACGGGCTTCATCGTGCGGAGGCTTGCAAAAAACGGTACGATTTTCTTGATTTTGTCCAGCTGGAATGGCTTCAGATCAGGCAATTTGGCCAGTGCTTTGATCATGGTACAGTCCTCTGTAATCGAGAGCGCCTTCAGCGTATTCAAAGCGGACTGTTTTAAAAACAAGGCGGGAAGCAAGTGTTTAATCGCTTCGGTGTCATCCTCATTTTGGCTGGCATACAAGTAGGCGAGAATCTGGCGGACGATCCGTCTGCTGTAAAACGATTGGACGCCGCGGTCAGCTGTATACGGAATTGACGATTGATGAAGCCTTTCATATATAGCACGGCCTCCGCTGTTTGTGCGGTAAAGAACCGCAAAGTCTTCTGGACTGGCTCCATTTTGAATTTTTTCTTTGATATCGGAAACGACCATTGTGGCTTCTTCCTCTTCATCATAAGGATAAAACAGCACAGGGACCTGAATGTCATCGCGGGCCGCTTCAAGCGTTTTGGCATATCTGTTTTTGTTCTTTTTCACGACGATATCAGCACTAGAGACGATCGGGTGCGTAGACCTGTAGTTCGCAGTTAAATAGATCGTCTTCGCTCCCGGATAATCCTTTTGAAAATCAAGAATGAAAGATGGATTGCTTCCGCGAAACGCGTAGATGGACTGGTCATCGTCTCCGACACAGCACAGGTTTTGCTCCGGGCTGGCGAGCATTTGCATGATTTTGTATTGAACCGGATTAATGTCCTGAAACTCATCAATTAAGATATACGTAAACCGAGATTGATATTGTTCCAGAAGGTCAGGCCGCTCGATAAACAATTCATAGCAGGCTGAAGCCATGTCATCAAAATCAAATTGGCTGTGTTCTTTTTTCTGGCGTTCATAATGTTCATATAAACGATAAACTTGTTTTTCCCACTCATCTTTTAGAGGGATGCGTTCATTTGGGACATAAGTGTTTTTCCAAAAACCGATCTGCTGCAGGGCTTGGTCAACTGGGAATTCTTTCTCATCGATGCCCTCTTCATAGAGCGCTTTTTTGATATATTGTTCCCGCTGCCACTCCATTTTCAGCAGATGCTCACCGTTCCATTTAGCAGAATTAGAGTGATACAAGATCTTATAAAACAGACTGTGGAATGTTCCTGTCACAAGTCTTCTGACTTTTGCCGGCTGTAATCCGTACTGGTTCGCCATACGCTCTTTCATTTCAGCGACAGCTTTTGTTGTAAAGGTGACAAGCAGCATATTTTCAGGCGGTATGCCTAAGTGTTCGATCATGTGGGCGGCACGGGCTGTCAGCACCCGTGTTTTTCCGCTCCCCGCACCTGCAAGCACAAGCAGCGGGCCCTCTGTTTCCGTGACAGCTTTCAGCTGATCCGTGTTTAAACCGACAGACGGAAAAAGGCTCGTATCGGGTTCTATTGTTTTTGGCACAAATGGTGTTCCTGGTTTAATGCTTCTAGGACGGTGCCATTCCGTAACAGCTGGGGACGGGTCAGCGGCGATCGCTTTTCCCTTGGGTAAACGAATGACACCAGATTCCTGATCGTCTTCTTTTTTTTCCTCTTTAGCGGGCTTCGGTTCGCACGCCTCCTCACATGCCGGAAAATCGCCTGGCTGGCGATGGATAAACTCTGGCGGATCGGCGATGTTAAGCCGTAACAGAACGGGCTTTCCGCAATGAGAACAAAATAAATGTCCTTTTATTCCCTCTTCAAAGAGGAATTGATAATGTTCTCTCGAATATGTATGTAAATGTATGATTCTATCATTCAGTCGGGCGCATTTCAAAAAGGGGTCCTCCCAATCAAAAGGTGTTCATTACAGACAATGACTATCATATCAAAAGAAATGTGTTTCAAAAAGTAAGTTTAAGGGAAAAGAGACAGCAGAGGGGTGGGTATTGTATGATATATGCAGGTCAAATTCAGAACCAGCAATACGCTCAATATGCTAATAGAACGATTGGACATAAGCAGGATTATGCCGGAACCGAAAAAATCAGCTATGTCCCGTTTCAGCGGGTATACAAAGAACTGGAAAAGCAGCAGGAGAATCAAACGGCCGCTGAAAGAAAAGTAAACGAGATGAAACGTAAGCGCTCTCTTTATAAGAGGTTGCGAGAAAAAGGAATGGGCACATATATTAATCGATATGTATAAAAAACCGTTCATACCAGAGAACGGTTTTTTATATGCAGTAAAAATCCGGATCTCAAAAGATCCGGATGCGTTCAGTCCTTCATCATTTGTAAGTGCGGAATGCCGGCATCGAGGAATTCTTTTTCAGAAAGCACGCGATACCCGTGTTTCTTGTAAAACGGCACAGCCTGTGTTTGCGCGTTTAAAATGAAACCGGAAGCGCCTCCGTCTGCCGCGGCTTTTTCGAGCGCTTTCATAATGATGCCGCCGACACCGGCTGAGCGGTGGCTTTTCAGTACGCAAATCCGCTCTAACTTGCCGTAGCCGTCCTTCATGCGCCATCTTCCAGCGCCGACAGGCTTTTCACCGTCATACACGACGATATGCTCTGACTCATTTTCAAGTTCGTCAATTTCTTCTTCAGCAGGCACGTTTTGTTCTTTGACAAAGACTTCTTCTCTTACATAGAATGCATCTTTCAGTTGTTCTTCACTTTTTGCGATAACTGCTTTCAAACATTATTCTCCTCTGCCTAGCAAGAAGGTTTCATATACTGTCCACGATCCGTTTTCCAACTGGTAAAGCAAGTGGAAACGGTCAACGATTTCTTCATGCGACACTTCCTGCATTTTTAATTGTCCCAGCACATCTGAATGCTCGTCGTCGGAAAGGTTTTGGCCGACCGTCACATGCGGAACGAAATTATATTCCTGTTCGCCTGCCAACACACCGGTGTATAGCTTTTCATTGAGTGTTTTTAACTCTTCCGTCGGTTCTGCTTTAATATAAATGACATTATTAACAGGCGCAAATGAGCTGTATTTTGTCATTTTGAGAACGATTGGGTGGGACTCTTTTGCGATGTTTCTTAAATGTGATACGAGCTGATCCGCTTTCTCCTCCGCGCATTCAAAGGATGCTCTCAGCGTCAAATGAGGCGGGATCAGAGAGTAGCTTGGGTCATAGCGCTTTCTGTAAGAGTTTGCAAGGTCTTGGAGCTTTTTTGATGGAAATAAAACGATTCCGTATTTCATATTATGTCCCTCCTGGAAATAAAGTATGATAGAGTGTTAAAGCATTTTTTTCAGCGCCGGGGTGATGAGCGGCTGCCAGTATGTCCATTTGTGGTCTCCGTCAAATGGCTCAAAATAATAATCAGAAAGCTTCTTCTCCAGCAGCTGCTTCAGCTCCTGGTTCGGTTCTGTAAAGTCCAGGATGTTCCCGTCTGTCGTGTGGACGTCAGTTTCTTTTGTTCCAATTTGGTGATAAATAGAGAGGTGTTTGATATCGTCTGACTGTTTTACGGCTTCTAGTACGTGTTTGTCAACATAGGGAGACTGCATGATGATGTTGCCAAACATATTCGGATAATCAAGCGCTGTCATAAGTGACACGGTTGCTCCGAGCGAATCACCGATCAGCGTTCGGCCGTAACCGATCTGATAGGTTGGATACTCATCATCTGCAAAAGGAACGAGCTCATGGGCGATGAACCGTTTATACGCCGAAAATTTTGAACCCTCCGGATGATAGGTGTTTCTGCGCTCTTTTACATCCTTATAAGGAACACCGATAATAATGCTCCGGTCTATTTCGCGTTTCGACAGCAATTCCTCAACCTGTCTGCCGATTCTCCCCAGCCTGAAATAATCGTGGCCGTCCTGCGCGATAATGACATGGTATTTATAAAGCGGGGAGTAGTTGGACGGCAGATAAACAAGTAAGGTCATTTCCTCGTTAAGCTCTTTTGAAAAGAATTTCTTTTCTTGCACTGTGCCGTTTTTCGGTGCCATAAAAACATTCCTCCAGGACATCACTATACTTTCTTGCATTTTCAATTATTGTACCATGAATTATTAGAAATTTCTCTCTTTAAACGGTTCGACACACGAAGAAAAAAGTGTTGAAATAAACTGTGAATTGCGCTAATATAAAACAATCAGAAAATTGAAATCGATATTTCTTATCGTGAGAGGTGGAGGGACTGGCCCTTAGAAACCTCAGCAACCGGCTTGTTTTGCATGTGCAAAGCGCCAAGGTGCTAAATCCAGCAAGCGTTTTTATGCTTGGAAGATAAGAAGAAGCGTTAAACCCCTTCTTCTTATGAAGAAGGGGTTTTTATTTTGAAAAGGGAAGGTGTCAGCTATATGTCACAGCACGTTGAAACGAAATTAGCCCAAATTGGGAACCGAAGCGATGAAGTCACGGGAACAGTGAGTGCTCCTATTTATTTATCAACAGCATACCGCCACAGAGGGATCGGAGAATCAACTGGATTTGATTATGTCCGCACAAAAAATCCGACACGCCAGCTTGTTGAGGACGCCATCGCTAACTTAGAAAACGGCGCAAGAGGGCTTGCCTTTAGTTCGGGAATGGCTGCTATCCAAACGATTATGGCGCTGTTTAAAAGCGGAGATGAACTGATCGTTTCATCGGACCTATATGGCGGCACGTACCGTTTATTTGAAAATGAATGGAAAAAATACGGATTGACTTTTCATTATGATGATTTCAGCGATGAGGACTGTTTACGCTCTAAGATTACGCCGAATACAAAAGCGGTGTTTGTGGAAACGCCGACAAACCCCCTCATGCAGGAGGCGGACATTGAACATATTGCCCGGATTACAAAGGAGCACGGTCTTCTGCTGATCGTAGATAATACATTTTATACACCGGTCTTGCAGCGGCCGCTTGAGCTGGGAGCTGACATTGTCATTCACAGCGCAACCAAGTATTTAGGCGGGCATAACGATCTGCTTGCTGGGCTTGTCGTGGTGAAGGATGAGCGGCTCGGAGAGGAAATGTTTCAGCATCAAAATGCAATCGGCGCTGTCCTGCCGCCATTTGATTCGTGGCTTCTGATGAGAGGAATGAAGACGCTGAGCCTCAGAATGCGTCAGCATCAGGCAAACGCGCAGGAGCTTGCGGCGTTTTTAGAAGAGCAGGAAGAAATTTCGGATGTGCTGTATCCCGGAAAAGGCGGCATGCTGTCCTTCCGTCTGCAAAAAGAAGAATGGGTCAATCCGTTTTTAAAAGCACTGAAGACCATTTGTTTTGCAGAAAGTCTCGGCGGGGTGGAAAGCTTTATTACATACCCTGCGACCCAGACGCACATGGATATTCCTGAAGAGATCCGCATCGCAAACGGGGTGTGCAATCGTTTGCTGCGCTTTTCTGTCGGAATTGAACATGCGGAAGATTTAAAAGAGGATCTAAAGCAGGCATTATGTCAGGTCAAAGAGGGAGCTGTTTCATTTGAGTAAACACAATTGGACGCTTGAAACCCAGCTCGTGCACAATCCATTTAAAACAGACGGCGGAACCGGGGCGGTCAGTGTACCGATTCAGCACGCCTCGACTTTTCACCAATCTTCATTTGAAGAGTTCGGGGCATATGATTACAGCCGCTCTGGCACGCCGACAAGAACAGCTCTCGAAGAAACAATTGCCGCATTGGAAGGCGGAACAAGAGGATTTGCTTTCAGTTCAGGCATGGCTGCTATCTCAACAGCATTTTTACTGCTGTCACAGGGTGATCACGTTCTTGTGACAGAAGATGTATACGGCGGAACCTTCCGTATGGTGACAGAGGTGCTGACCCGGTTTGGCATTGAGCATACGTTTGTCGACATGACGGATCGTAATGAATTGGCGCGGAGCATCAAGCCGAACACAAAGGTCATTTATATGGAGACGCCATCAAATCCGACACTTGGGATTACGGATATTAAAGCGGTTGTTCAGCTTGCAAAAGAAAACGGCTGCCTGACCTTTCTGGACAATACATTTATGACGCCGGCACTGCAGCGTCCGCTTGATCTCGGCGTGGATATTGTACTTCACAGCGCGACAAAATTCTTAAGCGGACACAGCGATGTGCTCTCAGGTTTGGCTGCTGTCAAAGATGAAGAGCTTGGGAAGAAGCTGTATAAGCTGCAAAACGCGTTCGGCGCCGTCCTTGGCGTACAGGATTGCTGGCTTGTCCTGCGCGGATTAAAAACATTGCAGGTCCGTTTAGAGAAAGCGAGTCAAACAGCCCAGCGGCTTGCGGAATTTTTCCAGAAGCACCCGGCGGTGAAGCGCGTGTATTATCCGGGACTGGCTGATCATCCCGGCGCTGAAACCCATAAAAGCCAGTCGAAGGGAGCGGGCGCCGTGCTATCTTTTGAGCTTGAAAGCAAAGAGGCCGTTAAGAAATTAGTCGAGAATGTGTCACTGCCGGTCTTCGCTGTCAGCCTTGGCGCAGTGGAATCAATTTTGTCCTATCCGGCAACGATGTCTCACGCGGCAATGCCTAAGGAAGAGCGTGAAAAACGCGGTATCACTGATGGCCTGCTCCGTCTGAGTGTGGGCGTCGAACATGCAGACGATTTAGAACACGATTTCGAACAAGCGCTGAAAGAAATTGCTCCAGTTGCGGTTCGTTAAAAAAGAAGCCGGGGATGTCCCGGCTTCTTTTAGTATTGTTCGTCATCAGGATTCAGAATCGCGAGGACTTGATGATCCTCCCAAACGCCGTTAATTTTCACATTTTTTCGGGCGATGCCTTCTTTATGAAATCCCGCTTTTTCTAAAACACGCATGGACCCGAGATTACGGGGCATCACACCGGCTTCAATCCGATGCAGTTTCAATTCGTGGAACGCATAATCAACAACCAATCTGACTGCCTCTGTCATAATGCCCTTTCCATTATGGGCTTTGTCTAAAAAATACCCAATGAACGCAGTTTGCAGCGCGCCACGGATGATTTGAAAGAGCGAAACCGTCCCGATTAATCTATCGTCTGACGCTGTAAAGATGCCAAAATGATATTCTTCATCTTTCTCAAGTCTTTCCTGATACTCGGTTATCCGTTTTCTTTGCCCCTCAACCGTATAGTAATCGTCTGCGCGTATCATAGAAAACTGTTCGAAAAAATCTCGATTTTCGCTTTGCAGCCGCAGATTTTCTTCGGCATCCGTTACTTCTAAAGGTCTAACATAAATGGTTTTTCCTTTTAACATACAGTGATCTCTCCGTTCTCATGTCAGCATTCCTCTTACATTATTCTCAGGGAAATGCAAATATCCTTTTTATAAGAAGGAAGAAAACCAATTTCCCATAAAAGTGCCAACATAGTTGCCGATTAAGTAGCCGAGCGTACCGACAAGCATGATCGGGGCGACAAGCTCCCGCCATCCCTTGGCAATTGCCATCGCAGCCGCAGTCGTCGGTCCCCCGACAGTAGCGTTGACGGCGAGCAGAATTTCTTCAAGCCGCACACGGAACAATTTTCCGGCAGCTAAGGAAACTGATAAATTGCTGATCGCAATGATAAACACGAATAATAGAATAAGAGGCGCATTCGTGACGATTAAGCGGAGATCTGCAGGAATGCCGATCACCACAAAAAACAAATAAATCAAAAAGGTTCCAAGCTCCTGAGATCCATTGAGCCTTTCAAAAAAACGCGGGAAAAGAAAAATGATAAGAACAGTTAAAGACGTAAGCACCAGGTACTGATCGCCAAGCGTACCGGTCAGCAGGGGATGAGAAAAAATGCTTTTAAAATAACCGGAAACCTTCATACTCACCGCAACAAGCGCGAAAGCAGCACCGGCATTAAATGCGATATCCTTTAAGGAAATATCCTTCCGTTTCCAATAGCTTTCAGCACTGTTTCCGCTGTTTCCATCGGCTTTTACCTTCTCTTCAAACGGCATGGCATAATGCCGCTGAAACCATTTGAGTGCAGGAATGCTGATTAAAATAAAAAACAAAAGCGCCATCATAAAATTATCAGCCACAACGGTAGCCGACACATATTCACCAGGCGTCTCAAATTTTGCCGCCATCGCCGCAAAGTTGACCCCGCCGCCGATATAAGAGGCGCTGATCATCCCACCGATTTTATCTAAGTAAGGAATATGCTGTTTGAGTAGAAAAAAAGCTAGAATGCTCCCAAGGACAGTGCCAGCGGAGCTAATCAGAAAAATAAACAGCAAACGCCTGCTTTCCTTAAAAATTTGCCTAACATTGATCTGAAACAATAAAAGTGGTATCGCCAGTGGTACCACATAAGACCACACAGTGTCATACACAGGCGACTCAACAGGGAGCACTCCTACATTTGTAAACACCATAGCACCTGCAAGGGCGATAATAGCGCCCGACACAGCAGAAGCCCACTTAAAGCGCTGCTCCAGCCCGATGCTCACTGCCGCCCACACCGCAATAAACCCCCATAATATCCAAACATCATCGGAAGAAATCAAAGAATGCAAAACCCCATCACCCCTATTGTTAGAAAATTAAGACATATTATAATGGCCGGGGAACAGAACAGCAAGTCCAAAAAAAGTTTTTCTGAAAAAGCAGTTGACGAATAGAAGGGAAGGTTATATAATAGAACTTGTCAGAAAGACAACAACATACCCAGCCATACATATCATGATTCCGTAGCTCAGCTGGGAGAGCGCTACCTTGACAGGGTAGAGGTCGCTGGTTCGAGCCCAGTCGGAATCATAGCTTAAACCCTTGCGCAGCAAGGGTTTTTTATTTTGCCTATTTATTGATTTTGTCATCATTCATCGAGTTGGGGACGGAAGTTTTTTTAAGCTGATTTTGAAGTGAATTCAAAATCAGCTCTGTTTCTATGCTAGGTTAAAGTTTCAATATTCTTTTCGATTTTTTGAATAACTTGTTCGAGCCATATGATTGGAGATACGCCGTAACTAAGAACGTCCACTCCGTCAGCAGCTTCATCGATAAAATCATTCTTTTCTTCATCCGAATAATCGCTGTTAATAAAATCTTTCAATGCAGCTATATCAGTTTCTTGCTCTTCTTTTGGAATCTCTTCTAAGTATTCGTCCAGTGCTGACTCTGGAGTTTCTATATCTTGATGAAATATACCTCCTAGAAATTGAAATACAGGTTCATAAATTTCGATTTC
Source organism: Bacillus sp. FAU18 (assembly GCF_056033885.1). NCBI lineage: Bacteria > Bacillati > Bacillota > Bacilli > Caryophanales > Bacillaceae > Bacillus > Bacillus sp. FAU18. The sequence goes on from NZ_JBVYHZ010000003.1 coordinate 540,134, forward strand.
AATCATTACTTATCACCACCAAGAAATGTTAACTTCAAATCTGAGAAATGGTGGTATCTTATTCTATATAACTTTCTGCTATATCAATATCGTTTGTCATTTCTAAGTCAGGGTACTTTTCATCTAATTTTCTTAAACAATTAATAAGTTCTTTACTTTGTAAACCTTCAGCTAAATCTTCAAATACTTCACTGATCCAATATAAATCTTCTTTATTACAATTTTCTAAATAGCTAATTGTATTTTCCTCATTTTCTGAGAGAACTTCAATTATTTCATCCCAACTTTTTTGAATTCCATAGTCATCATTAAGATTAAGTTTTTTTCGTTTAATTGATATAGTTTTCATCTTTTTCTCTAAATTCATATTGATCCTCTTAACTAAGCAGGGCTATTATTTTCCTATTGCCTTTCCTATTGTTACATCTCCATCATGGAAAAATTCAATAACATAACCAGATTCGCTGAACATGAAAGTATCGGAACCTACAGCAGTTACATCATCAATTACGTTTAAGGCGTTGTCTAAGTTGGTTTTTATAGCTGGATAATCACCGTAAGCCCAAAGGAGAATAACAGTTTTATCATCTATTTTATTCTCAATTAACCATTCATCAATATCATCAGCGTAATCAATAGATCTGTGAGAAGTTACTTCATCCCATTTAATTCTTCCCCATGATGTGAAGGGGAAACCTTCACCAAGTTGTTCATGATATTTACGTGTCTCAGAAATAGTGAGGACTTCTTTGTCATTTCCAAGAGCTTCTAGACATTCTTCGTATAAAGTCATATTAACACTTCCTATTTATTTAAATGTTTTAAAAGTGATTTATAAGTTTCTTCGTTTCCGTTAAAAGGTATATAATATTTCTTTGCCTTATTTCCTTTTCCATTTCTATAATCCTCAACATTTATATGAGGTCCCTTTTCAGGGTCATAATCTAATCTCCAAAGGACTTTATTATCTCCAGACATTCGGCCAGTAACTTTACCAAAGCCTGCGCTTTTAGATAAAGTATCTATAAAAGGTTTTGAATCTATTCCTAATGGTCCCGGGAACCGTAATTTGATTGGTGTTGGTATTTGTTATAGCAAGTCAGGAGGCGCTAAATACTACACTGCTGAAAAATTGGCTATCAAGTTTGTGGCGTAGCTGCTTAAAGAGCGCGGCTGGGGAATTGATCGTGTCCGTAAACATCAGGAGCTGAAGCGGAAAGGATTGCTTGCACCGCATTTTAGCTGAGGGCAGATGGAACCAAGTTAAGTCAGCCATTGAGTCAGAATTGAAGGTGCTGGGAGGAAAGACAACATCTAAACCGTCATCATCTGAGTCTAAAGCTTCTGGGAGCATTTACACAATCAAAAAAGGCGATACTCTTCCGTTTTTCAATAAAAAGGAAATTTAATTAATAATTAAAAAATTAGACATAATTAGTGAAATATCGACAGAAGATTGTTACCACAAATGCAAAGCAAGAAACGAAAGTGCCCATGCAAATATGCCGAACATTACAAAGAGCCTAAGAAAAGTTTCATATTTTGTAAGCTTTCGTTCTTTTTTTATTTTACCTAATTTCCAGTAAAGGGCGTAGCCGGAGAACAATAAAATTATTTGTCCCAGTTGTGACACGGACTCTAAAAATTCTATACCATTCATTGATTTCACCTCTTATTTAATTATCGCAGGCGGAAAATCCTTTTCCAACAGTTATATAAAAATTAAGCAATCCGTAATATGTCTAATGGTATAAGAAATGATGTTTCCCTTATCCAGTTTTTAATTTAACGAAGAAGAACTTTTTTACTAAATCTAGATAAGGCGGAAGGAAAGATATTATTTAAGATATCCTTCATAGCTTTCTTTTGTTCAGACAAAATGGTTTTTGATTTTACATATGTGTTAGCCAGGTCGTGTTCTAAGAAGGATTCTTCTATGTAAACACAGATAGCCCGAAACGCACCTTTTGCTGGGAGAACTTACTATCTTCTAAATCAGCTGAGCTTCGAAGGCCTTGTATTCTTTTGCATATTTATCTGTTTCGGAAACGTCTTTGCTTCAAATACTTTAATGTGTATCCTTTCGTTTGAAATGTTTTAACAAGATATTACTATGAAAAAATGAAGAAAAAGTTAGTGTGCGATTCAAAAATAGAAAAATAGTAATTAAATATGAGTCATTTAGCCAATTTAAGTGGTTGAAATAATATTGATTATATGCGGGGATAAAGAGTCGTATCCTACGTTTGCCACCTAATTTAAGAGGGCTGTTAATGCAAATAATAATCTAGAAAGGAGATGTAAAGATTTTCAAAAATTCCTTTATATGATAATATCAACCTACAGAAAAAAAGACATACAGGTAGACCCGTACGTCAAAATAATCATCTGTAGTTTATCATATTACAGGAGAAAAAATATATATGTTCTACGGGTCATCCTAAAGAGGAGGACCAAAAATGGAGAAAAAACCGGTAACAGTTCTAGGATATGAAATCTGTACACCTAAGTTTACAGGGGATAAGTGGGATCAAGATAGGTTTGATAGTGAACTCATGGAAACATACTTAAAATTAATCTTGGAAGTTGATATTAAAGAGAGAGCTTTTAGAAATAAAAATAAGATGATTAATCTTCAATCGATAAATCAATCAGAAGATGCTGATTTTTTGGAAGGGATTTTTTTCACTGCAAAATATGGAAAAGAACAAACGATAATTGATGTTCCTAATCAAACTGAAGCAGGAAAAAAAGAAAAAGAGCACGGAGTAAAAAATGAGGTTTATTTTCTAATTCATAAAAAAACAGGATTACTTTTAATCGAGAAAGACTCTGAAGGTGTTGCGCGTGCTTCAATGATTCGAAAATTCTTTAGGTACCATAGAGAATTAATTTATAATTATATTGAGACTTTCAATAAAGAGTATTCTCCGATTAAAATATGGAAAAATAGCTTTTATAAAATAAATTCTTTACCTAGTAAAACATTTTTTGAAGAAATTGAAGAGTTTTCTACAATTAAAGATGCCTATTATTACAAAGATGTTAATGAAGGGGCAGGTGCAAATAACGAAGCAGCTGATTTGATGTACCACTATAATAACGCTACAGAAAATGGGATATCAGGTGTAACACGAGTTAAAGTTTCTTTTGAGAATAAAGTGAAAAAAGGCTCAGTAAAACATGTGGCAGCATATTTCAAAAAACTATTTGAGTCTCAAAATTATGATGGAATAGGTGTTAGTGGTCAATTGAATTCTGGGAGACAAAGAACGATTGAACTTGAAAATATTCAGAGAGCATTTGATATCGGTGTAGAACATAATGAAAGTGGAAATCCTTCATTGAGGGACTTAAATAAAGAAATGGTTAAAATCTGTAAAAGAGATAATCCTTTAAAGTACAAAAATGATATAGAACAATTTGAAGGAGTGTTTATTAATGAAACAGAGGAGGATCAAGCGGGTTAAAGAAGAAAGTGACAACATAAACAGAGATATATTTGAAATAATAAAAAAATACAAGAAGTATACAACCAAAAAGGAATGGATATTTTATTTATTGACCATTTCAATTACTTCTTTAATAATGTTTTTATTAATTAGTATTTTATGTGACACTAATAAAAATCTTCTAAACTCAATTAATGAAATTACCACAGTTTCACTTACAATTGTTGCAATAATAACGGGTTTCAATACGACTTCTTTGTCGGTAATAGCATCTAGTAACAATAAGATATTAAGATTTTTGAAAAGTAAAAAAATAAGTAACGGTAAGAGTGCCAACGACACAATTTTACAGCAAATATTAGTTTTTTTCTCATTCTCGATGGTCTATGGATTATTAATTTTATTTATCGGAATCTTAATTATTTTAGTTTTTAAGTATCTGTATAATTTAGAAAGTTTCCCAGCTTATCTAGAAGTATTATGGTTAAAAATTTTTCTTTTGATATTCGGTTTCTTATGGTTAGCTTTAATTCTATTTGCTTTAGTAACGTCTATTAGAAATGCAAGTCTACTGTACAGATATGTCTTGTTCGTGGCTGATTATGAGGAGAATAATTGACTTTATGTAATTAAATGTTTTTCAGATGGGGACAAATTGGGGACCAATTTGTTCATTTTCGCATCAGAACATAATCGCTACCTTGATAGGATAGAGGTCGCTGGTTCGAGCCCAGTCGGAATCATAGCTTAAACCCTTGCTGTGCAAGGGTTTTTTACTTTTTATAGGGGCTGTCGGTTTATTGATGCAGTATATGATTTAAATGAAAACTCAGGAATAATATTGAGTTGAGAAGATAAAATATAAACCCCATTTCCAAAATGGGGTTATTTCTTAATATCATATTAAGTTGCTGCTCTATCTGCGACCTTATAAGTGGACTGCTCAGAAAGAGCGTATGAAGCGCTGGATACTCCAACAATGCCAAGCAAGAGCGCTAAACAAATTGCAATTTTACATTTTTTCATTTAAATGTTTCCCCTTTGAATTTGTTTACGTGCTTCAATTGCCATTTGATAAAAATCGACCGCATCATGTCTGTCTTCTTTGTTGGTCAAAAAAATCAGCAACAGCAACAGCGTATTCTTCCATATCACCATAAAGGTTTTTCTCTTTGAAGAACTTAAACACTTCTCTAAGTGTTTGTAAGTCAAATGATAAATAAAGACCTTTAACCAGTTTTAATTTCTCGGTTACTTTCTGGTTGTTGTGTCGGGCAGCAATCTTCTGACCTTCCTGGTATAATTCTAACGCAGCCTTTAAATTATTCTTCTTTGCTTTGACATACGCCAGATTAAAAATCGCTTTCGACTCATAAATGTGCTTTCGATTCTTATGAATTTCATAGGCGATTTGAAAATGTTTCTCATAATTGTAAAGTTCTTCAAGATTATTATAACATAATCCCACATTAAAATGAGCTGAACCAATTAAATGTTGTTCCCCTATTTTTATAGCATCATTTAAGGCTTTTTCAGCTGTTTCTAAAGCGTCCTCATAACACATTTTATCTAGCCAGTTCCCAAAGATAACAAACTGACATTGGACCATTTCCTTGCCATATGTAAGGTTCCCCTGAGCATCTTTTTGCTCTTTAAATATAGAGTATGCTCGCTGGGCATAGTTCATTGAAAAATGAGTCTCTTTCATATAGTAATAGACTTCTGACATTTTGAAATAGAATCTGCCTTATCTGTATTTGCGTTTTTATCTAATAAATCAAGATATTTTTCGGCTTCGCGATAATATGTTAAAGCAATAACTAAATCTCTCGTTCTAAAATGATACATATCGGTAAAAAAATGATAATAGAACTCTATTGTATTGGTGAGGGAGGCACTCGAAGTCGTCTAATGATTTATAAATGGCATCTATCTTTTTCAAGAAAATGTTATAATGAAAAGCCATAAAATGATGGGAGGGGGAATTTCGATGCATTACATAACGGCATGCTTAAAAATCATCAGTGATAAAGACCTTAATGAGATAATGAAGGAATTCAAAAAATTTGAGGAAGAAACGAACAAAGAAGAGGGTTGTATTACATTCCATGCTTATCCGCTTGAGCCATCAGAACGTAAAATAATGCTTTGGGAGATTTGGGAAAACGAAGAAGCTGTGAAAACCCATTTCACGAAAAGACACACAATAGACGTTCAAAAACAAGAATTAACGGAAGTAGAATGGTTAATGAAAAGCAATGTGAATGATTAAAAAGGCGTCTTCAAAAGAGACATTCAAAAACTAAGAATCGGAAAGTTGTTGGCGGATTGTTGTCCAACTCCGCCAACAATATCATGCGGAGAATTAAATACATATTCTTAATAATAAGTTTAAAAGCTTGGAGAAAAAAATGAAAAAGAAAACCACAATTATACTTTCCCTTTTAGCAGCACTTATAGTTATATTGATAGCACTACCGGTTCTATCTCCTGTTGTTTTTACAGCTGCTTCTGAAAAAGGAGCAATCAGACACGAAATTTATAAAAGAGGATATCCCTATCAAAGCTACTTTGCAGTTCTTCAAAAAGAAGGTGACAATGAATCTGAATCTTTATTATGTAAATTGGCTAGATTGGAAAGATGAAACTGGACAAACGCCTCACTTATGCTATTCAAAAAAAGCATCAGATGGTAAATATAAAGTAGACTGTGGAACCGGGCCGTAAAAAATGCCCGAGATGGAAGGTCTGCGGATACTGATCACTGGACAGAGAACGCTGTGCTTTGGTTGGTGTCCGTTTTTTATTTCGTATACTAAGTTGACATAAAACGAAAAAAGAAACTATCACAGAATCAGATCGTTTCTAGCAGTTAACTCAAAATCATAAAATCCCTTTTTTCCGGAAGCTTCGGTAAAAAACGAAACTTTTGTCTCTATGATTTTATTTTATAATGTAAACGGTTTCTTATATAGTATACTTATACTATCAATTTGCTCAAGTAGATACTGACAGGAAGGATAGAAAAACAGATGGAATACATAAATACAAGACAAAAAGAGATTTTGTATCTGTTGTTATCTGAACCTGATGACTATTTAGTTGTGCAAGATTTCGCAGATAGGGTACAGTGTTCTGAAAAAACAATCCGGAATGATTTGAAAGTGATCGAGGATTATCTCAATGAGCATTCTCATGCACAGCTTATTCGAAAACCAGGGTTGGGCGTTTATTTACATATAGAAGAACAGGAAAGGACCTGGCTAAGCCAACAATTACATACTGAACATTTTTCTTCTAGGCAGCGGAGCGATGAAGAAAGAATGCTGCACATTGCTTATGACTTATTAATGAATCCGAAGCCTGTTTCCGCAAAAGACATTGCTGCTCGGCATTTTGTCAATCGATCTTCCATAAAAAAGGATTTATACGCAGTAGAAGAGTGGCTGAAGCGTTTTGATCTCACACTGGTTTCTAGGCAGCGGCTTGGATTAAAGGTTGAAGGGAACGAAAGAAATAAAAGAAAGGCATTGGCAAGAATATCTGATTTGATTCACAATACAGAGTTTACCAGCCAATTTATTAAAAGTAAGTTTTTACATTATGAAGTAGACTTTGTGACGAAAGAAATCAAATCACTACAAAAAAAGCATTCCCTCTATTTCACAGACGAAACGTTTGAAAGTTTGCTGCTGCATACATTGTTAATGGTCCGCCGCATCAAAATGAAGCAGCCGATTTCATTGTCCCCAAAAGAAATGGCGGCAGTAAGAAAGAGGAAAGAATATCAATGGACATTTGCTTGTTTACAGCGGCTTGAACCGGTTTTTGCAATCCGCTTCCCTGAAGAAGAAGCCGTGTACTTAACATTACATATATTGGGCGGTAAAGTTCGTTATCCATTGCAGACAGAAGAGAACCTTGAAAATGCTGTGCTTCCTAAGGTTGTAGGGCATTTAATCAATCGTGTTTCAGAGCTGAAAATGATGGATTTTCATAAGGATCAGGATTTGATCAATGGTTTGAACATTCATCTCAATACTGTGCTACAACGGCTGAGCTACGATCTTTCTGTAGCAAATCCTATGCTCAATGACATCAAAAAGATGTACCCTTATTTGTTCCACCTCATCATTGATGTTTTGGAAGATATCAATCAAACTTTTGATCTTCATATTCCTGAGGAAGAGGCAGCATATTTGACATTGCATTTTCAGGCAGCGATCGAACGGATGCAGTGCAACAGCGAGACACATAAAAAGGCGATTATCGTCTGCCACATGGGGATTGGGATGTCACAATTGCTGCGGACAAAAATTGAACGGAAATGTCATCAAATCGCTGTAATGGCCTGTATTGCAAAGGCCGATTTAAAGGATTATATCAAAAAGCATGAGGATATTGATCTTGTCATATCCACCATTGCGCTGGAGAATACAACGGTTCCCCATATTGTTGTGTCTCCGCTTTTAGAGCCTGGCGAAGAGATGAAATTAAGTGCGTTTATACGTCAGCTGGGCGAATCACACCGCCAAAAACAAAAAACGTTTCAGATGCTGAACAATACGACTCCTTTTTTGGTTTTTTTGCAGCAGGAGGCGGAGCATCGCTACAAGTTAATCGAACAGCTGGCGACAGCTTTGTGTGAGAAAGGCTATGTTGATAAGGACTATGCGGTTCATGCGGTGATGAGGGAAAAAATGTCGGCGACAAATATAGGATCAGGCATTGCCATTCCTCATGCAAACGCTAAATTTATTAAACAATCAGCAATCGCGATTGCCACATTAAAGGAGCCGCTTGAATGGGGAAATGAAAAAGTTTCGCTCGTTTTTATGCTGGCTGTCAAACACGAGGATCAAACCATGACAAAGCAGCTGTTTAGCGAGCTTTCATATCTTAGCGAGCAGCCGGCCTTCGTCCAGAAGCTGACGAAAGAAACAAATGTCATGACATTTTTATCTCATTTGGATTATTAAAAGCAGGGATTATTCCTTGCTTTTTTTGTTATAGGGAAAAATGCCTTTATTACCGGAAGCCTATGGTAAAAAAAGCGATTTTAATGAGCTGATTTCGGTATACAGTTGAGACAAGATCTTATTATTCACACTTTAAAGGAGGTTTCCTATGAAACTGTTAGCGATTACATCTTGTCCGAATGGAATCGCCCATACGTATATGGCAGCGGAAAATCTGCAAAAAGCTGCTGACAGACTGGGCGTTAGCATCAAAGTTGAGACCCAGGGGGGAATTGGTGTCGAAAATAAGCTAACCGAAGAGGAAATTCGCGAAGCGGATGCAATCATTATTGCTGCAGACCGCTCGGTAAACAAAGACCGGTTTATAGGCAAAAAACTGCTGTCTGTGGGGGTACAGGACGGCATCCGCAAACCGGAAGAATTGATTCAAAAAGCTCTTAACGGGGATATACCGGTTTATCGTTCCGCTTTAAAATCGGAATCCGTCAATCATCAGGAGAAGAAACAAAATCCAATTTACCGTCATTTAATGAACGGCGTTTCATTTATGGTTCCTTTCATTGTTGTCGGCGGATTATTGATAGCGGTTGCATTAACGCTTGGAGGGGAGAAAACACCTAAAGGCTTAGTTATTCCGGATGATTCCTTCTGGAAAACGATTGAACAGATCGGCAGTGCTTCATTTTCATTTATGATTCCGATTTTAGCCGGCTATATCGCCTATAGCATCGCTGATAAACCGGGGCTTGTGCCAGGGATGATCGGCGGATATATTGCGGCGACTGGAAGTTTTTATGACAGCGCAAGCGGCGCCGGATTTCTCGGGGGGATTATTGCCGGGTTTTTGGCCGGATACGCTGCACTTTGGATCAAAAAATTAAAAGTTCCAAAAGCCATCCAGCCGATTATGCCGATTATTATTATTCCGGTGTTTGCATCACTGATTGTAGGTTTAGCGTTTGTGTTTTTGATCGGCGCGCCTGTAGCTCAAATTTTCGCCTCTTTAACAGTTTGGCTGGCGGGGATGAAAGGGTCGAGCTCGATCCTTCTGGCATTGATTTTAGGGGCGATGATCTCATTTGATATGGGCGGTCCCGTAAATAAGGTGGCGTTTCTGTTTGGATCGGCAATGATTGGAGAAGGAAATTATGAAATTATGGGACCAATTGCTGTCGCCATTTGCATCCCGCCGATTGGTCTTGGCATTGCGACGTTTTTAGGAAAAAGAAAATTCGAGGCATCTCAAAGAGAAATGGGGAAAGCGGCATTTACGATGGGACTCTTCGGCATTACTGAAGGAGCGATTCCATTTGCGGCGCAGGATCCTCTTCGAGTCATTCCAAGTATTATGGCAGGTTCTATGACAGGTTCTGTGATAGCCATGATTGGCAATGTGGGAGACAGAGTGGCGCACGGCGGACCTATCGTTGCAGTGCTTGGCGCAGTTGATCATGTCTTGATGTTTTTTATTGCTGTGATTGCAGGATCTCTTGTCACTGCTCTGTTCGTCAATGTACTAAAAAAGGATATTACGGCGTCTCCTGTGCTCAGTGAAACTGCACCGCCCTCCGCGCCAAGTGAAGCTGCGGCAGCAAATGAAATAAAGCAGCCAAATCAAAGCCAAAAAGCTGAGATGTCGGAAATCAAAAAACTGACAGATATTATCAGCCCGGAATTAATTGAACCAAATTTATCGGGGGAAACGAGGGATGACATCATAGATGAATTGATTCAGAAATTGTCCCGAAGAGGTGCGCTATTTTCAGAGGGCGGGTTTAAACAAGCCATTTTGAATCGTGAACAACAGGGAACAACGGCGATCGGCATGAATATCGCAATTCCGCACGGAAAGTCTGAGGCGGTCAGGGAGCCGAGTGTTGCCTTTGGGATCAAACGATCAGGCGTTGATTGGAATAGCCTGGATGAATCAGAAGCTAAATTAATCTTTATGATTGCTGTACCGAAAGAGAGCGGGGGAAACCAGCATCTCAAAATACTGCAGATGCTATCTCGAAAGCTAATGGATGACAATTATAGGAAGCGGCTGCTTTCCGTGCAAACAACAGAAGAAGCCTACAAGCTGCTGGAAGAAATCGAATAAAGCGGGGGATTTTCATGACGACTGAACCGTTATTTTTCAAGCCTGTTTTCAAAGAAAGAATTTGGGGCGGGACCGCTTTAGCTGATTTTGGCTATACCATTCCGTCACAACGAACAGGAGAGTGCTGGGCTTTTGCCGCGCATCAAAATGGTCAAAGCGTTGTTCAAAACGGAATGTATAAGGGGTTCACGCTCAGCGAATTATGGGAACATCACAGACATTTATTCGGACAGCTTGAAGGGGACCGTTTCCCTCTGCTTACAAAAATATTAGATGCTGACCAGGACTTATCTGTTCAGGTGCATCCGAATGATGAATATGCCAACATACATGAAAACGGTGAGCTTGGAAAAACAGAATGCTGGTACATTATTGACTGCCAAAAAGATGCCGAGATTATTTATGGCCACAATGCAACAACAAAGGAAGAACTAACTACCATGATAGAGCGTGGAGAATGGGATGAGCTCTTGTGCCGTGTAAAGGTAAAGCCGGGGGATTTTTTCTATGTGCCAAGCGGTACTGTTCATGCGATTGGAAAAGGTATTCTTGCTTTAGAGACGCAGCAGAACTCAGACACAACCTACAGATTATATGATTATGACCGAAAAGATGCAGAAGGCAAGCTGCGTGAGCTTCATCTGGAAAAGAGCATCGAAGTGATAGAGGTCCCGTCTATTCCAGAGCGGCAAACGGTTCACCATGAACAAATTGAGGATTTGCTTACAACGACATTAGTTGAATGCGCTTACTTTTCGGTGGGGAAATGGAACTTATCAGGATCAGCAAGCTTAAAGCAGCAAAAACCATTCCTTCTTATCAGTGTGATTGAAGGGGAGGGCCGTATGATCTCTGGTGAGTATGTCTATCCTTTCAAAAAAGGAGATCATATGTTGCTGCCTCACGGTCTTGGAGAATTTAAACTCGAAGGGTATGCAGAATGTATCGTCTCCCATCTGTAACATAGCAGGGCTTGAGAAATAAATTTGCGAGTGAAGACTCCTATTCTCCAGCAATGATCTAAATAAAATAAGAGTTTAATAGTTGGAGAAGAAATGTTACACTCTTTTCTGTATATGGTAAAGAATGAAAAAACACGATTCGGTTGGTAGTCCGGATGCATGATTGAGAATGTCAGTAACCTTCCCCTCCTCGGGATGTCCATGTCCATCATTCTTTAATATCTTTTATGAGGAGGGAATCGTTATGAAATTAACGATTTACTACGATGGTCAGTTTTGGGTAGGCGTTGTTGAAGTTGTGAACAATGGAAAGCTAAGAGCCTTTCGTCATCTTTTTGGCAAAGAGCCGAGGGATTCTGAAGTATTAGAGTTTGTTCATAACCAACTTTTGAATATGATGGCCCAAGCTGAGCAGGAAGGAGTGAGTTTACAAGGCAGACGTCAAAAAAAGATCAATCCAAAAAGATTGCAGCGCCAGGTTTCAAAAGAGTTGAAAAACGCCGGAGTAGCTTCTAAAGCTCAAGAGGCGATAAAGCTAGAGCTTGAAGCAAGAAAGCAAAAGAAAAAACAAATAATGAAAGAACAACGAGAACATGTAAAAGAGCAAAGGTATATGCTCAAAAAGCAAAAAGCGAAAAAGAAGCACAGAGGTAAATAATCCAAACAAAAGCAGGCGCAGTGCCTGCTTTTGTAATTAAGGACTCTACTTTGTAACATATATCCAATGCTTATAATCCGCTGATTTATGATCCAATATAAACCCTAACTTCTCCAAGGTTTTTTGTGAGCCTAGATTATCATGTTCGCATCTTGCGGTGATCCGGTTTACTGTTTCTTGGCTTAATGCCCAGTTTATTAGTTTTTGGGCGGCTTCCACACAATAACCTTTGCGGCGATGACTTTTATTTGTTGCAAAACCGATTTCAATCATGCCATTTTCGTCTGGTTCACCTAAAAATCCAGTTCCCCCAACAATTTCATGACTGTCCTTCTTTACAATAATCCATGAATCAAATCCTTTTGTTCCATTGTTTTTGACTAAAATCTCGCGGAAATAAGGTATCGCTTCAAAAAAATCAGAATTTGGCCATTCACCATTTGTTTCATAACCTAAGTCTTTGATAGCCTGATGATCTTGTTTAGACGCGGCGTCAAGAAGGGGAATATCAATCGTTTTTAAACGTAATCGATTCGTTTCAAGGAGAACCATATATCTAATCCTCTTTTCTTTTTACTGGGAATAATGATAACATATAACAATTTTCTCTGATACCTTGGCAGTAGAGAAAGATGAAAAAATTGAGGGGGATTGAAAGAGTGACAGGTGAGAGTTTGCCCAGCCCAAAAACGGGTAGGAAAATGCTGATGTTAATGTGTCCCTACCCGTTTTTCTGTTCCTGAATGCAGGGTTTCTGATAACATGTTGTGCTACCTTTTCGCAATCAAATAAAGCGATATGGCTCTTTGGGTTTGCACAGGATTATGAATGATAATGACCCATTGGTTTCTTCGTCTTGGAAAGCTTGCTACTGCATACAATGGAGCAGTATCGCGCGGAGTGAACCCACCATTTATCACGTTGATATCTCTTCCTTCTAGATGACAAACTAAGTATTCACCTGGATTGATGACCTGTTGGTTCGTCCATGCGTAAGAATAAAAGCCGTCTCCAAGATCTTCGGTGGAAGATGGGGGGACAAAGCCATCTACAGTCAATGTGATTTCTCTTCTTCGCTGTCTTTCTGAAAAGTCTGGACTTCTTTGAGGGTTATGAGTATGTGAAAAGTAAGGAATTAACGCAGGGCCATAAAAGTAATGATACAAAGCAACCACTCCTTTATTTTCCATTCATACAAATTGTATGTGGGAGTTATTTGTTCATTCCTGTTTTGTTCCATGTAGACTAATAATGGGCTATAGGCGTCCAAGGAAATCAATTTGTCCTTTCGTTGATTCAATGCTAGTAACCTTGAAAATGCAGGTTAGGATGATAGAATTTACATATTACTGCAAGAAGTTAGACATACATCATTTTGATAGTGGGTGAAAACAATGGCGAAAAAAATGGCAAAAACAAATGCGGTTCGTCTGATAGAACAGCAGAACATCTCTTATGAGGTATTAGGGTATAAAACAGACGGCCAGCCTGTAGATGGCATCTCTGTTTCGGAAAAAATCGGTTATCCTGTGAAATATGTATATAAAACGTTGGTTGCAGCAGCAGGAACAAATCATTATTATGTCTTTGTTGTACCCGTTTCAGAAGAGTTAGATGTAAAAAAGGCAGCAAAGGTGACAGGGGAAAAGAAAATAGAAATGATTGCAATGAAGGAGCTATTAGCGGTAACTGGCTATCTTCGCGGCGGCTGCTCGCCAATTGGCATGAAAAAATTGTTCCCGACCTATATTGATTCATCTGCAGAAACGCTTGATTTTATCATTGTGAGTGCAGGGAAAATCGGTATGCAGCTAAAGTTGGCGCCACAAGATATAGCCAGATCATGTGATGCCGCATTTGCAGAAATTGTATAGATGCAGATATAGGGGAAACGAAAAAGCTTAGTCATGTCGATTAAGCTTTTTCCGTATCTCTTTCAAATATGATTTCAAAATAAGCAGCTGCCCCATACCCATCTATACTGGGAGCGAAAATCTGAACGAATCTCCAGCCTCTTTTTGCATAATCATGGATGATTTGCTGGTAGTCTTCTTTAGGCCTTCTTCTCATCGTGCTCAGCTCAACTCTTACGAATTCATATTCTTTCATCGTTTGATCCCTCCTATTAAGGTATACGTATAATTGAGCAAGAAGTTCCGAAAACCTAGGTTAAGGTCCGAAAGTATATTTCACTTACTAAACAAATACATTTATGCCTGATGCCTGCATGCATCTGGGAAGAGTTAAGGGGCTATAAAAACGAATTTTACCGGGTCAGCAGTCTAAATGAATCTCTTGCTTATTGCATTTGACTGAGTATATAAGTAAAAAAAGAGCGGCCAGAACATATAAGAAGGAGATGATCATTAACGCACTCATAACAGGGTAGTGTTTAGCGGAATAGATGAAAAAATCAAGCTGTGAAATTTGTTTGGGGCTGCTGACGGCATCAATTCCATTTAGCAGTTTTGAGAGTTTAGCAGTATAGTTCCAATCAAATCGATCTGAAACAAGCTCGCTTCCTTGGTACCAATTAACAGCAGCTAAAAACAGAAATACCATAATAGAAAATCCAAGCTGAACAACTAAAAATATTCCCTTCACTTTTGTATGACCTCCAAATCTATGAATATGGGAAAATCAAACAATATATTATCACCGTATGGGTTATTCTTGCAATTTCACTTTCATACAACTCAAACGCAAGTCTATTTTTTTGTTTGTTTTTGGCTTATAATACCTGATGATGGAAAAAGAATGCGGGTTTATAGATTAGAGAAACAAATGTATTTCTTAGCATTTTTTATTTGTGGAGAGAGTATAGAAGCATTCGATTAGATCTGCTTTTTCACAGAAACGGTTTTCATCTGTTTGCCTGAGCTTTACAATTGGCTGGAAAAAAAACAATGATTTCTTTCAATCAAAACATGCAACGATGCGACACATTTTATATCTTGATGACTTATCTCATTGCCTTTAAGTCATCCTATCGAGAAAGCGATGGTATTTTATGAACAAAGAAACCCTAAAAAACATACTCATGATTTTTTCAATATGCGCAACCCTCCGAGAAACCGATGGTATGCGCATAGCTGATAGCTGGATTTTGAGTGAGATTATACGATTTTTGATTTGCATGGTTGTGTTTTTTGCCATGACATTTCTATTAGATGCTGTTTTTCCAAACAAAAAAGAGTCACATTAATGTGTGGCTCTTTTTGCATCATCTGATCAGAAACATCATAAATGAATCGATCATCATGATGAAGAACAGCAAGCAAAAATAAATAAGCGAGTAGACAAACATATCCTTTGCCCACTTCACGTCATCGTCTATTTTGAATCCCTTGATGCTTTTTTTGATCCATATGCCTCCGAGAACCAAGGCGGCTAAGAAATAAAATGGGCTCATATGGCCGGTGCCGAGAGAGAAAGGAAATAATAGCGTGACCGGCACCAGGACGGCAATATATTGCATCATTTTTATTTTTGTTACATGATTTCTTTTGACTACTGGCAAGAGCGGAATGCCAGCGGCACGATATTCCTCTTTGCGTCTTATCCCAATCGCCCAAAAATGCGGCGGCTGCCACAGAAACATAATCGTGTACAACAGCACTGCTGTCATACTGAAGTCACCGGTTACGGCACAATACCCCATCAATGGCGGCGCAGCTCCTGGAAAGCTCCCGACAAATGTGCTCCACACAGACGTTCGTTTCACCCATACCGTATAGATGATCGCATAAAAAATAAAGGCGGCCAGTCCGAGAAAGGCCGTTAATGGATTGAGGGAATAAAGCATGGCAAGACCTGCGATTCCTAAAACAGAGCCATATGTTAAGATCATGGCTGGCGGCATTTTCCCTGTGACCGAGGCCCTGCTGCGAGTGCGTGCCATTTTTGCGTCCATATGCCGATCAAAATAGTTGTTATAGACAGTGCCGGAAGCCATCACAAACGCGGTTCCCAACATTGCTGTCACCATTGTCATCAAAAAAGCCATTCCGGTTAACGTTTTTTCTGCGCTTGCAAACGCGATCCAAAATCCGCCGAAGGCTGCTATCGAGTTTGATATGATAATGCCGGGTTTTGCAAGTTTGATAAAATCGTAAATGGTTACCCGGTTCGAAGCTTTTATGTATTTTGTTTCAGATATGGCTGCAGAATCTCTTGTATTCTCCAAAAATAGACGCCTCCCCCAAAACTGCATGCTTTTGTTATCGTAACAAGAGGGGGACGGAATCACAATTATTTCCTATATTTGTCATGATATTGTCATTTTTAAAATAAAAAAATGGGGAGCTGGACTGCCCCCATTTTGATATGTGCGACTAGTAACCGTAACCTCCACCATATCCTCCGCCATAACCGCCGCCGTAACCGTACCAAGGGTAGTAAGGCGGTCGCGGGCGCGGGTAGTAATAAGGCGGGCGCGGATAAAACGGGTAGAACGGATAATAATAAGGCGGATAAAATGGCCGTCTCGGACGCGGATAATAATAAGGCTGTCTTTCATCATAAGGGGTAATTTGTTCAAATGGCTGTTCATTCAAAGGGTAATCCAAGAGGAAAACCTCCCTAGCTTTTTTTATTCCTTTTACCATATTCTTGATGCTTAAGTTGGGTGTATGTCCATTCATGAAACTCGGTTTTTTTTTATGATGAAATTCCTTAAAAAGGATTGACATGAACTTCTAAATCTCATAGTATTACAAATATGAAATAAATGTTACTACAATGTTACAAAATCATTTCTAAATAGATACAGTTCCAACTGATGAAGAGTAAATCGAAATGGCTACGAAAGAAGGAGTTTTTGTTGTTGGCAAAAAGAATCAAATGGTTTCATGTATTAATAGCAGTTGTATGTGTGGTGGGTCTTATCGGCTTTTTCCATAATCATTCATTGAAAAAAGAAACGGTCATGAATAAAGTAAGAACTGATTCTCAATATGGGAATGTTGAGATCGCGACACTTGTGAATGACGGGAAAACTTTTAATTACGCGGTTAACTATCCCGTTTTCAAAAATGAAAAAATGGATTCGGCATTAAAAAGATTTGCAGAAAAAGAGGTTCGTCAATTTCAAAAGGAAACAAAAGACGTTGATCAAGAGCATACGACAAAACGCAACGAATTAAATGTTGATTATAAAATTGTCCATTATGCCAAACAGACAGTGGCGATTGTATTTAATGAATATAAATACATCGGCGGGGCACACGGGCAAACCGTGAAAAAAACGTTTAACTATGATTTTAGTAAACAAGCGTTTCTTTCCATTGATGATATTTTCAAAGAGGACGCTGACTACTTACATAAGCTTTCGTTAATCGCTTATCACGAACTGAAAAAGAATAAGGACATTGCAGCGGACGATGCACTGTTAAAGGAAGGGACGGCTCCGAAAAAAGAAAATTTCAGCCGCTTTGCCATCAAGGAGGATTATATCGAACTTTACTTTGACACATATCAGGTTGCAGCAGGCTATCTTGGAGAGCAATCGATTGCCATTAAGAAAAGTCTTTTGAAAGACATTCTGAAAGAACAATATATTGATAAAGCAAAAAATAAAAATAAAATCAAAGAACAAAAGCCGAAGCATGAAGTGATTTCTTTACCCAAAGAGGAAACGGTTGATCCAAATCAAAAAGTCATTGCGCTTACTTTCGACGACGGCCCGAATCCTGCGACAACAAATCAGATTCTAGACTCCTTGAAGAAATATAAGGGGCATGCCACGTTTTTTGTTTTGGGGAGCAGGGTTCAATATTATCCGGAAACGCTAATAAGAATGCTGAAAGAAGGAAATGAGGTGGGGAACCATTCATGGAGCCATCCACTTCTCACAAGGCTTTCAGTGAAAGAAGCGTTAAAGCAGATCAATGACACGCAAGACATCATTGAAAAAATAAGCGGATACCGCCCGACGCTTGTAAGACCCCCATACGGCGGCATTAATGATGAACTGCGGAGTCAAATGAAAATGGATGTTGCGTTATGGGATGTTGACCCGGAAGATTGGAAAGACCGTAACAAAAAAACAATTGTTGACCGTGTCATGAATCAGGCGGGAGATGGAAGAACAATTTTGATTCACGATATTTACCGCACCTCTGCTGATGCGGCCGATGAAATTATGAAAAAGCTCACCGATCAAGGCTATCAATTGGTGACAGTTTCTCAGCTTGAAGAGGTTAAAAAACAAAGAGAAGCGAAATAAATTACAAAAGGCTGTCCGTACGGACAGCCTTTTTTCTATTTAATAAGAGCCTGTGGTGGCCCAAACATTTAAGTTTGGTCCTGAATACTTGCCGAAAGCGTAAGAAGTCCTTGGATCTAAATCATATACCATCGGTGTATAGCAAGACTTTTGGCCGGCCACCGCTTTTCCATTGCCGCCTGCAGAATCACAATTATATCTCTTTCCGTCCGTGTTTCGGGTAATCTCCGCATTTGCTTCAAAGCCAGACGTCAATGTATTATTCATCGTGATTTTTGCCCAAGCCGTTTTACATGTACTGCTGAATTTAAGCTCGACTACTCCGATGACTTGATTGCTGGCATTCACTAAGTTTGAGGATTTTTTTGTAGAGCCGGTGGACGCACAATCATTGTAATAAGGGCTTTTTCCATCGTAGGCATGGGTTTCCGCATTGGCGGGTACTCCTTTGACGGCAAAAACAAATACTACTGCGAATAACACCAATGAAGCCTTCGTAAACAGTCTTTTCATATCCTTTATGACCTCCTTAATATGGCAAACAATAAATCATACGGAGGAACAATCAAAACATGCATGCTTTTTTGTGAACAATAAAGGCGGCCGGGAGGATGGAGTTATTGGCCGCCTTTGGTGTGAGGTTAAGCTTTTACATCAATGGTTTGTCCGAGAGTCGGATGCTGAATCATCTTTAAGGTTTGATCGGCATTTTGCTGGGCGGTGTCCAGCATTTTTTTCGTTAAAGCGATATTAACATTCTGGGCAAGGGATGCTTGATGCATCGCAACTGATAAAGCAGGAATATCCATCGTTCCACCTCCTATGCCTTACCTATCGGCGGCTTTGTATCATTTTACAGTGAAAAATGGCTTAATTTTCGCTGTTGACCCTTACGCTGCGGCATATCGTATGTTTTTGACAAGGAGGGAATCAGGATGAATCTAGTAATGGAAAAGACCTTTGAGCAATACGAAAAGCTGTTTTCAATGGAAGAACAGAAAAGAGAAGATGTATTTCGGTATACGATGATGAGGCCGTTTGAAAAGATGTGGACCGCCATCCAAGTTCCGCTGAAAGCGAAGGAGCCAAACGGCTATGATGTGATCATGGCTGCGAAAATGCTGGGCTATTTGGATGTCCGTGATGCTGAAAGCGGCCAGAAAGCACTACAAATACTGAAAGAATCACATGTTTCAGAGACAGCTGAATCTGCACTTTTGCAATGCATATTTTTTGCTGAGCGCGAACAGCTGCGGGTGAATGCAGAGGAGATCAAATTCGGCCTTTATATCGCTGATCCAAATAAACTTCAGCTGCAAAAAGGCTACTGCGGGTTTGGCGGGATACCGGGCTTTATTCATGTATGGATTGATCCGAACCGTTATAACCTGCCAAGGATTCCTTCAATTATTGCTCATGAGTTTCATCATCATGTGCGGTTTTCGTATATAGATTTTCATCATGGCTCTGTAAGTGTCGGGGATTATCTTGTGATTGAAGGATTGGCGGAATCATTCGCCAGAGAGCTGTTTGGTACGGAACGATTGGGCCCTTGGGTAACTCGTTTTGATCATGAAGATTTGCAATATTCCATTGATGTGATCAATGAGGTGCTGGATGTGAAAGGATTTTCGGAAGTCAGCCGTTATATGTTTGGTGATCCAATTGCTAACGACCAAGGCTTTAAGCCTGCAGATTTATCGGCTTTTGCGGGTTATGCAGTTGGCTATCATGCCGTTCAGTCATTTATGAATCAACATCATATCACGATAAGCGAGGCCACGCGTTTGGATGCGAAGACCATTCTTTCTCAATGCAGGCTGTTTTCTACATGAAAAAAGCGTCACATACAGCGGCGCTTTTTGATTCCCAAAACCAGCAGTTCTATGGCGGCACAGGCGGCAATTCCGATTGTATATGCTTCGATATCGCTCCATAAAAAACCGTACCCCAGTACAAGTCCGCCAAGAGAAGTATCCCTAATCTGGTCGATCCATTCGGCATGATAGAGCTGGCTGAATTCAATGACAAAACAGAAAGAAAGACTGATAATGCCCGTTATCATTGTCTTCAGCTTCCGAAATAGAAATCCGCATCCCGTAAAGATCATGGCGGCCCACAACGAGTCTCCCAGATAAGTATTGAGGGTATCAGGAAGAACACTGGAGAATGCTCTGGATCCAAGCCCCAGCCCAATGATCAGTATGGTGAAAACTACATATATCCAACGATTTCGCTTCATTGCGAATTGATACCCCGTCTCTGTTTCATCTCCCTGTATTGTAAGGAATATAGCTTTTATTTGTCCACTAAAAAAAGCGGCTGAATAGCCGCGTAGGGTGTTTATTTTGCTTTTAGGTTTACATGGTCGGCTGTCTGATCCGTGCCTATTACAAAATGGAGTTCATAGCGGCCTGTATCATATACATAATCGATTTCATCGGTAAACGGGACGGTTAACACCCGATTTGCTGGTCCTAATTGCTTCTGCAGCACTTCCGGCGTAACTCCGCCTAAATTCAGCTGCCGTTCCACACCGGTTCCAAAGTAACGGATTTCTGAAATTGTCATGTCTTTATGATAGGAAAATCCGTAGCCCGGCTGTCCCATATTCCAGTGATATAAATCAAATCGATTGTCTCCCCCGACTGGTCTTTCCGGTTCCCCAAACGCAGCATGGACATCGCCTTTTGTGCTTTTGTTAATGGTGAGGCCTTGCGCCTGCTGAGGCATTTCCCCTTTATAGGCGGTGTTATAGAGGTTTTTGACAAGCTCGGCGGCTGATTGATTCGTGTTTTCGGAGAGCGTGTTTGTTTGAGCTGCGGCCTTTGCCGGTGCTGAAAAGGACGCAGCCCCAAAGCCTGTAAAACAGCTTGTTATTGCTGCCGCCGCGGTAATAGCAGACATTGTCTTTTTCATGTTGATCCCTCCTTATTGATCTACCATTCCGTTTCCCTGTGTTTGTGCAATAAAACATGTGAGTGCGCTTTGTATGTTTTATTGAGTTGTTGTAAGGGAACTGAAATAGGTAATTCGGTATATAAAGCAAGAAAGGGGAATGGAGATGGCTGGCAAGAAAACAATCACAATAAACGGCGTTGAAATGGAAGCGTCCGAGGAACAGACGGTGCTGCAGCTTTTGAATAACAGCTCGATTGAAGTGCCGCAAGTTTGCTATCATCCAAGCTTAGGGCCGATTGAAACATGTGATACGTGCATCGTCAGCATCAATGGTGAGCTGAAGAGGTCGTGCTCCGCTGAATTAAAGGATGGGGATATCATTGATACGCTCTCGCCTGACGCGAAAAAAGCGCAAGTCATCGGGATGGACAAGATTTTATATAATCATGAGCTTTATTGTACAGTTTGCGATTACAACAATGGGGGATGCGAAATACATAATACGGTGAAGGAAATGAAAATCAATCACCAAAGCATTCCGTTTGATCACAAGCCATACCATAAGGATGAATCCCATCCGTTTTATCGGTATGATCCAGATCAATGTATTTTGTGCGGGCGCTGTGTTGAAGCATGCCAGGACGTTCAGGTAACTGAAACGCTGACCATTGACTGGGAGCGGGAACGCCCGCGCGTCATTTGGGATAACGACGTGCCGATCAATGAGTCGTCATGTGTGTCATGCGGCCATTGTTCAACGGTCTGTCCGTGCAACGCGATGATGGAAAAAGGAATGGAAGGGGAAGCCGGATATTTAACAGGCATCAATAACGAAACGCTGCGACCGATGATCGAGATCACGAAAGGCGTAGAGACAGGCTACGGCTCGATTCTCGCCATTTCTGATATGGAATCCGCCATGCGTGATGAACGAATCAAAAAAACGAAAACCGTCTGCACGTATTGCGGCGTCGGCTGCAGCTTTGATGTCTGGACAAAGGGCAGAGACATTCTGAAAGTAGAGCCGCAGGAGGAAGCGCCAGCCAACGGCATTTCTACTTGTGTGAAAGGCAAGTTCGGCTGGGATTTCGTTAACAGCGAAGAACGCCTGACAAAGCCGCTGATCCGTGAAGGTGACCATTTCCGTGAAGCAGAGTGGGAGGAGGCGTTATCGCTGATCGCCAGCAAGTTCACGGAATTAAAAGAGGCGTTTGGCCCGGATTCTCTCGCTTTTATTACATCTTCTAAATGTACAAATGAAGAATCCTATCTTATGCAAAAGCTGGCCAGAGGGGTCATTGGCACAAATAATGTGGACAACTGCTCTCGCTATTGCCAATCTCCTGCGACTGCCGGCCTGTTCCGGACAGTCGGCTATGGCGGTGATTCAGGATCAATTACAGATATCGCGCAAGCGGACCTTGTTTTGATTATCGGTTCGAACACGTCTGAGTCGCATCCAGTCTTATCCACTCGCATTAAACGGGCTCATAAGCTAAGAGGGCAGAAAGTGATCGTCGTGGATATCAGAAAACACGAAATGGCAGAACGCTCCGATTTATTTGTCCAGCCGCGTGCCGGATCGGATATCGTCTGGCTGAATGCGATCGCCAAATATTTAATAGAAAACGGCAAGGCCGATGAACGATTTTTGAGAGAAAGAGTGAACGGACGGGATGAATATGTAAAAAGCCTCGCGCCGTACACACTTGAATATGCCGAGGAGAAAACCGGGATTGATCGAGAAACCCTTATCCAAATGGCAGAGATGATCGGGCAAGCTGACAGTGTGTGCGCATTGTGGGCGATGGGCGTGACACAGCACATTGGAGGAAGCGACACGAGCACGGCGATATCTAATCTGCTGCTTGTGACAGGAAACTACGGAAAACCGGGAGCAGGTTCTTACCCATTGCGCGGCCATAACAATGTGCAGGGAGCAAGTGACTTCGGAAGCATGCCTGACAGAATGCCGGGCTATGAAAAAGTGACGGACGAACAAGTCCGCCAAAAATACGAGCGGGCGTGGGGCGTGCCGCTGCCGAAGGAGCCGGGTATGACCAACCACGAAATGATTGAAAAAATCCATTCCGGACAGCTGAAAGCGATGTATGTAAAAGGTGAAGAAATGGGCCTGGTGGATTCCAACATCAATCATGTACACGCCGCATATGAAAAGCTTGATTTCTTTGTGGTGCAGGACATTTTCCTTTCACGTACAGCGGAGTTTGCTGATGTGGTTCTTCCTGCGAGCCCAAGCCTTGAAAAAGAAGGAACCTTTACAAACACAGAACGCCGGATTCAGCGTTTGTATCAGGTATTTGAACCGCTGGGCGAATCAAAGCCGGATTGGCAGATTATTATGGAGGTTGCCAATAAGCTTGGCGCCGGCTGGCACTATGAGCATCCTGCAGACATTATGGAGGAAGCAGCCAAGCTGTCGCCGATTTATGCCGGTGTCACCTATGAACGTCTTGAAGGCTATAATTCCCTGCAATGGCCTGTAAACGCTGATGGAAAGGATTCGCCTTTACTCTTTACAGAGCGCTTCCCTTTCCCGGACGGCAAGGCCATTCTCTACCCTGTCCAGTGGACAGAGCCTGAGGAATTCGGTGAGGAATATGATATCCATGTCAACAATGGGCGGCTCTTGGAGCATTTCCACGAAGGGAATCTGACTTACAAATCAAAAGGGATTTCGGAAAAAACACCGGAAGTGTTCTTAGAAATTTCTTCTGAGCTTGCGGCAGAACGAGGGATTCAGGACGGAACCCTCGTCAGACTCACATCGCCTTTCGGAAATGTCAAAGTGAAGTGCCTGATTACTGATCGAGTCAAAGGGAAGGAAGTATATCTGCCAATGAACGATTCAGGGGAAGCGGCGATCAACCTGTTAACAGGCAGCCATGCCGATAAGGATACCGATACGCCTGCTTACAAAGAAACATCGGCCAAGATGGAAATTTTGAAGCACGACGGAATCAGCCCGCTGCCTAAGATCAACCACCGCAACGGCAATCCGCAGCCGCAAATCGGTGTGCAGGTTCAAAAGAAATGGGCGCGGAAGGATTATATTTTCCCTGGTGACGCTGTGAAAAGGGGGATGGGCCATAATGGCTAAAGCGATTAAACGAATCCAAAAAATCGAGGTAACCGAAGAGGATCAGCGAAAGTGTGATTTGCGGGAAATTGAAGATGCTCTAGTTGATCACAAAGAAGCGATTCTCGAAACCTTGCATATGCTGGGCCATATGAACGAGCGCGGTGTCCTGCCGTTGCTCCGCGGCCTTTTTGGTCAAGGGGATAAAGTTCTTGATATTCTGGTGAAAAAGGCAGATACAGAGGAAACAGCCAATACGCTGAAAAATCTGCTTCTTCTGTTTGGGACACTCGG
Source organism: Bacillus sp. FAU18 (assembly GCF_056033885.1). NCBI lineage: Bacteria > Bacillati > Bacillota > Bacilli > Caryophanales > Bacillaceae > Bacillus > Bacillus sp. FAU18. The sequence goes on from NZ_JBVYHZ010000003.1 coordinate 564,807, forward strand.
CATGCTGGACGTGAAGCAGCTGGAGCCCCTCATTTTGAAAGTGAATGCGGGGGTGGCAAGTGCTGTAGAGCAGAAAAACAGCGAAGAAAAGACAGGTTATTTTGATATTATCCGCTCGCTAAAAGACCCGGAAATCAACAAATCAATTACACTGCTCTTTTCCTTTTTAAAAGGAATGGGACAAGATACAAAGGAGCTGGAACGCACGACGCAGCCTCCGGAACACCAAAAACATCATCAGGAACCTCGAGAGAAAAGAGGAATGAATAAACGAGATTGATCTCCCGCCCGAGCGGCTTCAGCCAGCTCGGGTTTTTTGATGAAAAGGTCTAATGGACTAGTAAAAAATATTCAAATACTAGGAAGAAGTAAGATTGTGATGAATGAGATAGAAATAATCGTTACTTTCTTACCTGTTAAGAAAAGGAAAAATCTGATTATAATAGAAATCGATTACTTTAGATGGGGGAACAATCATGAAAAAAGTCTTATTACTATTATTTGTCTTGACGATCGGGTTAGCGCTTTCAGCGTGCAGCCAATCGAGCGATGCGTCAGAGAAGGAAAAACCGAAAGAGAAAAAATCGCAAGAAGAGCTTGAAAAGGAACTTGATAAGGAATTGAAAAAAGGCGGTGAGCCGAAGACAAAAAAAGATGATCAAATACATAAAATAGGAGAAACAATTAAAGTAAATGATATTAATTTCACGGTGAATAAAGTGGATCGTGAACAAAATGGCCAATATGGAGATTTGGGTGGAAAAGACTATGATAAAACAAAAACAGTAAAAGATAATGAAGAGCGGTTAATTATAGAAGTGACCCTAGAATACGTTGGAAAAGGTTCAATGGAATACAACCGATTAGGATTAGATCTGAAAGACAAGAAGAATAAATCAGTTCGCTCAGTCATTTCATTGGAGGATAAAGGAAAAATGTTTTTGGGGGGGGAATCTGGCGTCAGGAAAAAAGGTGACAGGAGTAGTTAGTTATGTAATACCCAAAGGGGAACAGAAAAATTACACATTAGTGTATAACCCTTTTTTAATAGATACTGGAAGTGATAGAATTGAAGAAAGCGCAAAATACAATATAGATTATTTGATAAAATTAGAAAAATAGCATTAAAAAAAGCACGTTTTCATCAGGGAAGAAGCGTGCTTTTTTTATAGTGACAAATAATGTGAAGGGGAGAGTGATAAAAGTGCAAACCAAATGGCTGGAACGGGCACAGCGGATTCGGGCAATCGCCCAAGCGGGGCTGGCTTTTTCCAAGGATGTGTATGACAGGGAGAGGTACGAAGAGCTAATGAAGCTCAGCGCGGAAATGATGGCGGATTACTCGGAGAAGGACATTGAAGTCATCACTGATTTATGGAATGGGGAGAGCGGCTATCCGACACCGAAAGCGGATGTTCGCGGCGCAGTATTCCGAGAGAATCAGATTTTGCTTGTCCGGGAGAAGCATGATGAGCTGTGGTCGCTGCCGGGTGGATTTTGCGAGATTGGTTTATCGCCAGCTGAAAACGTCGTCAAGGAAATCAAAGAAGAGTCGGGGTATGATACAGAGCCGTCTCGATTGCTGGCCGTGCTAGACAGCCATAAGCACTCCCATCCCCCTCAGCCTTATCACTATTATAAAATCTTCATCGCATGCAGCATTACGGGCGGGCAGGGGGAAACAGGGATCGAGACGAATCATACCGCTTTTTTTCCGGAAGACAGCCTCCCGCCGCTTTCTCCCAAACGAAACACCCCCTCACAGCTTAGCATGCTGTTTGACTTATTGCGCCATCCGGCCAAGAAAACGATATTTGACTAAAAAAGAAAGAGCCTATGGGCTCTTTCTTTTTTATAATGTAATGTGTTTTTCGTTGGCGAGTTTCAGAAGGGTCAAAATAGAATCGGCTTGTTTATGGCCGAGTTTTTGCTTTAATTTGTTTTCTTCAACTAATCGGCTGCCGTAAATTTTGACAGAGGCTTTGTCGACGACAGTATGCCAGTTTTCCTGTTTTTTTCCCTCAACAAGCGGTTTTTCATGTCTCTCAGAAAAAGAGAACACAAACAGTACGAATGCAAGTGAAAGTAGGATGCCGACAAATTGTTTTTTGTAATCAGTCTGTGCTGCCACGTTGTTCTCTCCTTCACCTTTTACCTTCTATTTAATCATAGAATCAGCTTATTTTACATAATGGGAAAGTCATTTTTGGAGTTAGTGCATTTGGTTGAAAACAGAGACGTTTTTTGAGCGGAGCGGTGCAATTGAATCCATATTGGATTTGCGTGCTTATGCCTAAGGTCACGTTGTGAGCCAAAACAGCAGTGCAGAATAGAAAAAAATTGAAAGATTATGGTAAGATGAACGAAATTCGAGGGGGAATATATGATGCCTGCATCGAACATCGTGATCGCCTGCCTGCTGTTATCAATTTGATTATTTGTGGTAGTCCCTCTCTTTTTCGAAAGCGGGAGGTGAAGTGGAACATTAATTGCTGAATTCTTTCAAGGGGAGTGACCATACATGAATGTGTTAAACCGCCGGCAAGCCTTGCAGCGAGCGCTGCTCAATGGGAAAAACAAACAGGATGCGTATCATCCGTTTCCATGGTACGAATCGATGAGAAAGGATGCGCCTGTTTCCTTTGATGAAGAAAATCAAGTGTGGAGCGTTTTTCTTTATGATGATGTCAAAAAAGTTGTTGGGGATAAAGAGCTGTTTTCCAGTTACATGCCGCAGCAGACAAGCTCTATTGGAAATTCCATCATTAACATGGACCCGCCGAAGCATACAAAAATCCGTTCAGTCGTGAATAAAGCCTTCACTCCGCGTGTGATGAAGCAATGGGAACCGAGAATTCAAGAAATCACAGATGAACTGATTCAAAAATTTCAGGGGCGCAGTGAGTTTGACCTTGTGCACGATTTTTCATACCCGCTTCCGGTTATTGTGATATCTGAGCTGCTGGGAGTGCCTTCAGCGCATATGGATCAGTTTAAAGCATGGTCTGATCTTCTGGTCAGTACACCGAAGGATAAAAGTGAAGAAGCTGAAAAAGCCTTTTTGGAAGAACGAGATAAGTGTGAGGAAGAACTGGCTGCGTTTTTTGCCGGCATCATAGAAGAAAAGCGAAACAAACCGGCACAGGATATTATTTCTATTTTAGTGGAAGCGGAAGAAACCGGCAAGAAGCTGTCCGGTGAAGAGCTGATTCCGTTTTGCACGCTGCTGCTGGTGGCCGGAAATGAAACCACTACAAACCTGATTTCAAATGCGATGTACAGCATATTAGAAACGCCAGGCGTTTACGAGGAACTGCGCAGCCATCCTGAACTGATGCCTCAGGCAGTGGAGGAAGCCTTGCGTTTCAGAGCGCCCGCCCCGGTTTTGAGGCGCATTGCCAAGCGGGATACGAAGATCGGGGGGCACCTGATTAAAGAAGGTGATATGGTTTTGGCGTTTGTGGCATCGGCAAATCGTGATGAAGCAAAGTTTGACAGACCGCACATGTTTGATATCCGCCGTCATCCCAATCCGCATATTGCGTTTGGCCATGGCATCCATTTTTGCCTTGGGGCTCCGCTTGCCCGTCTTGAAGCAAATATCGCGTTAACGTCTTTGATTTCTGCTTTTCCTCATATGGAGTGCGTCAGTATCACTCCGATTGAAAACAGTGTGATATACGGATTAAAGAGCTTCCGTGTGAAAATGTAATAGATAAGGAGACTGGAGATTCATGAAAAAGTACCATATTTCAATGATCAATATCCCGGCGTACGGACATGTCAATCCTACGCTTGCTTTAGTAGAGAAGCTTTGTGAGAAAGGGCATCGTGTCACGTACGCGACGACTGAGGAGTTTGCGCCCGCTGTTCAGCAAGCCGGTGGCGAGGCATTGATCTATCATACATCCTTGAATATTGATCCTAAGCAAATCAGGGAGATGATGGAAAAGGATGACGCGCCCCTCAGCCTTTTAAAAGAATCACTCAGCATTCTGCCGCAGCTTGAGGAGTTATATAAGGATGATCAGCCTGATCTGATCATCTATGATTTTGTTGCGCTGGCTGGAAAATTGTTTGCTGAAAAGCTTAATGTTCCGGTCATTAAGCTCTGTTCGTCATATGCCCAAAATGAATCCTTTCAGTTAGGAAATGAAGACATGCTGAAAAAAATAAGAGAAGCAGAGGCTGAATTTAAAGCCTACTTGGAGCAAGAGAAGTTGCCGGCTGTTTCATTTGAACAGTTAGCTGTGCCGGAAGCATTAAATATTGTCTTTATGCCGAAGTCTTTTCAGATTCAGCATGAGACGTTCGATGACCGTTTCTGTTTTGTCGGCCCCTCCCTCGGAGACCGGAAGGAGAAAGAAAGCCTGTTGATTGACAAGGATGATCGCCCGCTTATGCTGATTTCTTTGGGTACGGCGTTTAACGCATGGCCGGAATTTTACAAGATGTGCATCAAGGCATTTCGGGATTCTTCATGGCAAGTAATCATGTCGGTTGGGAAAACGATTGATCCAGAAAGCTTGGAGGATATTCCTGCTAACTTTACCATTCGCCAAAGTGTGCCGCAGCTTGAGGTGTTAGAGAAAGCTGATTTGTTCATCTCTCATGGCGGGATGAACAGTACGATGGAAGCGATGAACGCAGGTGTGCCGCTTGTCGTCATTCCGCAAATGTATGAGCAAGAGCTCACTGCAAATCGGGTTGATGAATTAGGCCTTGGCGTTTATTTGCCGAAAGAGGAAGTGACTGTTTCCAGCCTGCAGGAAGCGGTTCAGGCTGTATCCAGTGATCAAGAGCTGCTCAGCCGCGTCAAGAATATGCAAAAGGATGTAAAAGAAGCTGGCGGAGCGGAGCGTGCGGCAGCTGAGATTGAAGCGTTTATGAAAAAATCCGCTGTCCCGCAGTAAAAACATAAAAACCGAAATCAAATTGATTTCGGTTTTCTGTTTAAATATTTTTTTTCATCCCGCATCTCCGGCATTCTCTAAGAAATTTTCCGCCTTTTACAGAGCTTTTGAACAGTGTGTAATCACAGTTGTCGCAGCGCCCGCTGCGGGCGTCCGGATATTCATTGAATTCGTAAACGATCGATGTATCGTAGCCTTTTGTTTCATATTCTTCTTTTTTTGTTTCCATGTCGTACCTCCGTTACAAGACGTGTCTGCTGTTTATCTTACAGCAAGCTTCCGGCGTATTCAATGGATTTTAGGGGTTTTGGTTTATCTTGATTTCTCCCTTGGTTTGCGCCAAAATAGCTTTATTAAGCTTATATACATAAAAAGCCTATGCAAAGAGGAGAGGAAACGGGTATGGGAAAAGGGTTACTTGGAAAACGCGTGGCAATCGGTGGCTCACGAAAAACGGAAGAAATCAGTACAATCATTGAAAAACAGGGCGGAATACCTGTCATCCGGCCTCTCCAAGGTACAGTTTACTTAGCAGAGAAGCAGGTGGAGCCGGATTTGCGGACGTTTGTGGAGGGAAAAAAAGCTGACTGGGTTATTTTCACGACAGGCATCGGGTTGGAGACTCTTGTCGATATGGCAGAGAAAATTGGACTGAAAGATGAGTTTCTGCAGGCCATTCGCCAAGCGAAAGCGGCATGCAGGGGATACAAAACGCTGTCTGCGCTGAAAAAGCTTGGGATCACACCGGAAGCTTCGGATGAAGACGGGACAACAAGAGGCTTAATCCATTCTTTGGAGCCTCACGACTTTTCAGGAAAAACAGTCATGGTGCAGCTTCATGGCGAAAAAGCGCCGGCTCTCATGGCATTTCTTGAAGAAAAAGGCGCGTCTGTCCTGCCGATTCTGCCTTATCAGCACATCCCGCCGGAGGAGGAAACGGTGGAGCGGTTATGCCGAGAGCTGATGAACGGTGAGATCGATGCCGTTTGTTTTACAACGGCCATTCAGGTTCGTTCCCTGTTTGATTTTGCTAAGGGGCGAGGTTATATCAATGAAGTGAAGAAGGTATTCGAAGAACGTGCCATCGCAGCTGCTGTCGGAAAAGTGACTGCTGAAGCACTGCGGGAAGAGGGCATTACGAGACTGCTTGCGCCAGAGATTGAGCGGATGGGTGCGATGATTGTTGAGCTGGCCAAGTATTATGAAGAAAAGGAATAACAAGTACAAAAAGCCGCTTTTCCCTTGGAAAGCGGCTTTTGTCTGTCATTCATTCTGCTTCAGCTGCTGATGAACGGTGAATAATGATGGGTATGTCAGCACGCTTAAGATTACACAAGTCAGCGCGGCTGAAGCCATCGTTGTAAACACGATTAAGAGCTGAAAGCGTACTGCCTGAATCGGGTCCGCGCCGGCTAGAATCTGGCCTGTCATCATGCCGGGAAGCTGAACAAGACCCAGTGTTTTCTGGCTTTCGAGCGTCGGGATCATACTCATTTTCATCGCTGACGTAAGAATGCGCTGTATGGATTGCTTCGGTGTGCCGCCAAGTGACAATATTAATTGAATTTCTTCTTTGCGAACGCCGACTTCTGAGTTGAGCCGGTTTAGAAACAAACTTGAGAGCACCATCGAATTTCCGATGACCATCCCGCTGATCGGAATGACATATCGTGCCGTAAGCGGAATGATATGAAGAGACAGCAGAATTCCCTGCGTCACAATTTCTACGATTGCTAACGCGGCAAACACCCTCCAAAACGAACCGATTGTATTTTTCTTTCGCTTGATGACATTTTGCGCCGCCACCGCGAGCATTAACATCACCATCAGCAGGATAAAAACAGGGTGGTCTCCGCGAAAAATCAGCGACAAAACATAACCGATGATAAGCAGCTGCACCGCGGCCCGGATGGTGGCGATGATCATGTCTTTTTCTACACCGGCTTTAAAGGATTTTGATAAAAACAAGGCGATCAAAACAAAGATCATCGTTAAAGAGAGAGAAAGGTAATTCATTACCGAGTGCCTCCCTTCAAAAATTCTTTCGCTGCTTCATGCTGCGGAGCGGAGAAAAATGTTTCGGTTTCAGCGATTTCAAGCAGCCGGCCATCTGCCATAAACCAAATGGTATCGGCTACTCGTTTTGCCTGCTCCATATTATGAGTGACCCACATGACTGTCCATTTTTTCTCTTGATGCTGACGTTTGATCAGTTCTTCAATCTCAAGAGCAGAAACCGGGTCCAAGGCCGACGTGATTTCGTCCAACAATAGAATGGAGGAAGGATTTGAGAGCGTTCTGGCCAGTGACAGTCTTTGCCGCTGCCCGCCCGATAAGTCTCTGGCGCTTCTGTCTAACAGCTCTGGCGGCAGCCCTGCAAGAGAAGCCAGCTTTTCAGGAGAGTACAGCTGGGATTGATGCAGCCTTTGTACAAGATTTAAATTGTCACGCACTGTCCCGTCGAGCACGGGAGCCGATTGAAATGCGAGGGCTGCCGTTCGCCTCAGCTCATTGACATTCCATTCTCTGATTTCCTTTCCATATATGTTGACTTCGCCGCTGTCAGGCGTTCTCATTAAATTACACATAGAAAGGAGGGTGCTTTTGCCTGAGCCGGAAGGACCTAAAACGGCTACGATTGCACCCTGTTGAATGTCTCCGGTGACATCCTGCAGCACATCATAGGTTTGTCCATCTTGTTTATAGCTTTTTCTGACTGATCTGAAGGAGATGGCTGGTATGTTTTGTGTTTGATCGTTTGCTTCCATTACAATAATCACCTTTCAATATAAGTAGGCTGACATTATATTTAACTATAACGTGAAACAGATCCCTTTTGGTAGCACAAATAAAGGAGAACAGGTTTTCACCCATTCTCCTGCAGATGCTACGCAGTCAGATTTGACTGTGCTTTCTTTTTCGGTTTTCTCGGCTGTGAAGCGAAGGTATGTAACATCATCCCCGCTATTATAATGAATAAACCGGCAAATGATAAAAGAGATGGGAAAACGCCTGACAGCAGAACAATTTCACCAAGCAGCGCGAAAATCACTTCACCGGATTGAGTGGCTTCAACAGCTGCGAGTTTTTGCGGATTGTCTCTTACCATATCAGTGGCCCAGAAAAATAAAACCGTCGCAATGATGCCTGAGCTGACGGCAACGATAAAGGATTGAACGGTTTGACTTGCTGATGGAAGGCCATCTGACCACCAGCCGTAAGCTGCTAATATAAGCCAGAATGGAAGGCTTGCCAATGTCATTCCAAGCACGCGCTGAAATGTATCAAGCCGGCCTCCGTATTCTTCAAGCATTCTCCTGTTTCCTAACGGATAGGCAAAAGCCGCAATGACAACCGGCAGCACACTGAAAAGCAGCATCCTCCCAGAAAGCGACTCTGCATGCTGAAGCTGAATCAGAGCCGCTCCAATCAGGATGATCATGGAAGTGCCAAGTGAAACCAGGGGAATCTTTTGGCGAACGAGCTGCGGACCGCCCGGCATATCTTGTTTGACATAAAACAAAGGAGATAAGAGCACCCCGGCTACAATTGTAATTTGCCAGGTTCCGGCTATGAGCCACCCCGGACCGTATGCAGCCGCAAATGTAATCGGCGCGTAAAAAAGCACGAAGCCGACGAAGCTCCATTTGATCCAATAAAACGGCTTTTTCCTCATCTCTAGTAAGAGAGGCGTGAATGTCCCTCTCATGATGACAATCAAACATAAAAATGGCACCATAAAAATAAAGCGCAGCGAAGAGCTCCAAAGCCAGCTGCCTCCTGATAACTCCATCGCTCTGTTTAATATAAAGGTAACGGCGAAAAAGAGTGAAGCCAATATTCCGATAACGATAGCTTTCATGATATCCCTCATTCTGGCATTATTTTTTTATACTATACTATTCGGTATCATGCAGATCAATGGAATCATGAGAAAAACATCATGTTTTATAAACCACTATATGTGGAAGACAAAAAAGGGAGGTGAAATTGATGGAAAGAGAGACACAGACATACTTCTTTCCGGATGACGGCAGGATTCCGAATCACCCTGATTTTCCGCTCGTGGTGTATCAAAACGCGCTTAAGGACACCGGACTGGCAGAGCGGATCGTCACCCGGCATGGCTGGTCAAACAGCTGGTCAGGGAGTGTTTTTCCATACCATCATTATCACAGCAATACGCATGAAGTCCTGATTGCCCTTAGGGGAGAGGCTGTGATTCAGTTTGGGGGAGAAAAAGGGGCTGCCATCCCTTTCAAATCAGGCGACGCAGTCGTGATTCCAGCCGGAGTCGGACATAAAAAGCTCAGCTCAAGCCCCGATTTTACTGTCCTTGGCGCCTATCCCGGTGGCATTCAGTATGATATGAAGACGGGAAAGCCGAATGAGCGAGAGGAAGCGGTCAAACAGATTAAGCAGGCGGCGTTGCCGGCGAATGATCCGATCACAGGAAAAAGAGAGCCTCTATTGGAAATATGGGTAAAGTGAAGGGGAGAAATTGCTGGATTGTCAATAACTAGTGCCGCAGAAACGATATGACATGAGCTCCATATAAATTAATTTCATAATCGAAGCAATTCACGTTCAAATTTTGTTCAAAAAGTGTTATCATATAGAAGGTAATCGAATTGGAGTTTTTTGTGTTTGCTATTTTCAGAGAGAGTAAAGGATTTTGACTTATTCAATTGTTTATTTTTAGATAAAAATAATACTGAATATGGCAAGATGAAAAACTGGGTAGTAAACATTTATTTTTGTAAATGATTGTGCACGAATTCACAATCCTTATTCTTATGCCTTAAAAGCGTGAGACAGGGAGAGGCACTACCCTTTCCAAAAAAATCAGCAAACTGCTTATAGTAAAGGAGAATTGGATATGCCAGAAACAATCGATCAAACAAATGCGTCTGTCAGCCAAAGCCAGCAAGATCTTATTGATCAGCTATTAAAGCCAGAAGTTCAAGAATCATTGACTGTTTTAGTTGACCAGCTTCCGAAGCTGACTGAGTTAGTGAATATTTTAACGAAGTCTTATGATTTCGCTCAGTCTGTAGCGACTGACGAAGTGTTAAAGAGCGACACAGTCGGTGCGATCACTGAAATTCTTGAGCCTGTAAAAGAAACAGCGAAAGAAGTAGCTGCGACTGCGATCGAAGCAAAAGACCGCGCGGAAGCAAGCAACGAAACAATTGGACTTTTCGGCCTTCTTCGCATGCTGAAAGATCCTCAAGCTCAAAAGCTGTTCCGTTTTGCTAACAGCTACCTTGAAGTCATGAACGAACGCGAAAACCAAAAATAATCTCAGATTCAAATTGATATAAAGGACGGAGGATATACGATGTCAAAACATATTGTCATTCTAGGCGCTGGTTATGGCGGAGTTCTTTCTGCTCTAACAGTTCGCAAACATTACACAAAAGAACAAGCACGCGTGACAGTGGTAAACAAATACCCTACTCACCAAATCATTACGGAATTACACCGCCTTGCTGCAGGCAACGTGTCTGAAAAAGCGGTTGCAATGCCATTAGAAAAACTTTTCAAAGGTAAAGACATTGATCTTAAAATTGCGGAAGTAAGCTCTTTCTCTGTTGATAAAAAAGAAGTTGCGCTTGCTGACGGTTCTACATTAACTTACGATGCGCTTGTTGTAGGTCTTGGTTCTGTAACGGCTTACTTCGGCATCCCAGGTCTTGAAGAAAACAGCATGGTATTGAAATCTGCTGCTGATGCGAACAAAGTCTTCCAGCATGTTGAAGATCGTGTGCGCGAGTACTCTAAAACGAAAAACGAAGCAGATGCAACAATCCTTATCGGCGGCGGCGGCTTAACAGGTGTTGAGCTTGTTGGTGAGCTTGCTGACATCATGCCGAACCTTGCGAAAAAATACGGCGTAGACCATAAAGAAATCAAATTAAAACTTGTTGAAGCAGGTCCGAAGATCCTTCCTGTTCTTCCGGATGATCTTATCGAGCGTGCGACTGCAAGCCTTGAAAAACGCGGCGTTGAGTTCTTAACAGGTCTTCCTGTTACAAATGTAGAAGGAAACGTAATTGATCTGAAAGACGGATCTAAAGTTGTTGCCAACACATTTGTTTGGACTGGCGGCGTACAAGGTAACCCATTAGTCGGTGAATCAGGCCTAGAAGTGAACCGCGGACGCGCGACTGTAAATGACTTCCTGCAATCTACATCTCATGAAGATGTATTCGTTGCTGGAGACAGCGCAGTTTACTTCGGTGCAGACGGCCGTCCATACCCGCCAACTGCACAAATCGCATGGCAAATGGGTGAGCTGATCGGTTACAACCTATTCGCTTACCTGGAAGGCAAAACGCTTGAAACATTCAAGCCAGTAAACTCTGGTACACTTGCAAGCCTTGGACGCAAAGACGCGGTTGCCATCATTGGTGCAAATTCTACACCGCTTAAAGGTCTTCCTGCTTCCTTGATGAAAGAAGCAAGTAACGTACGCTACTTAACACACATTAAAGGACTTTTCAGCCTGGCTTACTAATCCTTTTTATGAATCTGACATTGCCAAAAGCGTTCCTTTCCGAGTGCTTTCTGGCAATGTCTTTTTTTGTTTATATGCCAACGTTAACATTTCATTTTCAAAAAAGAGATTGATCCCAGAGGAATATAAAGGTAAAATGAAAACAAATCAAAATGTTAACGTTAACATTTTGAAATAGAATGAAAGACGGTGAGGACATGGAACCCTTCATGGGCGAAAACTTTTTATTGAAAAATGAAACCGCTGCCAGCCTCTATCACAATTATGCGAAAGACATGCCAATTATTGATTACCACTGCCACTTAAGTCCGAAAGAAATCTATGAAAATAAGACATTTCAAAACATCACGGAAGCCTGGCTGTATGGTGACCATTATAAATGGCGCATCATGAGAGCCAATGGAATTGAGGAGACATACATCACCGGAGATGCGCCTGATGAGGAGAAATTTATGGCTTGGGCAAAAACCGTGCCGATGGCGATTGGCAATCCGCTCTACAACTGGACTCACTTAGAATTGCAGCGTTTTTTTGGCATTTATGAGATTTTAAACGAGAAGTCCGGGCCGGCTATATGGAAACGGACAAATGAACTGCTCAAAGGGGAAGGCTTCGGGGCAAGGGATTTAATCGTGAAATCAAATGTAAAGGTTGTGTGCACCACAGATGACCCTGTCGATTCTCTTGAATACCATCTATTATTAAGAGAAGACAAAGACTTTCCTGTCAGCGTGCTGCCTGGATTTCGGCCGGATAAAGGACTTGAGATCAATCGTGAAGGCTTTCCTGACTGGGTGCAGGCGCTTGAAGATGCCGCCGCCATATCCATTACAACCTATGATGAGTTTTTAAAGGCGTTGGAAAAACGAGTGCGATTCTTCCACTCAGCCGGCGGCAGAGTTTCTGATCACGCGATAGATTCAATGGTATTTGCCGAAACAACAAAAGAAGAAGCTGGACGGATTTTTTCTGACAGATTACAAGGAACAGAGGTTTCTTATGAAGATGAGAAGAAATTTAAGACATATACGCTTCAGTTTCTTTGCGGTTTGTATGCGGAGCTCGATTGGGCGATGCAGTTTCATATCAACGCTTTAAGAAACACGAATACAAAAATGATGAAAAGGCTCGGACCTGATACAGGCTATGATTCAATGAACGATGAAGAAATTGCTAAGCCTTTATACAAGCTGCTGAACTCAGTTGAGATGAAGAACCAGCTGCCGAAAACGATTTTATATTCACTGAATCCAAATGATAACTATGTCATCGCCAGCATGATTAACAGTTTTCAGGACGGTATTACCCCGGGAAAAATACAATTCGGTACAGCCTGGTGGTTTAACGATACTAAAGACGGAATGCTCGACCAAATGAAAGCGTTATCAAACGTTGGCCTTTTCAGCCGTTTTATCGGCATGCTCACCGATTCCAGAAGCTTTCTTTCGTATACGCGTCACGAATATTTCAGGCGGATCGTCTGCAATTTGATTGGAGAATGGGTGGAAAACGGCGAAGTGCCGCGCGATATGGAGCTTCTGAGAAGCATCGTTCAGGGGATTTGCTATGACAATGCGAAACACTACTTTCAATTTCAAGAAGAGAAAGCAAACGTGTAACAAAGTGTCCGCTCAGTATCGCTGAGCGGATCACTATCCGAAAATTCTTAAGACACGAGGTGGAACATGCGAACTGAACTGGCAAATAAGGTTGTGTCGGTCGAAACGGAAAAAAGGCTTTCATTGAAAGAGAAAATGTCCTATGGTTTTGGTGATTTTGGCAACGGTTTTATGTTTGATCTCGGCCAGATTTATTTATTGAAGTATTTCACTGATGTAGCGGGAATCCCCGCTGCGATGGCCGGCGGCATTTTTTTAGTCAGTAAGCTGTTTGCGGCGATAACAGATCCAATTGTCGGCTCATCAATCGATTATCGCAAAAACATCGGCAAACGGGGGAAATTCAGGCCTTATCTATTAATCGGCAGCATCGTGCTTGCGGTGCTTACTGTTCTTATTTTTCTGTCTCCCAATGTATCAACGACCGGAAAACTGATATATGCATATGCATCCTATATGATTTGGGGCATCGGCTATTCGTTTGTGAATATTCCGTACGGCTCATTAGGGGCAGCGATGACTCAAAATTCTGAGGACCGGACCTCCATTTCGACGTTCCGCCAAATCGGATCACTTGGCGCCTTGTTTATTACAAGTGTGGCCGTGATGCCGCTGCTCGTCAAGTTTGATAATCCGAAGGTCGGCTACCCGGTGGTCATGGGCTTATTCGCCGCGCTCGGTGTGTTTTGGTTTTATATTTGCTACCGCAACTGCAAAGAGCGCATTGTCATATCGGAAGCACCCAAAGAAAAATTAACACTCTCATCTGTCGTCAAAACATTTATTACAAATAAACCGCTATTAACCCTTGTCCTGATGACGATTTTTTCAATTTCCGCATACAACATTAAATCCGCCATGCTCGTCTATTTCGCACAATATAACTTGGGCAATGTTGAATTAATGGCTTATATGAACTTCATCATTATTGGTTCTTCCTTTTTGGGCGTCGTATTCCTACCAAAGCTCGTCAAGATGTTTGGAAAGAAACGAACGGCAATGATCGGCTTCGGCATCAGTGTGGCCGCGGATCTGATCAACTTTATGCTTCCATCTAACGTTTATATGTTTACAATTCTCGCCAGTATCGCCTTTATCGGAATCAGTATCCCAAATGGCATCACGTGGGCTCTTGTCTCCGATATTATCGACTATGGCGAATGGAAATCCGGTGAACGGAAGGAAGCAACGACATATTCACTTTTCAATTTCTCAAGAAAGCTTGCTCAATCTTTGTCTGGCTTTCTCTCGGGGATCGGTTTGGGGATTATCGGCTATGTGCCGAATGCAGTCCAGACAGCACAGGCGCTGATTGGCATCAAAGCGCTGCTTCTTCTGTATCCGGCCATTGCTTTGGCATTAGCGATGATCATTATCGGCTTTCTTTATAAACTCACAGACCAGCAGCATGCTCAGATCGTTCAGGATCTTCATCAAAAGATCTGACAATATAATATATAGAATATTTAAAATAATTTGTAAATAAAATGTGTTTGTAGGGGGTTCGCTAGGAGAGTGCCCAAAAAACTGAAAAGGAAGGAGGCACTTACTTGAAAACGATAACAATTGCAGCTGAAGAAGCAAAGGAACTCGTTCGGCAAAAGCTGGCCGGTGCCGGTTTGAATGAACGAGATGCTGAAAAAGTAGCAGATGTTCTCGTGCACGCTGATTTGCGCAATGTACATTCGCATGGCGTGCTGCGCACAGAACACTATGTGAACAGGATTTTAGCGGGAGGGATCAATCCTGGGGCACAGCCTGTTTTTAAAGAAACGGGGCCTGTGACCGGGGTGCTTGACGGAGACGATGGTTTCGGTCATGTGAATTGCGACATGGCGATGGACCATGCAATTGACATGGCGAAGAAAAAAGGAGTCGGCATGGTCACGGCAGTAAACAGCAGCCATTGCGGAGCGCTAAGCTATTTTGTGCAAAAAGCGGCTGACGAAAAGCTGATCGGAATGGCAATGACGCATACAGACAGTATCGTTGTCCCGTTTGGGGGGAGGACTCCTTTTTTAGGGACAAATCCGATTGCTTACGGTGTTCCGGCTAAGCATAAAAAACCGTTTATCCTAGATATGGCGACATCCAAAGTGGCTTTTGGGAAGATTCTGCAGGCCCGTGAAGAGGGCAAAGAAATTCCTGAAGGATGGGGAGTCGATGAAAACGGAGAAGCAGTAACTGATCCTGACGAGGTCGTCTCACTTTCAACATTCGGCGGCCCGAAAGGCTATGGACTATCGATTATGGTGGATGTGTTTTCCGGATTGCTGGCGGGCGCGGCTTTTGGCCCTCATATTGCCAAAATGTACAGCGGCCTTGATCAAAAAAGAAAGCTGGGGCATTATGTTTGCGCGATCAATCCATCCTTTTTTACTGACTGGGATACGTTTTTAGAGCAGATGGATGCCATGATTGATGAACTGCAGCAATCACCGCCGGCTGTTGGATTCGAAAGAGTGTATGTGCCCGGCGAGATCGAGCAGCTGCATGAAGAAAGAAATAAGAAAAACGGAATTTCTATTGCCCGGAGCGTGTATGAATTCTTAAAAAGCAGGTGAGCAAAATGAAAGCGGTTCAAGTGCGAAAAGCGTATGATCTGGTGACAGCGGAGGTGAAGAAGCCAGTTCTTTCAAAGGATGATGAAGTGCTCGTGAAAGTCAAGCGAGTCGGCATTTGCGGTTCAGACATGCACATTTATCATGGAACGAATCCGCTTGCTACCCTCCCGAGAGTTATCGGACACGAGGTAACGGGACAAGTGGAGGTAGTTGGTGCGAATGTACAGAGCCTAAAACCCGGTGATCATGTGGTGATTGAGCCGATTTCTTATTGCGGATCGTGCTATGCCTGCCGCAAAGGGCGGCCGAATGTTTGCGCCAAGCTTTCTGTATTTGGCGTACATGAGGACGGAGGCATGCGGGAATATATTGTGCTTCCGGAAAGGCAGCTTCACGCGGTCTCAAAGGACTTGCCTTGGGAGGAAGCAGTCATGGCCGAGCCTTATACGATAGGCGCCCAGGCAGTGTGGAGAGGCCAAGTGGAAAAAGGTGATACCGTCCTGATCCAGGGAGCGGGGCCTATCGGGATCTGTGTGTTAAAAATGGCAAAGCTGGCGGGCGCTGCTGTCATGATGACTGACTTGAACAACGAGCGGCTGTTATTTGCGAAAGAAAACGGCGCCGATGCTGTTGTAAATGTCCAAGCAGAACATGTTGCCGAGCGGGTCCTTGAATGGACTGGGAATGAAGGAGCAAACGTGGTCATTGATGCTGTTTGCCTGCCGGAGACTTTTGCACTTTCAATTGAGGCCGTTTCACCGGCGGGACATGTGGTTGTGCTTGGATTTGATGAAAGAGCGGCTCAGATTTCTCAGCTGCCGATTACAAAAAAAGAAGTCACGATAACCGGATCCCGATTGCAGACCAATCAGTTTCCAAAAGTGGTAGAGCTTTTGAATGGAGGCCGGTTAGTGCATAACGGGCTGGTGACCCATACATTTTCAGTTGATGACGTTCATCATGCATTTCAGTTTATTAAGGAGCATCCAGATCAGGTGCGAAAAGCCGTCATCACGTTTGATTAAATGACTGAATCCGGAGGTGCGAGCATGAATATGACATTCCGATGGTATGGACGAGGCAACGATACAGTCACACTTGAACACGTGAAGCAAATTCCCGGTGTCAAAGGCATCGTTTGGGCCCTCCATCAAAAGCCTGTTGGCGACGTGTGGGAAAAAGAAGAAATCAGAGCCGAGACCGAATATATTCAATCCTATGGTTTTCATGCTGAAGTTGTAGAAAGCGTGAATGTTCACGAAGCGATTAAACTTGGGAACGAAGAACGCGGCCGATATATTGAAAACTACAAGCAAACGATCCGCAACCTTGCCGGATTTGGCGTGAAAGTGATCTGCTATAATTTTATGCCGGTTTTTGACTGGACACGCACGGACATGTTCCGGCCGCTAGAAGATGGATCGACCGCTCTGTTTTTTGAAAAGGCCAAGGTGGAAAGCCTTGATCCTCAAGAGCTGATTCGGACGGTGGAGGATGCATCTGACATGACACTGCCGGGGTGGGAGCCCGAAAAATTGGCTCGGATCAAAGAGCTTTTTGCTGCCTACAGAACGGTCGATGAAGAAAAGCTATGGGACAATTTATCATTCTTTTTGCAGGAAATTCTTCCTGTTGCTGAGGCCTATGGTGTTCAAATGGCCATTCATCCGGATGACCCGCCGTGGCCGATTTTCGGACTGCCGCGCATTATCACAGGAGAGGCAAGTTATAAGAAACTGCGGGCGATATCAGATTCACTGTCTAATTGTATCACCCTTTGTACAGGTTCAATGGGAGCCAATCCCGCTAACGACATGGTGGAGATCGCTAAAACGTATGCCGGCATCGCTCCATTTTCACATATTCGCAATGTGAAAATTTATGAGAATGGTGATTTTATTGAAACATCTCATTTAACAAAGGATGGTTCAATCAACATTCAAGGCGTGATGGAAGAACTGCATAAGCAGGATTACGAAGGATATGTCAGACCGGATCATGGGCGCCATCTTTGGGGCGAGCAATGCCGCCCGGGATATGGCTTATACGATCGGGCACTTGGCATCATGTATTTGAACGGGCTGTGGGACGCCTATGAAGCAATGGCAAAAAAAGAGGTGGGCGTATGATCCCGCTGCATGAGAACCTGGCTGGTAAAACGGCTGTCATCACTGGCGGCAGCGGCGTGCTTTGCTCTGCGATGGCCCGGGAGCTAGCCCGTCATGGCATGAAGGTGGCGATTTTGAATCGGACGGCTGAAAAAGGCCAAGCGGTCGAGAAGGAGATAACGGCGGCTGGCGGCACAGCGTGCGCTGTTGCTGCGGATGTGCTGGACAGGATGTCACTGGAGCGGGCAAAGGAAGACATCCTTGGCCAATTTGGCGCTGTTGATCTGTTAATTAACGGGGCTGGCGGCAATCATCCTGCCGCGATAACCGATGTGGAGACATATGAAGAAGCGGGAGAAGGCCAATCCTTTTTTGATATGGATGAGAGGGGCTTTCTAACTGTATTCTCCACCAATTTCACCGGTGCGTTTCTGGCCTCGCAAGTGTTTGGAAAAGAGCTGCTGAAAGCCGATTCACCGGCGATTATCAATCTTTCTTCGATGAGTGCTTATTCACCTATGACGAAGGTTCCGGCATACAGTGCCGCCAAAGCATCGATCAATAATTTTACGATGTGGATGGCTGTTCATTTTGCAGAAACCGGGCTGCGGGTCAATGCGATTGCCCCAGGCTTCTTTCTGACAAAACAAAATCATGATCTGCTGATCAACCAAGACGGAACGTTCACCAGCCGATCTCACAAAATTATTGCGGGAACACCGATGAAGCGCTTCGGAAAACCCGAGGATTTGCTCGGTACGCTTCTTTGGCTGGCGGATGAATCCTATTCCGGTTTTGTCACTGGGATCACCGTTCCTGTCGATGGAGGATTTATGGCTTATTCAGGTGTGTAACGAAAGCGATGCAACAGAAACTGAACCAACATAGGGGTGAGGTTGAGATGTTTTCAAAAGATAAGCTTCCCGTTATCCTTTTTTTGTTCCTGGCAGGGGTGATTAATTACCTGGATCGCTCGGCGCTTTCCATTGCAGCTCCTTTTATTCAGGATGATCTCACATTGTCTGCAACGCAAATGGGCTTGATTTTCAGCAGTTTTTCGATTGGTTATGCGATTTTTAACTTTCTTGGGGGCGTGGCATCCGACCGCTATGGGGCAAAGCTGACCTTGTTTGTCGCGATGGTTGTTTGGTCGCTGTTTAGCGGAGCAGTCGCCCTTGCTTTTGGCTTTGTCAGTCTGCTGATTATACGCATTCTCTTCGGAATGGGAGAAGGCCCGCTTTCGGCGACCATCAACAAGATGGTGAACAACTGGTTCCCGCCGACCCAGCGGGCGTCTGTTATCGGTGTAACCAACAGCGGCACGCCGCTCGGGGGAGCCATTTCCGGCCCGATAGTCGGCATGATCGCAGTGGCGTTCAGCTGGAAGGTATCCTTCGTTCTCATTATGATTATTGGATTGATATGGGCAGTGCTCTGGTTCAAGTTTGTCAAAGAAAAGCCGCAAGAGACGATCAAGGAAGCACCGGCAATCAAAGCAGAAACGTCTCCCGGAGAAAAAATTCCGCTTACCTTTTACCTGAAGCAAAAAACGGTCCTGTTCACGGCGTTCGCTTTTTTCGCTTACAACTACATCCTCTTCTTCTTTTTGACGTGGTTTCCGAGCTATCTAGTCGACGAGCGGGGATTAAGTGTTGAATCGATGAGTGTCATCACGGTCATACCTTGGATTTTAGGCTTTATCGGGCTGGCTGCGGGGGGATTTGTTTCTGACTATGTGTACAAAAAAACGGCCCGAAAAGGTGTGCTGTTCTCGCGCAAGGTTGTGCTTGTCACGTGTTTGTTTTCATCAGCTGTCCTGATTGGTTTTGCCGGGCTTGTGGCAACGACTGCGGGGGCTGTCACTCTTGTCGCTCTGTCAGTGTTCTTTCTTTATTTGACCGGTGCTATCTATTGGGCTGTCATTCAAGATGTGGTTGATCAAAACAATGTCGGTTCTGTTGGCGGCTTCATGCATTTCCTCGCCAACACGGCAGGAATTATCGGTCCGGCTTTAACCGGATTTATTGTTGACCAAACAGGCACGTTTTCTGGAGCATTTTTGCTTGCCGGAGGGCTGGCTGTCTTCGCTTCACTTGCTGTGATTCGTTTTGTCCGTCCAATCATTGGCAAGCCAGCGGGAACAGGAGCGGAGAATCCTGTGTCTTATTAATCTGGAAATACAGTGGGAGAGGCGGTATGTTTGATGATACAATATACAGTAAATAATCGCAGCCGGTATGATAAGGAAGGGAATTAGATGGTAACCATAAAAGATATCGCAAAACTCGCAAACGTATCCCACACAACCGTTTCCAGAGCACTCAACAACAGCCCTTACATCAAAGAACATACGAAGAAAAAAATATTAGAGCTAGCAGAGCAGCTCAACTATACACCAAATGTAAATGCGAAAAGCCTGGCGATGCAAAAGTCGCATACGATCGGGCTGTTCTTTACAAGCATTACAAACGGAACCTCACACAGCTTCTTTGCGGACACAATCAAAGGCGTCAATCAAGCCATAAGTGAGGATTACAATCTGTATGTGCGGGGCATTGATGATCTGAAACACTATGACTCCGTTACACCGATGAGATATGACGGCATCATTTTAATGAGCCAAAGTGACATTGATAATTCTTTCATTTACCATATTCGCGAAAAAAATATTCCGCTTGTCGTGCTGAATCGTGATATTGATGATCGCACCATCACGAATATTTTGTCTAATGACAAGGAAGGCTCTCAAGAAGCTGTAGAATACTTCATTCAGTCCGGCCATCAAGACATCGCCATCATCGAGGGGATCGAAGGCTTTAAATCCTCCCAGCAGCGAAAGGAAGGCTACTTATCTGCACTGATTCAACATCATATTCCGATCAAGCATGAATACAGTGTCAAAGGACAGTACGATATGGAAAGCGGCTTTCAAGCGATGGAGCGGCTGCTGGCGCTGCCGAATCCTCCAACCGCTGTTTTTTGTTCGAATGATGACATGGCAATCGGAGCGATGAATGCGATATTCGCAAAGGGCCTGCGCGTTCCTGATGATGTTTCGGTGATCGGGTTTGATGATATTGGGTTTTCACAGTACATCACGCCAAGACTTACAACAGTAAAGCGCCCAGTGGAGAAAATCAGCGTGCTCGGTGCGCAAAAACTCTTGTCTCTGATCAGCGAGCCCGAAACAAAAGCAGAAAAAATCTTGGAAAACACAGAATTCATGGTGCGTGATTCAGTCAGACGATTGACGACGTGATGCCCCGTTTTTCAGCGGGCATTCTTTTATAAAGAAAAATGTTAACGTGTGCATAAAAAGAGGGAGGCAATAAGGATGCAGAAACTGAATAAAAATGTGTACGATCACTATACTCGGTATCCAGAAAAAATTCTCCAATTCGGAGAAGGAAACTTTCTTCGGGGATTTGTTGATTGGCAGATTGATCAATTGAATCAACACGCTAATTTTAATGGGAGCGTGGCAGTTGTCCAGCCAAGAGGCTCAGAAAAAATCAAACGATTAAATCAGCAAGATGGATTATATACGCTTTTTTTACAAGGAATGAAAGACGGAGAAGCGGTAAACGAGCATATGATTATCAACTCAATCAGCCGGGGAATTGACCTGTTTTCTGATTATGAAGCATACAAAGAATTGGCATCAAGCGAAAGGCTTCGGTTTATTATCTCCAACACCACTGAGGCTGGGATTGTATGTGATGAAAAAGATCGTTTAGAGGATAGGCCGCAAAAAACATTCCCTGGGAAATTAACTGCATTTCTCTACTTCCGCTATCAGGCTTTTAAAGGAGATCAGACAAAAGGGTGTGTCCTAATCCCATGTGAACTGATTGAGAACAACGGCGAAAAGCTGAAGGAAACGGTTCTTCATTATGCAGGTCTGTGGAAGCTGGAGGAAGGATTTACACAGTGGATTCATGAGGCCAATACATTTTGTAATAGTTTAGTAGACCGGATTGTTCCGGGTTTTCCCGTCGACAGCATTGATGAGATCACGGCGGATCTTGGCTATCAGGATGATTTGATAGTTGTGGGAGAGCAATATTATTTATGGGTTATCGAGGGGCCTGATTGGATTGGAAAAGAACTTCCCTTTGCGGCTGCAGGGCTCCATACAAAGATCGTCAGCGACCTCACCCCATACCGGACTAAAAAAGTAAGAATTTTAAATGGCGCTCATACAGCAATGACGCCAGTGGCTTTATTATACGGCTTAAAAACTGTTAGGGATGCTGTCGAGCATCCGGAAGTTGGGCGATTTATAAGAGAGCTGATTGACGACGAAATTCTTCCTGTTTTAAAAATGGAAGGTCTTTCTCAGTATGCTGACGATGTGCTGAACCGTTTTAAAAACCCGTATATTAAGCATTACCTGGAAAGCATTGCATTGAACGCCATTTCCAAATTCAAAACGAGAAACCTGCCGACTCTTAAGGAATATGCTGAACAAAAGGGACAGCTTCCAGAACGCTTGGTGTTTTCTTTCAGCGCTCTTCTGTATTTTTATCATAATAATGAGACATTGCAGGATGATCCGGCAGTGCTTCAATTTTTCAAAGAGGTTTGGTGTCAGGAGGATGGCGACATGCTTCGGATTGCATCAAGAGTGTTAGGCGAACAGCGGCTGTGGGGGGCAGATCTCAATGAGATACCGAAGCTGACTGATAGAGTCGCTGTTTACTTGAATCATATTCATGAGCTGGGCATGCAGCGGGCTCTTGAACAATACTGCATACAAGGGGGAGAGGTACGTTGAAGTCGTTTATAAAGATTCATAAGCAAGATAATGTCCTTCTTGCTCTGCGGGATATCCAAAAGGGAGAGAGGCTGCATGCGGACGGCGTGTCGATTGAAGTAAAGGATGATATAAAAAGAGGCCATAAGATTGCATTGCAGTCTATCAAAGAAAACGACAGCATCATTAAATACGGGTTTCCAATCGGTCATGCATCACAAGATATCTCGATCGGAGAGCATATTCATGTCCATAATACGAAAACAAACCTGTCTGATATCCAATCATACAGCTATACACCGAGATTTGATGAAAATCCGTATTCTAATGAGAACCGGACGTTTAAAGGTTTTAGAAGAGAAAACGGAGATGCGGGTGTACGGAATGAATTGTGGATTGTCCCAACTGTCGGCTGTGTCAATGGAATAGCAGAAAAAATGCTGCAGCGTTTTGTCAGAGAAACAGGGGATATTGCTCCATTTGATAACGTACTGGTGTTAAAGCATCAATACGGATGCTCGCAGCTTGGCGATGATCATGAAAATACGAAGCAGATCCTGCTGAATGCCATTCGCCATCCAAATGCCGGCGGCGTCTTGGTGTTAGGGCTTGGCTGTGAAAACAATGAGCTGGCAAGAATGAAGGAAGCACTGCAAGATGTGAACTTGAAGCGGGTGAAGTTTCTGGAATCCCAGTCGGTGACCGACGAAATGGAGGCAGGCGTTGCTTTGCTGATGGAAATTCATGAAGCGGCCAAAGGAGATAAGAGAGAAGACATTCCGCTGTCTGAACTGAAGATCGGGCTGAAATGCGGAGGTTCGGACGGTTTTTCCGGCATAACCGCAAACCCGCTGCTTGGACGTTTTTCAGATTATCTCATTGCACAGGGAGGGAGTACTGTGCTGACGGAAGTACCGGAAATGTTCGGCGCAGAAACCATCCTGATGCAGCGGGCTGCCAATGAAGAAGTGTTTCATAAGATAGTCCAATTAATCAATGATTTTAAACAATATTTTATCAAACATGATCAGCCGGTGTACGAAAATCCTTCACCGGGCAACAAAGCGGGCGGCATTTCTACACTTGAGGATAAATCGCTGGGCTGTACGCAAAAAGCGGGGAGTTCTCCTGTCACGGATGTCTTGAAATACGGGGAAGTGCTCAAGACAAGAGGGCTGACGCTTTTGAGCGCGCCAGGCAATGATTTGATCGCCTCCTCCGCATTGGCGGCTGCCGGCTGCCAAATTGTCCTCTTTACAACGGGAAGAGGCACGCCGTTTGGCACCTTTGTCCCGACGGTGAAAGTAGCGACAAACACCGAGCTGTATGAGGCGAAGCCGCATTGGATTGATTTTAACGCAGGCCTTTTAGCAGAGGATGATGTTCATGAGGAATATGTGCTGCGTGAGTTTATCCACTATATGATTGAGGTGGCAAGCGGCCAGCTTGTGAACCATGAAAAAAATGATTTCAGAGAACTCGCCATTTTTAAATCGGGTGTGACGCTATAATAAGAAAAGGCTATCCTTCAAGCGGATAGCCTTCTTCATTAAATCAATTTTAAACCGCTGACTAAAATAATGGACGCCATAATAAATTGCAGTGGACGCGGGGAGAATCGAGGCGAAAGATGGCTTCCGATCAGCACGCCGGGAATTGAACCAATGAGCAGATTAGCTGCCAGCATGTAATCCACGCTTCCGAAGCTTGCGTTCAAAATGCCTGCTGCCGTAACAAGAAGAAATGCATGCGCGATATCGGTTCCGACAATCTGTGACGCTTTCATGTTAAATAAGTAAATCATGGCAATTGCAAATAATGAGCCGGAACCGATTGATGTTAATCCGACGATAAACCCAAACACAACACCAATAAGAATTGTCAGAGCCCTCTTATTTTCAAGCGGCATCAGCTGCCAGCGGTTGGGACGAAGTTTTCTATCCAAAAACAAACGAACGATGATTGAAATGGCAACCAGCGTTAACACATATCCTAGAGCGTGCTTAATAATTTCTTCCTGATGCTGGTGAAAGGCGGGGAACAAATGCAATATGCCAATGGCTAGCGAAGCACTCGGAATACTGCCGATGGCTAAGTATTTTACCAATTTAAAGTTAATCGTTTTCTGCCGCCAATGGGAGGCAACGCCAAACAGCTTTGTGATCGAGTTATATACAAGATCTGTACCGACCGCGATGGAAGGATTAATTCCAAGCACAATTAAAAGGGGAGTTAATAAGGCCGCTCCACCCACTCCCGTCAATCCGACTAAGGCTCCGACAAACAAACCCATCAATATGATGCTTACACTCATGATAAAGGCCTCCTGAAAACCCGACTATTTTTATCAGATTATATATGATTAGGACGCGTTAATCAATTAAATTTTTTGAATTTTTGCACGTTAGTTGCTTGAAATTTTGGTATGCTCAATATCTCTATTCATTTGCCCTATAATGAGTGTCTGGACGAAATCGAGAAGTACTAAAGGCGCAAAAAAAAGATACCTCTTAACAGGTATCTTTTTTCTTGTTTACGCTACATGCGCTGCTGATAGAAAGGAAGCTCAGTGTGGCCCATTTCCCGCACATACACGAACAGGTTGCCTTTATGGTGAATTTCATGCTCCATTGCAAGCTGAAGCAGCGCGCGGCCTGTGACTTTTCTGCCGAAAGCGGATGTCAGATCAATTTCTCTGTTCAGCTGCTCTTCAGTCAGCTGTTCAAGGATAGCGACCGTTTTTTCTGTATATGTTTTTGCCAGAACATTGAGATCTGTTTCTGTTTCTTCCTGCTTGTTTTGAAATGGTGAGGCATTGCCTTCCTTAATGACATTTGCGAACAAGTGGAAAGACGTAAGAATGTGTTTGACCAGCTCTTCTGCTGACATTGATGTTTCTGCCGGTTTGTAGCTGTAATGGTCTTTGCTGATTTTTTCGGCAAGCTCATTGGTCACGTTTCGATGGGATAAAAAATGGCTGACAATTTGATTGGATTGGCTCATTATGATCTCCTCCATATGTAAAAATAAATGGTGCAATGAAATCCTATATCAACGGTTATGAATTCACAAGTAATATGCTGTGGGATGAAACAAAATGCTATGTCAATCGTATATATAACGTTCACAATACATGAAATGGAGTATAAACATGACTAACATACCTTTCATTTATCAGTACGAAGAAAAAGAGAATGAAAGAGCTGCGGCGGGCTACGGCACTTTCGGTTACCTTATCACACGGATTGAAGAAACGCTTTATGATCAATACGGTGTATTCTATGAGCTCTATGCCAGTGATGATCCAAATACGGAATACTGGGAGCTTCTTGTAGAAGATGTCCGCAGCGGTTCATTGGAGCCTGAGCATGTGGCATATATATTTGAAAAGCTTGAAAAGAAAACCTTTGCTTACGATGAAGATGAGAAAGAACCGGATTATACCGTCCATAAGTCTATAAGAAACAGTGTATACGCGTATCCTGAAAAGGGAGTTGCTTTTGTCAGAATTCCATATTTTCAAGATGGGAGCATTATGAGTTTTGATTGTCTGTTTGCGGTTAACGATGAAAAGATGCGTGCATTTCTGGAGGGAGTCAGACCGCGTCTTTGGGAAAAAAGCAAGCGGAAAGTGACCGTGTTTACGGATGGAGATGGAGGGATTTCAAGAGAGCAGGAAGCCATTGTCAGAGAGGTTCAGCGGAGTCAAGTCATCATGAATCCGCTATTGAAAAAAGAGATATACAGATCAATTGATCAGTTTTTTCATAGTGATAAATCGTTTTATCAAACATATGACATCCCTTACAAGCGCGGCATTCTGTTATATGGACCTCCTGGAAACGGAAAGACGACGTTAGTGAAGTCGATCGCAGGCAGTATCGATGCACCTGTTGCTTATTGGCAAATTACTGAATTTACGTCGAGCGAGACAATAGAAGAAGTCTTTCAGGCAGCGAGACGCCTCGCTCCTGCAGTTCTGGTCATCGAGGATATAGATTCGATGCCGGAAGATGTGCGGTCCTTTTTTCTCAATACGCTGGACGGCGCGACATCAAAAGAGGGGCTATTTCTCATCGGTACGACAAACTATCCCGAAGAGATCGATCCAGGTTTGATGAATCGTGCAGGGCGATTTGACCGTGCCTATGAAATCGGGCTTCCGGATGAAGAGTTGCGGCTGGAATATATGAAAATGAGAGGCTTTGGCATCTTTTTGAGTGAAGGAGAAATAAAAAACGCCGCAAAACTTACAGAAGGCTTTTCCTTTGCACAGCTGGGAGAATTATATGTATCTTCAGCCCTTCAATGGCACCAAGAAGGGAATCACCATATTGAAACCATGGTGAAAGACATGACAGGAGAGCAAAGAAAAAGCCAGCGGGGAAGCTGGATGGAAAGAAACAAAGTCGGTTTTCACTAAAAGAAAGCACGGGTGTTTGAAAAACCCGTGCTTTTTTGTTGCGGTTAGCCGAAATTCGACAATTGCGGTTATTTTGCGTTCTTCTTTTTCTTGTAAATATGATAAAATATGACATATCTCGGGTAATTCAAAAGGGGGGATTAATTGAGGATGAAGCAGACGATTCCGTCCTCTTATGTCGGGCTTAAAATTAATGAATGGTATACTCATATCCGGCAGTTCCACGTCGCTGAAGCCGAACGGGTCAAGCTCGAAGTAGAAAGAGAAATTGAGGATATGGAAGAAGACCAAGATTTGCTGCTGTATTATTCTTTAATGGAGTTCAGGCATCGTGTCATGCTGGATTACATTAAGCCTTTTGGAGAGGACACGTCGCAGCTAGAGTTTTCAGAATTATTAGAAGACATCGAAGGGAATCAGTACAAGCTGACAGGGCTTCTCGATTATTACTTTAACTTTTTTCGAGGAATGTATGAATTTAAGCAGAAGATGTTTGTCAGTGCCATGATGTATTATAAACGGGCAGAAAAGAATCTTGCTCTCGTCTCGGATGATATTGAGAAAGCCGAGTTTGCTTTTAAAATGGCCGAGATTTTTTACAATTTAAAACAAACCTATGTTTCGATGAGCTACGCCGTTCAGGCATTAGAAACATACCAAATGTATGAAACGTACACCGTCCGCAGAATCCAATGTGAATTCGTTATTGCAGGTAATTATGATGATATGCAGTATCCAGAAAGAGCATTGCCCCACTTAGAACTGGCTTTAGATCTTGCAAAGAAAGAAGGCAATCCCCGCCTGATCAGTTCCGCCCTATATAATCTCGGAAACTGCTATGAGAAAATGGGTGAACTGCAAAAGGCAGCCGAATACTTTGAGAAATCTGTTTCTATTTGCAAGTCGGAAAAGTTCGATAATCTTCCGCATTCTATCTACTCTTTAACACAAGTTCTGTATAAACAAAAAAATGACGCCGAAGCGCAAAAAAAGTATCGTGAAGGATTGGAAATCGCCCGTCAATACAGTGATGAATTATTTGTGGAGCTTTTTCAATTTTTACATGCGTTATACGGAAAAAACATAGACACAGAATCAGTCTCACACACCTTTCAATTTCTTGAAGAACATATGCTGTATCCTTATATTGAAGAGCTGGCGCATGATGCTGCCCAATTCTATATAGAAAACGGACAGCCCGAAAAAGCACTTTCATTTTATGAGAAAATGGTGCACGCACAAAAACAAATCCAGAGAGGAGATTGTTTATATGAAATCTAAATGGATGTCAGGTTTGTTGCTCGTTGCGGTCGGGTTCAGCTTTACTCAGGTGATGGTTCATGCAGGTGAAACAGCAAACACAGAAGGGAAAACATTTCATATTGCGGCACGCAATCAAACATGATGCATAAAAAAGACCCTTAGGGGTCTTTTTTATTTCTTCAGCTTCCATTCTTTTATCGTCAGCTCAGAAGATCCACTTGCCACCAGCGGATCCGCATGCCCGATTTCCGCTGCCTCTTCCAGTGAATCTGCTTCGATGACATACGCTCCGCCTGTGGCGTCGCTGAATGGCCCAAACATTTTTAAACGTTTTTCTGCCTGTAAACGATCCAGAAATTCATAGTGCCCAGCCACATGCTCCTGATTAAATTTCTCCGTTCTCATTGTCAGCATTAAATATGTATACATATTCAGACCCTCCGTGAACTTCAATTTAACACATTTATCCATATTACGGTGATAGATATATGAGCTTTTCGTCCTACGAATGCCACCTATTTATGAAAAAAGAAAAGGAGAGATGATAGGTGAGCATTCCAGTAAAGAAAAATTTGGTTTCTGAGGCGAAATACGCGTTGAAGTGTCCTAATGCGATGTCCGCTGAATACATTACCATTCACAACACGGCAAACGATGCGTCAGCGGCCAATGAAATCAGCTATATGATCGGGAACACAAGCTCGACAAGCTTTCATTTTGCAGTCGATGATAAAGAGGTGATTCAAGGTCTGCCGCTTAACCGAAACGCCTGGCACACAGGTGACGGCACAAACGGTCCGGGAAACCGCAAATCAATCGGCGTTGAGATTTGCTACAGCAAATCGGGAGGCCCGAAGTATGAGGCAGCTGAAGCCTTGGCGATTTCATTTGTTGCACAGCTGTTGAAGGAGCGCGGCTGGGGCATCGATCGGGTGAGAAAACATCAGGACTGGAGCGGAAAGTATTGCCCGCACCGCATTTTATCAGAGGGGCGCTGGGATCAAGTGAAGGCGGCGATTGAAAAGGAATTAAACGGTGGCGTATCAGCGAAAAAAGCTGCAGTCTCTTCTTCGGCGTCTGAATATCATGTAAAAAAAGGCGACACACTGTCAGGGATTGCCGCATCACACGGGGTCAGTGTGAAAACGCTGCAAAGCATAAATCATATCTTTGACCCGAACCACATCAAAATCGGACAGGTGATCAAACTGCCTCAGACGGCATCTGCTTCTAAAAGCCATGCCGCATCCTCATATCCGCTCCCATCCGGCGTGATCAAAGTGACAAGCCCGCTGACGAAAGGGACAAAAGTAAAGCAGGTGCAGACCGCTTTAGCCGCTCTTTATTTTTATCCTGATAAAGGAGCGAAAAATCACGGCGTTGACGGCGTTTATGGCCCGAAAACAGCAAATGCAGTGAAACGTTTTCAGTCTGTCAGCGGTTTAACGGCTGATGGGATTTACGGTCCGAAAACGAAAGCGAAGCTGGAGGAAAAGCTGTAATAAAAAGACGGAAGCTGTAAAGCTTCCGTCTTTTCACCTTACATACAAACTGCGGCAAGCACCTTTTGAATATCATAAATGCTTTCATCTTTTTTAAACTGCTTTGAGACGGCGGGAAGTTCCGCGCCGGAGATCCAAATTTTCAGCTCTGAATCAAGATCAAAGCGGCCGGCGGTTTCCACGCTGAATCTGGAAATGCTTTTGTACGGAATCGATTGAAATTCCGTTTTCTTGCCTGTGATTCCCTGTTTATCTACAAGGATAAGCCGCTTGTCAGTAAAGACAATCAAATCGCGAACCAGCTTAAACGCGGCTTCAACATTCTCACTCTCCAGCAAAATATGGGCAAGCTCTTCTTTCACAGCAGCCGTTGAAAGTGTTGACGCATTGCCGAGTAATCCATCAATAAACCCCATCATATACCTCCTCTGCGTATTCTATCAAATCATACTATAAAAAAGGTTTTCATTCATAGATGAGTAGAGTAAACTGGTGCTGACTGGTAAAGGGGGCGTTCAAAATGGAAGATATGTATGACAGCTTTGCGGCCCTTTCTGCTTCTGAGTCGGAGTACCGGATTATTTATGAGGAGAAAAACGGAAGTGAGCTTATCGTCCTCGGTCCTCACGGCGGCAGAATTGAGCCTGGCGTCAGTGAACTGGTGCGGGCATTTTCTGATCGATGTTCCATCTATTTGTTTGAGGGTCTAAAGCAGCGAAACAACCGTTCCTTGCATCTCACTAGCATTCGTTTTGATGAGCCGCTGGCTTTAGAAAAAGTGAATGACCACCATTACGCATTAGCGTTTCACGGGTATTATGATCCGAAAATCCCGCATACATTGGTCGGCGGGGCGGATCGTAAAAAAGCCAAGCTCATTTGTGAGCGTCTGAATGAAGCGGGTTTTAGCGCCGAGCTCACTAATGAGAAAGACCGCCTGGCAGGTGTACACCCAAACAATATTGTCAATCGGACGAAAAGAGAAATGGGACTGCAATTGGAGGTAAGCACGGCGCAACGAAACGCGCTATTCCGCAATTTTGGGTGCCGTGATAAAAGCTACATACAAAACGATTTGTTTGATCGATATGTGGAAGCCGTCAAGCTTGGCTTTTATAAATAAAACTAGACGGGACCTGCACGGTGGGCCTATTCCTTCATACGCTGGGGTTGTGCGAAAGTGTGGGGAGGAATGATTCATGTTTTATCATATAAAAGAGCTTCAATATCAAGCAAAGCCAGCTCATCCCGATCCGGTTTATGCGAAAAAACTTCAAGAGGTGCTCGGCGGCCAATTCGGTGAAATTAGCGTCATGATGCAGTATTTGTTTCAAGGGTTTAACTGCAGGGCGGATGCTAAGTATAAAGATTTGTTATATGATGTGGGGACCGAAGAGATTGGCCACGTAGAAATGCTGGCAACGATGATTTCCAGGCTTCTGGACAATGCACCCGCGGATGTACAGGAGGATGCTTATAAAAGCAATCCCGCTATCGCAGCAGTCATGTCAGGGATGAATCCTCAGCACGCGATTGTGTCCGGATTGGGGGCGATGGCATCAGATAGTGAGGGCTATCCGTGGAATGCAAAATACATTATCTCAAGCGGAAACCTGCTGGCCGATTTTCGCGCTAACTTAAATGCGGAGGCCCAAGGACGCCTTCAGGTGACACGGCTTTATGCCATGACCGATGATCCAGGGGTAAGAGATATGCTGTCATTTTTGATTGCAAGGGATACCTATCATCAAAATATGTGGTACGCTGCCATTAAAGAGCTGGAGGAAAGAGAACGGGATATTGTCGTCCCGACGACGTTTCCGCGTGAGCTCGAAAAGCAGGAAGTCTCCTATGACCTGTTTAACTTTTCCAGGGGGGATGAAAGCTCACAAGGAAGATGGGCACATGGGGAAGCCTTTGACGGCCGGGGTGAATTCAGGTATATCCCGGCTCCGATTGCGTTCGCATCTGCGCCTCATCTTAAACCGGCGCCCATGTGGCTGCATAATACAGTTCCCCCAATGTCGAAATGTTAGGTTCTCTTCTGGGCTGAGGAATATATCCTTAGCCCGTATTTGATCAGATGTTTTTGCCAATATGATATAACGCTTTTTCCTCAGCAACATGCAAGTGCTGCTGATCGCCTTCCTCGTACGCATGTGGCCGCTTGTGGGATAATAAATAAGCGAGCCGCTTCTGAAATTGAATACCTGCTTTACGCCGTTCAAACATGTCAAGCCTTTTATCAGCAAATTCCTTTGTTACCCGGAATACCGCCGAAATTGTGGCGAGTGCCTGGCTTCTCCATTGCGGCAGTTCCATCTGCAACAGCATAAAGGTTGGCACACAGAAGTGGTACATAAATTGATTTGCCTGAAATTCCTGAAGCTCTCTGAAGAGCTTGTTCATCTGAAAATGATTGCCTGCATGCTTTAACACGTGGCACAGCTCATGGCCAAAATCCTCCCATTGCTCTTCCCGTGACTTTTTTTGGTTCAATACGATACTGTACATGCCGTCGTATTTCACCATCATGCTCCCCATATCCTCAAAATGCACCCAAATATCCAGATCCTTTGCGATTTTCAGCATGTCAATGTGATGAGGGGATGTGATGCCCAGCCGGCCGTATAAATTTTTAACGTATTCCTCCAGATGTGATAAGTAATCGCCCAATTGAATACTCCCTTTCGAACATTTGTTCTGTTTTTAGCGAGAAAGAAAAGCCCGTATAGGACTGGAAAGTAGTGTAGAAATCTTTCCCTTTTCTTTAAAAAATAAACACTTTTTTCTTTATATCGGTCTACTTTTTATATGTTTTAGAGAACAGAGAACGATTTATTTATTTTTCGGTTTGCGGTTTTTCTCTTTTTCTTTTAAATAGTTGATAAATTCGATGGCCTGCTGTTTGCTTTCTGGGGAAAAATCCTGCATATCGCGGTATGCAAGCTGCAGGTCCGGATCTGAGAACATATCGTCATCGGATTTTTTGTCTTTTCCCGTTAATAAGTAATCAGTCGTTACTTGAAAGTAATCAGCCAGCTTTTGGAGTGTGTCGTAATCAGGTTCGCTTCGCCCGTTTTCATAGTGGGAATATCGTGCCCGTGACACACCGATGTGTGATGCGATTTCTTCCTGTGTCCTTTTCCCTCTGAGACTCTTCAATCTGCCGCCTATCATACTATGACCTCTCTTTTTTAAACTCCCTAAGTTACTTATGATTATAGATACAATATGTATCAAAATAAAGTTATGATAAAAAAAGTATCAAAAATAACTTGATGATACAGTTTGTATCGTTTATACTTGGTAACATCCGATACAAAATGTATCAAAAAAGATCAGGAGAGTGATCACATGTATCCGATCCAAATCGTTTTTAGTGAAAATCCCATAGATCAGCGCCATCTCGTACAATCCGGCGGCACCATTTCGTTCACCGCTTGCGGACTTCCGGTGTTTCACTTTGAAACGCAGGAACAGTTTCAAGCATACATGATGTTAAAAGGAGAAGCGGCGTACAATGAAAAACGATAAAAGCTATCCTTTTCCGACGTATTCAGGGTTACTGAATTCAGAACATTATGACAAAATCGGCCCGGCGCTATGGCTGTTTCTCTGGTTTATCAGCTCAACAACAAAAGAAATCGAAAAAGACGGCGTAAGCTGGGGCATCGTCCTTGGCCATAAGCCGTTAAAAGCGAGAGAAATGGCGGCAGTCTTCGGCGTAAGTGAAAAAACCGTCAGAAGATGGCTGGAGCTTCTCGAAAACCATGATTACATAAAGGCCGTCCGTGCGCCATACGGACTGATGATTTCGGTAAAGCATTCCAAAAAATTCAGCTTCAGATCGGACAATACTGTACACGGGAGTCTAAAAGAACGGCCATTTTCGCCGCAGACACCGGACACAAACGACCGTACAGATATAGATAAAACAAACAAATATACTGCTGCTGATGATGCAGTGGATCACATTGCGAAGCGGTTTACACAATTACGGTCGGCTCAAGAAGGACGCACCGTGTATCCTTCCTCAAGAGATTATCAAGCCATCGCCCGCATTGTTGCCATCGGCGTTCCTGTCACGCAAACAATCAAATGGCTTGAAGAATGCTTTCAGGCTTTTGAAAACCGGCGGACCGCCGCTTCTGAAACAATCAAGGCTTTTCGCTACTGCTCGAAATTCATTGAAGATCGATTTTTCGTGCAGCAAGCCAAAAAGAATGCCGCAATTCAGAATGAGAGGATGAAAAAACATGACAAAACGAACAATCGAACAGATTTTGGACGAGCTGAGAAGAGGGAGACGTCCATTACTGGTGGACAAACCGGCCGAATCAGACGTAAGCAGGTATGATTGCCTGCGCTGCAAGGATCAGGGAGGTTATCTCGTCAGGCAGAATGGCCTGGAAGTTTGGACGATGTGCAGCTGCATGGCAGAACGGAAAGTGAAGCGGCTGCTGGGTGCAAGTGAGATTACCCACGCTTTCAGACAGCTGGGCTTCAAGGAATTCCGCACGGAGGGAAAGCCGCAGGCCATAAAAGACGCATTTGAGTGTACAAAAGAGTATGTTGCCGATTATGAACAAATCAAGGATTGCCGAAAAAACAGCATTGCTCTTTTAGGACAGCCTGGATCAGGGAAAACACACCTTTTGACTGCCGCTGCCAACGAATTAATGAGAACATGCTATGTGCCTGTCATTTATTTTCCGTTCGTGGAAGGCTTTACTGATCTGAAAAATGATTTTGCCCTATTAGAAGCGAAGCTGAACCGGATGAAGCAGGCGGATGTGCTGTTCATTGATGATCTGTTTAAACCGGTTAACGGCAAACCCCGCGCTACAGATTGGCAATTAGAGCAAATGTATTCGGTACTCAATTATCGCTACTTAAATCATAAACCGATTTTGCTTTCGAGCGAGCTGACAATTGAAGCACTTGTACGGGTCGATGAAGCGCTCGGCACGAGAATCTATGAGATGTGCAGTGACTATTTAGTGATTATCAAAGGAGCAGCCTACGAGCTTAACCATAGATTGGAGGGCATCAGATAATGTGCAAGCTTTGTCAAACAAAGAAAGTCATTGTGGAACATACCGGTATTGGAGTCGTTTTTCATCCATGTCCGAACTGCCGGTCCGGCACTGATTTAACGCCTGTCATTCAAAAGCTGGAGCAAATGCTGACAGCGGGAAAAGCGAGGCTGAATGTCTATGATTAAACAGCTGACTGCACTAATCGCTTTGCTGTTTCGGGCAAAGCGAACAGAAAAAAACATTGAACAATGGTATAAGGACGACGGGAAGTGAAAGTGTTGGCAAAGACAAAACAGGCAGAGAAAAGCCCTGCACCGTGGCGTGCTGTCCCGTGCGGGGATACGAAACCGATCTATATTTATTCAGCTTACAGTGAAGAAGAAAAAGAAAGATTCCCATATTCAAACGGACGGCTGATTGCCGCTGTATTTGACCTCAGCTCTTATTCGCAAAAAAGCAATGCCGCTTTGATGGCCGCTGCGCCTGAATTGCTGGAAGCGTCTAAAGCAGCACTTGATTTTCTGAAGGGAAATTCTGTTCATTCAAAGGAGCGCATCATTCAGCTATTAGAAAAAGCCGAAGCAAGCGCTGCACCGAAAAAGGGAGGAAAAGAAACATGATTCATCCTAAAAAACTGCTACATATCGATTCCATCACGCTTAAGAGCCAGCTGGAGGAAGGGAAAATCCGTGTCATTATTGTGGATGGCATCAAGCAAGAAGCATGGATCACAGAAGCGCCCGAGCATGGAAAAACGCTCGTCGAAACAAGAAAGGGCGATCTTGCCCGTGTGGAATTTGAAATCGGCTACAAATTAAATTAAAGCGAAAACAGAATACGTCCAAGACGGAAAGCCTGCGGACACTGATCAACTGCACAGCATTTGTGCGTTGATTGGTGTCCGTTTTTTATTTGCCAAAAATAAGGAGGATCATAGAATGCAAGACTTACTATTTGAATATAAACGAACGCTCAAACAAACAAGAATGCAATATAAACCGCTCGCTGAGGCAGATGAATCCGCACTCTCAGCTGAAGAGCTGAAGGATAAAAAAATCATCAGAAATATGATTACTGATCTTGAATATGTAACAGAATGGCTTGAAAAAGGAAGGCAGCCCGGCATCAGACGGGCGATTGACCGACGTGATGCCTACCAGCGGCTGATGATCAAGGACCCAAGAATTATCGAATCATTTTCCAGCGCTATGATGTTTGAGCCGGACGGACAGGTATCAGAAGAAGACAGAGAGAGAATTCGAGAAGCATTAGCCCTGTTAACGGACAGAGAAAAGGAAATGTTTTTGCTGCATAAGGTAGAATGTTTTTCTTATGAACGGATCGCCGATCTTCTCGGCGTGAAAAAATCAACAGTGCAAACGACGATTAAACGGGCGAGTTTAAAGATGCAAAGACAGCAGGAAGAAATGAATCGATCACTTGCCTGAAAGCTTGTCATACGTTTGCCACCTATAAGTGAATAGAGCATGACACATAAGCGGCTGGAATGATCAGCCGCTTTTATGAATAAACAACCATGCTGGAGGTGGCGGTGATGCCGTAGCATGAAAACACAACAGCGCGAACAAGCATTAGCAATCTATCAACAACATCAAGGAAAGATCACAAATCGGGCGATTGCGGACACAATCGGTGTTTCCGCGAAAACAATCGGCATCTGGAAAAAACAAGACAAATGGAAAGAGGCCGTGTTTTCTGCGTCCAAAAACGAACAAAAACAGCGACCTATAGACAACGACGAATTAAATGAACGCCAGCGGCTGTTTTGCCTGTATTACGTCAAAAGCTTCAATGCCACACAGTCAGCAATCAAAGCGGGCTATTCTCCGGACAGCGCTCATGTGACGGGCAGCCGGCTCTTAAAAAACGAAAAGGTCGCTGCTGAAATCAGGCGCATAAAAAAAGAAATGGTCAATGAGATGTTTATTGAAGCGATGGATGTGCTGCAGGTTTATATCAAGATCGCGTTTGCGGATATTACGGACTATGTGACCTTTGGAAAAAAAGAGGTCCAGGCTGTCGGGAAATCGGGTCCGCTGTTTGATGAAGATGATAACCCGATTATGAAGGAAATCAGCTTTGTCGATGTCAAAGACTCCGGGCTCGTTGATGGCACCATTGTAACGGAAGCAAAGCTTGGCAAAGAAGGCATTGCCATCAAGCTTGCAGATAAAATGAAGGCGCTTGAGAAGCTATCCTTATATTTTGATTTGTTTCCAGATCAATTTAAACAAAAAATTGAAAGTGAGAAATTGAAGCTTGCCAAACAAAAAGCGGAGAAAACAGATGACAGCCAAGAGCCGATTGAAATTATGATCAAACGAAAAGAGGGCAAGTCATGAATGTAAAAGAAATCAACCCTCATTTCGAAGATTACGTGTTCAATTGGGAGCAGACGTACCAATTTCTTGTCGGCGGCTACGGCTCATCCAAAAGCTATCATACCGCATTGAAAATCGTGCTAAAGCTGCTGAAGGAAAAACGGACGGCCCTTGTGATCCGGGAGGTGTTCGATACCCATCGGGATTCGACCTTCGCCTTGTTTCAAGAGGTGATCGAAGAGCTCGGTCTCACAAAGGCTGTGGTATCTCTTTCTTCCCCGCTGCAGCTGCGATTTTACAATGGCAGCCGGATCATGTTCAAAGGAATGGACAATCCGGCAAAATTAAAATCGGTTCATAACATTTCATTAATATGGATTGAAGAGTGCTCAGAGGTGAAGTATGAGGGGTTCAAGGAGTTAATCGGACGTCTTCGCCATCCTGAGCTAAAGCTTCATATGATCTGTACCACCAATCCCGTCGGCACCTCCAATTGGACGTACCGGCATTTTTTTCGGGATGAACGCAAGAAACGGTTTGTGCTGGATGACAGCGAGCTTTACGAAAAGCGGACGATTGTGAAGGGAGATACGTATTACCATCATTCTACCGCTAACGACAATCTTTTTCTCCCGTCAAGCTATGTGAAACAGCTTGACGGACTCAAAGAGTATGATCCCGACCTGTACCGGATTGCCCGCAAAGGACGATTCGGCGTCAACGGGATCAGGGTGCTGCCGCAGTTCGAGGTACTCCCGCATGATCAAGTGAAAAAATGTATCGCAGCCATCAGCAAGCCAATCTTTCGTACAGGCATGGATTTTGGATTTGAGGAATCCTATAATGCCGTCGTCCGGCTTGCTGTAGATCCTGAAAAAAAATACCTCTACATTTATTGGGAGTATTATCAAAACAAAATGACAGATGACAGGACGGCTGAGGAGCTGCGTGAGTTTATTGAGACACAGGAATTGATCAAAGCCGACTCGGCTGAGCCGAAAAGCATTCAATATTTCCGCCAGCAGGGCTTTCGGATGGTTGGAGCCAGAAAGTTTCCCGGCTCCAGGCTTCAATATACCAAAAAGGTAAAACGGTTCAAAAAAATCTTCTGTTCGGACCGCTGTGAAAATGTCATCTATGAGCTCAAGACACTTACGTATGCCAAAGATAAAAACGGAGCTCTGATTGAGGATGAATTCACAATTGACCCGCATACGCTTTCTGCCATTTGGTATGCGCTTGATGATTATGAGGTTGCTGATATGAAAGAGACAGCACACAAACGAATCCGGCCGAACCGAGAAAGGAGGAGGTCATAAATCATGCACAATCAAACAGTCAGAGCAACTGTATTTAAAGCCAATGCCGCGGCTCCTCAGACAAAGCAAATCTATGAAGATGACTTTTCTGAGCTGTACGGAGAGGACATTATCGCTCCGCCCTACAATATCATCGAGCTCAAAACCATTGCCGAATACTCGACCATTCTTCAGCAATGCATTGATGCGTATAGAGTGAATATTACAGGCTTTGGATTCGATGTTGAGTACACATTTGATGTCAACGCAAGTGATGTCGATCAGGCAAAAAAGAAAAGAGCGGAAAAAGACTGGGCCAGACTCGAAGCCTTTTATAAATGTCTTCACTTTGATGAATCAGCTGAAATGATTTTAGGCTATGCCATCGAAGACAGAGAAAAAACAGGCAACGGATTTATGGAAGTGCTTCGCGACGGGGCGGGAAAACCTGCAGGCATCGAATATTTAGATGTGAAATATATGCGCGTATGCGGAGCAGGCGAGCCTGTAGAGGTCTCATTTGTATATGAAGAAAACGGGAAAATGAAAAGGATCAAAAGGCAAAGACGCTTCCGAAAATATGTGCAGATGATCAATGGAAAGAAAGTATTTTTTAAAGAATACGGCGATCCGCGAAAAATGGATATGCGTACAGGTGAATATGTAAACACATTGGCAGAGAAGTATCAAGCAAATGAAGCCATTCACCTCAAAATTGGAAGCGGCGTATACGGTGTACCCCGCTGGATCGGCAATATTGTCAATTTATACGGAGCCCGAAAAGCAGAAGAGCTCAATTTTATGTATTTTAAGCAGGGGCGTCACGTCCCCGCTGCGATTACAGTGGAAAACGGGATGCTGTCTGAAGCTTCTTACCGGGAGCTGCAGGAATACATGAATGATCTTGAAGGCGTGGAAAACGCCCATAAATTTCTCCTGATCGAAGCGGAAGGAATCGCAAAAGAAAAGGATCTCCATGGAGGCGAGGATATTACGCCGGTTTCCGTGGAAATCAAATCCTTGGCGGAAATTCTCCAAAACGACGCCCTGTTTCTTGAATACGATGAAAAAAGCAGAAATAAGCTGCGTTCCGCGTTCCGTCTCCCGCCGCTGTATACAGGCGAGGCCCAGGAATACAACCGGGCGACAGCGGATACTGCTAGAAAAATTACGGAGGAGCAGGTTTTTCAGCCGGAGCGAAAAACGCTTGTGAATAAACTGAACACGCTGCTTTTGCCGGAGCTGAATATCCATGACGTCAGGCTGACATTAAAAGGACCGGACTTTCGTGATCCGCTTGAGATTGCGAAGGTGCTCGGTCCTTTTATTACAGCCGGAGCAGTCTCGCCGAATGATTTACGCGACCTTGCCGGACGGGTGCTTGGCAAAACACTTGAGGAGTGGCCGGAGGACATTTATAAACGGCCTGCAGGACAGGATGCGGAAAAGACAAACCTGGCTGCGCTCATGGAGGAGTTGAAAGAAAGCATCGAAGCTATCAAAACGTCCTGAAGGGAGGTGAATCAAGCAGGTGGCGCGAGAATTAAGAAATGCCAAAATCAGCTTTGTCAGTTATGTGGACAAGGCGGCTAACCAGACAGAATTTTTCTTTACGAAGTCAGCCGAACCTCCGTCATTTGAAAAAAAGGTTCGGCTGTTTACAAAAAGTGAGCAGGATGAACAAAAGCTCGTGTACGGAATCGTATATGAGCCTGATGTTCCTGATGCCCACGGCGATTTTATGACCGCCGAGGAAATTGAAAAAGCAGCGCACGGTTTTCTCGCGGAGGCACGGGAGATTGATATCAATCACAGCTTTGAGGGCGGGACCGGCGTCGTGGTCGAGTCCTATGTGGCGCCCGATGATTTTATGATCGGGTCAAAGCGGATTACAAAGGGCTCATGGGTACTCGTGACAAGAGCGTCTGACGAGGTGTGGGAACAGATTAAGGCTGGAATTATCACCGGCTACAGCATGGCGGGCACTGCAGATGTGTATGAAGAAGAACCGGTCGAAAAAGCAGGGTTCTTCAGTGTATTCAAGCAAATGCTTGCTGACAAAACAGGGAAGGAGACTGAAGAAATGAGAAAAGAAGACATGAGAGAATCATTCGAGCATGCGCTTTACCCTCTGCTCAAACGGCTTGAACGGATTGAAAAAAACACAGACACGGAGGAAAAGCCGGAGCAGACGGGTGATGACGAGCGTCTGAAAAAGCTCGTTGAAGACATGCTTGCCCCGCTGATCGAACGCATTGAGGCTTTGGAAAAAGCGCGAGGCGCGTCTAAGCAGACAGCGGACGATACGGGCGGCAATACAGAGCAAGTCAAAAAAACAATCTGGAGCGGACTGCTGTAAAACCAGTCAAGGAGGAGGAAATCAATTGAGAAATCAAGAGATCATTCGGAAAGCGGAAATGTCGCTTTCTGCTTTAAAAAGCGGCGGGCTTATGAACCCTGCGCAAGCATCGGCTTTTATCCGCATGGTGCAAAACACGCCGACCATTTTCAGTGAATCCCGCGTGATTCAAATGGAAAATGACTCGCAAAAATTTGAGAAAATCGGCTTCGGCCAGCGTATTCTGCGGGCTGCGCAAGAAGGAAAAGCACTGTCAAACGACGAGCTGACAGTTCCAACGACAAGCACTGTCCAGCTGAACACGAAGGAAGTCATTGCGGAAATTAATATTACGTATGACACACTTGAAAACAATATTGAAAAAGACGGCCTGCAGCAGACAATCATGCAAATTTTAGCAGAGCGCGCAGCCGTTGATATTGAAGAGCTGATCGTTAACGGTGATATAGCATCAGCTGATCCGTATCTGGCACAGCTGGACGGCATCCGTAAACAGGCAGTTTCCCATATCGTTGACATGAACGGTGAAGAACTGTCCAGAGCGACATTCAAGAAAGGCTTAAAGGCAGTTCCGCCGAAATATTTGCGCATCCCTCAGGAATTCAGATTCTATACGTCTCACGGCTTAGAAGTTGAATGGAAGGACCGCGTGGCAGACCGCCAGACAAACCTTGGGGACCAGGCTGTTCAGGGCGGCTTGTCAACAGCATTCGGCGTACCGGTCAAAGGGGTATCCAATATTCAGCCGTACACAGTCGGTGAGGGAGACGCGCAATATGACGCTTCTGATATCATTCTCACACATCCGAAAAATATCATTCTCGGCTTCTCCCGCAATATCCGAATTGAAGTCGACAAAGACATCCGCTCCCGTAAATTCATTATTGTCTTAACGGCCAAGCTGGACAGCAAGTTCGAGGAAGAGGATGCCTGCGCGAAATTAATTAACGTAAAAGAATAATAGAAACGAGGTGGTCAGCTCATGCTCATTGAACCGACTGACGTAGCCTCCTATTCGGTCTATAATCGGGTGAAAAACAGGCCGGAAGAGCTGCTGGCGCAGGATATCATCGAGGCGGAAGCAGAAGCGGCTCTCATCACGGGCCACCGCTTTGAAGACAGCTTGTATGATCCGCTGCCCGGTAAGGTGAAGTTGGCTTTAGTAAAGCTTGCCCAGTATTTTGCGCTTGTCAACAGCGATGAATCTGCCTCATCAAGCTATCAGTCTGAGAAAATGGGGGATTATTCCTACACGGTTTCCGGAGAAGGCGGGATTCAGCGGCCTGAGGTGTATCATTTGCTCGAAGAGTTTATCAAGCCGGGCTACGTCCCTGAATCCTCCAGACTGAAGGTGAGATCTTTATGAGCTACAAGCAGATGCTCATTCACCGTTGCGATATTTATCATGAAGCAGCGCAAGCGCCGTCTGCAGGCCGATTTGGGATTCCGGCAGACAGGCTGCAGCCGGTGATTTCATATCCGGATACACCCGATGAACAAGATGTCCCTTGTTATTTTACCGAAAAAACGCAGCAGCTGATTCAGGAGGAGCCGGATCAAACTGTATATCATAGCTTTCTCGTCCATTTTCCGTTGTCAGCGGACATCCGCGTGAACGATAAAATCATTTGGGAGAATCATAAATATATACTAAAGCTGCCGAAAAGGATCAGACATCATCATTGGGAGGTCATCGCAGTCAGGGATGAAAGCCTATGAAAATAGCGGGATTGAAACAGCTGAACACGGCATTAAAAGAAGCGGCTTCAGGCGGTTTTTCCAGACAGGCGTCCCGGTGGCTTGAGGAGTGCGGGCAAGATTTTCTGGAGATCGTCCAATCTGAACTCATCAGCACACAAACGATTGATACAGAAAAACTGCTCAGTTCCTTTAAGAAAGGCGCAGAGGACAATCTCTGGATTGTGCAAAGCGGCGGGCTTTCGCTTGAGGTGGGGACACAGCTTGATTACGCCTCATTTCTTAATGACGGCCATTGGACGTCAAAACAAGATGTGAGATGGGTGCCGGGGCGTTTTCAAGGCTCACGGTTTATTTATGATCCAGCGGCTTCAACGGGAATGGCGCTCAAGAGAAAATGGATACCGGGCACGGGCTACTGGGATCATGCACTGCTTTTATATGAACAGCTGTTTGAAAAATCGCTGGAAAGCAAACTGGGCCAGTGGCTGAAGAAGCTGTAAAGGAGGAGCAGGATGAACAGTGAAACAGGATCGATCATGGCGTTTTTGTACAGCCGGTGGTCTGTTCCCATTTATGAACGCGAGCTTCCTGATCGCTTTCAGGTGCCGTCGTTATACGTCCCGTCACCATCTGTTTTCGAGGAAACAGATACGGTTTCCACATTTAAAAAAACCTACAGTCTCAATGTAAAACTGTTTCATCTGGACTCCGTTCAGGCGCTGGATGAAGCGGACAGGCTCGCGGATGCCATCAGAGAAGCGAGAAATATGATTCCGCTGCTGAGTGAATCCGGCGAGAAGACGGGGGATATGGTTCGCATCTCCCAAATCGAGACAAGGGTAGGAGACAGAGGCGAGGCGGCCATGGTGATCAGGTGGAGCAGCCGATATTATTATCACAAAACAGAACAGCCTGTCTTACAGGATATCGACATGAACAGCGGGGTGAAATAAACGGTGAAGGACAAACAACAGAAGAAGGCTGTACATACAAAGAGCCGG
This sequence comes from Bacillus sp. FAU18, assembly GCF_056033885.1. Taxonomy (NCBI): domain Bacteria; kingdom Bacillati; phylum Bacillota; class Bacilli; order Caryophanales; family Bacillaceae; genus Bacillus; species Bacillus sp. FAU18. The sequence continues at coordinate 608,218 of NZ_JBVYHZ010000003.1, forward strand.
GAAGCTCTATTTGATACAGCGGATTTGATTAAGCACGCGAAGGAACTGTTCGGCGTTAAGCCGGATATTCTTCAGGGGGCTTTATTTGGCGTGGATCAACCACGTATGACGAAATCAGAAGCCAACCAATTGATTCAAACATTTCTAACCAAGGAGGTCATGTCATCATGAATGGCGGAACATTTACAACAGGCAAAGAAAAAGAACGAGCAGGCATTTATTTTAACTTTAAAACGACGGCACAGGAGCGGGTATCACTCAGTGAACGGGGAACAGTCGCACTTCCGGTCGCATCAAGCTGGGGCGAAGCGAAAACGTTCGTCTCCATTTCCAGCATTGAAGACCTGAACAAAAAAGTAGGCCTCAGCATTGATGACCCGTCTTTATTGCTGCTGCGTGAAGCGAAGAAAAATGCGAAAACGGTATTGATGTACCGTCTAACCGAAGGTGTCCGAGCGTCTGCTGATATTGCTGAAGGCGTCAAAGCAACTGCAGTATATGGCGGAACAAAAGGAAATGACATTATCATCCGCATCAATCAAAATGTGCTGGATGCTAATTCTTTCGATGTGACAACATATATGGACGAATCAGAGGTTGATAAACAGACTGTCAAAAAGGCTGAAGAATTAACAGCTAACGGCTATGTCACTTTTACCGGAACAGGCGATCTTTCTTCAACGATTCCTCTCACTGGATCAGAAGGAGACACTGCAGCTGAGACGCTGAATGCATCCGCGGGCATCCGTTTATCCGGCGGTACGGATAAAGCCCCTGTCAACTCCGACTATACAGATTTCTTAGCCGCGGCTGAAACGGAGAGCTTTGATGTGATTGCGCTGCCTGTTGCAGAAGGTGACCAGTTGAAGGCGACGTTTGCTGCTTTCATTAAACGCCTGCGCGACGGCCAAGGACAAAAAGTGCAAGGCGTCACAGCCAATTATGCCGGTGATTATGAAGGCATCATCAACGTAACTGAGGGTGTGCTGCTTGAAGATGGCACGGAAGTTACACCGGACAAAGCAACAGCTTGGGTAGCCGGAGCGAGTGCAGGAGCAACCTTTAACCAATCACTTACATTTGTAGAGTACGAAGGCGCAGTTGATGTGTTACACCGCCTTGACCACGATACGATTGTTGAACGTTTGGGTAAAGGTGAATTTTTATTTACATTCGACGCCCGCGATAAATCCGTCAGCGTAGAAAAGGACATTAACTCACTCGTGACGTTCACAGCTGAGAAAAACAAGAAATTTGCAAAGAACAAAATCGTTCGTGTCCTGGATGCTGTGAATAATGATTTAACACGCGAGCTGAAAGCCTTAATTAAATCAAGAAAAGGCAGCGGAAGCGATATCCCGGCATCTGAAGACGGACTGCAGTATGTAAAAACGATGATCACGCAATACATGACAACGCTTCAGGATGCGGGCGGCATCACTGGCTTTGATTCCGATGAAGATATCACAATTTCAATGAATGAAGATCGTGACGGCTTCTTGATTGACCTGGCTGTACAGCCTGTCGATGCAGCAGAAAAATTCTACTTTAATGTGGAGGTAAACTAATATGGCATTAAAAGCACAAAACACAATCTCAGGAAAAGAAGGCCGCTTATTTCTCGATGGTGAGGAAATGGCGCACATCAAAACATTTGAAGCAAACGTTGAGAAAAACAAATCTGAAGTCAACATTATGGGCCGCCGCATGACAGGCCATAAAACAACAGGGGCAAATGGAACAGGGACCGCAACGTTCTACAAAGTCACATCAAAATTCGTGCTATTGATGATGGACTATGTCAAAAAAGGCAGCGACCCTTATTTCACACTCCAAGCCGTGCTGGATGATCAATCCTCCGGCCGAGGCACAGAGCGAGTCACGCTGTACGACGTCAACTTTGACTCTGCCAAAATCGCAAGCCTTGATGTCGATTCAGAAGCGTTAGAGGAAGAAGTTCCATTTACATTCGAAGATTTCGACGTCCCTGAAAAGCTATCTGACACGTTTTAATAAAACATGAATCAGCCCATACGCAGACCTTTCTCAGAAAGGTCTGTTTTTTTACAAGATGAAACTAAACAATAGACAAGGGAGTTTTTTACATGAGCGAGAAGAACGAAAACGTATATGATCTTTCCTTTTTTATGCCGGGAAAAACAATTGAAGCTGAGGAAATCAAAGTGCCGATCTCAAAGCGTTTTGTTGATAAAAAAGGGAATGTCATTCCGTTTATTTTAAAACCAATTACTACTGAACGTATTGATGAATTAGAGAAAGAAAACACCACATTTAAAAATGTGAAAGGCCGCGGCCGTGTCAAAGATTTAGACTCTCAGCGCTTTTATGCGAGAATTGCCATCGAATCTACTATTTATCCTGATTTTCGTTCAAAAGATTTAAGGGAAGCATACAAAACTGCGGATCCGGTAGAAGTTGCCAAACGTGTATTATCTGTTGGGGGAGAGTATGCGAACTGGCTGAATAAAGCAATTGAAATCAATGGTTTTGAAGATGATCTTGAAGATCTAGAAGAAGAAGCAAAAAACTAGTAAAGGATGGCGATAAGGAAGCTGTGTATTTGTACTATGCAATGCATGAGCTTCATTACTCGCCATCCCAACTTCTTGAATTATATGAAGCACCAAAACATTTTAAAGCTCTTTTATTTGGGTTGATAGGTTATAAGCTAGATCTATTAGAAAAAGAATCAAGGAGAGGAGGGAACTAATATCGCAAAATTAACAGCCCGTTTTGATCTCGAAGACAAGGTATCTAAAAAACTAAAACGGATACATAAAGGATTCCAAGAGGTCGAAAAAAAAGTCAAAACCATTAATCGGCAAATCAAAATCAGTATCAGAGCGGAAGATCAGGCATTTTACCGGCTGAGAAAAATAAACGACTATATCATTTTGAAATTCGCGAAATCGCTTGAAATTAAAGTTGTACTTGATGACCAAGTCACTTCAAAGCTTGATGCAATTGAAAGAAAACTTAAACGGCTGCCGAAAGAAACGAAGCTGACTGTCTCTTTGGTAGACCGGACAGCAGCTGCGTATAAAAAAATAAAGAAGATGCTTTCTAATCAAAAGCTATCATTCCTTTTGATTCCAGATGACAAGGTTACTTCTACAGTTAAAAGGATTATCGGTTATATTAAGAAAAATTTGAAAAACGGATACACAGTAAAACTAAAGGTCATCGATGAAATCACCAAAACAGTTAATCGATTAACAGCCCTTCTAAGGAAATTTGAAAAAACCTATTATGTAAAAGTGGTTGTTAAGACAAAAATATCAGACAAAATCAATAAAAAAGAAAGCCCGATTAACAAAGAAACTTCTAAGAAAGAATCAGACAAATCCTCAGATAAAGGCTCTGATAAAAACTCAGATCAAAAACCTGGATGGGTCGGAAAAATAAAAGGCTGGCTGAAGGATTGGTGGACAAAATCAGCTTGGCCTTGGATTAAAGATACACTCAATGAAATAGGCAAAGCTTTTTTGGATCGTTTCAAAGAGAGATTGATAGAAAAGCTGAAAAATGACGTGTTTGATAAGATCATTGATAAAATTCTAGGACCACAAAAAAAGGACGATTCTGGTGAAAATTCTGACACGGATAAAAAAGTCCTTAACCGTAATACAGGAGGAAATTGTTGCTGTGACTGCTGTGAAGGCGGTATCAGTCCGGGCACTAAAAATAAAAAAACTTATAGAAAAAAGAAAAGTCCCACAAAGGCTCCAAACAGAACACTCAAGGTTCCTGGAGAGGTGATAAGAAGACGCCAAAGCGGCACACCTGCTGAAAGTGCACCTAGGACCTCGGGTTCCAAGTTAAAGAACTGGCTTGGAGGCTTAAAATCGCTAGGGAAAGATTCATCCAAACTAGGTAAAGCGTTCAGAGGAATGGGAAAGGCTGTTCCATACGTAGGATCTGCTTTAGCGGTGTTTGATTTAGCTGGAATCAATAAAGATAATGCTGGCGAAAAGGTTGGTTCAATTGGAGGACGCATTGCCGGAGCGGAAGCTGGTGCAACAGCCGGAGCGGAAGCTGGTGCAACGATTGGATCTTTCGTTGGTCCGGAAGGTACAGCAATCGGCGGGGCAATCGGCGGAATTGGCGGCGGATTAGTAGGCGGAATTGGCGGCGAAGAAGCAGGTAAGAACATTGGTAAGATGTTTGATACTTCTAACTTAAAGGAGAGCATAAGCAATTCACTATTTAACAAAGAGTGGTGGAGTGGAAAATGGAACTCCATTTCTGATACTGCCAATGGGGCTATTACTTGGATTGAAGATACATGGAGTAAAGTTTCAACTTGGTTTGACCAGTATGTGTTTACACCTATTTATAATGTTGCTGTACCTGTAATTAATTTTATAGTAGGATTGTTTGCCTATGCATGGGATGGCATATTGGCAGTATGGAACATTGTCTACCCGTGGTTTAAGGATAACGTGTGGGATCCAATAAGCGGAGCAGTTACTAATGTTGCTACAACGATATGGACTGGGTTGTGCAACGCCTGGACGGTTATTTCAGGCATATGGTCTACTGTTTCAACATGGTTTATGGACAATGTGTGGAATCCTGTAAGTGAAGCCGTAACCACTGCGGCAACATGGATTTGGAGTAAGATCAATGATGCATGGACAATGATTTCCAATATTTGGACAGGGGTATCGAATTGGTTTTATGATAATGTATGGAACCCAATCGTCAAAAAAGTAGAAGATATTAAAACTTCAATAAAAGAAAAATTCGATGATGCAAGGAAATTTTTTGAGGATGCATGGGATGGAATTGAAACTTGGTTTAATGAACATGTGAAAGATCCATTGGTTAAAGTATCAGAGAAAATTGCTGAGAAATTTCAATGGCTATTCGATTTAAAAGATTCAGTTGGTGGTTTCGTTGCAAAAGTAATACACAGGGGGGAAGAAGTTACTCACCTCAAGAAAAAACCAAGCAAAAAGGATTCGAAAGAGAAAAAAACTAGTTCCAAACCAACTACTAATAACATTTTTGCTCAATCTCCATCAAATAATAATATGACTGTTTTTCAACAAGCACTAGATCAGAACGCCACAGGCGGCTACATCACCAAACCAACCATCTCTTGGATCGGTGAAGCCGGCAAGGAATTCGTTATCCCGGTTGATAACAACCGAGGCCGGGGGAAGATGCTTCTTTCACAAGCGGCGTCTAAGCTGGGTATGCAAGTTGTAGACGACATGGGCGCAGCTTCGTCTTCTGGCGGAAGTCCAGGATCTGTTTCAGGAGGAGCAGCTGTCAGTCCTCTATCAGGCTCAGCCTCCCCAGTAATGAACACTGCAAATCTTACAGGCCAAGCGTCCACACTCGGACAGCAATTTTCAGAAGGCTTTGGTAAAGGCATCAGCGATCAGCCGGTCAAAATGGAAGACTGGAAAAAGAAAAACATCAATACGCCATTTACACAAATGATTTCTGCTTCACCAAATTACGGTAAACAAATGGTAAGCGGGTATGCCAAGGGCCAAAACGGTACAGCAACCGGAACGGACGGCTTTTTGCAATCAAAAGTTAAAACGCCGTATCAAGCCACTGTGAACAAATCGTCTTCATGGGGCACAGGAACGGTCAAAGGCTTTGCGCAAGGACAAAACTCAACCCAAACAGGGACTGCACAGTATGTGAGTACACATGTTGACAAACCGTTCCTGCGTTCAAAAGACACATCGAACAGCTGGGGCTCCGGTTTGATCGGAAACTTTGTGACAGGCATGAATTCTAAATCCAGTGAAGTAAAACAAGCAGCAAAGGATATGGCCAAGAGAGTGGAGCAGGCTTTCCGTGAGGAGCTAGATATTCATTCACCTTCCCGTGTCATGATGAGCTTGGGGCGTTTTGCTTCTATTGGTGTTGTCAAAGGCCTTGGCTCAGTAGATGTAAAGAAATTTGCTGAAAAACAAGCCGGATCACTGGCGGCTGCCTATTCCGGAATGGGAGCCATGGGCGGGAACGTAAAACAATGGATTATGGCTGCTCTCATGGCCACCAAGACACCGGTGAGCTGGCTTCCGGGACTCATGACGATTGCGCAGCATGAATCCGGAGGCAATCCGAATGCAATTAACTTGTGGGACAGCAACGCAAAAGCGGGGCATCCGTCACAAGGGCTGATGCAGACCATCCCAAGCACCTTTAATGACCATAAAGCACCGGGGATGGGTAACATTAAAAATCCGATTCACAACGCAGCTGCTGCGATCGGCTACATTAAAAGCAGATATGGATCAATCAACAATGTGCCGGGTATTAAAAGCTTGAATCATGGCGGACCGTATGTTGGTTACGCAAACGGCGGGCTGATTACAAAAGAACAAATTGCCCGTGTCGGAGAAGGAAACAAGCGGGAATGGATCATTCCGGAGGAGCGAGGCATCCGCGGCCGCTACCTCCTTCAGAGAGCCGCGCAAGCTCTTGGTATGGAAGTGACAGATCCGTCTCAATCCCAGCAGTCTGAGCTTTCTTCAGGACAAGTTTCCGCTGTTACTTCAGCTAGCCAGCCAACCGCAACGGTTTCCGGATCAAAAGAGATTTATATTCAATTTAACGGAGACCAGCACTTCCATAATGGACAGGACGCTGAAACCCTTGCAGCGAAAATCAAGCAGGCACTTATAGACGAACTGCAAAAGGATATCAATATTGGAACGAAGGGAGTCGTTGCATTTGACTAAATCCGTATATGAATTTTGGATTTCACAAGGGAAGGACAAGCTGCGGCTCCCCGTTCTTCCCGACCAGCTGAATATTTCAAATACGGTTCAGAATGAGACGGTTAAAGTAGCCAAGTTCGGTGACCTTACATTTATTGACGAACAAGGAGCGAAAGAAATTTCGTTCTCTTCGTTTTTCCCGAAGAAATACAGCCCAATAGCTGAATATCAAACCTTCCCGTCGCCGGAAAATGCGATATCAAAAATTGAGAAATGGATGAATGCCAAAAAACCGGTCCAGTTTTTGATTACGGGAACTAAAGTGAATTTAACATGCAGCATTGAAGGTTTTTCCTATAGCGAAGGCCAGCAGGATATAGGTGATCGCACCTTTGATATTCAATTAAAAGAATACAAAACCGCTTCCCCGCGGAAAATCAAGCAGAAGAAAAAAACAAAGGCAAAACGTCCGTCGAAGGCTGCGCCGAAGACGTACACAGTGAAAAAGGGAGACACGCTATGGGACATTGCAGGCAGATTTTACGGGAACAGCACTCAATGGCGCAAAATTTGGAACGCCAATAAAACAGCAATGATCAAACGAAGCAAACGGAACATCAGGCAGCCGGGCCACTGGATTTTTCCCGGCCAAAAATTAAAGATACCGCAATGAAACAGGTGATGTATGATGATAGAACTGTTCGTCATTAAAGACACAGAGTGGCTTGAGCTGGTTGCAGAAAGCGTATCGCTTGAGGGCCATCGTTATCAGGCGCCGCGCTCCATTGAAGCGACCATCGTCACCAAACAGGGCGACCAGACGTATTACAGTGTCTCAGAAGGAGATACGGTCTTGTTTAAATGGAAGGGAAAAGAGCTTTTTCGGGGCATTGTTTTTGCAAGAACCCCGGACGAGCATACGCTTGCCTTCAGCGCTTATGACATGCTTCAGTACCTGGTCAAAAACCAGGATATGTACGTGTTTTTCAATCAGCGGGCCGACCAGATCATCAGAAGGATTGCTAGTGACTTCCAGATACCGACAACCTCGATCGCAAACACAGGCCATACGATCAAAAGTCTTGTCATTAAAAATGATACGACATTGTATGACATCATATTAAAAGCGCTGAAACAGACGAAAAGCCAGACAGGACGACATTACCAGCTGTATTCGGAAAAAGGAAAGCTCGGTCTGCGCGCTTGGCCAGATCCGTCAGAAGTATGGGTGCTTGAAACGGGCGTCAATATCACGGGCTACCAATACAGCACTTCTATAAACGACACTGCTACTCGGGTGGTGCTTCGCCGGCAGAAGGACAATAAGACATATAAAGCCTCTGCCAAGGACAGTTCAGGCTTAAATAAATACGGTGTGCTTCAATATACGGAAACGGTCACAGATGACATCAACCAGGCACAGCTTCAGCAGCGGGCAGATGTACGCCTTGCTGAAAAAAAGGGCGTGAAAAAAGAACTGAAAAATATTCAGGCAGTGGGCATCCCGGAAGTGCAGAGCGGCTTGCCCGTCTATATTTCGATTCCGGAGGCCGGCATCAAGAAAACCTATTGGGTAGATACGGACCGGCATGAATTTAAAGGAACGAAACATACGATGACGATCGATGTTGTGGAAAAGAATACGATGCCGGAAGGAGTTTCCTGATGAGATTAAGTGAGGCTATAAAACATTTGGCAGTCGGCGCAGTTGACGCTGAGTCTCCGGTAGAACTGCTCCCGGCTGAAGTCGTTTCGGTTTCTCCTGTGGAAATCAAATTAAAAGAAAACAGCAAACTGATCATACCGGCTGACGCCATCATTATCCCAAAACGGATGCAGTCCGGAGGAGACGATGCACTCGAACCGGGGGATCGCCTCATGACCGCGGCTCTGACTGGCGGGCAATCGTTTTTTATTTTAGATAAGGTATAGACAAAACCGCTTCAATACGAAGGGGTTTTTATTTAGCATGTAAAAAGGAGTGGGCATCATGGCCCTGACACCAGAAGTGGAGTTTGAGGATTTTGAAGATGAGAGCGAAGTCATTGAAACCTCGCAAACGTACAAAATAGATTTTGAAAACGGAAGAATTACGAATGAGCTGATTACAGGGCTTGAAGCGATCAGGCAGTTCGTGTATATCGCCTTACAGACAGAACGCTATGCGTATTCCATATACAGCCATAATGTCGGAAACGAGCTTCAGGACGTGCTGACAGATCATGAGACGACTGATGCCTATAAAAAGATGGAGATCCCGAGACTGATAGAAGAGGCGCTGGTTTATGATGACCGGATATCGGCTGTAACAGATTTTGAGATTGAAAAACAAGGCGACGCGTTTCATGTGTCCTTCGTGGTGGAGACGGATGAAGGAACGCTTGAGATTGAGGAGGTGATTGGCGAAGATGTTTGAAGATCAGACTTTTGAAGCGATTATGGAGCGTATGCTGAACAGCATTTCCGCAGATATTGACACAAGAGAAGGCAGCGTCATTTATAATGCGTTAGCCCCGGCGGCGGCCGAGCTTGCGAAGTCTTATATATGGATGGATACTGTGCTTGAGCTAGTTTTTTCTGATACCGCACAAGGCGAATTTTTAGACAGGCGTGCAGCGGAAGCGGGAATTGAAAGAACTGCCGCGACAAAGGCTGTCAGAGCGGGAGAGTTTACGTCTGGAGTAACCATTCCTGTCGGCTCCCGTTTCTACGTGGATAATCTTTATTTTCAATATACGGCAGACGGGACGCTCATCTGTGAAACACCTGGTGAAGCGGGAAATGCCAATCTGACCGGACGCAATTTACTATCATTGGATACCATTCCCGGTTTAGAAACGGCCATTGTCAAAGAAATCCTGATTCCGGGACGCGAGGAAGAAGGAGATGACAGCTTGCGGGAACGGTATTTTACAAGGGTTCGGCGTGAGGCCGTCAGTGCCAATAAAATGCATTATAAGGAGTGGGCTGAAGAAGTGGACGGTGTGGGGAAGGCAAAGATCTTCCCGCTTTGGAACGGTGAAGGCACGGTCAAAATTGTCGTCACGAATGCAAATCTTGAGCCCGCTTCTCAAATTTTAATTCAAAAAGTGAAAGATTATATCGACCCTGAACCAGGACAGGGAGAGGGACAGGCGCCAATCGGAGCCGTTGTCACAGTGGAAAGCGCGGTCTGGAAAGAAGTTGAGATTTCTGCCGAAGTGCTGCCTGAGATCAATCACTCAATTGATGAAGTGAAGTCAGAAATTGAGGAAGGCGTTTTAAATCTCTTTAAGAAAATGGCGTTTGAAGATAACGTCATCCGCCTTTCTCAAATTAACAATATCGTCTATAATTCACCATCAGTCAGTGACTACTCCAATATTCAAATCAACGGCACGTCTGAAAATCTGGTGCTGAGCGACGTGGAAATTCCTAAGCTTGGGCAGGTGAAGATCATTGAGCAAACAAGATGACATGACAGCGTATCTGCCTCCGTTTCTCACCAGCCTTAAAGAAATGGCCGAGCTGCTGAAAGCGGAAGCGCCTGAGTTTGATAAACAAAATGACAGCATATTTGATCTGACGGATCAGTTATTCGTACCGACGGCGACATGGGGGCTCAGCCGCTGGGAAAAGATTTTAAACGTACCGCGGGAATCAGGCGACACTGATGAGATCAGACGATTGCGGCTCATTTCCAAAATGTCGAACATCCCGCCCATCACATACAGGGCCATTGAGCAGGCGGTAAACCGTTTCTTGAAAAACCCGTCTGCACAGGTCCGCCTGCTTCCCGGCGAATACCGATTTAACGTCGATATCAATGTTGATGACCTCCAGCACATGAATGAGCTGATCGAAGCGATAGAAAACATGAAACCCGCTCATTTGGCGTATACGCTCAGAGGAGGATTGAATGAGACGCTGCAAATCAAAGATACAGTCATCCTGAATCACCGCAGATACCGAACAGCCAGTGAGCTCAAGGTCGGTTATTCTGTCACTCTTAACAACAATGAGGTGGTCTTAACTTGATTTCAACCATATACAGAGAACGCACAGCGGCTGATCTGAAAAGCAGAATCGATCACGTGCTGCTCAACGGCCAAAAAACAGAAATAGTAGAGCTCGCCATTGACGGTGCGACCGTCACCGTTCTGACAAAACGTGAGGAAGACATCAAGCATATCGAAATGGTACAAATTTTTGACGAGCTGGGCAATGTGATCATAGAGAGAAAGACTGACCTGGACGTTAGCGAAAACAGAACACTCGATTTCAGATTTACTTTTGAGGTGGTGTAAACATGGCATACGAAGAAAAAACAGACTGGCTTCCGGACGACCCCATCAACGAAGATGACGTCAACCGCTGGGAAAAAGGCATAAAAGACGCCCACACCGACCTGGCCGCCCACAAAAACGACATGAACAACCCCCACAACACAACAAAGGCGCAAATCGGGCTGGGGAATGTGGATAATGTGCAGCAGGCGGCGAAGAAGGATTTTGACAAGCATATTTCAGATGAAACCATACACATTTCATCCAGTGAGAGGACAAAGTGGAACAACGCACAATTAACTAAGTTAACTGATGAAAACGGAAAATATCTAGCAAGCATCCAAAATGGTCTGGATTTTCACAAAATTGTGGAAGAATTGGATCAAACCTTTTTCTTTTATACTGATAAGACGGGAATCAATACCCCACCGTTTGCCACTAGAGGATTGTATATTGGCTACAAATCTTATGGAGAAGCTTTGGCAATGGATTATGAAGGAGGTACATGGCGAAAAAGCCTGAATGATTCCGGCTGGACTGATTGGGTTCAATTAGAAACTTCAGAAGGCGCTCAATTTAAGGTGAGGAGCCATGAAGAAAAAACTGAAATACATGTAAATAAAAGCGATAAAGACAAATGGAATTCTGGACAGTTATTTAAAGTAACTGCCGATAACGGGACACAAAAGATTAACCTGTCATCTGGATCTTTTTATGATTCGCTCAAAGATGTTGGGACTGTTACTTTCTATGGAACAAACGCGGTCACAGATAACCCGTCAAACACAAGTCTTCGAGGTATGCAATTGGTCGGTCAGCTAGGAATAGGCATGGGGTATGCTGTGGATGTGGGAGGTAATGCTTGGTGGTTTTTCTATAACGCTAACGATAGTGCGATCAATTGGTATCAAATTGAGTCTATAACGGGAGTGCAGTCAAAGATAGATGCACATGCCAATAAAACAGATATCCATGTAACAACATCCGATAAGGACAAATGGAATAATGCACAACTATATAGATTAACTGATACTCAAGGTTGCCGAACTAAAATCCCAGATGGAACTGACTTATTAACGCTGCCCTCTGGCTTTTATTATGCAGTAGGGAATGTCATAATAAACAATCCTGTTTTGGGAGATGGATCATGGTATAACTATGATGTTATTGAAACAGGAGGTGGCGGCCGAAAAACAATTTTGGCCTCTAGAAGTTTCGACGGAACCTTTTGGATGGCAACGATTCATACAGATGGCGTGTTTAAAGGATGGAATAAGATCGAGACCGAGGCAAGTGCTCAAACTAAAGCAGATAAAGCCTTAGATGATGCTAAAAACTATGTTGATGCAAATTATTCTAATCAAAAATTAACTGTTTTAACAGGAACAAATGTAATCCAAGATGCGAGAATAAGCGGAAATGATTACCCAGCTGGTATCACATTCATGGATATAGGAGCTAATAACGCTACCGGTTACCCACTTACCTATGGCATTGTAAAAAATGAAAAGCATAGTAATTATCGCTTTACTCAGTATTTTTATGGAAATGCAGACACAACTAGTGGAAGCTATGATCATGTTGGGACTTGGATCCGCCATTGGTGGGCTGGTACAGGCTGGACAGCTTGGCATAAAATTTCTGGATTTGCACATGCCAATATTCGGGCTAACAGCATACAATATTTAAATAAAGCTAACCATACAAAAATTCAGTTTAAACGCAAAATAAAAGATAGTCATAATGCTTTTGACACAAATAATAGTAGATTCGTTGCCCCTAATGATGGAATGTTTTTAGTGGGAGTTGGACTGTATATGATAAATACACCGGCTTACATCAATTTTCATCTGAAACTCTATCTAAATGGATCATTGTATAAACCAATTGACCATAAGAGAGGGGACTTTGTTGATAAGCAAAATGAAATGTACCTTGGATTAAATGGTAATGTAACCGTTCCTATGAACAAAGGTGACTATATAGAAATCTATTGTTATTGCAATTATAGCGGTGATGATAGAAGAGGTGTATCAGATTTTAACGAGCTATACAACTATATAGACATCCAAGAACTTGGAGGACTTAACTATCCTACGGTATAAGATAGGAGGCAAAATGATGATCGCAGAAGCAATCATGTTTAAATACCCCAGTGCAGACCCAACAAGAGATTTTATCGTTCAAAATGACGGGGAAGGGTCTTATATAGCCGAGTGGAACCTGCGCGCCCCCATCCCAACCCAAAAAGAACTCGAATCCTGGTGGGAAGAGCTGCAAAAAAATCCGCCGTATGAGCCGCCTGATCAAGTAGAGCTTCTCGCTCAGGAGTTGTCGCAGGAAAAGCTAGCACGCAAGCAGCTTGAAGAACTGAACAAAACATTAGGGAACGAGTTGTCAGATATAAAGCTATCATTACATTCCTTGAAAGGAGATCTTGCTGAATGAATTATTGGGTGCTTGCCCTCTATTATGAGTGGGCGACAGCAGATATGGTAAAACAAGCATTAGCATATAAAGACTGTTCAATTGAGGATCTGGCAGAGGGTGTGAACAAAAAGCTGATCACAGCTGACCAGTATAAAGAAATTACCGGTAAAGCCATGTAGTAAGGCTTTTTTATTTTGCCTGTTTTTAGATCAAAGGAGGATGAAGATGGTGAAGTATCAATATGAATTTCCTCTCGATAGGACTGGAAAAGCCGGCGCTGTAAAGCCCTATCGAGGAGGAAAAAATGATTTTGTGACACCTGTTTCGAATTTGTCAGGCGTAGCGGAGATTTTAACAAATGCTTCCTTAAAGGCGACTGAGGCATACAGTCAGCTCGGGCAGGACAGGCTTGGCGCAGTTCTGATTTCGAAAGTGAAGGGCTGGGCGTATGCAGATCGTGAAGGTACGCTCTTTATAGAAGAAAGCGACAACAACAATGTTTGGACAACGACAGCAACAGTTAATGTCGCAGCAGGTGTCCTGACAGCGACGGACTGGGTATACCTTTCTAAACGCTATTACCGTTTCCGTTATGTGAACGGGAATCTTCAGCAATCTGAGTTTGTATTATACCAATCAGTCGGTGCGGGTGAGATGGATGTGCGTGTCAATGGAAAAACGCCTTTACAGATTGACTTTGCGGATAATCAAACACACGATGGACGGCTGAAAGTCGAGGCTCGCAAAACATTTGACTTTGTCTTTCATGAAAATGCAGAGTCCGCCGGCGAGGGTGCTTCTTTACCTGTTGACGGCGCCGCGCATTTACTCGTTGAAGTATATGGCACAGCGGAAATGAGCGAAGTCAAATTTTGGGGCAAATCGGTGTCAGGACAGAAACTGCCGATCAGAGGCGTGAAAACTGATGATGCTACCACTGCCTCCAGTACATTAGGAAAAGCTGAGGCATGGGCCTTTGATATTAAAGGGTTTAAGGAGATCATCATGGAGATTATCAGTATCACCGGCGGTACTCTCTCGGTAAAAGGGACCGCTGTTTCATAACAGTTTTGGCTCTCGGAAGGGAGGTGATCTGCATGTGAAGGAGGAGTGAATAATGCAGCAAGAGGCAGATGTGAATGTGTTTCAGCAGGACTTAGCAGACATAAAAGGCGAGCACAAAGCGCTTGAGCAGAGGGTTTCCGCATTAGAACGCGTGTCTGACCGGCAAGACCAGCAAATCATGACGCTGAACGAAAAATTAAACAAAATTGAAGAAAACACAACGTGGATTAAACGCACCATCACAGGTGCCATCATTACGGCAGTGTCTACAGGCATCATTGGCGGAGCCATCGCCATTATGTACAGCCTGCTGCAGCATTAAAGGGGGATTTTCATGAACACGTTTGACAAGGGCACGGTCATCAGGACGGTGCTTCTTTTAATTGCTTTAATCAACCAGACCATGCTGATGCTCGGCAAATCACCATTGGACATTCAGGAGGAGCAGGTCAATCAGCTCGCTGACGCTCTTTATTCAGCCGGTTCCATTACCTTTACAATTGGAACGACACTTGCCGCTTGGTTTAAAAACAACTATGTAACAGAAAAAGGGAAAAAACAGCGCGACTTGTTAAGGGACAATAATCTGACGAAATAAGGAGAGATGAAAATGGTAAACATTATTCAAGACTTTATTCCGGTTGGCGCAAATAACCGTCCAGGCTACGCAATGACGCCGCTTTACATTACGGTGCACAATACAGCGAATACCGCAGTAGGAGCAGATGCTGCAGCGCATGCCCGCTATTTGAAAAATCCTGATACGACGACAAGCTGGCATTTTACAGTTGATGATACAGAAATTTATCAGCATCTGCCTTTAAATGAAAACGGCTGGCATGCGGGAGACGGAAATGGCAGCGGCAACCGGGCTTCTATCGGAATTGAAATTTGCGAAAATGCCGATGGCGATTTTGCAAAAGCAACAGCAAATGCCCAGTGGCTCATCAAAACATTAATGGCTGAACATAATATCAGTCTCGCCAATGTCGTCCCTCATAAGTATTGGTCAGGGAAGGAATGTCCGCGAAAATTGTTAGATACGTGGGATTCGTTCAAAGCAGGAATTGGGGGAGGCGGCAGCCAAACTTACGTCGTGAAACAGGGCGACACACTTACATCGATAGCGAGAGCATTTGGTGTTACGGTTGCTCAGCTGCAAGAGTGGAACAATATCGAAGACCCGAATCTTATTCACGTTGGTCAAGTATTAATTGTAAGTGCTCCATCGTCCGCTGAAGAACCCGAGTTGTATCCGCTCCCAGATGGTATCATTCAATTGACAACACCATATACCTCAGGAGAACACGTCTTTCAGGTGCAACGAGCACTTGCAGCTCTGTATTTTTACCCTGATAAAGGCGCTGTTAACAACGGAATTGACGGCGTTTACGGACCGAAAACAGCTGACGCAGTTGCCCGTTTTCAGTCTGTTAACGGTCTAACTGCTGACGGTATCTACGGGCCTCCGACGAAAGCGAAGATCGCAGCGCAATTAAGCTGATCAAAGACCATAAAAATCCCGGAGCTGCTCCGGGATTTATTTTTTCTTCTTCAACTTTTTAATAATTCCAGCACTGCGCTCCCTCACCCGAAGCGAGTACCCGGAAAGCCCAAACCTTCCGTAATCAACAAACTTCACACGCCTCACCAATTTTTTCACTGTATCACCTGACATTATCCTCTGTTTGTATTTATTATATGTAACCCTTTAAGAAAAGGAATAAGGACAAGAGCTGTTTTCCCTTGTCCTTTTAGTGTGATCATGCTTTTTTTCGTTTATACTCGTCAATCAGCCGTTCGTTTTCTTTGAAGATTCTTGCTGTATGCGGACTGACTTGATAGCTTGCGACACTGGTGGTTGAACGTTTTTTCAGGATTTTAAACGGCTTCGCCGCTCTGGGCTCGCATCTGTTTTGAAACGCACGTTCCATTATCCTTCACCTTCCTCCTCAATTGGCAGCACCAAATCATATATGCTCGTTAATGACGTAAATAGCAAATAATCAAATTCCGTGACAATGCTGTCAGACGTCAGCTTGATGACATAGTTCTGTGTCTCGATGGTAAAAGGGATGAGAACCACTTTTCCGTATTGGTCGTAATAAACGTCCTTTCGATCGAGCCGTGTTTGTACATCTGCCGGATCATCCATATGCTCGGTTAACCGGTCTTTATCAGCCTGTGTCGAATAGTGGCAAAGAGAAGCCGTTAAGTTCATTTTATCAGCATAGGTTTTCAGCAGCTTATCAATACCTTCAGCATAAGCATCTATACTTCCATAATAAACATGGATCGGTTCGTTTTTCAATAGGTATTGGTATGTTTTCAGCCGATTGAGATACATGTGGAGCATTTCGTTGTTTTCTTCAAGAATTTCTCTTGTGTCTGTTTCAAGCTCGCTGCCGGCCAGTTTTTTGACGTATGCACTTAAGAAGATAAAAGCATCAATCAAAGCAAAACTGACTGCGACAATGAGATACCGTTCCCAGTTGGTAAATAGGGAAGTGGGCTCATATGTCCAGTATACCATAGCACCCAGAACAAACAGCAAATACCAAGTTTTCCGGATGGCGGACATTTTTTCTTTGACCTTCGCTTCGAAACGCCACGTGGCATATACGTATAACCCCAGTCCGGCCACGATGCACCAGACCATGATCTGAAAGAATAAAACCATATTCGAATCCCTCACATCTGAAATAGGTTCTGCTTATTGTATTCGAGAGATCCGGATGGTTTTCCTGTTCCATCAAAAAAACCGCTCCTTTGACAGAAGCGGTGTGACATTAAAATATCATATTTAAAATAAAGTAGGCGATGGCACCAAGCGTAGCTGAAATCGGAAGCGTGATGACCCATGTAATGAGCATTCGCTTGGCCGTACCCCAGTTTACGCCTTTTACCCGGTGTGACGCACCGACGCCAAGAATTGATGAAGAAATGACGTGGGTTGTACTGACCGGCAAATGAATAAACGTGGCACCGAAAATAATGGCTGCTCCGGTTAAGTCAGCGGAAACACCGTTTACCGGACGGATTTTCATGATCTTTCCGCCAACGGTTTTGATGATTTTCCAGCCGCCGATTGATGTTCCGAGACCCATGGCTGTCGCGCAGGCGAATTGCACCCAGGTAGGAATATCATTAGCAGAAGTATGTAAATTCGCTGTGATGAGAGCCATTGTGATAATTCCCATTGCTTTTTGCGCATCGTTTGTTCCGTGTGTATACGATTGCAGGGCAGCTGTTACAATCTGCACTCTGCGGAATTGCTTATTCGTTTTCGCCAAGTTGCTGTCTTTGAAAATCAGCTTAACGATGCTATAAAGAATAAAACCAAGGACAAAGGCAATAATTGGTGATAGGATCAGTGCTTCAATGATTTTAATGAAGCCCTTATAGTTTAACGCTGCAAATCCGGCTGCCGCAATGGCTGCACCGGCAATAGCGCCGATGATGGCATGGGATGAGCTGCTTGGGATACCGTAGTACCATGTGATAAGGTTCCAGGCAATTGCAGCGAGTAGCGCAGCCAAAATGACAACAGAGCCATTTTCCAGCGTATAAGGATCTACGATGTCTTTCGTAATGGTTTTGGCAACACCTGTAAACGTCATTGCTCCGACAAAGTTCATCACAGCCGCCAATATAATGGCATGGCGCGGTTTCAACGCTTTTGTTGATACTGAAGTCGCAATTGCGTTTGCCGTATCATGAAACCCGTTGATGAAATCAAACGCCAGAGCACAAATGACTATTAGTATCGTTAATATTAATAGAATATCCATTTTTACCCCTCGTTACGCGTTTTTCATAATGATGGTTTCAAGATTATTGGCAACACTTTGACAAGAGTCGGCGATTTCTTCAAGCGTTTCGTAAATTTCACGATATTGAATGACTTTGATTGGGTCTGTTTCATTTCCGAAAAGATTCTTTAATGATTTTCTGTGCAAGTTGTCACAGCTGTGCTCATACTCTTTAATTTTGATTGCGTGAGGCTGAATATCCTTTAAGCGATTTTCTGCCAGCAGCTCGATCGTAATCAAAATCTCTTTCGCACATTCTCTGATGTATCCGCTGAATTTATCGATATGCTCGTCTGATGAAGTAATTGAGAAAATCTCCATCATGGCAGAGAAATGTTCGATTCCGTCAAGCACATCATCCAAGCTGTTTGTCAGCTGAAGGATATCTTCGCGCTCAATAGGAGTGATGAACGCTTTGTTAAGCTCTTTAATCATGACATGAACATGATTGTCACCTTTTGTTTCATATTCCTTTAACGTATCTGCAAATTCTTTAAGCGTCGTTTGGTTAGTGACCTTAAAATTCACAAAATATTCTGCAGTTTCGTCTATGTTCTTTGCAATTTCTGTTAAAAGGAGTGAGAACTTATCTTTTTTTCTTCTTATCATTAAAAACCCTCCATAGTTTGAATGAACAATGCACACATCAAATTATTATATAGCCTTTTGTCGAAAAAAAACAGGTAAAGTCGAAAAAAACGTATCTTGACTTTTTTGATAAATCGTGTCTCCTTATTTTGACCTACTTCGCTTTAAAAAAACGACCCAAGTTTGCAAAAACTTTCTGCTTAACGTAAAAAGTATATCAAAAGTTGTGTTTTTCCTGTCAACTTTTATCTTCTGTTTCACCAAAAAACGGTTCCCTAAACAAGGGAACCGTTTTATCAGCTTGCTTTTCGTTTTTTCATCCCGTAATAAACAGGCAGTCCGGCAAGGCCGATGAGAATGGATAATCCGCAGCTCATTGTATCTGTAATGAGTGTGTTGCCTAACACAAAGAAGGAGCCCGCGATTGCCAGAATTGGCATAAATGGATAAAGCGGAACACTGTAGGCGCGCTTTTCTCCCTTTGCTCGCTTGCGGAGAATAAACACTGCAAAAAAGGCCATCACATAAAAAATGTAGATCATGAAAATAGAGATTTCTGAGAGCTTATCAGGGTTGCTGATCAGCATCATAATCAAAGCCAAAGCAATTTGAAAAGAAATCGCAATCCATGGTGTACGGAACGACGGGTGTACATGTGACAGTTTTTCAGCAAATGGAAGCTGTTTGCGTTCCGCCATTGCAAATGAAACACGCGGGAAAGAAAGCACCTTTCCATTTAAGCACCCAAAGATGCTGACGATAATCCCGACACTGATCAGCTTTCCGCCAATTGAACCGAACAGCATGGTTGCAGCGGTGCTTGTCGCATTTTCACCAAGCGTGACAATTTCGTTCGCTGACAGGATGTGAAGCAATGCAAAATTAATGAAAATATAGATCGCCGTTACAATTAATAATCCGCCCGTCATAGCGCGTGGCAGCAGCTTTTCGGGATTTTTCATTTCTCCGCCGAGAGCGGCAAGGAGAATCCAACCGTCATAAGCAAACAATGTAGCTAAAATAGCCGCCCCGAAGTTCATATCGGAAATGCTTTCGTTTACTGCTGTGAAGATGTGCTGATCGCCTTTCCAAAGGCCAAAGATGATGATGCAGGCAATCGGAATCAGTTTTCCAATCGTTGTCAGCGTTTGGACAAAACCGCCGTATTTTGTACCGATAATATTAATGACGCATAAAAAGAGAACTGCTATAATTCCAATGACTTTTGATAGTCCAGATCCCCAGCCGAAAAGATTCGCCATTAAAGATCCAAAATATAAACCAAGCGCGCCAATAATCGCCGGGCCGTAAATGATAATCTGCACCCAGCCGCACAAAAATCCCCAAAACTCGCCGTACACTTCTTCAAGGTACGTATAAAGACCGCCGGTTTTTGGAATCTGCGTTCCGATTTCCGCGATTGTCAAACCGCCCGCCAGTGTTAAAATACCGCCTAACAGCCAGGCGAAAAGCGCCGTTTTTGAATCACCTGAATAAGCAAGCACAGCGCCGGGCTTCATAAAAACACCAGAACCGATAATGGTTCCGATGACAAGAGTAAGGGCAAACAAGAGGCCTATCTCTTTTTTTAAACCGTTGTCTTCAGTATGCATGTCCTTAACCTCCTATGATGTTGAAGCTTCATGTTGAAGAATCTATTTTTTCATATTGTAAACCCTATTTTAGAAAAGTGAAATAAAATAAATTTTCTGATTTTCGAAATTTGCTTTGTGTACAGCAGATAAAACTGTGGAAATACCTGTTTTAACAATCTATAAACGAATAAACTTCATGATTTTTATTTGTAAAGTTCGTGTTTTATGTATTGGGATTTTAGCCGATACGGAGGGGAGGTGAGAATTCAAAGAATGAACGAACCTTCGGTGAAGCTGATATGTTGACTTTCTCATGCGAATAAAATACTTTGTTATTAGAACAATAAATATACAACTATGATATAATATCTCGAAATCGAGATAAAATAACCTGGAGGGACAGCATATGAAAGTTAACGGCATTCACCACGTATCGGCATTAACGGCCGATGCACAAAAAAACTTGGATTTCTATAAGAAAGTATTAGGATTAAAGCTCGTCAAAAAATCCGTCAATCAGGATGAACCGACAATGTACCATCTATTCTACGGAGATGAAGTGGCAAACCCGGGAACTGAGCTGACGTTTTTCGAGATTCCCCGCATTGCACCGTTTCATGCGGGAACAAACAGTATTTCTTCTATTGGATTGCGCGTTCCAAGCACAGAAGCCCTGCATTACTGGAAAGAACGTTTTGAAGAGCAGCAAGTAACGCACAGCGGCATCTCCAAAAGAGCCGGACGTGACATATTGGCATTTCAAGATCATGAAGGGCAGCGACTTGTGCTGACTGCTGATGAGGAAGGAAAAGGATATGGTCTGCCTGTTAAGCAGAGCGGCATTCCGGAAGAATTTTCGTTTCGCGGGTTAGGGCCGGTTGAACTGACTGTGCCATATGCTGAACCAACCTTACACGTATTGACGAATATTCTTGGATTTACAGAAATCAGCCGTGAACCAGTCGAAGGGCAAGGAACTGCCGTTATTCTGGAATCAGGAGAAGGCGGTGCTGCAACGGAAATCCATTTAATAGAAAGAAACGATCTTCCGCGCGAGCGTCAAGGCAAAGGAAGTGTTCACCACGTCGCATTTCGGGTAAGAGATGAAGAAGAACTTGCCGGGTGGCACCGGATCATCAGCCGGGAAGGCTTTAGCAATTCCGGCATTGTGGAGCGCTACTATTTCAAGGCGCTGTATTTCAGAGAACCGAACGGCATTTTGTTCGAGTTATCAACGGACGGACCGGGCTTTATGGTAGATGAAAATCTTGATGAGCTTGGCCAAACGATCGCTCTTCCGCCGTATCTTGAGCATCGAAGAGCTGAAATTGAAGAAAAATTGAAACCGATCCAATAAAATTGTAATTCGTTTGCCTTCCGGTATGCCGGAAGGCTTTTTTATTTTGCTGAAGCAGCATCGCTCAATGGGAAGGAAGTATCGGATTCCGGTTAAGGGAAATGGATGATTGGCATGAAATGACCTCGGCAAAAATATTGTCTTTGTTTATTAATAGTTTATTCATATTTGCTTGTTACACTATTTCAAAGTTAGACAAAAAGGAGTGAAAAATAAGTGGAAAAGAAAAAACGCGAGCTGGATATTTTCCTCATCCTCATTTTGCTCGCATCTGCATTCTTAAATATCTATAACATCTGGAATGATGATACGGTGAATCCTTATTACACCGCTGCAGTCACAAGTATGATGCAAAGCTTTCATAATTTCTTTTATGCTTCGTTCGATGCTGCCGGCTTTATAACAGTGGATAAACCGCCTGTTACATACCAAATCCAAACGATCAGCGCACTGATATTCGGTATGCACGGGTGGAGCGTCATTCTGCCTCAGGCATTGGCGGGTATAGGTTCAGTCCTTCTGATGTACTTGCTGATAAAACCGACATTCGGAAAAACGGCGGCGCGCATTGCCTCATTTGTTATGGCATGTACGCCGATAGCTGTAGCTGTGGCACGTACAAACAATGTTGATGCATTACTTGTATTTTTCTTATTGCTGGCTACATGGCTTCTCTTTAAAGCGATCAGAAAAGGAAAAATGATCTGGCTGTTAGCGGCGTTTTTCGTTGTTGGAGTAGGTTTCAATACAAAAATGCTTCAGGCTTACATGATTTTACCGGCCTTCCTATTGTTCTATTTGATTGCGGCAAATGCCGCGATGAAGAAAAAAATCATTTCGCTGGTAAGTGCGTTAGCTGTATTAGCAGCTGTTTCGTTATCGTGGCCGCTCATTGTCGACAATATCCCTGCAAGCAAGCGGCCTTATATCGGAAGCAGCCAGACCAACTCTGTTTTGGAATTGGCTTTCGGATATAACGGGATTCAGCGGCTGACAGGCCAAAATTCCGGCGGCGGCCAGGGTGCACCAAACAAAGACGCTTCAAAAGAAATGTCTTCTTCTGATAACACTCAAGCACCGCCTAATCAGTCATCAAGCAGCAGCTCATCAAATGATGACAAATCTTCAAATGGCAATATGGCGGCGCCTCCATCCAATGGCCAAATGCCAAGCGGCGGTCAAGAAGGCCCTCCAAGCGGCGGAGATGGCGGCCGAGGCGGACCCGGCGGGAAAGGCGGTACAGGAACCGGTTCGAAAATGCAATCGGGTTCAGGGATGTTTGGAACGGGAACACCTGGTCCACTGCGGCTTTTCCAACAAGAGTTATCTGATCAAATCAGCTGGCTTCTGCCATTTGCAATATTTGGAATCTTGGGCTTACTGATCGCTGGCGCGAGAGAAAGAAGAAGATTATCTATAGAGCAGAAGGAAACGGTGTTCTGGGTTGCGTGGCTTGTACCGATTGCCGGATTCTTCAGTGTCGCAGAATTTTTCCATCATTATTATCTCATCATGCTGGCACCGCCGATTGCGGCTCTTGTCGGTGCGGGATGGGTTGCCCTTGTTCATCTGTATCGCAATCAGACAGGCTGGAAAGCATGGCTTTTGCCGGGATCAATTATTGCGACAACTGGATTTGAATTGTTTATTCTCAGAAACTACAACGATCAAATCGGTGCAGGCTGGAGCATCGGTGTAGGTGTTATCGGCGTGTTGTCAGCGATTGCTTTGCTGCTGTTTAAACAGCGCCAAAAACCGTTCAGTTATTATGTTTCACTTGCAGCTCTCCTCGCATTGCTGGTGATGCCGATTTATTGGGCAAGTACACCGCTTCTGTACGGAGGCAACAGCTCACAGCCTGAAACAGGCCCTCAGCTCGCATCAATGAGCGGAAAAGGCATGGGAATGTCTGATGCCGCTGTAAATGAAAAACTGATCAAATATCTGGAAAAGAATAACTCCGGAGCTGAATACTTATTCGCCACAACCGATTCGAACACAGCGGCGCCATATATTATTAAAACGAAAAAAGCTGTCATGGCTATTGGCGGATTCAGCGGTTCTGACCCGGCTATCACGCTGACTCAATTCAAAAAGCTTGTAAAAGAAGGAAAAGTGAAATACTTCTTGGCTTCTGGAATGGGAAGAGGCGGAAACAATGACATTGTTGAATGGGTTGAGAAAAATGGAAAAGAAGTAACATCAGAAAAATGGCAATCAAGTTCTGATCAAAAAACAGAAAATACTGATTCAGCTGATACATCAAGCAGCAAGGCTTCAGGTGAAAAAGGCAAAATGGGCGGACCTGGCGGAATGAATCAGTCAGCAACATTATACGAATTACATGCTGATGAATAGGAGGCAAAAACATGAGCAGACATATTCAATATTCAATTGTTGTACCTGTGTATAACGAAGAGCTTGTCATTCATGAAACCTATCAGCGCTTAAAAGAGGTCATGGATCAAACGAAGGAAAACTACGAGCTGCTTTTTGTCAATGATGGCAGCAAAGACCGCAGTATTGAGATTTTAAGAGAGCGCAGCCTGATCGATCCGAGAGTGAAAATTATTGATTTTTCAAGGAATTTTGGACACCAGATCGCCATTACGGCGGGTATGGATTATGCACAGGGGAATGCAATCGTCGTCATTGACGCCGATTTGCAGGATCCTCCTGAACTGATTTTAGATATGATTGAAAAGTGGAAGGAAGGCTATGAGGTCGTGTACGCCGTGCGGACTAAACGAAAAGGGGAAACCTTTTTCAAAAAACAAACCGCGGCTATGTTTTACCGGCTTCTCAGCGGTATGACAGATATTGATATCCCGGTTGATACGGGGGATTTTCGCCTCATGGACAGAAAAGTCTGTGATGAAATGAAGAGATTAAAAGAAAAAAATCCATTTGTAAGAGGGCTAGTCAGCTGGGTGGGCTTTAAACAGACAGCGGTCGAGTATGTACGTGATGAAAGGCTCGCCGGAGAAACAAAGTACCCGCTCAAGAAAATGTTGAAGCTGTCAATGGACGGCATCACGACATTTTCACATAAACCGCTGAAGCTGGCAAGCTATGCGGGGATTTTAATGTCAGGTGCTGGATTTCTGTATATGTTTATCGTGCTGTATCTGAAGCTATTCACAGACAGCACGATTACCGGCTGGTCATCACTTATTGTGATCCAACTCCTGTTCAGCGGCATTGTCCTTCTGATTTTGGGCGTGATCGGCGAATATATCGGCAGAATCTACGATGAAGCCAAAGACAGGCCGCTTTACATCGTCCAAAAATCGTATGGAATTGAAAATAAAAGACTCTATAGAGACCAGCATATGTCATAACCTCAAACCCCCTGTCCGTAACGGACAGGGGGTTTTTATGCTCTGAGCACGATCTAAAGCAAAAGATGCTGATAGATATATGGAGATTGGGTAAAGAAGAGATTGTGAGCTTGTAATGCGGTTCAGTCATGCTGAAATAAAAACAGCAAAACTTAAAGATTTCGTCATCGGCTTTGCTGCATATCAGCTGTTATATTGGGGGGCTTGTAAGAAACGCAGATTAGAGCCGTACCAGTTATGTTTAATAGAATACTGGTACCCAATACAATTCCCCACGTCAACGTCGATTCAGAGAGAAGAAAGCTCAGCAAAAGAAAAGCCAATCCTGGGCAGATCATACTCAGTCCAACGGTTTTCATGTTCATGCCTCCTGGTAAACGATGTTTCTAGCATCTGATGAGAATGATGTCAATCTGTATGATATACGGATATCTCGTCTGAAAGTTTCATAGAGCAATTAGGTCTTTTATCTAATAAAAAGCCTCAGACCGCTTTTGCGGCCTGAGGCGTTATGTCTTACGAAGTTTTCTCTTCTTTTTGATCCAGTTTAATTTTTTTCGTCATTTCTTTGCCGTTTCTGAGAATTTTCACTTCAACGGTATCACCGATCTTTGCGTCTTTATATAAGATATTGCGCAATTCACTGCCTGTATCAATTTCTTTACCTTTTAGGCCGATGATAATATCCTCTGCTTTTAATCCGGCCTTTTCAGCAGGAGAGCCTGAAGCGACTTCACGGATGTAAACACCTTTATTCAGCTGGCTGCCGAACAGGCCGAGTGTGCCTTCTTGGTAATTTTGCGGCACTTGTTCTAGATCAAGCATGCTGACACCGATATATGGACGTTCAATTTGACCTTTTGACAGCAGTTCTTCAGCAATCGGTTTTACGTCATTGCTTGGAATGGCAAATCCGATACCCTCAACATCATCCTCACTGATTTTCATACTGTTAATGCCGACAATTTTGCCGTCTGTATTTAACAAAGGACCGCCGCTGTTACCGGGGTTAATTGCTGCGTCAGTCTGAATGACGTTAATGCTCGTTTCGCCGGCTGATGTAGACATTGAAACCGTTCTGTCCACGCCGCTTACAATTCCTTGTGTTACTGTGCGGGACAGATCTTTTCCAAGCGGATCCCCAATCGCAATAACGGTCTCGCCTGTTCTGAGATCAGATGAATCACCGAAGTTTGCCACTTTTGTGACGTGGTCATCACTGATTTGGAGGACGGCTAAATCAGTTAACGAGTCACTGCCTACCAGCTTTGCAGTAACCTCAGTGCCGTCATATAAAGATACCTTCAGTGATGATGCCCCTTCTACGACGTGGTTATTTGTAATGATATAAGCCTTGCCATTCTCTTTTTTGAAAATGACACCTGACCCTGAACCGCTTTCTGTATCTTCGCTGGAATCAGAAGAACTAGAGCCGAACAAAGAGCTGTTTGATTGTGCCTGAAGATTTGTAATACCGACAATCGCTGGTGAAAGGTCTTCTACCATATCTGAGATTTTAGAAGAGTCCTCGCTCTTGAATGCAGATGAGCTGCTTGAGCTTGATGAGCTTTTTTTAGATTCAGAGGAGGTGCTTGTTGCTGTAACAGATTGCGTTTGCTGCTGGCTGGATGATTGTTTTGCAGTGTCCTGAGAATCATGGTCGCCAAGCGGTGTAAACGTATAGATGCCAAGGGCAAGACTGCCGCCGATCACTCCGCCAAGCAACGGTCTGAACCATCCGAATCCTCGTTTTTTCTTCTCCTGATCATGAATGACATTGCGGGCCGAGTAGGAGGCGCTCTGATCGTTCTCTTTCGTTAAAAAGACCTCATTCTCATTACCTTTCGTTCTGTTTTCATCACGATAGTTATCCATCATGTTCACTCCGTTTCTCTATTTTCACATGTTTATTTATATTGATAGGTTTATGACTTGAGTTTATCATAAACAAAAACTGTGGGATAAAAATGAAAAGATTATGGGAAATTGTGAAAAAGTGCGGAAAACGGTACACTTCATATTGTATATGAAAGGACTGAGTCGATGGAACAGATTGGATTGATTGGATATGGCAGCATGGCGGATATGATCGCCAGACAGCTGTTGAAACATGAACAAATAAAAGAGAATGAGCTATTTATTGAGACGAGAACGAAGGGGGAGCGGCTGCGGGCACTCATGTCAGATTATCCAAACGTATCGGCTGATCCGTTGGAGAATTGGGCAAATAAGTGCCAATTGATTTTGATATGCGTCCCGCCGCTCCATGTCATCGAAACAATGCGCCGTCTGCACCCGTATGTGAACAGAAATACTCACATCGTATCCATAGCTGCCGGTGTGCCGCTGCGTCTTTTGGAGGCAGAAACAGAAGCGGGTATCTCACGTGTTATTCCTGCCATTACGTCCGAAGCAGAAGCTGGCATCTCACTTGTCGTTCACAGTGAAGCACTGGCTGCGGAGAAGAAAGAGCATCTGAATGAATTGTTATCGGTTTTCAGCCGTGTACGAGAAATCAAAGAATCGAATTTAGATGCGGCCAGCAATTTAACGAGCTCGGCACCGGGATTCATAGCGGCAATCTTTGAAGAGCTGGCACTGTCTGCCGTCAGAAACAGCAGCCTGTCCAAAGAAGAAGCCTTTGATTTTCTGATTCATTCGCTATACGGAACTGGCAAGCTGCTGATCGAAAAAAATATGTCTTTCGAGGAGACGCTGGAACGTGTCGCAACCAAAGGCGGAATAACGGGAGAGGGAGCTGAGGTGATACGTGCCTCTGTGCCGGACGTTTTTGATGAGGTGTTTGAAAGAACCCTGAAAAAATATGAACTGCTTACAGAACTGGTTGGTAAACAGACATGAATCCTTGAAAAAGGATTCTTTTTTTATCACTGAGTGGTTGAGATTTTCCCCAGTTATATTGCATTTTTCCTCTTTTTTTAATATAATCTGTTAGAATATTCATAATTTAGTAAAAAAGGAGGAGCGTTATGAAATTGTACATGTCAGTAGATATGGAAGGTATTTCGGGTCTTCCGGACGATACCTTTGTGGATTCCGGCAAGCGGAATTATGAACGCGGACGGCTTATCATGACTGAAGAAGCCAACTACTGTA
This sequence comes from Bacillus sp. FAU18, assembly GCF_056033885.1. Lineage (NCBI taxonomy): Bacteria > Bacillati > Bacillota > Bacilli > Caryophanales > Bacillaceae > Bacillus > Bacillus sp. FAU18. The sequence goes on from NZ_JBVYHZ010000003.1 coordinate 636,498, forward strand.
TTGCTGAAGCATTTAACAGCGGGTGTACCGAGGTGCTGGTCAATGACAGTCATTCGAAGATGAATAATCTGATGGTTGAAAAGCTTCACCCTGAAGCAGACTTGATTTCTGGTGACGTCAAACCATTTTCAATGGTGGAGGGACTGGATGATACGTTTACAGGCGCTTTGTTTCTCGGTTATCATGCGAGAGCCTCGACTCCCGGTGTCATGTCACACAGCATGATTTTCGGCGTCCGTCATTTTTACATAAACGATCGGCCTGTCGGTGAGCTTGGATTAAATGCATACGTTGCCGGTTATTATGATGTCCCGGTATTAATGGTTGCCGGGGATGACCGGGCGGCGAAGGAAGCAGAAGAGCTTATCCCGAACGTGACGACAGCCGCAGTCAAACAAACCATTTCAAGATCCGCAGTGAAGTGCTTGTCCCCTGCGAAAGCCGGACGGCTGTTGACAGAAAAAACCGCGTTTGCCCTGCAAAACAAGGACAAAGTCAAGCCGCTCACACCGCCTGACAGGCCGGTTCTGAGCATTGAATTCGCCAATTATGGCCAAGCAGAATGGGCGAATCTGATGCCGGGAACGGAAATCAAGACGGGAACTACAACCGTTCAATTTCAGGCGAAGGACATGCTTGAAGCCTATCAGGCGATGCTTGTCATGACTGAGCTTGCGATGCGGACATCATTCTGCTAAAGGGGTGTTTTAGGCTTTGGCGCGATACATGATAAAGCGTTTTTGGGCAATGGCAGCTACGATTTTGGTGATTACCACCCTGACTTTTGTTCTCATGAAGGTCATTCCCGGATCTCCTTTTAACGAGGAGAGAGGCACAAATGAAGCCGTTCAAAAAAATCTCGAAGCCTACTATCACTTAGACGATCCTCTCATTTTCCAATACATTTTCTACTTAAAATCCATCATTACATTCGATTTCGGACCTTCAATTAAAAAACCGTCGGACAGTGTAAATGATATGCTGGAACGCGGATTTCCCGTTTCCTTTGAGCTTGGGATGACAGCGATTGTCATTGCTGTGATTTCTGGGCTGGTGCTGGGCGTAATCGCTGCACTCCGTCGCAATGGCTTTTTGGACTACGCCGCGATGAGTCTTGCAGTACTCGGCATCTCCATCCCGAATTTTATTCTGGCAACATTGCTCATTCAGCAATTTGCTGTCAATCTCAAACTATTTCCTGCTGCCACATGGACGAGCCCGATTCATATGGTGCTTCCGACCGCAGCGCTTGCTGTAGGGCCAATGGCGATCATTGCCAGGCTGACACGGTCGAGCATGGTCGAAGTTCTGACACAGGATTATATCCGCACAGCAAAAGCAAAAGGGCTTTCTCCGTTCAAAATTATTGTAAAACACGCACTCAGAAATGCACTCATGCCCGTCATTACCGTCCTGGGCACACTCGTCGCCAGCATCTTAACAGGAAGTTTTGTCATTGAAAAAATCTTTGCCATTCCGGGAATGGGAAAATATTTTGTTGAAAGCATTAATCAGCGGGACTATCCCGTGATTATGGGAACGACCGTTTTTTACAGCGTCATTCTGATTATCATGCTGTTTTTGGTCGATTTGGCCTACGGTCTCTTAGACCCGCGCATTAAACTGCATAAGAAAGGGTGAGGCGTGTGAATCTCCCTGTACAAACGGATGAACGCCAGCTAGAACAGCACAATCAGGTGCCTGATGAGTGGTTTGTCTCGAATCAGGAAAAAAATCGGGAAGCCGATTCGGTCAAGCGGCCGAGTTTGTCATACACGCAGGATGCCTGGAGGAGGCTGAAGAAAAATAAATTAGCGATGGCCGGACTCTTTATTCTTTTATTTCTTTTTGTCATGGCAGTTATCGGGCCCTTTTTATCGCCCCATAGTGTCGTACGCCAATCGCTGACAGAACAAAATCTTCCGCCCTCAGCCGATCATTGGTTCGGCACCGATGAACTCGGCCGGGATGTGTTTACCCGAACATGGTATGGCGCGAGAATTTCGTTGTTTGTCGGCGTGATGGCAGCACTGATTGATTTTTTGATCGGTGTCATTTACGGAGGCGTTGCCGGCTATAAAGGCGGCAGGATTGACAGCATTATGATGCGGATTATCGAAGTGCTGTACGGACTGCCGTACCTGCTTGTTGTCATTTTGCTGATGGTGCTCATGGGACCGGGACTGGGCACGATTATTGTGGCACTAACTGTGACCGGATGGGTCGGCATGGCGAGAATTGTAAGAGGCCAAGTGCTTCAGATTAAAAATTATGAATATGTACTCGCCTCGAAAACCTTTGGCGCGAAAACCTTTCGCATCATCCGGAAGAATTTGCTGCCGAATACTATGGGAGCCATCATCGTACAAATGACATTAACCGTACCTGCCGCTATATTCGCAGAATCATTTCTAAGCTTTCTCGGCCTCGGCATACAGGCTCCGTTTGCAAGTTGGGGCGTGATGGCGAATGACGGCCTGCCTACGATTTTGTCTGGGCATTGGTGGCGCCTGTTTTTTCCGGCCTTTTTCATATCTCTGACGATGTACGCGTTTAATGTGCTGGGGGACGGATTGCAGGATGCGCTTGACCCTAAGCTGAGGAGGTAGCTGTATGGAAAAAGTTCTGTCAGTCAAAAATCTGCACGTGTCTTTTACGACTTACGGCGGGACGGTTCAGGCGGTCAGAGGGGTGAGCTTTGATTTGTATAAAGGAGAAACCTTTGCGATCGTTGGCGAATCCGGCTGCGGCAAAAGCGTTACCTCCCAAAGCATCATGGGCCTGCTTCCGCCTTATTCGGCGAAGGTGACAGAAGGAAGCATTCTATTTAAAAACAAAGACCTTTGCCGTCTCTCTGACAAAGAAATGAGAAGTATAAGGGGAGCCGACATTTCTATGATTTTTCAAGACCCGATGACGGCGTTAAACCCTACGCTGACTGTCGGCGACCAGCTGGGGGAAGCGCTATTGCGCCACAAAAAAATGAGCAAAAAAGCGGCACGGAAAGAGGTGCTTTCCATGCTGTCATTGGTTGGTATTCCAGATCCCGAAGAGCGCCTAAAGCAATATCCCCACCAATTCAGCGGCGGCATGAGACAGCGGATTGTCATTGCAATGGCGCTGATTTGCGAGCCTGACATCTTAATTGCGGATGAACCGACCACCGCCCTGGATGTAACCATTCAGGCACAGATTTTAGAGCTGTTTAAAGAGATTCAGAGAAAAACGAATGTGTCTGTCATCCTGATTACACATGATTTAGGGGTCGTTGCCCAGGTAGCTGACAGAGTCGCAGTCATGTATGCCGGGAAAATGGCGGAAATCGGCACGAGAAAAGATATTTTTTATCAGCCGCAGCACCCTTATACAAAAGGACTGCTAGGTTCTGTCCCGCGGCTAGATTTAGATGGCGCGGAGCTGATCCCGATCGACGGAACACCGCCGGATTTATTTTCGCCTCCGCCGGGCTGCCCGTTTGCCGCCCGCTGTCCGAACAGGATGGTTGTGTGTGACAGGGTGTACCCGGGCCAGACGATCAGATCTGACTCGCACACCGTCAACTGCTGGCTGCAGGATCAACGAGCAGAGCATGCGGTGCTGTCAGGAGATGCGAAGGATTGAACATGAAAAGGGGGAAGAGGATGAAACGAGTGAAAAAGCTATGGGGCATGGGTCTTGCATTAGGACTTTCGTTTGCACTGATGGGGTGCACAGCAAATGAACAGGCCGGAAAAGAAGGCAGTCATGATAAGGCAAAAACCAGTGGAGAAAAGGTGCTGTATGTAAATAATGAAAATGAACCGACTTCATTCGATCCGCCGATCGGCTTTAATAATGTGTCATGGCAGCCGTTAAATAACATCATGGAGGGGCTGACGCGTCTTGGCAAAGATCATGAGCCCGAGCCGGCAATGGCGGAGAAGTGGTCTGTTTCGAAAGATAATAAAACCTACACATTTACGATTCGGGAAAATGCGAAATGGACAAACGGAGATCCTGTAACAGCCGGAGACTTCGAATACGCGTGGAAGCGGATGCTTGATCCGAAAAAAGGCGCTTCATCGGCATTCCTAGGTTATTTTATTGAAGGCGGCGAAGCATATAACAGCGGGAAAGGGAAAAAAGACGATGTGAAGGTGACGGCAAAGGATGATCGAACCCTTGAAGTTACACTGGAAGCACCGCAAAAATATTTCCTGAGCGTTGTGTCCAATCCTGCGTATTTTCCGGTAAATGAAAAGGTCGATAAAGACAATCCGAAGTGGTTTGCTGAGGCGGATACATTTGTCGGAAACGGCCCGTTTAAGCTGACGGAATGGAAGCATGATGACAGCATCACAATGGAGAAAAGCGACACGTATTGGGATAAAGATACAGTGAAGCTTGATAAGGTGAAATGGGCGATGGTCAGTGACAGAAATACAGATTACCAGATGTTTCAATCAGGGGAACTTGATACCGCTTATGTCCCTGCTGAGCTGAGTGATCAGCTGCTTGATCAGGATAACGTCAATATTGTTGACCAGGCGGGTCTCTATTTCTATCGATTTAATGTCAACATGGAGCCGTTTCAAAATGAAAACATCAGAAAAGCCTTTGCGATGGCTGTGGATCAAGAGGAAATTGTAAAGTACGTCACGAAAAATAATGAAAAACCGGCGCGTGCCTTTGTATCGCCTGGGTTTACGCAGCCTGACGGCAAAGATTTCCGTGAAGCAGGCGGAGACCTGATCAAGCCTAACGAAAGCAAAGCGAAGCAGCTGCTCGAAAAGGGCATGAAGGAAGAAAACTATAATAAGCTTCCTGCGATCACGCTTACTTACAGCACAAAGCCGGAGCATAAAAAGATTGCCGAAGCTATCCAGCAAAAATTGAAAAATAGCCTCGGAGTCGATGTGAAGTTGGCCAATATGGAATGGAACGTATTTTTGGAGGATCAAAAAGCGCTGAAGTTCCAATTCTCTCAAAGCTCATTTTTGCCTGATTACGCGGACCCTATCAGTTTTCTGGAAGCCTTTCAAACGGGAAATTCGATGAACCGCACAGGCTGGGCCAATAAAGAATACGATCAGCTGATCAAACAGGCGAAAAATGAAGCCGATGAAAAAACACGGTTCTCTCTTATGCATCAAGCTGAAGAGCTGCTCATCAATGAAGCGCCGATCATTCCGGTTTATTTTTATAATCAGGTTCACCTGCAAAATGAACAAGTAAAGGGAATTGTCCGTCACCCTGTCGGCTATATCGATTTAAAATGGGCAGATAAAAACTGATGGCGGTGATTGAGGAAATACTGCTTCTTTATGCGAAGGAGCGGTATTTTTTCTCTTTCTTGCACGTATACGTAGGGTGCAGAGCAAATGAAAGGAGTGTTTTCGTTGAATTACAAGCCGAAAGCGCTGAAAAAGGGTGATACAGTCGGAGTGATCGCGCCCGCAAGTCCGCCGGATCCAAAAAAGCTTGACACCGCGCTTTTATTTTTAGAAGAGCTCGGTCTTCAGGTGAAGTTGGGCAAGGCGCTGAAAAATCAGCACGGCTATTTAGCGGGACAGGATGATGAGCGGCTGGCGGATCTCCATGAGATGTTCAGAGACGAGGAGGTAAAAGCGGTGTTGTGCGCATGCGGGGGTTTTGGGACAGGACGTATCGCCGCCGGCATTGATTTCAGCTTGATCCGCAAACACCCTAAAATTTTTTGGGGATACAGCGATATTACGTTTTTACATACTGCCATTCATCAAAACACAGGTCTTGTCACCTTCCATGGCCCGATGCTCAGCTCGGATATTGGCCTTGACGACGTTCACCCGCTGACAAAAGCGTCATATAAGCAGCTCTTCCAGGAGACGGAATTCACCTATACAGAAGAGCTTTCTCCGCTGACCGCGCTTGTTCCCGGCAAAGCGGAAGGCGAGCTTGTCGGGGGGAATCTGTCTTTGCTGACGTCTACACTGGGCACGCGATTTGAAATTGATACGAGAGGAAAGCTTCTGTTTATTGAAGATATTGATGAGGAGCCTTATCAAATCGACCGGATGCTGAATCAGCTGAAAATGGCGGGGAAGCTGACGGACGCGGCGGGAATTCTAGTTTGTGATTTTCACAATTGTGTCCCGGTGAAGCGAGAGAAGTCTCTCTCACTTGAGCAGGTGCTGGAAGACTATATTATTTCTGCGGGCAGGCCTGCTCTGAGAGGATTTAAAATCGGCCACTGCTCGCCAAGTATTGCCGTTCCGATCGGTGCGAAAGCTGCTATGAATACAGCAGAAAAAACAGTCGTAATAGAGGCGGGCGTTTCAGAAGGGGCGCTGAAGACATGAAAATCATTCGAATCGAAACAAGCCGAATCGCCGTTCCGCTGACAAAGCCGTTTAAAACCGCACTTCGCACTGTGTATACGGCTGAATCAGTCATAGTAAGGATTACTTATGACAGCGGTGCAGTCGGATGGGGAGAAGCGCCGCCGACGGTCGTGATTACAGGTGACAGCATGGATAGCATTGAAAGTGCCATCCACAATGTGTTGAAGCCGGCATTGCTTGGAAAAAGCCTGGCGGGCTGTGAGGCCATTCTGCACGACATCCAGCATCTTCTTACAGGAAATATGAGCGCGAAGGCTGCTGTAGAAATGGCGCTATACGACGGCTGGGCGCAGATGTGCGGGCTGCCGCTTTATCAAATGCTTGGCGGATATCGAGATACGCTGGAAACAGATTATACCGTCAGTGTCAACTCACCTGAAGAGATGGCAGCTGATGCCGAGAATTATCTCAAACAAGGCTTTCAAACGCTGAAAATAAAGGTCGGAAAAGATGATATTGCGACTGATATCGCCCGTATCCAGGAAATCAGAAAACGTGTCGGATCAGCTGTGAAACTGCGTTTAGACGCTAATCAGGGGTGGAGGCCGAAGGAAGCGGTAACTGCCATTCGGAAAATGGAGGATGCGGGTCTAGGCATTGAGCTTGTCGAGCAGCCTGTCCATAAAGATGATCTCGCTGGGCTTAAAAAGGTGACAGATGCAACAGATACGCCGATTATGGCTGATGAAAGTGTTTTTACACCGCGCCAGGCGTTCGAAGTTCTGCAAACCCGGAGCGCAGACTTGATCAATATTAAATTGATGAAAGCGGGCGGCATCAGCGGAGCAGAGAAAATTAATGCCATGGCGGAGGCCTGCGGGGTGGAGTGTATGGTCGGCAGCATGATCGAAACGAAGCTGGGCATTACGGCCGCGGCGCATTTTGCGGCAAGCAAGAGAAACATCACACGCTTTGATTTTGACGCGCCGCTGATGCTGAAAACAGATGTATTCAAAGGCGGCATAACATATAGCGGCAGCACGATTTCGATGCCTGGCAAACCGGGTCTCGGAATCACCGGGGCTGCGCTTTTGAAAGGGGAAAAAGAGCAATGATGCACACTGTCATATCAGCAGTGGCCAACATCTGGACAGCGCCTGATTCACCGCGTCCGTCTGATCAATTCATGCTTCAACCGACTGTAATGATCAGAGACTGGCTGAAGCGCATGACGTATGATGAACGGCTTAGATTATGTACAGACAATGTAATCCAAACTCAGGTTCTCTTTGGCGAAAAGGTACTTGTGACAGCGGAACAGGGGGAATGGGTTTCTGTGATCGTGCCTAGCCAGCCATCCCGAAAGGATCCACGCGGATACCCAGGCTGGATGAAAAAGAACCAGCTGGAAAAAACAAAGCCCATCCATACACAACACGATGTGATGATCAGCAAACCTGCTGCCTTTTTGTACAGAAGCAATGGGGAAAAGGAGATCGAATTAAGCTTTTTGACGGTTCTCCCCTTCATTGCAAAAGAAAACGGATATTTTAAGGTTTCGACTGTTTTGGGAGAAAGGTTTGTGAAGCAAAGTGATGCAGTGCCTGTCAGCGAACAGAAAGGGACTGCTGAAGACATCATTCAAACGGGAGCTTTTTTTCTCGGACTTCCCTACCTATGGGGAGGAATCAGCGGGTTTGGGTTTGATTGCTCCGGTTTTATGTACAGTATATTTAAGGCGAATGGATACAGCATCCCCCGTGATGCGGGAGATCAGGCTAAGGCGGGGGAGGATGTCCTGCTTGATGATATGAAGGCTGGTGATCTGCTGTTTTTTGCTTATGAGGAAGGAAAAGGAGCGATTCATCACGTCGGTCTCTCCGTTGGCGGCGGGAAAATGCTGCATTCTCCAAAGACAGGGAAGTCAATCGAAATCCTCACATTAAAAGAGACAATCTATGAAAAAGAATTATGTGCGGTGCGCCGCTGTTTTTCAGAATAAGGAGGGAGACAAATGAGGCGACTGCCTTTGTTAGAGGTCAGCCAGCTGAAAATGCATTTTGACGCAGGGAAAAAGCGGACAGTCAAAGCCGTCGACGGGATCACCTTTCAGATTCATGAAGGAGAAACGTTCGGGCTAGTCGGGGAATCAGGGTGCGGGAAATCAACCTTGGGGAGAGTGCTGATGCGCCTTTATCAGCCGACAGAAGGAAGCGTGACATCCCGCGGCACAAATCTTCATGCACTGAGTGAAAAAGAGCAGTTTGCCTTCAACCGCAAACTGCAGATGATTTTTCAGGACCCTTATGCTTCATTGAACCCGCGCATGACCGTTCGAGAAATTATTTTGGAGCCGATGGAGATTCACAATCTCTACAATACCCATAAAGCGCGGCTTCTCGTCGTAGACGAGCTGCTTGAGGCAGTTGGGCTTCATCCCGATTTTGGCAGCCGTTATCCGCATGAATTCAGCGGCGGGCAAAGGCAAAGAATCGGGATTGCGAGAGCACTGTCGCTGAATCCTGAATTTATCGTGGCGGACGAACCGATTTCTGCTCTTGATGTCTCAGTCCAGGCACAGGTGGTCAACCTGCTGAAGCGGCTTCAAAAAGAGAAAGGGCTTACGTTTTTATTCATTGCCCATGATCTTTCGATGGTGAAGCATATCAGTGACAGGATCGGTGTTATGTACTTAGGACACATGATGGAAATTACAGAGAGCGGCACCTTGTATCGTGAACCGCTCCATCCCTATACAAAGGCGCTTTTGTCCTCGATTCCGATTCCAGATCCTGAATTGGAGGACAAGCGTGAGCGTATTCTCTTGAAAGGAGAGCTGCCGAGCCCGGTCAATCCGCCAAGCGGCTGCGTGTTTCGAACCCGCTGTCCGGAGGCGATGCCTGAATGTGGGGAATCTCGTCCCCAGCTTCAAGAAATCGAACCCGGCCGTTTTGTCGCTTGCCATTTGTATCGAAATGCTGAAACGAAGGAAAAAGTGAGATAAATAAAAAGAGTGGCTCCTTTTTACTAGAGCCACTCCATTTGTTTATAGTTGATGTAAAAACTTTACACAAACCGGGTAAGGGACAGAAACCGTTGATGGGAGGAGTGTCAATCGGCCGGTTTCTTTGTCTCTTTCAAACAAGACGAGGTTGCCTGTTTCTTCATTTGAAGCAACGAGGAACCCTTCCGTTGGGTCAAATACAAAGTCACGAGGCCAGTTGCCTTCAGTCGACACTCTTTCTACGAAAGCCAGCTCTCCTGAATATTGATTCACTTCAAATACGGCGATACTGTCATGGCCGCGGTTTGCGACATAAACAAAACGTCCGTCCTCTGTGACATGAATTGCGCTTCCCTGGCTGTTATCTGTAAAATCATCAGGGATGGCAGAAACGACTTGGATTTCTCTAAATTCGCCGGCTGTCGGGTTGTATTCAAGCGCAATCACTTCATTGCTTAATTCTGTCATGACATAAGCGTATTTTTCTTTCGGATGAAAAGCGATATGGCGAGGTCCTGCACCGGGGGCGAAGGAATGGCTTCCGGATTCAGTCAATACGCCGTCTTTCAGCTTATAGGTGTAGAGCTTATCTATACCTAAATCAACCGCTACCACATAATTGTGTTCAGGTGTGAACCCCGCGTAGTGTGTATGCGGTTTTTCTTGTCTTTCGTGCGGCCCTTTTCCTGTGTGAGCGGCCTCTGAAACAGGTGATTGCAAGCTGCCGTCTTCCTGAACCGGAAAAACGTGTACCTTCCCGCTGTGATAATTGGCAGTCAGGACGAATTGATTTTGATCATCAACGCTTACGTGGCATGGCGAAGGGCCATCAATTAACTGATGATTCAGAAATGTCAATTCGCCGCTGTTTTTATCGATTTGATAGGCAGCAACTCCGCCTTGGCCGTCTGCTTTTTCGATGGAATAAAGGATGGTGTTGTTTTTATTCGGCGCCACATATGTCGGGTTGCCCAGCTTAGCGGCCAGCTTTGGCTCGCTGAGTGCTTTTTTCTCAGTATCAAGCTCAAATGAATAAATTCCTTCGCTTCCGCCTTTTGTATATGTTCCCACATATCCTATGTATTTTGTCATGCGATTTCCCCCTTAAAAATGATGTCACCTCTATATTAACGTATCTTGATAAAATAAGCTGTTCAAAACATGAAAAAGGGGAAGTTTCTTCAATCGCCTCGAATCAGCGGCATTGTGCAGCACCTGAAGGAGCCGCCTGATTTAATAATTTCTGACAGGTCAATTTCGATAATGTGATAGCCTCTTTTCGATAGCTGTTGATTGACATGGCGGTTGCCAGGGAGACTGATGATCGTTTTTTTTCCGATTGAAAGGACGTTGGTGCCAAGCGTAAATTGTTCGTCCTCGGGCACCTCAATAAGATCATAACGTTTCGCCAGCATATCGGCTGCCGTTGGCTCAATGGCCTGTGGATAAATTAACGCTTCGCTTTCAGATACAATGTTAAATACGCAGTCCAAATGCAAAAATTTTTCATGAAGCTTCACTGGAACGATCGTATATTCAGAAAGTGCCTCTTCCAGCTGGCCGATAGCTGAAATGTCGGTGCGCTGGCTGATTCCGACATAGACAATGTCATCATCGATAATGACGTCTCCGCCTTCAATACTCGTATCAAGCATACGGGTGTAAGAGATACCTTGGCTGTGAAAAAAATCTTTTATAACGGCTTCTTCTCCTTGGCGAATCGGTTCAGTCATGCTCGACAGGAAGGCTTTCTCTCCGATGACAAATCCTATGTCCCTAGTAAAAACCTGTTCCGGGAGTCCGTCGCGAACGGGCAAAAGGACGACCTCAACGTTATGTGACCTAAGTGCCTCCACTAAGCGGCTGTGCTGGTCGTTGGCGGTTTTTACATGAATATTGTCATCTTCAAAATGTTTTTGTGTTTCGTTTATAACATCTTTTATGGTCATGTGCTCAGGTTTGCATAAGATCACTTTCTGAAGTGTGCCGTATTCCGTTCGGCATACCGTTTTGTGCTGAGATTTCGGGATGGATACGTCCATTTGTTTTTCCTCCTAAAGTGTGAAGAATACATTTATTATTCCCTCATCATGAAAATCATTAAACCATTTTAAATTTTAGACAAATGGAAGAGAATATTGTTTAATAGGAGAATATAAGTGCATTTAGCTAAAAGATCAGACATCAAAGGGGAGAAAGGTATGGAAACACCGGAAACAAGATTTTGTAAAGAGTCAAAGGTTGTGAAAACCAGCAGGGTGTTCCCGCTTGACACGAACAACCATAATACGCTGTTTGGCGGAAAATTAATGAGCTACATAGACGACATTGCCTCTATTTCAGCGGCGCGCCATTGCAGACGTGAAACGGTAACAGCTTCAATGGATTCTGTAGATTTTTTAAAGCCGATCGGGCAAAAGGATTCTGTCTGCCTAGAGTCATATGTGACATGGGTCGGCACATCTTCCATGGAAGTATTTGTGAAAGTTATTAAGGAGCATTTGATGACTGGCGAACGGGAACTCGCTGCCACATCCTTTTTGACATTTGTCGCATTAGATTCAAATGGCAAGCCGGTGCCTGTACCGAGGGTTGTACCGGAAACAGAAGAAGAAATCATGCTGCATAATACAGCTGTACAGCGTGCTAATGAACGTAAGAACCGCAAGAAACACAGCCAGGCGCTTGCAAATGCGCTCGGAACTGATAAGCCTTGGTGAACGTTAAACCCAAAACATAAGTTGTTTTGGGTTTTTTTTGTGCTTTTCAATGGTGATTATTACAATGGTTAGTCCGTTTTTGCTAGGGGATTCTATAAAAAAGCAACAAATGTCATGTTAAATTGATAATTTTGTGACAACTTTATTAAAGATTCATTTTAGATATATCTTTTATTCGTGAGATCATGTATTTTAAAGATATATTCTGAATACATCTTTTCGAAAGGATTGTTTATAAAATGTTAGATAACAAAACAATCGAAATTATTAAAAGCACTGTACCCGTATTGCAACAGCATGGAGAAACAATCACTGGCCATTTTTACGATCGGATGTTTCAAGACCATCCAGAGCTTTTGAACATTTTTAATCAAACAAACCAAAAGAAAAAAACACAGCGAACTGCACTGGCAAATGCCGTTATTGCAGCTGCGGCAAACATTGACCAATTAGGAAACATCATTCCGGTTGTCAAACAAATCGGCCACAAGCACCGCAGTATCGGAATTAAGCCTGAGCACTACCCAATCGTCGGTAAATATTTGCTGATTGCGATTAAAGATGTATTGGGAGATGCTGCAACTCCTGACATTATGCAGGCATGGGAAAAAGCGTACGGAGTCATTGCTGAAGCGTTCATCGGAATTGAAAAAGACATGTATGAACAGGCTGAAGAGCAAGCCGGCGGCTGGAAGGAGTATAAGCCATTCGTTATCGCAAAAAAAGAACGGGAAAGCAAAGAAATTACATCCATCTATTTGAAACCGGAAGACGGCAAGCCGTTACCTGAATTCCAAGCAGGGCAATATATCAGCATCAAAGTGCGGATTCCTGATTCTGAATATACGCATATCCGCCAGTACAGCCTGTCTGATATGCCGGGAAAAGACTATTATCGAATTTCAGTGAAGAAAGATGGTGTCGTGTCTTCCTACTTACACGATGGGCTGCAGGAGGGAGATTCAATAGAGATTAGCGCACCGGCAGGGGACTTTGTTTTAGATCCTGCATCACAAAAAGATCTCGTTTTGATCAGTGCCGGAGTTGGCATTACACCAATGATCAGCATGCTGAAAACATCTGTTTCCAAACAGCCTGAACGGCAAATTCTGTTCATTCATGCGGCGAAAAACAGTGAATATCATGCATTGCGCCATGAGGTAGAAGAAGCAGCAAAACATTCTGCTGTTAAAACAGCATTTGTGTATCGCGAGCCGACAGAGGAAGACCGTGCAGGTGATCTGCATTTTCATGAAGGACAGATTGATCAGCAATTCCTCAAAGAACTGATTGCCAACACAGATGCGGATTACTATATTTGCGGTTCACCGTCGTTTATTACGGCAATGCATAAGCTTGTATCAGAGCTCGGATCAGCGCCGGAGTCTATCCATTACGAGCTATTCGGTCCGCAATTAAGTTTGGCGCAGTCCGTTTGAACACATACATGAAACTCTTCTCCTTTTTAGAGAAGAGTTTTTTATTGAGATATAAGAAGGTAGACAAACGCCGGTTTCTACATCCGGACAATCACAGACCCGCCGCCATTTGTGCATACACGGTTTTGCTGTTCTTGCATTGTTCTCAGCAATTCATTGTTTACCTCAATCGCTCTAATTAGTTGCTCCATCCTTAGCTCCAAACCGGCCAGCCTGTCGATTGTTTGCTGCTGGTAGCCCGCGGGTTGGGGAGCCAATGGCAGATCAAAGGGCCAATGGGTATTCGACTTCTGATTTTTCATATTGCGTATTGCGCCTCCAATCGGTGTCACTTTCTATTATGTTATGTTCAGGCGATGTGCACGTTCGCCTATTTAGACACTGATGCATAGCGGGCCTGCCACGGGGCACAATAGGCTCAATATGACCAGCGGATGGAGGTAAAGATCGGTGTTATGGATGGTATGGGTATTTTTACTGAAGCCAGTTATCGTATTTTCGATTGCGTATATTTTGTTTCGGCTTGCCGGTAAAAAAGCTGTGTCACAAATGAACAATTTTGATCTGCTTTTGACCTTCGCAATCGGAACCATTATCAGTGAGCCGATCCTTACATCCAAGCTGCCGATGTCTATTTATTATGCGGGTGCTTTTTTGGTGCTTTATCTTATCATGAGCAAGCTCTCTTTATCTAATAAATGGCGATGGCTCCTGGTCGTGAGCCCGACTGTCCTAATCCGAAACGGGGATATTGATGAACGCGGCCTTCGTAAAGAAAGGCTGACTGTTAATGAACTGCTCGGAAAGCTGAGGGAAAAGGGCTATGCCGACCCGGCTGACATTGATCTTGCTATCATTGAAGAAACGGGAGAAGTAAGCGTCATCCCGAAAGAGGAAGCGAGAGCGGTGCAGGTGCGGGATTTGAATATGGAAGCTGAACGGAACTTTATCCCGATTCCGCTCATACTGGATGGCGAAATCCTTGATCATAATTTGAAATATCTCCAAAAAAACCGATCCTGGCTGTTTGAGAAGCTTGAGGAAAAAGGGTACAGCCCTAAATTGCTGTCTTCGATCACCCTAGGCACGATGAATGCGCGAGGTGATATATCCCTTGATTTAAATACCTCTAATGATCCGCAGCATGATCCTTACTTATATAAACCGGGAAATAACAATTAAGATGGCTCTCTCTTGTAGTGAGGGCTTTTTTCTTTTTTAAAGGAAATTTTTGTTTGGTGTCAAATGTACCTAGTTAGGAGGGGAACTGAACATGAAGGACTTATCCATAAGAAACGACATGGCGCCAACGGTCAGTCTGCTGTATTCCGCAGTGGAAGAAAACAGTCTCCGTCTGGCTTCTATCGTAAGCCATATGACACACAGTGAACTTTACTATAAGGGGCGCTGCCAAACAAAAAACAGCACGGCTCAGCTTTTGCACCATATCACAAATGTTGATATCAGATGGGTCTGGCGTATCAAGGAAAATCGGATACCGGACCATATTGAACAGGCATACGGCCCGATGACAGATAAAAGCGGACGGCTGCCTGAACCGTTGAATCAGCCAGACTTAGATGAACTCCTGAAAAGACATCAGCATGTAGTAGACGAGCTGAAATCGGTATGCTTCACTTTAACTGAACATGCTTTGAACCAGCCGCTTTCCTTCGAAGGTGACACCGCGACGATACGATGGGGAATTTGGCATATGGCAGATCATAACCGCTATCATCAGGCACATATTGAAGCTCTCAAAAAAGAATGGAAGCAGGATGTGGCGAAGTATGAACGCTAAAACGAAGCTTGTGACCGATCGAATTCGTTTGCGCTGTATGGAAGATCGGGATCAAGCCACTTTGTTTGGGCTGCTTTTTAATGATCCTGACGTCATGAGATATTATTCCGGTTTAAAAGATAAGAGGCAAACCCGCGAGTGGATCAATTGGAACCAACGAAATGAAAAAGGGTACGGCGTTAGTCTGTGGATCGCCGAAGATAAGCGGACAGGGGAGTTTTTGGGGCAATGCGGCATCGTTCCCCAGCAGATCGAAAATCAAACCGTAATGGAAATTGGCTATATGTTTGCCCGCCGCCACTGGGGGAACGGCTATGCGCAAGAAGCGGCTCGGGCCTGTCTGGACTATGGCTTTAACGAGCGGCAGTTCGGCAAAATGGCGGCTTTGATTGACCCGGGTAATAAAGCGTCCATACGGGTAGCGGAGAAAATCGGCATGCATTACAGCAAAACGATCAGAAAATGGAATAAACCGATCGCGGTATATGAAAGAAAATCTTACAATTGAAAGATAGAGCTGAGTTTAGTATGATGATATCATGTAAAGTTTTCTAGGGTTCCGCATGTCAATTGACATGGACTGGTCCGAGAGAAAACACATACGCGTAAATAGAAGCGCGTATGCACACGGAGGGAAAAAAGCCCGGGAGAGTCAATCTCATGTGAGACGACTGTCCGGGGTTTTTTTGTTTTCGGAGAATCTTAAAAGATAGAAAGGAATGACTCAAAATGAAATGGGGATTGGTCGTGCTTGCCGCTGTTTTCGAGGTTGTTTGGGTGATAGGCTTAAAGCACGCTGACTCAGCCTTAACATGGAGCGGCACTGCCATCGGCATCATATTCAGCTTTTATCTTCTAATAAAAGCAACTCACAGTCTGCCTGTTGGTACCGTATATGCCGTCTTTACCGGACTCGGCACAGCGGGAACAGTACTTAGTGAAATTGTTCTGTTTCATGAACCGGTTGGATGGCCGAAGCTATTGTTAATTGGCGTGCTCTTAATCGGTGTAATCGGATTGAAGCTTGTGACACAGGATGAGACAGAGGAAAAAGGAGGCGAGGCATAATGCTGCACTGGATCAGTTTATTGTGCGCGGGCTGTTTAGAAATGGCCGGCGTGGCCCTTATGAATCAATATGCGAAAGAAAAAAGCGTGAAATGGGTGCTGTTGATCATTGTTGGTTTTGCCGCTTCGTTTTCCTTGCTGTCGTACGCAATGGAAACCATTCCGATGGGAACGGCTTACGCGGTCTGGACAGGGATTGGCACCGCCGGCGGGGCGCTTGTCGGCATCCTCTTTTACAAGGAGCAGAAAGACGCCAAACGGATCTTCTTTATCGCGTTGATTTTATGCTCAGCGGTTGGTTTAAAAATTCTGTCATAAATTGATTTTTATCAAATCTTCAGTATAATGGATAAATAGTTTAGACTTACAAAGATAAGAGGGATTATTCATGAAATCATATATGACTCAGCGGTTGGACGAATACCGTGACGGAAATGAGGATAAAGGGCGGCTCTTGGTCAGCTGCCCCGATCAGCCGGGTATCGTCTCTGCCGTTTCCGCGTTTTTATTTGAACACGGTGCCAATATTATAGAATCAAATCAATATACGACAGACCCTGAAGGCGGCCGGTTTTTCCTGAGAATCGAATTCGACTGCGCGGGCATTCGTGAGAAAAAAGCATCTCTTCAGGCGGCGTTTGCCTCTGTTGCGGATAAATTCGACATGACATGGAGCTTAACTTTGGCAAGCGAACTGAAGCGTGTCGCTATTTTCGTTTCAAAGGAGCTCCACTGCCTGCATGAGCTGATTTGGGAATGGCAAACCGGCAACCTGATGGCGGAGATCGCTGTTGTCATCAGTAACCATGAGGAAGCGAGAGAGCTGGTTGAGCGCCTGAACATTCCATTCCACTATATGAAAGCGAACAAAGACATCAGAGCGGAAGTCGAAAAGAAGCAGCTTGAACTGCTGGAGCAGTACGATGTTGATGTCATCGTGCTCGCACGCTATATGCAGATTCTAACTCCTGATTTTGTTTCGGCTCATCCGAATCGCATCATCAATATCCACCATTCATTCCTGCCTGCTTTTATCGGTGCGAATCCGTACAAACGGGCTTACGAGCGCGGCGTGAAACTGATCGGTGCGACATCTCACTATGTGACAAACGATCTTGATGAAGGGCCGATCATTGAACAGGATATTGAGCGCGTGGACCACCGTGATAATACGGAAGCGCTGAAAAACATCGGAAGAACAATTGAACGCAGCGTGCTTGCCCGTGCTGTGAAATGGCATTTGGAAGACCGTGTCATCGTTCATGAAAATAAAACAATCGTCTTTAACTAGACTGCAAGAGGCCCGCGCAATGCGGGCTATTTTTGATGACAAAAAACCTTGACAAGTGTCTTTTTTCTTTGCATAATATAAAAAAATCATTGAGCGTTGAAGAGGATTAGTAAGCAGACCTTTCTGTGACAGAGAGCAAAATGAATCGCTGAAACATTTTGCCGCATGAAACCTGCCGAACCTGCCTTGGAGTCCTAGGGGGAAAACCTAGGCGCATAACCTGGCGTTACAGGAGAGCGGAGCGTGCACAAGCACGTTCAATCAAGGTGGTACCACGGAAACCCATTTCGTCCTTATGAATCAGGATGAAATGGGTTTTTTTATTGTAGAAGAGCCGCGGAGGAGAATAAATGAAAAAACAAAGAATAGTAGTGAAAATAGGAAGCAGTTCGCTCACGAATAGCAAAGGAAGCATTGATGAGGCAAAAATCAGAGAGCATGTTCAGGCGATTTCCGTGTTAAAAAAAGCGGGGCATGAAATGATTCTGATTACCTCGGGTGCCGTTGCGGCGGGGTTTTCCAGCCTCGGTTATCCGTCCCGCCCCGTTACCATAAAAGGAAAACAGGCGGCGGCCGCGGTCGGACAAACACTGTTAATGCAGCAATATATGAATCAATTTAAACAATACTCACTGACTCCGGGACAAATCCTTTTAACGAGAAATGATTTTTCGAAAAGAGAACGGTACCGAAACGCGTATGCTACGATAATGGAATTATTGGAACGCGGCGTCATTCCGATTATCAACGAGAACGATTCTACATCTGTTGAAGAATTGACATTCGGAGATAATGATATGCTTTCTGCGTTAGTCAGCGGATTGATTCACGCGGACCAGCTCATGATTCTCACCGACATCAACGGACTGTATGATGCAAATCCGAATGAAAATCCTGAGGCGAAACGATTTGATTATTTGCCGGAGATCACGCCTGAATTGCTTGGATATGCAGGTTCAGCCGGATCAAAGGTCGGCACCGGCGGAATGAAATCAAAGCTGTTAGCCGCACAAACCGCGCTGTCTCTGGGAGTGAAAGTATTCATTGGAACAGGCAGCGGAGAGCAAAAACTTGCGGATATTTTGGACGGCAGGGGAGACGGCACTTATATCGGAGACAAAGAACTATCTTCGGTTAACAACACAAGGCAGTGGATTCAGTTCCACTCGCCGATATCGGGAGAAATTATCATTGATGCGGGTGCCGAAGAGGCGATGATCCATAATGGAAGCAGTCTTTTGCCCGCTGGCGTTGTGGGTGTGAACGGGAGCTTTCCGAAAGGGGCGGTTGTGGAAGTCAGGGGACCGGGCGGCGTGATCGGCAAAGGCCAAACTCATTACTCCTCTGAGGAGATTATGGAGGCCAAAGGCAAACGCAGTGACGAACTTGATTTTGAGAAAACGTTTGAGGTTATTCATAGGAATGACTGGGTCAATGTAAAAGACTAGGAGGCGGAAAAATGAGTGAAGTTTCTGTAAAAGCGAAGCTGGCGAAAGAAGCAGCAGCCGAAATGATCATGAAAACAACAGCCGAGAAGGATGAGGCGCTCAGCCTCATTGCAAACGGACTCCGTAAAGAACTGGATTTTCTCTTGGCGGAGAATGCAAAAGACATTGAGAACGGAAAAGAGAATGGTTTAACACCGGACATCATTGACCGTCTCACACTGGATGAGAAACGGATACGCGATATCGCGGACGCGGTGGAGCTCTTAATCGACTTAGCGGACCCAATCGGCGATTCTCTTGAAACGATTGAAAAAGAAAACGGCCTGTTTATTGAAAAAGTCCGTGTGCCGCTCGGTGTCGTAGGAATGATTTATGAGGCGAGGCCAAACGTCACAGTTGATGCGGCTACCCTTTGCCTGAAGACAGGGAACGCGGTTGTGCTGCGGGGGAGCTCCTCAGCCATCCACAGCAACAAAGCGCTCGTCAGTGTCATTCACAGAGCACTTGAGCAATCAGCGCTTCCGATTCACGCTGTGCAGCTGATTGAGGATACGAGCAGAGAGACAGCAAAAGAGCTCTTTACGTTAAATGATGGCTTAGACGTATTGATTCCGCGCGGAGGCAAGAAACTGATTGATCTCGTTGTGAGAGAATCAACAGTTCCTGTATTAGAAACGGGAGCAGGAAACTGCCACATATTCATTGACGAAACAGCCAAACCGCAAATGGCAGAAAAGGTTGTCGTAAATGCCAAAACGCAGCGCCCTTCCGTATGCAACGCGATTGAATCATTGCTGATTCACAAGGCTTGGGCAAGACAGCACGGGAAAGAATTGCTGAACCAGCTGGAAAACGCGGGAGTTGAAATTCGCGGTGATGAATTGGTATGTGAACTTCATCCTTCAAGCAAACAAGCATCAAAAGAAGATTGGGAAACCGAATTTTTAGCGCCTGTCCTCAGCGTAAAGACGGTTGAAAACGTCCAAGAAGCTGTGAAGCATATCCAACAATACGGCACCAATCATTCTGAAGCGATTTTAACTGAAAATGACAAAAACGCGGCATATTTTCAAACGGCTGTCGATGCTGCCGCTGTCTATCATAACGCGTCAACCCGCTTTACCGACGGCTTTGAATTCGGCTACGGAGCCGAAATCGGCATCAGCACGCAAAAGCTTCATGCAAGAGGACCGATGGGGCTTCCTGCACTTACTTCTACAAAATACATCATTAAAGGAACTGGGCAAATCCGTGAATAGCGGGGCAATGTTCAATGAAAAAGCTAATCTCGTAACGAGATTAGCTTTTTTTTATACGAGAAAAATTGACATATCAAATTTAATTGTGTACAATTCAATTGTATAAAATATATTGGGGGAATGAAAAATGAGTCAGCCATTATTTACAGCAACTGTTTCAGCGGTAGGAGGAAGAGAAGGAAAGGTCATTTCATCAGACCGCGTTCTTGAGCTTGATGTCGCAATGCCGGGGACACCGAGAGCCAAGAAATTAGAAAAAGCGACAAATCCAGAGCAGCTGTTTGCAGCAGGTTATGCAGCTTGCTTTGACAGCGCCCTGCAGCTTGTCGCAAGAACAGAACGGGTAAAAGTAGAGACAGAGGTTACGGCGAATGTAAGCCTGTTAAAGGATGAAGCAGACCAGGGCTATAAGCTGGGTGTGACGCTGCAAGTAAAAGGAGAAGGAGTCAGTGCATCAGAATTGGAGGCGCTTGTGAAAAAAGCGCACGGCGTCTGCCCGTATTCAAAAGCAACCTCCGGAAATATTGATGTGACACTTGAAGTTGCTGAATAAATAAAAAGAGGATGCCTGTACAAGGCATCCTCAATTTTTTTGATGAAGTGTTTCCAGCAATGTATATAGAGCGGATTTTAACTGTTTGAGATCCTCCCCAGACTGCTTTGAGAGCCCCAGAATTGTCTCTGGAATATCAACCGCTTTTTCTTTTAATAACGCTCCGTCCTCTGTCAGGCTGATCAACACGGACCGCTCATCCTCTTCAGATCTTTTTCTCGTAATCAAACCCTGTTGTTCCATTCGTTTAAGCATCGGAGTGAGCGTCCCTGAATCTAAATACAGCTGTTCGCCCATTTTTTTGACAGTAAGCGTTTCATGTTCCCATAACAATAGCAAAGCCAAATATTGAGGGTATGTTATATTCAGCTTATCAAGCAGCGGCTTGTATTGCTTTGTCATTTCCCGCGAACTCGCATATAGCAAAAAACAAAGCTGATTCTCCAATTTCATATGATCAAATTTATTTTCCATTTTGTTCACCAACTCTTTTTTGTCATTCGATTCTATTGTATCTGAAAAACCTCACTTTTCCTATTCTCGGCAAACTTAGCATGTTTAAAAAGATCAGAAAGGGAAATATAACAACTAGATACAAATAAGGAGGTTGGGAAATATGTCACTATTTACAGCAAAAGTAACCGCGCGAGGCGGACGGGCAGGACATATTACATCAGATGACGGTGTTCTTGATTTTGATATTGTCATGCCAAATGCCAAAAAAGAAGGACAAACCGGCACAAATCCGGAACAGCTCTTTGCGGCAGGGTATGCTGCATGCTTCGGCGGCGCGCTCGAACACGTAGCCAAAGAGCAGAATATCGAAATTGATTCGGAGATTGAAGGGCAGGTCAGCCTCATGAAGGATGAGAGCGACGGCGGGTTTAAAATTGGTGTCACACTTGTTGTGAACACGAAAGATTTAGATCGGGAAAAGGCACAAGAGCTTGTCAACGCCGCTCATGAATTCTGTCCTTACTCAAAGGCAACCAGAGGAAATGTTGATGTAAAACTAGAATTAAAATAATGACCGGCATCCTGAGGGTTCTCAGGATGTTTTTTTGTGTCGGAGCGGGTGTGATCTTTTCGAGGTCTGAGACATTTCTTATAAATGGATTCAGACTTATATCCATTATGAATTGACGCGGAACGGGGTAGGAGTGGGCACAGATTATTGATAAAACGTCAGATAAGCGATCACAGCGTTTAAAGCCTGCAAAAGTTACAGATGAAGGGGGCGGCTGGCTCGGTGTCTGCCAAGCTGAATTCCGGCTCGTATGATTGCTGTTTTGTATTTGCACAGGGCAAAGCGGCTACTTGGAGAAATAACTAGGACCAGGCCGCACATGCCTGATCCTTTTAATATTCTTTCTTGTTGGCAAAATCCCGCCATGCCTGAAACGGGGATAAATGCTCCATAAGAGTCACTTGATAAAAGGGGATCGTTCTTTCTTCAGCAGGTTTATCAATTTCTTTATAAATGAATGAATCATCAAACCCGGCTTCGGCAGCGTCAGTGTGCTCAGCTGCATAGAAAACGGCTTTAGGCCGGGCCCAGTAGATGGCGCCCAAGCACATTGGGCATGGTTCACAGCTCGTATACAAAATGCAGTCATCAAGCTGGTATGCTCCTAGCACCTTACAGGCTTTCCGAATAGCAGTGACTTCCGCGTGGGCAGTCGGATCATTGCTTGTTGTGACGTTGTTCTGTCCCTCGGCAATAATGACTCCGTCTTTCACGATAACGGCTCCAAAAGGCCCGCCGATTCCTGCATTCACTCCTTCACATGCGAGAGTGACAGCCCGTTTTAAGAACGTTTCATGATTCATCCCAATCCCTCCTGTCAATAGAGTGTTATTAGTATAGCCGAAAAAAGGGCAAAGAACATTCTCAAAAAAGTGTAAAATAAACAAAGTTTTTGGGGGATTTGCTAAGATAAGAGGAGAAAAGAGGAGGGGTAATCATGCTGCATTTATATATTGCCAGACACGGACAGACCCAATGGAACGTAGAAAAACGGATGCAGGGCTGGATGGATTCTGATTTAACAGAACTTGGGCTGTACAATGCCCGTGCTCTTGGGGAGCGTCTGAAGGATATTGAAATGAATCAGGTATACATCAGCCCGAGCAAGCGGACAGAAGAGACAGCAAAAACCGCACTAGGGTCGCGCAGGCTCCCGCTGGTGATAGATCATATGTTCAGAGAAATGTCACTGGGCTCATGGGAAGGGAAAAAACAAGAGGATATTGAAAGGGACGAACCAGATCTTTTTCACGCTTATTTTCATTATCCTGAAGCTTATCGCCAGCTGGGAAGTGAAACGTTTTTTGACTTTGAAAACCGGGTAAGGCTGGCTCTCCAAACGATTTTAGACAGCCATTCTTCCGGTAATGTTCTCTTGGTTACCCATTCTGTCTTTATATTAATGCTGTTAAATATCATAAAGGGAAGACGCGTTAATGACATATGGAATTCTGCTTACATACATGATACATCATTGAGCCTTGTGGAATTTGATGAAAATGGAACTGCCGAAATAATAATAGAAGCGGACGGGAAGCATCGGAAACCGATTTCCGCTTTCTAATAGAAAAAACCATCTGCCAAATGCAGATGGTTTTTTCAAATTATACTAGCTGTGTCTGCTGTGCTCTTGCCTGTTTTGCGGCTTCAACCATGTTTTTCAATGCTGCAACCGTTTCTTCCTGCTGTCTTGTTTTCAATCCGCAGTCCGGATTTACCCAGAAGCGGTCAGTCGGACAGACGGCAAGCGCATCAACGATAATATTGTACATTTCTTCAGTTGACGGCACACGAGGGCTGTGAATGTCATATACACCAAGGCCAAGCCCTTTCAAATACGGGTGGTTTTTTAAGTAATCTAAAAATCCTCCGTGGCTTCTGCTATGTTCGATTGTAATCACATCGGCATCAAGATCATTGATTGTATCAACGATATCTTCGAAGTTGCTGTAGCACATATGTGTATGAATTTGTGTCTCGTTTTTCACGGAAGAAGTGGTTAATCTGAATGCTTCTGCCGCCCAAGTCAAATACTCATCCCAATCGCGGGTTTTCAATGGAAGGCCTTCACGCAGCGCTGGTTCATCGACTTGAATGATTTGAATGCCTGCGTCTTCAAGCGCTTTAACTTCTTTGCGAAGGGCAAGCCCGATTTGGAAGGCGATTTCTTTCCTCGAGATGTCGTTTCGAGGGAAAGACCAGTTTAAGATTGTAACCGGGCCCGTCAGCATTCCTTTCACATGCTTGGAAGTCAATGACTGTGCGTAGACTGTGTCTTTCACTGTCATCGGTTCAATAAATTCAACATCTCCGTAAATGACTGGCGGGCGGACACAGCGTGAGCCGTATGATTGAACCCAGGCATATTTAGTGAAGGCGAAACCGGCCAGCTTTTCACCGAAGTATTCGACCATGTCTGTCCGTTCAAATTCGCCGTGAACAAGGACATCAAGCTCCAATTCTTCCTGAATATCAATCCATCTTTTTGTTTCCGCATTGATAAAGTTTTGATACTGTTCATCGGACCACTCAGCTTTCCGCCATTTTTGGCGTGCGCTCCGCACTTCAGCAGACTGCGGGAAGCTGCCGATCGTTGTCGTCGGCAAAAGCGGAAGGCCGAGAGATTCATTTTGCAGGGCTAAACGTTCTTCAAACGGAATCGGACGCTTGAAGTCTTTATCAGTTAATTGCTCAAGCTCTTTCTTTTGTTCAGAATTGGCGCCTGTTGCAAACTGTTTAAGCGCCTGGATATCAGCCTTAGCCTGCTGAATCTCTTCGCTGATCGCCGCTTTTCCTGATACTAAACCTTCTTTCAAAGCTGTCAGCTCGGCCAGCTTCTCTTTTGCGTAGGACAATCCGTTCAATAGGTCTTTTTCCAAATGCTCATCAGGGTGTTTCGCTACCGGAACATGTAGCAGGCTGCTGGAAGGCTGAATCCACAGTTCATCAACTTTTGCAATGCTGAGAATATCAAGAACGGCATCGAGACGCTCTTCAAGGTCCGCTTTCCAAATGTTGCGTCCGTCGATAACGCCGGCTGCCAGCACTTTGTCTGTCGGAAAACCATGTGTTTTAAGCTGTTCTAGGTTTCTGCCTTTGTCGTGAACGAAATCAAGGCCAATTCCCTGAACCGGGTAAGAGATCAGCTCTTCATACGCATCAACAGAATCAAAATACGTCTGCAAAAGCACATTCAAGGATGAAAGCTCACTTGTAATGCTTTCAAATAACTCTTTTGCGCCGCGGACATCTTCACTAGAGGCGGTAACGAGCGCCGGCTCATCGATTTGAACCCATTTTACGCCTTCTTCTTCAAGCTCTTTCAAAAGCTGTACATATAATGGCACAAGGCGTTTTTGGATCGCTTTTGCTTCGGACGGTTCATAGCCTTTAGCGAGCGTAACGAACGTATAAGGGCCGACAATCACAGGCTTTGTTTCCACACCGTATTCCTGTTTGATCCGGCGATAATCTTCGAGTTGTTTGTTTCTTGTCAGACGGAACTCAATGCTCTCGTCATATTCCGGAACGATGTAATGGTAATTTGTATTAAACCATTTTGTCATTTCACTAGATACAGCGTCTTTGATTCCGCGGGCGATAGCGAAGTATGTATCGGTAGCGTCAGTCAAATGTCTGAACCGTTTCGGGATCCAGTTGAAGCTGACTGCTGTGTCGAGTACATGGTCATACTGTGTGAAATCAGAAACAGGCACAACATCAATCTGCTGGTCAATTTGTGTTTTTACTGCGGATAAAAATAGTTCGTCGATTTGCTTTAAAAACGTATCTTTATCAGTACTGCCTTTCCAATACGCTTCAAGTGCTTTTTTCCATTCCCGGTTCAGTCCGATTCTCGGAAATCCTAAATTCGATGTTTTGATGGTTGTCATTGTTTCTCCTCCTTTATATGTAAAACACTCTCTTTAACCCGCGGATACAGGCTGCTAAGAGGTTTTCTCACAACAAAAAGCCTCTTTCCCATGAGAGAAAGAGGCTTTTCTACGTAAAACACTGCCTCTCTCATCTCTCAGACACAATCTGATGGAATTAGCACCGTGCCTTATGAGACATCAGTCTCGGCGCGAAAAGCAGTGCGCCCCATTTCACAATGGCATTACGGTCGGTTGCTGTTGGGGTCAAAAGGCCAATCCCTCGCCCAACTCTCGATAAGAGAAAATGTTATTAATTTTTTGAAAAGTTGAATCATTTGTTGGTAATCTTAACAGTAATTCAAATTCATTGTCAACATAGAATTTGAAATTTTTATTTACATGATGTGGTGTATATTATATAAGAAAAATAATCTTATAGGGTCAACAAATGTGATTGCTCTGCTTTTTCTGCGAGCTCATCAGGAGCTGTTAAATACAGGAATCCATTGCCTGCCAGCGTTTTTGCAATATCAAGAGGAAGTGTCCTGCGGATTAGCTGTGCGAAAACCTCAGATTCAGAAAGCTTTCTTTGAAATGATTCTTCTTCATAGCTTTTGATTAAAGCAAGCGCACCGCTGACATGAGGGGCAGCCATTGAAGTGCCGGTCAGCTTACCGTACTTCTTGTTGGGAAGGGTGGATAAGATGTTTTCTCCTGGTGCCACAAGGTCAATCTCTTTATTTGCGTTAGAAAATTCTGACAATTCTCGCGCTACAGAAACAGATCCAACTGCAATCACTTCATTATAAGCTGCGGGGTAGGAAAGCTCTTCTGTGCGTTCGTCGCCGTCACCTTCATTTCCCGCTGCACAAACGACAAGCACTCCGTTTTTCACTGCGTTTTTCACTGCTTCTTTTAGCTCTGGCACATCGCTTGGCCCTCCAAGGGACATTGAGATGATGTCGACTTTCTGTTCCACCGCGTAGTTGATGCCGTTAATTATCCATTCGTATTGTCCGCTGCCGTTCTCGCCGCCAAGAACCTTCACAATCAATAGGCTTGCCTCAGGCGCGACTCCGGCAATGCCTCCGTTTGAATCATTAGCTGCAATTGTTCCGGCGACGTGTGTGCCGTGTCCGTTGTAGTCGGAAATCGCATCTTCCTTGCCGCCGTCGTCATCCGTGAAGTTCTTTCCGCCGATGATTTGATTTTTTAAATCAGGGTGGCTTGTGTCGCAGCCCGTGTCTAATACAGCAACTTTAATATTTTTGCCTTTTACCCCTTTTGCCCACATTTCTGGCGCCTTAATCACTTTAATGCCCTCAGGAAGCTCGTTTACATCCATGATCTGCTCATTCGTCACATACGGGATCAAGCGGATTTCACCATTCATAAAAAAGCCCTCCTTTTTTATGCTTTCAAGTGGATTCAAGGGTGTTGCCTCATATTATATGAAAAAAGCAAGCGCTCGGACAGAGCCATTTGAAGCATTTTGAAAAAATAGGATACACACCAAAGAATTAGTAATCTTCAAAATATTGGATGGCTTCGGCGTGTATGACTGGGATTCAACTGTAAGTCAAGTTATAATAGTGTTGGGGAAAGGAGCAGTGTCATGAAACTGAATGAAAAATTATATGCATTTTTTTCAGAGCATGTGGAACAAATGGCCGAGGAATGGATTGAAACGATGGAGGAAAGTGATCCGAATTCGCTTTACGCCCTACATAATGCAACAGTAACGGAAGAATTGAAAGAGCAGGACAGAGAATTTTACCGGCATCTGAATTACATGTATGTTTTACCGGAAAAACAATTTCTCGAAGAGTTTCAAGAGTGGGTCATTGAGCTGACCAACGATCAAAAACATCTCGACACACCGGTTCAGTATGTCATTCGGGAGTTTATGAGAAACAGGAGATTATATACGAAGTATTTTGAGAAGTTCGCAGAAGAAAATGAATCAGCGTTTGAACCGGGAGAGAAGCAAAAATGGGCAGATTTGATTGTAAAAGTATTTGATTTCACCATTTATACATTCGTTGATCACGCTGAAATGAATGCCAAGCAGCAATTAAACGCCCAAAGAGAAATGATATTGGAATTAAGCTCACCTGTCATTACCCTGAGCAAATCAACAGCTCTGCTGCCGCTTGTCGGTGACATTGATACCGAACGGGCGAAGTTTATTCTGGAAAACACGCTTCAAGCTTGTGCGAAAAGACGTGTGGAGCATCTGTTAATCGATCTGTCAGGTGTTGTTGTGGTGGATACGATGGTGGCGCACCAGATCTTTAAATTGATTGAGGCGCTTAATCTGATCGGTGTCCGGTCAACCCTGTCAGGAATCAGGCCTGAAATTGCGCAAACTGCTGTACAGCTGGGGATTGACTTTTCGAATATTACTATTAAAACCAACCTTGCCCAAGCATTAAATTATCATCAATAAGAAAAAATCCGCTATCGTCGATAGCGGATTTTTTATGAGGCAAAACAGAAAGATACGAGAAAAGATCCTGCGAATAACAAGAGAACGAGGCAAAAGAACAGCCAGTCGCGCCGGTTCACGCTCAATGTCCTGTAATATGTCCGGTTTCTGCTTCCTGTAAAACCTTTCGATTCCATCGCAAGCGCTGTCCGTTCCGCTTTTCTGATGGCGCTTGCCAATAGCGGTATGGTATATCGTTTTAACGCACTGATTTTATTAATGATGCCGCTCTCCGCCGCTCCTCCTCTGATTTTATGAGCCTGCTGAATCAGCTGGACCTCATCCTTTAGCAGCGGAAGAAAGCGAAAGCCTGCAATGACACCGTACGCGAGCTTTGGTGAGAGCCTGCACTGCTGGACAAGGCTCAGCATAAATAAAATCGGATCGGTTGTAAAAACAAACATCATCGATAAGGCGGAGAAGCATAAAATACGAAACCCGAGAGAGATGCCGACAGACACATTATCGCTGTTAATTGAGATAGGGCCTGCTTGAAACAAAAAATTATCCGGTGTTGTCGGCACCTTTCCAAAAACTGCGGCTGTCCACACGCATCCGAATGCTAAAATCAAAAACGGAATCGTAAACAACAGCCATTTTTTCAATGGGATTCCGGCCGCCAGTAGAACGCCCGCAACGATGATGATATAAAAACATGCCGGAGTGTAAGGGTTGTAAATAAACGACAGCATGACGACACAACAAAAAACCGCCGCCGCTTTCACAGTCGGATTAATGAGATGTAACGGCTGCTTCATCACGCACCTCCTCTTGATATGCCATCCATTCATATAGAAGGGGAAGGGTGAGCTTTGCTTTTTGGACAAGCCCTGTTTCTTGAGAAAACAACTGCGCTGGAGATCCGTCAAAGGCCAGGCCCGTATCGTGAAGCACAAGCACGCTGTCAGCATACGAAGAGACTAGCTCCATATCGTGTGTAATTATAAGGACAGCGGTTCCCTCTGCCTTGATACGCTGAATCATTTCCATGCATTCAGCCGCTGTGCGGGCGTCCTGGCCAAAGGTTGGTTCGTCTAATAATAAAACCTTTACGTCATGCATGAGCATAGTAGCAACGCTCAGTCGCCGTTTTTGCCCTTGGCTGATCGCAAACGGATGATGATCAGCCAAATGCGCAAGACCAAAACGCTGCAGCAGGTGTTGCGCTTTTTTCTCAGTTTCAGCATTTGCTTTCTGGCCGAACAGAAGCTCGTCATACACCGTATCGGTGACGAATTGATGCTCAGGGTTTTGAAAAACAAATCCCATCCGTTTACGCAATTCTTTTTCTTTATATTTCTGCAGCGGCTGGTCATTAAGAAGGATTTTGCCGCTTTGCGGTTTCATGAGACGGGCCAAAACTGATAGGAGCGTCGATTTTCCAGTTCCGTTCGGACCGACAAGCGCCGTTAAAGAACCTTCGCGCAACGAAAAGCTGATGTCTTTGAAAATCGCCTGCGGTCCTCTCGCGAACGAAAGGCTGCTGACTTCAAGCACACTCTCCCCAGAAGGGGCTTTCTTCTTTTTGGCATGCCCGGCAGGAATAGGCTCTTTGAACAGCATCTCTTTTGATAAAGTAAACGGCATACTCAGCTTTTCCTGCAGATGACAGACCTTTGGAATGGCGATGCCCAATTTCTTTAGTGTCTCCGCTTCATGCTGAAATAGATTTTTCGTCAGGCCATCCAGCGCCTTTTTGCCTGATTTGTCGAGCACGATCGTTCTCTCAATCCAAGGCGCCCATTCATCAAGCTGGTGCTCAATGACGAGGAGGCTGAAACCTTTTTCCCGCTGAAGATCTTTCATCAGATGAACGAACTCCCGTGCTGAGAAAGGGTCTAAAAGAGAGGTCGGCTCATCTAAAATAATAAGCTCAGGCTCCATCGCCAAAATACAGGCGAGAGCCACTTTCTGCTTTTGTCCTCCTGAAAGGGTTGAGATCGTTTTTTCTTTTAAATGGGTAATGCGTAATTTTTCTAATACGGCGTTGATTTTCTCTGTCATTGCTTCTTTTGGAACTTGCAGATTTTCCAGCCCGAACGCTATTTCGTCCTCCACCGTCAGCATGCAGAACTGCTGATCAGGATCCTGAAAAACGACCCCGGCATGCTGAGCAATCGTTTCGGAGGTTTCAGCATCTGTGACCGGCTTTTGAAATAGAAATGCATGTCCGGACTGAATGCCGTCGCAAGCCTCCGGATATAGACCGTTTAAACAAAGGGCGAGCGAGCTTTTACCGCATCCGCTCGGTCCTAATAATAAAACACATTCTCCTTTTTGAAGCTCAAACGAAATGTCTTGAAAAACCGGTTTCTCGTCTTCTTCATAAGAGAAGCTGAGCTGCTCAACCGTCAGAAGCTCATCAAAGGCTTGCATGTTCTGACGCCCGCTTCCGTTTCTTTTTCAGTTCCTTTCCGAGTGCCATTCCGTTTAACACACCTGTATAAGCGAGAGAGTCGCTGACAGCTTTTCCGAGAAGCCCCGCCAAAAGCGCGCCGGAAATGAGGCGGATCACAAGCATAATGAGCAGATAACCTGGTGAATAGGCTGCATAGCCAGAAACAAAGAGATCATAGATAAAGCTGGCTACTGAAGACCCCATACCGGCCAGCATAAGGACAGGGAGAGAGTATGCTTTCCAGCGTGTTGCAAGAAACACAGCCTCAGCCCCGAGTCCTTGAACAATGCCAATGACGATGACCATCGGGCCAGACGGATTTCCCAGCAGGCACTCAACGAGAGCGGCAATGATTTCAGAAACGAGCGCCGCACCCGGTTTTCGAATCATGTACGCGGCGATCACAGAAACGATAAACCAAATGCCGTAAATCGGTTCATAGGCGATTGCCCCAAACATACCTGCAAGCACGTTTCCGAAATGTGTAAATAATAAATAAACAACGGCAAATACGATACTGATAACCGACATGATGACAATTTCTTTTACTTTCCAGCTTTTCATGTTATCCCTGCTTTCTGTTTTTTCTTGATGGACTGTTAGCCGAAAGATTCACAGTCATGGTGATGTGGTTTGTTTGCTGCTCGGCCATGCGGAAAACGGCTTCCAATGTGCTGAATACGTCATGCGCATCCCCGTCAAGCTCGCTCGCGTAATGGACACCCTGTACGAAAGTGCCTTGGGCTTTTGCAATGTCGACAGCCTTCATAATCAATCCCATATAATCCGGCTCGTTCATTGGATAAAGGGCAAATTGGCACGGCGCTTCCGCCTTCAAGCCTTGGACAGCATCTTCATTGACACGCTTATCACCTTTGGAAAGATATGTATCCCCCTGTGTGTCACCCGGGCATCCAATGGAAAACGTGCCGTTCATGACGATGTGTTGTTCGCTGTTTGCTGCATGAAGGTAAATGGCTTTTGCAGCATCGAATACATGATCAATCGATCCGCGTAACACCGTGCTGATATGGTCGGTTTTCGTCCAAACCTTGGATGTATCTGTTTTTTTCAGCGCAGACTTGATCACACTGATAAAATCATCCGTCATCGGATATAAAGAGAAGCGAAAACCGGCGATTCTGCTTGTACCGCAAATATGCTCCATTTCTCCGACCTCCTGTTTTTTTGGTAAAATAAAAAACTGCATATCCTAAGGGAATATGCAGTCATAGATCGATTAAGCGCACAAAAAAATACACCATTCGGTCAACCTGCACTTCCCCACGCTGGTATTATCCAGATCGGGTCATAAGGGATCAAAGCGCGTTTCTTTCGCGCTTTATCTCAGCCAAAACAGCACCCCTAGTGCTTTCCGTATACAATTTTTTATTTTGACATCATAATAGATGATAAGAATCATTTTGTAAACAACGAAATCATTTTTTTCATATAGGGACGGGAGAGGATGATCAAATTTGGAAAAAGGACACATATTAATTGTGGAAGATGAAGAAAAAATCGCCAGGGTTCTACAGCTTGAATTGGAATATGAAGGATACAGCGTCACCATCAAACACAATGGCACAGAAGGTCTGGATGCGGCAGCGGAAGGCGGGTATTCCTTGGTGCTTCTTGATGTCATGCTTCCGGGGCTTAGCGGACTGGAAGTGCTGCGCCGCTTGAGAAAAACGGATCCGCAGACACCGGTCATATTATTAACGGCGCGAGACAGTATTCCTGATAAGGTAACAGGTCTGGATATCGGTGCGAATGACTATGTCACCAAGCCGTTTGAAATCGAGGAATTGCTTGCGAGAATCAGGGCGGCGCTGCGACAAAATGGAACAAAAACGGAAGATATCGGCACCTTTCTTACATATGACGATTTGCGGGTGAACGAAAAAACCCGTGAAGTGAGACGCGGAGACAAAGAGGTGGAATTAACGCCGCGGGAATTTGATTTACTCGTCTATATGCTAAAGCATCCGCAGCAAGTGCTGACACGGGAGCAAATTCTAAGCTCGGTATGGGGATTTGATTATATCGGTGATACAAATGTCGTGGACGTCTACATAAGATACATCAGAAAAAAACTGGACTATCCTTACGAAAAACAGCTGATCCATACGATTCGCGGGGTCGGCTATGCCATTAAGGGGTAAACGATGAAGCTGAAGACCAAGATTCATCTATACACATCAATATCACTGTTGATTTTATTAATTTTGGTTCATACCGCAGTATATCTCATTTTTTCGTCTGCGCTGACATCAAAGGATGCGGCCCGGCTTGCTGATGAGACGGATAACATTGCCGAAGCGCTGCGTGCCGCTGAAACAGAAGGAGTGGCTTTGCAGGATATGCTGCAGGCCTATCTTCCGGCAAATGGCATGGTGCGTGTAGTGAATGGTGATCAAAAAGCCGTTATGACGATCACAAAAGAAAAAGCCTATAAAGATTTTCCTCTCTCTTTTCATAGCGGAGAAACGGCAGATGTGAGGAAACATGACGGCAAGCTGTTTGCCGAGGCTGCTGTTCCGGTGATTTGGACCGATGGACAAGTGGTGTCTCTTCAGCTGGTTGAAAGACTGGAGAACACAGAAGAGAGTCTGTTTCTGTTGAAAATCATCTTAATCGCTGCAAGTGCTGCTGTCTGCATTGCTTCTTTTTTTGCCGGCAGCTTGCTAGCCCGCCGAATCATCAATCCGATCAGACGATTAATGATCACAATGAAAGACATACAGCGAGACAAAGAATTTAAAACGATTTCTTTAGAAGGACAGTCCAACGATGAATTGTATCAAATGGGGCTGACATTTAATGAAATGGCAATGATGCTGAAGGAGCACTATGATAAACAGCAGCAATTTGTTCAAGATGCTTCACACGAATTGAAAACCCCGCTCACTATTATAGAAAGCTACAGCAGCCTGATGAAGCGGTGGGGGGCAAAAAAGCCGGAGGTGCTTGAGGAGTCGATAGAAGCCATTCACTCAGAAGCGGTGCATATGAAAAAACTGACCAATCAGCTTTTGGCGCTGGCCAAAAGCCATCAAGGACTCGAGCTTGATCTGAAAACAATCGATCTGATTGGAGCGACGCGCGCGGTTATGCAAACGCTCCAGTCCGTTTATCAGCGTGACATATTGCTTGAAACAGATAAAGAGAGCCTGCTTGTAAAGGCTGATGAAGAACGCATCAAGCAGCTGTTGACCATTTTGCTTGATAATGCAATCAAGTATAGTGAAAAGCCTATTGAGATGTCAGCCGGAACGAGGAATGGACGGCCGTTTCTATCAGTGAGGGATGAAGGCATCGGAATACCTGATGAGCATATCCCGCATTTGTTCGAACGGTTCTACCGGGCAGATGAGGCACGAAACAGAAAAACAGGCGGAACGGGTTTAGGCCTTTCCATTGCCAAGCAAATCGCTGATGAGCATGGCATTGAGCTGTCTGTCAAAAGCAAGCCGGGACAAGGAACAGCTGTCACCATGCAATTCAGCGAACAGAATGGGGGAGGCCGATGACGAAAACAATAAAAACAGTATCTTTTGCTGCAGCAGCCATTTTAGTTGTCATCATCTGTACGTTTCTCATCATTCGGCAAACCCATGAGAACATACTGTCAAAGGAGACTGTCGTAAAAAAAGTCGAAGCCTCCTATGAAGGCAAGGTCACGAAAGCAAAACAATCAAAGGATAAAAAAACATATGATATAACCCTTGAAAATCCAAAGGGAACTTACTTTGTAAAAGCAGATGCAATATCGGCTGACATTCTTTCAATGAATAGAGTAAAAGCAGTGAATCCATCTGCCATGACAGAAAAAGAAGCTGAGCATCTTGCGCTTGAGCGGGTGCCGGGAACGATCAAAAAACAAACACGGCAAAGTCAAGTTGCCACTTATACCATACAAAAAGAAGACGGGAAAACATACGAAGTGAAGGTAGACATGCAGGCAAAAACAGTCTTGTCTGCCGATCAAATCAGCAGCAAAGATCAACAAAAAACGCCGATTACGAAAAAAGAAGCCAAAACAATTGCAGAGCGAAAAACGGGCGGAACAGCGGATGACGTAGATCTCGAAGAAAGTGAGGGCACTCTCATCTTTGAAGTGGACGTTGATCTTCCTGATAATAAGGAAGCGACAGTGAAAATCAATGCCTACACAGGAAAGATAGCTAACATTGTGTATGAAGACTGACGGTTTCTCATCAAATTCTCATCTTGCTCTCGTTTTCCTTTCATGTTGAGTGTGTAAACTGTACTCATACAAAACAAAGGAGGACTCACAAATGCTCAAGAAAAAATGGATGGTTGGTCTTTTAGCAGGGTGCCTAGCGGCCGGAGGATTCAGCTACAACGCGTTTGCCACAGAAAACAATGAAAACAGACAGGCTTCTTCTAAGACGGATGCACTCACTGAACAAGAAGCAGAAGCAATTGCTAAAACAGTTGTTGACGGCACAGTAGAAGACATTGACAGAGACCTTTACAACGGCAAAGAAGTCTATGAAGTGGAGATTGAAAAAGAAGGTGAAGACTACGATGTATATGTAGATATTCATACAAAACAAGCGCTTAATGACCCGCTAAAGGAGAAAGCAGAACAAGTCGCCATAACAAAAGAAGAAGCTGAAGAAATTGCATTAAAGCAAACAGGTGGAACCGTAACGGAAAGTAAGCTTGACGAAGATGACGGTACTTACATCTATGAAATGGAAATCCAAACGAAACAAGGAACTGAGACAGAATTTGAAATTTCCGCAAAAGATGGACGCATTATCAAACAGGAGATAGATGACTAATCAAAACCCCCGCTGCAGCGGGGGTTTTTCATGATAAGAAACCTTCTTTTGGACAATCTAAGTAGAAAAGGAGGCGAAACGCATGGAAAAGAAAGAGGAGCAATACATCAATCAGGCTGAATATGTCCCTCATCCGACGAAGGAAGGAGAGTACGCCTTATTTCTTCATGAAACGTATCATTTGCTTTCTGAAGATGACGAGACACAAACAACAGAATAAGGGCTTAGGCCCTTGTTTTGTTCCGTAATTGTGATGTAAGCGCATTTATTACTTTTTTGAGTTGACACAGCTTGTTTTTTTCTGTAATCTCAGTGTGTCAATTCAATTAGGAACTTCGTTAGGTGAGGCTCCTGTATGGAGATACGCTGCTGCCCAAAAATGTCCAAAGACGCCAATGGGTCAACAGAAATCATCGACATAAGGTGATTTTTAATGCAGCTGGATGCTTGTCCTATGCCATACAGTGCTAAAGCTCTACGATTGAAGGCGCCCGCACGCTTTTTTTGCCGTGCTTCTTTCACCTTCAATCCCGAAGGCTTTTTTTATGCCTTTAAAACGAAACCAATCAAAGGAGGTGCGGAGTATGGATTCTCCCCATTCGAGTCAATCTGAAGAAGTACCCATATACTATGACAGCAAGACAATTGATTACACGATGAGGAGACGAACAGCCGCACCTTCTGGCGAGGCCGGCACGTCTCCGTAGAGGAGGTACGAGTCCCGATGGTTCAAAACATGACCTATGACGAACTCATTTTACGCATCATTATTTTACTGCGAGACGGGAAAATCAGGGATTTCAGAAGTGTTATTGATGAGCTTCAGCCCTATGACATGGCATTTATTTTTAAAGAAATGCCGGAAAAACACCGCGCCCGCTATTTATCTTATTTAACTGTAGACGATATCACTGATATGATCGGGGAGCTGGAACGCGAATTTCAGCTTGTCGTCTTAAATAAAGTCGGAAAAACAAAAGCAACACTAGCGATGAACAAAATGGACAACGATGACCTCGCTCAATTGCTTGAAGAAATGGATGAAGAACTGAAGGAACAGCTTTTGTCCAGCATGGAAGCGTCAGAGTCAAAAGCTGTACAGCTCTTGATGAATTATCCAGCTGATTCAGCGGGACGCATGATGACAAACCGGTATGTGTGGATTCCTCAGCATTACACGGTAAAAGACGCGGTCGTCAAACTGAAAAGCTTCGCTGAAATAGCTGAATCGATCAACTACTTATATGTTATTAATGAAAGCAAACAGCTGGTTGGGGTTCTTTCCTACCGCGATTTGATTCTGGGTGAACCTGAAGAAAAGGTGCAGGATTTAATGTTTACCCGCGTCATATCAGCAGATGCTCTTCAGGACCAGGAAGAAGTTGCCCGCCTGATTGAACGTTACGATTTTTTGGCAATACCGGTTGTAGAAGAAAACAACGTGCTTGTCGGCATTGTGACGGTCGATGATATTATCGACGTCGTTATTCGGGAAGCTGATGAGGATTACGAAAAATTTGCCGCTTCCGGTAAAGACATCACCTTTGACACAAAAGCTTACGTGGCGGCATACCGGCGCCTGCCATGGCTGATTTTACTCTTGTTTATCGGACTGATTTCAGGAAGCATTATCAGCTATTTTGAAGACGCGCTGAAGCAGGTTGTCGCGCTTGCGTTTTTCATGCCGATGGTGTCAGGGATGACAGGAAATACGGGAACACAATCTCTTGCGGTTGTCATCAGAGGTTTGTCTAAAGAAGAAATGAACAAAAAAACGATTGTGCGCCTGATCTTCCGGGAGTTCAG
Source organism: Bacillus sp. FAU18 (assembly GCF_056033885.1). Taxonomy (NCBI): domain Bacteria; kingdom Bacillati; phylum Bacillota; class Bacilli; order Caryophanales; family Bacillaceae; genus Bacillus; species Bacillus sp. FAU18. The sequence continues at coordinate 673,790 of NZ_JBVYHZ010000003.1, forward strand.
AACAAGCATTTTTATCGGAGCGGTTTGTTCTGTGCTGATTGCGATTGTTTCTATCATATGGCAGGGGAATGCGCTTTTGGGATTTGTTGTCGCCTCTTCACTGTTCTTAACCTTAATCATCGGAACGATGTCAGGAACGATTATCCCTATTATTTTGCACAAACTGAAAGTAGACCCGGCGATTGCTTCTGGACCGCTGATTACAACGTTAAACGATATTTTATCTTTATTAATCTACTTTGGCATTGCCACTGCATTCATTCACTCATTATAAACATAAAAAGTCCGTCTCAACTGCGAGCCGGACTTTTATTATTTAACGGTTTTTGTACCGAAAGTGAGCATTAAGCTGCCCCTCCAGCATTTTTTTCCGCACTTGCGGATCGTTTTTTAACATCTGTTCTTTTTTGCGCATATCCTTTAAAATCTCTGCTGTCTGTACGCCGTCTTCACGCTTATTGGCGATATCCATCAGCCGCTCCACATCGGCAAAGGAGTATTTTCTTGTCCCCCTTGAAGAACGCTGCGGGTAAATGAGCTTTCGTTCCTCATAATACCTGATCTGTCTTACGGACAATCCTGTCAATTCACTCACAATTCCGATTGAAATCACTTTTTTGTCTTTATAAGAATGATCTTCTGTGGTCATTTTTCCACCCCTGGATGTCTTTTGATAATAGTATATAAAAAACAAAGAGAAAAAACCTGACGCTTGTCATATTTTCTAACATCAAATAGAAGATTTTTGAAAAAACACGGAAGAAAAATTAACAAGAATAATGCGTAACACCCAAGCGCGTTTTATCCTTTATGTAACAAACAAACGAGGAGGAAGGATAATCATGGAGGAAGAAAAAGCGGTCTCACTGGCAAAAGAAATTATAGAGTTGGATATCAAGCGTGATGAAATGCTGGAGACGTTTATGCAGCTTGCCGGAGAACAGGCTTTTCAATTATTAAGATTGGTTCAAAACGGACAATACCGAAAATCTTCGTAAACATAAATTCTTTACATTAGATTCATACCACGTTCATTTAAAAAGAGTATCTTTTGTATAGGATACCTCAAAATGAAGGAGGACGCTATGAGTAATTTATTGAAATCCGCTTTAGAAAAAGAACGACGCCATTATTCTGAAAAACTCTATCAGATTGGGGTTTATAATAAAGAGGTTATGAACAAAATGACGATTTCAGAGCTTCGGAAAGAATATGCTTATTTCTTTCGAAGCATTACAAATCATAAAAATTATCCTTATACAAGATAATGTATAAGGATTTTTTTGCTTTTAGAAGGAATTTCTCGAATTATAGCGAATACGTATAGTAAGGGACTGAACTCTTATTATATGTAAGGGTTTTCATTATTTTTTTATAAAAATCCTATATACGAGGTAGATATGATGAGATTATCGTTTAACGAAGAAGAAGTTGAGCGTGCGATGAATTTGTACAGAGTTTTTGCAAGGGCTTTCAAAAGTGTGTCCGAACATAGTATCCGTGATAGCAAAGAGCACGGTTTTAATCCCACTGAATTTGCTGTACTGGAGCTCCTGTACACAAGAGGCCCGCAAAAATTACAGCAAATTGGGTCGAGACTTCTGCTTGTAAGCGGAAACGTCACATATGTTATTGACAAACTAGAAAGAAACGGGTTTTTAGTAAGGGAGCAGGACCCGAAAGATAAACGCTCTGTTTACGCACATTTAACTGACAAGGGAAATGAGTATTTGGATAAAATTTATCCGATTCATGCACTGCGTATTGCGAGAGCGTTTTCAGGCCTTTCGCCTGATGAACAGGACCAGCTGATCGTCCTGCTCAAGAAAGCAGGCATACACAGCCAGCATTTGCTGTTTCGTTAACTATTCTACACTCTCTGTTTCAGGAGAGTGTTTTTTTTGTTTTATAAGATTCTTTTTAAAACATCTTCAATCTTCCTATCAGACATTTCGCCAAGGTATCCATTGACGTGTTTTTTATACTCCTTCATCTGTTCGTTCGATTGAAAAAATGCCGCGATATACTCTTCTGCTTTCTGCATGTCCCAGTTTCTCATATCTGTGACGAGCTTCCTTTCATGTAGAAGGTTTAAATTCATTTCTTCCTGTCCCGGCAGTGCATGATAAATAAATACCGGAAGCCGTTTCTGTAAGCATTCACTGATGGTCACGCCTCCGGGTTTAGTCATGATGCCTGTCGACTGTTCGTACAAACGGTTCATCTCTGCTTTGCTGTGAAGGTAAGGAATCGCCTCAATCAAGGGGTGGTGTAAACTTTTGACATAGCAGTAGAGCTTTTCGTTTCTGCCGCATAATATTTTGTATAAGATCTTTCCGCCTGGCGACAGTTCCTGCACCCATTTTAAAATTCCACCGACCCCCATACTGCCCCCAGTGATGATGATGGTATATGGCGGATGGTGCTGCAAGGTATCTGCTGATTCCATTTCAAAATTTCGGTGAACTGGAATGCCGGTCAAGTATATGTTGTTCTGATCGATCCCCTCTGATATTAGCTGCTTCTTTACTTCCGTGCTCGGAACAAAATGGTAATCAATGTTCTTCCGTCCCCATAATTGATTCACGAAAAAATCAGTGTATACATTCACAACCGTCAGATTCGGATATTCAGGCTTTAGTCGGTTCAGCAGATAAGAAGGCAGCGCATGTGTGCAGAAGGCGATATCAGGCTGTTTTTCTTGGAGGATGTGCCTCATTTGCTGTGTGAACAGCCATTCGTACATGAAATAGCGTTTATCATGCTGAAATTCTCCGCAGGCGAGGAGCCTATAAATGCCGCTGTACGTTTTCGGGAAATATTGAATCCATTTTAAATAAGCCACGGAGGACAATTTTTCTAACCGGCTATACGCATGTGAAAAGATATCAATCTTTTCAGCTGCCATCCCTTGAGACTCTAATTCAGCCTGCAATGCATCAGCCACATGATGATGGCCGGTGGAAATGCTTAAAAAAGGAAAAATGAGAATGTTTTTCATGACAGTCCTCCTAAAAAAATATGGCAACTATATTTTGAGGAGAACGTTCACAAAATATAAGGGTGTTTTTGATCATAAGGAAGGTGAAAAGATGAAAACTTGTTTCCTTTCCATATGGAGAGTGGTTGACCCGATTTATTTCTTTTTTTCAAGGCTGACCTTGGTTGACAAAGATCGTAAAAGCGTCTTTCGAGTCAGGCTGACGAAGTACAAAGGACATCATGTCGTGCTTAGCGACGGAACGCATATAAGAAAAAATGATGTGCTCGTTAAAATCCACCTGCATAACATAAAGCTGATCAGGGAGCTGCAAAGCATTGAGAGCGCAGTCAGAAAGGGAATCATTATTTATCAGAAAGTATATCAATCGATGCCGCTTCTTCTTGACTATATTAACAATCATAAAAAAAGCGAGAAAATCAAAGGAATCATTGGGATTACAATGCTTGACAAAGGTGTGGAAAGGCTCGGCTTTGATGTGATCACCCCGGTGAATCCTTTTTACAGATGTTTTAAAAAAGTGTCCCATGTGCCGATTTTATATTTGACTTCAAAGCCTGTGAGCTTGCGGCATTTACCGAATTCATCCTATTTGTTTATCTCAAAAGAAAAGCTGCAGAAAACCTATCAAAAAAAAGACTGATGCCTCGGTCAGCACAGTCTTTTTTGATTAAATCTGATGAAATGTCACTTCAGGACGGCTTCCGACACGGATATTTACGCCGGTTTGTCCCAAGCCCTCGCTGATATAAAATGGTTTATCGTGATGATAATGAAGACCTTTAATCATGTTCATTCGCACGAGCTTTCCCATTTTCACCAAATGATACGGTTTTGGCCAGTGAATTTGCCCGCCGTGAAAATGCCCTGACAGCAGGTAATCATAATGAACATCTTTCATATCCAGAATAATATTTGGGTCATGTGTTAAGACAAGATGATAGCCATTTTCCAGACTTTGATAAGAGCCGTTGATATTACTCCGATTCGTACTGTAATCATCAATGCCAATAATATTGACTGGCCCTGCAGCCGTCTCGATTCGAACATGTTCATTTTGCAGCGTGATACAGCCGTTTTCCTCTAAAACTCGCTTCAATCTCTGAAAGTCCTCTTCTTTCAATACATAATCGTGGTTACCGAACACCGCGTACATTCCATATGCAGGCTTTAGCTTTTGCAAGGCGTTCAAGTAACCTGCCAGCTTCGGAATATTACGTTTCCGATCAAGAAAATCCCCGGTAAGAGCAATGATGTCCACAGGCTGATCTTTTGTTAAATGATACAGCTCCTCAGGTGAGACTGAAATGTTTTCCAAGTGAAGATCTGATAAATGAAGGATATTTAATTTTTTTCTGGCTGGAAGGCCGTCTTTTTGGTCGATTGAAATGGTGTTGACTTTCACATCTTTTGTATTGCGGTTCGCTTTATATAGAAATGGCACAAATACGAGTATGGCCAATGAAAGTAAGATTGTAAACAAAATATATCCCCTCCCTCCTATCAGTATAGTAAGTGATCAAGCCCTATGGATAGCGGGAATTAATGGGTAGAGACAGGTTGAAAAACGGATTGTCATATGATGAATGATTTGGAAGGGAAAAGGGATAATAAATTTTGACACATGAGGCAGAACATGCCGACGGAGTCAGAATAACAAATGGATGTGTAAGCAATGTTACGGTTGATGAGACAACAAAAAAAAGAAACATATTATCTCTGGATCGCATTATTTCTTCTTTTATTGTATGTATCCCCGCTTTTTATTTTAAAGGAAGATGCCCATATCCGGGTCCACGATAATTTAGATTCCAACATCGCTTGGTACAAGGTTCTGGCCGATAGCGGAGAAATCGTCGGCAAGGTTGACGCTGCCATTCCGCAAATCATTAACGGGCTGCCCCGGGATGCCTTTGGCACCGAGTGGAGCGGAATTGTTTGGCTCCATGCTTTCTTTTCTTCCATGACCGCCTATGCAATAAGCCAGACGGTTACAAGAGTTGTCGCTTTTTTTGGAATGTATGTGCTGCTGAAGAAACATATAATCCCGGAACCAAAAGCGGCTTTCATCCGAATTGGCGTATCGCTTGCATTTGCCTTAACACCTTTCTGGCCTTCGGGAATGCTGAGTACGCTTGGGTATCCTTTGGCACTGTGGGCTTTTTTAAATATCCGAAAAGGGGATAGCTCATGGAGAGAGTGGCTGACGCTGGGCTTGCTTCCTCTATACTCAAGTTTTGTTCTAGGCTTCTTCTTTTTCCTGGCAGGGATGGCGTGTTTTTGGCTGTATGATGCCATTACAAAAAGAAGATGGAATTTGATGTTCTTAGGCAGTATTGCATTTATGACGAGTATCTATCTTTTCGTTGAATATCGGCTTGTCTATTCGATGCTCTTTGAACACGCACCGATGCATCGTATCGAATTTATCTCATCCAGGCATGACGTTTGGCATTCTCTTCGGCTATCCGTAAAAAACTTTGTCTATGGCCATAATCATGTGATGACCGTTCATACCGTTGTCATCCTTCCGATCCTGCTGGTCGTATTTGCTGCTCTGCTGTTCAAACGAAATCGGACAAAGCCAGAAAATGTTTATCTGTTTTTATGTGTGCTTAATTACGGGTTGTCATTATGGTATGCGTTTTGGTTCAACAAAATTTGGGCTGTTCCAAAGCAGAAGTTTGCCTTTTTAGCAGAATTTAATTTTGCCCGTTTTCATTTTCTTCGGCCGCTTGTTATATACGTGAGCTTTGCGCTTGCTTTATATCTCATTTGGCGGATGGGGAAAGGATGGAAATGGCTTGTGTACGCCGCAGTCGCTGCACAGCTAATGGTGTTGGCGCCTTTTAATGAAGAATATACGTATGGCGTTCATTACAACGCGCCGACATTCAAGGAGTTTTATGCATCGGAGCAATTCAAAGAGATTAAGGAATATATCGGACGTCCGCAAGATTCGTACAGGGTGGCGAGCATCGGACTGCATCCGTCTATCGCCCAATATAACGGGTTTTATACGTTAGATACGTATAACAATCTGTATCCGCTCTCATATAAATATGAATTTAGGAAAATCATCGAAAAAGAGCTGGAAAAAAATTCTCGGCTGAAACAATATTTTGATGAATGGGGCAGCCGCTGCTACCTTTTTGTCGATGAACTCGGTAAACGATATGATTTCAAAAAGAACTCGAAGAAAACGATCAACAACCTTCAATTAAATACAGATGTATTTAAAAAAATGGGCGGCCGGTACATTTTTTCTTCAGTTCCGATCATGAATGCTGAACAAAACCATCTCGCGCTCGTAAAGACGTTTGACCATAAAGATTCCGCCTGGCGCATTTATTTATATGAAACAAGATAAGGAGGATTTCGATTGAAACAGTCACAGCCAGTATTAACCATCGTCGTCCCGTGTTTCAACGAAGAGGAAGTGTTTCAAGAAACAAGCCGTCAGCTGACAGAGGTTGTAGATGATTTAATTGAAGAAAAATTAATTGCTGAAGACAGTAAAATTCTGTTTGTCGATGATGGCAGCAAAGACCGCACTTGGGCTTTGATTGCTATGGAGAGCATAAGAAACAAGAAGGTTACCGGCTTAAAATTAGCCTGCAATGTCGGCCACCAAAAAGCGCTTTTAGCCGGACTCCATAAAGCGAAGAATAGGTCAGACTGCGTCATTTCGATCGATGCTGATCTTCAGGACGACATCTCTGTGATCCGGGATTTTATGCTGAAATATCATGAGGGCTGCGAGATCGTTTACGGTGTACGCCAGAGCAGAAAAACCGATACCTTTTTCAAGCGCACGACCGCGTTAGGGTTTTATCGTCTCATGAATAAGCTTGGGATTAAATTAATTTATAATCATGCTGATTTTCGTTTAATGAATAAAAGGTCTCTTGAAGAGCTTGAGCGTTATCCGGAAGCGAATCTGTTTTTAAGAGGTATTGTCCCTATGATCGGCTTTAAATCGGCCGAAGTTTTGTATGACCGCAAGGAACGCTTTGCCGGCAAAACGAAATATCCGCTGAAAAAGATGCTATCCTTCGCTTTTAACGGGATTACTTCATTCAGTGTCGCACCAATTCGATTCTTTACGCTTTTAGGGTTTGTTTTGTTTTTCCTCAGCGCTGTGGCAGGGGTTGGCGCGTTTATTCAAAAGATGCTCGGACATACGAATGCAGGCTGGGCGTCTCTCATCATATCCATTTGGTTTTTGGGCGGGCTGCAATTGATGGGAATTGGAATCATCGGAGAGTATATTGGAACGATTTTTTCTGAAGTGAAAAGACGGCCGAAATACGCGATTGATATTGATTTGTATAATGAGCAGCTGAGCCCGCTTCAGCGCCAGGAAAAAGAGCGGTTAGATAAAAAGTACAGTTAAACACGGAAAGAGCTGACTCCATTAGTCAGCTCTTTTTCTTCAACTGATGTAAAATAGCGCTAAGCGGTTCGTCTTGCGGGTTGCGGTAAAAATCAAAAAATGGGCAGCCCTGCTTCTTAATTCGATCGATGACCGTATCAATTGTAAACAGAGCGGGTGTTAAAGATGATTGCACCTCATGCCAGTAGAGCGGGGCTGCGACAGTCCCAAGCTCATTTCCTCTCGTCGAATAGGGACAGATAATCGTTTTTCCTTCTGCATGCTGCAAATAATCAAGATACAATTTGCCGTGTCTGTTTTTAATCAAGCGTTCAGTGGTAAATAGCTCGGGAAATGCATTGGTGCAGTACTCTGCGATCAGCTGCGTAAATTGGCGTGTTTCTTCATACGTAAATGCCTCGGGAGACAAGGGAATATAAAGCTGGATGCCTTTGTTGCCGGACAGCTTCGGATACGATGTGATGCCAAAGGAATCCAACAGCCGCTTCAGTTCATTTGCGGCCTGCACGGCCATAAGAAAGTCATCTCGCGAAGGCGGGTCTAAATCAATGACAATCTCAGCCGGACGCCTGCTTTTAATGGTTTGAAAAGGAACGTGAAACTCCAAAGCAAGCTGGTTGCAAAGCCATAGCAATGTAGACATATCCTCACAGACAATATGTTCATGGCTTCCATCATAGAAAGATTGAACAAAATCCGGCGCATAGTCCGGCTTGTTTTTTTGGAAAAATGATTCGCTCCTAGATCCATGCGGATAGCGGATGACGGTGACAGCCCGGTTTTTCAGAAATGGGAGCAGGTAGTCACTGACTTCAATCATATACTGAATAAAATCTTCTTTTGTTTTTTTATTCTTTTCAAATATGATTTTATCCAGGCTTGTGAACTGCAGCTTTGGGTGAACCGGTTTGGAGTGTCGTATGACTTGCGCATACGTGCATTCGGTCCAGTCCATTTGGAATTCGAAACCGACAAACGATACCTCTCTTAATGTGCCTTGGAGAATTGTTAAGTATTGAACAGCTGCACAAATCGAAGGTTCAAGCGTAAATCCGCCTGAGGGTGTTTGATGTCCGTGCTGTTCCATAATCTCGCGTATAGCGCTTTTTTCCTCATCGCGCATTCCGTGCGAAACAGAGGCAATCGGTGTCATTATTCCGTTTTTTAACACTGATACCGTCAGAAACCCGTTGTTAGGGTTGAACCCTGTTATGCAAACATAAGCTTGTTTAAAGTTTTTATATTTGAGCCAATCGGACGACCGCTTCTTTTCAAGCCATTTGCTGTTTGTTTTCTTCGCTACAATTCCTTCTCCGTCATATTTTATTACCATCTCCCAGAGTTGATCAAAATGATCATAACAGGGAATGGATTGAATGGTTTCTTTTGCGTAAGGATCTGGAGATGCAGGAAGCTTTGCTGCGGATATGAGTTCACGCAGCGATTTTTTGCGGTCCAAATACGAAAGAAGCGTTACATCTTCTCCGCTTCGCTCTAACAAATCAAAGGCGAGAAAGCAGCACGGCCGCGCGTTTGCCGATTCCTGAATCTTGTCTGGCCTTTTCAAACGCCCCCGCACTTGAAGGTGTTCAAAATCTGCACGACAAGGATTCACCAAACATACGATTTCACCATCAAGTGTCAGCGGAAGCTCTTTTTCCATGTGCTGAAAGGCAGTTTTGGCGAATTGTGTGATTTCAGGGAAGGTGCTGCTGAGCTCCACACCATTTCTGCTGGTTAAGGTCACACCTGAAGAATGGATGCGGAGAATACAGCGGTACCCATCATATTTTACTTCGTAACGCCATTCTGCTCCGATTGGCGGTGACGAAGTTAGGACCGGCTGCATGGTAAACGCCATGGGCTATGACGTGCCGGAGGCTTTTTTTCTAGTTGTTTTTTGTTTTTTATCTCCGGCTCCTTTCGGTTCAGCAGCTTGTGCAGGTGTGGCAGCCGGTGTCTCCCGGTTCGGCCTTCTGGTTCTGTCAATGCTGGCTTGCAGAGCGCTTACCAGGTCAATGACATCTTCACGAGGTGGCGCTTTATCAGGAGTGACGGCCGTTTCTTTATTTTCTAGCTTGTCGTTGACTCTTTGCAGCAGCGCCTGTCGGTACGTGTCTTCATATTTCTCAGGCTCAAACTCAGCAGTCAGTTGATCTATTAATGTGATAGCGGTTTGCAGTTCCTTATCGTTTACATTCGATTGATCAGGTACACCTGGGACATGAGCGGCGCTTCTGACCTCATCGGGATAATGGATAGACTCCATGACGATACAATTTTCATACACACGGAGAATCGCCAGCTGCTGCTTTGACCTGATTGTCATATTGGCGATACCGATCTTTCCGGTTGAGCGCAGCGCCTCACGCAGCAGGGTATAGGCCTTCGTCCCATTATCCCCGGGGCCGACAAAGTAGGAGCGGTTAAAATAAATCGGATCAATTTCCTGGAGCTGAACAAAGTCAACAATCTCAACCGCTTTCTCCTCATGCTCCTGTTTTAAGCTTTTTAAATCTTCGTCCGTCAGCACTACATATTTCCCTTTTACATATTCATATCCCTTCACAATTTCATCAGGACTAAGAGTTTTTTCGCAATTTGTGCAAACTTTCTCGTATTTGATTGGTGCGTGATCCTCTTTATGGAGGCTGCGCAGTTTAATATCTTTATCTTCTGTGGCCGCATATAGCTTGATGGGGATGTTTACTAATCCAAAGCTGATCGATCCCTTCCACATTGTATGCATATCGATAAACCCCTTTTTTTCTTTAGTGTGAAGAGAAGGAGTACGATTCATGTGTAGTAACTTATGGGTGAAAAAAAGCCAGCGCACTTATTGCGACGGCTGTTCAGTAATGAATTGTTCGAGCTGTTCCGGAGGTATTGGCCTGCTGAAAAAGAAGCCCTGCAAATGGTCGCAGCCTTTTTCAAAAAGAAGCTGCTTTTGAGCTGCATTTTCCACACCTTCGGCAATCACCTGCAAAGACAGCTGATGCCCCATGGCAATAATAGCTCCGGTAATTTGCTCTGATTTAGGATGGGTCTGAATATCGTCAATAAATGATTTGTCAATCTTCAGCCTGTGAATCGGGAAGTCCTTCAAATAGCTAAGAGAGCTGTGACCAGTACCGAAATCGTCAATACTGATTCTGATTCCTAATTCTGTTAGGGATGACAAAACCTTTTTGGAGTGATCGAGATTGTCCATTGTCATGCTTTCCGTCACCTCCACTTCAAGAAGCTGCGGAGGAAGCTGGTATTTATTAAGCGTATCCTTGATGAGGGGAATCAGATCTTTAGATTGGAACTGTCTGGCGGAAATATTAATGGCGACAGAAAGATCATAGCCTTTGTCATGCCAAATCCTTGCCTGCTTGCATGCTTCATCTATAATCCACTTTCCGATATCAATAATAAGTCCCGTTTCTTCTGCAACACCGATGAATTCTCCGGGCGGACGCAGCTGCCCGTCTGGTGTCACAAGGCGTATCAGTGCTTCTGCTCCTGTCATTTTTTGTTTTTTCACACTGAATTGCGGCTGATAATGCAAGACAAATCTATCGTTTTCGATTGCTTCTCTGAGTACCATCTCTTGGTTAAGCTTGACGGTTTCTTTGTTGCCGATTGAAAAAGAATAGTATCTGTATTTGCTTTTGTTTCGTTCTTTAGCCGCATACATCGCCATATCAGCCTTTTTCATCAATTCAAGGCCATCCGTCCCGTCTTTTGGAGATATCGCAATCCCGATACTGACAGATGTGACAAGGGTATGATCTTGAATTTTGAAAGGTTTTTTGAATTTTTGGATAATTTTTCTTGCTAAAACATCTGCTTCGCCTGTTCCTGTATTGGCGTCTGTTAATATAATAATAAATTCATCACCGCCAAGACGGGCAATAAATCCGTTATCAGGGACTACAGATGACAGGCGTTTAGCTGCAAACTGAAGCAGTTGATCACCGACATTATGCCCTAATGCATCGTTAATCACTTTAAACCGGTTTAAGTCGAGAAAGAATACAACGGTGTTATAATGCAAGGAATGCTCGCGATTCAGCACCTTTGTTAGATGAGAGATGGCATGCCTTCTGTTAGGTAAGTCTGTAAGCGAATCATAATGAGCCATTCTATGGATTTCTTTTTCTGCTTTGTACTGCTTCGTCATGTCTTTGCAAATGACATAAATGCTGTCTAGTTCCTGATTGACCTCAACAGGTATAAGCGTAATATTTAAGTGAAACTGGCCTTTTTCAGTGATAAGATCGCTATCGCTGTTCATCGCTTGTTTATCTTTTTTAACTTGCTCAAAAAGGCGCTTAATCTTCTGTGATGTGTAATTCCTCCAGTCATGCATGCTGAAGCCAAATTTGCTGATCATTTCCTCACCAGCGTGATTGGAAGATATTATGTCTCCTTCTAATGATAAAATAAAGATTGCATCAATATTGTGGACGATTAAAGACTGAAATCGCTGTTCGTTATCCTTTATGCGTTCGCTCTGTTTAATAAACTTTCGATCTGCATGGGAACTGAATAACAATAACGTTTGGATACAAAAAATAATTAAAGTAACAAAAATTGACCAATGAAACGTTTGTACCTCCATAGGGCTTCCGGGCGGAGCCATGTCCTTATGGAAAGTTGCCGCAAGCATCCCTGTGTAGTGCATGCCCGAAATCCCAATACCCATTACAATTGAACTGATGACTTTATAGAATATAAGATGCTCAGAATGTTTTTTCACGGCCAAGTCAAAGAATATTTTTAACGAGACGAAAGAGGCTGCAATCGCAATGATAATTGAAACTGTAAATAAAATCGGTTCGTAAATAATCATTACCCGGGAAATGGCAGACATTCCGATATAGTGCATAGAAGCAATAGATGCGCCAAGCACAACTGATCCGGTAAGCAGTCTGTAATATGTAAGAATGTGCCGGCTGACAAAATATAATGACACAAATGATCCCGAAACAGATGCGCCAATGGCTGCCATTAAAGGCATGAATTCATATTCCATCGGCATTTCCATATGGACGGCCATCATCCCTACAAAATGCATTGACCAAATACCGAATCCCATAATAAGTGAGCCGCCGATCAGCCAAATTTTACTTTTTAAGCCTGTATTGATGGTGACTTTCCTGGAAAGTTCAAGGGAAATATACGAGGCGGTACAGGCAATTAGAATAGATAAACATATGAGCGTCGTATTATATGTAGCGTGTATTTCCAAATGGAGATTCCCCCCGTATCGTGTGTTCCAGTCTTGTTGACTCTCTTTATTATCGGCTGCTTAACCGCAGAGTTTCAGCCTTCAAAACGATAGAAATACGAGGGAGATCTATTTTTAGTTCAACTGACCGTGAAAAATGTGTTAAAATCATCTTGACGTTTTCCGAAAAAACAAAAATGTATGATACATAAACATGAAACAAGGGAGTTGGTGGCTATCGAAGAGCTGGTTATGTCATGGATAGAAGCATTTAAAAGCTTATCTTATTTTGGAATATTTCTAGCGCTCAGTATTGAGTTTATCCCGGCCGAAGTCGTTTTGCCGCTTGCGGGCTATTGGGTATCTAAAGGCGATATGACACTTGCCGGCGTTGTTTTGGCAGGATCGCTTGGGGGAGTGGCCGGTCCGCTTACGCTGTATTGGATAGGCCGGTACGGAGGAAGGCCGTTTCTTGAACGTTTTGGAAAGTATCTCTTTATTAAACCTGAAGCGCTTGATAAATCAGATAAATTTTTCAAAAAACATGGGGGCTTTGTCGCGTTCAGCGGGCGTTTCTTGCCTGGCATCAGGACATTGATTTCCATACCGTGCGGAATTGCAAAAATGAATGTTTGGGTGTTTTCGCTTTATACATTCATTGCTATGCTTCCGATTACATTTGTATATGTTTATCTCGGTGTGAAGCTCGGTGAAAATTGGAAGGAAGTCGGCTCTATTCTTGATCAATACATGCTTCCGATCGGGATAGCGATTTTGGCACTGTTCCTACTCTACTTACTGTTGAAAAAGAGGAAGAAACGCACGCATTCCGAACAATTATCTGTATTTTTAAAAAATAAACGTTGACAAATCATTGCGCTGCGCATATCATTGACGTATAAAATCATATTTCTTGAAATCCCAAAGGGGAGTAGCGTCCGGAATGTATTCCGGAAACAAAGTCGTCATTTCATGGATTGTATCCATCGGCTTTGTTGGCATGCCTGAATTCATGTCTAGCAAGACCTTTGCCTTATGTCGGCAAAGGTCTTTTTTGCATGGTCCGGCCGGCATAAGATCGGATGAAGAGAAAGAAAACAACTTTTTTGGGAGGGTATCATTTATGGATGCAGCATTATTATTAGAGTATGGTTGGGTTCTTCTCGTCTTGATCGGGCTGGAAGGGATTTTAGCCGCCGATAACGCGCTGGTTATGGCGGTAATGGTAAAACATTTGCCGGAGGAAAAAAGAAAAAAAAGCGTTATTTTATGGATTGGCAGGGGCTTTTGTTCTGCGATTTGGCTCTTTATTCGCCATTTCATTTTTGGTCAACGTTTGGCAGGTTCAAGCGATTGGCGCGATCTATTTGCTGTATATCTCAGCAAGCCACTTATTGAAAAGATATGTATTTAAGAAAGAAGACACACATAAAGAGACGAAGCAAAGCGGTTTTTGGCCGACTGTTTTAAAAGTTGAACTGGCAGATATCGCGTTTGCTGTTGATTCCATCTTAGCAGCAGTAGCGCTGGCGGTTACGCTTCCTGGGACAACACTCCCGAAGATCGGCGGACTTGACGGAGGACAATTTCTCATCATTTTGGCCGGCGGTATCATCGGACTGGTGATTATGCGGTTTGCGGCTTCCATGTTTGTGAAGTTATTAAAGGAACGTCCAAGCCTAGAAACAGCAGCCTTTGTGATTGTCGGCTGGGTCGGAGTGAAGCTTGCTTTATATACGCTTGCCCATCGCGACATAGCGGTTGTTTCTGAGCACTTTATTCATTCTGGAATATGGAAGCTGATATTCTGGGGTGTCTTAGCAGCAATCGCGGTTTGCGGCTGGTTTATGTCAGGTGGGAAAAAACAGCCGGAGGGCGCACAAAACGAACAAAAAAACAGCACCCGTGAACGGGCGTAATCTGAAAGACTCTGCTTAAAAGCAGAGTCTTTTTGTGTTTGAAGCGTTTTCATAAGCGAAATAAAATAACATTTTTATAACATCTTTGTTACAAAAAACACGCATAAAACCCCCTTAATTCTTTAGAAAGGCACGAAATCATGTATAGGACGTCAGAATGGTTTGTCATAATTGAGACATTGGAAATCAATATTTCTTTTTCTCCTTTGCGAATCCCTATCAAATTAGCTATCATTAATGAGTAGTTATAGGGAGGAACTGAGGTGAAACCAGTGCTTAGCCTTTTGTTTAAATTGGGAAAAAAGAAGCAAACACTTGAAAAAGCTGTTGAGAGTATACAAAAAGGCAATAAAGATCTGCAAAATGAATTAATACAGCAATATAAGCCATTTATCGCAAAGACGGTTTCATCCGTTTGTAAACGATATATAGATGAAAAAGACGATGAGTTCAGTATTGGACTGATCGCGTTTAATGAAGCTATAGAAAAATATTCACCTGAAAAAGGAAATTCTCTGCTCGCATTTGCTGAGCTTATTATAAAAAGAAAAGTCATTGATTACATTAGAAAAGAAGCCAGAAGCGCACAAAATATAAATATTGATTTACAGGAAGGAGACGATCAGGAGTCATCACAAAGCCTGATTGAAGCCGAGCTTTCCATAGATGAATACCGCCGTCAGATTGAACAGGAGCAGAGGCGGGAGGAAATCCTCTATTTTCAAAAGCAGCTCAAGGATTATGGTTTATCGTTTAAAGAACTGCTTGAAAATTCTCCAAAGCACACGGATGCAAGACAAAACGCCATAAAGGTGGCAATGACGCTTGTTGAACATGAAGAATTGGCCGCTATCCTGTATACAAAGAAGCAGCTTCCAGTCAAACAGCTTGAACAGCTTGTCTCTGTAAGCCGAAAAACGATTGAGAGAAACAGAAAATATATTATTGCGATGTGTATTATCATTACGGGTGATTATATTTATTTAAAAGATTATCTTAAAGGGGTGCTGCACTCATGAGAAGAGGGATTATAGTAGAGAAAAATAAAAAATTCGTCACGTTGCTGACCCCTGACGGACAATTTTTAAAAGCCAAAAATGATCGACACAGCTATGAAATCGGAGAAGAAATCATGCTTCCGAGTGAAACACGCATGGGCAGAAGGGCCAGCTTTTTTGATTTTTTTAAACTGCGCCCTTTCAAAATGGGGATTTTTACGATGACTGCTATTATGCTCTTTATTTTTATAGTTCTCCCCGTTTTTTCTAATAATAAGGCCTATGCGTATATGACAATCGATATCAATCCAAGCGTCGAAATGGCGTTAAACAGCGATTATGAAGTGATTGAACTGACGCCTCTAAACGATGAGGGACAGAAAGTCGTGAATGATATAGATGATTGGGAGAAGACTGATTTTAAAAAGGTGATTGACGATATTATAACCGACTGCAGTGAACACGGGTATGTAAAGAAATCGAAAGAAATATTGATTTCCACTGTTTATGAAAACACAGAAGACAATACATATAAAAAGGCTGTGAAAAAACAGCTGAATGATGTGACTGAAAAATATAAAACGACATACCGCATGGAATCTCTGGAGTCAGATATGCAAACGAGGGAAAAAGCGAAGAAAGAAGGCGTCTCAACAGGCAGCTACATCAAATCAAATGAAAAGAATGACAATAAAGATTTAAAAGATGACTCCAGCAAACCATCCGGGGAAGAGGATCAAAAGAGTGATGAAAATGAGGATGAAAACACCGATCAAACTGACACCCAGGACAGCAAGCAAGGAGATAATGAACAGCTGAATGATGCGGATTCCGGAGACCAGAAAGAAGATAAAGCGGATGACCAGATTGATGATAGTGACAAAGATAAAAAAATAAAGGAATCAGATGAAAATACAAATACCGAAAAAGATGGGGACCATGAGCAAACCCCAATACAAGATCCTCAAGATAAAGGAAATGAAAATAACGGCGCTGACAAGGGTCAAAGCCAATATCACAGGGACTGGAACAATGGTGAACAAGGCAAGAACCGTTCTTCGTCCAAAAGGGATAACGCTTCAGACCGACGTAATCCAAACGGCTACAGCAGTGATAATAATTCAGCTCAAAATGAAGATTCGCCGAGTGCCCCCGGCGAATAAAGACCTGAATTTATTTAGTTGTGCCATTTAATTGTGATTGTGCTTGCTGTACCAGCCGCTTTGTCATTTCTCCGCCTACAGAGCCGTTAGCGCGTGCGACTGTATCAGAACCAAGGTTCACACCGAATTCTTGAGCCACTTCGAGTTTAAATTGGTCGAGTGCCTGCTCCACCCCTGGAACAACGAGTTTATTTCTGCTCGCCATCTTTTTCATCTCCTTTTTCGATAAAGAAATTCTTAACGCGTATTTAGTTTGAAATATACGGGGTTTATTTATGCTGGCAATTGTTGTGGAGAAAAATAAAACCCCGGCCTCTGAGCCGGGGTGACGCAGACTATAGAATGTCTGCTGTCATTTTATGTGCGGTTGCCTGAATATGGAACGTCAAAATGGAGAGGACTGTAATGGCGATAATTTGTCTGATTTTAAGCCATTGGCTGTGATTCAGTTCTTCAAAACGGTGACGGAGACGCTCTGTCTCCTGTTCGGCGATCTCCTGCAGATTTGATTCTTTCATAGAAGGAGTTTCTTGGTGATGGATGGCATCAAGCACATATGCGCAGCTTTCATAATAAGCAATCGGGCTGATGACATCATCAGATCTGTCTGAGATTGTGTTAAAGGCCACTTTTAAAATAGCCCGTATGTGTTCAAAGTCATAAATGGATTTTAAATCACGTACAATTAAAAGAATAACTGCCTGTTCAACTGAGTATTTTTTGCCCAGCTCAGGGTGTCCGATCAGATCCTTGATATCACGCTTTACCCAGTTTTGAATCGCGGTTGACTTTAACGAAGTCAGCTCGCATAAGTTGCCAAGCTCTACGATTTCATTTGTAGAAAGACCGTATTCTTTTTTCTGTTTTTTTCGTTCGTATCTTGTAAGAAATTCAGGAATTTCTAGATGATTGGCTGCTTTTTCTGCTGACATATTCGCTGATTGGACGAGAATGTCGAGCGGGCTATGTTCTCCTTGTCCTTTTAGGGAATAGAGCAGCCGCACCATATCGGTTCGAGAGAGTTTAAAAATGTTCATTGTTCACCTCGTTAGACAATTTGACGCGGATATAGGTCTATGTATAAATTCAAAGTTCAAGCGTCAGCAAATTACATTAACATCATACGTCGAATTCCTTGCATTTTCAAATGGATGTTTTATAATTTAAATATACGGGTTCTTTTGAACTTAAAATAACGGAGGTTGTTATGGCGAAAAGAATTTTTCTGTTTATTCTAACGAATATTTTGGTGCTTACAACAATCGGGATCGTTTTGTCTGTTTTAAGCTCTGTTACAGGAGTCGGGACGTACTTTACAGCTGATGGCGGTATCGATCCAATGGCGCTTCTTGTGTTCAGTTTAGTTGTTGGATTTGTCGGTTCCTTTACATCTCTTGCGATGTCCAGATGGATGGCAAAGACGATGATGGGCGTCAGAGTGCTGAATCCGAAAAAACACTCGGTCAGCTATGAGGAGCAGCAATTGGTTGATCGTGTTCACAGATTAAGCCGCTCTGCCGGTTTAACGAAAATGCCGGAAGTCGGGATTTACCGTTCACCTGAAGTAAACGCGTTTGCGACTGGACCGTCAAAACGCCGTTCACTTGTCGCAGTATCGTCAGGGCTGCTGGAGCAGATGGATGACGCGGCGGTTGAAGGTGTGCTTGCCCACGAGGTCGCGCATATCACAAATGGTGATATGGTAACAATGACGCTTTTACAAGGTATCGTTAATACTTTTGTCGTATTTTTATCGCGTATCGCCGCTTGGATAGCAAGCCGTTTTGTAAAAGAAGATCTAGCGCCGATCGTTCATTTTATTGCAATGATTATTTTTCAGATTGTCTTTTCGATACTTGGCAGCCTGGTTGTGTTTGCGTATTCACGCCATCGTGAATTCCATGCTGACAGGGGAGGAGCGGATCTTGCCGGCAAGGATAAGATGATTCATGCGCTTCGGACGCTTAAAAGCTATTCTTCCCGGATTATGGAAGATGATCAGACAGCTGTCCAAACGTTAAAGATTAATGGCAAGAAGCGCTCTTCACTTTTCTCTACTCACCCTGATTTAGATGAGCGAATCAGACGGCTGGAAGCTAAATAATACAAACACATTGTTCCTCTGAGAGAATTCTCAGAGGTTTTTTATTTTATCCATTGACTAAAATCATAAAAAAATAAGCAAGTTAAGAAAATGTTTCGTAAAAGCCTTTAAAAATGGACCTAATATCTTTAGAATAATTACCGTACTTAAAAAGAGAGGCAGAAGGATTTTACATGAGATTAAAGTTTGGAAAATTGATACAGGCCTTGTCACCGGCCCAGCTGATCGCATTATATTATTTTCTTGCAGTTACTGTGGCCGTTATATTGCTGAGTTTGCCGGCGGCCCATAAACCGGGGGCGGATTGGACGTTTATTGATGCGCTTTTTACAGCTGTCAGTTCAGTCAGTGTAACGGGGCTGACGGTAGTTGATACAGCTGATACATTCAGCACAATAGGGATTTTTATATTAGCATTTGTTCTGCAATTTGGCGGAATCGGAATTATGACGCTCGGAACGTTCATTTGGCTGATCATGGGAAAACGAATCGGGCTGAAAGAACGGAAGCTGATTATGGTTGATCAAAACCAATCCCAGTTTTCAGGAATTGTCAATCTGATGAAGCAGGTACTGTTTCTGATCTTGTGGATTGAATTTTTTGGCGGGCTGATTCTCGGCACATATTTCTTAACCTACTATGACTCCTATCAGGAAGCTTATTTACACGGATTTTTTGCCAGTATCAGTGCAACGACAAACGGCGGATTTGATATTACCGGTAATTCGATGATTCCATTTCGCCACGATTACTTTGTGCAGTTTATTACAATGCTTTTAATTATATTTGGAGCGATTGGATTTCCCGTGCTTGTTGAAGTAAAGGATTTCCTGTTTTCAAAGCATCGGCGTTATCCATTTACGCTTTTTACAAAGATCACGACGATTACGTTCGGCTCACTTGTCTTGTTTGGAGCCATTGGCATCTTTGCCCTGGAAGCAAACCATGCGTTCGCAGGAAAATCATGGCATGATATTTTGTTTTTGTCCCTGTTTCAATCAACGGCAACCCGAAGCGGGGGACTGGCAACACTCGATATCAGCCAATTATCAGATTCCACACTCTTTTTTATTTGTGCGCTGATGTTTATTGGAGCGTCGCCAAGCTCAGTTGGGGGAGGCATACGTACAACGACTTTTGCTTTGAACCTTCTTGCGCTGTTTCATTTTGCCCGCGGCAATAAGGCCGTAAAGGTATTCAAACGGGAGCTTCACCCTGCTGACTTGATGAAGTCGCTTGTTGTCACGATGATGGCGATCCTGCTCGTTTTTGGCGCGACACTCATTCTGACCATTACAGAAAAACATTCCCTGCTGGAGCTTTTGTTTGAAGTGTGCTCGGCATTCGGTACAACCGGTCTGTCGCTTGGAATTACGGCAGATTTGAGCAGTGTTGGAAAATGTGTCATTATGATTGTCATGTTTATCGGGCGAATCGGCATCCTGACCTTCCTGTATCTGATCGGAAGAAAGGAAATTGAAGCGAATTATCACTATCCGAAGGAAAGAGTGATTATCGGATAGGCAAAACACCGCATATTTTGCGGTGTTTTTTGATTGCCAAAAAAAAGATGTGTGCCTTCTGTTCAGTTGGAGAACCTAACTTCGACAGGTGCAATTTACGCTCCTGCATCTTGAAGCGAGTAAAATGTCTGAAAATTGGCGAGGAGGATTCGTATGAAGCGTAAAGCTGAAGTGAATGAAGCCATTAAAAATAACAATACACCTACCGAGAGCATGGACCCCAATTCATATAAGACACAATATCATGACGACCCCAATTTTAGAGGGGCAAACCGCAATTCCAAACAGGGCCAGCAGGGAGGCATGTAATTGTGAAGAAAAACCGTCATAGCAGAGACATGCAAAATCATAAAAAGCCTATGAATAAAAAGGTGCTGGAGGAAGAGTTCTCAAGTGAACTTGGGGATTACAATGCCGGAAAGATCATCGAAACGCTGGAAATCACCAAGCCTGAAAAGAAAAAAGAAAAAAACAAAAATAAAAAACAACAATAAAAAAGACCTCTTAGGCGGCGTCCCGCTTAAGAGGTGCTTTTCTATTTTAAATAAGCATTTTTGCCCGTTCCTCTGACAAATTGCAATAAGCTGGTCATCCTCAGCTCAATGAAGGGCTGAGCGACTGTCTTAACAAAGTTGCTGGAGAGGACTGATGTCAGGGCTGCTGTTAAAAGCAAGAGGATCACTAAGCTTTGATAGTCAGTAAGCCAATCCTCAAGCCCGACCTGCCGTAATGTTTTAATAATAAACCCGTGAAGCAGATACACGTAAAATGTCCGGGTTCCCCATCTGGTAAAGAAATACCGTTTTTGCGGAACAAGCGCTAAAAAGCTGAAGGTTGCCCCAAAGGCGAGTACATACCAGCCGATTCGGGATAGTCCGCTTACCAGGGTAACGTCTCCAAATGAAGAATACGGTTTTGAACCAAACAGAAAAGAATAGTCAAAATCAATGCCCCAGCAGATGACGAATACGGCGGCAAGCACTCCGAGCGCAATTTGTTTGCCGCGTTTTGATCTCAATAAATCAAAATGATGTTTATTTAAATAAAAACCGACAAGGAACATCGGTAAGAATACGAATGTCCGTGACAAGCTCAGCGTGCTGCTGACAAAGTCCAGATAACCGATCAGCACGGCGATTCCGCAGCTGACAAACAGCGCCCACTGCTTTGAAAGCTTTGAAAAAGGATATAGGAGCAGGTTCCAAAAGAATAAGCTTACAAGAAACCATAACGACCATTGCGGATCAATCGGGTTCACATTTGCCATGCTTTCATCTTGCATAATGTAATAAAAGACGGAATAAATGATTTGGAAAATCAAATACGGAATAATCAGCTTGACCGCCAGCTTTTTTACATATCCCGCCCGTTTAAAGCCTTTCGCGAAATAACCGGATACAAGAATAAATGCAGGCATATGGAATGTGTAAATGAACTTGTAGAGGTAGAGCATAAAATGATTATCATTAATAAAGGAACGAAGGATATGACCGAATACAACAAGGAATATCAATAAAAATTTTGCGTTATCAAAATAACTGTCCCGCGATTTACTCATAGCATCACCTTCTCTTTCATCAGTCACTAAGAGATTATTCCCTGCTGGTACATATTTTAAAATAAAAGATGAAAAAGGAATCTAAATAAATGCTGATTGTTAGGTCGATGTAAAGTGACGGTAAGGATCGTAGAAAATGTCTTCGTAATGTAATGGCGCTGAAATTTTCTGAAATTTATAGGGCAAATGAAGGAAGTTCCCGCATTTTGTAGAAATATTGAGGGATAGGTTTTGAAGAAGGAGTGTACATGCATGGAAACTCTTGGTGTCCAGACAAACTCGGAGCTGCGAGAGGAACTGAATCGCCTCAAAGAAGAAAACGCGCGACTGAAAAAGGAATTGAATCAGCATCAAGTGATTGTCAACAATACGCTCGATGCTATTTTTATTTGTGATAACGAAATGCGGATTGTTCAGGCAAATGAAGCAACAGAAAGGATGCTTCAAGTTGACTCGGAAGATTTGAAAAAGCGTTCTGTTTTGGATTTTTTGTTTTCAATCCCAAAGGATGAACTGAATCTTTCCGTAAAGAAGTTTTTTAAAAAAGGCTTTCTGTGGAAGGAGGTTCCGATCAGGCTTGATTGCGGGGCAACAAAATACATAGAGTTTCTGGCCAAAAGAGGTATTGGCGAGGATTTCTTTTTTGTTGTCATGAGGGACATATCTTCTAAGAAGATTCTCGAGCGGGAATTCTCTATGAATGAACAGCTTTTTAAGGACTTGTTTGACAGAGCAGTTGACGGAATCGTCCTGTTTGATAAAGATGGCGGTTTTATTGATGCCAATTTGTCCTTTTGTAAAAGCTTTGAAATCAATCATAATGAGCTGTCTCATTTATCTTTGTATGAGTTTATAGACAGCGGCTCACGAAAAGATTTCGACAATATCTGGAAGGCGCTCAACCGCAAGGGAAAAGCGAAGGGGGAGCTGCCTGTCAAGCTTCGTTCAGGAGTTCAAAAACTATTTGAATTCACGATTACATCAAACATCATCAGCGGTTTTTATATGTCCATTATGAGGGATATCACAGAGAAGCGGTCTATGGAGCTGCAGCTCTTTAAAAGTGAGGAGCGCTTCAGAGAAATCTTTGAAAATGCAATGGACGCCATCATCATCTGGTCGAATGACGGAAGAATCGTAAAAGCGAATCAATCAGCCTGTAAAATTTTTGAGCTGCCGATGAATTTGCTGTTGAAAAGAAAGCTGTGTGATTTTCTCGTTGACTCGCAGCAGAAATACAGCATAACGAAAAGGAAATACGCAAAATACGGAGAGATCAGAGAAGAGCTGCTGTTTCAAATGGGGAACGGGCAATTCAAAGAGCTTGAATTTACTTCAAAACGGACAATCCTTGAAAATCAGCATTTGACGATCTTAAGAAATGTAAGCGACAGAAAGCGGATGGAAAAGGAGCTTCGGGAAAGCGAGCTGAAATTCAGAAAAGTGTTCAACGGCTCAATGGACGGCAATGTATTGTTCGACAATCAATACAGGATCATCGACGCCAACCCGTTAGCAAGCCATATTTTGGGACTGTCACATGAAGAGATAAAACAGCACAGCCTGTTAGATATTATTTCTGCTTATGAAATAGAAAATCTGGCATCACCGGCAAGGCAGATTAATTTTGATGAAATGGACAACGAAATTCCATTTTTGCTGAGCAGCGGTGATAACAGAAAACTCGAATTCTCTTTTAAACGGAATATTATTCAAAATATGAACTTGGCTATCTTTAAAGACGTAACAGAGCGAAAAGAATTGGAGGAACGCCTGCGCAAATCAGATACCCTTCATGTTGTCGGCGAACTCGCAGCCGGCATTGCTCATGAAATCAGAAATCCGATGACTGCTCTTAAAGGCTTCATTCAGCTTCTGAAAGGGAGTGTCGAGGGAGACTACGCCCTTTACTTCAACGTGATCACCTCAGAACTAAAGCGCATCGAATCCATCATCACCGAATTCTTGATTTTAGCCAAGCCCCAGGCCATTATGTATGAGGAAAAACATGTTACCCAAATTATGAGGGACACGATAGACCTTCTAAATGCGCAAGCCAATCTCAGCAATGTACAAATGCAACTTGATTTAATTGACGACATTCCCCCGATTTACTGTGAACCGAATCAGCTGAAACAGGTTTTTATCAATATATTAAAAAACGCCATCGAAGTGATGCCTGACGGCGGAAATATTTTTGTAACGATAAAGGCATTGGATCCAGATCATGTTCTTATCTCCTTAAAAGACGAGGGAATCGGAATGACAGAAGATAAATTAAAGCGACTTGGTGAACCGTTTTATACGACAAAGGAACGGGGTACTGGACTTGGGCTTATGGTAAGCTATAAAATTATTGAAGAACATCAAGGCGAGATTATGGTAGAAAGTGAAGAAGGGAAGGGCACCGTTTTCCATATTACGCTTCCTGTCAGACAGAATGCTGAAGAAAGAAGGAATGATGAATGAACTACTATACGACAGCCGAAACGCCGCTCGGTGAACTTATCATTGCCGAAGAGGAGGACCGGATCACTCGTCTATTTCTCAGTCAGGAAGATTGGGTGGATTGGAAAGAAACGGTTCAGAATACTGAGCACAAGGAAACACCTAATCTTGCAGAAGCGAAACAACAGCTTCAAGAATATTTCGAAGGCGAAAGGAAGACATTCTCCCTGCCGCTCAGCCAAAAGGGCACTCCTTTTCAGCAAAAAGTGTGGCAGGCACTGGAGAGGATTCCATATGGTGAATCCCGAAGCTATGCGGATATTGCCGCTGCGGTCGGCAGTCCGAAAGCGGTGCGGGCTGTCGGACAGGCTAATAAACGTAACGACCTGCCGATTTTTATCCCGTGCCACAGAGTGATCGGCAAAAACAGTGCGTTAACAGGATACGCCGGAAGCAAAACCGAGATCAAAGCATTTTTGCTAAACATCGAGCGAATCTCCTATAAAGAAAAATAAAACATATGGCACGTTCCCTTTTTTTCACGGCCGACATATCATTTTATTAAGTTAAAAAAGTTGGTCTGATGAAAAAGGAGGACAAAGCAATTGAAGCCGAGCCGCTCTGAGAAACTTGCCGTTTTTGCCGAACTGTTTGTGAAACTGCATATCTTATCAAGCGCTCAAAAAGATGAAATCATCAATGTTAACAAAAAGAAACAAAAAAACCGCTGACTCGGCTCCAAATGAGCAAAGTCCAGCGGTTTTTTAATGCACCTTTTCTCCTCTAAACAGCTGTTCAATCTCTTCTTCATAGTTTCCGGTCATAATCCCTTTTTCTGTGATGATTCCTGAGATGAGATCATGAGGTGTAATGTCGAAAGCGGGATTAAAGACAGGCACATTGGATGGAGCGGTCCGAACTCCGGAAATCTGCCTGACTTCCTCGGGATCCCGTTCCTCTATCGGGATATCAGCGCCGCATTTGACCTTTGTATCAAATGTAGATAAAGGTGCGGCGACAAAAAACGGAATATCAAAGGCGTTTGCTAAAATAGCAAGACCGTATGTGCCGATTTTATTTGCCGTATCACCGTTCTTTGCAATTCGGTCGGCTCCGACGATAACAGCGGAAATTTGTTTTTCCTTCATCGTATGGGCGGCCATGCTGTCTGTGATCAGAGTGACATCAATGCCCCCTTGCATCAGCTCCCAAGCAGTAAGGCGTGAACCTTGCAGGACAGGCCTTGTTTCACAGGCATAAATGTGCAATCCCAAATCTTTTTGTTTGGCCAAGTAAAACGGAGCTAGCGCCGTTCCATAGCGGCTTGTCGCGATTGAGCCGGCATTGCAGATTGTCATGATCCTGTCGCCTTTTTTGAAAAGCTGCAGGGCGTTTTGGCCGATCAACCGGCACGTTTCCTCATCCTCGACCTGAATCTGAATGGCTTCATGGACAAGGTTTGTTTTTGCTTCATTTACGGAAATCGCGTTTTCGACCGAATGACTCAGTCTCTCAAGCGCCCATGACAAATTAATGGCGGTAGGCCGTGAGCTGTTTAAATATTGTTTGATGTCTTCCAGTCTGCGGCGGAATTCCGTGACATTATCTGTTTCAATGTTTTTGGCAGCAAGCGCTAGTCCGAAGGCAGCCGTAATGCCGATCGCCGGAGCGCCCCTTACTTTGAGCGTGACAATCGCATCAAATACATCCTCTTTCGTCGTCAGCTCTAAATATTCCGTCTCATCAGGAAGCTTTTGCTGATTTAAAATGGTAATAGCTGTTTCTTTCCATTCAACAGAACGTGGAACAGCAAATGAATGGGTCATGAATGGATCATTCCTTTACAAGTAACTTAAATAATTCAATAACATCTGTTATCGTTTTGAATTCCGAACGTTTTTCGATAAAGGCTGTGCCGGTTTCGAGCGCCAGGCGTTTTCTGCCGATTCGTTTATCAAACGGCACGATCGTATCCAGGTCAGCTACATGGGCAAGGCCGATCGTGCGTCGTATCAGCTCACAGCCCGCAAATCCGATTGCTTCTTCAAAAATATGGCTGAGCGTATCAGTGAGGTAACCGTCGATGTTGGCGTAAACATCCAGACTGTCCTTCTGCCAGGCTTCACTAAACGTCTCTTCAAACGTTTCCCAGACCTGGTTGACATGTTCATATAACGGCTCTCTGTCAGCCCCGTCACGGCTGAGTGCGTTCAAAAATAAGTTGGCGATAAATTGCCCTACATCAAAGCCGATCGGTCCGTAAAAAGCAAACTCAGGATCAATCACCTTTGTTTCGTGTTCACTTGCGAAAATGCTTCCTGTATGCAAATCACCATGAATCAACGTTTCTGCAGACGTTAAAAATGACTTTTTCAGCTTAGCGGCTTCGATTTTAACGCTATCATTATTCCAAAGCTTTTCGACAAAAGGACGGAGCTCTTCTTCAAAATCATTTGTGTCATGGTCGAAGAAAGGATCTGTAAAAACAAGTCTTTCCGTAATGTCGCATAGCTCTGGATTTGTAAACTGTTTAACAAGCTGTTTTTTCACCTTAGGTTCAAGCGCGTAATCTGATGAGTAGAAAAGTGTTTTTCCTAAAAATTCACCGATGTGCTGTGCCAGATGAGGATAGTTTTCACCCTCAATGAGTCCTTTTCTTGCGATCTTGAGGTGAGAGAGATCCTCCATGACGGTAACCGCCATTTCCGTATCAGAATAAAACACTCTTGGAACCAGGTGAGGCACATGCTCGCCCTGACGGATGAGAGCGCTGCTTTCGATTCTTGCACGGTCGATTGTCAGCGGCCAGCTTTCTCCCACCACTTTTGCATACGGAACCGCCTGTTTAATGATCAATGCTCTGTCATGTTCTTGATCATAAATATGAAAAACGTAATTTAAGTTGCCGTCTCCGATCTCCTGGCATGTCAGCGTGCTTTTGCTTGGAAAAAGGCCAAGCTTCACCGCCAACGCCACAGCGGAGCTTTCATTTAACGTTTCGTATAAAGGTGTTTTTGTGACTCCCATCATCATAACCTCCAATTATGTAATCACTTAATATGTGGCCGTAAAAAAGCCTCCTTCTCAGAGAGAAGGAGGCTTAACATCTATGTCCGCCTCTCTTATCTCTCAGATCAGATCTGAATGGAATTAGCACCGTGCCTTAAGAGACTAGCGTCTCGGCGCGAAAAAGATGCGCCCCATTTCACAATGGAATTACGGTCGGTTGCTGTTGGGGTCAAAAGGCCAAATCCCTCGCCCAACTCTCGATAAGAGAATATATTCACTTGTTTGACAATTCTAATTTATCAGTTGATGAACATGGTAACAGGTAATTTAGTTAGTTGTCAATATATTTTTTAATATAAATCTTTTCTGATATCATCGAAAACAGGAATGCTCTCCCGAACTTCTGCGCTTTCTTGAAGGTCAATTTCCGCTCGGACTATGCCTTCTTCCCGGCCGCCTTCAGCAAGTACACGCCCCCATGGATCAATAATCAGACTATGACCTGCAAATTCATTATCCGGATTTGAACCGGTACAATTGCAGGCTGCGACAAAGCATTGGTTTTCAATGGCCCGCGCAATAAGCAGGCTTTTCCAATGATCAAGGCGGGGAAGAGGCCATTCCGCAGAAATAAACAGCACGTTGGCGCCTTTTGTCGTATGTTTTCTGATCCATTCCGGAAAACGGATATCGTAACAGATCAATCCTGAGCTTTTGACGCCGTCAAGCTCAAAGTATCCGTCTTCGGAACCGGCTGATAAATACAGATGCTCATCCATCAGCTGAAAAAGATGGGCTTTTCTGTACTCTTTAATGATTTGCCCTTCCTTATCCGCGATGTACATTGTATTATAAACATCAGAATTCTCCCTGACAGCGACCGATCCGGCGACAATATGAACACCATGTTTTTTTGCCGTTTTCTTCAGCCAGCTCTGAGCGGAGCGGCCGTCTTCGTCAGCGAGTTCATCAAGATTGGCCAGATCATATCCGGTCGTCCATAATTCAGGCAGAACAAGAACATCAGCATGTTTGCTTTCTTTTTCGATGAAAAATTCAGCTTTTTTTATATTTTCCGAAGGTTTTCCGTATGAAATATCAAATTGAAGACAAGATATCGTCCATTTCATCTTTTTAACACCCCAAATTTTTCTTTACTTTTTTCATTTAACCATATATGATGATGGACTATCATTTCAAGATTTTTTTAGAAGGTGAGAATAGATGAAATTTGAACAGTCTCATGTATTGAAGGAATTGCCTAAACAATTCTTCGCTTCTCTGGTGCAGAAAGTGAACCGAAAGCTCGCAGAAGGACATGACGTAATCAATCTAGGACAGGGAAATCCAGATCAGCCGACTCCTGAACATATTGTCGAGGAGATGAAACGAGCTGTTGCTGATCCTGAGAATCATAAATATTCGTCTTTTCGCGGCTCATACCGTCTGAAGTCAGCGGCTGCTGAATTTTACAAAAGAGAATACGGCATTGATCTGGATCCGGAAACCGAAGTCGCTGTATTATTCGGCGGAAAAGCCGGTCTAGTCGAGCTCCCGCAATGCTTGTTGAATCCCGGTGATACGATTTTGGTTCCCGATCCGGGTTATCCTGATTACTGGTCGGGTGTCACACTTGCAAAAGCAAAGATGGAAATGATGCCGCTCGTAAAGGACAGGGCGTTTCTCCCTGATTACAGCAGCGTAGCCGCTGAAGCAAGGGAACAGGCGAAATTGATGTATTTAAATTATCCGAATAATCCGACCGGAGCTGTTGCTACTTCCGAGTTCTTTGAAGATACCGTGCGTTTTGCGACTGAAAACGGAATCTGCGTCGTTCACGATTTTGCTTACGGCGCTGTAGGATTTGACGGCTGCAAGCCTTTAAGCTTTTTGCAGACTGAAGGTGCGAAGGATATCGGAATTGAAATTTACACGCTGTCAAAAACGTATAACATGGCAGGATGGCGGGTTGGCTTTGCCGTCGGAAACGCTTCGGTCATTGAAGCGATCAATCTTTATCAAGACCATATGTTTGTCAGTCTTTTCAGAGCGACTCAGGAGGCTGCAGCAGAGGCACTGTTAGCCGATCAGACGTGTGTGGCAGAGCAAAATGCCAGGTATGAGAGCAGGAGAAACGCTTGGATCACGGCATGCCGGGAAATCGGCTGGGATGTAACAGCTCCTGCAGGTTCTTTTTTTGCATGGCTGCCTGTGCCTGAAGGCTATACTTCTGAGCAGTTCTCAGATCTTTTGCTGGAAAAAGCGAATGTGGCGGTTGCGGCTGGAAACGGCTTCGGTGAATATGGCGAGGGCTACGTCAGAGTCGGACTTTTAACAAGTGAAGAAAGACTTAAGGAAGCTGCTTATCGAATTGGCAAACTGAACCTGTTTACCCAAAAAAGCATTGACAAGACCTTATAACGATGGGATAATTCAAAATAATTTATAAAATCTATATTTTCTTATCAAGAGCAGGCAGAGGGACGAGCCCGATGAAGCCCGGCAACCGACTTATAAAGCACGGTGCTAATTCTTGCAGCTAGCGGCTGAGAGATAAGATTCGGACGAGAAACGAAACCTCTTTAGACGCGATTGCAGTTTGAAGAGGTTTTTTGATATGGATGAAAATGAAAGGAGCTCTGGCATGAGTGAGTTATTAGCGACATATCTCCTGACCGAACCGGGAGCCGATACAGAGAAGAAAGCAGAACAAATCGCAACAGGATTGACAGTAGGCTCCTGGACTGATCTGCCCCTTGTAAAACAGGAGCAAATGCAAAAGCACAAGGGGCGGGTGATAAAAGTTGAGGAGAGAGAGGGAACTGCTGCATCAGAAAAACAAGCGGTCATCACAATTGCCTATCCTGAAATCAATTTCTCTCAGGATATTCCGGCTTTGCTGACAACAGTGTTTGGCAAGCTGTCGCTGGACGGAAAAATCAAATTAATCGATCTTCACTTCTCTGAAGCATTTAAGCGTGCACTGCCGGGACCGAAGTTTGGCGTATACGGCATCCGGAAGCTGCTGGGAGAGTTTGAGAGACCGCTGTTAATGAGCATATTTAAAGGCGTAATCGGAAGGGACCTGAGTGATATTAAAGAACAGCTCCGGCAGCAGGCGCTTGGGGGAGTTGACTTGATTAAAGACGATGAAATTTTCTTTGAGACAGGTCTAGCACCTTTTGAAACAAGAATTGCAGAAGGAAAACAAATATTGAAAGAAACGTATGAGCAAACCGGACATAAAACGCTGTATGCGGTGAATTTGACCGGACGTACGACTGATCTGAAAGACAAAGCGAGACGCGCCGCCGAGTTGGGAGCGGATGCGCTTTTGTTTAATGTCTTCGCTTACGGCTTGGACGTTATGCAAGGCCTTGCGGAAGATCCTGAAATCCCAGTTCCGATTATGGCGCATCCAGCAGTCAGCGGGGCGTTTACGTCTTCTCCGTTTTACGGTTTTTCTCACGCTCTTTTACTCGGAAAATTAAACCGATATTGCGGTGCTGACTTCAGCCTCTTTCCGTCTCCATATGGTTCGGTTGCGCTTCCAAGAGCGGACGCACTGGCGATTCATGAAGAATGTGTGAGAGAGGATGCTTTTAACCAAACATTTGCGGTTCCGTCAGCAGGCATTCATCCCGGCATGGTTCCGCTATTAATGCGTGATTTCGGCATAGACCACATTATTAACGCCGGAGGAGGCGTACATGGACATCCGAACGGTGCCCAAGGCGGGGGGCGAGCCTTCAGAGCCATTATTGATGCAGTCCTAGAGGCCCAGCCGATTGATGAAAAAGCCGAACAATGCAAGGATCTTAAGCTTGCGCTAGATAAATGGGGAAAGGTTGAAGCCGTATGACGACTCGAAAACCTTTTATTATTTGTGATTTTGACGGAACCATCACGATGAACGACAACATTATAAATATCATGAAAACATTTGCTCCCCCAGAGTGGGTGGCATTAAAAGACGGCGTGCTTTCCAAAACGCTGTCGATCAAGGAAGGTGTCGGGCGGATGTTCGGCCTTCTGCCCAGCCGTTTAAAAGAAGAGATTACAAGTTTTGTATTGGAAGATGCAAAAATCAGGGAAGGCTTTCGGGAATTTGTAGCATTTATCAATGAGCACGAGATTCCGTTTTATGTCATAAGCGGTGGAATGGACTTTTTTGTATATCCTTTGCTTGAAGGCATTGTGCAGAAAGACCGCATTTATTGCAACCATGCTTCATTTGACAATGACTATATCCATATTGACTGGCCTCATTCCTGCAAGGGCACCTGCAGCAATCAATGCGGGTGCTGTAAGCCGTCGGTCATCCATGAACTTTCTGAACCGAATCAATATATCATCATGATCGGTGATTCGGTTACAGATGTGGAGGCAGCAAAGCTGTCTGACCTATGCTTTGCAAGGGATTATTTATTAAACGAATGCCGAGAGCAAAACCTCAATCATCTTCCGTATCAAGATTTTTATGAGATCAGAAAGGAAATTGAGAATGTAAAGGAGGTACAGGAATGGCTGCAAAACAAGAACGCTGGCGAGAGCTCGCTGAAGTAAAACGGGAATTGGCAGAGAGAGATTGGTTTCCGGCGACTAGCGGCAACCTGTCAATTAAGGTTACAGATGAGCCTTTAACATTTCTCGTCACTGCAAGCGGAAAAGATAAACGCAAAGAGACGGTTGAAGATTTTCTGCTGGTTGATCAAAACGGAGAGCCTGCTGAAAGCGGGCATTCTCTGAAACCGTCAGCAGAAACGCTTTTGCATACACATTTGTACAATAAAACCAATGCCGGATGCTGCCTGCATGTCCATACGGTAAACAATAATGTGATTTCAGAGTTATACGGAGACCAAAAGAAAATCACATTCAAAGGCCAGGAAATTATAAAAGCACTCGGCTTGTGGGAAGAGAACGCAGAAGTGACCATTCCGATTATAGAAAATCCAGCACATATCCCGACGCTTGCGGCACTGTTTGCGGAAGAAATTTCAGAAGATTCAGGAGCTGTTCTGATCCGAAATCATGGTATTACGGCTTGGGGGAAAACAGCATTTGAGGCAAAAAGAGTGCTTGAAGCGTATGAATTTTTGTTCAGCTACCATTTGAAATTGAAAACACTCCAGCATCAGCTGGTTAAATAAAAGGAGGAATTGAAATGGCTACAATTCAAATTCATGATGAGGCAAATACAACGATTGAAAATCAAGAGGAAGTAGCAAGCTTTCTGGACAGTCAAGAGGTTATTTATGAGCAATGGGATATCACGAAGCTTCCGGAACATCTTTCAGAGAAGTATGACCTGACAGAAGAAGAAAAACAGCAAATTCTTGATACCTTCGAAACTGAAATTAAGGATATCTCAACCCGCCGCGGCTATAAAGCACAGGATGTTATTTCATTGTCAGACAGCAATCCGAAACTTGATGAACTGCTTGAAAACTTTAAAAGAGAGCATCACCATACAGACGATGAGGTTCGTTTTATTGTAAGCGGACACGGTATTTTTGTCATTCAAGGCAAGGACGGCACGTTTTTTGATGTCCGTTTAAACCCTGGAGATTTAATCTCTGTGCCTGAGAATATCCGCCATTACTTCACGCTTCAGGAGGACCGCAAAGTTGTCGCGGTGAGAATTTTTGTCACAACTGAAGGCTGGGTTCCGATTTATGAAAAAGACAGCGTGAATCAATAAGCGTGAGAAAGCCCCGTTCATCGAACGGGGCTTTTTATATTTATTGTTTATTGCAAACGCCACTTTTCATACTGTGACAGTTCTTTTTTAATCAGTGTCCAAATCAAACCTAAAACAGCTGCATCGTCAATGAACCCAATACCGAGGATTACGTCTGGAATGATATCGAGCGGCATGACGATATACAGAATTGCGGCAGTTAACAGCAAAAGTGTTTTAACCTGTGAACGAGGGTAGTCGCCATTTCGCCAATCGCGAAGCATCTGAAAAAAAGTAGTGATGTGCTGAATACATTTTTTTCGGTTTTTCCTTTTCAAAATTGCTTTTCCGCCTGCCGCTCCGAGCATAATTGCTTTCTTTTTCTTCATTGGGCATACCTCCTGCCTGGCGGCGTGTTTAAGATATTCTTCTCCTGGGTATTGTTCTTCTAATCCTATCAATATATCTATTATACCTGAAAAATTAACTTATTTAATGAAAATATGTTTACAAATAAAGTATAATCTGTAATAATGCACAATAACCCAATCAAACTTGTTTCCTATTTCTTAGCGGCGAGGGGTGAAGTGAATGGGCGGTTCTTCTGAACAAGAAAGATTGTTGGTGTCTATTGATGAAAAAAGAAAGTTAATGATAGATGCCGCTAGAAAGCAGGGATTTACAGGGCATGACACGATCAGGCACAGTCAGGAGCTGGATTGTTTAATAAATGAATATCACCAGCTTATGCAAGAAAACGAACATTCCCAAGGGATTCAAGGCCTTGTAAAGAAATTAGGCTTGTGGCCCCGCAGAGATGTTATGCCAGCATATGATGCAAATAAATAGCGGCCTATCAGATGCATATATAAAGAGAGAGCTTTTCGGAAGCGCTCTTTTTTTCTGGGAAAAATTCATATGAAAGAGGGAACTAATGAAAGAACTGGCGATTCTCATTACCGAAATGGTCAATCAATTTCATGATGCTTTTATTTCCTTATGCGGAATATTTGGCATTGATTTAACTGACAAAGAAATGCATTTTTGGGTGATCGGCATTTTTGGCATATTCTTTTTCGGCGTCACTCACGCTGTGTTTACATGGCTTTCTAAATGGAGTATGACAGCCTTGTCCTTTATCTATACCGTTACAGTCATCATTGTCATCGTATTTGCGATTGAGATTCAGCAAAAGGTGACGGGGAGAGGGAATATGGAGTTTTTAGATGCCACGGAAGGTATAAAGGGTTTTTTAGTGTTTTTTATGTTTTTTTTGCTTTTGAAAATGCTGTTGGGTTTCATCAAAATCCTTTTTTCTGGCAGACCAGAAAGCAAATCGAATGGCAATGCCCGGTCACGAAGATAAAAAACCCTCCTGACATGGTCAGGGGGGCTATGAAGCGGATACGGGGAGGGTGATTGTCACCTCTGTGCCTCTTCGCACTTCACTTTCAATATGAATAGAGCCTCCGTACATCAGCACGATCCGTTTACAAACGACAAGGCCGAGACCGGTCCCTTTTTCTTTAGAAGTAACAAAGGGGAGGAAGATGTGATCCAACATTTCCTGAGAAATCCCTTCACCGTTATCCACAACTTTGATTATGGCTTTTTTATCTAAAGCTCCCAGGGAGATCGTCAGTTTGCCTCCTTCAGGCATTGACTCGAGGCCATTTTTTGCTACATTTAAAATCACTTGTTTAATATGATCTTTTGTACATTTTACGAGTAAGGGCTGCTCGGTTAAATACTGTAATTCGACTTCAACATTGTATAGATTGCCCTCAGAATAAATGATCGGCATAATTTCTCCGATAATGTCCTGAAGTGAGTTCAGCTCCCATTTTTCAGCTGTCGGCTTGCCGAGAACAAGAAACTCACTCACTATTTGATTGATGCGCTTTATCTCCTGTTCGATAATGGAGAAGTAAAGCTGATCTTCCTCACCTTTATATTTCTTTTGCAACAGCTGAATAAAGCCGCTTATGCCGGTGAGGGGATTACGGATTTCATGGGCTGTGCTGGCAGCAAGCGTCCCGATCAGCTCTAATTTTTGCGCCTCATTTTCTGAGCGCTCCAGCTGGGTCTGCCGCTTCAGCAAATAATACAGCACGAGAATAAATAGGATATTCAGCAGAACAATAATACATGAAAGCGGAAGCACTAGGCTTTTCGTCAGTTCTTCTATTGTGACCGGGTTCGGATAGACTTTCATATTCCAGCTGATATCATCCAGATATCCGCTGACAGGTTTCTGATCCTCTGCATGAGAGGCTTGTCCGCTCGCAAAAATCATTTTCCCGTCTTGGTTCACAACTTCAATATAAACATCAGGGCTCAGTAAGTTAATGAGATTTTTTAAATAATCAATTTGAATTGCTGCGACAAGATAATCTGTCACATTACGTTTTGAGTCCAAAACAGGCACACAAATTGTGAAAATTGGCTGACCAGTAATTCTGCTCGAATAACTATCTGAAATGACTGTCTTTTTAGTTTCCTTTGCTTTTGTAAAAAAAGATCTGTCGGCCAGGTTTACTTTCGTTTTTAATTCGGTTGTGCTTGCGGTGACGTCTCCTTTGGCATTGAGAAAATAGAGACCGGAAAATCTCGGCTCTGAATCAAAGGTCTTTTCCAAAATTGACTGCATTTTCTTTATATCAACCGGTCTGTCGATGGCGATGGACAAGGAGGTCATTCTCGCCATTGTTTCTCCGATTAAATAATTGATTTTGTTGCGGTGAAGGTTTAGCAGGACACTTGCTTCTTGTTTATGTTCTGCAGCTATTGTATCTTTTTCTTTTTCATATACGAAAAAGCTGATGACGATTGCCGGAATCACGACTAGTATGATATAAAGTTTGACTCTCCCGCAGGCGCCTTTTAGTATTTTCAATTTGCATCGCTCCAACATACACCTGATTAGAGGTATTATATCATTGTTTCTTCTTCTTTAATAAGAAAAAATAACCAAAAAAATTAGAAAAAGGTGTTGGCAAGCTTACATTTTAAAAAAGAAGAGAAATATTGGAAAGATTTTTATTGACATTTTGGTCTTTGTTTATTAATGTTTCTCTGTAACGGTTTCTAAAAGGATGATTGAGACATGACAGAAAAATCACTGAAGTTATTTATCGTGCTGTCGCGCGCGTATCGGTCTATTAACGATCATATGAATAAGCATATTCATAAGCATGGGCTGAATCCGACTGAATTTGCTGTGCTAGAGCTTTTGTACCATAAAGGCGATCAGCCGCTGCAGCAGATAGGAGATAAAATTCTCTTGGCTAGCGGGAGCATCACATACGTTGTAGATAAGCTGGAGCAAAAAGAACTTCTCATTCGGAAAGCGTCTCCTACAGACAGACGAGTGACATTTGCACAAATTACTGAAAAAGGCATCGGTCTTTTGAACGATATTTTCCCTGATCACGCTGCTGAAATTGATGAAATGATCAGCGTATTAAGCGAAGAAGAGGTAGACATGTGCACCGAAATGTTAAAAAGAGTAGGATTAAACGCAAAACAGTTTCATAATAAGTAAAAAAAGGAAGCCTGATATGTCACAAGGCTTCCTTTTTTGCTATTTTTCATTTGTTTCCGCTGCGCCTCTCGGCAAAATGAGAACTTCAACCCGCCGGTTTTTGCTTCGGCCTTCCGCAGTTTTATTGGAAGCCACCGGTTTATACTCGCCATAACCCTTGGCGCTGAACACTTTTGCATCGAGCTTGGGGTTTTCAATCAGGAGCCCCATAAAGTTTACCGCTCTCATGACGCTTAAATGCCAGTTTGATTGGAATTCAGAATTTTTAATTGGCATATTATCAGTATGTCCGCTGATAATGATATTTCTTGGCGGGTTAATCACAAGAAGATTTGAAATTTCTTTTGCAAGCGGCACATCTTCCTTACGGATGGTCGCTTTTCCAGAATCAAAGAAGATGCTGTCTTTAATCGTAATCAGAAGGCCTTCACTAGTCATCTTCGTCTCCAGCTGATGTTCCAGCTTTTTATCTTTGATGAACTTTTCCACCTGGCTCTTCACGTTTTCAAGTTCTTCTTGATCAGCTGCTTTTTCTTTTTCTTTCTTGTTTTTCTCTTTCTCTTCTTTTTCCTTTTTCACTTCATCGATGCCGTCTGACTCGTTTTCAGGAGGAGTGACACTGGAGTAGTCCAGTACACCGGTGCCGCCTGTAAAAACTTCATTAAATGATTTTGAGAGCATTTGAAACTTAGCTGCGTCAATCGAGCTGCTCGCGTACAGCACAATAAACAATGCCAGGAGAAGAGTAAGGATGTCGGCGTAAGGAACGAGCCATGATTCATCAACGTGCTCGTCCTCATGCTTCTTCTTCTTTTTTCTCGCCATTTTGCGCCTCTCCTTGTTCTGCAAATTTCAAGCGGTCCTTCGCAGGAAGATACATTAAAAGCTTTTGTTCGATGACTTTCGGTGCTTGTCCTTCTAAAACGGATAAAACACCTTCAATCATGACCTCACGCAGTTTTACTTCTTGTTTTGATTTTCGTTTTAATTTATTTGCGAAAGGATGCCATAACACATACCCTGTAAAGATACCGAGAAGTGTGGCAACAAAGGCAGCACTGATAGCGTGTCCAAGCTCATCTGTGTTATCCATATGAGAGAGAGCGGCAATCAGCCCGATTACAGCACCGAGTACTCCAAGTGTCGGGGCGTACGTTCCCGCTTGTGTAAAAATAGCGGCTCCGGCTTGGTGCCTGTCCTCCATTGCTTCGACTTCCTCTGTCATAATATCTCTGATAAATTCCGCGCTTTGCCCGTCAACAGCCATGCTGAGCCCGTTTTTCAAGAAAGCATCATCTACATCCTCAATGCTTGCTTCTAAAGCAAGCAGACCTTCGCGGCGTGCAAGCTGAGCCCATTCAGAGAACATAGGAATGAGTTCCTCTATTGTGAGCTGTTTATTTTCCTTAAATAACACTCGAAACAGCGCAGGCACTTTTTTAATTTCTTTTGTTGGGAACGCAATAACGACTGCTGAGATTGTCCCGGCGATAATAATTAAAATCGCAGCGGGGTTTGCAAGGGCGCTGAAACTGACGCCTTTCAGAACCATCCCGACGCTCAATGCCACAAAAGCAAGAATAATACCGATTAACGAAGTTTTATCCATAGTTTTCACCAAATCCTTTTTTACTAGCTTGTCTATGGTTAATATCGGTTTTGGTGCCCGGAACTTTAGGGACATTGTGAATTTGTTCATGAAATATTCAAGGAAGAGGCATAGAAGGGAGAAATAAACAAAAACGGGCTCTCCAAAATTGAAAAGCCCGGGGATCTACTGAAATTGGCAGCTTGCTTGCAAGCTGTCCTTCAGATGGTATTCATATAATAGTAGAAATACATATTCACTGTATATAAACATGTTCCATCCCTCCTTAAAAAAAGTGTAAAGGATGAAGGGAAGTAGCGCTTCAGGGGAAGGGACGGTATTTTCTAAGTCAAGAGTATGAAAGCATAAAAAAAGCGGCTTCCTAAAAGGAAACCGCTGATTGTTATTTCGCTCGCACTTTGATTTTATCATCTTCTAAAATCACGTGAAAACTTGTGATCTCGCCATTATCAAGCAGCAGATCGGTCATTTCATCCTCAACCCATTCTTGGATGGTTCTTCTAAGCGGACGTGCACCGAATGAAGGGTGATAGCCCAGCTCAGCGATTTTTTCTTTCGCTTCATCTGTCACATTCAAGCTGATGCCCCGTTCAGCCAATGTTTCTTCAAGTTCTCCAAGAAGAAGGCTGACGATTTTGACAAGATGTTCTTTTTCCAATGAGCGGAACTCAATAATGCTGTCAAAACGGTTGAGAAACTCAGGTTTAAAGAACATGCTCAGTGAATCAATCAATGTTTGTTCTTCGATGACACTGTCATCTGATTGGAAACCGACTTTCGTTTGTTTCTCACC
Organism: Bacillus sp. FAU18; assembly: GCF_056033885.1. Taxonomy (NCBI): domain Bacteria; kingdom Bacillati; phylum Bacillota; class Bacilli; order Caryophanales; family Bacillaceae; genus Bacillus; species Bacillus sp. FAU18. The sequence continues at coordinate 712,756 of NZ_JBVYHZ010000003.1, forward strand.
AGCACCCGCATTACTTGTCATGATGATCACAGTGTCTTTGAAGCTTACGGTTCTGCCTTGGCTGTCTGTCAGACGGCCATCCTCCATAATTTGCAGGAACATATGCTGAACGTCTGGGTGTGCTTTTTCAATCTCATCCAGCAACACAATGCTGTAAGGATTGCGGCGCACTTTCTCAGTTAATTGTCCAGCTTCCTCATGGCCGACATATCCAGGCGGTGAACCGATAATTTTAGATACGGCGTGTTTCTCCATGTATTCGCTCATATCGAGTCGGATAATAGCGTCTTTTGTCCCGAATAATTCATCTGCCAGTGTTTTAGAAAGCTCTGTTTTCCCTACGCCGGTAGGACCGACGAAGAGGAAGGAGCCGACTGGTCTGTTTTTGGATTTTAATCCGGCGCGGCTTCGTCTTACCGCTTTTGCCACTTTTTGAACAGCGGCTTCTTGTCCGATCACGCGTTCATGAAGTTTTGCTTCAAGCTCTTTCATTTTCGTTTGTTCGTCTGCCTGCAGTTTGCCGACAGGGATGCCTGTTTTTTGTTCAACAATTTCCTGAATGTGCTCAGCTTCCACAGTGACAGCGGTATGAGCGGAGGAGCTGTTCAGTTTTTTCTCCAATGCGAGTTCTTCATCACGGAGTTTTGCCGCCAGTTCGTAATTTTCTTCTTCCAGGGCTTTTGTTTTTTCGGCTTCAATTGCAGTTAAGCGTTCAGCGGCATCCTCATCATTCAATTCATCAATTAACAGGTTGGCTTTTGAACCTGCTTCATCTAATAAATCAATTGCTTTATCCGGCAGGTGTCTGTCCTGAATGTAGCGGGAAGATAAAGTGACACACGCTTTGATTGCTTCATCACTGAATGTTACGCCATGGTACGCCTCGTATTTGTCTTTAATCCCTTGCAGAATGAGGATAGCCTGTTCAATTGAAGGCTCCTGCACCATGACAGGCTGAAAACGTCTTTCCAGTGCGGCATCTTTTTCGATTTGACGATATTCTTTCAGTGTTGTCGCGCCAATGACTTGCAGTTCGCCTCTGGCTAGGGCCGGTTTGAGAATGTTGCCGGCGTCCATTGATCCTTCTGCAGAGCCTGCGCCGACGAGAAGGTGAATTTCATCAATGAACAGAATGACATTTTTTCGTTCCTTCAACTCAGTGATCAGCTGTTTCATTCTCTCCTCAAATTGGCCTCTGATCCCTGTGTTTGCAACAAGGGATGCAACATCAAGCAAATACAGCTCTTTGTTTTTCAGTTTGTTTGGAACATCACCTTCAGCAATTTTTAAAGCGAGCCCTTCAGCGATGGCAGTTTTCCCTACACCCGGCTCACCAATAAGAACCGGATTGTTTTTGTTCCGGCGGTTTAGAATTTCGATCACTCGCGCCACTTCATCATCACGGCCGATGACGGGGTCAATGAGACCGGCTTTTGCACCGTTTGTAATATTTTGAGCCAGCTCATCAAGCAACCCTTTTTTTCCGCTTTGTTTTGCTGCGCTCTGTTCTTTCGGCTGGAATGCCTGTTCAAACGGAAATCCGAAAGATTGAGGACCCATACTCATTGAAGGTTTACGGGTCAGTTCGTTATAGCAAGTTTCACAAAGAACCATCTGTTTATGAACGGAATTTATTTGCATGTTAAGGCGAATCGTCGCCTCGTTTTGATGACAATGTTGACAACGCATTTGCCAAAACCTCCTTAATAATTTGATCTTCTTTGACCAATGAAAGTGAATAAAAAGGTCTATTGGATTTGACCTTCTTTGACTATTAGTATACGGCAAACTTAACGGCATTTAAACCAATATGCTCAAAGCAGACTGAATATTTGACTATCTTTGACCAATTGATTTTTAAAAAAGGCCGGTTTGTTTGACCAACTTTGATTAATAGTATACTCTGACTATCTTTGACTTTCAAGTCTTATGCACAAAAAATTTTTGATTTGTTACAAAGTAAAACATGTTTTCTTCGTCTTTTCAAGGAACTTGTCTCATAGGTTATAAAAAGGCATATATGGACAAAACTGCGGTTCGTTCGGAGGGAAGAAATGGAACAATCAAAAGGGTCTGCAAGTCAGCTTGCTTTTGTGTATGTCGGCACAGTAGTCGGAGCTGGATTTGCGACTGGGAGGGAAATTGTTGAGTTTTTTCTGAAGTTCGGCTGGTTCGGTTTATTCGGCATTCTCGTCAGCGGCGGAATGTTTACGTTACTGGGGGCCAAGCTGATGATCATTTCAAAGCGAATCAATGCCAAGTCATATCAAGAAATGAACATATTTTTGTTCGGGGCGACGGCTGGGCGGATTATCAATGTATTTATGCTGTTTGTTCTCCTTGGAGTTACATCTGTTATGCTTTCAGGGGCAGGGGCGCTTTTTGAGGAACAGTTGGGGATGTCCGCTCAGATTGGGATGCTCATTACAATCGGTCTGAGTTTAATTGTAATGACTAGAGGAGTAAAAGGCATTTTCGGTGTCAATGTGTTTGTTGTTCCTCTTTTAATCATCTTTTCAATGATTGTGGTGGCCGACTCTTTTATATTCAGCGAATCACGAAACGCAGCTCAGTGGGTCTGGCCGCATCGCTGGGATTGGCTGTTATCAGCTGTTTCTTACGGGGCTTTGAATTTATCGCTTGCCCAAGCGGTTTTGGTTCCGCTGGCGAATGAAATGTCATCGGAGAAAGTGATAAAAAAAGGCGCTTTAATCGGAGGCACGATGCTGACGATTGTGCTGTCCGCGAGTTTTCTGTCTTTGTCGACTCTTCCGGATGTATTTTTGTATGATATACCGATGGCGCAAGTGGTTTATCTCTTTGCACGATCTGTCCATTTGATTTATTTACTCATTATTTTCGGAGAAGTGTTCACATCAGTTATCGGTAATCTATATGGATTAGAAAAACAAGTGCAAAGCTTTCTTCCAGTGAAAAGCAAATATATCTTTGCGGCCATTATGATCACGGCTTATATTACGAGCCAAATAGGGTACGGCAGGCTTATTTCAACGATTTATCCCTTGTTTGGCTATGTGAGCCTGGCCTTCATAGGCGCTTTGCTTTGCAAAAAAGCTCCTCGGCGGCGCAGTTTATAAATATATATAATGAAACAAACCGTCACTATAGAGCACGAACCGGGGACTGACTTTTTTATTGTCAAGAAAAACAACATTATGGTAAGATAGCAGAAGTGAAAAAATTGAAGAAAATCCGTGCGATATGCGGGAGAGGTTCTAGCTACACCCTCTATAAAAAACTAAGGACGAGCTGTATCCTTGGATACGGCCTTTTTTATGTTTTTCTAGAGCACCTTCCGAAAAAAGGTGTTTTTTTGCGTGAATTAGCTGTAGCGATGTCTCTCGCCGACGTTTTTATTGCGGAGAAGGAGAGGAATCATGAAAAAAGAAAAAGCAATTGTCGTATTTAGCGGCGGCCAAGACAGCACCACATGCTTACTGTGGGCCTTAAAAGAATTCGAAGAAGTCGAAACGGTGACTTTTCATTATAATCAGCGACATTCGCAGGAAATTGAAGTGGCAAAATCCATTGCGGAAAAGCTTGGTGTGAAAAATCATTTGCTTGATATGTCACTTTTAAATCAGCTTGCACCGAATGCCCTGACTAGAAATGATATTGAGATAGAAGTAAAAGACGGCGAACTGCCATCCACATTCGTTCCAGGCCGCAATTTGGTTTTCTTATCCTTTGCGTCTATCCTGGCTTACCAAATTGGCGCGCGCCACATTATTACAGGAGTTTGCGAGACAGACTTCAGCGGTTACCCTGATTGTCGTGACGAATTCGTGAAATCTTGCAATGTAACGGTAAATCTGGCGATGGAGAAGCCGTTTGTGATTCATACGCCTCTCATGTGGCTCAATAAGGCGGAAACGTGGAAGCTTGCAGATGAGCTTGGCGCGCTGGAGTTTGTGAAAAACAACACGCTGACATGCTATAACGGCATCATCGCCGACGGCTGCGGCGAATGTCCGGCATGTCATCTTCGTTCAAAAGGTTATGAAGAATATATGGTGATGAAAGGAGAGCGTGCATAAATTGTTATCTCAAATTTATCCGCAGGCCCAGCATCCTTATTCGTTTGAACTGAATAAGGACATGCATATCTCAGCCGCTCATTTTATCCCTAGGGAAAGTGCGGGAGCGTGCAGCAGGGTTCACGGGCATACGTATACCGTAAATATAACCGTTGCCGGCGACGAAATTGACGATTCCGGCTTCCTCGTCAATTTCAGCGTACTCAAAAAACTGGTGCACGGAAACTATGATCACACGCTATTAAATGATCATGAAGATTTTTCTCAGGACGACCGGTATTCGCTGCCGACAACTGAAGTCGTGGCGAAAACGATTTATGACAACGTACAGGCTTATTTAGACACTTTGGAGAATAAGCCGACCTGTGTACAGGTGTTTGTCCGTGAAACACCGACAAGCTACTGTGTCTACCGTCCGAAAAAGGGTGGTTTGAATGGCTAAAGGAATTCCTGTATTAGAAATTTTCGGCCCGACGATTCAAGGAGAAGGCATGGTGATCGGACAGAAAACGATGTTCGTCCGGACAGCCGGCTGCGATTATTCCTGCAGCTGGTGTGACTCCGCTTTCACTTGGGACGGGTCTGCAAAAAAAGATATTCGCTGGATGACGGCGGAGGAGATTTTTGCGGAGCTTAAGGACATTGGGGGAGACGCGTTTTCTCATGTGACGATCTCAGGCGGCAACCCGGCCCTGTTAAAACAGCTGGATGCTTTTATTGAACTGCTGAAGGAAAATAACATCCGTGCAGCGCTTGAAACTCAAGGGACCGTTTATCAGGATTGGTTTACGCTGATTGATGACCTGACAATTTCTCCAAAACCGCCAAGCTCAAAAATGGTAACGAACTTTCAAAAGCTTGACCACATTTTAACTTCACTTCAAGAGAATGATAGACAGCATGCTGTCAGCTTGAAGGTTGTCATCTTTAATGATGAAGATCTGGAATTTGCCAAAACTGTGCACAAGCGGTATCCGGGAATCCCGTTTTATTTACAAGTCGGAAATGATGACGTGCATACGACAGATGATCAGTCACTGATTGCACATTTGCTTGGAAAATATGAAGCGCTTGTTGATAAGGTAGCTGTCGATGCAGAGCTGAATCTCGTCAGAGTGCTCCCGCAGCTGCACACCCTGTTATGGGGCAACAAACGCGGAGTATAATAGAAAGGAAGATGAACATGACGACAAGAAAAGAATCAGAATTAGAAGGTGTAACATTGCTAGGCAACCAAGGTACAAATTATTTGTTCGAATATGCACCGGACGTGCTGGAATCCTTCCCGAATAAACATGTAAACCGTGATTACTTTGTAAAATTCAATTGTCCGGAATTCACATCTTTATGTCCTAAAACAGGGCAGCCTGACTTTGCGACAATCTACATCAGCTACATTCCTGATGAAAAAATGGTGGAAAGCAAATCATTAAAGCTGTATCTATTCAGCTTCAGAAACCATGGTGACTTCCACGAGGACTGCATGAACATCATCATGAATGACTTGATCGAATTAATGGACCCGCGCTACATTGAAGTATGGGGCAAATTCACGCCAAGAGGCGGAATTTCCATTGACCCGTACACAAACTACGGAAAGCCTGGCACGAAGTATGAGAAAATGGCCGAATACCGTATGATGAACCATGATTTGTATCCGGAGACAATTGATAATCGTTAATCACTATACAAGCGTGCCTATTATGACTTTTATGCAAATAAATTGCTATTGCAGAGGTAATGTAAGACGTACAAATGTGTACGTCTTTTTCTTTTAAGCACAAAAACAATTTATTAACGAAAGTATTTTGGCAGAAAGGCTAGCAAAATCATAGGAAAATATGTTGTAGGTTGCTTTCTTTTTTTGTGGGGCATCCCACACAAGCTATCACGTGATCTCACACCTGAACGTTTTTTTATAGACTAGTACCGCGACAAGTTATATTACATATACATACCAATAAAGTAGACATTAAAAAGTGAAAGAGAGGATGGAAATGTGTGAAAATTCTTTTCCTTGAGAGTCATCCCATGTGGCTCTATGGTTTACCGAATGGGTTTAGGGAAGCAGGACATACCGTAATGATTTCCGGTCCTGTAAGTCGGGAAAATATCACTGAAATGATAGACGAATTTAAACCAGATCTAATAGTATCTATGGGATGGACACCAGAGCATTCAAGGGAAAAGCAGGCCTGGATTCGCAACGCTATTAAAAAGGTGAATATCCCTCTCGTTTATTGGGCAACTGAAGACCCGCTGCACACTCAAAACTTTACTATCCCGTTAATTAAAAAGATGAAACCAGATTTTGTTTTCACGGTTACGCCTTCTCTGTGTAAAACTTATGAAAGCATGGGGATTAAAGCAGCTCACTTAGACTTTGCATTTCACGAAAGTATACATCACCAGATTAAACCATTAGCAAAATACAGTTGTGATATAGCAGTGGTGGCTAATGCTTACCCTAATTTTCTTGAAGAACATCCGGAAGTGTTCCGTTCGTCCTCTTTAAAAACGCTGATTCGTCCTCTTATACGGAAGGGTATTCGCATTGATTTTTGGGGGAGAAACTGGGAAAAAATGAGTAAATATATAGGAAGAGAAATTCCCCGCAATTGGATCCATGGATACCTTGATTATACTGAAGCATATAAAGTTTACAGTTCAGCAAAAATCATTATCGGTTTGCAAAACTGTGAAAGCCAACTTACGCAACGCACCTATGAGATTCTTGGTTCCGGGGGGTTTTTATTGACATCGGATACACCAGCAGTTCGAGGTAAATTCAAACCTGGCCGCGATCTCATCGTTTCTTCCTCCCCAAAAGAAACATTGGAAAAGGTGAAATACTATTTGAATCATGATAGCGAGAGAAAAAAGATTCAGATAAACGGTAAAAAGGCTGTAAAGAATGATTCCTATCTGCATAGAGCCGAGAGAATGCTTGAGGTGCTAAAAAGCAGAGGAATTATAAGAAACTTAGGGGAAACCATTCATTATGTAGATGTTCTCAAAGAAAAATACGTGATCCATCATGTTACTCCTGGTGAAACATTATCAATAATTGCCAGGAAGTATAATGTTTCCCTGCAGCAGCTCATGGAGCTTAATCATTTCAAATCAGATCAAATATATGCTGGACAAATCATTAAGATTAGAGAGAAACGGTTTAGAAATATTGATAACAAATTTTTCTAAAGGAGAGTAATATGAATGAAGGGGAAAATACCTAAAATAAGAAATCAAGCGAATAAAGTAAAAAGAACGCCTCGTTATATGGAATTTCCCGTGACATACGAAGTATATCATGTGGAATCCGGCGATACATTATGGACGATTTCTAAATCCTTCAATATCCCGGTACAACAACTTATGAATCTTAATAAGCTTTCTTCAGATAGAATTTATCCTGGACAAATTATAAAGATAAAAGAAAGGTAATCTTTGAGGTTTCGGAAACGAAACAAATTGAAACGATAATCCTCATTTTTTTATTTGTAGGGAATTGATATTTTTGAGGATGAAGGGGTTATGAGATGTTTCAAATGAGCTATTTCTATTCTGGATTAGGATGGGATTTTATTCAACACGTTGATCAAACGAACGGAGTATTAAATGTTGTGTCTCCTGATTTTTTCTATATCAGAAAAGATGGATCATTACTTCTCCGTTCAGCTAATCCCGATGTGATTAAAGCTCTTCATAGAAGGAAATTAAAAGTAGTTCCTTTTCTAAGCAATCATTGGGATCAGGATTTGGGACGATTTGCATTAATGAACCGAGTTCTTTTAGCTAAACAAATTTCTCATGCAATAGAAGAACTGGATTTGGACGGAGTTAATATCGATATAGAAAACCTTACAGAAAAAGATCGGAATCTATTTATAGATTTTGTTAGACTGGTAAGAAAAAGTATTCCTAGACATAAAGAAGTATCAGTTGCAGTGGCGGCAAATCCTTTTGGCTGGACGAAGGGCTGGCACGGATCATATGATTACGAGTATTTAGCTAAATATGCAGATTACCTTATGATTATGGCCTACGATGAAAGCCACCTTGCTGGGCCTACTGCAAGTGTAGGATGGGTGGAAAAGTCCATTCAATATGCTCTGACCCAAAAAATCTCTCCTCAAAAACTAGTTTTAGGATTGCCATTCTATGGCCGCTGTTGGATGAAAGGCCAATCTGCCTCTCAAGCCATTCCCCTTTACCTTGTTGACTCATTAGTAAACAGGCATAACGGGACAATTATTTTTGACACAAAGAGTCAATCTCCAAAAGCTATTTTTACTGTCAATCACGATAACAAGGGGCTGTTGCCTTCGGGAACATATACATTATGGTTTGAAAATGAACAGTCACTCAGAGCAAAAATAAAACTCGCTCAAAAATATAATCTGAAAGGTCTTGGCAGCTGGAGTCTTGGACAAGAGGATGCGTCAGTCTGGAATACAGTGTTTAAAAATATATAATGATTTATAGTTCAAAGCAAAATTCGAAGATAATTGCAATGAATCTCTAAATCTTGGACATACTGAAAGGTGTTTATTACGAGTGCGGGTAAAACAGTGAGGGCATTCCATAGACCCTTGTCCCGAAATGTTCTATACGAGGCCTTGAAATACACATTCAAACTTATGTTATAGAACGCATTTCAAGTAATTACGGATGACTTGAATTTATTCTGCTTCCATGATTTATGTCATACACACGCTACCTTGATAGCGGGATTATTGCATTTCATTCAGAATTGTTCAGGATCGATATGGAAGCGCACGAATAACTAGAACTTTAAAAACTTACCTCATATACTTCCTGAATGGATGCGGGGTTATCTCATTAAAGGATGGGGAATTCGGCGCCAAGGTACGCATGGAGAACCATGACTTGTTGATAATCGACCATATAGTTTCTCCACAGAAATGAGGGGGGTTTTACATAAAAAAGACGAGCGAATCCGGGGGGAATTCCACTCGCCGCTTTCTAATGAAAAGACGGGATGCTGGATGGCAGCTCGTCTGTTTTATTATAATTTAACGAACATACGTTTGTAAAGATGTCTTTTCGAATGAATTGGTTCATATAACCGTTAAGAACAGATTCATTGTAAATATTCGCTAAGGTATGCTAAGATGCATGGACTATAAAGGAGTGATATGAAGTGAAGACATTGCGGTTAAACAATGTAACGTTAGAAATGGCTGCATATCAAGAGGAGAGCGAGCCGAAGCGTAAAATTGCATTTACCTTAAACGTTACGAGTGAGACTTACCATGATATCGCTGTCCTGTTGTATGAAAAAACGTTTAATGTCGAGGTTCCGGAACGCGATCTTGCCTTCCGGGGGGAAATGACAAATTATTCAACATCTTTGACCAACCTGTACGAACCAGGGTCCGTCAGCGAGTTCTATATAGAAATAACGGAAATAGAAAAAAACGCCGATTCATGATCGGTGTTTTTTATGTAAAAAAGCTGCCGGCCGGCAGCTTTTGAGAAAGCGAATTTCATATGTAAGGTGTTAAATTGTCCGTCTTGCAGTTTTTTGAATAAATGTGGAAATAAGGAGGTTTTAATAGGAGTCTCTGATGATCTTATAATTTTTATGATTAACAACTGTCAATGAATCTAACTCAAGATCCCGATAGTTATCCATGATTGTCACATCAACGATAACAGAATTCTCATTTACTTTTTCAACAACACCGGTTAATCCGTTTTTAAATTCAATGACATTCCCAACCTTAGCGATTTTCACAAGCTTCCTCTCCTTTAAACATAATAATGCCTTTTGAAAGTATTTTGCAGTATTTTCATTGAGAAGTAAAGCGATAAGGAGTTTTATCTCCCTTATGAATTGTTCTGTCGCTATAAAGATGATATATTGATTTTCGTCAATAGAAAGAAAAGGGGGGAATTTTCGTTGCGTCCCGAAGAAATAACAGAAATGATTGAACAGCTGCGCACCGGCGCCATAACCGAACTGAGAGTCCAGAAAGAGCATTTTCTTAATTTCAGGGCCGTGTTATCTAAACAAGATGATTTTAAACATTTCCGAGGAATTGCCCAGCAAGGCGGAGATGTTATCTTTCAATACTTAGAACAGCCAAGAAGCTGAAGGTTTCTCATACGTGAGAAGCCTTTTTATCATATATGACAGAATACAAGCCTTTTATTACAGCTGTCTGTAACAGGTGTAAATAAAATGTAAAGTGCCAAAGATGGATAAACATGTTTTAATTTGACAATATTTATAGAATTTCAGACTGTTTTTTTGCCATTAAGCAGTGAGTCATCCTCTTTATTCCATCCTGATACCTCCTTGGGAGAGTTGGAAAATCTTTTTCCGTGAAAATGAATGGATCTCTTGTTAAGGTTATGAAGTGTTTTTTGGAGCACTTTAAGGAGGAAACTGTATGACAACGAAATTCACTGCTCTGGCTGTTTTTCTTCTTTGTTTCATGCCTGCAGCCAAAATTGAGCATACACAAGCTTCACTACTGAGCGCAAAGAAGACAAAACATGAAGAAGCGAAATGGCTTACACATATAGATCGAAATACGAATGAATCTTTCCCTTCACTGTCTGCTGATAAGGACAAGAAAATAAAACCGATTAAGCTATCAGCACACACTGAAAAGAAAGAGAAAGATAAACCCGACAAAACAAATGATGAGAAAGAAACATATACACAGTCTGAAAAAGAGTTGCTGTCCCGTCTCGTTCACGCAGAGGCCAAAGGAGAATCATATAAAGGCAAGGTCGCTGTAGCAAGCGTTGTACTGAACAGGACGGAGAAAAAAGGTTTTCCTGATACGATAAGAGGGGTTATTTATCAGAAAAACGCCTTTGAACCGGTCGCAAACGGGAGCATTAACCAAAAGCCTGATAAAGAATCGATTGAAGCTGCCGAAGAAGCGCTGTCCTCAAAAAATAGAGAAACAGATGCCATATTCTTTTATAATCCGAAAACAGCGTCAGATAATTGGATTCGTTCAAGAAAAATCGTAGAAAAAATCGGCAGACACGTTTTTGCCGTCTAAGCATAGAAGAGACAATTTGTCTCAGCTGTGCTTTTTTTCATATAAAGAGTAAAAATAAAATAATTTTTGAACTTGTCTCATATGATGTTGGTAGTACAAGAGACAAGGAGAGACATCATGAATCGATTTGTGAAAGGGATCATTCTTTTATCCATTGCCGCCTTTTTCGCTGAATGCCTTGAATTTGTCGTCAATATGATTTTGGCGCGGGAGCTTGGCGAGCATGGGATGGGGCTTTACATGAGTATTTTGCCCACGATCTTTTTAATTATTGTCATCGCGAGCCTGGAACTGCCGATATCCATTTCTAAATTCATTGCCGAGTCAAATCCTAAGCTTCATGAAAGCATGCTGAGGCACGCTTTCAGAATGACAGCCATTTTTACTGCTTTTTCTACTGCCGCCGCTAGTATTGCGCTTCCGTTTATACCGGTATTTGATACATACCACCCGTTTATTAAAGGGATTGTCATCGGCTTAATTCCTGTTGTCGCCTTTACTTCAATCGCCAGGGGCTACTTTATGGGTGTGCAGAAAATGGGGAAGATCGCAATTGCCAATGTGCTGAAAAAAATCATCCAGCTCTTGTGCTTATTCCTCTTTTTTCAATGGTACTCATTTGAATTGGACATGGCTGTGCTGATTTCCTTGTTTGTTCTAGTTGTGAGTGATGTGGTCGTGCTTGTTTATTTATATTCACAATTTATCATGGCAAGGCGGGCGTTATCCGGCCAGCAGCACATTCATTTGCGCGGAAAGGATGTAAGGAAAAGGCTGCTTGCTGTTTCAATTCCTACAACAGGACTGCGCATTTTTCATGCGGTTGTCAATGCAATTGAACCCTTTTTAGTAAAAGGAGCTCTTTTGGCTGCGGGCGTTGCCGGGACAGCGGCGATCGATCAATACGGAATGCTGGCAGGAGTGGCTGTGACGATAGGGTCGTTCCCTGCTTTTATTGCCCATTCGTTAATGGTCGTCATGATACCGAGTATTTCGGAAGCTTATGCACTTTCTCAGTATGACATCGTGTTAAAAAGGCTGAAGCAGTCGATTTTCATTACATTAGGTTACGGTATACCTGCCGTCTGGGTCATGTTCCAGTTTGCGGGACCTCTCACGCATTTGTTTTTTCACTCTCCTGAAGCGCAGTATTACCTGCAGCTGTTGTGGCCTTACTTTCTCTTTCATCTGTTTGTCATGCCGCTGCAGGCGTGCTTAATCGGGATGGGTTTTGTGAAAGAGGCTTTTTATCACAATGTATGGAGCCATATCGTTGCGCTAAGTATGATGTATGTACTGGGATCAATGGAGAATCTGCAAATGCTCGGGATCATCCTTGGAATGAACACTGGCATGATTCTTTTGACGAGCCTGCACTATGCCACGATCTGCAAAGCATTGAAGGTATCCGTATTCCTTACGGGAGGGACCAGAACGCCGCGAATTGAAGGATGATATAGGAACTGCAGGGGCAAGCTAATTGAAAAGCATGAAAGGAAGATTCCATGTTGACGAAGCGCTTGCTTACTATATACATTATGTTATTAGGGTTGATTGCATGGTTTCCAGGTGCGGCACAGGCTGAGGAAAAACAGCCTGCTGTTCCCGCTGTTTTTCTTATGAAAACGATAGAAGGGGAGGACATCTCGATTCCGAAAAAAGGGCAAAAAACAATTCTCCATTTTTGGACGTCATGGTGTCCGCCCTGCAAAAAGGAGCTTCCCCAGTTTCAATCGTTTTATGATGCCCATCCATCCGACAGTGTAAAGCTGGTAACGGTGAATTTAGTGAATTCGGAACAAAATCAGCAAGTCGTTGAAGACTTTATTAAAGCAAACAAGCTGACGTTCCCGATTGTTCTTGACTCAAAAGGGGAATTGATGAAGGAGTATCATATCATTACGATCCCAACATCATTTTTGCTGAATGAAAAGGGAGAAATTGAAAAAACAAAAATTGGCCCGATGACAGCGGAACAACTGAAGGAATGGACGGAAGAATAGCTGAGAGCATAGACTCTCAGCTTTTTTCATATAGAGAAGAAGTGAATAAACATTAATGATAATTATTATCAAAAAGAAATTAAAATAATTATAATTGAAATTCTCTTCGTGCGTGCTATAATAAAGGAAGACATCAAGAAATAACTGACGATAAAGCTGCCTTTTGGGCAGCGATTTTGTTTTTATAAGAGAAATGAAGATGATTTACGTTCTCAATTAGAGAGGAGAATTCGATATGAATGAACAAGTTATCGTTCAACGTGACCCGCATGAGCCATTGAAAACAGACAAGAGGGAAAAAAACTGGGCACAGCACGCGGAGCTTATTGCAGCACTTGTATCAGGCGCTCTTATTTTGGCAGGCTGGCTCTTATCCGGATATCAGGTTTTATCCATAATACTTTTCTTGCTGGCTTTTGTGATCGGCGGATTTGCTAAAGCAAAGGAAGGAATCGAAGAAACACTCGAATCCAAAACGCTGAATGTAGAACTTTTAATGATTTTCGCTGCCGTTGGTTCCGCCTTGATCGGATACTGGGCAGAGGGTGCTATTTTAATATTTATTTTTTCCTTAAGCGGAGCTTTAGAAACATACACGATGAATAAAAGCAGCAGAGATTTAACGTCTTTAATGCAGCTTGAGCCTGAAGAAGCGACATTGATGGTCAATGGTGAAACCAAAAGAGTTCCGGTTTCAGACTTGCAGGCCGGTGATATGATTGTGATCAAACCTGGAGAACGCGTAGCGGCAGACGGTATCATTGAATCGGGCTCGACAAGCCTTGACGAGTCGGCTTTAACAGGTGAATCAATGCCTGTAGAAAAAAACACAGGCGACACTGTATTCACAGGAACGGTGAATCGCAATGGCTCCTTGACTGTCCGAGTCACGAAAGCAAATGAAGATTCGTTATTCAGAAAAATTATCAAACTGGTTGAATCAGCGCAAAATAGTGTTTCACCTGCGCAGGCTTTCATCGAACGATTTGAAAATGCTTATGTGAAAGGTGTGCTAATTGCGGTGGGGCTCCTTTTATTCGTCCCGCACTTTGCGCTGGGCTGGAGCTGGAGTGAAACCTTCTACCGCGCAATGGTGTTTATGGTTGTCGCGTCACCTTGTGCGCTTGTCGCCTCTATTATGCCGGCGGCGCTGTCCCTGATTTCAAATGGCGCCCGCAACGGTATGCTTGTGAAAGGAAGCGTCTTTCTTGAACAGCTGGGCTCAGTGCAAATGATCGCCTTTGATAAAACCGGCACTGTAACAAAAGGCCAGCCTGCCGTAGAGACGATCAGAATAGCAGAAGGATTCAGTGAAGCGGAAGTTCTTGAGGCTGTCTATGCCATCGAAACGCAATCAAGCCATCCGCTCGCCCAAGCCATAACGGCGTACGCGGAAAGCCGCGGCGTGAATCAGTCTGGCTACATATCTATAGAAGAAACCTCAGGGTTTGGCGTTATGGCAGAAGTGTCGGGTGCGAAATGGAAGGTCGGTAAAGCAGGTTTTATCGGCGAGGAAATGGCAGCACAATTTTTGAAACGAACAGCATCAGATGTCATTCAAAGCGGTCATACAATTGTATTTGTGAAAAAGGATGATCAAATAGCAGGCTGTATCGCACTGAAGGACCAAATCAGGCCTGAAGCAAAAGAGGTCATGGAAGAACTGAACCGACTTGGGATTAAAACGGCCATGCTGACAGGAGATCACGAAGACACGGCTCAAGCGATTGCTAAGGAAGCCGGCATGACAACTGTCGTGGCAGAATGCCTGCCTGACCAAAAAGTGAATGAAATCAAACGGTTAAAAGAAGAATTCGGAACGATTGCAATGGTGGGTGACGGAATCAATGATGCGCCGGCACTCAAAGCGGCGGATGTCGGCATTGCGATGGGCGGCGGAACAGATGTAGCACTTGAGACCGCTGATATGGTCCTCATGAAAAACGATTTGAAAAAGCTCGTAAACATGTGCCGCTTGTCTCGGAAAATGAACAGGATCATCAAACAAAATATCGTGTTTTCTCTAGCTGTAATCTGCCTGCTGATTTGTGCAAACTTTTTGCAGGTGATGGAATTGCCATTTGGCGTGATTGGTCATGAGGGAAGTACGATTTTGGTCATACTAAACGGATTAAGACTCCTAAAATAAAACCAGCAGCCCCATCAGGCTGCTGGCTTTTTATGTATCAAGCTTTCCCTTCATTTTTGTCTTTATCAGATCTTTTCATAACCAGGATGAGAGCGAGGATGCAGCAAAGGAAACCCGCTGCACAGCCTATGATAGAGCTGTAATAATAAAAGCCCACCATCTTCATCCCGATAAAAGGAGCGGAAATTCCCAAAACCGTTAAGAGCATAACTGCTTTTCGTCTGAAAAAATTCATCAGCAAACGGAACAACCCCCCTGCGATTGAACGTTACTGTCAGTATACAGGAAGAGGAGCAGGAAATAAAATGCATTAGAAAATGAAGGCGTCGTGAAAGGCAAACACCGGTAAAACCTGTTACAATGGAAGACAGAACAATGCATTGCAAATGGCAGGGAGGAACAAGAAGTGAATAGAATACAACGCGTCTCTTCATGGCTGAAGGAAGCGGGGCATACTGCCGCATTTATTCATACAAAAGAAAATGTTTTTTACTTAACCGGTTTTTACACAGAGCCGCATGAAAGATTAATGGGGTTATTTATTTTTCAAGAAGAGGAGCCTTTCTTTGTTTGTCCAGGAATGGAAGCAGGACAGGCCCGCAACGCAGGCTGGAATCATGAAATCATTGGCTATGCGGATCACGAAAATCCGTGGGAGCTGATAGAGAAAGCCTTGAAAAAGCGAAATATCAGCATACATACGCTTGCGGTAGAAAAGGATTCAATCTCGCTATCACGTGCAGAACAGCTGAAGCATGCGACGGGCGGGGCTCAATTTGTTTCAGCAGAAGAAACACTCAATCAATTTCGCCTGATTAAAGATGACAATGAGATTCGTTTGCTGAAAGAGGCGGCAAAGCTTGCAGATTACGGTGTTGAAGTTGGCACAGCCGCTTTGCGTGAAGGCATCAGTGAAGTGGAAGTGCTCGCTCAAATTGAGTATGAGCTGAAGAAAAAAGGAATTCAGGGCATGTCTTTCTCTACAATGGTTTTATTCGGAGAAAAATCTGGCCAGCCTCATGGAAATCCTGGTACAGCCACGTTGAAGAAAGGTGATTTTGTTTTATTTGATCTCGGTGTTATTCTTGACGGCTATTGCTCTGATATTACAAGAACGTTTGCATACAAAACCATCAATCCGAAGCAGGAGGCCATTTACGAGACTGTGCTTCAAGCGGAAAAAGCCGCGATTGAGGCAAGCAAACCCGGTGTGAGAATCGGAGATCTGGATTTAACAGCCCGCGGAATCATTGAAAAAGCGGGATACGGTGACTATTTTCCTCACCGGCTTGGGCATGGACTCGGAATTTCTGTCCATGAGTATCCATCCATGAGCCAGGCCAACGATATACTGCTGCAGGAAGGCATGGTCTACACGATCGAACCGGGGATTTATGTGCCTGAAATCGGCGGCGTGCGCATTGAGGATGATGTTCACGTAACAAAGGACGGGGCAGTTGCTCTGACCCAATATCCAAAGGAATTAATCATACTGCCGTAATAAGAAATAAAAAAGGACTTTGTTCTCGACATCGTCCTTTTTTATCTGCATTAAATAAAAAAATCATCAAATGTTCGAAAGGGTTTAATTTCATGTTTTTGGTTGAGAGGTTTTACAGCAAGACAGCTGCCACCGAGAACAGTGAGACATAACCCAATTAAAATGAAGAAACCCATGTGATCTTCTCCTTTCAGCTAAAAATACAAAAAGATATCTGGTACGTCCATATCATATTGTATGAAACGCATTCCAGATCAAGGGGATTTAGAAAGAAGGGAATCTATGGCTAATATTAAAGACATTGCAGAGAAAGCCGGTGTCTCTGTTACAACGGTTTCCCGAGTCATAAACAATCATCCATACGTCAGTGAAGACAAACGAAAAAGAGTGTTTGAGGCAATGGAATCATTGGAGTACACGAGAAATATTCACGCTGTACATTTGTCGAAAGGATTTTCAAACATGATTGGTGTTGTCTTGCCGACGGTTAATCTGCCATATTTTGCAGAGCTGATTGCAGGAATAGCCGACGCAGCCGCGGAATCCGGGGTTCACCTCTCTTTATTCCAAACAAACTATGAGGTACAAAAAGAAATCTTTGCGCTGTCCCAATTAAAGCAGCGCCAGGTTGACGGCCTGATTTTTTGCTCAAAGGCGCTTGCTGATGAGAAACTCATGGAATGGGAGGGCCCGATTTTGCTTTGCCAGAATTCAGATAATGCCCGCTTCCCAACCATCAGTATTCCTCACCAAGAAGCATTTCGGAACGGCTTGGACTATTTAATTGCCAAAGGGCACAAAAAAATAGCCATCTGTTTGGCAAGAAAAAAAGGCATGAACAGCCATTTTCGAATCAAAGCCTACAAAGAGGCATTGGAAGAGATCGGCGAGGTATTTCGTGAAGACTGGGTAATCGAGAAAGCGATTACAATCAATGATGGGAAGGCGCTTTTTCATAAATGGAAAACGTGGAAGGAAAAGCCGACGGCTATTTTTGTTGCCAATGACCAAGTCTCAGCAGGGCTTTTTCTTGAAGCAAAGAACCAGCGGGTGTCAGTGCCGGATGAGCTTGCAATCTTAAGCGTTGATAACCACGAAATCAGCCAAGCGCTTGGAATCACAACGATCGATATTCAGACAAGGGAAATGGGAAAGCAGGCATTTGCTATACTGGAAAAAAGAATTCAAGGACAGCCGATTGAAAGGAAAGTTCTGGATTACCGTCTCATCGAAAGATCGACTGTTTAGTGAATGCATTGAAAAAAGGTTTGACGTGCATTCTGTTCGTTATGTACGATATGAGGTATTGAATGACAAAGGAGCTGAGGATCGTGAATGGGTCCTTCACAGTGAAAAAGGTACTGAATAATAACGTATTAATTGCTTCTCATCATAAATACAGCGAAGTCGTTTTAATCGGAAAAGGTATTGGTTTCGGAAAAAAACAGGATGATGTCATTGAAGATAAAGGCTACGATAAAATGTTCATTTTAAAAGACGAGAAGGAACAAAAGCAGTTTAAAAAGCTCCTTGACTATGTTGATGAAAAGCTCGTTGATATTTCAAACGATGTCATCTATCACATCAGCAATAGGACTAATCACTCATTAAATGAACATATTCACATTGCGTTGACAGACCATATCGCATTTGCGATCAAAAGGCAGCAGCAGGGATTTGATATGAAAAATCCATTTTTAATGGAGACTCAGTCACTATATCCTGAGGAGTACCAAATTGCCAAAGAAGTCATAGATATGATCAATGAAAAAGCGGGAATCTGTCTTCCTGAAGGGGAGATTGGTTTTATCGCTCTGCATATCCATTCAGCGTTGACAAATCGTCCGCTGTCCGAGGTCAATCAGCACTCTCAGCTCATGGCGCAGCTTGTCGAGGTGATTGAAGACTCATTTCAAATGAAAGTAAATAAGGAAAGTGTCAACTATTTGCGGCTGATCAGGCATATCAGATTTACAATAGAAAGAATTAAAAAAGAAGAACCGACTAAAGAACCAGAAAAATTAATGTTGTTATTGAAAAATGAATATCCGCTATGCTACAATACAGCTTGGAAATTGATTAAAATCTTGCAGCAAACATTGAAGAAACCAGTTCATGAGGCGGAAGCGGTTTATCTGACGCTTCATCTGTACCGATTAACCAATAAAATGTCATAAATTCAGTTTATCCTTATAACGTGTTACTGATTCGATCAGGCATGAGTGATTGAGGGAAAAAAACGGGAAGTTCATTCTCGTTCTTTTGCGCACCCAATTTTGCTCATGCCTTTTTGTTGTGTAAAAGGGCAAATGTAAACGGTTAAACTGGAAGACTTACGCCTGTGAATTCGTTGTCATGATTTTTAGCTGTAAGGTCAGACTAGTAAAAAGAGGAGGTCAATTCTTATGTTTAAAGCATTATTCGGCGTTCTTCAAAAAATTGGGCGTGCGCTTATGCTTCCAGTTGCGATCCTTCCGGCTGCGGGTATTTTGCTTGCGATCGGGAATGCGATGCAAAATAAGGACATGATTCAGGTCCTGCATTTCTTGAGCAATGACAATGTTCAGCTTGTAGCAGGTGTGATGGAAAGCGCTGGGCAGATTGTTTTCGATAACCTTCCGCTTCTTTTCGCCGTAGGTGTAGCAATCGGGCTTGCCAATGGTGATGGAGTTGCAGGGATTGCAGCAATTATCGGTTATCTTGTAATGAATGTATCCATGAGTGCGGTTCTTCTTGCAAACGGAACCATTCCTTCGGATTCAGTTGAAAGAGCCAAGTTCTTTACGGAAAACCATCCTGCATATGTAAACATGCTTGGTATACCTACCTTGGCGACAGGGGTGTTCGGCGGTATTATCGTCGGTGTGTTAGCTGCATTATTGTTTAACAGATTTTACACAATTGAACTGCCGCAATACCTTGGTTTCTTTGCGGGTAAACGTTTCGTTCCAATTGTTACGTCAATTTCTGCACTGATTCTGGGTCTTATTATGTTAGTGATCTGGCCTCCGATCCAGCATGGATTGAATGCCTTTTCAACAGGATTAGTGGAAGCGAATCCAACCCTTGCTGCATTTATCTTCGGGGTGATTGAACGTTCGCTTATCCCATTCGGATTGCACCATATTTTCTATTCGCCGTTCTGGTATGAATTCTTCAGCTATAAGAGTGCGGCAGGAGAAATCATCCGCGGGGATCAGCGTATCTTTATGGCGCAGATTAAAGACGGCGTACAGTTAACGGCAGGTACGTTCATGACAGGTAAATATCCATTTATGATGTTCGGTCTGCCTGCTGCGGCGCTTGCCATTTATCATGAAGCAAAACCGCAAAACAAAAAACTTGTTGCAGGTATTATGGGTTCAGCGGCCTTGACATCCTTCTTAACGGGGATCACAGAGCCATTGGAATTTTCTTTCTTATTCGTTGCTCCAGTCCTGTTTGCGATTCACTGTTTGTTTGCGGGACTTTCATTCATGGTCATGCAGCTGTTGAATGTTAAGATTGGTATGACATTCTCCGGCGGTTTAATTGACTATTTCCTATTCGGTATTTTACCGAACCGGACGGCATGGTGGCTTGTCATCCCTGTCGGCTTAGGGTTAGCGTTCATTTACTACTTCGGATTCCGATTTGCCATCCGCAAATTTAATCTGAAAACACCTGGACGCGAGGATGCTGCGGAAGAAACAGCAGCACCTGGGAAAACAGGTGAAGCAGGGGATCTTCCTTATGAGATTCTGCAGGCAATGGGTGACCAGGAAAACATCAAACACCTTGATGCTTGTATCACTCGTCTGCGTGTGACTGTAAACGATCAGAAAAAGGTTGATAAAGACCGTCTGAAACAGCTTGGCGCTTCGGGAGTGCTGGAAGTCGGCAACAACATTCAGGCTATTTTCGGACCGCGTTCTGACGGGTTAAAAACACAAATGCAAGACATTATTGCGGGACGCAAGCCTAGACCTGAACCGAAAACATCTGCTCAAGAGGAAGTAGGCCAGCAGGTTGAGGAAGTGATTGCAGAACCGCTGCAAAATGAAATCGGCGAGGAAGTTTTCGTTTCTCCGATTACCGGGGAAATTCACCCGATTACGGATGTTCCTGACCAAGTCTTCTCAGGGAAAATGATGGGTGACGGTTTTGCGATTCTCCCTTCTGAAGGAATTGTCGTATCACCGGTTCGCGGAAAAATTCTCAATGTGTTCCCGACGAAACATGCGATCGGCCTGCAATCCGACGGCGGAAGAGAAATTTTAATCCACTTTGGTATTGATACCGTCAGCCTGAAGGGCGAAGGATTTACGTCTTTCGTATCAGAAGGAGACCGCGTTGAGCCTGGACAAAAACTTCTTGAAGTTGATCTGGATGCAGTCAAACCGAATGTACCATCTCTCATGACACCGATTGTATTTACAAACCTTGCTGAAGGAGAAACAGTCAGCATTAAAGCAAGCGGTTCAGTCAACAGAGAACAAGAAGATATTGTGAAGATTGAAAAATAAGGGTGTTAGTACGCCGTGCTTGTCAGATGACAAGTACGGTTGTATGATATAATATTGTGAAGTAATAAAGCTTTAAGTTAAAAGGAGAATGATAAAAATGGCACAAAAAACATTTAAAGTAACTGCAGATTCTGGAATCCATGCTCGTCCTGCGACAGTTCTTGTACAAACTGCTAGCAAATACGACGCTGACGTTAATTTAGAATATAACGGCAAAACAGTTAACCTTAAATCTATTATGGGTGTTATGTCTTTAGGTATCGCTAAAGGCGCTGAGATCACAATCTCTGCTTCCGGAGCTGACGAAAACGATGCTCTTAACGCTTTAGAAGAAACAATGAAAAGCGAAGGACTCGGCGAGTAATGCAAGAATTAAAAGGGATTGGCGCTTCAGCCGGCATCGCGATTGCAAAAGCATACCGGCTTGAAGAGCCAGATTTAACGGTTGAAAAGAAAAACATCTCTGATTCTGAAGCGGAAGTAAGCCGTTTTGATGAAGCGATTGCACGTTCAAAAGAAGAGCTCGAAAAAATCAAAGAGCACGCTTTGAAAGAACTGGGTCAGGATAAAGCTGATATTTTTTCTGCTCACCTTTTAGTTCTCAGTGACCCTGAGCTTCTGAACCCTGTGAAAGAAAAAATCAGCACTGATTCAGTGAACGCTGAATTCGCTTTAAAAGAAACGTCTTCTATGTTCGTTACTATGTTTGAATCTATGGATAACGAATATATGAAAGAGCGTGCGGCAGATATCCGCGATGTAACAAAACGCGTAACCGGCCACCTGCTTGGCGTCGAAATTCCAAACCCAAGCATGATCTCAGAAGAGGTTATTATTGTAGCTGAAGACTTAACACCGTCTGACACAGCTCAATTAAACCGTGAGTTCGTAAAAGGATTCACTACTGATATCGGCGGACGCACATCTCACTCTGCCATCAT
The DNA here is from genome assembly GCF_056033885.1 of Bacillus sp. FAU18. NCBI lineage: Bacteria > Bacillati > Bacillota > Bacilli > Caryophanales > Bacillaceae > Bacillus > Bacillus sp. FAU18. The sequence continues at coordinate 734,959 of NZ_JBVYHZ010000003.1, forward strand.
GGCACGTTCTCTTGAGATTCCAGCAGTTGTTGGAACGAAAGCGGCTACAGGCACGATCCAAAACGGCGTGACTGTTATCGTTGACGGTATCAATGGCGATGTCATTATTGACCCATCTGCGGAAACTGTAAAAGAGTATGAAGAAAAACATAATGCTTATTTGGCTCAAAAAGCTGAGTGGGCGAAGCTTGTCAATGAACCGACTGTCTCAAAAGACGGACATCATGTAGAGCTTGCAGCGAACATCGGTACTCCTGATGATGTAAAAGGTGTTCTTGAAAACGGCGGAGAAGCAGTTGGCCTTTACCGTACAGAATTCCTTTACATGGGAAGAGATCAGCTGCCTACAGAAGATGAGCAGTTTGATGCTTACAAAACGGTTCTTGAGCGTATGGAAGGAAAATCAGTTGTCGTGCGGACACTTGATATCGGCGGAGACAAAGAGCTTCCTTACCTGCAGCTTCCTAAAGAAATGAACCCGTTCTTAGGATACAGAGCGATTCGTCTTTGCCTTGAAGAGCAAGAAATCTTCAGAACACAGCTTCGCGCGCTGCTTCGTGCAAGTACATACGGAAACTTGAAAATCATGTTCCCTATGATTGCGACAGTTAACGAATTCAAAGAAGCAAAAGCGATCCTTCTTGAAGAGAAAGAAAAGCTCGTAAAAGCGGGACAGGCTGTATCTGATGATATTGAAGTCGGTATGATGGTTGAAATTCCGTCAACTGCAGTCATCGCTGATCAGTTTGCTAAAGAGGTTGATTTCTTCAGTATCGGAACAAACGATTTGATCCAATACACAATGGCAGCTGACCGTATGAATGAACGTGTATCTTATCTGTATCAACCATACAACCCGGCAATCCTTCGCTTAATTACACTCGTAATTGAAGCAGCACACAAAGAAGGAAAATGGGTTGGCATGTGCGGAGAAATGGCAGGAGACGAGATTGCGATTCCTATCCTTCTCGGCTTAGGCTTAGATGAGTTCTCAATGAGCGCAACGTCTATCCTTCCGGCAAGAACACAAATCAGCAAATTGTCTAAACAAGAAGCTGAGTCATTCAAAGAGAAAATCTTATCTATGAGCACGACAGAAGAAGTTGTCGCGTTCGTAAAAGAAACATTCAAGTAATGTACAAAAACCAGACGGCCTCCGGCCTGTCTGGTTTTTTTCATAAGTAAGGGTATAGAAGGACACAATAACATGGCTAGGAGGGATAGTATGTCAAACCAATTTAACGCAGGAGATACTGTTTATGTGATCTACAGAAATCCGCACGCCGCCAATGTAGCCCACATAAAGGAAGCCGAAATTGTGCACCATCCATACCATGAAGGCGAGCTTTCCCTGTTTATTTATGAAACCTATCATCCGTTCGCAGAGGACGATGCTGTGTTTGCAAGCTATGAAGAAGCTAAATCGCTTTACAAAGAACTTTTTGATATTGATCCGTATGAGTAACAAGGAAATCATTACAACTCATATCCTTTCCGTCTAGTGAGAAAAGTAACGTTAGTAAAGGAAAAGGATGTGGCATCATGCAGAACCCATTTGTTCCGCAGCTTGTATATATAGAACCGAGGGCACTGGAATATCCGCTAGGTCAAGAATTACAAGAAAAATTTGAGAATATGGGCATTGAAATCAGAGAAACAACATCCCACAATCAGGTGCGTAATATTCCTGGGAAAAATCATCTTCAGCAATATCGCAATGCGAAATCAACTTTAGTTATCGGTGTCCGGAAAACATTAAAGTTTGATTCATCCAAACCCTCGGCCGAATATGCCATTCCGTTTGCAACAGGTTGCATGGGGCATTGTCATTACTGCTACCTGCAAACAACCATGGGATCAAAGCCGTATATCAGAACTTATGTAAACGTCGAAGAGATTTTGGATCAGGCAGATAAGTATATGAAGGAGCGCGCACCAGAGTTCACAAGGTTTGAAGCATCATGTACGTCAGACATTGTAGGAATTGATCATCTGACACACACGCTGAAGCGCGCCATTGAACATTTTGGCCAAAGTGATCTCGGAAAGCTCCGATTTGTAACGAAATTTCATCATGTCGATCACCTATTAGACGCAAAGCATAACGGGAAAACGAGATTCAGATTCAGTATTAATGCCGACTATGTGATTAAAAACTTTGAGCCGGGAACTTCACCTCTTGATAAGCGGATAGAAGCGGCAGTAAAAGTTGCAAAAGCAGGCTACCCGCTAGGCTTTATTGTTGCTCCGATTTATATTCATGAAGGCTGGGAAGAAGGATACAGACATCTGTTTGAAAAGCTTGATGCTGCTTTGCCGCAGGACGTTAGACATGACATAACGTTTGAATTAATTCAACACCGTTTTACAAAACCGGCCAAACGAGTGATAGAGAAAAATTATCCGAAGACGAAGCTCGAATTAGATGAAGAAAAGCGCCGTTATAAATGGGGCCGTTACGGGATCGGAAAATATATTTATCAGAAAGATGAAGAGCATGCACTTCGAGAAGCACTTGAATCCTATATTGATACCTTTTTCCCTAACGCGAAAATTGAATATTTCACTTAAACGGGCTGTTGTGATCAACAGCTCTCTTTTTATAAAAAGGATTTTTCCATTCCATCAAAACGCCGTAATTCAATGATTCTTTATCCTCTATATAATTGCTGACTACACGAATAGGTGAACGACCGCAACGGAGGAGAAAGGACAGCACAGGGTCGTTTATCCTGCCTTCCATCACATCTTCAACGTACTGAACAGCGCTGATCTCGTGTGCGTATTTATGATATAAAGGAATGCGGCCGCCGCCGAGAAGGCGCTCCAGTCTCTTATCAATAGTCAGCTCATACATCGTATTCATCAGCCATTTTCCGATTCCAAGCTTTCGATAATGAGGAGAAACAGAAATATCCACTACATATAAAGTATTTCCTTGAGGTTCATGGTTTTTAATCGATCCGTTGTCTGTTGCTTGTGCCCATGTATGATCAGGAGATTCAGGCTCAAATTGTACAATAAGAGCAGTCATGGAACCGACAATTCTGCCATTGATAAACGCGCATAATGCGCCTTCCGGAAAGGATTTGATATGGCTGTCAAGCTGGTCCTCTGACCACAGCAATTCCTGGGGAAACGGAGGAGGGAAACATTCTTTTTGAAGAGAAATCAGCCTCTCGATGTCAGTCTCAGTGTAGTTTCTGATGGTCAGAGCCTCAAATTTTCTGCCGTTGTGCACATACATTTGTTTTAGTATGATCATCACTCTCCTTATGTTGTTTCATTATAAAAAAGATTGAATTTTCAGTAAATATATTCCGATTTTCTTATAATTTATTTTTTGATTATTCATTTTTCAAACGAAAGGGCCGATATAGAAATTAGGAGGGGATTGGTTTGTTTAAAAAACTTCACATGAAGATTGCTGTTTTTGTTTCGATTATGTTAATTCTCACAGTTGTTCTTTTAATGCTGTCTTCTTATTTGACGCTAAAACCGATGATTACAGAGGATGGGAAAAATACAACTCAAAACGTGACGCAGTCACTTGAACAAAATATTGAATTGCAATTAAAGAGTTATGCCATTTCGTTATCAAGATTGGCTAATGGGGAATTAACGCATACATTTGTAACGAAACCAAGTAAAGAAGCTGCTCGGCTGTTTCACGATGACATTAAGCAAATCAAAGATAACGATGATTATGTTGCGATGGCTTACATAGGCACCGCAAAAAAAGAAATGTTTACATATCCAAAAGCGGATTTCGCTGAGGATTATGATCCAACATCAAGACCGTGGTATAAGCTTGCAGCTGAAACCCCGGATCAAGTTGTTTGGACGGAACCTTATAAAGATGTCGTGACTGGAGATATGATTGTTACTGCATCGAAAGCAATCTTAGACGGGCAAAAAGTGATAGGGGTTGCCAGCTATGACTTGAAACTCTCTGCTATCCAGAGTATGGTCAATAAACAAAAGGTGCCTTACAATGGATTTGCCTTTTTAGCTGATGAGAGCGGCAATCTTTTAGCCCATCCGTCAAATCAAGGAAAAAATATATCAAAGGATCAAACACTGCAAACCATCGCATCCGAGAAACAAGGGATACAAGATGTGAATGGGAAAATGGTTGTGTACCAAACGATTGGCGAAACGGGCTGGAAGGTCGGAACGCAATTTGATACCGATCAATTAATGTGGATTTCAGATAAAATGAATCGGGCAAATCTTTGGATATCATTGATTGCGCTTATCATAACAATTATTCTCAGCTACCTCCTGGCCAAAACGATAACCGGTCCGATACAGCAGCTGATCGCAAAAACGAAAGCTGTTTCCGCAGGCGATTTAACAGTGCGCGCGGAATCAAAATCCAAGGATGAAGTCGGTATTTTAACAAGAGACTTCAATCTGATGGTTGAAAATATGAAGGAGATGGTTGAGCAAGTGAGACTCTCTTCAGGGAAAGTATCTGACACCTCTGAACAATTAACGGCTGTCTCTGCCGAAACAAATGAAACAAGCGGACAAATTGCAAAAGCGATTGAAGAAGTAGCCGCAGGGGCATCGGAACAGGCTTCTGAAGTTGAAACCATTAATGAAAAATCGGAAAGCCTGTCAACGAAAATCAGGCAAATCGCTGAGGAGGCAGGCGGAATTAAAGAACGCTCAAAATCGTCCGAGGATGCAAGCTATAAAGGACTTGACGCGCTCGGCCAGCTGCTGATGAAATCAAACGAAGCCAATATGGAAACGAAAAAGGTTGAAACGATGCTGCTGGATTTGGAAAATCAAACTAAGAATATTGAAGAAGTCGTTACAGCGATTTCAAACATATCTGATCAAACCAACTTGCTTGCCTTAAATGCCAGTATTGAGGCAGCCAGAGCCGGAGAAAGCGGGCGCGGTTTTGCCGTCGTAGCCGATGAAGTGCGGAAGTTAGCTGAGCAATCAGCCCTTTCTACAAAGCATATCAGCGAGACTGTGAAGCTTATCCAGCTTGAGACAAAAGAGGCCTCTCACGCGATGGTTGAGGCAAGCAGAATGAATGATGAACAAAACAGTGCAATTCACGAAACTGGAGAGGTATTAAATACGATAACTGCAGAAATGCAGTCACTGGTACAAGGTATTGATCACATTTACGCGGAAATTCAAAGAATGAGTGAAGAACAGCTTGCGATTTCTGAAGCTATTCAAAGCATTTCAGCCATATCACAGGAATCAGCTGCCGCAGCAGAGGAAGTGAACGCATCAACCGATGAACAGCTAGTCACCCTTGATAAAGTCAAACACTCAACGGAAACACTAAAACATGCAAGCCAAGAGCTTATGAACACAATTGCAAAATTCACATTGTAATCCAATTACATCCCCAAACATCATTTGTTTTGGGGATTTTTTATTTTATAAGATGAATAGATATGGTAGTCTAAAAAATGAAGGAAAAATGATAAATTTTAACTAAAATCAAAACGAAACATCTGGGAGGAATGACCTTGAAAAAAACAATTGGTTTTATCGGTCTTGGAGTGATGGGAAATAGCATGGCATCACATATTCTGAATGACGGCCACCCTGTTTTGGTGTACACCCGGACAAAAGAAAAAGCAGAAAGCATACTTCAAAAAGGCGCGATCTGGAAAGATACGGTCAAAGATCTTTCGAACGAAGCGGATGTTATCATCACAATGGTCGGCTATCCCAGTGATGTTGAAGAAGTGTATTTCGGAAGCAATGGAATTATTGAAAACGCAAAAGAAGGCGCATATCTTATTGATATGACGACATCTAAGCCTTCGCTTGCGAAGAAGATTGCTGAAGCGTCCAAAGAAAAAGCATTGTTCGCTTTAGACGCTCCTGTTTCCGGTGGAGACGTCGGTGCACAAAACGGAACACTCGCGATTATGGTCGGTGGAGAAAAAGAAGCTTTTGAAGCCTGCATGCCGATTTTCTCTTTAATGGGAGAGAACATTCAGTATCAAGGACCGGCTGGAAGCGGACAGCATACCAAGATGTGCAATCAGATTGCAATTGCAGCCGGTATGATCGGTGTTGCTGAAGCGATGGCTTATGCCCAAAAATCAGGCCTAGAGCCGGAAAATGTTCTGAAAAGCATCACAACGGGCGCAGCCGGAAGCTGGTCATTGTCAAATCTTGCTCCCCGTATGCTGCAAGGCAACTTTGAACCGGGATTTTATGTGAAGCATTTTATTAAGGATATGGGAATTGCACTAGAGGAAGCAGAATTAATGGGGGAAGAAATGCCAGGCTTGTCGCTCGCAAAATCCTTATATGACAAGCTCGCTGCACAAGGTGAAGAAAACAGCGGTACACAGAGTATCTATAAGCTCTGGGTGAAATAAAAAAAGATTGCCTGTACGAAACAGGCAATCTTTTTTTATTATTTTCCGATGAATTGTTGTGTCCAGATGCTTCCAGACTCAACGTAGCCAACACCGATGTGAGTAAAGTTAGGGTTTAGAATGTTTTTTCTGTGTCCTTCACTGTTCATCCAAGCTTTTACTACTTCTTCAGGTGTCTTTTGGCCCTTAGCAATGTTTTCACCTGCTGTTTTGTAGCTGATTCCGAAAGATTTCATCATATCAAACGGTGAGCCGTAAGTTGGGCTTTGGTGATCAAAGTAGTTTTTGTCTTTCATATCCTGAGATTTTGCGCGTGCGGATTTGCTTAACGTTTCATCAATTTGAAGCGGTTTTAAGCCTTGTTTTTGTCTTTCTGCATTTGTAAGCTCAACAACTTTTTTCTCATATGCACTTACAGATGAAGGTGCAGATGTTGTTGTGTTTGTTTTTTCAGCAGTTGCGGGTGCTTTAGAAGCAGTGTTTTGATCAGCAGCTGCTTTTTCAGTAGTCTTTTGTGCAGGTTTTGCCGTTTCTGTCTTTTGAACATCCTGAACTTTCACGTTAGATTGCTTCGCATGTTTTTGAAGAAGCTGTTTAATCTCTTTTTCGTTTGCAGCGTTTAACGTTTTGACATTTGTGTTAATATGCAGTTTTTTCACTGCATCGTTAAGTGACATGTTTTGTACTGTGTTCCCCGTTTTTACTGTAACCACAGGCTGGCAGGAGAGTTCTTTCGCTGATGCTTGCTGTACGCCCCCGAATGTGAATAATCCAACCGCAGCGGCAGCAGATAAAATAAATGCTTTCTTCATTAGTTCGTAACCTCCTAGAGTTGTTTGTTTCTACAGAAAAATCATAACATAGCTTTTTTGTCATAAAGATTCCAGCACTTTCCTTTGACAAATAGAGATTGTCATTTTCGTAAAGTAAATCCGTTGAATCACTAAGAATAAGGGAATCATCGGTATATATGATTTTATCGTACCGTTACATAGCTTCCTTTTTTTTGAACCGTTAGTTATATTTTAATGTGTTTTTATATTGACAGCTTTTTTTACTCCTTTTCGCTGTAACAACTATTACAAAGGTGTTACAATTAATCTCAGTATATGTAAATATATTGAATGATTTGAGAGGGGTAACCAGAAGTGACTGAAATAGGACGTGAACCAAAGAAAAAGAGCAAAGGAAACAGAGCAATCAGAATGAATCTTTTTTTCCTAGCTGTCTTTGTTCTATTCACTGCATTAATTTTTAAGCTCGGGGTTGTTCAAATTGTTGAAGGCGAACAGCATGAAGAAGACGCTGAGAAATCAAATGCAAAAACAGCTTACTATCCTGCGCCTCGCGGGAAGATGTACGACAGAAACCAGAAAGTTGCTGTCGACAACCAGAGCGTTCCAGAAATTGTGTATGTATCAACATCTAGCACAAAAACAGAAGATAAAATCAAAACAGCGAAGCGGCTTGCTTCTTTCATTCATATTGATACCGAATTTTTGAAGGAAAGGGATCTTCGTGATTACTGGATCGCAGCTCATCCGAAAAAAGCCGCCGCTCTGCTTAAGGAATCAGAAAGCAATCTGAAAGGAGACCAGGCATACAAGCTTCAAATAGAGCGTGTTCCGGATCAAGAATTAAAGGCTATTCAGCAAGATGACGAAGAAATGGAAACTGCTGCGATATATACAAGGTTTTCAAGCGGAAATGCTTACGAACCTCAAATCGTAAAGGCAATGAATCCAAATAAGAGCAATAGCAATGGAAAAAACGGAGCGCTGCTTGATGAGAAGAAAAACTCCTCGCAAAGACCAAAAAATGACTTAACATATGATGAAATTTCCATTGTTTCTGAGCATTTAGAAGAACTTCCGGGAATCGATATCGTAAACGATTGGACACGAAAATATCCTTATGACAAAACCCTTTATTCTGTTTTCGGGGGCGTCACGACACCTGATCAGGGCCTGCTGAGCGACCGGAAAGATTTCTACTTAACAAGAGGCTATGCGAATAATGACAGGGTGGGAAAAAGTTATTTAGAGTATCAATATGAAGAATATTTAAATTCGCATAAAGAAAAAGTGGAATACGTAGAAGATAATAAAGGAAATGTCGTCAGCCAAAAAACCATTGATAAAGGCAGCAGGGGATACGATCTTCAGCTTTCTTTTGACATGGAGCTTCAGGCAAAGGTAGAAAAGATCATTGAAGAAGAAGTAAGAAACAGCCGTGCACGCGGAAATTACATGCTTGACAGAGCCTTTGTCGTGATGATGGACCCGAATAACGGCGATATTTTATCGATGGCAGGGAAAAAGATAGATTTAAAAACCAACAAAATTGAAGATTATGCGATAGGGGCATTTACCACCCAATATGAAATGGGATCAGCAGTAAAGGGGGCCACCGTGCTAGCCGGCTATCAGGACGGGATCCCGCATTATAAATATTTTGTTGACATGCCACTGTATTTTGCAGGAAACGGTAATAAGCCTAAGAAGTCGTATATGAATATGGGAACTATTAATGAATTAACGGCATTGCAAAAAAGCTCAAACGTATACATGTTTAATGTCGCCATGCACATTGCCGGTGTCACATACAAGCCGCATGGACCTCTTCCTGCTGACCAGAAGGATTTAAACAAAATGAGAAATTACTACAGCCAATTTGGCCTGGGAGTAAAGACAGGTATTGATCTTCCGCAGGAATCAGCCGGAATGCAAACTACACCTGATGCGGTAGGGGGGTTAATTTTAGACTTGGCCATTGGACAATACGATACATATACACCGCTTCAAATGGCACAGTACATCTCATCAATTGCCAATGGGGGCTACCGTGTGCAGCCAAGAATTGTTACAAGTATCCATGAGCCCAGCAAAAAAGAAGGCCTTGGGAAGACCATTGAACAAAGAAAGCCAAACATTCTCAATAAAATTAATAACTCAGAAAGTGACATTCAGCAGGTGAAGACTGGAATGAAGCTAGTTACCACTTCGGGAACAGCTAGAAATACGTTTGCAGAGGATGTTTCCGGAAAAACTGGAACTGCTCAAACATTTTATTACGGAACAAATCGTAATTGGTGGGGAAAAAGCACGTACAATCTAACATTTGTCGGCTATTATCCATCAAAAAATCCAAAAGTGGCATTCAGTGTTGTTGTCCCTTCTGTAGCGAACGACCACGACCCGATCAACAAACTCATTGCCAAAAGAGCTATCCACGCCTACGCAGAGCTCGAAAAAAAACACAGTAAAAAATAAAAAACAGGGTGCACAACTAAAAGATTGTGTGCCCTTTCTTTTATTCAAAAATTGACGTTCACCATAAGAATAGAAGGAGAATACTCATTTTCTAGCGAATCATACTAGGTAAAAGTCAATCTGTATATGTCGAAACACGATGATCATGCAAAGGAGGGATTCTGTGGAACAGGATACGCAGCATGTTAAACCACTTCAAACAAAAACCGATATTCATGCAGTCTTGGCCTCTAATGGACGCATCATTTATATATCTGCCAACTCCAAACTGCATTTGGGCTATCTCCAAGGAGAGATGATCGGATCATTCCTCAAAACGTTTCTGCATGAGGAAGACCAATTTTTGGTTGAAAGCTATTTTTATAATGAACATCATCTGATGCCGTGCACCTTTCGTTTTATTAAAAAAGATCATACGATTGTGTGGGTGGAGGCTGCGGTAGAAATTGTTACGACAAGAGCTGAGCGGACAGAACGGGAAATCATTTTGAAAATGAAGGTTCTTGAAGAAGAAACAGGCCATCAATCCCTAAACTGCGAAAAACATGAAATCGAACCTGCAAGCCCGGAATCGACTACATATATAACGGATGATTATGAACGGTTGGTTGAAAATCTCCCGAGTCCGCTATGCATCAGTGTCAAAGGCAAGATCGTCTATGTAAACAGCGCGATGCTTTCAATGCTGGGAGCCACAAGCAAGGATGCTATTATTGGTAAATGGTCCTATGAATTTATTGAAGAAGAATATCATGATATCGTGAAAAACAGGATTATACGAATGCAAAAAGGAATGGAAGTCGGAATGATTGAACAGACGTGGAAAAGGCTTGATGGCACACCTGTTCATTTAGAAGTGAAAGCATCCCCGACCGTCTACAAAAACCAGCAGGCTGAGCTGCTGCTGCTGATCGATATCTCTTCAAGGAAAAAATTCCAAACCATCCTGCAAAAAAGCCGTGAACGATATCAGCTGCTGATTCAAAATTCCATTGATACCATTGCGGTGATTCACAATGGAAAATGGGTGTTTATGAATGAGTCTGGAATTTCCCTGTTTGAAGCGGCTACCTATGAGGACTTAATTGGCAAAAACATATACGATCAGCTGCATCCTTGCGATCACGAGGATGTAAAAGAGAGAATCCAAAATATCGCTGAGCAAAAAACAGAATCAGAAATTGTCAAGCAATCCTGGTTCACCTTTCAGAACAGGGTCATCTATACGGAGATGGTCTGCATTCCGACGACCTTTTTTGGTGAAGCGGCCGTCCAGGTCATTCTTCGGGACATCTCAGAGAGAAAGCAAACAGAAGAATTGATGCTGAAATCGGAAAAATTATCAATCGCAGGCCAGCTCGCGGCGGGAATCGCCCACGAGATCCGCAACCCGCTTACAGCGATCAAAGGATTTTTACAGCTGATGAAACCGACAATGAAAGGAAACGAGCATTACTTTGATATTGTGTTTTCTGAACTCAGCCGCATTGAATTAATACTCAGTGAACTGCTCATGCTGGCGAAGCCTCAGCAAAATGCTGTCAAAGAATATTTGAACTTGAAAAAATTAATTGGTGAGGTCTCAGCCCTGTTAGAAACACAGGCAAATTTAAATGGCATTTTTATCAGAACCAGCTATGAAAAAGACAGCATTTATATAAACGGGGATCAAAACCAATTAAAGCAGGTATTCATTAATTTAATCAAAAATGCAGTTGAATCAATGCCTGATGGGGGAACAGTAGACATTATCATAACCGAAGATGAGCATTCTGTTCATGTTACTGTCAAAGACGAAGGGGAAGGTATACCTGAAAAGGTACTAAACCGGATTGGAGAGCCATTTTTAACAACAAAAGAAAAAGGTACGGGGCTTGGATTAATGGTGACATTTAATATCATTGAAAACCATCAGGGAGTTATACATGTGGACAGCCATCCTGAAAAAGGCACAGCGTTTAAAATTTCATTTCCAAAAAAATAAAACAACGGCTTAAACGCCGTTGTTTATCGTCTGCATTGCTTCACGTTTTTTTAATACAAATAATTCTAAACGGTCCAGACCTTCTCTCAGCGTGTCCAGCGAGTACGCAAAAGACAATCTTACATATCCTTCACCATATGTTGAGAACGAGCTGCCCGGCACGAGTGCCACACCAGCGTCTTCCAAAAGAGCCATACTAAAATCAAATGAAGTCATTCCAAATGATTTAATAGAAGGGAAGATATAAAACGCACCGGACGGTTTAACTACGTCAAGTCCCATGGAAACAAGACGGTCATAAACATAGTCCAGACGTTTTTTGTATTGTTCTCTCATAATCAATGCGTCGTCAAAGCCGTTTGTGACAGCTTCAAGCGCGGCTTTTTGAGAAATGGATGAGGCGCACGACACATTGTATTGATGAACCTTTAAAATGTGCTTTGCAATGTCTTTCGGTGCGAATAAAAATCCAATTCTCCAACCAGTCATGCTGTGTGATTTTGACAAGCCGTTAATGACAATTGTTTGATCCCGCAAATGGTTTGCGATGGAGTAATGCGGTCTGTCATATGTTAATTCACTGTATATTTCATCGGACAATACGAAGACATTTCTGCCTTTTAAAAGGGCTGCGATGCTTTTCAGTTCTTCTTCAGATAAAGTCACGCCGGTAGGATTTGACGGATAAGGAAGCACGACACACTTAGTGTTGGGTGTCAGAGCATCTTCAATCAGCCGGGCGGTAAGCTTAAAGCCGTGTGACGTAGTATCAACAATGACAGGCTTGGCCCCGCACAAATTGATAATAGGTTCATAGCCCGGATAAATAGGCCCTGGCATAATGACTTCATCACCGGGAGATAAAATCGTCCGGAATGCAGCATCAATGGCTTGGCTTGCGCCTGTTGTGATGATAATTTCAGATTCAGCATCATAGTTGAAATCCGCTTTTTTCTTCATATAAAGCTGCACAGCTTGTCTCAGCTCCAGGTAGCCGGCATTCGGAGTATATGACGTCACGTTTTCATCAATGGCTTTTTTTGCGGCAGCTTTCACATGATGCGGTGTGAAAAAATCAGGCTGGCCGATTGTAAGTGAAATGACGTCTTCGTGTTGGGCTACAAGATTCGAGAATTTGCGTATTCCTGAAATTTCGATCTCTCTTGCTTTCGGATTCAGCAAATGTTCCATAATTCATCACCTTAACAAATATAATGAGTTTATCCTATTTTACCACTAGCTGATCATTTGTCACCTTTTTAACTGATATATTTCGATTGTATGCGCCTTTTTTCTAAACATACCTTTCTTTTCAGAAAAAAAGAAGACAACCAGCGATTTGATTGTCTTTATTGTATCATGTTCTATTATTGTTTATATGTGCCAATTTCATTAATAGCCATAATCAAAATGAAGGTCTTCGTGCCAAATCAGATACGGAGGATGCTCTTCTTGAAGGTCAGCTGATTCTTTCTTCATATTCAGGTAAGTTTCTTCACTGATATCCTCTAAAACAGTCATTTCGTTTTCTTTAAATATTACTAAGGTACCCATTATTTACACCCTTCTTTGGAAAAATCCTTGACTATTTTATCACTGTTAGTTGGAAAGTCAATGGTTATTAGGAAAAAAGTTTCTTTTTTGAGGAACTCAGTTTGCTGCCTTCGGAATTTGATTTTGAGGAGCTGCCATTCACTTTTTACAAATTACGCCGATATATACAGTACAATACTGAATGCGAATAGCGAGGGATTGAATTGTCGTTACAACAATACGAAATTTTATTGGATTCTGGTACAAATGAATTAGAAATTGTGAAGTTTGGTGTGGGTGAAAATGCTTTCGGAATTAACGTCATGAAGGTAAGAGAAATTATTCAGCCTGTCGAGGTGACATCAGTGCCTCACTCCCATCAGCATGTAGAAGGAATGATTAAACTCAGAGGAGAAATCCTCCCTGTGATCAGTCTCTTCTCATTTTTTGGAGTAGAGCCTGAAGGATCAAAAGATGAGAAATATATCGTGACTGAATTTAATAAACGGAAAATTGTTTTTCATGTCGGCTCTGTGTCTCAAATTCACAGAGTATCCTGGGAAGCGATTGAAAAGCCGACATCGTTAAATCAAGGAATGGAGCGGCACCTTACCGGGATTATTAAGCTTGAAGACCTGATGATCTTTTTGCCTGACTATGAAAAAATTATTTATGACATTGAATCAGATTCAGGTGTTGACACGTATAATATGCATACCGAGGGCTTCGATGAAAGAAGAACTGATAAAAAGCTAATCATTGTAGAGGACTCACCGCTTTTGATGCGCCTCTTGCAGGATGAATTAAAAGAAGCAGGGTACAACAATATCGCTTCGTTTGAAAATGGAAAAGAGGCATATGAATACATTATGAACCTTGCTGAAAACGAAACTGATTTATCAGAACAGATTGATATGATCATCACTGATATTGAAATGCCAAAAATGGACGGACACAGGCTCACAAAGCTGTTGAAGGAAAATCCGAAAAGCTCAGATGTGCCGGTTATGATTTTCTCATCGTTAATTACGGATGATCTGCGTCACCGCGGTGAAGTTGTAGGGGCAGATGAGCAAATCAGCAAGCCTGAGATCAGTGATTTGATTAAAAAAGTGGATACGTATGTTATCGAATAAATAAAAACAGCCGTTGCCAGAAAGAGGCACGGCTGTTTTTATTTTAAAAGTAACTCTCGCCAAGTTTTTTAAAGACCGGTTTATGGTAAGCTGGCTGCTGGCGATTTGGCACTAGCGGCTTTTCTTTCATGCCGACATATTCTTGCAATAGGTGTTTCGCTTTTGTTAAAGACATTTGAGCTTTAGGATTTCGGTACGATTGATTAAGTGTACCTAAATGCGGAAGATGTTCGAAGTCTTCTTTAGTTGGAGGCATGTGAAAATAGTAGTCTCCGATTGAGATAAGCACGTCCGATTGCTGTTGGCTGAACCTTGGATTTTTTGAAAAATGAAGCCCTATTTTCTTTCCTTTACCTTCTTTGACAAGCTTTTGCAAAGCCCGTTTTTTCAGCAGATATAGGTATTTAGGGTTGGGGGCGGTTTTTGCATGGCGGTTCACAGTGTAAACTGCTTTTGAAAGATTTTCTACGGTTGGCTGCAGATCTTTCGTATATGCATGGTCGTCCATTATTTCTCTCCTTTGCTCTTATCAATTTCTATATGATTAGATTATACTTTTTTAAAGTTGAAATGCAAATATTGAATGTAAAAATGCGCTTTTTTCTAAGAAAAAAAGCGCATTTTTAACCTGCATTATACAGATCTTGCCTTCTTTTTCGGCTGTTCTTGAAATGCTTCCTGAACATTCACTTCCACAGCCTGAGCACTGTATTTTGGCAGTGCAATAAAATAAAAAATAAAAACGAGCAGGATAATAACACCCATGCCGTAATAAAGATAATCAATGTTTGAAACAAACTTAGGGAATAACAGCGCGACTAAGCCAAGTGTCAAAGACTGTGCAAACATCATAAAAGGGTCCTGCATGCCGCTTACACGTCCCATCAGTTTTGGATGAACAATTTTTGGCATCCACCCTCCGATTGCAATGTTGATCGGTCCGATACACATTCCCAGTGCAAAAGCTGCCGCGTAATACACCCATAAAATATTGGTGTAGCCGAGTACGAAGATCAGCAAACCTGCAATGAAAATCGGTATCGACATTAAAAAGTGCGGCTTCACTTTTTTAGAGATGATCGTGCCGATTACGCTTCCTGCCAGAAGCCCAAACCCGAGTGCGATCGTAAATACAGACGTATGCCACTCATATCGGTCAGGAGCCAATCCATATTTCATTGTAAACATCGGCAATACGGCGAATCCTCCGTTGACAAATCCAAAAATGAAGAAGCCGAAAATAAGAGATGCCAGCAATTTGTTTTTTAAAATATAGAGGATGCCTTCTCTAAAGTCATTTATTGAATCCTTAACAGAAGTCTTTCTCCAGCTGAATGCACCGTTTGGCTGTCGGGCTTCTTTTGGAATCCGGCAGCTGCGGATCAGCAGCCCGGAAATGATAAAGCTGACAAAATCAAGAATAATGGCGCCTTCAATACCGATGGTGTTGTACATAAACGCGCCTATACCGACTCCAAACACCATAAAAATGCTAAAAAGCATCTGATTAAGCCCTGCCGCTTTCGCATAATGCTCCTTCGGCAGAATGGCTTGTACCAAACTGTTTTCTGCCGGAAAGAAAAACTTTGTTACAGCGCTTCTGATAAATAAGATACAAAAAACAAGAGGAATATTGCCGGTAAATAAAGTGAAAAAAAGCACGACAGTCAGGCCTGCTCTGATCCAATCACAATTTTCTGCCACCTTTTTTCTGTCAAACCGGTCCGCGACGACTCCCACGATCAGAAATACAAATATGGTCGGAAGAGAATACATTAGCTCCGCCAAGGTCGTATATGAAGGCTGGCTGCTGAATCGGTCCAGCAAAAAAAAAGCAAAGGCCATGTTGCCTACTGTCGTGCCCATTTGAGAAGCGAGTGCTGCGAAAAATAGACGAACAAAATTACGATTTTTAAATATATCCATAAAAACGCTCCTTACCCTAAAGGTCCCACTTTATCATATTATAAACCGCCTGTTTTTGAAACAAATAAGAAAACATTACCGGTTAATCGTGACTCTTGTTCCGTTTGGCACAATTGAAGCAAGTTCGATCACGTCTTTGTTATGCATGCGAATGCAGCCTTTAGAAACAGCCTTACCAATCGAAGCGGGATTATTCGTCCCGTGTATTCCGTAGTGCTGCTTTGAAAGGCTCAGCCAATAAGCGCCAAATGGGCCGCCGGGATTGCGCTGGCGGTTAATAATGTAAAACTCGCCAGTAGGCGTTTGCGTTAGTATTTTACCAACGGCGATGGGATAGGTTTTCATTACCCGATTATTTAGGAACAGCGTAAGGGTCTTTGCTCCGATTGAGACTGCGATATGATACGGAATTGTATAAGGGTCCGGCAGTCCGGGGATGACTATGGACTGTCCCGCGGTGAGCCCTGCCTGCAGTGACGGATTAGCCTGGAGTAATGCAGCCGTGCTGATTCTGAAATCAGCCGCGATGCTGTTCAGTGTATCACCTTGCTTCACCTGGTACGTAAGCAGTTTCCTCATCCTCCTTTTTTACTTATAAGTATTGATGAGGAGCCCATCCTGCTACATTAATTTGTGCTTTTTAAGGTGAAGACAGTGATTTCAGGCTTGGCCAGAAACCGCAAAGGCAGCCTGGTCATCCCGAGGCCTCGGTTTACGTAAATATGAGTGCTGCCCGTTTGATACATTCCCTCTGTGTAGACTTTTCCATATGGAGGCGTAATAATCGGTCCGTAAAAAGGCAGCTGAATCTGGCCGCCGTGTGTATGGCCGGAAAGCTGAAGGTTCACGGGATAATCTGTTGTTTTCAAGGCCGCATCAGGTTCATGGACGAGAAGAATGGAAAAAAGTCTGTCGCTCAGCCTTGAAAGGGTGCCTTCATAATCTGGGTTTCCCAGCATTAAGTCATCAAGCGAAGCAATCTCGATTTTGCTGCCATCTGCGAGTGACAATGTTTGATAGCCATTGCGATATACCGTGAAACCGCCGGCCGTCATCAGGCTTTTGTAAACGGCAGTTCCATAGCCTCCGTGATCATGATTGCCGTAAATACAAAGCTTGCCGAAGGGAGCATTAAGCTTTCTCAATAATGGAATGACTGCCTGGTGGTGCTGGTACGTATCAGGATTATCGATGATATCACCTGTAAAAACAATGAGATCAGGTTTAGATTCATTAATTGTAAAAATGACAGTTTTTAAATCTTCGAGAGTAAAGTAATCACTCAAGTGTGTATCACTGAACTGCACGATTTTAAAACCGTCAAATCCGTGCGGAATGAGAGAGCTTTTTATTGTGTGTTCGGTTGTCTCGATCATATGCGGCTCGAGATACCTGGCATAGCCATATCCCCCGCCGGCCGTTAAAGCCCCGGCAGCAAGAGCGCCGAACATTCCTTTTAGAAATTGTCTTCTGGACATCTTTTTCATTTCAAACCAACCTTTAATAGAGTTTTTCTATTATATCATCTGTATCTGATAAAAATCTCATATGAGCATGTGCTGACAGAGGCAGGGATATAATGATAGAATATTATTGAATGAATACTCATTCACAATTGGAGGGATAAACATGGAAAAAAAGGCGGTAATTATTACCGGCGGGTCAAGCGGCATGGGAAAAGCGATGGCAAAAAAACAGGCTGAATTAGGGTGGCACGTTATGGTGACAGGGAGGAACCATGAGGCACTTGAGGAAACAAAAAAAGAAATTCAGACCTTTGAGGGACAGGTCGCTTGTTTTCAAATGGATGTCCGTTCCGATTCCGCCGCTTCAGACATGATTAAAGAAGCGATAAAAGCCTTTGGCCGGCTTGACGCGCTGATTAACAACGCAGCCGGAAACTTTATTTGTCCGGCAGAAAAGCTGACGCCCAATGGATGGAAAGCCGTTATTGAGATTGTTTTAAACGGCACATTTTTTTGCAGCCAGGCAGCGGCAAGGCATTGGATTGACCAGAAGCAGCAGGGTGTCATTTTAAATATGGCAGCCACTTACGCTTGGGGAGCGGGAGCGGGGGTCGTTCATTCCGCTGCAGCCAAAGCGGGGGTATTGTCATTGACAAGAACGCTGGCCGTTGAATGGGGGAGCAAATACGGCATTCGCACAAACGCTATAGCCCCCGGACCGATTGAACGAACAGGCGGTGCGGAGAAGCTCTTTGAATCGGAAAAAGCGATGGCCCGCACGATGAACAGTGTGCCGCTCGGCCGATTGGGCACACCGGAGGAAATCGCCGCTTTGGCAGCGTTTTTGCTTTCTGATGAAGCATCCTATATAAACGGGGATTGTATCACAATGGACGGGGGACAATGGCTGAATCCTTATCCGTTTTAAAGAATATTAATCTTTGGATTCAATGTGGTATAATCAGACAAAGATAGAGAAGCAGGTGATAACATGTTGGATCCACTTGATATTTTAACGAACATTGATGATGTCCTTCCATATTACCAGGCGATTTTTAGTGCCGAGGAACAGAAGGTCGTCGGATATGAGGTGCTTGGACGAATTTTGGCAGATTCAGAAATCCAAAGTCTCGGGCCCTTCTTTTTAGATGCAGGGATACCCGAAGAATATAAATTAGAGGTTGATAACAGGATTATTCGCCAGGCTCTTGACCGCTTTTTAGAGGCCGATTCTGATCTGCTGATTTTTATGAATCAGGATGCCAATCTGCTGATGCTGGATCATGGTGAAAGCTTTCTGGAGCTTCTGAAAGAATATGAAGCGAAGGGAATCGAACTCCACCGTTTTGTGCTTGAAATTACAGAGCACAATTTTGAAGGGGATATTGAGCAGCTCTACCATATGCTTGCATACTATCGTACATACGGAATTAAAATCGCAGTTGACAACATCGGAAAAGAAAGCAGCAACTTGGACAGAATCGCGCTGCTCTCACCAGATCTGTTAAAAATCGATTTGCAGGCGCTGAAAGTATCACAGCCGTCACCGTCATATGAGCATGTGCTGTACAGCATCTCTTTATTAGCGAGAAAAATCGGTGCGGCGCTGCTGTATGAAGACATTGAGGCGAACTTCCAGCTTCAGTACGCCTGGAGAAACGGAGGCCGCTATTTTCAGGGCTATTACTTGGTGTCCCCATCTGAAACGTTTCTAGAGAGAGATGTATTGAAACATAGACTTAAAACTGAATTTCACCAATTTATCACACATGAGAAAAAGAAACTGGAAACAGTCTATGAGCACTCCGAACAGTTTTACAAACGAGTGCATCAGGCTGTGACTTCTTTGAGAAAAAACAATCTGTCTTCTGATGATGACTTTATTAAAAAGCTGGCGGAAGAGCTGACAGATTGCAGCTTCAGGATTTACATGTGTGATGAAGAAGGCGATCAGCTGACGGGAAATGTGTTTAAGCAAGATGGAGAATGGATTTATCAGCCGGAATATGCGGAGAAAAACTGGAGCTGGCGCCCTTATTTTCTAGAGAACATTATGAGAATGAGAAATCTCAGAAAAGGTTTTTTCAGTGATCTGTATAGTGATTTGGAAACAGGTGAAATGATTAGAACGTTTTCGTATCCGATGGAGGATCAGGTGTATTTATTTATAGACTTGCCTTATTCATATTTATATGAGCAGGATGGATTGATTTAACGGCTGAGAGGCCGTTTTTTTTATGAATTGAAAAAAATATCAAAAAACGATTGACATTGATACTGAGAATCATTATCATTTAATTATAGAGAGAAGCTACTCTCTGTTCCCCAACCCCTCTATCAGATCAAGATCCGAAAAAACTTGGCGCTACCCCCGCCAAGTTTTTTATTTGTCAAAGCATAGGACAATCCAATGAAACAATAAACCTAACTAGTGGTAAACGTTTAACACGGGGAGAAACATTCAGTGCCGAACACCCCTGACACTGCTGCACGGGTGAGGAGGAAAATTCGTTCTGAAATGATTATTTATTTCAGGTCCGTGTTTACTCTATCCAGCATGACTCCCATTGATTATGGCCACGCGGGACTTCACCAGAAAATTCAAAAGAAGGTTTTGACAAAGTTGCAAAAAGGCATTCTTAATGCTGCAAAGATTCGAAAAAAATTATAATTGTGTGCATGACATTCAAAAAAAGCCTCAAACTAAAGAAAAATAGTTTTTTTCACTTTTTTTCTTTGCTTAAATTCAGCAGTGAAAATGCCATCCTGTCCGACTTTATGGTATGATGCTCAATAGAACTTGTATTATAATAAATACTTGTTGATTTGAAGTTGCTTTTTGAAAGGAGTCTTTTTTTAGAATGTCACAATTAATGGGTATCATCACACGGCTGCAAAGTCTGCAAGAAACAGCGGAAGCGGCTAACGAGCCAATGCAACGCTATTTCGAAGTGAATGGTGAGAAAATATGCAGTGTTAAATATTTCGAAAAAAATCAAACGTTTGAACTGACGGTTTTCCAAAAAGGTGAAAAACCTAACACATATCCGTTTGATAATATCGACATGGTTTCCATCGAAATCTTTGAACTTCTTCAGTAAGATTCCTGAAATAGGGGGGAACAAGCTTCCGCCTTTGCAAAAGTAATCGAAATAAACGGTAAGGAACATACTTGTTTCATGGTTGTAAATCCTTGAAAAGGAGTGTCGTGATGGCTGATTCTTTTCTGTTTTATAATCTTTCAGAAGCACAGATGACCTTTCAAGATGTGATGGAACGGCTTAAAGCCTTTGTTCAAAAGGACCCCCGTTCTTCTTATGTGTTATCGATCGGAACCGATTCACAGGTTTACCGCGATTACACAAAGTTTATTACCGCATTGCATTTGCATCGTACAGGCAAGGGAGCTTGGGGCTGCTTGAAAAATCATACAGTCGACAGACCCATACATAGCCTTCGGGAGAAGATTTCGTTAGAAACGGCGTACAGCCAAGAAACGGCCGCTCATATTCTTGATGGACACTTAATGGATATTACCGATCTGCTCCTGCCCTTTACCGGTGAGGGGGCGGATCTTACCTTTGAAGTTCACTTGGATATTGGGAAAAAAGGGCTTACAAAAGATCTGATCCAAGAAATGACTGGACGTATTACCTCCATGGGGATTGAGGCCAAAATAAAGCCGGATTCATACACTGCCTTCAGCTATGCAAATCGTTTCACAAAATAATTTGGCTGGAAAAGCCAAGGTAAATGTCGAATTATGCGGTTGACGTTTGTTATCTGATTACTTATTCTAGCGGTAGAGCTGAAAGTAAGTTGTCTTGCTTTCAGAGGTATTCAGTATAAAACAGGGGGCCTGATTGCGAATGAGTCTTATCGGTGAACGATTTACAGAAGAAGAACAAAAACTTCTGCTGAATATCCTGATCAACCATGAGTATGCCATCGAGCTATTAAGCAGTGAGATCAACGATATAGAGACAGGGACCAAAAACGTTGACGGAACCACCTACAAAAAACTTGTAACGCTATACGACCGATTTCGATTTGAAAATTAATGGGACACCCTATAATTGATACTCCACAAAGAGTATCTTTTTTATTGAAAGGAAACTTTTCGACAAATACTGATAAAGTTTATATTATTGCAATATAGGGAATGTATTGATGATGAAAATGAAAAGGGGTCGAAAACATGATAAGCTTACAATCAGATCAACTTCTTGAGGCAACAGTCGGACAATTTATGATTGAGGCAGACAAAGTAGCGCACGTGCAAGTCGGAAATAACCTTGAGCATGCATTATTAGTATTGACAAAAACCGGATACACAGCCATCCCGGTTCTGGATCCTTCCTATCGTTTACATGGCTTAATCGGGACAAATATGATCATGAACAGTATTTTTGGGCTTGAGCGAATTGAGTTTGAAAAGCTTGACCAAATCACTGTTGAGGAAGTCATGCTGACTGACATTCCGCGCCTGCATATCAATGATCCGATTATGAAGGGATTCGGCATGGTCATTAATAACGGATTTGTCTGTGTTGAAAATGACGAGCAGGTTTTTGAAGGGATTTTTACGAGAAGAGTCGTTTTAAAGGAATTGAATAAGCATATACGCTCATTGAATAAGTAGGCTGTACAGCCTATTTTTATTATATAGGCAGAGTGAAAAAGAAAGCGCATACATAATTTAAACGAGAATAGGGCTTGAATAAGAAACTAAGATTTTATTAGAATGGGAGATAAGAAAAACTTATTGATAACAAAAAGGAGGACGACATGCAGCTTCAAGAGCTTCATATGCTCGTAGTTTTAGCTGAGGAATTAAATATGAGAAAGGCGGCAGAACGGCTTTTTGTATCTCAGCCGGCTTTATCTCAGCGCTTACAAACCATTGAAAAGGCGTGGGGAACAAAAATCTTTTTAAGATCCCAAAAAGGATTAACGGTAACGCCCGCCGGTGAGAAAATCATTCAGTTTGCGAATGATGTGACATTAGAGCAGGAAAGAATAAGAGAAAATATTGACGAGCTTGAAGGTGAAATTCACGGCACGTTGAAGCTTGCCGTCGCCTCCATAATCGGTCAGCATTGGCTCCCTAAAGTCCTGAAGACGTATGTGGAAAAGTATCCGAATGCAAAGATCTCGCTCATAACCGGGTGGAGCAGCGAAATGCTGAAAAGCTTGTATGAGGATCAGGTTCATATCGGCATTATAAGAGGCAACCCTGAGTGGAAGGGGCGCAAAGATTACTTAATGACAGATCATCTGTATTTAGTGGATACTGAAATTTCCTGCATCGAAGATATTGCCCATACAGAACGGCCGTTTATCCAGTTTAAAAGTGATAGCACTTATTTTCAGGAAATTCAGCACTGGTGGCATCAAAAATTTAAAACGTCGCCGAAACAGACGATATTGGTTGATCAGATTGAAACGTGCAAACAGATGGCGCTGCACGGAATCGGTTATGCTATTTTGCCGTCTGTTACCCTTCAAAATGAAGATAAAGTGAATAAAATGCCTCTTTTAGACATGAAAGGGCATCCGATCGGTCGGGATACATGGTTATTAGGCTATGAGCCTGCCTTTGAACTGAAACAAGTTCAAGCTTTTGTACAAGTGATAAAGGATATGCTGGATCAGGAAAATCCATTTTAAAGACAGCGAGGTGCTGTCTTTTTTTTTATTTATCTGTTGACAATGAAAATCATTATCATTTAAAGTGATACATATGATATTGAAAATCATTATCAATTAATGGGGTGATAACATGGCTAAAGCCTTGATTACATATGCCAGCATGTCAGGAAATACAGAAGACATTGCCTTCATAATAAAAGATACGCTTCAGGAATATGAGTTGGATATCGATTGTGTCGAGATAGATGATGTGGATGCGTCTTGTTTAACCTCCTATGATTATGTACTGATTGGCACCTATACGTGGGGGGACGGCGATTTGCCCTACGAAGCGGAGGATTTTTTCGAAGAGGTCAAACAGCTTCAGCTTAATGGTTTAAAAACAGCCTGCTTCGGGTCTGGCGATTATTCTTATCCACAGTTTTGCGAAGCGGTGAATTTGTTCAATGCCATGCTGCAAGAGGCGGGAGCTGCTGTTTACCAGGAAACACTAAAAATTGAATTAGCGCCTGAAACAGATGAAGATGTGGAAAGCTGCCGAGCGTTTGCGAGAGGTTTTCTTGCATGGGCAGATTATATGAACAAGGAAAAAAGCCATGTTTCATAAAGGAGCAACTGCTGTTACGGCATCGGCGTTTTCTGGATATTTTGTGGCGGTACAAAGAGAAGGCATTTTTCATTATTCTTTGGAGCGGGGCTGGAGAAAGCTTTTTCGTTTGAAAAGTAAGATACACTGTATCAGCTACATAGGGCCTTACTTATTTGGCGTCGGTGAAAAGGGAACAGTCATTCGTTCGGCTGATGAAGGGAAAACCTGGACGATGTCGAGCTTTCCGACAAATGCAACAGTGTGGGCGATTACCGGCAGAAACAACGGGTTTGTCTGCGCCCACGGTAAGCATTGTATTTATGTATCGGATGATTTTGGTGTCTCATGGCGCGTAGCCAAACCTTTTGCCGAATTTCATAATCCCCCTGTTATCCGGTCGCTATGCCTTCACGGGGGCAATCTTTTTATCGGCACGCAAATACACGAATATTTTGGCGGCATTTGGGCTTACGACATTAAGCGTGACAATGTCCAAGTTGTCAAAAAAGAAAAAAACCGGATGACGGCATCCATGCTCGTGTTCAATGAAGATTGGCTGGTGGCGGCGATGGGTTCTGTGAAAGGAAAGCACGGTGCTGTCACTGTACGGAATCTTTTGAATGGTGAAGAATTCATCATTCAATCCAGCATGATCAGAATAGAAGAATCATTTCTTGATCTTTCAGAGGATGATGGCATTATATATGTCACTACAACACAAGATGAAAATGGTTTTTCGAGAATTTACCAGGCTGATCTCGAAGCCCGGTCGTTAAAATGGTTCGATACCATTAAGGGGCATGGATGGAGAGTGGCCAATCAGAAAGAGAATTTCTTTTGCGCAGGCTTGTATGAATGTAAATTTGTCCAGCCGTACGAGGTTTCAGCAATGATTCATTAGAGGAGGAACAAGGAATTGGCGAAGATTTTGCTCGTTTATGCAACAATGTCAGGCAATACTGAAGCAATGGCAGATTTGATTGAAAAGGGGCTTCAGGAGGCGGAAGCAGAAGTAGACCGTTTCGAAGCAATGGATATTGATGATGCCCAGCTGTTTACCGATTATGACCATATCATAATGGGAACCTATACGTGGGGAGACGGAGATCTGCCTGATGAATTTTTAGATCTGGCTGAAGACATGGAGGAGATTGATTTTTCCGGCAAAACATGCGCTGTATTCGGTTCCGGTGATACAGCATATGAATTTTTCTGCGGAGCGGTTGATACGCTAGAGGCAAAAATAAAAGAACGCGGTGGAGACATTGTGCTGCCTTCGGTAAAAATCGAAAATAATCCAGAAGGTGAAGAAGAGGAAGAATTAATAAACTTCGGGAGACAATTCGCAAAGAAAAGCGGGTGCGCTGTCTGATCACTCACTGGGAACTGCTAAAACGGCTGTTCCTTTTTTTCTTGTCTTTGTATCTTTCCTTTGATACAGTAATGAGGTAGAAAATCAGGAGGAGGACTATACATATGAAAATGATGGACGCAAATGAAATTATTTCATTTATTCAAAATAGTACAAAATCTACACCTGTAAAGGTTTACGTGAAAGGTGAGCTGGAAGGAATCAATTTCGGCGAATCTGCGAAAGCTTTTATCAACGGAAACACTGGTGTCGTTTTCGGTGAGTGGAGCGAAATCCAAACAGCAATCGAAGAAAACCAAAGCAAAATCGAAGACTATGTGGTTGAAAATGACCGCCGCAATTCTGCGATCCCAATGCTTGATCTTAAAAACATCAAAGCGCGGATTGAGCCGGGCGCGATCATCCGCGACCAAGTTGAAATCGGTGATAACGCAGTTATCATGATGGGTGCTTCTATTAATATCGGTTCAGTCATCGGCGAAGGCACAATGATTGATATGAACGTTGTGCTTGGCGGACGAGCTACTGTTGGAAAAAACTGCCATATCGGCGCGGGTTCTGTACTTGCGGGCGTTATTGAGCCGCCATCCGCTAAACCGGTTGTGATTGAAGACGACGTCGTAATCGGCGCAAATGCTGTTGTGCTTGAAGGTGTAACAGTAGGTAAAGGAGCTGTTGTTGCTGCGGGAGCGATCGTGGTAAATGACGTTGAGCCATACACTGTCGTTGCAGGCACACCAGCTAAAAAAATCAAAGACATTGATGAAAAAACAAAAGGCAAAACTGAAATCAAGCAGGAATTACGCCAGCTGTAAGGAAAAGTTTGATAAAAAAGGCGTGGATAATGTATCCACGCCTTATTCGTATAGGCAGGAGGAATAGAAATGAAGAAAGAGGAGCTCATCGCAATTCGCAGAGATCTGCATCGTATACCGGAGCTTGGATTTCAGGAGTTCAAAACCCAGCAGTATTTATTACATGTCTTGGAACAATATCCCCAAGACAGAATTGAAATTGAGAAATGGCGAACAGGGCTTTTTGTAAAAGTGAACGGGACGGCGCCGAAAAAAATGCTGGCGTACAGAGCGGATATCGACGCGCTTTCTATAGAAGAGCAAACTGGTCTTCCATTCGCATCAGAGCATCACGGCAACATGCACGCCTGCGGCCACGATTTGCATATGACGATTGCACTCGGCATTATTGATCATTTTGTTCACCACCCAGTCAAACATGATTTGCTTTTTCTGTTTCAGCCGGCAGAGGAAGGGCCTGGCGGTGCGGAACCAATGCTTGAGAGCGATGTATTAAAAAAATGGCAGCCTGATTTCATCACTGCGCTTCATATTGCTCCAGAGCTTCCGGTAGGCACCATTGCGACAAAAAGCGGCCTTCTATTTGCGAATACATCAGAGCTAGTCATCGATCTGGAAGGCAGAGGGGGACATGCGGCATATCCGCATTTGGCGGAGGATATGGTTGTAGCGGCAAGTACACTTGTCACCCAGCTGCAAACGATTATCTCTAGAAACACAGATCCGCTAGACAGTGCTGTTATTACAGTTGGTACCATTACCGGAGGCTCGGCACAAAATATCATTGCGGAAACGGCCCACCTGGAAGGCACGATCCGCACGCTTTCTGAAGAATCGATGAAACAGGTAAAGGAACGGATTGAAGATGTGGTGAAAGGAATCGAAATCGGATTTCGCTGCAAAGGAAAAGTGACATATCCGTCTGTTTATCACCAAGTTTACAATACGAGCGGATTAACAGAAGAATTTATGTCTTTTGTTGCTGAACATCAACTGGCAACAGTAATTGAAGCAAAAGAAGCTATGACTGGAGAGGATTTTGGCTACATGCTGAAAAAATATCCCGGCTTCATGTTCTGGCTCGGCGCTGATTCTGAACATGGGCTTCATCATGCTAAGCTGAATCCCGATGAAAATGCGATAGAAACAGCGGTTAATGTCATGACAGGTTATTTTTCTGTTTATGCCAATTAAGTACAAATGAAAGAATAAAATTCCATAAAATGAGCACTCTAGTAAACGGAGGTGTTCAAAAATGGCTAAAAAAATTGGAATTGAACAATCGTTATCAGATGTAGAAGCTGCTTTAAAAGAAAAAGGATATGACGTTGTAATGATGAAAAGCCCTGCTGATGCTCAAGGCTGTGACTGCTGTGTCGTAACAGGTCTTGATAATAATGTGCAAGGGATAGCCGATACGGTAACACAAGCACCTGTCATTACAGCTTCCGGGATGACGGCTGAAGAAATTTGCAGCGAAGTTGAAAGCAGAATTCAGTAATATAAAAACCGAAGCAAAAAGCTTCGGTTCTTTTATTTATTCTGTTTCTTTAGGGAAAGCGCGGTCGAACGCGTTCTTTATTTCTTTTCTCAACACTCGTTCGACTCGCCACTGTTCCATATTTTCTGTTTTGGCAATGACCCTGATTACAATTTCGGAAGTCCCCAGTTCTTGAATCCCGATGACATTTGGGCCTTCTTTTATTTGTGGAAGAGCCGCTGCCGTTTCATCACAAACCTGCTGTAAAATATGAATCATTTCATCAATGTTTCTTTCAGCCGGCACTTTAATATCAACAAGAGCCTGCATGGTACCACGAGAATGATTACTCACGTTTGTGATGTTTCTGTTGGGGATGTAATGCAATGTTCCGTCAAAGCTGCGGATTTGAGTTGTTCTTAAGCCAACCTGCTCGACAATTCCGTCAAAGGTGGAAACGGTAATATAGTCTCCGACATCCAATTGTTTCTCAAGCAAAATAAAAAAACCTGTCACGATGTCACTGACAAGCCCTTGGGCGCCAAATCCGACAGCCAGGCCGACGATTCCTGCCCCCGCTAAAAGAGCGCTTGGATCATAATGAAACAAATCTAGAACCATGACGAAGAATATAAAAATCAAAGTATAAGCAAATATGTTAAGAGTCAGGCTTCGGAGCGTATGTGCACGTCCGATAGACAAGCTATTCTGCTCCTCGAATTTTGCAAACAGATGTTTAATGATTTTCATGCCTAATGATCGAACGATAAAATAGAGCAATATCATAATGGCGAGTTTAATGAGCAGAACACCGGCATTTGTAATCAGTCCCGCCCAATCATATTGTTTAATAAAGTCCATGTTGAGCTCCTTTTCTAATTGATTGCTGCACACTGAGGCTAGTTACCCTGTACATGACCATGTTAAACGTTTTATTCAAAAATGTCGAAGCCAAAGACATGCATGATTTGTTAAAAATTGACTCAGGAAATCTACTTTTATATAATGGCATTGCAATATAACTAAAAATGGTTAATCACCCTTTATTTTCAAGCTATTTCGACCTTTAAGCCAAACAATAAATTGGAGGGATACATATGGCAGAACGTATGGTAGGTAAACAAGCTCCTCGTTTTGAAATGGAAGCAGTCCTTGCAAGCAAAGAATTCGGCAAAGTAAGTCTTGAGGAAAACATGAAAAACGACAAATGGACAGTGCTGTTCTTCTATCCAATGGACTTCACTTTTGTTTGTCCGACAGAAATTACAGCAATGTCCGACCGCTATGACGAGTTCGAAGATCTTGATGCAGAAGTCATCGGAGTTTCAACTGATACCATCCATACTCATTTAGCTTGGATCAATACAGACCGCAAAGAAAACGGTCTTGGCCAGCTGAAATACCCGCTTGCTGCTGATACAAACCATGAGGTATCCCGGGAATATGGCGTCTTAATCGAAGAAGAAGGTGTGGCTTTGCGCGGATTGTTTATTATTAATCCTGAAGGGGAGCTTCAATATCAAACTGTTTTCCACAACAACATTGGGCGTGATGTTGATGAAACGCTTCGTGTTCTCCAGGCGCTGCAAACTGGCGGACTCTGTCCGGCTAACTGGAAACCAGGCCAAAAAACACTTTAATTCTTTCCAAGAACGAAAAGCGGTCTAGCATATTCGTTAGGCCTTTCTGTTAAATAGGAGGGAAAAAGCAATGAAATTACGTCAGCCCATGCCGGAATTGACGGGAGAAAAAGCTTGGTTAAATGGTGAAGTGACGAGAAGGCATTTGATTGGGGAAAAGCCGACGCTTATTCATTTCTGGTCCATCAGCTGCCACTTGTGCAAAGAAGCGATGCCGCAAGTGAATGAATTTCGTGATAAATATCAAGATCAACTGAATGTTGTAGCTGTGCATATGCCTCGTTCCGAAGATGATCTTGACCTTGGTAAAATTAAAGAAACAGCTGCTGAACACGATATCACTCAGCCGATTTTTGTTGACAGTGACCATGCTTTAACCGATGCATTTGAAAATGAATATGTACCTGCATATTATGTGTTTGATAAAACAGGACAGCTCCGTCACTTCCAAGCCGGCGGGAGCGGTATGAAAATGCTTGAAAAACGTGTGAACCGCGTTCTGGCTGAAACGGAATAGGTATCTGACTAAATAGTATTTCCTAAAAACCTGATCACATCAGGTTTTTTATTTGTGCAAAAAGCAATGGAAGAAGAGTAAGAAGCTTATTTTTCCAAATTTGGGTATAGGAATTGATGATTTGTTTGATTGATACGCTAAAAAACACAGCTGATTTTTGATGTTTTTCCTCAATTTTAGATAAATCTCATATCTCATAACTCGAAAATTGTAGATATTACACTAAATTTCTTTAAAGAAGTAAGTAAAATATATATTTTCAACATTATACCAAATAAACTAGAAAGACCCTTGACCCCTTGAGAATAAAGGACTCTTTTGAAAAATAAAACTTTTTCAGAAAATAAGGAATTTTTCATAGAGTAAATATAATAGTAAAATGCTAAAATAATAGTTGATAAAATTACTTTTGTAATCTAATATCTTAATTAAAGATGTTAATTTTGATAGGGGGTACATTGAGGAATGTTTAATGAAAGAGAAGCTTTGCGCTTGCGGTTAGAACAATTAAATGAAGCTGAAGTGAAAGTCATTCGTGAATATCAAATTGAACGTGATAAAATATACGCAAAATTAAGAGAGCTGGACAGAAATGGAAGCCCTTCCGAAATCAAAAAGGATTTCCGTTCTGAAAAAAAACCTGACTCTCTGCCGGTTCTCGCTGAGCTTGCGGCTCAGGAAATCAGAAGCTATCAGCCGCAATCACAGCAGCAGTCTGTTCAGCCTCAGCTTCAATCTATTTCCTCTCTTCCTGCCGGTATACCAGACGGAACAACACGAAGAAGAAGAGGAACGGCAAGACCGGGATCAAAAGCAGCTAAGCTGCGTGAAGCTGCTATTAAAACATTAAAACGCCACAACGCGGCGATTAAGAGCTCGGAGCTTCAAAAAGAGATTGAAAAAGAAAGCGGTCTTGAAATCCCTAATATGACAACGTTTATGCAAAGCTTAATTAAAATGTACCCGGAAGTGAAAAAGCCATATCGCGGGCAGTACATTTTAGAGGGTGAAATCGAATCTGCAGAATCAGCAAATGAATAAATATAAAGAAAAACTGCTTGGCATCGCTCAAGCAGTTTTTTTATTGAGGTTTTTTCTGTGAAGGTTTGTTTTCTTTTTCAAGATTAAGCTTATACACCCACTTTTGATAAGGTTTTTCTTCAGCGGCTCTGTTTTTCAGCTCTTCAATTGTATGGCTCTTGGCCTGGTCTGATGATTGGGCGCGGGCAAGCTGTTTTTGAAGCACATGTATCTGTTTGGTGACATCTTCAAGGATGGTCTCTACATGATTTGGCTGCGCGTAGACCGCTGGAGCTTCTTCTTCCGTTTTTTCTTTTTGTGTCGTGCCGCCATCAATATCAGCAAAATGAGAAGCAATCCAGGCATCGCTTTCATCAAGCTGCCGTTTATACGATATAATAGTTTCGTGAAATAATTTTTCTTTCGTTTTTTCTATGTCTAGCAGTCTTTCTTTCGTTTCTATGATTCGATCTTTCATATGATCAACTTCTATTTTAATATGTTTTAGCTGATATTCTTTTTCTACCATTTGCTCTTTAAGACGCCCATTTTCGGCTTTTATCAATTCGGCTTGCTGTTTTGCCTGAAGCAGTGCATTTTGTTCCTGCTCAATTGAGGCTTGAAGTTCGCTGATCCGTTTATGAAGATTTTTATTTTCTTCTTCGATTTTGACTTTAGCAATATGAAGTTTATGTTTTTCTTCGATTTCGGCTCTGCGTTTATAGGTTTCAGCAGATAGAAGCTCCTGCAAAACAACGATTTTATCAAGCAATTCAGCTCTTATTTGGTGCAGGGTTTGGCTGGTGTGGGAGGCATGTTTTTCTTTTGTTGACATATGTGTTAATTCGGCAGACAGCTGCTGGAGTTTTTCTTTCATATCGTTATTTTCTTTGAGCAGTTTGTTATTTTTCTGATGAAAGTAGCTTGCTTCAAGTTCAGAAATCAGCTTATGGCACCTTGAAAGCTCGGATTTTAAATAAAGGTTCTCCTGAGACACGTCGTGGAAAAAAGGACCTGATCTTTTCATTCGAACCATCTCCCTCATGATGTTAACACTACAATATGCAAATACTGAACAGCTATTCCTCTTTAATAAACAGACAAGCAGTAGCGTGGAGCCTTTGCTTTTGCTATGCTTTTAACGAAACTAGAGGTGAGATGATTTGAAGCATGTAAACGTACTGCTGGCAGGGGGAGCCTCGCGGCGATTTGGAGAACCGAAGGCGTTTGTCAAATGGAAGGGCAGGATGCTTTATGAATGCGCTAAAGAGGCACTTGGAGAACATACGGTTATCATCAGCCGTCCCGAATTTATTGATAGATTTCAAGAAAACGGTGAAAATGAAGTGTATCAAGATGCTGAGCCATTTCAAGGCATGGGGCCATTGGCTGGTATATATACCGCTTTTAAAAAGACAGACGGTGATCTTTATACTGTTCTTTCCTGTGACACACCGCTGATACAAAGAAGGACGATGCTGGAGCTCAAACGTCTGATGACTGCCGGTGCGGACGCGGTAGTCCCAATTTCAGACGGACAAGTGCAGCCATTGATTGCGATTTACCACAAACGTATCATGCCAGTTCTATACGATCAGCTTTCTGAGAAGAGGTTGAGAATATCAGATTTATTAGGCAGAATTTCGGTTTGTTACGTACAGGCTGAAAATATCGGAGCAAACCCGGCAGAGTTTATCAACATTAATACACGTGATGATTTTAGCTGTTTGGAAGAAAAATCGAACTCCCTCAAGCGGGACTGACGGGGCAATAACATGATAAGATGACATAAAAGATAAGGAGAACAGGTTTGATGGAGGAACGTTATTCACGGCAAATCAGATTTAAGCAAATTGGGGAAGAGGGTCAGAAAAGACTGGCAGACAGCCATGTGCTGATTGTCGGAGCGGGAGCGCTCGGCACTGCAGGAGCTGAAGGGCTTTCGAGAGCGGGAGTCGGTACTATTACCATTATTGACCGTGACTATGTGGAGTGGACCAATCTTCAAAGACAGCAGCTTTATACAGAAAGCGATGCCAAACTCCGCATGCCAAAAGCCATGGCTGCCAAAGAGCATCTATCAGCGATTAACAGCGAAATACATATTGATGCGTATGTTACCGAAGGAACAGCCGAAACGCTTGAGCCGCTGATTGAAAAAGCAGATGTCGTGATCGACGCGACAGATAATTTTGAAACCCGCATGCTGATAAACGATCTTGCCCAGAAAACAAAGACACCTTGGGTCTATGGCGCCTGTGTAAGCAGCCAGGGAATGTTCATGACGGTCATTCCCGGAGAAACCCCTTGTCTGTCTTGTTTGTTTGAGCAAATTCCTGTCGGCGGGGCGACGTGTGATACTGCCGGCATTATTCCGCCTGCTGTGCATATCGTTTCAGCATATCAGCAGGCTGAGGCATTAAAGCTGTTAACCGGCCAAATAGAAGCAATACAGCGGGGTTTTGTGACATTTGATGTCTGGAACAATTCGCATATGAAGATTAACGTTAATCATGTACGCCGTGAGGAATGCCCATCTTGCGGAGCTAATGCGATATATCCTTATCTTCAGGATTGGAACACACCAAAAGCTGCTGTATTATGCGGCCGTGATACAGTGCAGGTAAGGTCAGAATCATTAAAAAGAATCCCGAAACAGGAGCTCATTAAGCGGCTGAAAACAATCGGCAAGGTCGAGGCTAATGCGTTTTTGCTGCATATTTTTTACGAGGATTTCAGAATTGTCATTTTCAATGACGGACGGGCACTGGTGCATGGAACAAATGATGTGAAAGAAGCCAACTCCGTGTTGGCAAGAGTGATTGGACTGTAACAACAGGAGGGGTCAGAATGCTGGAGAAAAGAACACCGATACCGGTAGAGGAGGCAGTTCGGCGTGTCTGCCATTTTCAAAAACAAGGTGAAACAGAATGGGTGGCGCTTGAAGACAGCCTTCATCGGTTTTTAGCCGAAGATATAACTGCGGATCACCACGTACCTGCGTTTGACCGTTCGCCATACGATGGTTTCGCTGTCAGAGCGTGCGATACGGCAGAAGCTTCACGTGAAAACCCAGTTCGGTTTGAAGTTATTGACCATATTGGAGCGGGAGCAGTATCTGAAAAAGAACTTGGCCCGTTTCAGGCCGTGCGGATTATGACTGGCGCGCAAATCCCTGAAGGGGCAGATGCAGTCGTCATGATTGAACTGACTCAAACCTTTGAGGAGAATGGGAAGTCATTTATGTCTTTAAAACGCCGCTTTCAGACGGGGGAAAATATTTCAAAGACAGGTGAGGACGCTCAAAAAGGGAGTGTTTTACTGAGAAAGGGCACCCGGGTGACACCAGGAGTGACGGCTCTTTTGGCAACATTCGGATACGCATCTGTGCCTGTCGTGAGAAAGCCTGTAGTCGGGATTATCGCAACCGGTACCGAATTGCTGAATGTCAGTGATCCGCTGGAACCGGGAAAAATCCGCAACAGCAATGCGAGTATGGTATATGCGCAAGCGATAGAAGCAGGCGCAACACCGCTTTATTTAGGGAAAATCTCTGATGAACTGGATAAAAGCTTTGCTGCAGTTAAAGAAGCGATGAAAAAGGTGGATTTCCTGATCACAACTGGCGGTGTGTCAGTCGGTGACTTTGACTTTTTGCCTGCGATCTATGAAAAACTCGGAGCGGACGTGCTGTTTAATAAAGTTGCCATGCGCCCGGGCAGCGTGACAACGGTGGCGCATGCAAACGATATGCTGCTGTTTGGCCTTTCAGGTAATCCGTCGGCATGCTATGTCGGTTTTGAACTGTTTGTCAAACCGATAATCCAGACATGGCTGCTCAATGAAACACCGCATTCAATTTGTGCGGAAGCTGTTTTGATCAAGGATTTTCCGAAGCCGAACCCATTTACCCGATTTGTTCGTGCGTTCGTGCACCATCAGGAAGGGAAGCTGTTGGCGACACCCGTTGGCTTAGATAAGTCGAGCTCTGTCACATCACTTGCAGATGCCAATGCATTTATTATCCTGCCGGGCGGCACGCGAGGCTACGAATCTGGCAGAACGGTTCAAGTGCTGCTCATCAGAGAAGAGAATGGAAGTGAATGGCCTTGGTCCGTCCTTTCCCGATCGTCCAAGTTGTAGGATTTCAAAACAGCGGGAAAACAACGTTTATTGAGCGCATTCTTGAAAAAGCCTCTGAACAGGGAGTCCATTTGGGCTGCCTGAAGCATCATGGTCACGGCGGTGAACCGCAAACGCTCACGGAAGGAAAAGACACGGACCGTTACAAGGCGGCAGGTGCTGATGTAACAGCGGTAGAAGGTGCTGGTGTGTTACAGCTGACTGCCCGCCGCAATTGGGATTTGGCACGGCTGATCGAGTTATACCAATTTCTCGAAACAGACTGTCTTCTGATTGAAGGCTTTAAAAAAGCCCCTTATCCTAAAGTGGTTATCCTAAGTGAAAAGGAAGATCTGGAAGCGCTGCAAGCAGTAAATATAATCGCCATCATCTATAGAAAAAAAGAGCATATGACAGAGCATCAGGGATTACCCGTTTTTCATGCGGATGATCCGGTTGCCGTGGATTTTGTGCTTTCACAGCTGAAGGGGGAATCTGCATAATGGAACGGTTTGAGATTACGAAAACACCCATTAATACTGAAAACATCATCAAAAAAGTGGAGAAACGGGAAGCAGGAGCCATTACAACATTTATTGGTACGGTTCGGGAATGGACAAACGGAAAAAGAACGGTTCGGCTTGAATATGAGGCATATGAACCGATGGCCGTGCAAATGCTTGCTCAAATCGGCGCTGAAATCGAAGAAAAATGGGAAGGTGCCTCAGCTGCGATCACGCACCGTATAGGTGTGCTCGATATCGGTGAAGCAGCGGTAGTGATTGCTGTATCTTCTCCACATCGAAATGCCGCATATGAAGCCAATGAGTATGCGATTGAACGAATTAAACAGATTGTGCCGATTTGGAAAAAAGAAATTTGGGAAGACGGTGAGCAATGGATCGGCGACCAGCTAGAAACAACAGCTTATCCGAACGGAAAACCAGACCTAAGCGAGGGAGAGCAGCATGATTAAAATTCTTTTATTTGCAGGACTGGCTGAACAGGCCGGTACACAAGCAATAGAAATAGATATGGAACAAGCAACCACAGATGAAATAAAAGCGAGTCTAAAAGAACAATACGGTCTTGAATCTATTGATACGGCTATGATTGCCGTCAACGAAAGCTATGTAAAAGAAAATACCTCTTTATCTTCAGGTGACACGGTAGCCATCATACCGCCGGTCAGCGGGGGATGAAAACCGGACGGCATTTCAGCCGTCCGGTTTTTCTGTATTTCATTGGCATATCCCCAAGTATCCCCAGCATACAATGATTTTCTGTAAGCGTTTATTCTACATATGTTACTCCCTATAAAGTAAGAGACTCATTCCATAATTAGACTGAAATTTTGAAAAATAATAGAAATTTATTTCGGGTATCGATATAGTAAAGATGATAAATGTTGGAAAGGTGCTGGATATGGAGACATTTAAAAGATTAAAAATGTATTATTGGACGTACAGAAAAGTGTTTATGTGGTCGCTTCTAGCCATGCTTTTGATGACTGCAATTACTGTCGTTTATCCGATTATCCTGCAAATTACGATTGATGAGATCGTGTTGGGACGGCAGTATCAGCTTGCGGCGTGGGTCAGCTTAGGATTTATTGCGGTAATGGTTTTGAAAGGAACGGCTACCTTTTTTCATCAGTATTTAGGTGATATGTTCGGGATCAAATCCGTTTATAGGCTGAGAAATGGTCTGTATGAAAAACTGCAGCGGCTTTCTTTTTCTTACTATGATAACGCGAAAACAGGAGATTTGATGTCCAGGCTGACTGCTGATGTTGAAGGGCTTCGTTTTTTCTTATCATACGGTCTCGCTGAGCTCATTCGATTCGGCCTGCTGGTAGCCATCAGCCTGTCGGTTATGTTTTACTATTCTGTTCCTCTCACGCTTGTGACAATAGCTGTTCTGCCATTTCTCGCGGTTGCGGTATACCGGTTTGACAAAAGAGTCCATCCCGCCTTCAGAGGCATCCGCAAATCGTTTGCGAAACTCAATACAAAAGTCCAGGAAAATATCAGCGGCATTAATACGGTTAAATCTCTTTCCAGGGAAGATTTTCAGATCAGCACTTTCAATAAAGCCAATGCAGAATACAGGGCGCAGTATTTACAAACATCATCCATCTGGTCTGCGTATTTCCCTTTAATGGAGTTCATTGGTAACATTTGTATTGTAGCTCTCCTCTCATACGGCGGTTACTTGGTTATGCAAAATCAGCTCAATCCCGGCGAGCTTGTTGCTTTCTTCAGCCTTGTCAATTATATGATGTGGCCGATTATGAACTTAGGTTTTGTCATCAATATGTTCTCTCAAGCAAAAGCGTCAGGGGAACGCCTGCTCGACATTCTGGAAAAAGAAGAAGACATTACAGATCATCCTCATGCTTTGCATAAACAAAAATTAACCGGAGATGTCCATTTCAAAAATGTTTCTCTTGCATACGGGAAAGAACAAACAAACGCGCTGTGCAATGTAAGCTTTGAGGCAAACAGCGGGAAGGTAATCGGACTGTTGGGCCCGACAGGTTCAGGCAAAAGCTCAGTGACACAGCTTCTCACCAGATTTTACAGTCCTGTTAGCGGAATGATTACCATTGATCACAAACCCATCACAGATTATTCGTTAAAAACCCTTCGTTCCAATATCGGGGTCGTACTTCAAGAATCCTTCCTGTTTTCATCTACGATCAGATCAAATATTTCGTATGGGCGGCCGGATGCCTCAATGGAAGACGTCATCGAAGCGGCAAAAAGGGCGCAGGCTCATAACTTTATTATGGAGCTTCCTGATGGGTATGACACCATGCTGGGAGAGAGGGGAATGGGACTTTCCGGCGGACAGAAACAGCGTATTGCCATTGCGAGGGCCATCTGCTTGAACCCGAGCATTTTAATATTGGATGATGCCACAAGTGCAGTAGATATGCAAACGGAGCACAACATACAGCTTGCCTTAAAAGAAGTAATGAAAAACCGCACAACCTTTATCGTCGCACACCGCATTTCTTCACTGAAACACGCCGATGAAATTCTCGTTTTTAATAAAGGACGCATTCGTGAAAGGGGAACACATCATGAGCTTCTTGAAAAAGGCGGCTACTATAAAAAGATTTACGATTTGCAATACCGTGATGTCAAAATGATTAATGAGCCGCATGAGGTCGGATAGGGAGGGGCCAAATGAAACAAGCGAAAAAACAGGGGATTTTAGAGCGTTTCTATTACTCTTCAGATGAAATCATTGAAAAGCCGTTTAACTGGGCTCAAATGTGGCGGCTGCTGAGCTATGTCAAACCATATCGAAAAACAATTTTGCCGCTTTCTTTTCTCACCGTATTGATTGGCACTGCTGTGAAGCTTGTGATCCCCATTCTGATCGGCGTTTATGTTCTTGATCAAGCGATTACAGGGAGAAACTCGGAGCTGCTGATTCAGCTCATTTTTATTATTAGCGGTTTATATGTCCTCAATTACGCCGCCAATGTGTTAAGAATCAGGTGGATGAATCAGCTTGGCCAGCATGTCATTTACGATTTGCGACAGCATTTATTTACCCATGTGCAGCGCTTATCCCATCGATTTTTTGATCAGCGGTCGGCGGGTTCGATCTTAGTCAGGATCATGAATGATATTAACTCTCTTCAGGAGCTCTTTACAAGCGGAGTCATCAATTTGTTGACCGACTTGTTGCTTCTGGCCGGCGTGATTATCATTTTGTTTACGCTGAGTCCTGAGCTGACTATAGCCATCATGGTGACATTGCCGATTATGTTTTTTATTTCAACAAGTCTCAGAAAAAAAATACGCCGATCCTGGCAAACGGTACGGCTGAAGCAATCGAAGCTCAACTCTCATCTAAATGAAAGCATTCAGGGCATCCGGGTCACACAGGCATTTACGCAGGAAGAAGAAAACATGGCGTATTTTGACGGTGTCAATCAGGAGAACTACGAATCATGGCGGGAAGCAACTAGAAAAAATGCCATGTTCCGTCCGCTGGTAGAAATGACGAATGCGATTGGGACGGCTGTCTTGATTTGGTATGGAGCCACACTCATCATGAATGAAACCATTACGATTGGCGTCTTCGTTTCTTTTGCTTTCTATCTGGGGATGTTTTGGGAACCTATTTCGAGACTGGGTCAGGTCTATAATCAGCTGTTAATGGGGATGGCATCATCAGAACGGATTTTTGAGTTTCTGGACGAACAGCCAAATGTCAAGGAGAAGCCGAATGCCATTCATAATGAAAAGATAAAGGGGGAGATCAATTTTGAAGAGGTTGAATTTTCGTATGATGAAAAACGAAAAGCCCTTCACGCCGTTTCTTTCTCTATTCCGGCGGGCTCGACGCTTGCCCTTGTCGGGCATACAGGGAGCGGGAAGACGACGATTGCGAATTTAATCAGCCGTTTTTATGATGCGACCGGAGGCACCATTAAAATAGACGGTATACCGATTAAGGATCTTTCCCTTGCCAGTCTGCGCTCTCAAATCAGCATTGTCCTGCAAGATACATTTATTTTCTCTGGGACCATCATGGAAAATATTCGTTTTGGAAGGCCAAATGCTTCGGATGAAGAGGTGATGAAAGCGTCCCAAGCGGTCGGAGCGGATGAGTTTATTTCTGATTTAGCAGAAGGATACGCAACAGAGGTGGAGGAAAGAGGCAGCGTACTGTCTGCCGGTCAGCGTCAGCTTATTTCCTTTGCAAGAGCATTGCTCGCCGATCCGGCTATTATCATCCTTGACGAAGCAACGGCAAGCATTGATACAGAGACAGAAGTAAAAATTCAGCAAGCGTTAAAAACGCTTCTGAAAGGGCGTACAGCAGTGATGATCGCTCACAGATTGTCTACGATCCGCGACGCCGACCGCATCATTGTTCTTGATCACGGCAGGAAAATAGAAGAAGGGAACCATGATCAGCTGATCGCTAAAGGAGGCATTTATGCCGGGCTTGTGAAAGCGCAATACAGCACAGCGATAGAATAATATGAA
Source organism: Bacillus sp. FAU18 (assembly GCF_056033885.1). NCBI lineage: Bacteria > Bacillati > Bacillota > Bacilli > Caryophanales > Bacillaceae > Bacillus > Bacillus sp. FAU18. Next base: position 774,869 of record NZ_JBVYHZ010000003.1, read on the forward strand.
AAGCCTTCAATATTGAAGGTTTTTGGAAATTTATTAGAAAAACATGAAACTTTTTGATATCCTTCCCGTACTATTTGTTAGATATTCTCAAGGAGGTTTTGAAATGGAAACGAATGTAGAAAAAAACAGCGGAACGGCGACTGAAAAGCCTTCATTTTTCGGAGTAATCACAAGTCCGTCCGTTCAATTTGAAAGAATAAGAGAAAGGCCGGCTGTATGGGGACCGCTTTTGATTGTTGCAGCAATTATCATCGTCGGTGCCGTGCTGCAATCACTCGGTACGGATTATAGTGAGCTTTTGAAAAGCCAGGATACGCAAGGGCTATCTGCTGAACAAATGGAAACTGTCGCAACAATAACCAAATTTGGCGGAATGGCAGGCGCTATTATCGGCGGTATCGCAGCATTATTTATTGCCCCTCTTATTTATTGGCTCTGTGTAAAAATATCAGGCGGAGTTACGACATATAAAAAAATGCTTTCTCTCGGTCTGTTTGTCTCTTTAATTAGCAGTCTCGGATTATTGGTTAATGGAATCGTTGCTTTTACGACTGACGTGAATCCTCTTTACAGCACGACGTCACTGGCAGGGATTATCCCATCTGACGGGGCTCTCGCCAGTGTGTTAAATACCTTTGAAATTTTCAGCATCTGGAGTTTTGTATTATTAGCAATCGGACTTCACAAAACGGGAGGCATCTCCAAAAAAGCCGGGTGGATTTCAGCAATCATTCTATTCGGAATTTTAGTTGTATTTTCGCTTTTTTCAGGTTTAATCAATTCTGTGGCGGGTGCATAAGCTCATGAAAAAAGTCTGGATCGGAATTGGAATCGCAGTTATAGTCGCTCTTTTTGTTGGAATCAATATATACCGGTCTGCCGCTCCGACAAGCGGCAGCGCCGGCAAGGAGATACAGACGGGGAGCGTTGAAGAAAATGAAATCTCATCAACGGTTATGGTTCCTGGCACGCTAAAATTTTCAAATGAACAGTATGTCTTTTATGAAGCGGATAAAGGGACATTAGAAGACATTAAAGTAAAGGAAGGCGATAAAGTTAAAAAGGGCACGCCTTTAGTCACCTATACAAATGAGCAGCTGAGCCTGGAAAAAGAACAGAACCAGTTAACGTCTGAATCCAATCGGCTTCAAATTGACCAAATTCAAGAAAAGTTAAAAGCCTTAGACAGCAAAGAAAGAGAACTGGAAAAACAGGTAGGAAAGAAAGAAGCAGAAAAACAAATCGAATCTGAACGGACAGAGCTTCAAATGCAGAAAAAAACAGCGGAGATCGAATTAAAACAAACCGAGCTTCAGCGACAGTCACTTGCCAACCGGGTATCAGATCTTGAAGTGAAAAGCGAAATTGAAGGCACCGTTATTTCTGTCAACCAAGAAGCAGCATCCAAAAAGTCAGATATTCAAGAGCCTGTCATACATATCGGCAACCCAAAAGACCTTGTCGTCTCAGGGAAATTGTCTGAATACGATACATTGAAAGTCAAAAAAGGCCAGAAGGTCACACTCACTTCAGATGTAATACAGGGTAAAACATGGAAAGGCACGGTTTCCGCAGTCGGGCTTGTTCCGGATCAGCAGGAGAGCGCTGCGGCACAAGGAACAGAACAGGCGGTCCAATACCCGCTTCAAGTGAAAATAAAAGGAAATCTTCCAGAAGGAAAGCCAGGCTTTAAATTTATTATGAATATTGAAACAGATAAACGGAAAGTAAATACGCTTCCTTCAAAGGCAGTCAAAAAAGAAGATGACCAATATTATGTGTATACAGTAAAAGACGGAAAAGCAAAGCGAGTAGATGTCAAAATCGGCGAAGTGACAGATGACCTGACAGAAATTAAAGAGGGGCTTTCCCAAGATGATCAAGTCATTTTGAATCCATCTGATCAGGTGACTGACGGAATGGAAGTGAAATCTTAAATGATTCAGCTTTCTAATGTGCGAAAAAGCTACCAGATCGGAAAGGAAACGTTTGATGTTCTCCATTCTATTGATTTGGACATTCATCAAGGTGAATATGTCTCGATTATGGGGCCGTCAGGATCAGGAAAATCCACGATCATGAATATTATCGGCTGTCTTGATCGGCCGACTTCCGGTACATATCAATTGGACGGCGAAGACATTTCTTCATATAAAGATAAAGAACTGGCGGCAGTCCGTAACCGGTCCATCGGTTTTGTATTTCAGCAATTTCAGCTTCTTCCGCGGCTGAACGCAAAAAAAAATGTCGAGCTGCCGATGATTTACTCCGGGATAGGCAAAAAGGAACGTCAAGAGCGGGCTGAGAGAGCATTGGAAAAGGTTGGGTTAGCCGATCGAATGCTCCACATGCCCAACGAGCTGTCGGGCGGGCAAAAGCAGCGGGTGGCGATTGCGAGGGCGATCGTGAATGAGCCGAAATTGATTTTAGCTGATGAACCGACCGGCGCGCTGGATACGAAAACAAGCGAGGCGATTATGGATCAGTTTACAGCATTAAATGCCGAGGGAACGACAATCGTTCTGGTTACTCACGAGCCTGAAGTAGCAGATTGCACGAATCGGATCGTCATGGTGCGTGACGGAAACATTATTCCTGCCAGCTCCGGGCAAAGGAGTGTGGGAGAATGAGCCTGTTAGAAAACATCAGAATGGCTCTAAGCTCTGTTCTTGCCCATAAAATGCGTTCGATCTTAACGATGCTCGGCATTATCATTGGTGTAGGCTCTGTCATTGTTGTCGTTGCGGTAGGACAGGGCGGCGAGCAAATGCTGAAGCAGTCGATCAGCGGCCCGGGAAATACTGTGGAGCTGTACTATATGCCTAGCGACGAGGAGCTTGCAAGCAACCCGAACGCCGCAGCTGAATCTACGTTTACAGAAAACGATATTAAAGGTTTAAAAGGAATAGAAGGCATTAAACAAGTCGTTGCTTCGACTTCTGAAAGTATGACAGCGCGTTATCACGAAGAAGAAACCGATGCTACGGTTAACGGAATAAATGATGGATACATGAATGTCAATTCTTTAGAAATCGAAAGCGGCAGAACATTTACCGACAATGACTTTCTCGCGGGGAATAGAGCCGGAATCATCTCTCAAAAGATGGCTGAAGAACTGTTCGATAAAACCTCCCCTTTAGGTGAAGTTGTCTGGATAAACGGACAGCCCGTTGAAATTATCGGCGTGCTGAAAAAAGAAACAGGCTTGCTTTCTTTCGATTTAAGTGAAATGTATGTGCCATTTAATATGATGAAATCCTCTTTTGGCACAAGTGATTTCAGTAACGTATCATTGCAGGTCGAATCAGCAGATGACATAAAATCGGCAGGAAAAGAAGCGGCACAGCTGGTAAATGACAATCATGGCACAGAGGATTCATATCAAGTGATGAACATGGAAGAGATTGCGGCCGGAATTGGCAAGGTAACGGCAATTATGACGACGATTATCGGCTCAATTGCAGGTATTTCCCTTTTGGTCGGCGGAATCGGTGTCATGAATATTATGCTCGTATCAGTCACAGAAAGGACGCGGGAAATCGGAATCAGAAAATCACTTGGTGCGACGAGGGGACAGATTCTGACTCAGTTTTTAATTGAATCAGTCGTATTGACGCTGATTGGCGGACTGATCGGGATTGGTATTGGATACGGAGGGGCCGCGCTTGTTTCAGCCATTGCGGGCTGGCCGTCACTCATATCCTGGCAGGTTGTATGCGGGGGCGTGCTGTTCAGTATGCTCATTGGTGTTATTTTCGGCATGCTTCCTGCAAATAAAGCCGCAAAGCTTGATCCCATTGAAGCGCTGCGTTATGAGTAGCCTCATGCAACATGCATGAGGTTTTTTATGTTTAGTGATTTCTACTATGAATATAAAAGACTTTTTTCATTAAAATAAGAAGAAAATGTCGTACAATTGTCCTTATTTTTGTCGAATTTACAGTTTACAAACCCTATAGACATACGTTAATATGGAGAAACGTGAAAGATTTTGATAGTTATTGAATGAATTTGAATGATTTTAGTTGCCTAAACCGAAAATAGCGTTTACAATGAAATTGTATTCAAAATGAATACGTTTTCATTAGGAGGTGAAGCATGCTAACTCCTGAACGGCATCAATTGATTATTGATCAAATAGAAAAGCATGATGTGGTAAAGATTCAAGAGCTTATAAATCTGACTAATGCTTCTGAATCAACAATCAGAAGAGATTTATCGACACTTGAAGAACGCGGTTTTTTAAAGCGCGTTCATGGTGGAGCGGCCAAGCTTTCCGATATCAGACTTGAACCCGATATGCTTGAAAAATCATCCAAAAACCTTCACGATAAACTGAAGATTGCTGAAAAAGCAGCTTCTCTTTTAGAAGAAGGGGATTGCATTTACCTTGATGCAGGCACGACGACATTGCACATGATTGATTTTATGGATAAAACCAAAGATATTGTCGTTGTCACAAACGGGGTAATGCATATCGATGCATTAATAAGGAAAGAAATTTCTTTTTATCTGCTTGGAGGATACGTAAAGCACAGAACGGGCGCGATTATTGGAGGCGCTTCATTGATTGCTATGGACCAGTACAGATTTGACAAGAGTTTTCTGGGGACAAACGGTGTCCATACAGAGGCTGGATTCACAACGCCGGACCCTGATGAGGCCCTTTTAAAACAGAAAGCGATCAAACAGGCAAAACACGCTTACGTCTTAGCAGACCCTTCGAAGTTCGGAGAAATTTCATTTTCGGCATTCGCCGGAATAGGCGACGCAACAATCATTACGACTGACGCTGAAGAGCTTACATTCGATAATTACCAAGAAAAAACTGTCGTAAAGGTAGTGAAACCATGATTTACACTGTAACACTTAATCCATCTGTCGATTATATTGTTCACGTTGAAGATTTTACTGTAGGAGGCCTGAACCGTTCTTCGTATGATACCAAGTATCCAGGGGGCAAAGGCATCAACGTATCGAGACTGCTGAAAAGACATCATGTGGCGTCTAAAGCGCTCGGATTCGTCGGCGGATTTACCGGAGAATATATCAAAACATTTTTACGGGAAGAAAACCTGGAAACAGCTTTTTCTGAAGTAAAAGAGGATACCCGTATCAATGTAAAGCTGAAAACTGGTGATGAAACTGAAATTAACGGGCAGGGACCGACAATTTCGGATGAAGATTTCAAAGCCTTTTTAGAACAGTTCCAATCTTTGCAAGAGGGAGATATCGTCGTTCTTGCAGGAAGCATTCCATCTTCACTCCCTCACGATACTTATGAAAAAATCGCAGAGGCCTGCAAACAGCAGAACGCACGAGTTGTTCTGGATATCTCAGGCGAGGCTCTTTTGAAAGCAACAGAAATGAAACCATTTTTGATGAAGCCAAATCATCATGAGCTTGGAGAAATGTTCGGCACGACCATTACATCTGTTGAGGAAGCCGTTCCTTATGGGAAAAAGCTTGTAGAACAAGGCGCTGAACATGTAATCGTATCAATGGCCGGAGACGGAGCGCTTCTGTTTACGAACGAAGCTGTTTATTTTGCTAACGTGCCAAAGGGGAAATTGGTAAACTCAGTCGGAGCAGGGGATTCCGTTGTTGCAGGTTTCCTTGCCGGAATTTCCAAACAGCTGCCGCTTGAAGAAGCATTCCGCTTAGGAGTTACTTCAGGCAGTGCTACCGCGTTCTCTGAAGAACTTGGAACAGAAGAATTTGTCCAGCAGCTTCTTCCTGAAGTTAAGGTCACACGTCTATAGAGGAGGAAACACAAGTGAAAATAACTGAGCTTTTAACGAAGCATACGATAAAGCTTAATATTGAGAGCAAAGAAAAAGAAAATGTTATTGACGAAATGGTCACTGTTCTTGATAAGGCTGGAAAGTTAAATGACCGACAAGCCTATAAAGAAGCCATTTTAAATCGCGAAAGCCAAAGCTCCACGGGTATCGGTGAAGGAATCGCTATCCCCCATGCGAAAACGGCAAGCGTTATCAACCCGGCGATCGCGTTCGGACGTTCAAAAGACGGCGTCGATTATGAATCATTAGACGGTCAGCCGGCTCACTTAGTGTTCATGATTGCGGCGACTGAAGGCGCAAACAACACTCACCTTGAAGCATTGTCAAGGCTTTCAACACTGTTAATGCGTGAAGAAATCCGCAAGCAGCTCCTTGAAGCTGAGTCTGAAGATGCCATCATCGACATTATTAATCAGCACGATAAAGATGATGACGAAGAGGAAGAAGAAGAAGAAGCGGCACCAGCACCTGCCGGAAAAGGAAAAATTTTAGCGGTTACTGCATGTCCGACAGGTATTGCCCATACATTCATGGCTGCGGATGCCCTTAAAGAAAAAGCGAAAGAGCTTGGTGTGGACATTAAGGTCGAAACAAATGGGTCAAGCGGCATTAAGCACAAGCTCACTGCCCAAGAAATCGAAGATGCACCTGCAATCATTGTCGCAGCGGACAAGCAGGTTGAAATGGAACGTTTTAAAGGCAAGCGCGTACTTCAAGTTCCTGTAACGGCGGGTATCAGACGTCCGCAAGAGCTTATCGAAAAAGCGATGAATCAAGATGCGCCGATTTATCAAGGCAGCGGCGGCGGTTCAGCAGCTTCAAACGATGATGAAGAAGCGAGAGGCAAGTCTGGAAGCGGTATCGGAAACGCGTTTTATAAGCACCTGATGAGCGGTGTCAGCAACATGCTTCCGTTCGTAGTCGGCGGCGGTATTCTCGTTGCGATTTCATTCTTCTGGGGAATTCACTCTGCTGATCCGAATGATCCTAGCTACAACACGTTTGCAGCAGCATTAAACTTTATCGGCGGCGACAATGCATTAAAACTGATTGTTGCAGTTCTGGCCGGTTTCATTGCGATGAGTATTGCAGATCGTCCTGGTTTTGCGCCTGGTATGGTCGGAGGATTTATGGCTACTCAAGCGAATGCTGGATTCTTAGGCGGCTTAATTGCCGGATTCCTTGCCGGTTATGTTGTGATTTTACTGAAAAAAGTATTTACGTTTATCCCTCAGTCACTTGATGGATTAAAACCTGTTTTGATTTACCCGCTGTTCGGTATTTTTATCACTGGCGTATTAATGCAATTTGTCGTCAATACACCTGTAGCGGCATTTATGAATTTCTTAACAAACTGGCTTGAAAGCCTTGGTACTGGAAACCTTGTGTTAATGGGTATTATCTTGGGCGGCATGATGGCGATCGATATGGGCGGCCCGCTTAATAAAGCAGCCTTTACGTTCGGTATCGCCATGATCGATGCAGGCAACTATGCGCCTCATGCAGCTATCATGGCCGGCGGTATGGTTCCTCCGCTTGGTATCGCACTTGCAACAACCATTTTCAGAAACAAATTCACTCAGCGTGACCGTGAAGCTGGTATTACATGCTATTTCATGGGAGCTGCTTTCGTAACAGAGGGAGCGATCCCATTTGCTGCGGCTGATCCGCTTCGCGTCATACCAGCTGCTGTAGTCGGTGCAGCTGTTGCCGGCGGATTAACTGAATTCTTCCGAGTAACGCTTCCGGCCCCTCATGGAGGAGTATTCGTAGCTTTCATTACAAACCATCCGATGCTTTACCTTTTAAGTATCGTGATCGGTGCTGTCGTGATGGCAATTATCCTCGGTATCGTCAAAAAACCTGTTACAGAAAAATAAGAAAAAAAGCGTCCTTGGTTCGAAAGGACGCTTTTTCTTATCCGGCCGGCAGGGAGCGCGGTTAAGTTATGTATTTTATTCTTTTTTATGATAAAGTAAAAGAAGAGAAACAACTGACATAGCAATTGTCTAGGAGGAAACACTTTGACCGAGGAAAAAAATACGAATACTGAGAAAACGGCGAAGAAAAAAACCAATACGTACCTGGAATGGGGTAAAGCGATTGTCATCGCTGTTCTGCTGGCTCTCCTGATCCGTCACTTTTTGTTTGAACCGTATTTAGTTGAAGGTTCATCTATGTATCCCACATTACATGACGGAGAAAGGCTGTTTGTGAATAAAACAGTCAACTATATCGGCGAGCTGAAGCGCGGAGATATCGTTATTATCAACGGTGAAACTTCTAAAATCCATTATGTAAAAAGATTGATCGGAAAGCCTGGAGAAACCGTTCAAATGAAGGATGACACGCTTTATATAAACGGTAAAAAAGTAGCCGAGCCTTACTTGTCTAAAAACAAGAAGGAAGCAGAAAAACTTGGTGTCAGTCTGACAGGAGACTTTGGACCGGTTAAGGTTCCGAAAGGCAAATACTTTGTCATGGGAGATAACCGGCTGAATTCTATGGACAGCCGAAACGGGCTGGGACTGATCGCGGAAGATCGAATTGTCGGCACATCGAAGTTTGTCTTTTTCCCGTTTAACGAAATGCGTCAAACAAAATAAAAACGCCTTGCTGGCCTAGGACAGCAGGCGTTTTTATTTTGAAAAAGAAGCGACCAATGCAATGCATAAAACCGTGATGAACACTGAACCGATAATAGCTAGCACACTGAAGAAAAGGTGAACCTGTTTGTTCTCTTTTCCGCGCTTTTCTAAAAGCCGTTTAGAAAAAATGTGCGAAAATATGTAAATAAGGGCTATGCCTATATATAAGCCGATATCTTTGGCGGTAAAGCCTGTTACGGCAAGGTAAAAGCCCGTAAAAAAGATCAGTAAGCAATATTCAGTAAGTGTTAAAAGCCTCAACGTGTTCCTCCATGAGAGTGTGTAATTTTCCGAGCGGATGCATTCTCTCTCTTTAATTGTAACACAGCTGGCTGGTTTGGGTGTATAAGTGTTTTCTCTCTGTTTTATCATGGAATCATTTCTCTTGCCCTGCATTCATGGTATACTTTTATTGATGATAGACATGATGGAGGATAATAAATGATTGCTGTAAATAATGTAAGCTTGCGGTTTGCGGATCGCAAGTTATTTGAAGATGTTAATATTAAATTTACCCCAGGCAACTGCTATGGGTTAATTGGTGCAAACGGTGCCGGTAAATCAACGTTTCTAAAGGTGCTGTCAGGCGAAATCGAGCCTCAGACAGGCGACGTGCATATGAGTCCTGGCGAGCGTCTTGCCGTCTTGAAGCAGAACCATTTTGAGTACGAAGAGTATGAAGTGCTGAAAGTGGTCATTATGGGCCACAAACGCCTGTATGAAGTCATGCAGGAGAAAGACGCTATTTACATGAAGCCTGATTTCTCAGATGAGGATGGGATTCGTGCTGCTGAGCTAGAAGGTGAATTCGCGGAACTGAACGGTTGGGAAGCGGAAAGTGAAGCTGCGATCCTGTTAAAAGGCCTTGGTATCTCAGAAGATCTACACACAAAAAAGATGGCAGACCTCGGCGGTTCGGAGAAGGTAAAAGTTCTCTTGGCACAGGCATTATTCGGCAAGCCGGATGTTCTGCTGCTCGATGAGCCAACGAACCACCTGGACCTTCAGGCAATCCAGTGGCTTGAAGAGTTTCTAATTAACTTTGAAAACACAGTTATTGTCGTGTCCCATGACCGTCACTTCTTAAATAAAGTATGTACGCATATTGCCGACCTTGATTTTAACAAAATTCAAATCTATGTCGGAAACTATGATTTCTGGTACGAGTCAAGCCAGCTGGCGTTAAAGCTTTCTCAAGAAGCGAACAAGAAAAAAGAAGAGCAGATTAAACAGCTTCAAGAGTTTGTCGCTAGATTCAGCGCCAATGCGTCTAAATCTAAGCAGGCTACATCAAGAAAGAAACTTCTTGAAAAAATCACGCTGGATGATATTAAACCGTCTTCCCGCCGCTATCCTTATGTTAACTTCACGCCGGAACGGGAAATCGGAAATGATGTTCTTCGCGTGGAAGGTTTAACAAAAACAATCGATGGCATAAAGGTGCTTGACAATGTCAGCTTTATTATGAATCGAGAAGATAAAATTGCTTTCACTGGCCGAAACGAACTTGCTGTGACTACGCTGTTTAAAATCATTTCCGGGGAAATGGAAGCTGACAGCGGAACGTTTAAATGGGGTGTTACCACATCTCAAGCGTATTTTCCAAAAGACAACAGCGAATATTTCGAAGGCAGTGATCTGAACCTTGTAGACTGGCTTCGCCAATATTCTCCGCACGACCAAAGTGAGAGCTTTTTACGCGGTTTCTTAGGACGCATGCTGTTCTCTGGAGAGGAAGTCCACAAAAAAGCAAACGTACTCTCCGGGGGAGAAAAGGTCCGCTGTATGCTGTCGAAAGCGATGCTTTCTGGCGCCAATATTTTAATTTTGGATGAGCCGACCAACCATTTAGACCTAGAATCCATTACAGCGCTCAATAACGGCTTAATCAGCTTTAAAGGCGCTATGCTGTTTACTTCCCATGACCATCAGTTTGTGCAGACCATTGCCAACAGAATTATAGAAATTACACCTAACGGCATCGTCGATAAGCAAATGAGCTATGACGAGTTCCTTGAAAATGCTGATGTGCAGAAAAAATTGACTGAACTATACGCGGAATAAAAAAAGCAGAGATTTCTCTGCTTTTTTTGATACCTAAATATGAAAGGAGATCACAACATGAAATTTTTGGTTGTCGGAGCAGGTGGAGTAGGCGGGTATATTGGCGCACGGCTTTCGGAGAAAGGAAATGATGTGACATTTCTTGTGCGCCAAAAAAGAGCTGAGCAGCTGAAAGAAACCGGGCTTGTCATCCATAGTGAAAAAGGGAATGTATCATTTCAGCCCGAACTAATCAGTGCAGGAGAAACAGGGCAATTTGATGTCGTTATCATTGCTTCTAAAGCATACTCGCTTGGCCAAGTGATAGACGATGTCAAACCATTTATCCATCAGGAATCTGTCATGATCCCTTTCTTAAATGGGTACCGCCACTATGAGCAGCTATTTGCGGCATTTTCAAAAGAACAGGTGCTGGGCGGCCTGTGTTTTATAGAAAGTGCTTTAGACAACAAAGGAGAAATTCATCATACGAGCGCATCGCATCGTTTTGTATTTGGAGAATGGAACGGCGAGCGTACGGAGCGAATAAGAGCGCTTGAAGAGGCATTTTCAGGTGTGAAGGCTGAAGTCATCATTAGCGGGCATATCGAGAAGGACATTTGGAAAAAGTATCTCTTTATTGCAGCGCAAGCGGGGATCACAACGTTATTTCAACGACCGCTTGGCCCAATCCTCGCCACAGAAGCCGGACGTCACACGGCCCAAACTCTTATTGGGGAAATTTGCGCTGTTTTACGAAAAGAAGGTGTTCCGGCTGATCCGGATCTTGAGGAAGAGAGCTTTCGTACGATGACCAGCATGTCTTACCATATGAAGTCCTCCATGCTTCGGGATATGGAAAACGGCCAAACGACAGAAGGCGACCACCTGCATGGATTTTTGCTTGAAAAAGCAAAACGTTTATCTCTCGCAGCACCAGTATTAGAAACCGTTTATGCGAATCTGCAAATGTATGAAGCAGAAAAATAAAAAAAGGAGGCGGAAAAGCCTCCTTTTATTTGCTTAAAAAGCCCAATTTCCGTTTCTGAAGATAGGCTCTCTTTTTCCGTCTGCCGTAATTCCGTCAATATTCATATCCTTAGAACCGATCATAAAGTCCACGTGTGTAATGCTTTCATTTAGGCCTTCTTTGACAAGCTCTTCACGAGACATCTGCTTTCCGCCTTCAATATTAAAGGCATAGGCGCTTCCGATCGCCAAATGATTTGACGCGTTTTCATCAAACAGCGTGTTATAGAAAAGAATGTTTGATTGTGATATAGGTGAATCGTAAGGAACAAGTGCCACTTCACCTAAATAGTGAGAACCTTCATCTGTTTCCACCAGTTCTTTTAAAATATCCTCACCTTTTTCAGCTTTAATGTCGACTATACGGCCATTTTCAAACGTCAGGGTGAAATTTTCAATAATATTTCCGCCGTAGCTTAATGGTTTTGTGCTTGATACCACTCCGTCAACCCCGTCTTTTTGCGGCAGCGTGAACACTTCTTCTGTCGGCATATTGGCCATAAACTCATGGCCGCTTTCATTCACGCTTCCCGCACCTGCCCAAACATGCTTCCTAGGCAGCTTAATTGTTAAATCAGTTCCTTCAGCTTGATAATGTAAGGCAGCGTAATGTCTCTCGTTCAAATGGTCAACTTTTTCATGAAGATTTTGGTCATGATTGATCCACGCCTGAACCGGGTTGTCTTCATTTACGCGCGTCGCTTTAAAAATTTCTTCCCACAGAAGGTGGATCGCTTCCTCCTCTGATTTGCCAGGAAACACCTTGTGAGCCCAGCCTGCTGAAGCCGCACCTACGACAGTCCAGCTGACTTTGTCTGATTGAATATATTGTCTGTATGTATGTAATGCTTTGCCTGCTGCTTTTTGGAATGCCGCAATCCGTTTGGAATCTATACCTTTTAGCAAGTCTGGGTTTGACGACACAACAGAAATGAAAGCAGCTCCATTTTTGGCAAGCTCTTCTCTGCCTTTTGCTTCCCATTCAGGATATTCTTCAAATGATTCAAACGGCGCTAGTTCGTATTTTAATTTGGCGACTTCGTCATCCTGCCAATTCACGGTGACGTTTTTTGCGCCTTTTTCATATGCGTGTTTTACAATTAAACGGACAAAATCCCGAACGTCTGTTGAAGCATTTACGACTACATACTGGCCTTTTTGGACATTAACGCCGACTTCTACCGCCAGCTGTGCATATGTATTTAATTTCTGTGAAAATGAATCCATGAATCATTCCTCCAAGCTTTTTTCTCATCATATCAAATATGATCCTATAAAGGAAAGAAGGAGCCCAAAGTGAAAAACCCAAAACGACACGTCTTGGGTTTTTCAATATTATGGATGATTCAGTTTTACAGTGCCGCCTGCAGGCGAATGAGGCATATTTGCCAAAGAAATGCTCATGCCTCCAAGAATAATTCCGCTTAAAATGGCTGCGATCGCTACTCTTCTTCCTAAATCTCTTAGCATCTGTTTCCTCCTTAACGTTTCTCCATTTCCCACAATATGAAGGAAGTGAGGAAAAAAGAAGCAAGAAATTCGCCGCGTGTGAGAATTTTGCGGGTAAAGACTATTTAATTGCCTTTTGAAGCTTATCAATCACTTCTAAAGAACGGCCTGTGCCAATTGCTACAGATTCAAGCGGGTTTTGCGCCACGTGTACAGGCACGACAATCTCTTCTGTGAGCCATTCTTTAATTCCATTAAGGAGCGCGCCGCCGCCTGTTAAAATAACGCCGCGATCAACAATATCTCCGCTCAATTCAGGCGGACAGTCCTCAAGTGTCGCTCTGATGGCTTCAAGGATATGCAGGAGGGATTCACGCATTGCATCTTGAATTTCGTTGGATTGAAGCATAATGGTTTTTGGAAGACCTGTCACGAGGTCGCGTCCCCGAATTTCCATTGCCTCTGGTATATGTTCAATCAGAGCATGGCCAATTTCCATTTTTACCTGCTCAGCTGTGCGTTCGCCGATCAGCAAATTGTATTTTTTACGGACGAAAGAAACGATATCCTCATCAAGCTGGTCTCCGCCGATCCTGATAGAATGGCAGGAAACAACGCCGCCGAAGGAAATAATAGCGACCTCTGTCGTCCCTCCGCCGATATCTACTACCACATTGGCAACCGGCTCATCAACCGGTAAATCCGCTCCGATGGCGGCTGCGACTGGCTCTTCGATTAAATGAACGTTTTTCGCGCCGCAATTTTTCACCGCGTCACTGATGGCGCGGCGTTCTACTGCTGTTGAGCCTGACGGTGTGCAAACGACTACGTTCGGTTTTCTGAACGACATGCCGATGCTTTTTGCGGCTTTTTTCATAATGTGCTTTAACAGATCAGTTGTCATATCATAGTCTGCGATCACGCCATCTTTCATCGGTCTGACAGCGACAATTTTTCCCGGTGTTTTACCGATCATGTTTTTCGCGTCAGCTCCGATTGCAAGCACTGCTTTTGTCGTCGTATCCACTGCGACAACAGATGGTTCATTTAGGATAATCCCTTTATTTTTGCTGTAAACAAGTATATTAGCTGTTCCTAAGTCAATCCCGATTTCAGTTGATTGAAACATGTTTTCACCCAATCTCTATCCTAATTTAATATGATTCTACATTTAAAGTTTCTCAGAAATACTGCGATTTTTGGGGGTGTGCGTCGGTAAAGAAATGTTTTTGTAAAAAATCAAGGAACTGTGTAACAGAAGTAATACATTTTTCGGTTTTATGGAAAAAATATCTTGTAATTCTTATAGAAAGCGGGAAACTTTTTCAAAGTTTCATTCGTCTACGATATATTGAGGTACATCCTTAAAACATTACATGAGAAAAGAAACATTTAAAGGAAGAAGGGTTTTTATGAAATCAATAGGTGTTGTGAGAAAAGTAGATGAATTAGGCCGCATTGTCATGCCGATTGAGTTGAGACGGGCATTGGATATTGCCATAAAAGACAGCATTGAGTTTTTTGTTGACGGAGATAAAATTATCTTGAAAAAGTACAAACCTCATGGCGTTTGTTTAATGACTGGAGAAATCACTTCAGAAAATAAAGAATACGGCAACGGTAAAATTACGCTAAGCCCTGAGGGTGCACAGCTGCTTCTCGAAGAAATTCAAGCCGCTTTAAAAGAATAAAATCATGCTAAAAAAGGCGGAGCGATATCATCTCCGCCTTTTTTGCGTGCCAATTTTTGATTACCGCCGCCTAAGATAAGACATCAAGATATTTGGTAATGAATGATTTGGGATACTTTACATATTTTACTCAATTATTTGTCGAAGAATGGTACAATAAGTAGAGAAACACAAGCGGCAGGTGGTCATATGAGAAAATATCAAGCTCGTATCATTTCCATCATTTTGGCAATGATTTTTATAATGTTTTGGGATTATTTATTTTATTTTATAGGCAAAAACCCGATTAATTGGCCTGTTGATATTGTGTATACTGCAGTCACGCTGGTAAGTGTCTGGATGCTGGCTTATTATATTGATGAGAAACAGCAGCTGGTTAAGAAAATGAAGGATAACGAATGGAAGTATAAACAGCTTTCTGAAGAAAAAAACCGCATCATGGATAATTTGCAGGAAATCGTATTTCAAACGAATGCAAAAGGCGAAATTACATATTTAAACCAAGCGTGGGCATCAATAACCGGCTTTTCAATCAGTGAATGTATGGGAACAATGTATAACGATTACTTCATAAAAGAAAAGCATGTAGCCGACCACATTAACACCCAAATCCAAAACAAAGCGTCTTCTGGCATGTTTACGGCAAAATACGTGACAAAAAACGGCACGATTTTTTGGGGAGAAGTTCATTATAAACTTTACTATGATCGGGATGATCAATTTACAGGCAGCCTGGGTACAATGTCAGATATCACTGAGCGGAAAGAGGCTGAAGATGAGCTCATTGAGATTAATGAACGGCTGGCGAGGGAATCCCAGAAACTATCAATCACAAGTGAACTTGCCGCAGGTATTGCTCATGAGGTCAGAAACCCTTTAACATCTGTCAGCGGTTTCCTCCAGATTATGAAAACACAATATCCGGACAGAAAAGACTATTTTGACATCATCTTTTCAGAGATTAAAAGAATCGATTTAGTGCTCAGCGAGCTGCTGCTGCTTGCAAAACCGCAGGCAATCACATTTAAAACACACCAGCTTAATGAGATCTTGAAACAAGTCACGACATTGCTTGATACCAATGCAATTCTGTCTAATATCGTCATAGAGAAAAATTTCAAAGAGACAGATGGCTGTATGATTAATGGAGACGAAAATCAGCTGAAGCAGGTCTTTATCAACATCATTAAAAACGGAATTGAGGCAATGCCAAAGGGCGGTGTCGTAACCATTTCAACTGCTAAAACCGCCTCTCATGCAGTGATAAGCGTAAAGGATGAAGGAAACGGTATGCCGCAAGAAAAGCTGAAGCAGATTGGCAAACCTTTTTATTCAACAAAAGAAAAGGGCACTGGACTCGGACTTCCCATTTGTTTGAGAATCCTGAAGGAACATGACGGGGAATTGAAAATCGAAAGTGAAGCTGGAAAAGGCAGCGTCTTTCAAGTGGTTTTGCCTTTAAAATCAGACAGCTGAGAGGAGAAAAATAAAGTGAACTCGCTTCTGTTTGTATACGGGACATTAAGAAAGCATGAAAAAAACCATCATTTGCTGGCACAATCGGCATGTATCAATGAGCAGGCGAGAACAAAGGGAAGTTTGTTTGCTGCAAAAGAGGGGCCCACAGCTGTTTTAAATGGTGAAGGCTATATATACGGCGAAGTATATGAAGCAGATGAATTGTGTATACATAAGCTCGATCAATTTTTTCAAGGATATCATAAACAAACGGTGTTTGTAGTAACGGATGTCGGGATTAAAAATGCACTTATTTATTTTATGAACAAAGAAGGGTGTGCCGGTTTTACGAAAATAAGCAGCGGCGACTGGAAAGAACATCAGATGATCAGCAAATCGAAAAATCCCATTTATTATTTTGCCTATGGATCATGCATGGATAATGCCCGCTTTCAAAAAGCGGGAGTCGATCACTATTTTCAAGATCCAGTAGGAAGAGCTGTTTTAAAAGGATACACAACCCGCTTCACGCTAAAAAGGGATGACGGTTCAAGAGCGGACATGTTGGAAGATGGAGGAACAACAGAAGGCGTTTTATACCGTATTCCTTATTCTGCTCTCTCCTATCTATATAAAAGGGAGGGCGTCGAATCTCTTACGTATCGGCCGGCATTTGTAGACGTTGAAGCTGGTGGTAGGCACTATAAAGACTGCTTAACCTTTCTCGTTCTCCAAAAAGAAGCGGAAATTGCCCCGCCTCAGCACTATCAGATTGAAATCGAACGCGGAGCGGAGCTGTATTTGTCGCCTGAGTTTACTGAAAAGCTCAAGCGGCATATGAATTCGCTGCCAAAAGGATAACACTGTAACAAAAGAATATGATAAAATTTGATCAATATCATGTCATATAAAGGAGCACCACGATGAAAAAAGAATTTGCGGTAATTGGGCTGGGCCGTTTTGGTGGCAGTATTTGCAAAGCATTAAGCGAAGAAGGCGTCGAGGTTATGGCAATGGATATCGATGAAGATAAAGTCAACGAGTATGCCAAGATTGCATCTCACGCAGTTATCGGTGATTCGACAGACGAATCTGTCCTGAAAAATTTAGGCCTGCGAAATTTTGACCACGTTATTGTAGCAATCGGGGAAAATATTCAAGCGAGTATTTTAACGACACTCATTCTGAAAGAACTTGGCGTCCATACGATTACAGTTAAAGCGCAGAACGATTATCACGAAAAAGTGCTGTCTAAAATTGGTGCGGATCACATCGTCCACCCGGAACGCGATATGGCAAAACGAATTGCGCATAATATCGTGTCCAACAATGTACTTGACTATTTGGAGCTGTCTGAAGAGCATAGTCTTGTTGAAATCGTAGCTAACAGCCGCCTGGCTGGAAATACGCTTCTCGATTTAGATATTCGCGCAAAATACGGTATTAACATCGTAGCCATAAAAAGGGGCAAGGAAGTCATCGTATCACCGCTTGCAACCGAAGTCATCCACCAAGAAGATATACTCATTGTTATTGGATCAGTTACAGACATCTCCCGTTTCGAAAAAAGAGTTCTTCATACAAAATAGCAGCCAAATAAGCCGTCCTCAAAGGGCGGTTTTTCATATTATCAGAATATAACAACTTTAATGAACTGAGCGTCAATTTCTTAAAATTTCATTGACTAAGCACAGGCGTTCCGATAGCATATTGTACCATATAATAAAAAAGAGGAGGGGCCTATTTGAATAAAGAAGCGCTAGTCAATAGGCTGAATGCTTCAGCCAAAAGACAAAAAGCTGATATCGTCATTAAGAACGGAAAAATCATGGACGTATATAATCAAGAATGGATATATGAAGATATTGCGATTACAGATGGAGTTATTGTAGGCCTCGGTGAGTATGAAGGCGAAAATATCATTGATGCAGAGGGACAAATGATTGTTCCGGGTTTTATTGATGGACATGTACATATTGAGTCATCAATGGTTACACCGATTGAGTTCGCTAAAGCAGTGTTGCCTCATGGCGTGACGACGGTTGTTACAGATCCTCATGAGATCGCGAATGTGTCTGGTGAAAGAGGGATTGTGTTTATGCTTAAACAAGCTCGGCATACACCGCTGAATATCCATTTTATGCTTCCTTCCAGTGTGCCTGCCGCAAGTTTTGAGCGATCAGGCGCAATTCTCAAAGCTGCCGATCTCAAGTCTTTTTATGAAGAAGAAGAAGTATTAGGGCTGGCTGAAGTTATGGATTATGTGTCGGTTCATCAGGCTGAAGAAGACATGGTTCAGAAACTGCTCGATGCCCGTGTTGCAGGAAAAAGGATAGACGGTCATTTAGCTGGTTTATCAACAGACCTCATTAACATTTACAGAACCGCATTTGTCTTAAACGACCATGAAGTAACATCGAAGGAAGAAGCCCTTGATCGTATCAGAAGAGGCATGTATGTCATGATGCGTGAAGGATCAGTCGCCAAAAACACGCTCAATGTGCTGCCGGCGGTAAATGAAAAGAACGCACGCCGGTTCTTTTTCTGTACGGATGATAAGCATGTGGATGATTTATTGTCAGAGGGAAGTGTAAACCATCAGGTAAAAATGGCGATTCAAGCCGGACTTAATCCGTTTTTAGCCTATCAGCTAGGAAGCCTCAATGCAGCCGAATGCTACGGATTAGATACAAAGGGAGCGATTGCCCCGGGTTTTGACGCTGATTTGCTCTTTGTATCTGATCTGGAAAATGTCACTGTCACAATGACGATGGTAAAAGGGCAGACTGTTGCTGAAGACAGCAAAGCGGTCTATCAGGATCATGCTTCAACTGCAGCACCAGATCAGGCACTGCTTGATTCTGTTAAGCTTGCTGCTCCTCTTAACAAACAGGATTTTCATATGCCAATCAATTCAGAGCAGCAGATCAATGCCATTCAAATCATACCAAATCAGCTTGAAACACGATTAGTACAAGTTCCGGCTCCTGATGCCCGTGAATTTGAGCCTGACACTGAGCTTGATTTGTTAAAGATTGCAGTTGTCGAGCGGCATAAAGGATTAAAAGAAACCGGACTTGGTGTTGTGAAAGGTTTTGGATTCAAGAGCGGAGCGATTGCCACAACCATTTCACACGACTCCCATAATATTATTGCCGTCGGAACGGATGATGAGGATATCGCAGCGGCAGTTAATAAGCTGCAGGAAATTGGCGGAGGATTAACGATTATAAAAAATGGGGAAGAGCTCCATTCAGTACCGCTGCCGATTGCAGGGTTATTATCCGACCAATCTGCAGAGCAAGTGAATCAAAGCTTGCTGACGCTGCATGATAAATTGCCGTTAATCGGTTTCACAGGCGGATTTAATCCATTTTTGACATTGTCGTTTTTAGCGTTGCCTGTCATTCCTGATATTAAAATGACGACTAAGGGATTATTCGATGTAAAATCATTTCAACACATATCACTGCAATAAAAAGAGGCACTCCCTTAGGGAGTGCCTCTTTTTTTAAACCTCCATAATGATCGGCAGGATCATTGGACGGCGCTTTGTTTTTTCGTACAAGAAAGGCGCAAGAGTGTCTGTAATCTCGTTTTTGATTTCAGACCATTGAGTCGTTTTTCGTTCCATTACTTTTTGTAAGTGATTTGAAATGAGCTCTTGAGCGTCGTTGATCAAGTCGCCAGATTCTCTCATGTACACAAATCCTCTGGAAATCAAATCTGGACCCGCTGAAATCTTGAAGTCGTCCATGTCAATGCTGACAACAACGATGACAAGTCCTTCTTCAGAGAGAATTCTGCGATCACGAAGTACGATATTGCCAATATCACCGATACCGCTTCCGTCAATGTACACTGAACCGGACGGGATTTTTCCTGCAACTGAAGCCTCATCGCCTTTAAGCGCTAATACTTCACCATTATCCATGATAAAGCAGTTTTCCTCTGGGATGCCACAATCTGTTGCAAGCTTGACATGCATCTTTTGCATTCTGTACTCACCGTGAATCGGCATGAAGAATTTAGGCTTGATTAAACGAAGCATCAGCTTCTGTTCTTCCTGTCCGCCGTGACCGGATGTATGGATATCGTTAAGAGGGCCGTGAATAACCTCAGCACCCGCACGATACAGCTGGTTGATTGTTCGACTCACGCTGATTGTGTTGCCTGGAATAGGGGATGAAGAAAATACGACTGTATCCCCAGGATTGATTGAAATTTGGCGGTGTGTGCCGTTTGCAATTCTTGATAACGCCGCCATTGGTTCCCCTTGGCTTCCTGTACATAAAATTGTTACTTTATTAGCAGGCATACGATTGATTTCGTTATGCTCAATAAACGTATTTTTAGGACAGTTAATATAACCGAGTGTCTGTCCAATTTCGATAGCCGATTCCATACTGCGTCCAAATACGGCAACTTTTCTTCCATTTTGTACAGCAGCTTCAATTACCTGCTGCAAGCGGTGAATATTCGACGCAAATGTAGCGAAGATAATTCGGCCGTCCACCTTGCGGAAAATGTCATGAATGCTTTCTCCTACACGGCGCTCAGACATGGTAAACTCCGGATTTTCACTGTTTGTGCTGTCTGAAAGAAGGCACAAAACGCCTTCTTTACCGATTTCGGCCATTTTCGTTAAGTTTGCCGGCTCGCCGACTGGAGTAAAATCGAATTTGAAATCCCCAGTATGTACGATGTTTCCGGGCGGCGTTTTTACAACAATGCCGTAGGAATCCGGAATACTGTGTGTTGTTCTGAAGAATGACACAGCCGTTTTGCGGAACTTTACAATATCATCCTCGCCGATAATGTTCAGTTTCGTCTGTCTCAATAAACCATGCTCTTCAAGTTTATTCCGAAGTAAGCCGATCGCGAGTTTTCCGCCGTATACAGGAATATTCACTTGTCTGAGCAGGTATGGAATACCGCCGATGTGGTCTTCGTGCCCGTGGGT
The DNA here is from genome assembly GCF_056033885.1 of Bacillus sp. FAU18. Lineage (NCBI taxonomy): Bacteria > Bacillati > Bacillota > Bacilli > Caryophanales > Bacillaceae > Bacillus > Bacillus sp. FAU18. The sequence goes on from NZ_JBVYHZ010000003.1 coordinate 795,954, forward strand.
GATAAAAAGCCCTTTAATTTTATCTTCGTTTTTGACTAAATACGTATAATCAGGGATGACGTAGTCAATTCCGAGCAGTTCGTCCTCGGGAAACTTGATCCCCGCATCAATCAGCACAATTTCATCCTGGAATTGCACCGCGTACGTATTTTTACCGATTTCGCCCAAACCTCCGAGGGCGAAAACAGCAGTCTGATCATTTTTTACAAATTTCATACCGCTCATAACTCCAATACTTTAAAATTTTCGCTCTGTTGTTCATATTCTAAGAATGCACCATCAACAGGTGTAATAAACTCAATATTAAATTTCTTTTCTTTCAGCTTTGTTCTGACGTCACGCTCAGATACGCCTTCAATATAAAGTGAATCTGTCTTTTCCCGAACAGGTACTTCGTCAGCCTTCTCTTGATAAAATACCTTATAAATCATTCCAAATCTCTCCTTAAATGCCGTATGTTAGACTCGCTCATTCTATTATATTCGAAAACGGAATATAAGGAAAGCCTTGAGCAAAATAAGGATCTCTCAAAAAGTGAAAGATCCCTTGTCAGGCAATTGCTTTCTTGCGGAGCATTCCGTTCCATTGTCTTCTGAGTTTTTTTCTTAATTTACGCAGCATTAGCCAGTTCCTCCTTTATTAAAATATTTGTCCCAGAGTTCTTTTATACAAATAGTATACGGAGATTGAGGAAGACTTTTCGTGGTTATTAATGGAATTTAATATGATTTTTGAACGAAATTGTTTGCTGAATGACAATCTTTTTGTATGATGAGGGTGGGAATTGCAGACCAAGACGATAAAGGGGAAGTTGCGATGGATTCTAAATTAATCTTTTTTGATATTGACGGCACAATATATGATCATGATAAGAATATACCGGAAAGTACGAGAAAAACCGTGGCGGAGCTGCAGCGCCAAGGGCATCATGTGTTTATTGCCAGCGGCCGGTCTCCATTTTTGGTTAAGCCGATTTTGGAGGAGCTGGGCATCCACTCATTTATTTCCTACAATGGACAGTTTGTTGTCTTTGAAAATCAAGTGATTTATAAAAATCCGCTGTCTGAAGATGCAATTAGGCGATTATTAAAGCAGGCGGATGAAGGCAAGCATCCTGTTGTGTTTATGGCTGAGGACACGATGAAAGCGACTGTTGCGGATCACCCTCATGTTCTCGAGGGAATCGGCAGCCTTAAAACCGATTACCCAGAGACCGATGACCTTTTTTATGAAGGAAAAGAAATTTTTCAGCTTCTTTTATTTTGTCAGGATGAAGAAGAAAAAGCCTATGCCGCTTTTCCTGAGTTTGATCTAGTTCGCTGGCATGAGCTATCGACTGATGTTCTGCCGCACGGAGGTTCTAAGGCAGAAGGAATCAAAAAAGTGATTGAGCGTCTTCCGTTTGATATCGGCGATACATATGCTTTCGGCGACGGATTAAATGATCTGCAAATGATTGAATATGTAGGGACAGGCGTTGCTATGGGAAATGCTGTTCCCGAACTGAAAGAAATCGCGGACTTTGTAACAAAGCCGGTGGACGAGGATGGAATTACATACGCTGTCAAAGAATTGGGCCTTTTAAAATAAAGAAACGGCTGGCATTGTGCCAGCCGTCAGGCTGTCGAGAAAATCTCGACAGCCTTTATTTTTTCTTAAAATATCCATTCTTCTGTAATAAAATAAAAGAAAGACTTCAAAAGGACGGTGTCTTTCCCATGTTCCACACAAGAAATTCTTCTCAAAACGCAGCCGAATTTGTTCTTCTCGACCAACTTGTCGAAGAGGATCATCTGCTTCGAAAAATCGATAAATACATAGACTTCTCTTTTATCATTGAAAAGGTTAAGCCTTACTACAGTGAAAACAAAGGCCGCCCCTCACTTGATCCGCTGATTTTATTCAAAATGATGTTTATCGGATACCTCTATGGTATCCGTTCAGAAAGACAGCTCGAAAAAGAAATTTACTACAATATGGCGTACAGATGGTTTCTCGGATTGAACATAAACGATCCAGTTCCGCACCACTCCACCATCAGCTGGAACAGACGCACACGTTTTAAAGATACAACCATCTTCCAAGATATTTTTGATGAGATCGTTCTTCAGGCCATCAATCATGACATGGTGGGCGGACGTGTCCTATTCACCGATTCCACTCACCTTAAAGCCAATGCCAACAAGCATAAATACACAAGAAAAACGATTGAACAGGATACACAAAACTATATCAAAGATTTAAATGAAGCCATCCAAGAAGATCGAGAGGAACACGGAAAAAAGCCACTAATAGTCAAAGAGGAGGTGAAAGCTGAAAAAGAGATCCGCCACAGTACAACTGATCCCGAAAGTGGATATCTGTATCGCGAAAACAAACCAGAAGGTTTTTTCTATTTAGATCACCGCACAACGGATATGAAATACAACATTATCACCGATGCCCACGTCACACCGGGAAATCTCCATGATTCTGTGCCTTATCTTGACCGATTAGATCACCAAATCGCACGATTTGGTTTTCAAGTAGAAGCTGTCGCCCTTGATTCCGGATATTTAACAGCTCCTATCTGTAAAGGATTATCTGACCGTCATATTTTTGGCGTCATTGCCCACAGACGATATCACCCTACTAGAGGCTTGTTTCCAAAATGGAAATTTCATTACGACATTGAAAAAGACAGGTACATTTGCCCGAACCAGCAAACACTCACATACTCAACAACTGACCGAAAAGGATACAGGTCATATAAATCAAATCCTGAAACATGTTCCTCATGCCCTTTTCTTGAAAACTGCACAAAATCAAAAAAACATCAGAAAGTCATCACCCGGCATGTATGGGAAGACCACAAAGAAAAGATCAGGCAAAATCGCTTGTCTGTTTCAGGAAAAAACCTCTACAAAAAAAGAAAAGAAAAAATAGAGCGAAGCTTTGCAGATTCAAAACAACTGCACGGGCTTCGCTATTGCAGGTTGAGGGGAAAACGGAATGTGAGCGAACAAGTTCTCCTCACAGCCGCATGCCAGAACATGAAGAAGATTGCCACATACCTAGCCAAGCAGAGCTAGGTATGTGGGAGCTCTTTTTCTGTTTTTGAAATCAGCTGAAAATCTAAAGAAACAGCACACAACAAAAAAGCTTGTAGAAAAAACATCGTTTTCTCTACAAGCTGACGGCTGGCATTGTGCCAGCCGTTTTTCTATTAGCGCTCAATTGCGATTGCATTTTCAGGTTCTTTGAAAGGATTTTCCTTATCAATATGATCATAGAACATAACGCCGTTCAAATGATCGATCTCATGCTGAAACACAATAGCCGGAAATCCTTTTAAACGAATATCAATATTTTCGCCTTCTAGTGTTGTTCCTTTTACTCTGATGCGAGCATAGCGGGGAACATAACCGGGAATGGCTTCATCTACAGAGAGGCAGCCCTCGCCGCTTGTTAAGTAGCTTTTTTCAACTGAATGGCTGACGATCTTAGGATTAAACAGAGCATAGCTGTATAATTTACCGGAAGCATCTTCCGCATGAACGGCGATCATTCGTTTTTTGATATTAATTTGAGGAGCTGCGAGCCCTACGCCAGGGCGCAGCTTGTATTTTTCGGCTAATTCCGGATTTTGGCTGTTTTTAACAAATTCGATCATGTCGGCCAGCTGCTGTTTTTCTGCATCAGTTGGAGGCAGCTCAACAGGTTCGGCAGTCTCTCTGAGGGCTGGATGGCCGTCACGTACGATGTTTTCCATAGTAATCAAGAAACTTCACTCCTAAAGCTTAATATGTAAATTATATCGGATTTCTTCACAAAGGTGCAACGAAACGAATGACCAGCCGTATATGGCTGGTCAATTTCATGCTGTGTGGTTAGCAACAGCCTCCGCCTAAATAAGCAGCTCCGACAATGATTAACAGAATGAATAAAACAACGATTAGCGCAAAGGTGCGGCCGTAGCCATATCCGCAGCCACCATATCCGTAACCACCATAACTGCAGCAGCCTCCGCCGTAACCATATCCATACATATTACATAACCTCCTCTTTTAATTACGCCAGAGCCTTTATAAGTAGGCATAGCGTCTAATATAACCTATGTAAAAACAAAAAAATTGTATGGTCATCTGTCCTGATTTTTCACTTTTTTGATTTAATTTCAGTATTGCATTAATACAGCACGACTATTGCCAAATGTCCCCATGGATTCTATAGTAGAAATTGTCAAGATTGGGGGATTTAACGTGAAAGACGCAATAAAACGGCGGCCTGGAATGAAGATCGGAGCTTTTTGTGCCATGGCACTGATATTAACAGGATGCATGGGACAGGACCCGGTTGATTCACTTCATCATTCATTAGAAAAAGCCGCGGAATCGGAAAAGCCGTTTCAAGAAGAACAAAAAACACTCAAAGAATTAGAGGCCAAAGAAAATCAGCTTTACGATAGTGTTATGAAGCTCAATATGGATGATTATAAAAAAATTGTTGCTTTATCTAATAAGGCGCTTGAAAATGTCAGCAAGCGCGAAGAACACCTAAAGCTTGAAAATGACAGCATGAAAAAATCGGAAACAGAATTTGAGGAAGCAAAAACGTCAGCGGAACATATTAAGGAAAAAGACATAAAAGAAAAGGCCGATGCCGCAGCAAACCATATGGAGAAAAGATATACATCATATGGCACTATGTATAAAGAGTATAAAAAAGCGCTTGAGCTTAATAAAAAACTGTATATGCAGCTGAAAGACAAAGATTTGACAAGAGATGATCTGGATCAGCAGATCGATAAAGTCAATGCTTCTTATGAAAAGATCCTTAAATATAGCGGAGAATTTAATGAACAAACCGAAAAATATAATAAAGCCCGGGAAGATTTATATGATGCTGCAGGCTATCGTGTGAAAAAGAGCTGACTCGATCAGCTCTTTTTTTGAATGAAATGCGATTCGGATTTCGTTCAAAATTTTCATTTCTATTGTAGTACAGTATAGTAAGGTATACTAGTACAGTTTTGGGTGCGGTTGGCATCTGTTTTTTTGTTGAAAATGTAAAGCGAATACATTTATTGAAAATCAGCGATGAAAACGATTGACGGTTCTTCTTTATTTGGTGTAAACTAATCCATGTTAAGCGGTGTTGTATTAGTTTTTTACAACTTCGAAATAATACAGTTCAAAGCAGAGTGTAACTATCCTACATAAAAGGTTTTGGCAAACTGGGGATCGGCTAAAATATAATACGACTTACTGCTGATACTTTAGGGTACCCTAAGTTTGTATGTATAAAAGGAATGCACGTCTAATGACTGTTTAAAAGAAAGGAAGAGGTGACTTAGTATGGCTGCAAAAACGAAAAAAGCTATCGTTGACAGTAAGAAGCAATTTGATGCCATTAAAAAGCAGTTCGAAACGTTCCAAATTTTAAATGAAAAGGGAGAAGTCGTGAATGAAGCGGCGATGCCTGATTTAACTGATGATCAATTAAAAGAGCTAATGCGCCGCATGGTATTTACGCGTGTGCTTGACCAACGCTCTATCTCATTAAACCGTCAAGGACGTCTCGGATTTTACGCTCCTACTGCGGGTCAAGAAGCTTCTCAGATTGCAACGCATTTCGCGCTTGAAAAAGAAGACTTTGTTCTTCCTGGATACCGTGATGTGCCTCAGTTAATTTGGCACGGCCTTCCATTATATCAAGCGTTTCTTTTCTCTCGCGGACATTTCAGAGGAAACCAAATGCCTGATGATGTGAATGCCCTTTCTCCACAAATCATTATCGGTGCTCAATACATTCAAACTGCCGGTGTTGCGCTAGGTCTTAAAAAACGCGGTAAGAAAGCTGTCGCAATCACTTACACTGGTGACGGCGGAGCTTCTCAAGGGGACTTCTACGAAGGAATTAACTTTGCCGGAGCTTATAAAGCACCTGCAATCTTCGTGGTGCAAAACAACCGTTACGCGATTTCAACTCCTGTTGAAAAACAATCTGCAGCTGAAACAATTGCACAAAAAGCTGTAGCTGCCGGTATTGTCGGCGTACAAGTAGACGGAATGGATCCGCTTGCTGTATACGCAGCAACTGCTGAAGCACGCGAGCGCGCAATCAACGGCGAAGGTCCAACACTAATTGAAACACTTACATTCCGTTATGGCCCGCACACAATGGCTGGTGACGATCCTACTAAATATCGTACAAAAGAAATCGAAAATGAGTGGGAACAAAAAGATCCGCTTGTACGTTTCCGTGCGTTCCTTGAAAACAAAGGCTTATGGTCTGAAGAAGAAGAAGCAAAAGTAATTGAGGATGCGAAAGAAGAAATTAAGCAAGCGATCAAAAAAGCTGATGCTGAACCGAAGCAAAAAGTAACTGATTTAATGAAAATCATGTACGAAAAAATGCCTCACAACCTTGAGGAGCAATTTGAAATTTATACACAGAAGGAGTCGAAGTAAGCCATGGCGCAAATGACAATGATTCAAGCAATCACGGATGCGTTACGCACAGAACTGAAAAATGACGAAAATGTCTTAGTTTTCGGAGAAGACGTTGGTGTAAACGGCGGCGTATTCCGTGCGACAGAAGGATTGCAAAAAGAATTCGGTGAAGACCGTGTGTTTGACACGCCACTTGCTGAATCTGGTATCGGCGGTCTTGCCCTTGGTTTAGGCTTAAACGGCTTCCGTCCGGTAATGGAAATCCAATTCTTCGGATTTGTTTATGAAGTAATGGATTCAGTTTCTGGCCAAATGGCTCGTATGCGCTACCGTTCTGGCGGACGCTGGACTTCACCTGTAACAATTCGTTCTCCTTTCGGCGGCGGTGTTCATACTCCTGAACTTCACGCTGACAGCTTAGAAGGTCTTGTTGCACAACAGCCTGGTATCAAAGTTGTTATTCCATCAACTCCTTACGATGCCAAGGGACTTTTAATTTCTGCGATCAGAGACAATGATCCTGTTGTCTTCTTAGAGCACATGAAGCTTTACCGTTCTTTCCGTCAGGAAGTTCCTGAAGAAGAATACACAATTGAGCTTGGAAAAGCTGACGTGAAACGTGAAGGTACTGATCTTTCAATCATCACTTACGGCGCAATGGTTCATGAATCATTAAAAGCTGCTGAGGAGCTTGAAAAAGACGGCATTTCTGCTGAAGTTGTCGACCTTCGTACAGTAAGCCCACTTGATATCGATACTATTATCGCTTCTGTAGAAAAAACAGGACGCGCGATTGTCGTTCAAGAGGCACAAAAACAAGCCGGTATTGCTGCAAACGTAGTAGCAGAAATTAATGACCGTGCGATCCTGAGCTTGGAAGCACCTGTACTTCGCGTTGCAGCGCCAGATACAGTATTTCCTTTCTCTCAAGCGGAGAGCGTATGGCTTCCAAACCATAAAGACGTTCTTGAAACAGCAAGAAAAGTGCTTGAATTTTAATCAAACTGCATAATCGAGAGGGAAGCTGAACGTTTTCCCTCTATTATATATCTGTTTTCAATGCTTACGATGTAAACTTTAAAATTGCTTAATCAAACTAGGAGGTCGAGAACTGTGGCATTTGAATTTAAACTTCCAGATATCGGGGAAGGTATCCACGAAGGCGAAATCGTAAAATGGTTTGTCAAGCCTAACGACGAGGTAGACGAAGATGATGTACTGGCTGAAGTCCAAAATGATAAAGCAGTAGTAGAAATTCCTTCACCTGTTAAAGGAAAAGTATTAGAATTAAAAGTTGAAGAGGGAACGGTTGCAACTGTTGGACAAACGATTATTACGTTTGATGCACCTGGTTACGAAGATCTTCAATTTAAAGGCAGCGATGAGTCTGACGATGCGAAAACTGAAGCACAAGTTCAGTCAACTGCAGAAGCTGGACAAGACGTTGCGAAAGAAGAGCAAGCTCAAGAGCCTGCTAAAGCTACGGGCGCAGGACAGCAGGACCAAGCTGAAGTTGACCCGAACAAACGCGTGATCGCTATGCCTTCCGTACGTAAATATGCTCGTGAAAAAGGTGTAGACATCCGTAAGGTTACTGGTTCAGGCAACAACGGACGTGTTGTAAAAGAAGATATCGACAGCTTTGTAAACGGAGGAGCGCAAGAAGCTGCGCCGCAAGAAACAGCTGCACCACAAGAAACAGCTGCTAAACCGGCTGCTGCACCAGCTCCAGAGGGCGAATTCCCAGAAACACGCGAAAAAATGAGCGGTATCCGTAAAGCAATTGCAAAAGCGATGGTTAACTCTAAACACACTGCTCCTCACGTAACGTTAATGGACGAAGTGGACGTAACAAACCTTGTTGCACATCGTAAACAGTTCAAACAGGTTGCTGCTGATCAAGGAATCAAGCTGACTTACTTGCCTTACGTTGTAAAAGCTCTTACATCTGCACTGAAAAAATTCCCTGTTTTAAACACGTCAATTGACGATAAAACAGATGAAGTCATCCAAAAACATTACTTCAACATCGGTATCGCTGCTGACACTGAAAAAGGCTTGCTTGTACCGGTTGTGAAAAATGCAGATCGTAAATCTGTCTTTGAAATTTCTGATGAGATCAATGGCCTTGCAACAAAAGCTCGTGAAGGCAAGCTTGCTCCAGCTGAAATGAAAGGCGCATCTTGCACAATTACAAACATCGGTTCTGCCGGCGGACAATGGTTCACTCCGGTTATCAACCATCCAGAAGTTGCGATTCTTGGTATCGGACGCATTGCAGAAAAAGCGATTGTTCGTGATGGCGAAATCGTAGCAGCTCCAGTCTTAGCTCTTTCTCTCAGCTTCGACCACCGTATGATCGACGGAGCAACTGCGCAAAATGCATTAAATCACATCAAGCGTTTACTGAACGATCCACAATTAATTTTAATGGAGGCGTAATGTTATGGTAGTAGGAGATTTCCCTATTGAAACAGATACTCTTGTAATTGGTGCGGGACCTGGCGGCTATGTAGCTGCCATCCGCGCTGCACAGCTTGGACAAAAAGTAACAGTCGTTGAAAAAGCAACTCTTGGAGGCGTTTGTCTGAACGTTGGATGTATCCCTTCAAAAGCGCTGATCAATGCAGGTCACCGTTATGAGAATGCAAAACATTCTGATGACATGGGAATCACTGCTGAGAATGTAACAGTTGATTTCACAAAAGTTCAAGAATGGAAAGCTTCTGTTGTCAACAAGCTTACTGGCGGTGTAGCAGGTCTTCTTAAAGGCAACAAAGTAGATGTTGTAAAAGGTGAAGCTTACTTTGTAGACAGCAATTCAGTTCGTGTTATGGATGAGAACTCTGCTCAAACATACACGTTCAAAAACGCAATCATTGCTACTGGATCTCGTCCTATCGAATTGCCAAACTTCAAATATAGTGAGCGTGTCCTGAATTCAACTGGCGCTTTGGCTCTTAAAGAAATTCCTAAAAAGCTCGTTGTTATCGGCGGCGGATACATCGGAACTGAACTTGGAACTGCGTATGCTAACTTCGGTACTGAACTTGTTATTCTTGAAGGCGGAGATGAAATTCTTCCTGGCTTCGAAAAACAAATGAGTTCTCTCGTTACACGCAGACTGAAGAAAAAAGGCAACGTTGAAATCCATACAAACGCGATGGCTAAAGGCGTTGAAGAAAGACCAGACGGCGTAACAGTTACTTTCGAAGTAAAAGGCGAAGAAAAAACGGTTGATGCTGATTACGTATTGATTACAGTAGGACGCCGTCCAAACACTGATGAGCTTGGTCTTGAGCAAGTCGGTATCGAAATGACGGACCGCGGTATCGTGAAAACTGACAAACAGTGCCGCACAAACGTACCTAACATTTATGCAATCGGTGATATCATCGAAGGACCGCCGCTTGCTCATAAAGCATCTTACGAAGGTAAAATCGCTGCAGAAGCTATCGCTGGAGAGCCTGCAGAAATCGATTACCTTGGTATTCCTGCGGTTGTTTTCTCTGAGCCTGAACTTGCATCAGTTGGTTACACTGAAGCACAGGCGAAAGAAGAAGGTCTTGACATTGTTGCTGCTAAATTCCCATTTGCAGCAAACGGCCGCGCGCTTTCTCTTAACGAAACAGACGGCTTCATGAAGCTGATCACTCGTAAAGAGGACGGTCTTGTGATCGGTGCGCAAATCGCCGGAGCAAGTGCTTCTGATATGATTTCTGAATTAAGCTTAGCGATTGAAGGCGGCATGACTGCTGAAGATATCGCGATGACAATTCACGCTCACCCAACATTGGGCGAAATCACAATGGAAGCTGCTGAAGTGGCAATCGGAAGTCCGATTCACATCGTAAAATAATTTTCATATCAAAAACAGCCCTCGCTCAAAGCGGGGCTGTTTTTTTATTTTGACAGCACATGCTGTAATGGTTTAATGATGTCTTCTTTCTTTTTCACACATCCCTCGATTTTCACCACGACATGGCGCTGATCAACAACCATAAGGGTAGGGACAGTTTCAATCTCATCTTCCCAGCCTTCTTTTTTATCATAGACCTTCATTTTATCTATTTGCTCGGGATAATCTTTTTCTAAATCAAGCAGTGCATCGTAATAAGGCGCTTCCTGGTCTATTTGGTTCTCATCAGAAAAAAACAGGATTTGTGTATGATGAATGTTGTCAATCCGGCTTTTTTTCATCGGATTGATGGTGGAAAGCGTACAGCCCGATAAAGCAAATACTATTATCAGCATGGGGAATACCGCGCGATATCGCATCTATCTTCTCCTCTGTATAAACAGTAGTAAACTAGCTTTAGTTTATCACGAGAGGCGGCTTAATCTGCTTCTTGTTACCTAATTGTTATATAATTGAAACCGTTTTTAAAGTGAGATTACATATTATATCAATCGTTTAAAATAGCACCTGGGGTATATTAAATTTTTTGCTGCATTCTTGGATGAAAGTTCAAGAAAACGTGAAATTACATTATGTGCTGTGGCATATATATCGAGTAAAGCTTCTGTATGAATAAGATAGTGTATGAGGGAAAATGGAAAAGAACGGTCTATATGATGATCTAAAATCAAATGTGTTATACAGTTTGTTGTTGACATTTTAAATGTGACATATTAATATAATAACAACAAAAGAAATTAAGCGTTTTCAAATTTCAAAGAAATGGGGAATAAGAGATGGGTACGATTGTTTGCCAAGATTGCAACGAAGCCATTCATTACTTTGAAGATGAGAAAGTGACAACATTATACGGAACATGCTGCGGACAATGTCAATGTCCTGTTGAAGAAGAGTAAAAAAAGCATGCGGCTTAAAGCCGCATGCTTTTTATTTTTTATTGAATTGCTTTTTGTTCTTTGATGACTCGGATCATATGTAAAGTCGAGTCCTCAGGTCCTTGAACAGGGAGGCCTGCGTCAAGGTTTTTAAAAATGTAGCTGATGTTTTCTTCTGTAATAATTTCTCCTGGAATGAAGATTGGAATACCAGGCGGATATACCATGACAAATTCAGCAATAATCCGTCCGGATGCTTCTTTTAATGGGATGACTTCCGTATTTGCATAGAAAGCATCACGCGGAGTCATTGCCAATAAAGGTATTTCTGGAAGCAGAACCTCAGTTTGCTGATGTGTTACATCTTGTTCTGACATTTGCTGTGCGATCTCAGTTAAAGCCTCTACAAGCCGGTCTGCATCATTTTGGCTGTCACCAGGAGTGAAAATACACAAAATATTGTACAGATCAGAAAGCTCAACCTCAATATTAAAGGATTCACGAAGCCATTTTTCCACGTCATGTCCTGTCAGGCCCAGACTTTTCACAGAGATAATCAATTTTGTCGGATCATAGCTGTAAGCTGCTTTCGACCCAAGAATCTCAGAACCGACACAATAAATGCCTTCAATCTGGTTGAGGCGATCTCTCGTCTGATTGGCAAGCTTTAGTGTTTCCTCAGCAAGCTGGTGGCCTTCTGTTGCAAGGCGTTTTCTGGCAACATCCAAAGAAGCGAGAAGCAAGTAAGAAGTTGACGTAGTTGTCAGCATGCTCAGTATGGATTGCACTCTGTCTTTTGATACAAGGCCCTCTCTCATGTTTAAAATCGAACTTTGCGTGAGTGATCCGCCCAGCTTGTGTACACTTGTCGCTGCTATGTCCGCTCCTGCCTGCATAGCCGATAGCGGCAATTCGTCGTGAAAATGAATGTGAACGCCGTGTGCTTCATCCACAAGCACTGGCACATCAAACGAATGAGCGAGTTCTACGATGCTTTTTAAGTCGGCTGCAACACCGAAATATGTCGGGTTGATGACGAGAAGCCCTTTTGCATCCGGATGTTCGGTAAGCGCCCGTTTAGCAGATTCAAGTGTAATGCCGTGAGAGATGCCCAATTCATTGTCAATTTCAGGATGAATAAAAATTGGAACCGCTCCGGAAAATACAATAGCTGTCATAATTGATTTATGAACATTTCTTGGAATAATAATTTTATCGCCAGGTCCGCAAACAGCCATTACCATTGTCATAATGGCGCCGCTTGTTCCTTGAACAGAAAAAAATGTGTGATCCGCGCCAAATGCTTCAGCAGCCAGATCTTGTGCTTGTTTAATAATGCCTTTTGGCGCGTGCAGATCGTCTAATGGTTCAATGTTAATCAAATCTATGCTTAACGCGTTTTCACCGATAAATTGTCTGAATTCTGGGTCCATTCCTGCCCCTTTTTTGTGGCCGGGAATGTGGAATTGAACAGGCTGTCTGCTTGCATGCTTTTTCAGTCCTGTATATAAGGGTGTTTCATGTTGCGACAATTGTTTTCCCACCTTTGTAATCATACCTATGCATAATAGTGTGTATTAAAATCAGTTTCTCAACCGTTTTTTAGACGTAAAACAAATGAATTATATTATGAACTTGAAAGAATGTAAAGAACAATTTATGATCAAATGAAGATGCTTTCTCTTAAGGGAAGTAAATCTACAAGGAGTGAAGAAAATGGAGTATCAATATCCGATGAATGAAGATTGGACAACCGAAGAAGCAGTGGATGTGATTGCATTTTTCCAGCAGGTTGAGCTTGCATATGAAAAAGGGGCGGATCGTGAAGAACTGCTTAAAGCTTACCGCCGTTTCAAGGAAATTGTACCGGGGAAGGCCGAGGAAAAAAAGCTATGCGGCGAGTTTGAGGAACAAAGTACATATTCTCCTTATCGCACGGTCAAACAGGCGAGAGAATCTGATCACGCGAAGATTAAAATGTAAGAAAAAGAGCCGGGGGATATCCCGGCTCTTTTTTATGCTTGTGATACTTTTTGGGTGAGACGGTACAGAAAAGCAAGCTGCTTAAAGGCATCGTCGATACGCTGAAGGAATTCCTGGTTATTCATATTCAGCACTTCTTCTTTTTGGAGCTGGATGCCGCATAACAGCTCAGCTTTCTTTACAGTCTGCAAACGCTCAAACAGTGTCTTCAGCTGTTCCTTGTCCATTTCAGACTGTTTATGTACTCCCGGTTTTGTGTGATCTGCAGACCAAACGAAGCTGTCAGGGATATTTTTCGTAATGGTTTCTTGGTTCACTTCAAGCAATTTGCCGTATTCTTCTTTGATAGGGGATTCATAAATAATCGCGAACCACACAAAAACGTGGCTTTCCCATAAACCAATTTGGAAATGCGGCAGTTTTTTATAGCCTCTTTTGCTGTTTGCGAACGCCACCCAGCTGTCAGCCGGGGGATTGACGGATCTTCTTGCGTGCTTTGCCACATGCGGAAACATTTCATCTCCGGTTAAAGCTGATAAAGTTGGGGCAAAATGTTCGCCTAGAGCTGTAAGCTTCGGACGGACCGTCTCTTTTAATACTTCCATGCGCGCGTCTAAGCCTTCTATTGTAAAAGTGTTAAAGTCCTCTTCAGTGAAACGCATTTGTGTCATGATTTTCCTCCTTCATGCTAAGTATACATATTTTATCACAGTTCATACGAGCTTCAAAAAGATTGAGTGCGTTTGAAGTAAGGGGAAATGTGGTAATAAACGAATAGGTAAACACACAATTTTCAGAATCATGTTGCGCGTAAATAGAACAATCATACGATATAAGAAGTAATCATTGTTGAATGGCAAAATGGGATGCTTTTTTACAAACAAATGATCTCTGGAAGGGGCGAAAGACAATGAGGCAAGTTGTAAAAGAGGGATTTAAGGAAGAGAAAAACAATCGTGTTGCTGTCTGGAGACTAGAGGTTGATTATGAATTGGCAACCCTATATGAAGCAATGCAGAAAGAAAATGAAGAGCAGATTGAACAAAGCAAAAACAAACTTGAGCGACTTAGAAAAGAATGGATTCGTCTTAACGGGTAAAAAAGCGATAGTGAAAACGAACCGCATGAATGGTTCGTTTTTACGTGAGAAGGGATATTTTTCATTTTCCTTGCTTTTTCATTGCCGTTATCAGTATCCTATAAAATAAAAGGTCTACATAGAAGAGAGGTACGAACGAATGACAAATTGGACGGAAATTGATGAGATTGCAAAGAAGTGGATAAGAGAAGCAGGCGCGAGAATTACACAATCCATGCATGAAAGCCTGACAATTGAAACGAAATCAAATCCGAATGATTTAGTCACCAATATTGACAAAGAAACCGAAAAGTTTTTCATTGATCGAATTCAAGAAACTTTTCCGGGACATCGGATACTCGGTGAAGAGGGGCAAGGAGACAAAATCCACTCACTTGAGGGAGTCGTATGGATTATTGATCCGATTGATGGGACGATGAATTTTGTGCACCAGCAAAGAAATTTTGCGATTTCCATTGGGATTTTTGAAAACGGTGAAGGGAAAATCGGTTTAATTTATGATGTGGTGCATGATGAGCTGTATCACGCATTTAGCGGCAGAGGGGCTTATATGAATGAAACGAAGCTGGCTCCTTTAAAAGAAACCGTCATTGAAGAAGCGATTCTTGCCATTAATGCAACATGGGTAACGGAAAACAGAAGAATTGATCAAAGTGTGTTAGCGCCACTTGTGAAAAGAGTCAGAGGCACACGCTCCTACGGTTCTGCCGCTTTAGAGCTGGCAAATGTCGCGGCAGGAAGAATAGATGCTTACATCACGATGCGGCTTGCGCCATGGGACTACGCAGCCGGCTGTGTGCTGTTAAATGAAGTAGGAGGCATCTATACGACCATTGAAGGAGAGCCGTTTACCTTTTTAGAAAACCACAGTGTGCTAGCCGGAAACCCATCTATACATAAAACGATATTTGAAGAGTATCTTCATGCTGGGAAGTAGGCCATTTGAGCAGGATGATCTCAGCTTGTTAGAAAAGCTCGCGGAGGCTCATCCTGTATGGAAAGAGGAGGAGTTTGGAGATAAAGATGCAGAAGACTATATCATCTCCTATTCCATGTACAACGGGTCATGGCTTGTATGGGAAAAAGACGGTCTGCCTGTTGCCGTCAGCTACCATCTCGAGTGGTCTCCTTCAAACGGTAAGCCGTGGCTCGGAACGGTCCTGATTGACCCGGCTGAAGAAAAAAAGGGACATGCGAAGATGATCATTGAACAGATCAGCAAATTGCTTAGAGCCAAACACAAAGCGATGTTTGCGGGAGTTCCCATTGAGCGCAGTGAATGGATACTGTTTTTAAGCCAATGCGGCTTTGAACAGCTGAAAACGGAAAAAGATGAGAAAGGCAAATCATTTATGATCTTGGTGAAGCCTTTAGCAGAAGATTCCATATGATAACGGCAGCTTATTTGCTGCATACAGGTTCAATAAAAAGCCTCTCAAACATTGAGAGGCTTCTGATGATTTGAAAATTATTTTTTTACCGCATGAATATAATGAATCGTTTCAAACGCTGACAAATTGTCTTTTCGATTACTAAAGAAAAGGTCATTGATGTCGTCTGGTGATAGATGTTCATAGATCAGTAAACCAGATGACTCTAACAGATGTTCAATCTCTTGATAAGTGAAACATGATTTCATCGGTTCTCCGCTTGCGGCAGCCATCTTCACCATATGTTCAACTCGATTCGACGTCCCTTTTGCTGTAAAAAGTGTTTCGTCTGCATAATCAAAAACAATAGAGCTTCCAGGCGGGACATGAGAAAATAAATTGCTGATCAAGCTTGCATTTTCTTCCCGTGTTACATAATAAGACACTCCGAGAAGGCTGAAGAATGTTTTTGTGTTCTTAAATCCTTCATCTAAGAGAGGATCATACGAAAACGTATTGGTGAAATCCATAGGAACAAAATGAAGATGATCCGGAATTGTCAGATTTGCATCCTTCAGCTTATTTTTTTTCAATTGCTGTGTAGCCGGATGGTCAACCTCGAAAACCTGTAAGCTGTTTTCTAATTCTGGATGCCGAAAGCAGAAAGTATCCAGCCCTGCTCCAAGAATGACATACTGTTTTGCTCCCAGCATTAATTCGTTGTGCAAGACTTTTTCACAATAAGAAGCACGTGCTAGGGGCGTGGGAGACAGCTGGATTTGTGCAACCCATTTTAATATTTTTTCAGGATCATTTTGGAAACGTTCGGCGATCTCTTTGTTGAAAAACGATATTCCTTGAATCATATTTTTACTGATGTCGATAAACTCTTTTTCGTTAATGAGATCTTTTGCGATAAAATCATCAAAAATAAGTGGTGTGTCATATCGGCTGTGATATGCACGGGCAAAAGCTGAAATCAAAGACGTTAAGCTGGACTCATTTTTCCTCATGAAATGATCCTCCACAAAAAATAAGATTCCCCTGGCCAGGAGAATCTTATTATACATACAAATATATTAATAGTAAATTTTAGCATAAATAAATTTTTTTGTCAATGTTTTTGCTCTTAATTGGACGCGCGATCCTTTACATAGCCACGTGACCTGGAGCAGAATTCGTCTATCAATTATGTGGACTGAATCATTAGCTTTTATAAAATGCGTACTTGCGGCTGCATCCCTCTTTTTGCAAATCAGGAGCGGTTTCTGTCTCATGGCAGCATCTTTTCGTCGTTTCTGCTGAGAGAGAAATCAAGATATGTAACAAAAAAAGCCTGAGAAATCTCAGGCTTTTCCTAATATTACAATCCAACAGCATTCCAGGCTGCTTCAACTTTAGCGGCATCAGTTGAGCCGTAGAGGTCACGGGCAGACTGAATGAGAGCTGCCTTGGCATCTTTGAACGTGGAAGAAGGCGTGAGGTACGTTGTTAACGCACGGTAATAGATTTGCTGTGATTTAGATACACCAAGTTTTGTGATGGTGTTGTAAGCGGCTTTGTTTGGAATTCCGCTGTTTGTGTGTACACCGCCATAATCGCCTTCATCTGTGTTTGGAAGGTTTCTGTAATTGGCGTAATTGTCAGGCTGGTTGTATTTTGTAGGGTTGGACAGGCTGCGAAGAGCAGGCTGGCTGACCGTAATGTCTTCACCGATGTCCCAGTCTTCTGTATCGTTAAAATACCCGAATACGTCAGAGAAAGACTCGTTTAATGCACCTGGCTGATTTTCATAAATCAAGTTGGCTGTTTCTTGGGTGACGCCATGTGTCATTTCATGCGCTGTCACATCTAATGAGCCGGAAAGCGGAGAGAAGAATGAACCGTCGCCATCACCGTAAATCATCTGGTCTCCTGTCCATGCAGCGTTATTGTATTGAGTGCCGTAGTGAACGGAAGAAACGATTTTACTGCCTTTGTTATCATAGCTGTTTCGTTTAAAGTTTGAATAAAAATAATCGTACACTTTACCGAGGTTATAGTGTGCGTCAACGGCTGCCCGCTGTGATGAAGATGTAAATGTTTTCGTTGTGCTTGAGACAAGCGTGCCCGGAAGGCGGCTTTGTCTGTTTTGCAAATCATATGTGATGATTTGGGTGCCTGTTGGTTTTGAAAGATCTCTTAGAACATATTTTCCGCCTTCATAAGAGATGTTCAAAGGAACAGTTGCGCCCTTTAGAGTTGTTCCGCTTCCAGTGGCGGCGGCATGTTCTACTTTATTTTGCTGTTTTAAAATGCTGCCTGTTTCGGCGTCAACTAAGACTTCCCAGTTTGCAGGTTCAGGCTCGACATAGCGAATCGTCACGTCGTAAGCAAGACGATAGCTGCCGTCTTTTGTTTCTATCGCTTTCAATTCGGCTTTATTGCTGTTTTTGGCCGCTCCGTTAGAAACAGCGTCTGGTGATTTGCCGATAGCTTTGAAAGCGAGTGCCAGCGCTTTTTCAGAAGAGACTTTTTGGCTGTTATCTGTTTTTGCAGCAGATTGATTGTGTAATTCACCATTGACCGCATAGACATTATCGGATTTATCGACGTGAACGATCACTTGCGAATCTTTAATTGGCACTCCGTTAACGACAGGCGCATATCGAAAGTGCTTGTATCCAAGGGCATCAGTCGTGCTTTCAACAAGCTTCAGCCTTTTGGAAGGGTCACCTTTAAAAATGTTGCTGTTCTTTTTCAAAAACTGCTTGACAGCCTTGTCATTTGGTGCAGAGAGTTCTGATTGCGCAATCGCGTTTTTGGAGAGGAAATTTGTTTGATTCTCTTTAAGCTGATGACCTTCAGCAGCCTGAACACCAGGCAGGCTGATTGATAAACTCATAAACGAAGCAGCGACAGCAACAGACAATTTCTTACCTAAACCCACAATAAATCCCCCTTTTTGAAAATACTGAAAACTTTATATTGTTATATTAAACTAGCATTCTGGAATACTCAACAAAAACTAACATAACTAGACAAAATTGATAGTATTGTCCTGTGTTTGTTTTTGTTGAATAATATCAAGATGAGTCAAGTGTCATGTGATGGTTCATTCAAGAGTTCTGTTTTTTACATATCAAGGGGAAGATGAGATATTTTTGTTTCATCTTGAAACTTTTTGAAAAGTCCGCTGTCTAACCGAATGAGGCCTTAATAAGAAGTAAAGGATTGTTGTTTGTGTTGGAGTTATTCAGTCATTATGTATTGCATTTCGAACGTTATTTTATATTAAGCAGACAAAGCACTTTGCTGATTCAATGGTCAATTGTTGTTCTGGCGGGCTTATATCTTTTGGTGCATCATCCCAAAATAAACCGGCAGCGCACAATGTTCTTGGCGGGTGTTATATTGCGGATTGTGCTGCTGGCGGGAGTGTCTGTTGAACTTATTCACCAGGTGCAATCAACAAACTTCACCAGCGCTTACTTAAGAGAGGACGGAAAAGAACTGCTGCCGCTGCTGCATTTTTTGTTATACGGATATGTGCTGCTGACGGCTTTTCACTATATGCTGATGCCGCGTGATCATGGCGGAAAGGGTATGTTTTATACGTTCGATCTGGCCGTTGTCAGTTTGCCAATCGTACAAATGATATTCAGTTTCTTTTCGTATTGGAAGAAATACCCGGATGGGATGGAGCCGATTGCATTCGTGTTTCTGTTTTTCATCATCACTCTTCCCATTGCGTTGAATGTTGTGTTTTTCAAGCTGTATTGGAGAACAAATAAGATTTTACTAGGCATATTTTATACGCTGATTATCGGACTGCTTGTCTTGCTGCTTGCGCCATATCCAAATCAAATCTCAAAAGATTATGGTGCAGTAATGCCATATACGATTTATTTGACAATGGCGGGATTTTTGATGAGCTATCATCTGTTCCAAAAGTCAGGAAAGGTTTATGTGCGTGTGAATAAGTGGCTGACGATGGCTGTCATGGTGTTTTTTGTCCTGCTGTTAAATCCGATATATAACATAGGAACGGCTGCTTTCGCTGTATCAAAACCGATAAATGTCCATGATTCATTCAATTATGTCGGGGAGCACATTTCATCAGAAAAAGCGGAACAGATACTAAAGTCATTTTTTCCTACGGATGAAACACTTTATTTGCATGGTACAAACATGGATGTGCATTATTTCTACTCATTTGAAAGCAAAGGTTATAAAGCTGAGGTAGATGAAGTATCGCAGCTGATTCGTAATTATGAATACTTACAAAAAGCACATGGAAAAAAGCTAACGAATCAGGAGTACAAGCGAAAGTCCATCGCATTCCTTGAGCGACACGGACGTGTGTTACATAAGGATCATATCGAAACAAAGGTATCTCAAGAAGACGGCCAAACAGTCGTACGTATTTACCTGAAAAATCAACTTCATAAAAAAGATCATGCTGATGATGGCGCGGTATTTTATTGGGAAAAGGAAACCTTAATGGGTTTTAGTGAAGATCCTTCGATTTATCAGCTTGACTCTCTTCTGCATGTTCATATAACAGAACAAAACATTCACGACAAAGTGGAACAAATGTTTAGAGCGCTGAACATATTGAAACAGCCTTATCAGATCACTGATATTGAAAGCAATAGCCTGCTCGGAAGCATGGTGAGAGTGGAAACAAAAGGTGGAATTGTTTTGGAATTTGAGGGCGAATCCGGTTGTTTACATAGTCTTTCGCTTCCGATGAAAAAGAATATCTCAATGGCTAACAGCCGACTGCAGCATCAGATATTATCGATCTTCGATGCTCGTGGATCAGAAAAGAAGAAAAAAAGCAGTCAGGGTGACATGGTGATGTATACTGATTCTTCTAAAACATATGAGTTTTTTGAAGATCAAGGTCAGCTAAACGTTTATGTATACAGCGATACACCTGATCAGTCATTCCCCTATACGTATCGTAATGGAACATTGGCTTACGAAAAAGTAGCTTCTCTATATCAGGATGTCATTTACAAAAAGCGTATGCGTCCGATTATCGTTCAAAGAGGGGATGAACGGCATTATGCATGGCTGATCATTATTCAGCCGTTTGATTCAAATCGCCATGATGCCTATGTAGTGGATGGAGAAACACAAGAGGTGAAATGTCTTTATGAATCATAAAGAAAAAGAGTCTGTTTTTGTAGACTTATACGACCTGTATAAAGAAGGAGAGCTAGAGGATGAATCAATGGAATGGATGAAACAGCATGAATCCCTATTTCAAAAGAATGCGGAAGACTTAAAGAGTAAAACTTGTTTAAAGAGAAGTCCCGGTGCTGAAGAAGAAAGCCAAATCAGATATATGAAAGTATACCTGTCTTCCATGTATATCTGTTTCATTTTATTGGCCATTTGGATGACGGTGTGGTTTCACTTTTAATGAAGCATAAGGATTCCATTGAGGACTTGTATCGGCAGTATTATCAAGAAATTTTAAATTATTTATTCAGAAGGACTCATCACCTTGAAACAGCCAAGGACTTAGCGCTGGACACGTTTGTGAAAGCTCTTAACGGTCTGGCTTCGTTTAGGGGGCATTCTTCCATCAGAACATGGCTCTACACCATTGCGCATCATACCTTTATCAATTGGTACCGCAGGGATGTCAAATACCAATTTATTGATATCAGCAAAAATGAAGGGTTAACGCAAACAACTTATGAGCAGCCTGAACAGTATCTGTCACGGACGGTGAAAAGCGAAACACTGCGGCAGGAGTTCCTGAAGTTAAAAGATCAGCATCAATCCGTTTTGATTTTAAGAGAATTCCAAGAGCTTTCTTATGAAGAAATCGCTGAGATATTAGGATGGAGTCTTTCTAAGGTGAAAACCACATTGCACCGGGCTAGATTAGAGCTAAAGAAAAACATGACGAAAAGTAGAGAGGAGGAGCGGATATGACCTGCTTTCTAGTAAGAGACCTGCTTCCTCTGTATCTTGAAGGTGATTGTAAAAGAGAAACGGAACACGTTATAGAAGAGCATTTAAAAATGTGCAGCAGCTGCAGAGACATGTATGACACGATGGCTGAGCCATTTGAATTGGAAAGCGAACAGGCCGTTGAGGAGGCTTTTCTGCCGGAAGAAGAACTGCGTTTTAAACAGAGGTACTATGGTTTACTGATCATGAAAGCTGCCTGCTGGTTTGGAGCGGCGGTTGCCATGATGCTGATCATCAAACTGCTGATATAAAAAAGCGCTTGTCCGATTCCGGCAAGCGCTTTTTTACATTAAGCCTGGGGATGAATCATATCGTAAATAGCGGCAAGCTGTTCTTGTGACAGGGCACTGAAGAGTTTTTCATAAACGTCAGCTTGCAGTGGCGTTGCACCTGCTTGTAGCGCTGCGTCTTTATCATAGCTGTACACATCATCTTGTAGCACAATGGCTGCTTGTAGAATGTGAATCTTGAGAGAAACAGCGGAGAAAAATTGTTCAAGTGCAAGTGCTTCTTTTTCTGTGAAGCCAAGTTCAACTGCTTTTTCTGTATCAAATTTGTAATTTCCATCCTCGAGATACACACATTGTGAAACAATGCCGAAAAATTCTGATGTCGATTCCCAGAGTGTAGCAATTACCTGAGCCTCTTCTTTTGTCATTCCTAACTCGACAGCTTTTTCGCTGTCAAAATAATATACACCGTCTTGTTCGTAAATACATTGATTTAATATATCAATGAATGTATTGAGATCTTCGTTAGTGCTCGCCTGATGCTGGAGTTGAACAGCAGTGTTATCAACCAGTGTTTTTGCGCTGGCTGCATCAGGACCGAACGTTAATAGAGCAGCTGATGTCATTGCGGCAGTCGTTAACATAGCTTTTTTTACAAATGTTTTCTTCATGTTTCTTCTCTCCCTTTTATGAATTGTGCTACAAATTCCATTATAGGGAGTAGTTTCCGGTGGAGGAATAGGCGCTATGGTATTTTATGTGTATCGTTGCCGAACTACTTTTTGAAGGCTGCACGTGTGATCGTTAGAACGATTGTCTATGTATGAAGGATGATTTGCATCTTCCTGACTAAGAAACAGGGGAGATAAGGCTTAAAGAAATGAAAAACACCGCTTTCTTTGCGGTGTTTTTTGATTACAATGTCGCCGGCGGGGCAATGCTTTTAATCAAGCAAGCCTTGTTCGCGCATTTTCTTTTTTAATGTAAATCCGCCGCCCATGACAGCGCAAACAAGTACAATGCTGGCGATAATGCCTGCAGGGCTTTTTTCAGCGATAAAGACGCCGATCAGCATAATGCTGAAAACCGCTGCAAATGCAAATAATAGTAAAAGCCAATTCATTTTTTTCATAAATTCCATCCCCTTTTACGTCTTATATTAAGTTTACAGAAAAACGTGACGCTTTTAAAGAGGATGTGTGATATAATATGAAAGTTATCTAATTTTTTTAGGAGATGAAAAAGTGAAACTTCGAAATGATCTTCGCAACATCGCGATTATTGCCCACGTTGACCATGGGAAAACGACTTTAGTCGATCAGCTTTTACATCAGGCTGGTACGTTCCGTGCCAACGAACAGGTTGCTGAACGCGCAATGGACTCAAATGATCTTGAACGCGAACGCGGCATTACAATTTTGGCGAAAAATACTGCGATTAACTATAAAGATACACGTATCAATATTTTGGACACCCCTGGACACGCAGACTTTGGGGGAGAAGTAGAACGGATTATGAAAATGGTAGACGGCGTAGTGCTTGTCGTTGACGCATATGAAGGCTGTATGCCTCAAACTCGTTTTGTTCTGAAAAAAGCTCTTGAGCAAAACCTGAACCCTGTTGTTGTTGTAAACAAAATTGACCGTGACTTTGCTCGTCCAGAGGAAGTTATCGATGAAGTTCTTGATCTGTTCATTGAGCTTGATGCCAATGAAGAGCAGCTCGAGTTCCCAGTGGTATATGCTTCCGCGATTAATGGAACAGCGAGTCTTGATCCGAAACAACAGGATGAAAACATGGAAGCTTTATATGAAACCATTATTAAGCATGTTCCGGCACCTGTTGATAATGCAGAGGAGCCGCTTCAATTCCAAGTTGCCCTTCTTGACTACAACGACTATGTAGGCCGTATCGGAATCGGACGCGTATTCCGCGGCACAATGAAAGTCGGACAGCAGGTTTCTCTTATGAAGCTTGACGGAACGGCTAAGTCATTCCGTGTTACAAAGATTTTTGGTTTCCAAGGCTTAAAGCGTGTGGAAATTGAAGAAGCAAAAGCGGGAGACCTCGTTGCGGTTTCCGGGATGGAAGATATCAACGTTGGTGAAACGGTATGTCCTGTAGACCATCAAGATCCGCTTCCGGTCCTTCGCATTGATGAGCCGACACTTCAAATGACATTTGTCGTGAATAACAGTCCGTTTGCAGGCCGTGAAGGCAAATATGTAACAGCCCGCAAAATCGAAGAGCGTCTTCAATCACAGCTTCAGACGGATGTGAGCTTGCGTGTTGAGCCAACAGCTTCTCCTGATGCTTGGGTTGTTTCAGGACGCGGTGAGCTGCACTTGTCAATTTTAATTGAAAATATGCGTCGTGAGGGCTATGAGCTTCAAGTGTCAAAACCTGAAGTTATTATCAAAGAAATAGACGGCGTACGCTGTGAGCCTGTTGAACGTGTGCAAATTGATGTTCCTGAAGAGCATACTGGCTCTGTCATGGAATCAATGGGTGCCCGCAAAGGCGAAATGGTTGATATGATCAACAACGGAAACGGCCAAGTCCGTCTCATCTTTACAGTTCCTTCCCGCGGATTGATCGGTTACTCTACAGAATTCCTATCATTAACACGCGGATTCGGTATTTTGAACCATACGTTTGACAGCTACCAGCCGATGCAGGCAGGCCAAGTCGGCGGACGCCGTCAAGGTGTACTTGTGTCAATGGAAAACGGAAAAGCAACATCATACGGAATTCAAGGAATTGAAGACCGCGGTGTCATCTTCGTTGAGCCAGGTACTGAAGTATACGAAGGAATGATCGTTGGAGAGCATAACCGTGACAATGACCTTGTTGTTAACGTCAGCAAAATGAAACAGCAAACAAACGTCCGTTCTGCGACAAAGGATCAGACAACTACAATTAAAAAAGCGCGCATCATGTCTCTTGAGGAGTCTCTAGAGTACTTAAACGAAGATGAATATTGTGAAGTAACGCCTGAATCCATCCGTTTAAGAAAGAAGATCCTCAATAAGAACGAACGTGAAAAAGCAGCTAAAAAGAAAAAAACAGCAGGATTGTCTTAATCTCGTGCAGAATTTGAAAAGATAGAACCCGTACGTTTACAGGGGAGGGAATCTTTTTGAATGACGTAAGCGAACGTCTGTCGTTCTTCGCCGCTCTATATCAAGTAGACCGGCAGCCTGCGGCAGGCATGTGGCTGCTGTACGGCACGATTTTTGTGTTGGCCGTTATTGTATTTAAGCTTGGATTTGCTAAACGGCTTCCTGTATTAAAATCTGCAGTGGTGTATGTATTTTTGGCGTTGGGCTGCACTGTTTTGACTTTTTTAGGGGTGTTTTTGCCCGTGGCAGAAGGATTGGTCGTCGCTGCGCTGATTTTAATCATTTACAAAATCCGGCTGTATCAGTCGAAAAAAGGACAGTCTGCAAAATCATAAAAGACTCAGCTGAAAGCTGAGTCTTTTTTGTGTTCTGTATGGTTAAGCGGCCGCTTTATTTTTTGACTTTTTCTTTTTTCTGCTGTCCCGGGTGAAAAGTAAATTTTCCCGTTTTCAGCCGTTCCTCTGTTTTTTTGGCAATCCGATCGTGGCATTCCTGGCACATATATGTATGGATCGGGCGGTTTCGAAGCCGTTTCGCGATCAGGGTATCATCATCAATTGTTTCAATTTTATCGCAAATAGAACATTTGACCCTCATCATATCACCTCTTTCACTAACATGTATTATAGCACGGATCAGAAGCTGTCCAAAATAAGAAAAAGCTAAAGCGCAAGGCTATAGCTTAGTCATTGTTGTTCTTTTTCATATGATGATCAGATTGATCGTTTTGCTCCTTCTCCATTTCCTGCTGCTGTTTTCTATTTAATTGGTCATTTTGCTGCTTTGTTTGCGGTTCGTCTTCATTGTCAATCACATCGTTAGGCACTTCGGGAAGCACTCGGCCGACAATTGCAGCTAATTCATCCAGTATACCTGTTACCGGATGGCCCTCGCTGATTTCTCTGCTCATTTCGCGAAGGCGGCTGACCGTATCGGGATCAGCAATGACTACTGCGTTGGCGCCATATCGATCATTCTTTAGCGCCTGGGCTACAGAATATTTAATGGTTTCCACTTTGCTTCTGTCCAAAGTATCATCGACATCAATCCCAACAACAGCATAACCTCCCAGCACAACGGCTGTTGCATCCTTGACGTCGGGGTTTTTTTCAGCAACGCTGACAAGATGCTTGGCAATATCCGTTCTTGTTCCATTGTCTTTTGTTTCTTGAGTTGTGTCCTTTACGTGAATCGGTTTAGTCTCCTGCTGTCTTGTTGATTCTTTTTCAACATTCTGGCCCTGTTTTCCTTGTTGATAGGCACAAGCGGACAGGATAAGTGTCAGCTGTATGATAATGAAAAGAATTCGCACTTGCGGGTTCCCTCCTTGAAATGCTTTCATTAATTTTATTGTTGAATTAACCTTCTATCTTTATGCACAAAAACATATATTTTAGCAGGCATTCACCTTTTTCATCAAAAGAGAAGCAGGAAGAACTTTGACCCTTATATCAGGAGGCTGAGACTTGAGTAAAATTTATGTGTTAGATACGAATGTGTTATTACAGGATCCTAACGCGATATTTTCTTTTGAAGAAAATGAGGTTGTCATCCCTGCTGTCGTTTTAGAAGAGGTTGATTCAAAAAAACGGTATATGGACGAAGTTGGGAGGAATGCAAGGCACGTATCTAAGCTAATCGATGCGCTAAGACAAAAGGGCAGGCTGCATGAGCATGTCCCGCTTGACACCGGCGGCACACTGAGAATTGAACTGAATCATCGTTCGTTTCACCAGCTGCAAGAGATCTTTATTGAAAAGACGAACGATAATCGCATATTAGCCGTTGCGAAAAACTTGAGCCTCGAGGAAGAAACCAAGGAAAATGGCAGGCCGGTTATCCTCGTCAGTAAGGATGTACTGGTCAGGGTTAAAGCCGACGCAATCGGACTGCTTGCTGAAGATTTCTTGAATGACCGGGTTGTGGACAATGATGAAATGTACAGCGGCTATAAAGATTTATATATCAGCCAGCAGCTGTTCAGCTCTTTTTACGGAAAAAATCAAATTTCAGTAAACGATGTGAAACAGCATGCGTTTTATCCGAATCAGTTTGCTTTAATGAAGGATGAGCTAGGAGGGTCCTCCTCGGCAGTCGGAATTGCAGATAAAACCGGAACGGTATTAAAAAGACTCGTATTTGATGATGAACATATATGGGGAATCAGGCCGAAAAATGTACAGCAGACAATGGCATTAGAGCTTTTGCTGCGGGAAGATATTCCGCTTGTCACCCTGATCGGAAAAGCGGGAACCGGAAAAACGCTCTTAGCTTTGGCGGCAGGGCTATTACAGACAGAAGACTTGGGAATATATAAAAAGCTGGTCGTCGCAAGGCCGATTGTTCCTGTTGGCAAGGACATCGGGTATTTGCCAGGCGAAAAAGAGGAAAAGCTAAAGCCTTGGATGCAGCCGATTTTTGACAACTTAGAGTTTCTGTTTAATGCGAAAAAACCAGGGGAGCTTGATGCTATTTTGGCGGGAATTGGCTCAATTCAGGTAGAGGCGCTGACTTATATCAGAGGGAGAAGCATTCCAGATCAATTTATTATCATTGATGAAGCGCAAAATTTGACCAGGCATGAGGTGAAAACTTTGCTGACGAGAGTCGGTGAGGGCAGTAAAATTGTCTTAATGGGTGACCCTGAACAAATTGATCACCCATATTTAGACAGTCTGAACAATGGTTTAGCCTATGTGGTTGAGCGGTTTAAAGGACAACCCATCTCAGGCAGCGTGAAGCTGTTAAAAGGTGAGAGATCAGGTCTCGCCCAGCTCGCAGCTGATTTGCTGTAACATTAAATGATTTCGATCTCTTTTACGTCGGTAATCGGCTGTTTGTGATGAATCGGGTCTTCAAAGTAAATATGCACGGGGCCGCCTTCTTGAATCGGCTTGCCTGCCTCACTGAAATGGACAATACTGTTCAGAGCGGTTTCCAGAGAAACGGCGGCCTTTCCCGAACTTGTGACAAATACACATTGTGTCGCAGAGCTGTTCGGCTCAGCATTTTTCAGGACAGTCCCAAGTCTCATTGCGAAACTGCCGTTCATCAGTTTTTGCTTCTCATATTGCTTTTCCGTCTTTAATGTAGGCGGGGCGATTCGCCCCTCTCTGATGACGCGTTCCGGATCAAGGTCGGATTCATCCCCGGCTGATTGTAAATATGTGTCTTGACTGTCCCCTTTGCGGTCAAACGAAAATTTGCGATCATCAAAAATCCATACGCTTGGATCAATGGTAATTGGATATGTAACATTGCCTTTTACTTGGATAACGCTCATGATATGACCCCCTTCTCTCAAAATTATAAAAGTTTTCGCATGAATTGTCACTTTGTGTACAAATTATGTGTATTGAAATGCTGAGGGAACGAGGGTGTTTGCATGGTATGCCAGCATAATGATGAGCTTGAAGCCTTAGTGAAAAAGGCGAAAAAAGTAACAGACAAGGGGGAGGTAGCCAGCTATATTCCCGCCTTGGCAAAAGCTGATAAACACGACCTGTCAGTGGCGATTTATTATTCCAATAATGTTTGTCTGTCAGCAGGTGACGTAGAAAAAACATTTACGCTTCAAAGTATATCGAAAGTCCTTTCCCTTGCTTTGGTGTTAATGGAATACGGCAAAGATAAGGTCTTCAGTTATGTTGGACAGGAGCCGACCGGTGATCCGTTTAATTCAATTATCAAGCTTGAAACAGTGAATCCGAGCAAGCCGTTAAACCCTATGATTAATGCCGGGGCATTGGTAGTGACAAGTCTGATAAGAGGAAGAACGGTGAAAGAGAGACTTGATTATTTGCTTTCTTTTATCAGAAGGCTGACAAACAACCAAGAGATTACATACTGCCGGGAAGTGGCTGAATCTGAATACAGCACTTCAATGATTAATCGGGCGATGTGTTATTATATGAAGCAGTACGGCATTTTTGAAGATGATGTAGAAGCAGTAATGGATTTATACACGAAGCAATGCGCGATTGAGATGAACAGCTTGGATTTAGCGAAAATCGGATCTGTATTTGCATTGAACGGCAGACATCCAGAGACTGGGGAGCAAGTCATCTCAAAAGATGTCGCTAGAATTTGCAAAACGTTTATGGTGACGTGCGGAATGTACAATGCAAGCGGGGAATTCGCAATTAAGGTCGGAATTCCTGCGAAAAGCGGCGTATCCGGCGGGATTATGGGCATTTCGCCTTACGATTTCGGGATCGGCATATTCGGCCCCGCATTAGACGAAAAAGGGAACAGCATTGCAGGTGTAAAGCTTTTGGAAATAATGTCTGAGATGTACAGGCTGAGTATTTTTTAATTTATGTCATATGCTTAAATCCTCTTGCATTTTCTGTTGATACCCTTTATGATAAATAGAAGAATTAGGTACTCGCCTGGGGAACGGAGGGATACTTTTGGCTTCAGAGATGATAGTTGACCATCGGCAAAAAGCTTTTGAACTCTTAAAAGTGGACGCTGAGAAGATTTTGAAGCTGATCCGAGTACAAATGGATAACTTAACGATGCCTCAATGTCCTCTATATGAAGAGGTTTTAGATACTCAAATGTTCGGGCTTTCGAGGGAAATCGATTTTGCTGTCCGCCTGGGATTGGTTGATGAAAAAGACGGTAAAGACCTTTTATACACATTGGAGCGCGAATTGTCTGCTTTGCATGACGCGTTTACAGCTAAATAAATGATAAAACTCAAACTTATTAACAGTTTGGGTTTTTTTATAACTGCTATTTTTCTCTCATCTCATAAAAGACGGTCTTTTTTTACACATTCCTTCCGAATCGTATAGAGATTCTTCGTCTCGTTTGATAAATTGTAGTAAAATAAAAAAGATAAATACATAAAAACCATAGATAATGGAAGTTAGAAGCAGGGAAGAGGATGTTATGTTAAAAAAAATGCTAAAATCTTATGATTACTCACTGATATTCGCAATTGTTTTATTATGCGGATTCGGTTTAGTAATGGTATACAGCTCAAGTATGATTACGGCTGTCTCCCGGTATGGTGTAAGCAGTAATTTTTTCTTCATGCGGCAGCTGTTTGCTTTAATTGCGGGTGGCGCTCTATTTATTCTCATGGCGTTGTTTCCTTATAAAGCACTGGCCCATCAAAAGTTTCAGAAGGGGATACTGCTTGTATCTGTTCTTGCGCTTATCTCACTGTTTGTTTTCGGGCATGTTGCCGGCAACGCGCAGAGCTGGTTTAAAATCGGCGGAATGAGTATTCAGCCGGGGGAGTTTGTGAAACTGGTCGTGATTTTATACCTTGCAGCCGTATATGCAAAAAAACAAAGTTATATCGACCATCTGTTAACGGGAGTAGCCCCTCCGGTAGTCATGACGCTTATAATTTGCGGGTTAATTGCCATGCAGCCAGATTTCGGTACAGCCATGATTATAGGGTTAATTGCGACGTGCATGATCTTGTGCTCCGGATTCAGCGGAAAGACGCTGGTGAGGCTGCTTTTGCTCGGCGGAATTGTTTTCATTTTAGTCAGCCCGATTCTCTATTTAAATCAGGATCAAATTTTAACTAAAGGCCGTTTGGCGCGTTTTGAGAGTCTTGAAGACCCATTTAAGTATGCAAATTCATCAGGTTTGCAAGTGATCAATTCTTATTATGCGATCAGCTCAGGCGGCATTTTCGGCCTGGGGCTCGGTGAAAGTATCCAAAAATACGGATATCTGCCTGAATCACACACTGACTTTATTATGGCTGTCATTGCTGAAGAGCTCGGCATTTTTGGGGTATTGTTTGTGATTTTCTTATTGGGTTTTGTCGTCATAAAAGGTTTTTATATTGCCAGAAAATGCGAGGACCCGTTTGGAAGTCTTCTGGCGATCGGCATTTCAAGCATGATTGCCATCCAGTCGTTTATTAACCTTGGCGGTGTCAGCGGATTAATTCCGATTACAGGGGTTACGCTGCCATTTATCAGTTACGGGGGCTCTTCTTTGGTGCTGCTGCTGGGGAGTATGGGGATATTAGCGAATATCAGCATGTTTGTGAAATATTCAGAGAATAAGAAAAAGAAAGAGCCCTTGGCGCCGAAGGGAATGAAAAAGAAACAGCTCAAAAAAACTGTTTATCAGTAAAAAACAAGTGTGTACAGGGGAAGGATATTCCGCTATGATAGATTATATTCCATTCGGGTAAGGGGGAGAAAAGTTTGTCTCAGCAATCGATACAAAAAGTATTAGTAGCAAACAGGGGAGAAATTGCAATCCGAATATTCCGGGCGTGTACCGAGTTGAATATTCGTACAGTTGCGGTCTATTCAAAAGAAGATTCCGGTTCCTACCATCGGTACAAAGCGGATGAAGCATACTTGGTCGGTGAAGGGAAAAAACCGATTGATGCTTACCTGGATATTGAAGGTATCATTGATATTGCGAAAAGAAACAAAGTCGATGCAATTCATCCGGGATACGGTTTCTTATCTGAAAATATTCATTTTGCGAGACGATGTGAAGAAGAAGGCATCGTTTTCATAGGGCCAAAATCCGAGCATCTCGATATGTTTGGTGACAAGGTAAAAGCGCGTGAGCAGGCAGAAAAAGCGGGAATCCCCGTGATTCCCGGAAGCGACGGTCCTGCCGAAACGCTTGAAGCCGTCGAACAATTTGGACAAACTAACGGTTATCCGATCATCATTAAAGCCTCGCTTGGCGGCGGCGGCCGCGGTATGCGGATTGTCAGATCTGAAAGTGAAGTTAAAGAAGCATATGAGCGTGCTAAATCAGAGGCGAAAGCAGCTTTTGGCAATGATGAAGTTTATGTAGAAAAATTAATTGAGAATCCGAAACATATTGAGGTTCAGGTCATTGGAGACAAGCAGGGAAATGTCGTCCATCTTTTTGAGAGGGATTGCTCCGTTCAAAGACGCCATCAAAAAGTCATTGAAGTGGCGCCGAGTGTCTCGCTGTCACCTGAATTAAGGGACCAAATTTGTGAGGCGGCAGTTGCGCTTGCCAAAAATGTAAACTATATAAATGCGGGGACGGTCGAATTCCTTGTTGCAAACAACGAGTTCTACTTTATTGAAGTAAACCCTCGCGTACAAGTTGAACACACGATAACAGAAATGATTACTGGTGTCGATATTGTTCAAACTCAGATCCTTGTTGCCCAAGGGCACAGCCTTCACAGCAAAAAAGTAAATATTCCTGAGCAAAAGGACATTTTTACAATCGGCTATGCCATTCAGTCACGGGTTACGACTGAAGATCCGCAAAATGATTTCATGCCTGATACAGGAAAAATCATGGCTTACCGCTCAGGCGGCGGTTTTGGTGTCCGTCTTGATACCGGAAACAGCTTCCAGGGTGCCGTGATCACACCATACTATGATTCACTTCTCGTTAAGCTTTCAACTTGGGCTTTAACGTTTGAACAGGCAGCTGCCAAAATGGTGCGAAACCTTCAGGAGTTCAGAATCAGAGGCATAAAAACGAACATTCCGTTCCTTGAGAACGTTGCAAAACATGAGAAGTTCCTGACAGGGCAATATGATACATCTTTCATTGATACAACGCCTGAATTATTTAATTTCCCTAAACAAAAAGACCGCGGAACGAAAATGCTCACTTACATCGGCAATGTGACAGTAAACGGCTTCCCTGGAATCGGGAAAAAAGAAAAACCGGCGTTTGACAAACCGTTAAGCGTAAAGGTAGACGTTGATCAGCAGCCTGCCAAAGGAACAAAGCAAATTCTCGATGAAAAAGGTGCAGAAGGGCTTGCAAATTGGGTTAAGGAGCAGAAATCTGTCCTTTTAACTGATACGACATTCAGGGATGCCCACCAATCGTTATTGGCAACTAGAATCAGATCGCATGATTTGAAAAAAATCGCAAATCCGACGGCTGCGTTATGGCCTGAACTATTCAGTATGGAAATGTGGGGAGGCGCGACCTTTGATGTAGCCTACCGATTCCTAAAAGAAGATCCGTGGAAGCGTTTGGAAGATCTTCGCAAAGAAGTGCCAAATACCTTATTCCAGATGCTGCTTCGCTCATCAAATGCGGTCGGCTATACTAATTATCCGGACAATGTGATTAAAGAATTTGTGAAGCAATCAGCTCAATCCGGTATTGATGTTTTTCGTATTTTCGACAGCTTAAACTGGGTAAAAGGGATGACGTTAGCCATTGATGCCGTTCGGGATACCGGAAAAGTGGCAGAAGCTGCGATTTGTTATACGGGAGATATCCTTGACAAGAACCGGACGAAGTACGATCTTGCTTATTATACATCGATGGCGAAGGAGCTTGAGGCGGCCGGAGCCCATATTCTCGGGATTAAAGATATGGCAGGGCTGTTAAAACCGCAGGCTGCATATGAACTCGTTTCTGCGTTGAAAGAAACGATCGACATTCCGGTTCACCTTCATACGCATGATACGAGCGGAAACGGTATTTATATGTATGCGAAAGCTGTTGAAGCCGGCGTTGATATCATAGACGTGGCGGTCAGCTCAATGGCGGGATTAACGTCACAGCCTAGCGCGAGCGGATTTTATCATGCGATGGAAGGCAACGACCGCCGTCCGGAAATGAATGTCCAAGGCGTTGAATTGCTGTCCCAATATTGGGAGTCGGTACGTAAATATTATAGTGAATTTGAAAGCGGAATGAAGTCTCCGCATACTGAAATTTATGAGCACGAAATGCCAGGGGGTCAATACAGCAACCTGCAGCAGCAAGCCAAGGGAGTAGGCCTTGGCGACCGCTGGAACGAAGTCAAGGAAATGTACAGACGCGTGAACGATATGTTCGGTGACATCGTCAAGGTAACGCCTTCCTCAAAAGTAGTCGGAGATATGGCACTCTACATGGTGCAAAACAATCTGACTGAAAAAGACGTTTACGAAAGAGGCGAATCTTTAGATTTCCCTGATTCTGTCGTGGAGCTTTTCAAAGGAAATATCGGCCAGCCTCATGGCGGATTCCCGGAAAAACTGCAAAAGCTGATCTTAAAAGGGCAGGAGCCGATTACAGTCAGACCGGGCGAACTGCTTGAGCCGGTGTCATTTGAAGCGATCAAACAGGAATTTAAAGAGCAGCATAACTTGGAAATTTCAGATCAGGATGCTGTGGCGTATGCCCTTTATCCTAAAGTCTTCACTGATTATGTGAAAACGACAGAAAGCTATGGAGACATTTCGGTATTAGATACACCGACATTCTTCTACGGTATGACATTAGGTGAAGAGATAGAAGTTGAAATTGAGCGCGGCAAAACGCTGATCGTTAAGCTGATTTCAATCGGTGAGCCTCAGCCTGACGCCACTCGCGTCGTTTATTTCGAACTGAACGGGCAGCCGCGTGAAGTAGTCATTAAAGATGAAAGCATTAAGTCTTCCGTTAAGGAAAGGCTGAAAGCAGACCGGACAAATCCAAGCCACATCGCAGCTTCCATGCCTGGAACCGTTATTAAGGTATTGGCTGAAGCAGGTACAAAAGTCAATAAAGGTGATCATTTGATGATTAATGAAGCGATGAAAATGGAAACAACGGTTCAGGCGCCTTTCTCAGGAACAATCAAGCAGGTTCATGTGAAAAATGGCGAGCCAATCCAAACGGGAGATCTGCTTCTCGAAATTGAAAAAGCATAAAAAACAAGAGTGTATGTCATTTGATATACACTCTTGTTTTTTTATAAAGAAAATGTGGAGTGAATCAGATGGTTAGAAGAGATATAAGGGGACTTCAGAGATTATACAGTACTGTCACAAGCCCAAAATAAAAAGAGGCTTATATACCACCCATTTTTTAGATGCTTTGTAGTAGTCCATGCATATTTCTTTAAGCACTATCTGATTTTCCAATGGCCAAAAGGCTTTAATACTTATGTTCGCGGGCTATAGATCCATATGAAATTTCTATAATACGATGAGAAAGGGACAGACTGAAGTGAGCCGCTCACTGATCATCAAGTTCAGCGAAGGCTGGCGATTAAAACGCATAAAGTTCCAAAAAACAAGACATTAAAAAGACCAAAGCCGCCTAAGGCTTTGGTCTTGAGTCCTTATGATTGCCTGGATTCATAACGGAAACGAGCAATCAATAATAAGAAGTAGCATAGAACGCCAAACAGACAGGCAATAAAGAACGAGTGGGCAAGTGCAAAGCCCAGAGCCAGTTCAGAGTATACGATCATAATACCGGACAGTGCCTGTAATGTAATGAAAATAAGACATGAGATCCATCCCCAAAAGATCTGTTTTTGATCTTTATAGGAAGTAATAGCATGAACAGCGGCAACAATAATCCATACAAATAACAGTAAGGCTGCTGCTCTGTGGCCCATTTGCACCCATTCATGGAATTGGGTCGGAAGTCCATTGTTCAGCGGGCTGCACAGCGGCACATCAGGACATGCCAGACTTGATTCAGTGTGTCTTACATATGCGCCTGTATACACAACGATATAGGAATATATCAAAATTCCTATCATGTGAAATTGCATCTTTTTGCCGATTTGAAGCGGCTTAACCAGTGTTCTGACTGATTTATCAGCTTCAAATATGAGCAATGTCAAAATAAGCACTGAAGCAAAAGAAATTAATGAGATGCCGAAGTGAAGCGCCATAATCAGCGCGTTCGAACCGAATACGACAGCCAATGCGCCAAGCAATGCCTGAAGAAATAAAAAGATAATTGACATGATCGCGAGAAACGTTGTTTCACGGAAAATCGGCGTGATTTTTCTCCATGACCAAAACGCAAGGCTTAGCACAAGGATAATAGAGATTCCGCTTGCGAATCGGTGGCTCCATTCAATAATTGAAGCCGGATTCAGTTCAGGGAAAAAACGGCCGTGACACAGCGGCCACTGTCTGCCGCATCCTTGGCCGGAACCTGTTTTTGTAACGAGGGCACCCCCGATTAAAACAATTAGCATGACAAATGTCGTCAGAACACCGAGAGCTTTTAATGCTTTATTCATACAATATTCACCTTCTCAACATACTGCTGCAATTTTATATACGTTCCAAGTGTAAGCGAATATGTGTTTTGTGGCAATTCCCAGAGCCTTTTGTTCACAAAAATATAATAGAATGACGGCTTCTGGAAAATGTACACTTGATTATTCATGCCGGGTCTGATAGAAATAAGGTAAACGCAATGACGATTTGGAGATTGCCTTCATCTTTGGTAAAATTCATAAAAAGTTCACAAATAAATTCCTGTTTGTCGTTTAATATTTAATAGGATGTTTTTTTACAAGATGTTATCTTGTATGATAGAGTTGCAGGTTATTTTATTTTCCTGCGTTAGGTTTGTAAGGGAGGTTTACGTTATGGCTAACTCCAGAATCTTAAATGATACAGCTATAGACGGACAAATTGAAGAAACAACGGCATGGAAAGATTTTCTGTCCCTTATTAAAATAGGGATCGTCAATTCTAACCTCATCACGACTTTCACTGGAATGTGGCTTGCACTGCATATTTCCGGTTTAAGTTTTTTAGGCAATATAAACACCGTTCTTCTTACGTTAATCGGGTCTTCACTGATTATTGCGGGCTCCTGCGCGATCAATAACTGGTATGACCGGGACATTGACCATCTTATGGAGCGTACGAAAGTAAGACCGACGGTTACGGGTAAAATTCAGCCGAGTCAGGCGTTATGGTCTGGAATTTTGCTGGTTGCTTTAGGATTGATCATGCTGCTGATGACAACTGTCATGGCTGCTGTTATCGGTTTTATCGGAGTCTTTACGTATGTTGTATTGTACACAATGTGGACGAAACGCCGCTATACGATTAACACAGTAGTAGGAAGCGTTTCCGGTGCAGTGCCGCCGCTTATTGGATGGACGGCAGTGGAAGGGAATATCGGTGTCGTAGCATGGGTGTTATTCATGATTTTATTTATTTGGCAGATTCCTCACTTCTTAGCATTGGCTATTAAGAAAACTGAGGATTACAGAGCTGCAAATATTCCGATGCTTCCTGTCGTATACGGATTTGAAGTGACAAAAAGACAAATTATTGTGTGGGTTGCGTGCCTGATGCCGCTTCCGTTTTTCCTTGGTAGCCTGGGTCTTCCGATTGTCATTCTCGGCTTGCTGTTAAATATCGGCTGGCTGATTCTTGGCTTAATGGGATTCCGCTCCAAGAATATCATGAAGTGGGCAACGCAGATGTTCGTTTACTCGCTTAACTACATGACAATCTATTTCGTTGCCATGGTTGTCTTGACGCTTTTCTAAAAAATAGATATGATGCTTGTTTTATCGCTTCAAAATAAACGATGACAACTAGTAAATGCCGCCTTGACCTCTTGTTTAATCAGGCGGCTTTACTTTTATACATAGATGGCATTTTGAGTAAAAAAACTCATAATTTAAGAGAAGAGGAAATGTAAGTGCTTTATTGGTGATAGGTTGGATGGCGATAGATTTCGATCCGCTTTCCGCCTTTGTATTGACCAGAAAAGGGGTTGGGTGAAATGGTAAAGCATTGGCGTCTTATTTTATTATTAGCCTTAGTGCCGCTTCTATTAAGCGGATGTGGAAAACCTTTTTTATCCACGCTCAAGCCTGCTGGCGAGGTGGCTGATAAACAGTATGACCTGACAGTGCTCAGCACATTGATTATGGTGGTTGTTGTTGCAGTAGTATCTGTTATCTTCTTTTATGTGATTGTGAGATTCAGAAGATCACGGGTCGGTGAGAACACGATACCGAAACAGGTAGAGGGGAATAAATTTTTAGAAATCACATGGACCGTGATCCCGATTTTGCTGCTCATTATTCTTGTGATTCCTGTTGTATTATATACGCTGGAGCTAGCGGACACATCACCAATGGATAAAAAAGGCCGCAAAGCTGAGGATGCTCTTGTAGTCAATGTTAGGGCAAATTTATACTGGTGGGAGTTTGAGTACCCTGATTACGGCATTATCACAAGCCAGGAGCTGATTGTACCGACAGATCAGCGTGTATATTTTAATTTAAAAGCCTCTGATGTAAAACATTCCTTCTGGATTCCTTCAGTTGGAGGAAAACTTGATACGAATACGGATAATGAAAATAAGTTCTTCCTGACATTTGATTCAAAACGAAGCAAAGAGGCAGGAGATATGTTTTTTGGGAAGTGTGCAGAGCTTTGCGGCCCTTCACATGCGCTGATGGATTTTAAGGTGAAGACGATGTCTGCAAAAGAATTTCAGGGCTGGACAAAAGAAATGAAGAACTATAAATCTACAGCAGAGAGCGATTTGGCTAAGCAGGGTGAAGAACTGTTTAAAGAGAAAAACTGCCTGAGCTGCCATGCGGTAGAGCCGAATGATAAGCGTGCAGAAGCCGCTAGAACGGCACCCAACTTGGCGACCTTCGGTGAAAGGACAAAAGTGGCAGGGGTGAAAGAGGCCAACAAAGAAAATGTGAAGGCTTGGCTGAAGGACCCTGACAGCATAAAGCCGGGGAACAAAATGACAGGCACATATCCAAAGCTCTCAGACAGCGAAACAGATGCGCTTTATGAATACTTAAAAGGCTTAAAAGCGGAAAGCAAGTAGGGAAGAAAGGGAGATATTGGGGGAGGTCACATATGTTGAATGCGCTTACAGAAAAGCGGACGCGCGGATCTATGCTTTGGGATTATTTGACGACGGTGGACCATAAAAAAATCGCGATTCTTTATTTAGTGGCAGGGGGATTCTTCTTTCTTGTCGGGGGAATTGAAGCGATGTTTATCAGAATTCAGCTTGCAAAGCCGGAAAATGCGTTTCTCAGTGCTCAAGCATACAATGAAGTAATGACTATGCACGGAACGACGATGATCTTTCTGGCTGCGATGCCGCTCTTATTTGCCTTGATGAATGCGGTTGTGCCTTTGCAGATCGGGGCTCGGGACGTTTCGTTTCCATTTTTAAACGCGCTTGGTTTTTGGCTCTTCTTTTTCGGGGGCATTTTCTTAAATCTAAGCTGGTTTTTGGGCGGAGCGCCAGATGCGGGCTGGACGTCATATGCCTCACTTTCGCTTCATTCTAAAGGGCACGGCATAGACTTTTTCGTCCTCGGACTCCAAATATCGGGGCTCGGGACGCTGATAGCCGGGATTAACTTTTTGGCCACGATTATCAACATGAGGGCTCCGGGCATGACGTATATGAGGCTGCCTTTGTTTACATGGACGACATTTGTGGCCTCGGCATTGATTTTGTTCGCGTTTCCGCCGCTTACGGTTGGATTGGCTCTCATGATGCTGGATCGACTGTTCGGAACCAATTTCTTTAACCCGGAGCTTGGCGGAAATACGGTCATTTGGGAACATTTATTTTGGATCTTCGGCCACCCGGAGGTTTATATCCTAATTTTGCCTGCATTCGGTATTTTTTCTGAGGTCATCCCTGTGTTCGCCAGAAAGCGTTTGTTTGGCTATTCTTCAATGGTTTTTGCAATCGTGCTCATTGGCTTTCTGGGCTTTATGGTTTGGGTGCATCACATGTTCACGACTGGTCTCGGCCCGATTGCAAATGCGATTTTTGCGGTTGCAACAATGGCTATCGCGATTCCGACCGGGATTAAGATTTTTAACTGGCTGTTGACGATTTGGGGAGGAAATGTGAAGTATACAACCGCTATGCTGTATGCTGTCTCATTTATTCCATCCTTTGTGCTCGGCGGTGTGACGGGAGTCATGCTGGCAGCTGCTGCGGCTGATTATCAGTTCCATGATACGTATTTTGTGGTTGCGCACTTCCACTACGTCATTATTGGCGGCGTTGTATTCGGCCTTTTAGCCGGTGTTCATTTCTGGTGGCCGAAAATGTTCGGTAAAATTCTGCATGAAACGATGGGGAAAATTTCATTTGTATTGTTTTTTATCGGCTTTCACCTCACGTTTTTCATTCAGCATTTTGTCGGCTTAATGGGGATGCCGCGCCGGGTTTATACGTTTTTGCCAGGACAGGGTCTGGAAACCGGCAACTTGATCAGTACAATCGGGGCGTTTTTTATGGCGGCAGCTGTTATTCTTCTGCTGGTCAATGTCATATGGACATCGGTAAAAGGTGAATATGTAGGTGCTGATCCATGGCATGACGGACGTACGCTGGAATGGACCGTTTCTTCACCGCCGCCGGAGTATAACTTTAAACAGCTTCCTTTTGTCAGAGGACTTGATCCGCTTTGGATTGAGAAGCAGGCAGGGCACAAATCAATGACGCCGGCGGAACCAGTTGATGATATTCATATGCCAAACGGCTCAATCCTGCCGCTCATCATTTCCTTCGGCCTTTTTGTCGCAGCGTTCGGGCTGCTGTACAGAAGTGATTATGCTTGGGGCCTGCCAGTGATCTTTATCGGGCTTGGCATCACATTTATTACGATGCTGCTTCGTTCAGTAATTGATGATCACGGCTATCATATTCATAAAGAGGAACTGCCGAACGATGATAAAGGGGTGAAGGCATAATGCAAGTTCAAGAAAAATTCACCGCAGAAACCTTTCCAGCTTCTCCCGAAAAAG
The DNA here is from genome assembly GCF_056033885.1 of Bacillus sp. FAU18. NCBI lineage: Bacteria > Bacillati > Bacillota > Bacilli > Caryophanales > Bacillaceae > Bacillus > Bacillus sp. FAU18. The sequence goes on from NZ_JBVYHZ010000003.1 coordinate 836,462, forward strand.
TAACCCTGGAAGGGAAAAATAAATTTTTAGGCTTTTGGCTTTTTCTTGGCGGAGAGACTGTTCTGTTTGCGTCTCTCTTCGCCACGTTTCTTGCGCTTCGGAATTCAAATGCCGGTGATCCGCCTACGACGGAAATGTTCGATGTGACACTTGTATTCATAGCCACAATGCTTCTATTAACGAGCAGTTTAACGAGTGTGTACGCGATGTACCACATGAAGAACTTTTCCTTCGGCAAGATGCAGCTTTGGCTGGGAATTACGATTTTATTGGGGGCGGGCTTTTTAGGACTGGAAATCTATGAGTTCAAGCATTACACCCATGAATTTGGCTTTACCATCACAAGCTCTGCCCTTGGTTCTGCGTTTTACACGCTTGTCGGTACACACGGCGCCCACGTGGCATTTGGGCTTATGTGGATCAGCACGCTTATGATCCGCAATGCCAAGAGAGGGCTGAATCTGTATACGGCGCCTAAGTTTTACGTTGCCAGCCTTTATTGGCACTTTATTGATGTCGTGTGGGTCTTCATCTTTACCGTTGTATATTTAATGGGGATGGTGGGATAAACATGGTCGATAAAAAAAGCAGAGGGCATATCAATAGCGACCTTGAATTTAAGAAAAAAAAAGCATGCCCGAGAGATGAAATATCAAGTCCTGTCTTTTGGTTTAATGATCGGTCTTACGATTGTTGCATTTCTGACTGTGGCCACGGACGGTGTCGGCAGCTGGTTTACGATTCCTTTCATTATTTTGCTAGCTGCTATTCAAGTCATCTTTCAGCTGTATTATTTCATGCATATGAATCAGAAAGGGCATGAGGCGCCGGCACTGTTTTTGTATTCAGGGGTGTTTGTCGCGTTTATCACTGTGCTTGCGTTTGTGACAATTATATGGTGGTAATTTGAACAGCCGCCGGAGGTGAAGAAATGAACCAGTTGGAGATATTTGGGTTTCGCGCGATGTGGAGCCCTTATCTTTTTTGTATCCTGTTAGGCATTACGGCGCTTTATCTCTATTTTTACAGGCGAATGTCTTCAAAGCCGAATCGAATAACTGGTAAAGAGATGGTGTGCTTTCTGTCGGCGATGCTGTTTTTATATGCAGCCGAGGGAAGCCCGGTTGATCTGCTCGGACATATTATGTTCAGTGCGCATATGGTGCAAATGGCCGTCCTATATTTGGTTGTCCCGCCACTTTTGATCGCGGGAATTCCTGCATGGCTCTGGGAAAAAATCATTTTCAGGCCTTCAATCAAACCGGTTTTTTCCTTTTTTACAACGCCTTTAATTGCTTTGCTTTTGTTTAACGGCATTTTTTCTTTATATCATGTACCGCTTATATTTGATACTGTCAAAACCGATCCGTTTTACCATACATTAATCACTTGGCTTATCTTTGTGCTTGCGTTCTTCATGTGGTGGCCGCTTGTTCATAAGGTTGAGCGTCTACGGCAGCTCAGCGGCTTGATGAAGCTGGGTTATATTATGGCGGATGGTATGCTGCTCACACCTGCTTGCGCCTTGATCATGTTCAGCGGTGCACCGTTATACGCCACCTATACAGATCCGGCTGTATGGGCTGAGGCAATGAGGCTTTGCGTGCCAGCGGATATGATGGGGCAGGTCCCATTAACAGGGCCAGAGATGTTGAATACACTGCCTTTGTTAGAGGATCAGCAGCTCGGAGCAGTCATGATGAAAATCATTCAGGAAATTGTGTACGGTACTTTTTTGGCCATTATTTTTTTCCAATGGGTGAAGAAAGAAAGGGAAAAGGACGGGCAGGAGGAGCCGCCGTATATTCAGCAGACGATATCATAAAAGGTACAGCGAAATATGCTGTACCTTTTCGTTACATTTGAACTGTTTTTAACATGTTGGCTATGTCCTGAATCAGTGCCTTGCTTTTTGTCACAACCTGTACGGGAAACTCTTCCGTTTCTCCATATTCTACTCCATGCGGGTAGTAATGCTTTCCTAGGAGAGGGGACATTAATTGAATCACGGCGCGCCCGCTTCCGACATCGCCTTCTGCCGCAATGCCTTGTATCCGCAGGTAAAACGTACCCTCAATCGTCGAAAACTTCTTGTCATAGGTGACTCTCTCGTAATCCCATTGACCCGCTCTGATGAGACCTTTGCTTTCCATTAAGTCGTCTAGCCAGCTGAGCTCAGCCTTAACCCCTTCAAGTCCGCTTTCAGTAAACTTCAACTCTGACCCCTCCTTATAAAAATTACCTTTCCTGACAATCATAGTATGAAAGCGTTAAACTTTCAATGAATCTTCTTCTTTTGAAAGTATGCAAAAATTAAATTTTGACGACAATAGCACTAGACTAAAGGAGGTTAAACGGATGACAAAAATAAAAGATCTGATGACAGCCGACTTGCAATATTGCACGGTATTAGATAATGTATATGAAGCTGCTGTAAAGATGAAGGACGCAAATGTAGGAGCGATTCCGGTAGTTGATGAGGACGGGGAAACATTGGTCGGCATCGTAACCGACCGCGATCTCGTATTAAGAGGAATCGCCATCAAAAAACCGAACTCGCAAAAAATCACTGACGCGATGACCGAAAAACCTGTCAGTGTGGAGGAAGATGCTTCAGTCGATGAGGTTCTTCATTTGATGGCATCGCATCAGCTCAGAAGGATACCAGTTACAAAAAATAAAAAACTGACTGGAATTGTCACGCTTGGTGATCTTTCTTTATCTGAGCAAACGAATGAACGTGCCGGCAGCGCTTTATCGGATATTTCCGAGGGTGATAATAGAGAAGAAGGCTTTTTTCATTAACACATAAATCTTTGACATGTTAAATAGGCTGTATTGTAATGGGATGTAAACAAGAGATTGTGAATCGCCACGGGGGTGATAGATTGAAAAATATATTGAGAGCAATGGTTATCCTTTTGATTATCTGCGGAACCTATGTTCTGTTTATTCAATATGGATCTGTTCCTGAAAAGAAATCAAATGACAGCGAGCCTCAGGTGTCGAATGAGGAAGCGCAAAGCGGCAAACGAATACATATGCCGACTTCAGGGTTATTGTCCTTCATGGGCAAGCCCGCCGATGAAGTAACGAAAAAGCTTGGGGAACCTGAACGTATTGACCCTTCGGCTTATGATTACGATTGGTGGGTATACAATCAAGGTAAGGATCAATATATCCAAATCGGGGTATTAAACAATAAAGTGGTCACATTATTCGCTGCGGGTAATGATATTAACGCCAAGCCTTTCAAAATTGGAGAATCAACTGGCGAAGTATTCAAGACCACCCAGGTGGCACCATTTGTGAATGTAGAGTATAAAGGAAATTCCTATCGGTTTGAATTTTCTGAAGAAGATATCAATACAAGACCGACTGTAAAGGTAGGAAAGATGTATGTCCAGCTGTATATGGACAAATTTGAGGGGAAGCTATCCAGCATCAGGGCGTTTGATGCGCAAACCTTTGTAAAGCAAAGACCTTATGAGGTAGTGTACCGCGGGGAATTAATTAAACCGAAAGCCGTTTCAGATGAGAAATGGAAAAAGATCCAAACAACGAGCGAAAAGCAAATCCTTGATTTGACGAATGTCATACGCGTTAAACATGGACTTGCGAAGCTTGAGTGGGATCAGCCAACGGCGGAAGTGGCATTTGGACATAGTGAGGATATGAAGGAAAATAATTATTTCTCCCATGTCTCTAAAAAATACGGCTCGCTGAAAGACCGCTTAGAAGAAGGGCATGTTGACTTTCAGCAAGCTGGAGAAAATATCGCATACAATTATGTGGACGGTCCGGCTGCTGTAGAAGGCTGGCTGAATAGCGAAGGCCATCGAAAAGCGCTTCTGAATTCAGATTATACGCATCTTGGTGTCGGAGTAGACCGGAAATATTACACCCAAAATTTTATTAAGCGATGGTAATGAAAGCCGCGGACGAATGGTTCCCGGCTTTTTCTATTTCCATACAAGCTGGTCTGAATGAATGTGCTGATAGCTTACAGATAAGGCCGTTTCCCATCCCTTCAATCAGGCTTTTTCACCAGTGTATAGGGCTATCGCTAAAAATTCATTTGGGAATGAATATAGGCGAACACAATGCCCGACAAAACGATACATTGTAGTAGGTAACGATTTTCGGAGGGGGTGAGGATTGTGGCGAATCAACATGCCAATCATTCAATCAATGACTTTAAACAATTCGTCAAGAAGCATCCCAAGCTGATAAAAGAAGTGCGCAAAGAACAAAGAAGCTGGCAGGACGTATATGAAAATTGGGTCCTCTTCGGGGAGAGCGACCCGATTTGGGATCCTTATCGGGAACCGGAAGAAGCTTCTGAAGCTGTGCCTGAAACACCGCAAAAAAATGATTTTGTCTCGAAAATGGTGACAGCGGTGAAAAAGATGGATGTCAATCAAATGAACGAACAAATCAATAAAATGAGCCAGTCGATCTCATCGTTGCAAAGCCTTCTTAATACATTTTCCGGAAGCGGACAGAAGCATTCTCAGCCAGGCTCTGGACAGCATCCTTTTTCTTTTCGAAAGGATTAAAAAAGGGGAGCTCATATGCGCAAAGAGGTTCAGGAATATATTTTAGCAAACGAAGAACGGAAACGATTCATCAGAGAACAGCCGATATGGTACCGCAGGCTTTCAAGAAAACCGGATGATCTGTCCTCCTTTCAGCTTGAAATGATGAATTTTTATGAAAAAACCATTCCGCATCGGGTGAATCAGTTTACGAACGGGATTCAAATGGCGCAAATGATGATGCAAATGTTTCAAGCGATGCGGACAAAAGATTAAAAGGCCCCGAAAAAGGGTCTTTTTTCATGCGGACATAAGGTTTTGTATACGGCTGCGGTTAAGCATTTTCCAATTGGCTGGTTTCATGGTAAACTAACAACTGGAGGTGCATGTTATGTATGCGACGATGGAATCCGTGCGGCTTCAAAGTGAAGCTCAGCAGCTTGCCGAGATGATTCTGCAGTCGGAGACGGCTGAGAACTACCGCAATTGTTACAAGCGTCTCCAGGAAGATGAAGAGGCAGGTCGGATTATTCGTTCTTTTATCAAAATAAAAGAGCAGTATGAGGATGTACAGCGTTTTGGCAAATATCATCCTGACTATAGAGAAATATCCCGGAAAATGAGGGAGATCAAACGTGAGCTGGACCTGAACGATAAGGTGGCTGACTTCAAGAGAGCTGAAAATGAGCTCCAGTCTATTCTTGATGAGGTCAGCGTTGAGATTGGGACAGCTGTTTCGGAGCATGTGAAAGTTCCGACTGGGAACCCTTATTTTGACGGTTTGTCTTCATGCGGAGGCGGCTGCGGTTCAGGTGGAAGCTGCGGATGTAAAGTGTCCTGACGAGACTGGCCGTCTCGTCTTTTACATATAAGAGAAAACAGGCAGGTGATTGTATTGGAGAATAGGCGCCAGGGCATGGTTGTGTATCTGCACTCCCTAAAGCAGAGCAAAATGCTGAGGAAGTTCGGGAATGTGCACTATGTATCAAAACGATTAAAATATGTCGTACTGTACTGTGATATGGACCAAATTGAAAAAACAATGGACAAGATTGCGTCTTACTCATTTGTGAAAAAAGTGGAGCCTTCTTATAAACCGTTTTTAAAATTGGAATTCGAGTCAAAGCTTGATAAGGCAAAAGAATACGATTATAAAATCGGCATATAGCTATAAAAAAATCCCCGCAGGCATCTGCGGGGTCCTTCTATTCCTTAATATGTTAAGGAGAAGGCAAAGGGAGAGGAGAAACCGGAGGAAGAACTTATGGGGAAACGTAAGTCTTCTCCGCGGTTGGCAACAACATCCTCTAGATGCTGTTGCTTATAGTATGGTCAAGGATCTTGCTGCCTATACACCTGTTTATCAAGATTAGCGTTCATTGTTTGGAAGAATGCTTTATGTTAAGATAGGATTGATTTTTTTCTATGTACATAGCGGCGTCCGGCCGAATAAAGAAACAAAATAGCTTTTAGAAAAAGTGGTGTGGAACATGAGAGTAATTTCTGGATCAAAAAAAGGCCGTTCACTAAAGGCTGTACCCGGAACATCAACAAGACCGACAACCGACAAAGTGAAGGAATCCATTTTCAATATGATCGGCCCTTATTTTGACGGGGGCAGGGGACTTGACTTATTCGCAGGGAGCGGAGGTCTTGGAATCGAAGCGCTTTCACGCGGGTTTGAGCATTGTATATTCGTTGACCGTGATTTTAAAGCGATTCAAACGGTAAAATCTAATTTGAAAACGCTGGAGCTTACAAAACATGCACAGGTATACCGCAATGATGCGGAACGTGCTTTGCACGCTGCTGCTAAAAGAGAAACCGGCTTTCGCGGAATTTTTCTCGATCCGCCGTATAAGGAACAAAAGCTGAAAGCACTTTTAACTTTGATTGACGAATATCAAATGCTGGAAGAAGACGGCTTTATCGTCGCTGAGCATGACAGAGAGGTCGAGCTTCCCGAAACCGTAGGAGATCTTGTGATGACAAGAAAAGAAACCTATGGGTTAACAGGTGTGGCGATTTATAAAAAGAGGGGGTAGTGAGGTGGCGAGTATAGCTGTCTGTCCCGGCAGTTTTGATCCGGTGACCTACGGGCATCTGGACATCATCAAGCGCGGGGCGCATATTTTTGAACAAGTGTATGTATGTGTGCTGAATAATTCTTCAAAAAAGCCTTTGTTCAGTGTGGAAGAACGGTGTGAGCTTCTGAGAGAAGTGACAAAAGACATTCCGAACATAACAGTTGAAACATCGCAAGGCCTGTTAATTGATTATGCAAAAAGAAAAAATGCGAAAGCCATTTTAAGAGGCTTGAGAGCTGTATCTGATTTTGAATACGAGATGCAGGGGACATCAGTAAACCGTGTGCTTGATGAATCTATTGAGACATTTTTTATGATGACAAACAATCAATATTCGTTTCTAAGTTCAAGCATCGTAAAAGAAGTGGCGAGATACAACGGCTCGGTATCAGAGTTTGTACCGCCGGAAGTAGAGCTGGCGCTTCAGCAAAAATTCAGACAAGGATGAGGGTTTTGACTCATCCTTTTTTTGTTCCGTTTGTCAGTCTGTAAGAAAAAATGATAATGTACGTAAACAGCGCGCATAGTGTGACAGCAGGTCCGATCTGCACAAGCAGATTCCAGCCGTTTATGAAGGCAGTTGGCAGTTCACTGCTGTTAAGAGATTTAAATACATACTGATACGGATCATGCCATGCCGTGTAAAGAGGTTTCCATAAAAGCATGACGAAGACAGCGGCATAAACGCCCTGCAGCAAACGTGCGATAAAGAATGGTTTAAATCTAATGTCGGTTTCCGATAAAATACCTGCCACCTGAGCTTGTACGGAAAAGCCGCTAAACCCGAGAATAAAGCTGACGATAATGGCTTTTTGCAGAAGAGAAACATCTGTCTCGCTGACAAGCTTGCTGCCTAATGTAATTTCAAACATCCCTGATAAAAGCGGAATGTCCAATTGAGTCGGAAGCTGAAACAAAGTTAGTGCTCCTTTTGTGAAAACAGACAAAACATCAGTCAGCTGGACCACTGACAACAGCCGATTGAAGACAGAAAATAAAATAATAAAGCCGCCTACCATAAGAAGCGTTTGAACAGAAGACGTCACGGCGTCGCCTAAAATTTTACCCAAGGGCCGTTTTTCTGCAAGTCTGGCGGTATGAAGAGCGTGTAAAGCATCTTTGACTGAAGGGAAAGGTATCGTTTTCTTTCTTCTGAGATGCTGCTCTTCCTTGCGGCCATAGGAACGCATTGTTAAACCGACAGCCAGATTCCCCAAATAGTGTGCAGAAGCTAATAAAATGCCTAGTGACGCGTTTTGAAAGAAACCGACGGCAACAGCGCCGAAAATAAAGAGTGGGTTTGAAGAATTGGTAAACGACGCGAGCCGTTCTGCTTCTACTCTTGAAATCTGATTTTCCTGCCGCAGACGGGCAGTGAGTTTTGCTCCCGCTGGGTTTCCTGATGCCATTCCCATAGCAAGAACGAAGCCGCCGACACCCGGCACGCGAAAGATCGGCCGCATAAAAGGCTCGAGCAAAACACCGACAAACCGCACAATGCCAAAGCCGATTAAGAGTTCGGACAGAATGAAAAATGGCAGCAATGACGGAAACACAACCTCCCACCACATAGACAGCCCGGTTTTAGAGGCTTCGAATGAAGCCTGTGGATGTGAGATGACAGTCGCTGTTAAAAAAAGAAAAAACGAGGCAATCAAAAGTGTATTAATCTTCGACAAGTTCATTCTTACCTCCCCGATGCTAAAAATGCCCAATGACATGTATATCATGATAAAATAATGTATGATGTAAAACGGCCAAGCAGTACCTGTCCTCTTGATTCTTTGTACTAATATACGAGCATAGGGGTTCAGTTTAGACCATAGAATTCGGTATACAGGGAATTCAGGCAGGAGGTTAACGCTTTGGCCAAACCTAAAATCGGGTTAGCGTTAGGATCGGGAGGGGCCAGAGGGCTTGCTCATCTCGGTGTGCTTTCCAGTTTACATAAGCACCAAATTGAAGTGGATATGATTGCAGGAAGCAGCATGGGCGCTTTGGTGGGCAGTTTTTATGCCGCCGGACATGACGTGGCAACGATGAAAAAAGTAGCCAAAGCCTTTAAACGAAGGCTTTATGCTGATTATACGGTGCCGAAGCTCGGTTTTTTAAAAGGTGACCGCGTCAGACAGCTTGTGCATGCTTATACATTCGGAAAACCGATTGAAGAGCTCCAAATCCCGCTGGGCATTGTTGCGTGTGATCTACAGACGGGAGAAAAGATTGTGTTCCGAAAAGGATCAGTGTCAGATGCAGTGAGGGCCAGCATCAGCATCCCGGGTATCTTTATTCCGCAGCGGCTGGACGGACGCCTTCTTGTAGACGGCGCGGTCGTCGATCGAATTCCGGTTTCTGTTGTGAAAGACATGGGAGCTGATATTATCATCGCTTCGGATGTTTCCAGGGTTCGAAAAACTGAGACAGCAGTGCATATTTTTGATGTGATTATGCAAAGTATGGATATACTGCAAAATGAATTAGTGCGGCATCAAACAATTGCCGCAGATATCATGATTCGCCCTTCCCTTGAAACATACAGCTCAAGCTCGTTTGCCAATATTGAAGAAATGATATCGGCAGGCGAAGAGGCGACAAACCGAATGATCAGCAAGATAAGAAATGAAATAGAGAATTGGGAGGGCTCATAATTTGCTACGTAAAAAACATTTTAGCTGGATGCTCGTCATCCTCATACTGATCGCCGTTTTATCATTTATAAAACTTCCATACTATATTACAAAACCGGGAGAAGCGACAGAGCTTGCTTCATTGATAAAAGTGGAGGGAGGCTACCCGGAAAAAGGAAGCCTGTCCTTAATGACTGTTAAAGTGGGACCGGCTAATCCGTTTACATATGTGTGGGCAAAGATGCACCCTTATTATGAAATTGTTCCTGATGAGAGTATTAAGGAGGAAGGCGAGTCAGATAAGGAATATATGAAAAGACAGCTCCAAATGATGAAAAGCTCGCAAGAAAATGCGGTTATAGCCGCCTATCAAAAGGCAGGAAAAAAAGTCAGCTATTCCTTTAACGGCATATACGCAAGCTCAGTTGTAGAAAACATGCCGGCAAAAGGGAAAATAGAAGTCGGTGATAAAATCATCAGCGCAGACGGCAAAAACTATCAGTCTGCTGAAAAGCTGATTGATTATATCAGCAGCAAAAAAGCGGGAGATAAAGTCACGTTAAAGATCGAAAGAGAAGAAAAAGAAAAGCGTGTCACCCTTACGTTAAAACAATTTCCTGATGAGCCGGATCGGGCAGGAATCGGAGTTTCACTTTATACAGACAGAAACGTGAAGGTAGAGCCTGATATTGATTTTGAAATCGAAAATATTGGCGGCCCGTCAGCAGGGTTAATGATGTCCCTTGAAATCTATAATCAGCTGACAAAACCAGACGAAACAAAAGGCTACGATATTGCGGGAACAGGTACGATTGATGTTGACGGAAAAGTAGGCCCGATCGGCGGCATTGATCAAAAAGTCGTCGCCGCAGACAAAGCCGGAAAAGACATTTTCTTCGCGCCAAATCAAAACGGCGCCAGCAATTCCGATTATAAGAACGCAGTAAAAACAGCAAAAGATATTGATTCAGATATGAAGATTGTGCCTGTTGATACCATGCAGGATGCGATTGATTATTTGAATAAGCTGAAAGCGAAAAGCACCTGATTCTCAGGTGCTTTTTCTATACATTTAAAAAGTGTTGTTCATCTTCGTCATATCGAATCGGTGCATGTCCGTATTCCTGCAGGTCAAACTCAGTTCTCAGCGGCTCTTCTATCGGCAGGCTGTAAATCCTGCTTGCTTTTACGTCCAGATCGAGAGCTGGATGGGCGAAAGAGGACAGTTTGCTGACAAGCGGAACAGACAGTGCTTTTTTCTTTTCGGATAAATAAGCCTGTCCTTTTTTCGTCATGCCGAGAAGCCTGATATACGGCACCTTATCGTCATCAAGCAGCTTTTGCATATCCTGTTTTTTTGTTCTGGTTAAAATGTGTGTATTCATCCGCTGGAGCCTTGTCCACGTATAGCGTTTTGTTTTCAGCAGCTCCATAAATTCCTGATAGGAGCTGGATTTTCTGATCGAACGAAGAATTCTGTGCTCTAAACCTTCCTCCACCTCGTATACTTGTTGTAATTCCTGTGCTGTTACAGTTGAAAGGCTGTATTTTAAGTAAGAAAAGTAGCTCTCAGGTGTATGCCACAATCCGAAAGATTTGCGGTAAGCTGCTAATTCACGTGCAGATGCAGCAGGGAGAAAACGAAAGCAAGCTTCGAGATTCTGGCCAGTCATCGCTTTTCTAATGCTTGTGGCGCTTGCGATATGGTTTTCGCCTTCAGGGAGATCGGCATCATGATAGTTCGAAGAGATGCGTGCCGTAGTATAAGGTTTCATAGGATATCCCCCGGTTAGAATCGAGGTCACATACTGGCATCCCAAAATGTTATTTGGTTTTGACAAGTCAAGTGCACTTTCAGTATGCAAAATGGAGCTGAAGGCGCTAGCCGCCGCTGCTGGGTAACTGGCCCCCTTTTTAAGTTCTTCTTTAATTCGGTCATTTAATATATGTTTATGCTCATCAATAAGCTGTGCTGTTTCTAAAAAAGGCTTGATATCCCCATTTTCACTCCCGAAAAACAGCGCCTCACATTCAAGTTCGTTCAGGATGGAAACACTGCCGCGTGCAAAAATGTCTGCTTTTTGCACGGCATAAAGATAAGGCAGCTCAATGACAAGATCAACTCCGCTTTGCAGCGCCATTTTTGTTCGGGCCCATTTTGATACAACAGCGGGTTCCCCGCGCTGTAAAAAATGCCCGCTCATGACCGCGACAGCCGTGTCACATCCGGTTTGCCGCTTTGCTGTTTGGGCATGATAAAGGTGACCGTTATGAAAGGGATTATATTCAACCACCAATCCGACAGCTTTCATATTTTTTCCGCCTTTCTTGCTATGTTTAAAAACGTATGGTACATTTGCAAATGAAAACTCTTACGCCTTATTTTTGTTTTAAGTGTATGCATAGCATATTCCGCTGTCAACGATACTTCAATGGCAGCATTATGCTGTAAAGAAAAAATATTGACAAAAACAATCTTAAAAGCTATAATCATGTTTGTTGCTTTCCTGAGGTGATACAAATGAAATGGACGATTTATCAGCTGCATCAAATGCCAAAACAAAGTTTTGAGTTTGATGAAACAGTTGAGTTAAATGAGCTGACAAAGCTGAATTCTGACATTCGCCGCATTTCTCCCGTCCGGGTGAAGGGCAGAGCGGATATCAAATCTAAACAGGTTTCGTTTGATTTTACAATTTCAGGCGAAATGATTTTGCCATGCTCAAGAACACTCGTTGATGTCCCGTATCCATTTGAAATTTCAACAAAAGAACTGTTTATATTTCATCACACGGATGATATAGAAGATGATGACGTTCACATTGTTGAGGACGATACTATCGACTTAACTCCGATCGTGAAAGAAGAAATTCTTTTAGAAATCCCTATGCAAATCTTTTGTGAATCTGAACAAGAAAAAGGAGCTGCTCCTCAAGAAGGAAAGGATTGGCAAGTCATTTCGGAAGAAGACAAGAAGAATCAAGTTGATCCGAGACTTGCAGCCCTCGAAAAGCTCTTAAAACAAGATGATGAATCTTAACTCTTTAAGGAGGTGGGAATAATGGCTGTACCTTTTAGAAGAACTTCTAAAATGAAGAAAAGATTGCGCCGTACACATTTCAAACTTAATGTACCTGGTATGACAGAATGTCCGTCATGCGGAGAGATGAAGTTGTCTCACCGTGTATGCAAAGCATGCGGATCATACAACGGCAAAGACATAAATGTAAAAAGTAACTAATAAGAAAAGCGCGGGGTGAAAGCCCTGCGCTTTTTCTTTTTCTCTTCCTGTCAGCTTGCGGAAAATTTGTGAGTGCAAATAGTCTATCTAATCTATTACCGGCATATGTATGAGATAAATAAGCTGACATGGAGGGAGATTGAATTTGACCATTACAAGACAAGATGCTTGGACTCAGGATGAGGATTTGCTGCTGGCAGAAGTGGTGCTTCGTCATATTCGAGAGGGAGGAACACAGCTTTCAGCCTTTGAGGAGGTTGGAAGGGCGCTGACCAGAACCGCGGCAGCCTGTGGTTTCAGGTGGAACTCGTATGTGAGAAAACAATACCAGTCAGGTATAGAGCTTGCAAAAAAGCAAAGGAAAGAACTGAGAAAGCAAATCGGCGTTCATTCGGTCAATATGCCGAATTCCATGAAGCAGACTGCCTCGGCATCGTCAGAAGGAAAACGAGATTTGTCCATTCAGGATGTCATTCAATTTCTCGAACAATTCAAAGAAGCACCGTCTGCACAAGAATTTCAGCTTGAAAGGGAAAAATTGAAGGAGCAAATCCAATCGCTGCAAAAAGAGCTTGAGGATTTGCGGAGTGAAAATCAGACATTGCGGAATCAGCTAGAGATGACAGAAGAGGATTACAAGGCACTGATCGATATCATGGATCGGGCCAGAAAAATGGTTGTTTCGAAGGAAGACGGAAGAATGAAAAAAGCGGCTCAAGAAACGTAAAGAAACGCCTGAAATGAACCGGCCCTATAGTAAGAATAGGCCGGTTGTTTTGATTTCTATGCAGACTCTCCCGGTGTCATTTCGTGATCCATATCAGGATGCCAGATGAGCGGGTTTTCCCCTTTGTCCCGCGCCATATCATACTTAACAGTTTTAAAGTTCATTTTATTCCAAAATTCCGCTGATTTCATTCTCGGATTTGTCCGGATCGGCATTTTGAATGATTTTGCAAATTCAACCAAGGCTCTCCCGTATCCCCTGTTCTGGTAGCCCGGAAGAACCTCAAGCTTCCACAGCTCCAAATAATCCTGGCGGTTGTCAAAATAGGAATTCGATTTGCCGTTAACTTGATACAGACTCATTCGTGCTACAAGTTTATCGCCAAAATAAATCCCATAAAAAGGCGAGGTGCTGTCATTTTCAATAATATTATCCTGAAGTTCTTCAAGCATTGAAAGCTCCTGAATGCCGTATTCTTTGAATTTCTTGAATTCTTCCAGCGTTTTATAGTTGATAAGCAGACGTTCTACCTTTGTCAAACAAATCTCCCCCTTTGTTGTTACTACATATATTGTAAACGCTTTATTTAAAAAATCCAAATATTTAAACTTTAATTTTAAGCACATGGGATCTTTGAGAAGTAATTTCTTCTTACTTCTGCTATGATAATACGTAAATGCTAAATTGGGTGTGACATCATGAAAATTGGAATTATCGGCGGAGGCTCCGTCGGTCTTTTATGCGCCTATTATTTGTCACTTTATCACAACGTGACTGTTGTGACGAGGCGGCAAGAACAGGCTGCGGCCATTCAGTCTGAAGGAATCCGGCTTTATAAAGGCGGGGAGGAATTCAGGGCTGATTGCAGTGCGGACACGAGTATCCATTCGGACTTTGATCTGCTTGTCGTGACAGTGAAGCAGCATCAGCTTCAGTCTGTTTATTCGTCGCTTGAACGGATCGGGAAGACGAATATATTATTTTTGCAAAACGGCATGGGGCATATCCACGACCTAAAAGACTGGCACGTTGGCCATTCCATTTATGTTGGAATCGTTGAGCACGGAGCTGTAAGAAAATCGGATACAGCTGTTGATCATACAGGCCTAGGTGCGATAAAATGGAGCGCGTTCGATGATGCTGAACCAGACCGGCTGAACATCTTGTTTCGACATAACCATTCGGATTTTCCGATTTATTATGAGACGGATTGGTACCGTCTGCTGACGGGCAAGCTGATTGTAAATGCGTGTATTAATCCTTTAACTGCATTATTGCAGGTGAAAAATGGAGAACTGCTGACAACGCCAGCTTATCTGGCTTTTATGAAGCTGGTATTTCAGGAGGCATGCCGCATTTTAAAACTTGAAAACGAAGAAAAGGCTTGGGAGCGGGTTCAGGCCGTTTGTGGGCAAACGAAAGAGAATCGTTCATCAATGCTGGTTGACGTCATTGGAGGCCGGCAGACGGAAGCTGACGCCATTATCGGATACTTATTGAAGGAAGCAAGTCTTCAAGGTCTTGATGCCGTCCACCTAGCGTTTTTATATGGCAGCATCAAAGCATTGGAGCGAAATACAAACAAAGTCTTTTGAGCTTTTTCGGTAACATGCTATACTCATTTCGGATCACTAACTATTTATTGGAGAAAGGAAGTTCTAGAAGATGCAGCTAACTGAACTTTCCATCAAAAATCAGAATGTGTTTGTACAGCACTATATAGATGGCAAAGAAGAAATGTCTTCTTTTTTTGATTACAGTATTCATCATAAGGACATGTGGCGCGAAAGACTGGAAGACTTATCTTCCCGGTTTTTCGCAAGAGAGGAATTGGCGGCGTACTTAACCTCTTACCATAATAAATTCGGTTCAAGTGCGATGCAGTCTGCTATTGAGAAGCTGAAGGACCCGTCAAGTGCCGCTGTAGTCGGCGGACAGCAGGCTGGACTTTTAACAGGACCGCTTTACACCATACATAAAATCATTTCAATCATTGTTTTAGCAAAGCAACAAGAAAAGGAACTGCAAGTGCCTGTCATACCAATCTTCTGGGTGGCTGGAGAAGACCACGATTTGGATGAGATTAATTTTGTTCATACATCTGAAGAGAATGGGCCTGTGAAAAAAAAGCTGCCTCAGTCTTATTGGAAGAAATCATCAGCAGCGAGTACATCGCTTGATCAGGAAAAGTGTGCCGCGTGGATAGATGATGTTTTTGCCGCTTTTGAAGAAACAGACCATACGAATACACTTCTCGACAATGTGAAACGATGTTTAAGGGAATCTGTTACGTTTACTGACTTCTTTGAACTGCTGATAGCGGATCTGTTCCAAGAAGAGGGCTTAGTTTTATTAAATTCTGGAGATCCGGGGATTAAAAAGCTGGAAACGGCCATGTTCCAAAAGATTCTTCGAGAAAATGATGAACTCGCCCGCGCTGTATCAGATCAGCAGGCCTTCATGCGTCAAGCAGGCTACAAACCGATTATCGAGTCCGGAAAAGAGCAGGCGAATCTGTTTTATGAATACGAAGAAGAGCGTTTTTTAATTGAAAAAGATAACGGCCGATTTGTCATCAAAGAGCTTGATCTAGGATGGACGATGGATGAACTTCATACACATATGGAAGAACATCCAGAGCGTTTCAGCAACAATGTTGTAACGAGGCCGTTAATGCAGGAATTTCTCATTCCGACTTTAGCATTTATTGCAGGGCCTGGAGAAATCAACTATTGGGGCGAGCTCAAACAGGCTTTTGCGGTGATGGGCTTCAAAATGCCTCCTGTCATGCCAAGGCTGAACATTACGATACTTGAGCGGCATATTGAGAAAAAACTGGCTGAACGGAATATCTCGTTACAAGACGCGATTGAGCTTGGAACGGAGAATCAAAGAGAGACATACTTCGAGCGCCAGATTCCGGAAGAGTTTACGGCGGTGATGGATCAGGCGAAAAGCCAAATTGAAGCGATTCACAAAACGGTCCGGCAGGAGGCGTTAAAGGTTGATCAAAGCTTGGAACCTTTACTCCTGAAAAATGCCGCTTTTATTCAGGATCAGCTTCAATTCTTAGAGCGCACGGTGACGAAGCGAATTGAAGAAAAAGAAGGCTACGTCTTAAAGGATTATGAAAGAATTCAAAATAGCATTAAGCCGCTTCTTGCGCCGCAAGAACGGATTTGGAATATCATGTATTATTTGAACAGGTACGGTCCAAAATTCTTCACGACATTCAAGAATCTGCCATTTTCTTTTCAAAATCAACATCAAGTTGTCAAACTTTGAAATAAAGTTTTAAAGAACCCTGAATAGTTCAGGGTTTTTTTTTATGGGTAAACAGTGTAAAATGAAGTTGTGGAGCGAAGTGGTGGATAGTGGTGAGTTAAGGAGAGAAAGTGGGGCAAGAGATCATGTTTATGGGTGAATATCAGCATACCATCGATGCGAAAGGCCGCATGATCGTACCCGCTAAATTCAGAGAAGGCCTAGGTGAGCAATTTGTGCTGACTAGAGGACTTGACCAATGTCTCTTCGGCTACCCTATGCACGAATGGAAACAAATTGAAGAAAAACTAAAAGCTCTTCCTCTCACAAAGAAAGATGCCCGCGCGTTTACCCGTTTCTTCTTTTCAGGGGCGACTGAATGCGAACTGGACAAGCAAGGCAGGGTAAATATCGCATCATCTCTATTGAATTACGCCAAACTGGAAAAAGAATGTGTTGTTATCGGGGTTTCTAATCGAATTGAATTGTGGAGTAAAGTAATTTGGGAACAATACACAGAAGAGCAAGAAGATTCATTTGCTGAAATTGCTGAAAACATGATTGGGTTTGATATATAATGATTCTTCGTGTATAACACTCTAAAAACAATTTCAATTCATCCTGATAAAAGGTGGGACCAACACAATATGTTTCAACACAAGACAGTACTTCTTCGTGAAACCGTAGACGGACTTAATATTAAACCAGACGGTACATATGTAGACTGCACACTCGGCGGAGCTGGGCATAGTACATACTTATTGCAGCAGTTATCCGAGAAGGGGCGTTTAATCGCTTTTGACCAAGATGATACGGCATTACAGCATGCTAAAGAAATGTTGTCCGATTATAAAGGACAGCTCATTCTGATTAAAAGCAATTTCAGGTATTTAAAAGAATGTTTGAATGAACAAGGCATTACAGAAGTAGACGGCATTTTATTTGATTTAGGGGTGTCCTCTCCGCAGCTGGATACACCGGAGCGCGGATTCAGTTACCATCATGACGCACCGTTGGACATGAGGATGGACCAGTCGGCTACGCTTTCGGCGAAAGAAGTCGTTAATGAGTGGCGCTATGAGGATCTCGTCCGTATTTTCTTTAAATACGGAGAAGAGAAGTTCAGTAAACAGATCGCCAGAAAAATTGAGGAGGCAAGAATGAAGTCTCCTATTCAAACTACGGGCCAACTGGTCGATCTAATAAAAGACGCGATTCCCGCTCCAGCGAGAAGGAGCGGCGGACATCCCGCTAAACGCGTGTTTCAGGCAATCAGAATTGCCGTAAACGATGAACTTAGGGTGTTTGAAGAAGCTTTGGAGCAGGCAATTGAGGTTCTGAAGCCAGGGGGCAGGGTATCGGTCATTACCTTCCACTCGCTAGAAGACAGAATTTGCAAAACCACTTTTAAAGAAAAGTCGTCGCTTCCGGAACTTCCTCCGGGGCTTCCTGTTATACCGGAAGAGTTTGAACCGGAGCTGAAGCTCATCACTCGAAAACCGATTACGGCATCTCAAGAAGAGCTTGAAGAGAACAACCGGGCTCGTTCTGCCAAGCTTCGGATTGCTGAAAAAAGAAAATAACGAAACGCGAACGCAAAATTAAAAGGAGGTCATCAGCCTATGAGCAATTTAGCTTACCAACCAGAGAAACAGCAGCGGCATGCGATCAGTCCTGAGAAAAAAGTGATTGTCAAGAAAAGGGCTTCCATTACTCTCGGAGAAAAAGTGCTTCTTGTCCTCTTTGCTGCGGCGGTGCTCAGCGTATCGCTTTTGATCGTATCGAAGGCGTATGCGGCATATCAAACCAATATTGAGGTGCAAAAGCTTGAGGAGCAAATTTCATCCGAAAATAAGCAAATTGGTGACCTCGAAAAAAGCGTTGCTGATTTAAGCAAACCGCAGCGCATTATGGACATTGCGAAAAAGAACGGCTTGAATTTAAAAGATAAAAAAGTGAAAAACATACAGGAATGATTCAAATGCCAAAAAAGAATAAATTTATGAATAGAGGAGCAGCGATTCTAAGTATTTGTTTCGCTCTCTTTTTCTTTGTCATCCTGGGGAGAATGGCATATATTCAAATAACCGGAAAAGCGAACGGCGAAGTGCTTGCGACAAAAGCGACAGAGCAGCATGAAAAGAAACGGACCATCGAAGCGAGCCGCGGCTCGATTTTAGACCGAAAAGGAAAAGTCATTGCAGAGGACACAGCGACGTATAAACTGATTGCGATTCTCGATAAAAAAATGACCACTGATGTCAAGCATCCTCAGCATGTTGTAAACAAAGAAAAAACGGCAGAAGCATTGTCTAAAGTGATAAACTTGGACAAGGCCGACATCCTTGATATCTTAAATAAGGAGGATGCAAAACAAGTCGAGTTTGGCTCAGCTGGCCGGGATATTACGTATTCGCAAAAGCAAAAAATCGAAAAGCTGAAACTCCCGGGCATTTCATTTTTACGGGATACAAAACGCTATTATCCAAACGGTGTTTTTGCATCCAATTTAATCGGCTATGCCGAGGTTGATCAAGAAACAAATGAAATTTCCGGCGCGATGGGATTAGAAAAAGTGCTGGATAAGTATTTGAAGGAGCGCGACGGATATGTGACATATGAAAGCGACAAATCCGGCTGGGAGCTTCCGAACAGCAAAAATAAAATTAAAGCGCCAAAAAATGGTGACAATGTATATTTAACCATTGACCAGAAAATTCAAACCTTTTTGGAAGACAGCATGACAAAAGTAGCGCAAAAGTATAATCCGAAAAAAATCATGGCCGCAGTTGTCGATCCGAAAACGGGCAAAGTCCTTGCTATGGGACAGCGCCCAAGCTTTGATCCGAACAAGCGCGATGTGACAAACTACTATAATGATTTGATTTCATATGCGTATGAACCCGGATCAACGATGAAGATTTTCACACTCGCTGCTGCAATGCAGGAAAATGTGTTTAATGCGAACGAACAATATAAATCAGGAACATTTGAAGTTGGCGGAGCACCTGTTAAGGATCACAATAACGGAGTAGGCTGGGGTCCGACAACATATCATGACGGCGTCCTTAGGTCGTCGAATGTCGCTTTTGCGAAACTGGCGAAAGAAAAGCTGGGATATGACCGCCTCAATCAATATTTGCACAAATTCAATTTTTACCAGAAAACAGGTATTGATTTACCAGGAGAAGTCTCCAGTAAAATCAACTTTAAATATGAATTTGATAAGGCGTCAACTGCATACGGCCAAGCGTCTGCGGTCACACCAATTCAGCAGCTTCAGGCTGCGACGGCAATTGCGAATGACGGTAAAATGATGAAACCTTATGTGATTGACCATATCGTTGACCCAGATAAAGATAAAACTATTTATCAAAATAAGCCGGAATCAGCCGGAACTCCGATTTCTGCAAGCACTGCGAAAAAGGTGCGGGATATATTGGGAGAAGTCGTTACATCGAAGATCGGAACAGGGCAAGCTTATAAAATCGAAGGTTTTGATGTTGCCGGGAAAACAGGTACTGCGCAAATAGCCGGTAAAGGCGGATATTTAGACGGCACAGATAACTATATCTTTTCGTTTATGGGTATGGCACCAAAAGATGATCCTGAGCTTTTAATTTATGTTGCTGTACAGCAGCCGCAGTTAAAAGCAGGACAGAGCAGTTCAGAACCAGTATCTGAAATCTTCAACCCAACAATGAAAAACAGCCTGCACTACCTGAACATTGAACCAACTGAAAAATCTGACTCAGATAAGGAAGAAACAAAAGCGCAGACAATGCCTGATTTAACAGATCAAACGGTAGCTGCTGCTCAAAAGAAAGCAAAAGAGGAGAATCTCACACCAATTGTCATCGGCAGTGAAGTCGCTGTAAAAGAACAGTATCCCAAAGCGGATGAGGAAGTTCTCACCAATCAAAAGGTCTTCCTGAAAACGGGCGGCAAAATCAAAATGCCTGATATGACAGGCTGGTCGAGAAGAGAGGTTCTTCAGTACGGCGAGCTCGCGGGAATTCATATTGAAGTAAACGGGCAAGGCTACGCTGTCAGCCAAAGTGTTAAGAAAGACAAAGAAATCAAAGACAAAACCGTAATCAAGGTTAAGTTTAAAAATCCTGATTAAAAAGAAAGCTTGCGTTATGCAGGCTTTCTTTTTTTTATGCCTAGAGGAGCATCGTTCTACCTGTCCAATTTCAGGCATAAAATGAAACAAGCCTAAATAAGGAGTGAACGGTCTCTTGCGCGTCTCGAATGTAACGGTTAGAAAACGTTTATTATTTGTTTTGCTTTTTGGCGTGATCGTGTTTCTGATCATTGATACAAGGCTGGGGTATGTTCAGTTTGTGATGGGCGAAAAACTGACTTCGCTGGCGAAAGATTCCTGGAGCCGGAACTTGCCGTTTGAGCCGGAGAGAGGCGAGATTCTGGATCGGAATGGTGTGAAGCTCGCAACAAATAAAAGTGCGCCGACCGTATTCGTCGTGCCGCGCCAAGTTCAGAATCCGATGAAAACGAGCAAGCAGCTTGCGGCGGTGCTCAACATGTCAGAAGAAAAAGTATATAAACATGTGACTAAAAAAGCGTCAATCGAAAAGATCACTCCTGAAGGGAGAAAAATTTCAAATGAGAAGGCGAAGGAAATCAAAGCGCTTGATTTAAAAGGTGTGTATGTTGCGGAGGACAGTATCCGTCATTACCCGTTCGGCAGCTTTTTATCTCATGTGCTTGGATTTGCAGGAATTGACAACCAAGGGCTCCTTGGACTGGAAGCCTATTACGACGATGATTTAAAAGGGGAAAAAGGTTCTGTTAAGTTTTATACAGATGCCAAGGGTAAAAAAATGCCTGATGAAGCGGATGACTATACGCCGCCTAAGGATGGGCTTGATATGAAGCTGACGGTTGATTCAAAGGTCCAGACGATAATGGAAAGAGAGCTTGATAACGCTGAGGCCAAATATCATCCGGACGGCATGATTGCCGTAGCCATGAATCCGAAAAACGGAGAAATTTTGGGGATGTCTAGCAGGCCTGACTTCGACCCTGCTGATTACCAATCTGTTGATCCGTCCGTCTACAATCGAAATCTGCCAGTATGGAGCACGTATGAACCGGGATCTACCTTTAAAATTATTACACTTGCAGCAGCCCTTGAAGAGCAAAAAGTAAATTTGAAACGGGATCAATTTTATGATAAAGGGCATGCGGAAGTGGACGGAGCGAGACTGCGCTGCTGGAAAAGAGGCGGGCACGGGCTGCAGACGTATCTGGAAGTTGTGCAGAACTCCTGCAACCCGGGGTTTGTTGAATTAGGCGAGCGCTTAGGAAAGGAAAAGCTTTTCAAATATATCAAAGACTTTGGTTTTGGACAAAAAACGGGGATTGATCTCCAAGGCGAGGGAACAGGCATCTTATTCCCGCTTGAGAGAGTGGGCCCTGTGGAGCAAGCAACTACGGCTTTCGGACAGGGAGTATCCGTCACACCGATTCAGCAGGTTTCAGCAGTATCCGCCGCTGTAAACGGAGGAACGCTCTACACACCTTATATTGCAAAGGAATGGATCGATCCTGTTACGAAGAAAACGGTCAAAAAACAATCACCAATCGCAAAGAAACAAGTCATTTCTGAGGAAACATCCAAACAAATCCGCTATGCTCTAGAAAGCGTCGTCGCAGAAGGCACCGGCCGCAATGCATTTGTAGAAGGATATCGTGTCGGAGGAAAAACGGGAACTGCACAAAAGGTTAAAGATGGAAAATACCTTGAGAACAACCATATTGTATCATTTATCGGTTTCGCGCCAGCTGATGATCCGAGTCTAGTCGTCTACGTTGCGGTGGATAACCCGAAAGGCACGATTCAGTTTGGCGGAACGGTTGCAGCGCCTATTGTCGGAAATATTATGAGAGACAGTCTGCCGGAACTTGGTGTGAAGCCCCGGAAAAATCAAATCGAGAAAAAATACCAATGGAACGACACAAAAACAATAGAAGTTCCGAATGTTGTAGGGATGTCTGTCTCAGATCTTGAGTCACTATTGGTGAATCTCAATGTGGATGCTTCCGGGAAAGGGAGCAAAATCGTTAAACAATCGCCAGCTGCCGGAACGAAAGTAAAAGAAGGCTCAAAGATACGCGTGTATTTGACTGAAGAAGATGAAAAGGAGGCAGCCGATTGATTCGGGCTGCCTATTCTTTTATTGCAGAAAAAATGCTGATATCTTTCAAGATTAGCTGGATGTATCCTTTTATTTACGCTAAAATATGAACTGTATGCTTAAAATCATTACCACATCATTTGATGTGACTTCAATGATAAAAAGAACGAATTAGAATGTTGAGAGGTTTGATACGATGAAACTTACAAAGCTGCTTACATACTTAACAACCGAACCTTCTGTAAACGACTCACAAGACCCTGAAATAACTTCAATTGAGATGGACTCCAGAGAAGTAAAGAAAGGGAGTCTTTTTGTATGTGTAAAAGGGTATACGGTGGATGGCCACGATTTTGCGCAAAAAGCAGTAGAAAACGGCGCAGCGGCTATTGTGGCAGAAAGAGAGGTCGATGTGAATGTTCCTGTTATTATTGTCCGGCAGTCACTTCGCGCGCTCAGCGTTTTGTCTGATGCGTTTTACGGACAGCCGACGAAGAAGCTTCAGCTGATTGGGATAACAGGGACAAACGGCAAAACATCAACGACCCACATGGTTGATGAGATTCTGAAAAAAGCGGGAAAACGCACAGGCTTGATCGGTACAATGTACATGAAAATCGGAGACGAAACACTTCCTGTTAAAAACACGACTCCGGAAAGCGTCACGCTGCAGAAAACGTTTAAGAAAATGAATGACAAGCACGTTGACACTGCTATCATGGAGGTTTCTTCCCACGCTTTATCTTTAGGACGCGTCCATGGCTGTGATTATGATATTGCCGTGTTTACGAATTTAACACAGGACCATCTGGACTATCATAAAACGATGGATGAGTATCGGCATGCAAAAAGCTTGCTCTTTTCCCAGCTTGGCGGGGCTTTCAACCATGAACATCCAAAGCGTGCCGTACTGAATGCTGACGATGAGGCGAGCGCTTATTTTGAAAAGGTAACAGCTGCGCATATCTCTACATACGGAATTAAAAACGATGCTGATGTGATGGCGAAGAACATCAGTATCACTGCACAGGGCACAAGCTTTGATCTCGTGACAAACAAAGGCACGAAGCACATCACGATGTCTCTCGTCGGACAATTTAATGTGTATAACGTGCTGGCCGCTGTTGCGACATGTATTGCAGCAGGCATACCGTTTGAAATCATCACTGAGGCTGTTGAAGAATTGCATGGTGTAAGAGGACGTTTTGAATTGGTCAATCAGCAACAGGAGTTTCCTGTCATTGTAGACTACGCGCACACACCGGACAGCCTTGAAAATGTGCTGGAGACATGCAGAGATATGACAGAAGGAAAGCTATTTGTCGTTGTCGGCTGCGGAGGAGACAGAGATAAGACGAAGCGCCCGAAAATGGCTAAAATTGCTGTGGAGCTGGCTGACGAGCCGATTTTCACGTCAGATAACCCGAGAAGCGAAGATCCTCGCGCGATTTTAAGAGATATGGAAGCCGGAGTAGAGAACGCATACTATCACAGTATTGCAAACCGCGAGCAGGCGATCTTTTTCGCAATTGCCAATGCCAAAAAAGGCGACGTTGTCCTCATTGCCGGAAAAGGACATGAAACCTATCAGCAGATCGGAAATGAAACTTTCGATTTTGATGATGCTGAAGTAGCGGCGAGAGCCATTGTTGAACTCAATAAGAATAAGACGAATTCATAGGAAAGAGATGTTACTGAATAATGAAGCTTGAAAAGATTTTTCATATGGGAAAAAATCATGAATATGATAACTACGTATGTCGTTTGAAAGAAACAGGAGGAGAAAAGGACAATGCTTGAGCAAGTCATTCTGTTTACAATTTTAATGGGGTTTTTAATTAGTGTTCTGCTCTCTCCGATTCTTATTCCGTTTTTAAGAAGATTAAAATTCGGCCAGAGTATTAGAGAAGAAGGACCGAAATCACATCAGAAAAAATCAGGGACACCGACAATGGGCGGGGTCATGATCATACTTTCTATCATAGTGACAACAATTGTGATGACACAGAAGTTCTCAGAAATAAGCCCCGAAATGGTGCTGCTTCTGTTTGTTACGCTAGGCTACGGTTTGCTTGGCTTTTTAGATGATTACATCAAGGTTGTCATGAAGCGCAATCTTGGGTTGACATCAAAGCAAAAGCTGATCGGACAAATTATTATTGCAGTTGTATTTTACGCTGTGTATCATTACTACAATTTTGCGACGGATATTCGCATTCCTGGAACTGACTTATCATTTGATCTTGGCTGGGCTTACTTTATCCTTGTGCTCTTTATGCTTGTCGGCGGATCAAACGCAGTTAACCTGACTGACGGCCTTGACGGGTTATTATCCGGTACTGCGGCGATTGCCTTTGGCGCCTTTGCCATTCTGGCATGGAATCAGTCTCAATATGACGTAGCGATTTTCTCAGTTGCCGTTGTCGGTGCAGTTCTGGGCTTCCTTGTATTTAATGCTCATCCGGCCAAAGTTTTTATGGGAGATACGGGATCGCTTGCATTGGGAGGAGCCATCGTTACCATTGCCATTTTAACGAAATTAGAGATCCTGCTGGTTATCATCGGCGGTGTATTCGTTATCGAGACATTATCCGTTATTTTGCAGGTCATCAGCTTTAAAACGACAGGTAAACGAATCTTTAAAATGAGTCCGCTTCATCACCATTATGAGCTTGTCGGCTGGTCTGAATGGAGAGTAGTCGTGACGTTTTGGGCTGCGGGACTTTTGCTTGCCGTTTTAGGAATTTACATCGAGGTGTGGTTATAAGTGGAAAATGATCAATTTTTACAGAAACAGCATTTTTTAATCCTTGGGCTTGCGAAAAGCGGATATGCGGCGGCCTCCATTCTTCATGAAAAAGGCATTTATGTTGCAGTCAATGATCAAAAGCCTTTTGAAGAAAATGAACCGGCACAAAAGCTTTCTGAAAAAGGAATCGAAGTTGTTTGCGGAGAGCATCCAGTTTCTCTGTTCGATCAGCATCAAATCACGATTCTGATCAAAAACCCGGGAATTCCTTATGAAAATATTATGGTTCAGGAAGCGGAGAAACGAGGCATTCCGGTTTGGACGGAAATTGAGCTCGCTTACTACCTGACAAGCGCCAAGTTTATCGGGATTACCGGATCGAACGGTAAAACGACCACAACAACGCTAATTTACGAAATGCTCAAAGCTGACTCGCAAAAAGCACTGATTGCCGGAAACATCGGCACAGTCGCAAGTGAGGTTGCCTATCATGCTGATGGAGATGAATGGATCGTTACTGAACTGTCTTCGTTTCAGCTGATGGGAACACACGCTTTCAGACCGGAAATCAGCCTGATTTTAAATGTATTTGACGCCCATCTGGATTATCACCATACGCGCGAAAACTATGAAAAAGCGAAACAGAAAGTGTACCTTCATCAGACTGCTTCAGATAAAGCCATTGTCAACCAGGATGATGAAACCGTCGTACGTCTTGCTGAAGCCGGAAAAGCCGAAATCGTCCCATTTTCAGTCAGCAAAACGCTTGAACAGGGCGCATATGTAAAAGACAGTATGATTATGTTTAACGGCGAAGCCATTCTTCCTCTGGAAGAGGTTGTGCTGCCCGGTGCTCATAACCTGGAGAACATTTTAGCAGCTATTGCAGTTGTGAAAACGGCAGGAGCATCCAATGAGGCGGTTAAAAAGGTGCTGACAAGCTTTACTGGTGTGAAACACCGCCTCCAATATGTCACAACTGTGAATGGCCGCAAATTTTATAACGATAGTAAAGCAACAAACATTCTGGCGACAAGCAAGGCGCTTTCAGCTTTTGATAAGCCGGTCATTCTGCTTGCGGGCGGACTGGATCGCGGAAATGGTTTTGATGACTTGAAACCTTATATGAAGCATGTCAAAGCAGTGCTTACATTTGGCCAGACGGCGCCAAAACTCGAGAAACTCGGCAATGAACTGGGAATACAACATGTCAAACGTGTCGATAATGTTGAACAAGCAGTATCTGCGGCGTTTGCGCTCTCAAATGAAGGAGATGTCATCCTGCTGTCACCCGCGTGTGCGAGCTGGGATCAATTCAAAACATTTGAAGAACGCGGTGACATGTTTATAGATGCCGTGCATATGCTTAAGTAAGGGCTTGTCTTGAAGTAAATCGGCAGCCCTAATGACTTTAAGCTTGGGGTGTCGATTGCTTTGACTACTAAAAAAACATCGCCTGATTTGTTATTGGTCATCATTACGTTATTATTATTAACAATCGGATTAATTATGGTGTACAGTGCGAGTGCGGTATGGGCGGATTATAAATTTGACGACTCATTCTTTTTCGCGAAACGGCAGCTTTTGTTTGCGGGAATCGGTGTCATTGCTATGTTTTTTATCATGAATGTTGATTATTGGACTTGGAGGACATGGTCCAAATTGCTGATGGTTATCTGCTTTTTCCTTCTGGTGCTTGTTTTGATACCGGGCGTCGGAATGGTGCGGAACGGTTCAAGAAGCTGGATCGGAGTCGGAGCATTCAGCATACAGCCTTCAGAGTTTATGAAGCTTGCGATGATTGCATTCCTTGCTAAATTTCTCTCTGAAAAACAAAAAAACATCACATCGTTCAGACGGGGGTTCGTCCCCGCACTTGGCATCGTGTTTTCAGCATTTTTGATTATCATGTGCCAGCCTGACCTCGGAACGGGGACAGTAATGGTCGGAACTTGTATTGTCATGATTTTTGTAGCCGGCGCGCGGATCGCCCATTTCGTCTTTCTCGGGCTGATCGGCCTCAGCGGATTTGTCGGGCTCGTACTATCGGCTCCATATCGAATTAAACGGATTACCTCATACTTAAATCCATGGGAAGATCCGCTCGGAAGCGGATTTCAGATCATTCAATCGCTTTATGCAGTGGGGCCCGGCGGGTTGTTCGGAATGGGGCTCGGACAAAGCAGACAGAAGTTCTTTTATCTGCCTGAGCCGCAAACAGACTTTATTTTCGCCATCTTGTCAGAGGAGCTGGGCTTTATCGGGGGAACACTTATTTTGCTCCTCTTCAGCGTCCTGCTGTGGAGAGGAATCAGAATTGCGCTTGGTGCGCCTGATCTGTACGGAAGCTTTGTCGCAGTCGGCATTATTTCAATGATTGCCATTCAAGTCATGATCAATATCGGCGTAGTCACGGGCCTGATTCCTGTAACAGGCATCACGCTCCCGTTTTTGAGCTACGGAGGCTCTTCATTGACTCTAATGCTGATGGCAGTCGGTGTGCTGCTGAATGTAAGCCGCTACTCGAGGTATTAACGAATGTATTTCTAAGCTTCCTGTCTAACATGAAGCTTGGAAACAATTGATGCGATAACCCTGTCCAACAAAACAGGGTTATCGTTATGTTATAGAGAAACTTAGACTGGGGGAAAAGAAATGCGAATTGCAATAAGCGGAGGCGGTACAGGGGGACATATTTATCCTGCGCTTGCTTTTATTAAAGAAGTGCAAAGACGTCATCCTAATGTGGAATTTTTATATATCGGAACAGAAAACGGGCTGGAGAAAAAAATTGTTGAGCGGGAGAATATACCGTTTCGTTCAATTGAAATTACAGGATTTAAAAGAAAATTGTCATTTGAAAATGTCAAGACTGTGATGCGTTTTCTGAAGGGCGTCAAAAAGAGTAAATCGTATTTAGCGGAATTTAAGCCCGATGCCGTAATTGGCACGGGCGGTTATGTATGCGGGCCGGTTGTCTATGCCGCTGCGAAAATGGGAATTCCGACTATTGTCCATGAACAAAACAGCCTGCCGGGCATCACGAATAAGTTTCTTTCAAAATATGTTAATAAAGTAGCGATTTGTTTTGAAGAAGCGAAATCACATTTTCCTAGCGAGAAAGTTGTATTTACGGGAAACCCGAGAGCCTCTGAAGTCGTCTCAATAAAGACGGGACGATCAATGGCTGAATTTGGGCTTTCTGAAGACAAAAAAACGGTCTTAATTTTCGGCGGTAGCCGAGGCGCTGCACCGATTAACCGCGCTGTCATTGACATGCAGGATGCGCTGAAAACAAGAGACTATCAAGTGCTGTATATCACCGGTGAAGTTCACTATGAAAAAGTAATGAATGAGCTGAAAAGCAAGGGTGCCGCTGATAATATGGTCACAAAACCGTTTCTTCATCAAATGCCTGAGTATTTAAAGGCCATTGATGTCATTGTGGCCAGAGCCGGTGCGACAACGATTGCCGAAATTACTGCTCTCGGAATCCCAAGTGTTCTGATCCCGAGTCCATATGTGACAGCGAATCACCAGGAGGTCAATGCGAGATCTCTCGGCCAGCATGATGCGGCGATTGTACTGAAAGAAACAGAGCTCAGCGGGGAGAAGCTGATTGAAGCGCTAGACCGGATTGTACTGAATGAGCAAACGTTAAAGGAAATGAGCGAACGAACAAAGTCACTCGGTGTTCCTGACGCGGCTGCCCGTTTATACAGCGTACTCGAGGAATTAAAAAAATAATAGAAAAGCAAATGGAATGCGGAGGTTTACGATGGAGAAAGTGATACAGGAATTAAAAGAACGCGAAGTCGGCAAGGTTCTTGCAAATGAACCGCTCGCGAATCATACAACGATGAAAATCGGCGGACCTGCGGATGTATTGGTCATTCCAAGCAGTGTAGATGCTGTTAAAGACATCATGGACGTGATTAAAAAATATGATGTGAAGTGGACAGTCATCGGCCGCGGATCAAATCTTCTTGTTTTAGATGAAGGAATTAGAGGCGTAGTGATCAAGCTGGGTGCGGGTCTTGACCATTTGGAGCTTGAAGGGGAGCAAGTAACAGTCGGAGGCGGTTATTCAGTGGTCCGCCTTGCTACATCATTGAGCAAAAAAGGCCTGTCCGGTTTGGAATTTGCTGCCGGCATTCCAGGATCAGTCGGCGGAGCGGTTTATATGAATGCCGGTGCTCACGGTTCTGATATGAGCGAGATCCTCGTCAAAGCGCATATTTTGTTTGAAGACGGAACGATTGAGTGGCTGACAAATGAGCAGATGGATTTCAGCTACAGGACATCTGTACTGCAAAAGAAACGCCCGGGCGTTTGCCTTGAAGCTGTTTTGCAGCTGGAGCAGAAGGATAAGGAATCAATCGTTCAGCGAATGCAAAGCAATAAAGACTATAGAAAAAATACACAGCCGTATTCAAGCCCTTGTGCGGGAAGCATATTCAGAAATCCGCTTCCGAATCATGCCGGGAACCTTGTAGAAAAAGCAGGCTTGAAAGGATATCAAATCGGCGGTGCAAAGATATCGGAGATGCACGGAAACTTCATCGTCAATGCGGGGGGAGCATCAGCAAAAGATGTGCTTGATCTCATTGACCATGTGAAAAAGACAATCCGTGAAAAATACGAGATTGATATGCACACAGAGGTTGAAATCATCGGCGGAAATCGCTGATTCAAGTTCTGACTGAAGCTGTTCATATGATATACTGTAAGCAAACGACAAACGGCATCATAGTATGCCGTTTGTTTTGGAATAGACAGACTTTTAACAGCTGTTTCATTTGAATGAGGTGAACAGGCAATGAACCCGGGTCATGACCGAGAAAAAATCGTTAACATTGAAGAGCGGATCCCTAAAATTAAAGAGCAGAGGAAACAAAAGGCAAACCGCCGTCTCATTTCATTTATTATGCTCTTTTTTATTATGGTGCTGATCATTGTGTACCTGCAAACACCAATCAGTAAAGTATCAACAATCTCTGTTACAGGGAATGAAAATGTATCAAAAAAGGAAATTATCGACCTTTCCGATATTAACAGCGGAGATACTGAGTTTTGGAGTTTGGACAAGCAAAAAACAGAAAAGAAGATTCAGCAAAATAAATTAGTGAAAAAAGCGGAGATCAGCAAATCGCTTCCTAATAAAATCAACATTGCAATCGAAGAATATAAAGCGATTGCTTATTTAGAAAAAGACGATGTGTACTATGAAGTGCTTGAAAACGGCTCAGTTCTGCCAAACGAAGTAACGCCGGATGATGCCGGACCGATTTTAGTGAATTGGACAAACGCGAAGAAGCGGTCTCAAATGGCCAAGCAGCTCGATGCGTTGTCAAATTCGTTAAAACAGTCGATTTCAGAGATTTATTATACGCCTGTAAAAATGGATGAAAACCGTATTAAGTTGTACATGAACGACGGTTATGTTGTCACTGCATCTATTAAAACGTTTGCAGACCGAATGAAGACGTATCCTTCTATCATTTCTCAGCTAAGCAGCAATAAAAAAGGAATCATTCATTTAGAAGTTGCCACCTATTTTGAAGAGTTTGGGAAAAACGATAAAGCTGCTAAAAAGGAAGATGAAAATTGAGGGGCAAATCAGCAGTCCTTCTTTCCTTGATTATGCTTATCGCAGGCTTTTTGATTTCATTTTCTTTTCAAATGACAAAAGAAAACAACAAAAGCGCGGCTGAGACGGAAGAGTGGAAAAAAGAATATGCGCTGAGAGATGAACTTCTGAAACAAGAGAAAGAAAATAAGAAGCTTGAAAAAGAATTATATCAAAAGCAAAACAAAGTCCGCCAGGCGGAAAATAAGCTGAAGAAAGAGAAGTCGGAATACTATAATGTCCTCGAAGATACAGAAAAATACAGGATGTATATTGGGGAAGTCGGTGTGCAGGGAGAAGGCGTTGAGGTGACATTGGAAGATGCGTCATACATACCGGAAGGGGAGAATGTGAATAGTTACATCGTTCACGAAAGCCATATCTTCCAAGTAGTAAACGAACTGTATATCTCAGGAGCGGCAGCTGTCGCCGTTAATGGACAGCGTTTGACGCATGATTCGTATATCAAATGCAATGGTCCTGTGGTAACAGTAGACGGGGTGCAGCATCCCGCTCCGTTTACGGTATCCGCTATTGGAGATCCAGATGTCCTGCTGCCCTCGTTAAATATCGCAGGAGGCCTAATTGATCAGCTGTCAATGGATCATATTTCTGTGTCGGCAGAAAAAGAGAAAAACGTACAAATGAAACCGATTCTGAAAACGAAGGAATGACTGAAAAAGCGGGTGAAATAGATTGAAAATAAAGCGTTCCTTCATAAGCATCAGTGTGCTTATGGTCATCTTCGGCCTGATGATATCTGTTCAGTTTAATTCGTTAAAGCACCCCAAAGTCCGGGATACAAGAGATATGTGGGATATTAGGGAAGAGCTGACATCAGAGCAGAAGAAGCAGGAAAAGCTGCTGGCTGAAATAAACAAATATGACAAACTGCTGAATAGCTATTCGCAAACGAAAGAAATGACAAAAGAAACCGCGCTAAATAATACCTTGCAATCCTTAAAAAAAACAGCCGGCATGACCGATATAACAGGTAGCGGAATTGTCATTACGATTTCCCCGCTTTTTTCTGAAAGCTTAACAGGAGAGCCGATCGAAAATCCGCCTCCGGATTTGCTGAAAAAGCTGATTAATGAACTCAACTCCTACGGTGCAGAGCATATCTCGATTAACGAGCGAAGAGTTGTGAATCATACAGTCATCAGAGATATAAACGGCACTACAAAAATAGACGGATACGCCCTTGACGATTATCCTTTAACAGTAAAAGTGCTTGCCAAAGATCCGGACATGTTACACAGCAGAGTGAAGGGGTCAGGCCTCGAGGATCTTTTTGCATCTGAAAATTTAGCATTAAAAGCCGGTAAATCTGAAAGCAAACTAACATTAAAAGCATATGACAGACCACTGGACGTACAACAGCTGAAACTGCTTAAAGACTGAAAAGGAGGAGAATTGTCATGTGGCTGCCCGTGTTGGGACTGGTGCTCGGAATAGCGATTGGACTAATGACAAACTTAACGATACCGAGTGAATACTCAAACTATTTATCGCTTGCGGTGCTTGCCGCACTTGATACATTAATCGGCGGAATCAGGGCGCATTTACAAGGTACATATGATGAAATGGTATTTGTTTCCGGTTTCTTTTTTAATATTATATTGGCAATAAGTTTAGCTTTTCTGGGAGTCCATCTTGGTGTAGACTTGTATTTAGCAGGTATATTCGCATTTGGAGTCAGATTATTTCAGAATATAGCCGTTATCAGAAGAAATCTACTAACAAAGTGGACTCTTTCTAAAAAAAATAAAAAAAATGTGATATAAAAGAGGATATACATAGGATATAACGAATATTTTCAATAAACATAAAATGTGAAAAGCACATAAAAATATTCTGTTGTTATTTTTTGTTACACACTTGTAAAGCCACATTCATTGTATTGTTGTTCCGCAAATAATAGAATAGAAATGATCGAAATGTGAGGAGGTGCCATAGAATGAACAACAATGAACTTTACGTCAGTCTTGACATCGGTACGTCCAATACAAAAGTGATCGTCGGAGAAATGACAGATGATTCCCTTAATATTATCGGTGTGGGAAATGTACCGTCTGAAGGGTTGAAAAAAGGCTCAATCGTTGATATAGATGAGACCGTTCATTCTATAAGAAAAGCGTTTGACCAAGCTGAAAGAATGGTAGGTTTTCCGCTTAGAAAAGCTATTGTCGGCGTTAATGGAAATTATATCAATATTCAAGATACAAACGGTGTTGTAGCAGTTTCCAGTGAAAATAAAGAAATTCAGGTTGAAGATGTACGCCGTGTCATGGAGGCGGCACAGGTTGTTTCAGTACCGCACGAACAGCTGATTGTCGACGTCATTCCTAAACAGTTTATCGTAGATGGAAGAGATGAAATCACCGACCCGAAAAAAATGCTGGGTGTGCGTTTAGAAGTAGAGGGCACCTTGATCACCGGTTCAAAAACAATCTTACATAACTTACTCCGCTGCGTTGAAAGAGCTGGTATTGAAATAACTGATATTTGCCTTCAGCCGCTGGCAGCCGGTTCTGCTGCATTATCAAAGGACGAGAAAAGCCTTGGTGTGGCTCTCATTGATATAGGGGGAGGGTCAACAACCATTGCCGTATTCCAGAACGGACATCTCACTTCTACCCGTGTCATTCCTCTTGGGGGCGAAAATATCACCAAAGATATCTCCATCGGATTGAGAACGTCAACAGAAGAAGCAGAACGCGTGAAAAAGCAATTTGGACATGCGTACTATGACGAAGCCTCGGAAGATGAAATATTTGAGGTAACCGTTATAGGCACCAATCAAAAACAAACATTTACACAGCAAGAAGCAGCAAATATTATTGAAGCGAGAGTAGAAGAAATTCTTGAAATTGTTTCAGAAGAGCTTCGCAGTATGGGAATTACCGATCTGCCGGGAGGCTTCGTGCTGACAGGAGGACAAGCAGCTATGCCGGGTGTCATGTCTTTGGCACAGGATGTGCTGCAAAACAATGTCAGAGTGGCAAGCCCGAATTATATCGGTGTAAGAGATCCTCAATATATGACGGGAGTGGGCCTGATCCAATTCGCCTGCCGGAATGCAAGAATCCAAGGCAGAAAAATAGGCTTTAAGATGCCTGAAGAAGCGATACAGGAAATCGCAGTCTCATCATCTGAGGAACAAGAGCAGCATCATCACCAAAATGAGGTGCAGCAGCGGCCAAAAGGAAAACAAAAAACACAAGCCGAACATAATAAACAGAGCAAAATGAAAAAACTATTAAGCATGTTTTGGGAATAGATAGATAGTCATTCGGCAGATTAGGAGGATTTAGCATGTTGGAGTTCGAAACAAACATAGACGGCTTAGCATCAATTAAAGTAATCGGAGTAGGAGGCGGCGGTAACAACGCCGTTAACCGAATGATTGAAAATGAAGTGCAAGGAGTAGAGTATATCGCGGTAAACACGGACGCTCAAGCTCTTAACCTGTCAAAAGCAGAAGTGAAAATGCAAATCGGCGCAAAGCTGACTAGAGGATTGGGAGCAGGTGCGAATCCGGAAGTCGGGAAAAAAGCCGCTGAAGAAAGCAAAGAGCAGATTGAAGAAGCACTTAAAGGTGCTGACATGGTATTCGTGACAGCTGGTATGGGTGGCGGAACAGGAACAGGTGCCGCACCGGTTATCGCACAAATCGCGAAAGACTTAGGCGCATTAACAGTCGGCGTTGTGACAAGACCGTTTACCTTCGAAGGACGCAAAAGACAGCTTCAGGCTGCAGGCGGAATCTCGGCAATGAAAGAAGCGGTGGATACACTGATCGTGATCCCGAACGACCGTATCCTTGAAATTGTTGATAAAAACACACCGATGCTTGAAGCATTCCGTGAAGCGGATAACGTACTTCGCCAAGGGGTTCAAGGTATTTCTGACTTGATTGCCACACCTGGTCTTATCAACCTTGACTTTGCTGATGTGAAAACAATCATGTCAAACAAAGGATCTGCTTTGATGGGTATCGGTATTGCTACTGGGGAAAATCGCGCGGCAGAGGCAGCAAAAAAAGCAATTTCCAGCCCGCTTCTTGAAGCGGCCATTGACGGTGCGCAAGGCGTCCTCATGAACATCACTGGAGGAACAAACCTCAGCCTATATGAGGTTCAGGAAGCAGCAGACATTGTCGCTTCGGCGTCTGATCAAGACGTAAACATGATTTTCGGTTCTGTTATTAATGAAAATCTAAAAGATGAGATTGTGGTGACAGTGATTGCAACCGGCTTTATCGAACAAGAGAAGGACGTGACGAAGCCTCAGCGTCCAAGCTTAAATCAAAGCATCAAAACACACAATCAAAGTGTTCCGAAGCGTGAGCAAAAACGTGAGGAGCCTCAGCAACAGAACACAGTAAGCCGTCATACTTCACAGCCGGCTGATGATACGCTTGACATCCCGACATTCTTAAGAAACCGTAATAAACGGGGCTAATGTAAAGGACAAAATCGTTTTCGATTTTGTCCTTTTTTGTTTTTCTCTTCACACTTTCCTTCTTATAAAGTCTTTTTCCCTATTGCTTCCTTCGCTTAGTAACAAAACAGATAATTAGACCTATTTATTTTTGTGACATTTTTATCATTTTCATATATATGGAAATTGAATGACATGAAACGACAATATCTGTAATTCAGATTGTCTACAGTTAATATACAGCGATGTTCTGACAAACCATTCATTATTAAAAGGAGGGACGACACTTTTTTTAAAAAGCATGTTGAAAAAGGGGGATGAAAATGAAGAAAAAAACGAAAAACAGACTCATCAGCTCTGTTTTAAGTACAGTTGTCATCAGTTCACTGCTGTTTCCGGGAGCAGCCGGGGCAAGCAGTAAAGTCACCTCACCTTCTGTTAAAAAGGAGCTTCAATCTGCGGAATCCATTCAAAACAAGATTTCGAGTTCATTAAAGAAAAGCTTTAAAAAGAAAGAAAAAACTACTTTTCTGATTAAATTTAAAGATCAGGCTAACACAGAAAAAGCAGCAAAAGCGGCTGTTAAAAAAGCGAGATCGAAGAAGCTGTCTGCCGCTAAGACGGAATATCAAAAGCGTTCTGCTGTTGTGTCATCTTTAAAAGTCACAGCCGATGAATCCCAGCAAGATGTCCTAAAATACTTGAACACCCAGAAAGATAAAGGAAATGCAGACCAAATTCATTCTTATTATGTGGTGAACGGGATTGCTGTTCATGCCTCAAAAGAGGTTATGGAAAAAGTGGCGCAGTTTCCCGAAGTGGAAAAGGTGCTTCCTAATGAGAAACGGCAGCTTTTTAAGTCATCCTCCCCATTTAATATGAAAAAAGCACAGAAAGCTATTAAAGCAACTGACGGTGTGGAATGGAATGTAGACCAAATCGATGCCCCAAAAGCTTGGGCACTTGGATATGATGGAACTGGCACGGTTGTTGCGTCCATTGATACCGGGGTGGAATGGAATCATCCGGCATTAAAAGAGAAATATCGCGGATATAATCCGGAAAATCCTAATGAGCCTGAAAATGAAATGAACTGGTATGATGCCGTAGCAGGCGAGGCAAGCCCTTATGATGATTTGGCTCATGGAACCCATGTGACAGGCACGATGGTGGGCTCTGAACCTGATGGAACAAATCAAATCGGTGTAGCGCCTGGCGCAAAATGGATTGCTGTTAAAGCGTTCTCTGAAGATGGCGGCACTGATGCTGACATTTTGGAAGCTGGTGAATGGGTTTTAGCACCAAAGGACGCGGAAGGAAATCCCCACCCGGAAATGGCTCCTGATGTTGTCAATAACTCATGGGGAGGGGGCTCTGGACTTGATGAATGGTACAGAGACATGGTCAATGCCTGGCGTGCGGCCGATATTTTCCCTGAGTTTTCAGCGGGGAATACGGATCTCTTTATTCCCGGCGGGCCTGGTTCTATCGCAAATCCGGCAAACTATCCGGAATCGTTTGCAACTGGAGCGACTGATATCAATAAAAAGCTCGCTGACTTTTCTCTTCAAGGGCCATCTCCATACGATGAAATAAAGCCAGAAATATCTGCACCGGGCGTTAATATTCGTTCATCCGTTCCCGGTCAGACATATGAGGATGGATGGGACGGCACATCAATGGCAGGGCCGCATGTATCCGCTGTTGCTGCACTGCTGAAACAGGCGAATGCCTCACTTTCTGTTGATGAGATGGAGGATATATTAACCAGCACGGCTGAACCGCTCACGGATTCAACATTTCCTGATTCACCGAATAACGGATATGGCCATGGTCTGGTGAATGCTTTTGATGCTGTATCCGCTGTTACAGATGGTTTAGGGAAAGCGGAAGGACAAGTTTCTGTAGAGGGGGATGACCAAGAGCCTCCTGTCTATCAGCATGAGAAAGTAACTGAAGCTTATGAAGGTGGCAGCCTGCCATTGACTTTGACAGCTGAAGACAATGTGAGTGTGACATCTGTAAAGCTGTCCTACAAGCTTGATCAAGGTGAATGGACAGAAATAACGGCTAAACGAATCAGCGGTGATCATCTAAAAGGAACGTATCAGGCAGAGATCCCAGACATAAAAGGAACTAAACTAAGCTATAAGTGGATGATTCACGATTTTGGCGGTCATGTCGTTTCGTCTGACGTATACGATGTAACAGTGAAACCAAGCATCACGGTGGGATATAAGCAGGACTTTGAAACTGCACCCGGCGGCTGGGTTGCGAGCGGAACAAATAATAACTGGGAATGGGGAGTTCCGTCAACTGGCCCAAATACAGCAGCATCCGGAGAAAAAGTATATGGAACGAATTTGACAGGAAATTATGCCAACTCAGCAAACATGAACCTTGTTATGCCTCCTGTTAAAGTACCTGATTCAGGAAGTCTGTTCCTTCAATTTAAAAGCTGGCACAATTTAGAGGATGATTTTGATTACGGCTACGTTTTTGTTTTGCCTGAGGGTGAAAAGAATTGGGAGCAGGCTGGTGTCTATAATGGAAAGACATCAAGCTGGACGGACGAAGAAATTGATTTATCGGCTTATAAAGGTCAAAACATTCAAGTGATGTTTAACCTTCAATCAGATGAAAGTATTAACAAAGAGGGCTGGTACATTGATGATGTAGTGCTTTCTGACAAATCAGCCGGAAAAACAGTCAAAAAGAATAAGCTAGGCGTCGAAAAGCCGTCTGGAAAGCAAAAGAAAAAGCCAGTGAATCCGAAAAAAGCTAAGCCATCTCTAAATACAGCTGTAAAAATGGAGAGTAAAGATATGCAGCCTCAAGTTTTGCCGCTCAGGGCACAAGTCAGTGTAGTGGAAACAGGAAAATCAACATATTCAGATCAATCCACAGGGCAGTACACGCTGAAGCACAAAGCGGGAGACTATACGCTTATGGCAGAAGCATATGGTTATCAGTCGAAAACACAAAAAGTATCTTTAAAGACGGATCAGACGACACAAGCTAATTTTACGTTAGAAGAGATGAAGAAGGGCACATTAAAAGGCACGGTCATCAATAAAACGACAGGAGAGCCGGTAAAAGGCGCTTCCGTTTATGTTGTAGAGGATGCTGCGGTGGAACCGGCTATGACAAACGACAAAGGCGAATATACGCTTGAAGCCTATGAAGGCGCTTATACGATTAAAGTCGCTGCACCGGGTTATTACAGTGATGAATTTTCCGTTGAGTTAAAAGGTGATGTAACAAAAGAAACTGCATTGAAGCCTTTTGTCGGTTATCCGGGTGAAATTGCATATGATGACGGAACGGCGGAGAATGCCAATTCCTATTTTGCTGCCGGTAACGGATGGGCGGTCAAAATGACGCTCGCTGACGGCAAGGACAAAGGCATGCTTACAGGAGGGCTGTTCAGATTCTGGGATACAGAGTTCCCTGATCCCGGCGGCACAGAGTTTAAGGTTGAGGTATACGATGCTACAGGAAAAGACGGAGCACCGGGCAAGAAAATTGCAGGGCCATTTAACGCGGAAGCTCTTCGCAATGGCGAGTGGACTAAGGTAGACCTCAGTTCAAAAGGGATTATGGTCGATAGAGACTTTTATCTCGTATATATCCAGTCAAAACCTGATCCGTATTCACCTGGATTGGCAATGGATGAAACCGGCCAGAATTCCGGCCGCAACTGGCAGTATATAGGTGGACAATGGGAGCCGGGTGACGAAGCAGACGGCAACTATATGATTCGCGCATTAGTTAATTATGAAGCTGCTGTACCTGAGATTACTTCACCGACAGACAAATCATACACAAATAAGGATAGCGTCACTGTAAAAGGAAAAGCTTCTCCTGGTACAACGGTACACATTTATAATGGAGAGAAAGAAGCAGGAGAAACGAAAGCTGCTGCGGATGGCACGTTCCATGCAGGCATCACACTCAACAAGGGTGAAAATGAGCTGACGGCAACTGCATCAACAGATAACGGAATAACGGATGCCTCCAGCCCGATCACGGTCACGCTTGATCAAGAAAAGCCTGAATTAACGCTGGACACTCCAAAGGATGGCGGGAAAACAAATAAAGAAACGCTGACTGTCAAAGGGGCTGTATCCGATGACAATCTGAAAGACGTCAAGGTGAATGGCAAAAAAGCAACAATAACTGATGGTTCATACTCAGCCCGTATTCTTTTGGAGAATGGAAGCAATGAAATCAAGGTGATTGCTACAGACTTAGCAGGCAACAAAACGACGAAAAAGGCTGTCATTGATGTCAACTTTGACAAGCCTATCATTTCCGGCCTAATTCCGGGAGAGGATAAAAACTTAAAAGCCGGTGAATCTGTGAAAATCGCTTTCTCAAGTGCTGAGGATTTAGATGCAACGTTTATCATTCGTATGCCGCTGACAAATGCAAGAGCGAGTGTGCAAAACGCCACCGAACTCCCGTTAAGAGAAATTTCTCCGGGAAGATATGAAGGCTATTGGACAGCCACTTCTTCTATTAAAGCAAAAGGAGCAAAAGTAGAAGTGATCGTACGAGATGATTATGGAAATGAAACAAGAAAAACTGCGAATGGAAAACTTAATATCAACACAGAAAGTTAAGTGGAAAAAAGCTGCCGTCATTGGCAGCTTTTTTATATATCCTCTCATTACAATTCCTCGACAAATTAAGCAGATTTCCCTGAAAAATTGTATTTTCCTCTCAACATTAATTGACAGACTTTCCCACAGAGCTTGCTTTATACTTATGAAGCAAGAAGGGGAACAGCGTGAGGCAAGAAAGAAAGGAGTCAGATGTGAAAATCTATTTAGATGTCATTTGGCTGTTAAACTTTTGTTTTGATGCACTTTTGCTTTTGCTCACGGCATTTATTTTAAAACGGCATGTGAAAAAAAGAAGACTGGTAGGCGGAGCGTTCATCGGTTCCAGTATTGTCCTTTTGATGTTTACTCCTTTTTCGCCGATTGTTGAACATCCGGCTGGGAAGCTAGCTTTTTCAGTTGTGATTGTGGTGGTGACATTTGGCTTTAAAAGATTTCGGTTTTTCTTTCAAAATTTGTTTTCCTTTTATTTTGCCACTTTTTTAATGGGGGGAGGAATTATCGGAGCCCATTCTTTGCTGCAGTCAAATTCTATTGTTCAAAACGGTGTCATGATTACCAATCAAACAGGGTTTGGAGACCCGATCAGCTGGTTGTTTATTGTTGCTGGCTTTCCAGCATTATGGTTTTTTTCTAAAAGAAGAATTGAAGATATTGAAACAAAAAACATTCAATATGAGGAACGAGTCAGCGTGCAGGCAGATTTGGGCAGCCAAACACTTCATGTCAGAGGCCTGATTGATTCCGGTAATCAGCTGTACGATCCTCTTACAAAAACGCCGGTAATGATCATTTACATTGATAAACTGGAGCCGATTTTCGGAACAGCCGAAACGATGATCATTCGAAACACAGACCCATTGGAAGCCATCGAACAGCTCGATGATTCCTTTCGCTTTTTAGATAAAATGAGGTTGATTCCATACAGGGGAGTTGGTCAGCAAAACCAATTTTTATTATGCGTTAAACCGGATCACGTAACGATTATGACAAAAGAAGAAATGATTTCTGCAGATAAATGTTTAATCGGCATCAGCACAACAAAGCTGTCGGCAGATGGAGAGTTTGACGCGATTATTCATCCGAAAATGCTTTCGGGCAAGGCTGTCAAACACGTTTCATAATGTTCGCAAATGTCCGTTACTTATCATACTCAAACGGCGTGACATTTAGAAGGGAGAGGAAGATGAAAAAACTGAAATTACGGTTGACGCACCTCTGGTATAAGCTGCTGATGAAACTTGGGCTGAAAAGTGATGAAGTCTATTACATAGGTGGGAGTGAAGCCTTGCCGCCTCCATTATCTAAAGATGAGGAGCAGGTTTTGTTAATGAAGCTCCCAAACGGCGATCAGGCGGCGCGCGCCATTCTAATTGAACGCAATTTGCGTCTGGTCGTATATATCGCCCGTAAATTTGAAAATACGGGAATTAATATAGAGGATTTAATCAGCATCGGTACCATCGGTCTAATCAAAGCTGTGAATACATTCAATCCAGAAAAGAAAATCAAGCTTGCTACCTATGCCTCCCGGTGTATAGAAAATGAAATCCTGATGTATTTAAGAAGAAATAACAAAATCCGTTCAGAGGTTTCCTTTGATGAACCGCTTAATATTGATTGGGACGGCAATGAGCTTTTGCTTTCTGATGTGCTCGGCACTGACGATGACATCATCACTAAAGACATAGAAGCTAACGTCGATAAAAAGCTTTTGAAAAAAGCGCTTGAACAGCTTAATGAGAGAGAAAAGCAAATCATGGAGCTGCGGTTTGGGCTTGTCGGTGAAGAAGAAAAAACCCAAAAGGATGTAGCGGATATGATGGGGATTTCTCAGTCTTATATTTCGCGGCTTGAGAAAAGAATTATAAAAAGGTTGAGAAAAGAGTTCAACAAAATGGTGTAAAAAATTTTATGGTTAGAACCCCTTGATTTTACAGGGATTTCCTGATTTCGACAGTTTTTCGGTCTGAGTGCAGTGCATATTTTTCCCACCCAAGGAGATACTTAACGTTGTACAGCAGCTCCTGTAGGGAGGGAAAAAAGTGTCGAGAAATAAAGTCGAAATCTGCGGGGTGGATACCTCCAAATTACCAGTACTCAAGAATGAAGAGATGAGAAAGCTGTTTAGGCAGCTGCAGGATGAAGGCGATGATTCAGCAAGAGAAAAGCTTGTAAACGGGAACTTGCGTCTTGTCTTAAGTGTCATTCAACGATTTAATAACAGAGGGGAGTATGTTGATGACTTATTTCAAGTCGGCTGCATCGGACTAATGAAATCCATTGATAATTTTGACCTAAGCCACAATGTTAAGTTTTCAACATACGCTGTACCTATGATTATCGGAGAGATCCGCAGGTATTTACGCGATAATAACCCGATCCGTGTATCAAGATCACTCCGGGACATCGCTTACAAGGCGCTTCAGGTAAGAGAGCGGTTAATCAGTGAGACAAGCAAGGAGCCGACTGCAGAAGACATCGCAAAAGTTCTTGAAGTACCGCATGAGGAAATTGTATTTGCGCTTGATGCCATCCAGGATCCGGTTTCTCTATTTGAACCGATCTATAACGACGGCGGAGACCCGATCTATGTGATGGACCAAATCAGTGATGAGCGCAATACAGATTCACAATGGATTGAAGAGCTGGCTTTAAAAGAGGGCATGAGAAGGCTGAACGATAGGGAAAAAATGATTTTGAGAAAGCGGTTCTTCCAAGGGAAAACCCAAATGGAAGTCGCCGAGGAAATCGGAATTTCTCAAGCGCAGGTGTCCAGACTTGAAAAAGCGGCTATCAAACAAATGAATAAAAATATTCTTCAATAATGAAAAGCCTTTAAAACGATGTTGTTTTAAAGGCTTTTCTATTGATTACGGATGGTTTACGTTTTGGAAAAAGTAAGGTATCCTAGTTCGTACAAAGTTTTATGAAAATTAAAACAATTATAAAAGGCAATAAAGAGGAGGACCACGATGATTTTGCAGCTTGACAATGTCTCACTAAAACGGAATGGGAAATGGATACTGAGAGATATTCATTGGAAGGTGGAAGAAAAGGAAAATTGGGTGCTTTACGGCCTAAATGGCGCCGGGAAGACAGCGCTGTTAAATATGCTTTGCTCATATTATTTTCCAACATCAGGCGAGATGCAGGTGCTTGGTCATGAATTTGGCAAAACAGAGCTTGGGGAAAAGCTCAGACGTAAAATTGGCCTCGTCTCAGCAGCTCTTCAGCAAAAATTGTATCCGGCAGATTCAGCCTTTGAAATTGCTTTGAGCGGAGCTTACGCTTCGATTGGGTTATATGAAACGCCAAGTAAGGAAACCAGGGAAAAAGCGATTGGTTTGTTAGAGGACTTGGGAGCAATTGAATATGCCGATCGCCGCTATGAAACCCTTTCTCAAGGGGAAAAACAAAGAGCGTTGATTGCTAGAGCACTAATGGCCGATCCGGAGTTGCTGATACTGGATGAACCAGTCACAGGGCTGGATTTTATTGCCCGGGAAAAGTTGTTAGATACGATTACATACATTGCAAACAAAGAAAATGCACCATCTATCCTTTATGTGACTCATCATGCTGAAGAAATTTTGCCTGTCTTTGATAAAGCCCTTTTATTAAAACAGGGAGAGGTCTTTGGATCCGGAGAAATAAAGGAAATGCTTACTGATCAAGTACTTTCCGCTTTTTTTGATACGCCAATCCATGTATTATGGAATCAGGATCGGCCGTTTTTAACAAGAGCTGAGCCGATAACGAATGCCTGACAAACATATATAGATTCATCCTAGGGGTGCTTTGCGAAGCTGAGAGAGACTTTGTCTCAACCCTTTTGACCTGATCTGGATCATGCCAGCGGAGGGAAGCGGTGAAAAGCGGAGTACATCGGACTCCGTTTGTTTTTATTAAGCCGTTTCATCACTTTTGAAACGGCTTTTTTGATTTTAAAGAATAGGAGCGGATTTACATTGGACCAACAAATAGACTCTTTGCAAAAAAAAGTGGAAGAACAAAAGGAGGAGCTTATTCAGCTTGCTAAAACACTGATTTCTTATCAAACACCCGCCCCGCCTGCAAGAAATACAGAGGGCATTCAGTCATGGATTGCGGGATTTTTAAATGAATTGGGATTCTCGATCGACAAATGGGATGTGTACCCTGGAGATCCCAATGTTGTAGGGAAGCTAAAGGGAACAGATTCAGCAGATTATTACAGCCTGATCATTAATGGTCATGTAGATGTGGCAGAGGTAAAAGAGGATGAAGGATGGGAGCACAATCCGTTTCATCCAATTGAAAAAAACGGTCTCTTAATCGGGCGAGGCGCTTCCGATATGAAGGGCGGAATGGCTTGTGTGCTGTTTGCTGTCAAATTAATTCGTGAAGCCGGCATTGAGCTTCCCGGTGATCTGATTCTGCAATCGGTTATTGGAGAGGAAGTTGGAGAAGCTGGCACACTTGAATGCTGCAAGAGGGGCTACCACGCTGATTTTGCAATTGTCGCGGATACGAGCGATATGCATATTCAAGGCCAAGGCGGTGTCATTACAGGCTGGATCGAAATCAAAAGCAGTCAAACATTTCATGATGGAACGAGACGGAATATGATCCACGCAGGCGGAGGAACATTCGGAGCAAGCGCAATTGAAAAAATGGCGAAA
The DNA here is from genome assembly GCF_056033885.1 of Bacillus sp. FAU18. Lineage (NCBI taxonomy): Bacteria > Bacillati > Bacillota > Bacilli > Caryophanales > Bacillaceae > Bacillus > Bacillus sp. FAU18. The sequence continues at coordinate 881,220 of NZ_JBVYHZ010000003.1, forward strand.
ATCATTGCGGGGCTCGGTGAACTTGAGCGCCACTGGTCTATTATGAAAAGTTATCCCGGTTTTAAACCAGGCACAAATACGATTAACCCGGCTGTTATAGAAGGCGGCAGACATGCGGCTTTTATAGCGGACGAATGCCGGCTGTGGATCACAGTCCATTTTTATCCGAATGAAACCCATGACCAAGTGGCAGCGGAAATAGAAGATTACGTCAATCGGCTGAGTGACAGTGATATTTGGCTTAGGGAAAACCGCCCTGTATTCAAGTGGGGAGGCTCATCTATGATAGAAGACAGAGGAGAAATTTTTCCGGCATTGGAAGTTGACCCTGGCCACCCAGGCGTCTTAGAGCTAACTGCCTCTCATCAGAAAGTGAAACGGGAGTGTCCAATTATTGACGTTTCTCAATCAGTTACAGATGGCGGATGGCTGTATGATGCCGGTATTCCATGCGTAATATACGGTCCTGGAGATCTGCACAATGCACACTCTGTGAACGAGAAGGTATCGATTGAGCAGCTAGTAGAGTATACAAAAATTATACTCGATTTTATCATCAGCTGGTGCAGCCGGAAAAAAGCAATGACATGAAAATTTCTTCTTGCTGACAAGGTTCAGCCTGCCCGTTCATATACTTGAACAAAAGGACGGAAAAAGGACGTGATGGAATGATCAGCATTTCAGAATTTCAGGTAAAGGATGTCGTCAATGTCTCAAACGGAAAAAAGCTGGGGAGTATTGGTGATATTGATATCAATGTGACTACTGGAAAAATTCAGGCGATCATACTCGGAGGAAATGGGAAAGTTCTCGGATTTTTTGGAAAAGAAGAGGAATTGGTCATTCCATGGCGAAATATAGTAAAAATCGGGGAAGATGTAATCTTGGTCCGATTAAGTGAACCGCATGCATAAACCTGCTTGTCTGCCGCAGATTGGCAAATGCCGGAAGTCTCGATTCTTCCGGCACATTTCATTTAGAAATATGCAAATCGGCGCTCAACGAATGCAGTAAGATGTGGTAAAATAAGTGGGAAATTCCGCTTTTTTAAATGTTTGTCGAAAGGTTGGATCATCATGAATACATATCACCCATTCAGTCTTACCACACCCTCGACACTCATGATACAAGACTGGGCTCAAACGAATCAAAACAACAAAGAGGTCATTGCCGGATTTACGACAAAAAACGGCGGTGTCAGCCAAAAGCCTTTTGAATCGTTAAATACAGGATTGCACGTTCATGACAAAGATGCAGATGTAGTTAAAAATCGTGAATATATTGCCGATATGTTTAATACTGATTTGCAGTCTTGGGTATTCGCTGATCAGACACATGATAATCGCGTTCAGAAAGTGACGCAGAGGGATAGGGGAAAAGGCGCCCGTGAGTATCACACGGCTCTAAAAGCAACGGACGGGCTCTATACAAATGAAAAAAATGTATTTTTAGCATTATGCTTTGCTGATTGTGTGCCTCTTTTCTTTTATGATCCGGTTAAGTCGCTTGTCGGAGTCGCCCATGCCGGGTGGAAAGGCACCGTCAAACAGATTGGCAGAGAAATGGTGAAGCAATGGACTGAGAAGGAAGGTTCAAATCCCTCAGATATTTACGCTGTTATTGGCCCGTCTATCAGCGGTGCATGCTATACGGTAGACGACCGCGTCATGGATGCTGTCCGCGCATTGCCGGTTTCAGCAGACCTTGCCGTTAATCAGACGGCAAAGGCACAATATCAGCTTGATCTGAAAGAGCTGAACCGTCTTATACTGATGGACAGCGGTTTGGCAAGTGAACAAATTTCTGTCAGCGGTTTATGCACGGAAAGCGAGCCGTCTCTTTTCTATTCTCACCGCCGCGATCAGGGGAAAACTGGACGGATGATGTCCTTTATCGGAATGAAGGAGGCATAAAAGATCTTGCGTGTTGTTGATAATTTACGACATATAAACGAACGAATAAACGAAGCATGTAACAGATCGGGCCGCAGCTCCGATGAAGTTACGGTTATTGCAGTCACTAAATATGTATCGCCTGAAAGAGCACAGGAGGCAGTAGATGCTGGCATCACCTGCCTCGGAGAGAATCGGGATGCGGAACTGCTCCGCAAACAGGAATTGATAAAAGGGAATCCGGAATGGCATTTTATCGGCAGTCTGCAATCAAGAAAAGCAAAATCTGTCGTCAATTCGGTTTCCTATATCCATTCCCTAGACCGGCTCTCATTAGCGAAAGAAATTGAAAAACGGGCTGAAGGTACTGTACGATGCTTTGTGCAGGTCAATACCTCTCTTGAGCCTTCTAAACACGGCATGAAAAAAGAAGAAGTCATTCCATTCATACAGGAGCTTTCCGGTTTCGAACATATCCTTGTTGCCGGGCTGATGACAATGGCTCCGCTGACTGATGATCAAGATCAGATCAGAAGCTGTTTCAGGTCGCTGAGAGAACTCCGTGACCAGGTTCAGAAGCTGAACCAGCCGAACGCTCCGTGTACTGAACTGTCGATGGGCATGTCAAATGATTTTGAAATTGCAATTGAAGAAGGAGCTACTTATATTAGAATCGGCTCATCGTTAGTCGGAAATGAAACAGGGGGTGTACAGCAATGAGTATGAAAAATAAACTGAAAAACTTTTTCTCAATGGAAGATGAAGAATACGAATATGAATATATTGAGACAGAGCGGGAATCTCATGAGGAGCATGAGCAAAAAGAAAAGCCGCCTTACAACGGGAATAAACCAGCGGGCAAACAGAATGTAGTGAGCTTGCAAAGTGTTCAGAAATCCTCTAAAGTGGTGTTGAGTGAGCCGCGCGTTTATGCGGAGGCGCAGGAAATAGCCGACCATTTGAAGAACCGGCGGGCAGTTGTCGTCAATCTTCAGCGGATACAGCATGACCAGGCGAAGCGGATTGTTGACTTTTTAAGCGGAACCGTTTATGCCATTGGCGGCGATATTCAAAGAATCGGCTCAGATATTTTCCTCTGCACGCCTGACAACGTAGATGTATCAGGCACAATTTCTGAGCTCATATCTGAAGACGAACATCAGAGGTGGTAAAGCGAGATGATCCTTTATCAAGTTTTTTCGGTTTTAAACTTATTAATCACAATATACTCATTTGCCCTGATCATATATATTTTTATGTCATGGGTGCCGAGTACGAGGGAAACAGCAGTCGGGCGTTTTTTGGCTTCGATTTGTGAACCATATCTCGAACCATTCAGAAAAATCATTCCTCCGATTGCAATGCTGGATATTTCACCAATCGTAGCAATACTTGTGCTTCGGTTTGCGACAACCGGCTTGTGGGGACTTTATCGCATGATTGCGTTTTAATGTGACAGTTTGATAGGGGCTTGGCAGCAGCCAAGCCTCTTTACATAGAAGGGAAAGACGATGAGCGATATATATCAGCACTTCAGAAAAGACGAGCGGGCCTTTATTGACCAGGCGCTCGAATGGAAAAGAATTGTCCAGGAGCAGTACCGGATGAAGCTGACCGACTTTTTAGACCCCCGAGAGCAGGTCATCCTCTCTGCTGTTACGGGACAGGCTGATGTCGGGCTTGCTTTTTCCGGCGGCTATGACAGAGCGGAGCGAAAACGGGCGATTCTGTATCCAGAGTACATTACTCCGGAAGAATCGGATTTTGAACTGCAGGCGTTTAACGTCCGTTATGCTGACAAGTTTGTCTCAGTAGATCATCGTTCTCTGCTTGGTGCATTAATGGGCATAGGATTAAAGCGGCAAAAATTCGGTGACATCGTGTTTTCTGAGACAGCAGTGCAATTGATTGTCTCAGCCGATACCGCTGATTTTGTGGCTGCACAGCTGACCCAAGCAGGCAAAGCGGCGGTCAGCCTAGAGAAAATCGACTTGTCAGACCTTAACATTCCAGCAGTGGATGTCGAAATAAGAGATGACACGGTTTCTTCTTTAAGGCTTGACGCCGTCTGCGCCTCTATGAGCAGGCAATCCCGCCAGAAATCACAGACGCTTGTGAAAAACGGCCTTGTGAAAGTGAACTGGAAGGTGGTTGAAGATCCTTCATACATAGTCGCGGAAGGGGACATGCTGTCAATCAGAGGTTTTGGCCGGTGCAGCTTAACAAAAATCGAAGGGAAAACCAAAAAAGACAAATGGAGAGTTACGTTTGAACGACAAAAATAGTCGGTTTTTCAGTTTTTTTCTCCATCTGTGCGAAATTTGTTTTATAATGTGAACTAGATAACCGTACTGAAATGTAAAAATGGAGGTGGCATCATGCCATTAACGCCAAATGATATTCACAACAAGACGTTTACAAAAAGTTTTCGCGGATATGATGAAGATGAAGTAAATGAATTCCTAGCCCAAGTCAGAAAAGATTACGAAATTGTTCTCCGCAAGAAAACTGAGCTTGAAGCGAAAGTCAATGAGCTTGATGAAAGAATCGGACACTTTGCCAATATTGAGGAAACATTGAATAAATCCATTTTAGTTGCTCAAGAAGCGGCTGAAGACGTAAAACGCAATTCTCAAAAAGAGGCAAAGCTGATCGTTCGGGAAGCGGAGAAAAACGCTGATCGCATTATCAACGAATCGTTATCAAAATCAAGAAAAATTGCAATGGAAATTGAAGAGCTGAAAAAACAGTCTAAAGTGTTCAGAACACGTTTCCAAATGCTGATTGAAGCGCAGCTTGATCTTCTGAAAAATGACGATTGGGATCATCTCCTTGAGTATGAAGTCGACGCTGTATTTGAGGAAAAGGAATAAATTCTCTGATTATCTTGACATTTTCTTAGCATGTCGAATATAATACGTTCATAAATTCAGATGAAAAAACGGTTGAAAGGGACAGTCATGTTTCCTTCAGGCCTTCATAGCGACCCGGAGATGGTGAGAGTCCGGGATGGCCGGAATCATGTAGATCAGCCCTTTAGTTTCCTTGCTGAACTCACAGTAGGTTAGGACGTTCATCACGTTACGATGCTCAAGAGGAAAAAGTGTATGCTTGCTTTTTCTAAAAGGGTGGTACCGCGAGATAAGCTTTCTCGTCCCTTATGGGATGAGAGGGCTTTTTTTATTTTCTGAAAAAATGCAGTGGAGGAATGAAAATGGATTTTAAAGACACGCTCTTAATGCCGAAAACAGATTTCCCGATGCGTGGAAATTTGCCAAACCGTGAGCCTGACATTCAAAAAAAATGGGAGGAAGAAGATATCTACCGTCTTGTTCAGGAACGGACGAAAGACCGCCCGAAATTTGTTTTACACGACGGACCTCCGTATGCAAACGGCGACATCCATATGGGCCATGCGCTTAACAAGATTTTGAAAGACTTCATTGTCCGCTATAAATCAATGAGCGGCTACAACGCACCGTATGTGCCGGGCTGGGATACACACGGATTGCCAATTGAAACAGCTCTGACAAAAAACAAAAAGGTCAACCGCAAAGAAATGTCAGTAGCGGAATTCCGCAAACTATGCGAAGAGTACGCTTGGAAGCAAATCGAGGGACAGCGTGAGCAATTCAAACGTCTTGGTGTCCGCGGTGACTGGGAAAACCCATATGTGACATTAAAACCGGAATACGAAGCGCAGCAAATCCGCGTATTTGGTGAAATGGCAAAACGAGGCTACATTTACAAAGGCCTTAAACCGGTTAACTGGTCACCTTCAAGTGAGTCTGCTCTGGCTGAAGCCGAGATCGAATATCAAGACAAACGTTCAGCATCTATTTACGTCGCTTTTGGTGTAAAAGACGGAAAAGGCGTTCTTGAAAACGGTGAGCGCATCATCATTTGGACAACAACGCCTTGGACAATTCCGGCGAACCTCGGAATCTCAGTGCACCCTGATCTTGAGTACAGCGTGATTGCAGTAGGTGAAGACCGCTTTGTCGTAGCAAGTGCCTTAGTCGAAAATGTTGCATCGGCATGCGGATTTGATCAGTATGAAGTGACAAGAACGGTCAAAGGGAAAGACCTTGAGAACATTATCGCTGAACACCCGCTATATGGCAGAGACTCTCTCGTTATGCTTGGTGAACACGTAACAACTGATGCCGGAACAGGCTGTGTTCATACAGCTCCAGGACATGGGGAAGATGACTTTATCATCGGCCAAAAATACGGTTTAGATGTGCTTTGCCCGGTCGATGAAAAAGGTGTAATGACAAGCGAAGCTCCTGGCTTTGAAGGCATGTTTTATGATGATGCAAACAAAGCGATCACACAGCAGCTTGATGAAAAAGGCGCACTTGTGAAGCTTGAATTCATTACTCACTCTTATCCGCATGATTGGAGAACAAAAAAACCAACCATTTTCAGAGCGACAGCGCAATGGTTTGCGTCTATTAAAGATTTCAGATCAGACCTGCTGGATGCCATTAAAGAAACCAAATGGGTTCCTGAATGGGGCGAGCAGCGTTTGCACAACATGGTTCGGGACCGCGGAGACTGGTGTATTTCCAGACAGCGTGCGTGGGGTGTGCCGATTCCGGTATTTTACGCTGAAAACGGAGAACCGATTATTACAGATGAAACCATTGAACATGTTTCTGAATTGTTCAGACAGCACGGATCAAACATTTGGTTTGAAAAAGAAGCAAAGGATCTTCTTCCGGAAGGCTTTACGCATCCTGGCAGCCCGAACGGCACATTTACAAAAGAACAGGATATCATGGATGTTTGGTTTGATTCAGGCTCTTCACATCAAGCAGTGCTTGAAGAACGTGAAGACCTCGTTCGCCCGGCTGATTTATACCTAGAGGGATCTGACCAATATCGCGGCTGGTTTAACTCTTCTCTTTCTACAGCAGTAGCCGTAACAGGGAAAGCGCCGTATAAAGGTGTGCTCAGCCATGGGTTCGCACTGGATGGAGAAGGACGCAAGATGAGTAAATCAATCGGTAACGTTGTTGTTCCGGCTAAAGTCATGAAACAGCTTGGTGCCGACATCTTAAGATTATGGGTATCTTCAGTGGATTATCAGGCGGACGTTCGCGTGTCTGACGCCATTCTAAAGCAGGTTGCGGAAGTATATCGTAAAATCCGCAACACGTTCCGTTTCCTACACGGCAACCTTTTCGATTTTGATCCAAAAACAAATGCGGTGGCTGTCGAAGATCTTCGTGAAGTCGATCAGTATATGCTGATTAAGCTGAACAAGCTGATTGATAAAGTGAAAAAAGCGTATGATGAGTACGAATTTGCGGTTGTGTATCATAGCATTCATAATTTCTGCACAATCGAATTGAGCTCATTCTACCTTGATTTTGCAAAAGATATTGTCTACATCGAGCATGCGGATCATCCGGATAGACGCAGCATGCAGACAGTATTCTACGAAACGCTTCTTGCATTAGTGAAGCTTTCAGCGCCTATCCTTCCACATACGGCAGACGAATTGTGGTCTCATTTAACATTTGTTGAAGAGCAGAGCGTTCAGCTGACCGATATGCCGGAAACAATCGCGGTTCCAAACAGTGAAGCGACTGAAGAAAAATTTGACCGCTTTATGGCTCTTCGTGATGACGTGCTAAAAGCATTAGAAACTGCGCGAAATGAAAAAATTATCGGTAAATCTTTGGAAGCAAACCTGAAATTGTATCCAAACAAAGAAAACAAAGAGCTCTTGGCTTCCATAAAAGAAAACCTTTCTCAGCTGTTTATTGTGTCTGAACTGACAATCAGCGAAGAAAATGATGCGCCGAACGATGCGCAAAGCTTTGCGACGGGTAAAATCGCTGTCGAGAAAGCGGAAGGCGAAATGTGTGAGAGATCACGTGTGATTTCAAAAGATGTAGGTGCAAATCCGAAATATCCTACACTTTCATTACGCAACGCTGAAATCGTTGAAAAATACTATCAAAAATAATGAAAAGGGCCCGGCGTAAAAGCCGGGCTTTTTTTGTGCCAAGAGTGACATCCTTTAGAACGGCAGGAAAAATCTTATGGGCTTTAGATCATCATTCATAGGCAACAATAAAGGTACTACGTTAAGAGCAGGAGTTGTGAAGAATGAATGATCAACTGACCGCAATTTATACGGAACTTCTTCTGATGAAAGAAGAATTACAGTCTAGATTATTTGAGTATTCTTGCTTTCAGGTTTCTACAAGCCCGCAAGCAGCAATCAATCATAAACAAAAAGCAACTCTGATCTATCACATTAAAGAAGAGCTTCAAGACGTTCTCCTTGCATTGTCAAAAATCGAAAGCGGCACATTCGGATACTGTGAAGAAACCGGGGCCCCCATTCCTCTTGCAAAGCTGGCGGTGCTGCCGACGGCCCGAACAGCAAACGATTTTCTTTATTCTGTCCAATTTGAGAAAAAAACGCTTCCAATATGGAAATCAACGGATATCGAATATGGTCAGGCACTGTATGAATAACAGTGTCTGGCCGGTTAATATGCCTGATATTTCTTTACTCCAGTGCTTTTTATTGATAAAATGCATAATGGATTAAAGTAACCGTAAACTGGAGGAACGTTTGTGCTGTATTATATGATTGCACTACTTATTATTGCAGCCGATCAATTGACAAAATGGCTAGTTGTTAAGAACATGGAACTTGGCCAAAGCATTCCGATCATTGATCAGGTATTCTATATCACCTCCCATCGCAATACGGGTGCTGCATGGGGGATATTAGCGGGTCAGATGTGGTTTTTCTACCTCATAACAACCGCTGTTATTATTGGTATTGTTTATTACATACAGCGTTATACAAAAGGACAAAGGCTTCTTGGCGTTGCCCTCGGACTTATGCTTGGCGGTGCCATCGGCAACTTTATCGATCGGGCTGTCAGACAGGAAGTTGTGGATTTTATCCATGTTATTATTGTCAATTACAATTACCCGATATTTAACATCGCGGACTCTTCACTATGTGTCGGCGTAATGCTTTTATTTATACAAATGCTGTTGGACAGCGGGAAAAAGAAAAAGGAGCAATAGCATGAATCAAATTGATATAACCGCTTCAGAAGAACAAAAAAGTGAGCGGATTGATAAATTTTTGGCATCGACTGAGAATGATTGGTCAAGAACCCAGGTTCAGCAATGGGTAAAAGACGGACAGGTTGTCGTGAACGGAAGCGCGGTGAAAGCGAATTATAAAATTCAGCCGGGTGATCAGGTGACCGTCACTGTACCCGAACCGGAAGCGCTCGACGTCCTGGCAGAGCCTATGGATCTGGATATTTATTATGAGGACCAGGATGTGCTGGTCGTCAACAAACCTCGCGGAATGGTTGTTCACCCAGCACCCGGGCATCTTACGGGCACACTTGTAAACGGCCTTATGGCTCATTGCACGGACCTTTCCGGTATAAATGGCGTGATGCGTCCGGGCATTGTTCACAGAATCGATAAGGACACGTCCGGGTTATTAATGGTGGCGAAAAATGATATGGCACACGAGTCACTCGTAAACCAATTGGTCAACAAAACGGTCACCCGAAAATATACGGCCGTTGTCCACGGGCTTATTTCTCACGATGACGGAACAATTGATGCGCCGATCGGACGAGATAAGAAAGACCGTCAAAGCATGACTGTGACACGTGATGGCAAAAGCGCTGTCACTCATTTTCATGTGCTTGAGCGTTTTCAGGATTTTACGTTAGTGGAATGCCAGCTTGAAACAGGGAGAACCCATCAAATTCGTGTTCATATGAAATATATCGGATTCCCATTAGCAGGCGATCCGAAATACGGCCCAAGAAAAACAATCGACTTTAATGGCCAAGCGCTTCACGCGGGAGTTTTAGGTTTTGACCATCCGCGAACAGGAGAATATGTCGAATTTGAAGCGCCGCTTCCTGAGGATATGGCAGAATTAATCGAAAACCTCAGAAAAAACGGTTGACAGCGTGTTTCTTTTCTGAAATAATAAACGAAGCTGAATAGATTCTTTAAAACAGTCCAGAGAGGCTGAGAAGGATAACGGATAGACGGGATGCGTGTATATGCGCGCACCTTGTCCTAAAACCCCTCTATGCTCTGGCAGGAGGGTTTTTTTCTTCTATATGAACTGTGAGGTGTCACACATTGAATCAAAAAGCTGTCATTCTCGACGAACAGGCAATCAGACGGGCGCTGACCAGGATTGCTCACGAAATGATCGAACGCAATAAAGGAATGAATAACTGCATTCTTGTCGGCATTAAGACCAGAGGGATTTACCTGGCAAAACGCCTTGCGGAACGCATTGAACAGATTGAGGGAAATCCTGTTACAGTCGGTGAAATTGATATTACTCTTTACAGAGACGATCTTTCTAAAAAAACGAGCAACGATGAACCGCTTGTAAAAGGTGCAGATATTCCGGTAGATATTACAGATCAAAAAGTCATTCTCGTTGATGATGTTCTGTATACCGGAAGAACAGTCAGAGCAGGAATGGATGCGCTTGTTGATGTAGGCAGACCTTCCTCCATTCAGCTTGCAGTGCTTGTGGACAGAGGACACCGGGAGCTGCCGATCCGAGCGGATTATATCGGGAAAAACATCCCGACATCAAAGTCAGAAAAGGTTATGGTTCAGCTTGATGAGGTAGACCAAAACGATCTCGTCGCCATTTATGAAAACGAATAATAGATCACCTTTTTAAGGGCAATCCAGTGAGGTTGCAAAGAGGTGCACAACAAAGGCCCAAAAAGGATTCGGCAGGTCTTTGTATGCCTCTTTGCGTAAAAAAGCAAAGAGGTTTTTTTATTCAGTCATTGAGTCATCCTAAAATGAAAGTCAACAATCAGGGGGAAATCATCATGAGTAAGAAAAAAGTAAATTTAGGGGTCAGGGATGTCCCGACACCTTTCTCTTGGGTTTCATTCAGCCTTCAGCATTTGTTTGCCATGTTTGGCTCAACCATTTTGGTTCCGAAGCTCGTCGGAATGAGTCCTGCTGTGGCGTTGGTGACAAGCGGCATCGGAACACTGGCGTACCTTCTTATTACGAAAGGGCAAATTCCGGCGTATCTCGGTTCGTCCTTCGCCTTTATTTCTCCGATCATTCTGGTAAAAGCGACCGGCGGGCCGGGAGCGGCAATGGTTGGAGCGTTTCTTGCAGGGCTGGTGTACGGGCTGATTGCCTTATTGATTAGGCAGCTTGGAACAGGATGGCTGATGAAGATTCTCCCGCCTGTAGTCGTAGGGCCTGTTATTATCGTCATCGGGCTGGGACTGGCAAGCACTGCGGTAAACATGGCGATGTATGCTGATCCGAACGCGAGTGAGTTGGTCTACAGCTTAAAGCACTTTAGTGTCGCAGGAGTTACGCTGGCAATCACGATCATTTGTGCGATTTTCTTACGAGGATTTTTAAGCCTGATTCCGGTTCTGATCGGAATCATCGGCGGATACCTGTTCGCCCTTACTCAAGGGATTGTTAACTTCCAGCCGGTGCTTGACGCGAAATGGTTCGCAGTGCCTGAATTTATTATTCCGTTCAAAGATTATTCACCGTCAGTTACACTCGGCATCGCAGCCGCAATGGTTCCTGTCGCATTTGTCACAATGTCAGAGCATATCGGCCACCAAATGGTGCTGAGCAAGGTTGTCGGACAAGATTTCATTAAAAAGCCAGGTCTTCATCGCTCTATTATGGGTGACAGTGTGGCGACAATCCTCGCTTCCCTGATCGGCGGTCCGCCGACAACGACTTACGGAGAAAACATTGGCGTGCTGGCCATCACAAGAGTATTCAGCGTCTTTGTCATCGGAGGAGCGGCAGTGATTGCTTGTTGCTTCGGCTTTATCGGCAAAATTTCAGCGCTGATCAGTTCAGTGCCGTCAGCGGTCATGGGAGGCGTCTCCTTCCTGCTGTTCGGAATCATTGCTTCAAGCGGCCTGCGAATGCTGATTGACAACAAAATTGATTATGAAAACAACAGAAACCTCATTATTACATCAGTTATCCTTGTCATCGGTGTAGGAGGCGCTTTTATCCAAGTGTCTCAAGGCGGATTCCAAGTGTCAGGAATGGCGCTTGCCGCAATTGTCGGTGTCATCTTAAACCTGATTCTTCCGCAGGCGAAGGAAGAGCAGGCAGACACATCTGAACAACATCATATTTAAAACCTTTTAATGAAAGTCCAGAGAGGCTTGGAAGGGTTATGAAGAGAAGGAAGCTTCAATGCTGCCCTCTATTTAACCATACCCCGAGTCTATCTTAGACCGGGGTTTTTTTTCAGCCTTAAGTTGAAAAGAGAGGGGAAAGAACATGAAGCATTTAACGACGATGAGTGAACTTAGCACTGAGGAAATCAAAGATTTGCTTCAAACAGCACAAGAGCTCAAAAGCGGAAAAACAGACAATCAGCTTACAGGAAAGTTTGCCGCAAACCTGTTTTTCGAACCGAGCACGAGAACGCGGTTCAGCTTTGAGGTCGCAGAAAAAAAGCTGGGCATGAATGTGCTCAACCTTGATGGAACAAGCACAAGCGTGCAAAAAGGCGAAACCTTATATGACACGATCCGGACGCTCGAATCAATCGGTGTGGACGTCTGCGTCATCAGGCACAGTGAGGATGAGTATTATGAAGAGCTTGTCAGCCAGGTGAACATTCCGATTCTGAATGCGGGAGACGGGTGCGGCCAGCATCCAACACAATCACTGCTTGATTTAATGACGATTTATGAAGAGTTCAATACGTTCAAAGGGCTTACCGTCTCCATTCACGGCGACATCAAGCATAGCAGAGTGGCAAGGTCAAATGCGGAAGTGTTGACAAGATTGGGTGCCCGGGTCCTATTTTCCGGCCCTTCGGAATGGCAGGATGAAGAAAATACATTCGGCACGTATGTCTCAATGGATGAAGCAGTTGAGTCTTCCGATGTTGTCATGCTGCTGCGCATTCAAAATGAACGGCATCAGTCCGCTGTCAGCCAGGAAGGCTATTTAAACAAATACGGCTTGACCGTAGAACGGGCTGAGCGTATGAAGCGGCATGCGATCATCATGCATCCTGCTCCGGTAAACAGAGGAGTGGAGATTGATGACAGCTTAGTAGAAAGCGAAAAATCAAGAATCTTCAAGCAAATGCAAAATGGCGTATTTATCAGAATGGCAGTGATACAGCGTGCCTTACAAACCAATGTGAAAAGAGGAGAAGCAGCGTATGTCATATCTCATTAAAAACGGCTGGATACTAAACGAAAATGGTGAAAAAACACAAGCGGATATCCGAGTGACTGGAGAAACCATCACCGCAATCGGCAAGCTTGATGCAACGGATAATGAAACGGTAATTGATGCAAAAGGTTTGCTCGTTTCACCTGGGTTTGTTGATCTCCACGTGCATTTCAGAGAGCCGGGCGGAGAGAAAAAAGAAACTATTGAAACCGGGGCAAAAGCAGCGGCACGCGGCGGCTATACTACAGTAGCAGCAATGCCGAATACGCGGCCGGTTCCTGATACAAAGGAGCAGATGGAATGGGTGCAAAACAGAATTAAAGAAACATCATGCGTCAGAGTTCTTCCATATGCATCCATTACGATCAGACAAATCGGCGATGAAATGACAAACTTTGAAGCGTTAAAAGAAGCCGGGGCATTTGCTTTTACAGATGACGGCGTTGGTATACAGACAGCAGGAATGATGTATGAAGCGATGAAACGGGCAGCCGCAATTGACAAAGCGATTGTTGCACATTGCGAGGACAACTCCTTAATTTACGGAGGGAGCGTACATGAGGGGACATTCTCCAAAGCGAACGGGCTAAACGGCATTCCTTCTGTGTGTGAATCGGTTCATATTGCTCGCGATGTGCTGCTGGCTGAGGCGGCAAACTGCCATTATCATGTATGCCATATCAGCACGAAAGAATCTGTCAGAGTTGTACGCGATGCGAAAAAAGCGGGAATCAGAGTGACAGCAGAAGTATCGCCGCATCATTTGCTGCTTTGTGATGAGGACATCCCGGGGCTGGACACAAACTATAAAATGAATCCTCCGCTCCGCAGCCCAGAAGACAGAGCTGCTTTAATTGAAGGTCTTTTAGACGGAACAATTGATTTTATCGCAACAGACCATGCACCGCATACGGAAGAAGAGAAGAACACAGAAATAAAGCTGGCGCCATTCGGAATTGTCGGCTTAGAAACAGCATTCCCGCTTCTTTACACACACTTTGTCAAAAATGGCAAATGGTCGCTGAAGCAGTTGATTGACTACATGACAATCAAGCCATGCGAAGCGTTCGGTCTCCCATATGGAACATTACAAACGGGGCAAGTTGCGGACATTACGTTAATCGATTTAGAAAAAGAAGCAGTTATAGACAAAGAGACATTTTTATCAAAAGGAAAAAATACACCATTCAACGGCATCAGCTGCACCGGCTGGCCGGTCGCTACAATTGCGGCAGGGAAGCTTGCTTATGAAGAGGGGAGACTTGTCAAATGAAGAGACGATTAGTACTGGAAAACGGAGCGGTATTCGAGGGAGAAGCCTTTGGAAGCTTAGAACACAACATGGGAGAAGTCGTTTTTAATACTGGGATGACAGGCTATCAGGAAATTTTATCTGATCCTTCTTACTGCGGACAGATCGTAACATTAACATACCCGCTTATCGGAAATTACGGCATTAACCGTGATGATTTTGAATCCATTACCCCTTTTGTCAAAGGGCTGATCATCAAAGAATTATGTGAGCTGCCTTCCAACTGGCGTTCAGCATACACCTTAGACGAGTATTTAAAAATGAAAAATATTCCCGGACTCCAGGGGATTGATACAAGGAAGCTGACAAGAATGATCCGCACGGCAGGCGCGCTAAAAGGAACATTCGCTTCATCTGATGAAGATATCGAAGCAGTGCTGAAAAGACTGAACGAAACGGAATTGCCAAGAAATCAAGTATCCCAAGTATCAGCAAAAACAGCATATCCGAGCCCGGGAAGAGGCAAACGCATCGTCTTGGTTGACTTCGGCATGAAACACGGGATTCTAAGAGAGCTGAACAAACGGAAATGTGACGTCATCGTTGTGCCTTACAACATTACAGCGGAAGAGGTGCTTCAGCTGAAACCGGACGGTATCATGCTTTCTAACGGACCTGGAGACCCAAAGGATGTGCCTGAAGCGATTGAAATGATTAAAGGTGTTCTTGGAAAAGTGCCATTATTCGGAATATGTCTTGGCCACCAATTATTCGCGCTGGCGTGCGGGGCGAATACCGAAAAAATGAAATTCGGCCACAGGGGCTCAAACCACCCGGTAAAAGAGCTGGCTACAGGAAAAGTTGCCTTAACATCTCAAAACCATGGATATACAGTTTCGTCTATCAGTAAAACAGAACTGGAAGTGACGCATATCGCAATTAACGACGATACGATTGAAGGGCTGAAGCATAAAACATTGCCGGCATTTACGGTTCAATATCATCCCGAAGCCTCACCTGGTCCTGAGGATGCCAACCACCTATTTGACAGATTCATCGAAATGATCGAAACAACAGAGAAAGAAGGGGAAGCGGTATGCCAAAACGCGTAGACATTAACAAAATTTTAGTAATCGGATCTGGACCGATCATCATCGGCCAAGCAGCAGAATTCGACTATGCGGGAACACAAGCCTGTCTTGCTTTGAAAGAAGAAGGTTATGAAGTCATCCTTGTCAACTCAAACCCTGCCACGATCATGACAGATACAGAAATGGCTGACCGGGTTTATATCGAACCGCTCACACCTGAATTCCTGACAAGAATCATCAGAAAAGAGCGACCAGATGCCATTCTTCCTACACTCGGAGGCCAAACCGGTTTGAATCTTGCGGTTGAGCTTTCTGAAAGAGGTGTTCTGGCAGAATGCGGCGTCGAAGTGCTTGGCACAAAACTGTCTGCAATTCAGCAAGCTGAAGACCGTGACTTGTTCAGAACATTAATGAATGAACTGAATGAACCGGTGCCTGAAAGTGAGATTATCCACTCCCTTGAAGAAGCAGAAAAATTCGTCAGTCAAATTGGATTCCCTGTCATTGTCCGCCCGGCATATACATTAGGCGGAACAGGCGGAGGCATCTGCTCGAATGAGACAGAGTTAAAAGAAATCGTTGAGAACGGCTTGAAATTAAGCCCGGTACACCAATGTCTGCTTGAAAAAAGCATCGCCGGCTATAAAGAAATCGAGTATGAAGTCATGAGAGACAGCCAGGATCACGCCATTGTCGTTTGTAACATGGAAAACATTGATCCGGTTGGAATCCATACTGGAGACAGTATTGTTGTCGCGCCGAGCCAAACGCTCAGCGATCGCGAATATCAGCTCTTGCGGAATGTATCGTTAAAACTGATTCGCGCGCTTGGAATCGAAGGCGGATGTAACGTGCAGCTCGCTTTAGACCCAGACAGCTTCCAATATTACATTATTGAAGTAAATCCGCGTGTCAGCCGTTCATCTGCCCTTGCATCAAAAGCAACGGGATACCCGATTGCAAAGCTCGCTGCTAAAATTGCAGTCGGCCTTTCATTAGATGAAATGATGAACCCGGTGACAGGAAAAACATACGCAGCATTTGAACCTGCTCTTGACTATGTCGTATCCAAAATTCCGCGCTGGCCGTTTGATAAGTTTGAATCAGCAAACAGAAAGCTTGGCACGCAAATGAAAGCGACAGGTGAGGTCATGGCAATCGGCCGCACGCTTGAAGAGTCATTGCTGAAGGCAGTGCGATCACTGGAAGCGGATGTGTATCATCTTGAATTGAAGGACGCCGCTGACATTTCAGATGAGCTTCTTGAAAAGCGAATTAAAAAGGCCGGTGATGAACGCTTATTCTACTTAGCTGAAGCGTACAGAAGAGGCTACACGGTAGAAGACCTCCATGAATTTTCCGCTATCGATGTCTTCTTCTTGCATAAGCTGTTCGGAATCGTACAGTTTGAAAAAGAATTGAAGGCCAATGCGGGCAATACGGATGTGCTGAGACGGGCAAAAGAACTCGGCTTCTCTGATCAGTACATTAGCCGCGAGTGGAAAATGAAAGAATCTGAGCTTTACAGCTTGAGACAACAAGCGGGGATTGCGCCGGTATTCAAAATGGTAGATACATGTGCGGCGGAATTTGAGTCAGAAACGCCATACTTCTATAGCACATATGAAGAAGAAAATGAATCTGTCGTTACAGATAAGAAAAGTGTGATGGTGCTTGGTTCGGGTCCGATTCGAATCGGTCAGGGTGTCGAGTTCGACTATGCGACGGTTCACTCTGTATGGGCAATTAAACAAGCAGGCTATGAAGCCATTATTGTCAATAACAACCCGGAAACCGTTTCAACAGACTTCAGCATCTCAGACAAGCTGTATTTTGAACCGCTTACGATTGAAGATGTTATGCACATCATTGACCTCGAACAGCCAATGGGCGTTGTCGTACAATTTGGCGGACAAACTGCGATTAACCTTGCTGACGAGCTTTCTGCACGCGGAGTGAAAATCCTTGGAACTTCATTAGAAGATTTAGACCGTGCAGAAGACCGGGATAAATTTGAACAAGCGCTTGGAGAACTTGGTGTTCCTCAGCCGCTTGGCAAAACAGCGACATCAGTTGATCAGGCGGTAAGCATCGCAAGTGATATCGGTTACCCGGTATTGGTACGCCCTTCCTATGTACTTGGCGGCCGGGCGATGGAGATTGTGTATCATGAAGAAGAGCTGCTTCATTACATGAAAAACGCAGTTAAAATCAATCCACAGCACCCTGTATTAATTGATAGATACTTGACTGGAAAAGAAATTGAAGTCGATGCAGTATCGGATGGTGAAACAGTCGTCATTCCGGGAATTATGGAGCACATTGAACGTGCGGGCGTTCACTCCGGAGACTCAATCGCTGTTTATCCGCCTCAGTCTCTCACAGAGGACATTAAGAAAAAAATTGAACAATACACGATCGCATTAGCTAAAGGGCTGAATATTGTCGGTTTGCTCAATATTCAATTCGTCTTGTCGCAAGGCGAGGTGTACGTGCTAGAAGTGAACCCGAGATCAAGCAGAACCGTACCGTTTTTAAGCAAAATTACGGGTATCCCAATGGCAAATCTCGCAACTAAAATCATTCTTGGTCAAAAGCTGGCTGCGTTTGGCTATACAGAGGGCCTTCAGCCTGAACAGCAAGGTGTATTTGTAAAAGCGCCGGTCTTCTCCTTTGCCAAGCTGAGAAGAGTGGACATTACGTTAGGGCCTGAAATGAAATCAACAGGTGAAGTCATGGGGAAAGATTCGACACTTGAAAAGGCGCTCTACAAAGCCTTGATTGCTTCAGGTATTCAAATCCCGAACTACGGTTCCGTGCTTTTAACAGTAGCTGATAAGGACAAAGAAGAAGGGCTTGCCATTGCTAAGCGGTTCCACGCAATCGGCTACAACATTTTAGCGACGGAAGGAACGGCAGGCTACCTGAAAGAAGCTTCCATTCCAGCAAAGGTCGTCGGAAAAATCGGTCAGGATGGCCCGAACTTGCTTGACGTCATCAGAAACGGAGAAGCGCAGTTTGTCATCAATACGCTGACAAAAGGAAAGCAGCCGGCAAGAGATGGTTTTAGAATCAGACGTGAATCAGTAGAAAATGGTGTTGCCTGCCTAACATCTTTAGATACGGCAGAGGCGATATTGCGAGTGCTGGAAAGCATGACATTCCGTGCTGATCAAATGCCGGCAGTCAACACAAATCAGGAGGCGGCAGTCACTATATGAAAAAAGCGTATTTGACAGTATGTTCTAACCAGCAAATTGCAGACCGGGTGTATCAAATGGTTCTGAAAGGGGAGCTTGTCCAAGGGTTTACAACCCCTGGACAGTTCCTTCATCTTAAAGTGAGCGAAGCGATTACGCCTCTTTTGAGAAGACCAATCAGCATCGCAGACGTCAACTTTGAAAAAAATGAAGTCACCATCATTTATCGGGTAGATGGGGAAGGGACAAGACTCTTGTCACTGAAGCAGCAGGGAGAACTTGTGGATGTCCTCGGGCCTTTGGGAAATGGCTTTCCTGTTAATGAAGTTCAACCCGGAAAGACGGCTTTGCTGGTAGGAGGCGGAGTAGGTGTGCCGCCTCTCCAAGAGCTGTCGAAACGCTTGAATGAAAAAGGGGTTAATGTCATCCACGTTTTAGGATTCCAATCGGCAAAGGATGTTTTTTACGAGGAAGAATGCCGGCAGTATGGAGACACGTATGTGGCAACAGCTGACGGAAGCTACGGGGAAACCGGATTTGTCACAGATGTGATTAAACGGAAAAATCTAGAGTTTGATATCCTCCTCAGCTGCGGGCCGACACCGATGCTCAAGGCGTTAAAACAGGAATATGCCCATAAAGAAGTATATCTGTCGATGGAGGAACGAATGGGCTGCGGAATCGGCGCATGCTTCGCGTGTGTGTGCCATACAAACGAAAGTGAGACATCCTATGTAAAAGTATGTCTCGACGGGCCTGTATTTAAAGCTCAGGAGGTGGCGCTGTAATGCTAGAGGTGAAATTGCCGGGACTTGATTTGAAAAACCCAATCATTCCTGCATCAGGCTGCTTCGGTTTTGGAAAAGAATTTTCACGTTTTTATGATTTGTCTTGTCTTGGAGCCATCATGATTAAGGCTACGACAAAGGAGCCACGCTTTGGGAACCCGACGCCGCGGGTAGCTGAGACTGGTGCTGGAATGCTCAATGCGATCGGTCTCCAAAATCCGGGGCTGGATAGCGTGTTGCATAATGAGCTGCCGTGGCTTGAGCAGTTTGATATGCCGATCATTGCCAATGTCGCAGGTTCTCAAGTCGAGGATTATGTTGAAGTCGCAGAGCATATCAGCAAAGCGCCTAATGTTCATGCTCTTGAATTAAATATTTCCTGCCCGAATGTGAAAACAGGCGGAATCGCTTTTGGCACGAATCCTGAGATGGCTGCCGATTTGACAAAAGCGGTGAAAGAGGTTTCGGATGTACCCGTTTATGTGAAGCTTTCCCCGAACGTGGCTAATATCACAGAAATTGCATTAGCGATCGAGGAAGCGGGAGCGGACGGTCTTACGATGATCAACACACTAATCGGCATGAGACTCGATTTAAAAACTGGCAAACCGATATTAGCGAATAAAACAGGGGGACTTTCAGGCCCTGCTGTGAAGTCGGTTGCCATTCGCATGGTGTATGAAGTCAGCCAGGCGGTCAACATCCCGATTATCGGAATGGGAGGCGTGCAGACGGCTGAAGATGCCCTGGAATTTCTTCTCGCGGGAGCAAGCGCAGTCGCTGTCGGAACAGCAAACTTCGTGAATCCTTTTGCATGTCCAGAGATTATTGAACAGCTCCCATCTGTTTTGCGCCAATACGGCTATCAATCAATTGAAGAATGCATCGGAAGGAGCTGGAATCATGAAAAACAACCTGCCCATCATCGCGCTTGATTTTGCATCAGCTGAAGAAACACTTGCGTTCTTAGCGCCTTTTCAGCAAGAACCGTTATTTGTAAAGGTTGGAATGGAGCTTTTTTATCAAGAAGGGCCATCGATCGTGAAACAATTAAAAGAAAGAAACTGCGAGCTGTTTTTAGATCTCAAGCTTCATGACATCCCGACTACTGTAAACAAAGCGATGAAGCGCCTTGCCAGTCTTGGAGTAGACCTCGTCAATGTTCATGCGGCCGGGGGCAAAAAAATGATGCAGGCAGCTCTCGAAGGCTTAGAAGAAGGTACGCCGACTGGAAAAAAACGTCCGTCACTTATCGCGGTAACCCAGCTGACAAGCACATCTGAACAAATCATGAAAGATGAACTGCTGATTGAAAAGTCTCTGATTGATACGGTTGTGCACTACAGCAAACAGGCGGAAGAAAGCGGACTGGATGGAGTGGTCTGCTCTGTTCATGAAGCAAAAGCCATTTACCAAGCGGTGTCGCCTTCATTTCTGACTGTCACTCCGGGGATCAGAATGTCAGAGGACGCTGCGAATGACCAAGTCCGCGTAGCGACGCCTGCCATTGCAAGAGAGAAAGGTTCATCAGCGATTGTAGTAGGACGCTCGATTACAAAAGCGGAAGACCCGGTAAAAGCCTATAAGGCTGTCAGACTTGAATGGGAGGGAATCAAATCTTGAAACAAATCATCGCAAAACATCTATTAGACATCCAAGCTGTATTTTTACGCCCGAACGAGCCGTTCACATGGGCAAGCGGCATTTTATCACCAATCTACTGTGACAACCGCCTTACGCTATCTTTCCCAGAGGTCAGAAACGAAGTTGCCTCAGGTATCAGCAAGCTTGTCAAAGAGCATTTTCCTGAAGCTGAAATGATTGCGGGAACAGCAACTGCCGGTATTCCTCATGCTGCTCTTGCGGCTGACCGTTTGAATCTTCCGATGTGTTATGTGAGGAGCAAGCCGAAGGCGCACGGAAAAGGCAATCAGATTGAGGGAGCTGTGCAAGAAGGGCAAAAAACAGTCGTCATTGAAGACTTAATTTCCACAGGAGGCAGCGTGCTTGAAGCTTGTGCAGCTCTACAAGCGGCCGGCTGTGAAGTGCTTGGTGTCGTCTCAATCTTTACGTACGGACTTCCAAAAGCGGAGGAAGCCTTCGCAAAGGCAGAACTGCCATACTACTCATTAACTGATTATGATACGCTCACAGAGGTCGCGCTTGAAAACGGAAATATTCATTCAGATGATCTAAAAAAGCTGCAAACATGGAAACGAAATCCCGAGTCAAAAGATTGGTTTAAAAAATAAAAAATAAATTCAAATGATGTAAAGAGGCTTCAAAGCCTTGCTGTACTTGAAAACAGGCTATGAGGCCTGTTTTTTTATTAATCCTATAAAAAAAGTCGGGTTGACTTATGTTAGAATTGTGCTAAAATTTACTACAAATCTAAAAACTTATCAAGAGCGGCTGAGGGACTGGACCTATGAAGCCCGGCAACCTGCATAGTTTGTAAGGTGCTACTTCCAGCAAAATGAATTCCATTTTGAAAGATAAGGGCTGCATGCTGTTCCTGTCTTTCTTTCCGCCGGATTGAAAGTTTTTTATTTTAAGAGGTAAAAAGGCTATCTGTATATCAGCAGCCGCGAATCACATTACATGGGAAAAGACAACCGGCAGAAAGCTACTGTTTGTTTGTCTCCGAAAGGAGGAAAGAAGAAATGTTAACGTATGATAATTGGGAAGAACCAACGATTACATTTCCGGAAGACGATCCTTATAAAGGAGCGCTGTCAGTTTTAAAATGGGCATACGGCCATTACGGCAATCAGCTTGTTTATGCCTGCAGTTTCGGAA
This sequence comes from Bacillus sp. FAU18, assembly GCF_056033885.1. Taxonomy (NCBI): domain Bacteria; kingdom Bacillati; phylum Bacillota; class Bacilli; order Caryophanales; family Bacillaceae; genus Bacillus; species Bacillus sp. FAU18. Next base: position 903,486 of record NZ_JBVYHZ010000003.1, read on the forward strand.
TTGAGGGAATCGTTCTGATTGACTTAATTTATAAAGTGAAAAAAGACGCAGAGATTGTGTTTCTTGATACAGGACTTCATTTTAAAGAAACCTATGAAACAATTGAACGAGTGAAAGAGCGTTATCCGGGTCTTAATATCATCCTGAAAAAACCAGACCTCACCCTTGAGGAACAAGCCGAAGAACATGGTGACAAGCTGTGGGAAAGAGAGCCGAATCAGTGTTGCTATCTTAGAAAGGTCGTTCCTTTAAGAGAGGCGCTTTCAGGACATCCAGCCTGGCTTTCCGGCCTGCGCCGTGATCAAGGGCCAAGCCGTGCCAATACGAATTTCTTAAACAAAGATGAAAAATTCAAGTCAGTAAAAGTTTGCCCGCTTATCCATTGGACTTGGAAAGACATTTGGAGATACACATCCCGGAATGAACTGGACTACAATCCGCTTCATGACCAAGGATATCCAAGTATTGGCTGTGCGCCTTGCACTGCTCCCGCTTTTACAGCAGAGGATTTGCGCTCAGGCAGATGGAATGGTATGGCGAAAACAGAATGCGGACTGCATGAATAAGGAGCTGCAAAATGGAATTAGCCGCTATTTTATTTAGCTTGTTTTTTGCGATGAATATTGGTGCAAGCGGCGCTGCAGCTTCGATGGGGGTTGCTTACGGCTCCGGAGCCATCAAAAAGAAAACCTACGCTTTGATCCTATGCGCAGTCGGTGTCTTTGCCGGGGCGGTCATTGGCGGAGGCGAGGTTGTAAAAACAATCAGCTCCGGCATTATTCCTGAGCAGACGATTACACTGACGATTGTTTGCATCATTATTGGAGCTGCTGCCCTGTCGCTCTTTACTGCTAATCTGCTCGGCATTCCTTTGTCGACAAGTGAAGTAACAGTCGGGGCGGTTGTCGGCGTGGGAGTGGCTTATAAAGTATTGTTTGTGAACAATCTTCTGATCATTGTGTCATTTTGGGTTTTTGTCCCGCTGTTCGCTTTCGGCTTCACCTATTTCGTATCTAAGCTGTTTCGTTATTTTAAGATTGAAGTAAAATCTTCTAAAAAACAAAAAATCCTCGGCATTGTTTTGTTAGTTGCCGGATTTTTCGAAGCATTCTCTGCCGGCATGAATAACGTGGCGAATGCTGTTGGCCCGTTAGTAGCTGCCGGTGTGCTTGATGTCGGAAAAGGAACCTTGTATGGAGGAGCTTTTGTTGCTCTTGGCGCACTGTTATTAGGCCGGCGTGTGCTAGAAACAAACGGGAAGAAAATTACGAGATTCTCCAAAGGGGAAGGCATTCTCTTATCCGGTACAGGAGCAGGACTTGTGATCATCAGTTCTGTATTTGGGATGCCGGTGCCCTTGGCGCAAGTCACGTCATCGTCTATTATCGGAATAGGCATGGCAAAAAACGGTCCGAACGTGTTCCATAAACAAGTTGTTCAAACGATGCTGAAGGTATGGATCGCATCGCCGTTTTTATCTTTATCGATTTCTTATCTGCTTGTATCCTTGTTTTTAAAAGCAGATTATTATTCGATCTTTATCATGGTAAGTGTGCTTTTAGCGGCGGGCGGTGCCGTCAGCCTGACAAAGGCCATTCGTAAAGAGAGACGCTCAGTCCACGAACAAGGCGGGGGAATCTGATCATTAATCTGAGTAATTTTATAAGTTAACTAGGAGGAGATGGATATTATGAGCTTAGCACCACACGGAGGAACATTAGTAAACAGGGTAGATGAATCATATGATGTGAGCGGCATTCAAAAAGAAATTGAACTTGATTTAATTTCTTTCGCGGATTTGGAATTGATCGGTATCGGTGCATACAGCCCGATTGAAGGTTTCTTTAATGAAAAAGATTACGTATCTGTAGTCGAAAACATGCGTCTTTCTTCCGGCGTTGTCTGGTCTCTTCCGATCACGCTTCCGGTCGATGCGCAAAAAGCAGCGGAACTGTCACTTGGTGAAACGGTAAAGTTAACGTATGAAGGAGAAACATACGGCGTTATCCAAATCGAAGACCTGTACGTGCCTGACAAACAAAAAGAAGCTGTCAATGTGTACAAAACAGATGAACAGGAGCATCCTGGTGTTAAAAAGCTGTTCAGCCGCGGCAATACATATGTCGGCGGACCGATTACGTTGATTAAAAAAGCTTCAAAACAGTTCCCTGAATTTACATTTGAACCGTCAGAAACGAGACGCCAGTTTGCGGAAAAAGGCTGGGAAACCATTGTCGGTTTCCAAACAAGAAACCCTGTTCACAGAGCGCATGAATACATTCAAAAAACGGCTCTTGAAACAGTAGACGGCTTGTTCTTGAATCCGTTAGTAGGCGAAACAAAATCTGATGACATTCCAGCTGATGTACGGATGGAAAGCTACCAAGTGCTTCTTGATCATTATTACCCGAAAGATCGCGTTTTCCTTGGTGTCTTTTTAGCGGCGATGCGTTATGCAGGCCCGAGAGAAGCAATTTTCCACGCGCTTGTCAGAAAGAACTACGGCTGCACACATTTCATCGTCGGCCGTGATCATGCAGGTGTAGGTGACTATTACGGAACATACGAAGCACAGGAGCTGTTTGACACATTTAAACCTGAAGAACTCGGGATTACGCCGCTGAAATTCGAGCACAGCTTCTTCTGTAAAAAATGCGGAAATATGGGAACAGCGAAAACATGCCCTCATGGCAGAGAGCATCACGTCATTTTATCAGGCACTAAGGTAAGAGGCATGCTGAGAGACGGTGTGCTGCCGCCTGCTGAATTCAGTCGAAAAGAAGTCGTAGAAGTGTTAATCAAAGGGATGAAGAAAAAAGAAGAAGTAGGCGTATCTTAAGGAGGACTGGCAGTGACAAATCGCGATATTGTATGGCATGAAGCCTCTATCACAAAAGAAGAGTACCAGCAAAAAAACAAGCATAAAAGCTCCATTCTCTGGCTGACAGGGTTAAGCGGCTCAGGCAAATCAACGATTGCCAACGCCGCTGCGAGAGAATTGTTTGAGCAAGGCTATCAAGTGATTGTGCTTGACGGGGATAATATCCGTCACGGCTTAAATAAGGATCTTGGTTTTTCTGATGAAGACCGAAAAGAAAACATCCGCCGAATCGGAGAGGTGGCGAAGCTTTTTGTTCAGCAGGGAACCATTGTGATTACTGCTTTTATCTCTCCTTTCCGCGAGGACAGACAACAGGTTCGCGAGCTTGTGGAAGCGGGCGAATTTAATGAAGTCTACATTAAATGCGACCTTGATATTTGTGAACAAAGAGATCCGAAAGGGCTTTACAAAAAAGCAAGAAACGGCGAGATTCCGTTCTTTACAGGAATTGATTCTCCTTATGAAGAACCGGAAGCTCCAGAGCTCGTTCTTGATTCAGGACAGCATGACCGTGAAGCGTGTAAAAATCAGCTGATCGAGTTTGTTAAACAAAAATTGAGCTGAATATGATCTGCTGCGTTCTTCTCAGGTGCCGGAATGCAAGCGAGAACATCATCACAGCGAATGCTCTGGAAGAACTCGAATAGATCGGGGGAAATACGATGGGGAAAGTATATATTGTAGGAGCGGGTCCCGGTGACCCTGATCTGCTGACAATTAAAGCGCTGAAAGCCATTGAAAAAGCTGATGTCATCTTATATGACAGATTAGTAAATAAAGAGATTTTACAATATGCCAAAGAGCAAGCAGACCTGATCTACTGCGGGAAGCTTCCGGATTTTCATACGATGAAGCAGGAAACCATCAATCGATTTCTTGTGAAGTATGCGCAAAAAGGGAAAATGGTTGTCAGACTGAAAGGCGGAGACCCTTTTGTGTTCGGCAGAGGAGGGGAAGAAGCGGAATGCCTCTCTGAAAATGGAATTCCGTTTGAAATCATCCCCGGCATTACGTCTGGAATCGCGGCAGCCGCTTATGCCGGGATTCCTGTTACTCATCGGGAGGCGGGCTCTAACGTCGCTTTTGTAACGGGTCATTATAAAAAAGAAGAAGATTTTGAGGAAAAGTGGAAAGCGCTGGCTACAGGAATTGATACACTTGTCATCTATATGGGTATCAAAAACGTGCTGCAGATTGAAAGAAAACTCCTTGAAAACGGCCGGGATGGTTCTACGCCGGCAGCCTTTATTCATTGGGGAACAACGGACAAGCAAAAATCTGTTTTTTGTACAGTTGACACCCTTTCAGAAACGGTGGTAAAAGAAAACATTACAAATCCGAGTTTAATTGTCATTGGAAATGTTGTAAATTATCACTATAAGCTGGAATGGTTTGAATCTGAATTGAAAAAACAAGATTTAAGCGAGGCGTTGTAAAAATGAAACAAGCAATTTTATATGTCGGCCATGGCAGCCGGGTCAAAAAAGCGCAGCAAGAAGCCGCAGCCTTTTTGGAAGGATGCAAGGCCCACATCTCTGTGCCAGTACAAGAAATCAGCTTTTTAGAGCTTCAGGAGCCGGCAATTGAGACAGGATTTGAAGCATGTGTGAAGCAAGGCGCCACTCATATCGCAGTGGTGCCTCTGCTTCTTTTAACAGCTGCGCATGCAAAACATGATATTCCGGAAGAAATTGCCCGTGCTGCATCCCGATATCCGTCAGTCCGCATTTCATACGGAAAGCCGATCGGGATTGACGAAGAAGTAGTCAAGGCTGTATATCACAGAATGAAAGACATAGGTGTTCCATATGAAAATGCCAGAGTGGTACTCATCGGAAGGGGAAGTTCAGATCCAGATGTCAAAAGAGACGTAACCGGTATTGCTAATCTTCTTCAGGTAATGATTCCAGTCAAGGAAGTCATTCCGTGCTTTTTGACAGCATGCGGCCCGAATTACAAAGAGGTTTTTTCAGAACTTAAAAAAGATGACGGCATAACAACCTTTATCGTTCCATATTTGCTTTTTACGGGTATGCTGATGAATGAAATCGAACGAGAGGTTCAGAAATTAAAAGCTCATAATCCGAACGTCTACCTCTCTTCCTATATCGGTTTTCATCCTCATGTGAAAAACGCATTTTTGAACCGTGTAAGAGAAACTGCGGCAAATTCTGAGGGACAATTTGATTTTGATGGAGGTTCATATGCTTCCGCTGCACATTAGCCTGGAAAAGAAGAAGGTTGTCATTGCGGGGGGCGGCAGCATCGCTCTCAGAAGGCTGAAAACGGTGATTTCTGAGGGAGCTGATATAACGCTCGTCAGTCCGGATGTTGAACCGGAAATCAAGCAAATGGCAGAAGAGCGACGTATCAAATGGGAAAAACGGACAATTGAAAAAGAAGATTATCTCAATGCTTTCTTAATTATTGCTGCGACGGATAATGCGGAAGTGAACAAAGAAATTGCCCAATCCTCTTCGCCTTTTCAGCTTGTTAATTGTGTCAGTGACGCTGAGCTTGGCAATGTATATATGCCGAAAATCGTAAAAAGAGGGCATGTCACTGTGTCTGTTTCTACAAGCGGAGCCAGTCCAAAGCACACAAAAGAGCTTGCCGAAAACGTGGATAAGCTGATTGACGGCGATTTTGTTGCTGAAGTGAACAGGCTTTATCAGGTGAGGAGAAAGAAATAAGCCAGAGCATTTGTATGCTCTGGCTTTTCTTTATGCGGCTCAGCTTTTTTTGAGCTTGATGACAGTATCAGCATCAGGCGTGACAAAGACGGTATGCTGGCTGTCATAGGTGACGAAACCGGGTTTCGCGCCGTTTGGTTTTTTGACATGCCTGATTTTTGTATAATCTACAGGCACTGAACTTGAATCTTTAGCTTTTGAAAAATAAGCTGCAATTGTCGCGGCTTCCATGATTGTTTGCTCATCCGGTTCACTGCTTCTGATCACAACATGGGAGCCGGGAATGTCCTTCGTGTGAAGCCAGATATCGTCTCTGGCCGCCGCTCTGGTCGTTAAATATTCATTTTGACGATTGTTCTTACCCACTAAAATTGTCAGGCCTGAGGTGGATTCATATGTTTCTAACACCGGATTGTGCGGTTTTTGCTTTTTCTGGCCTTTTTGCTGCTTAGGGCGCAAATATTTGCCCTCAACAAGCTCTTCCCTGATTTCGCTGATATCCCGGGGAGAAGCGGACGAAAGCTGCTGAATCAGCTGATCGAAATATTCGATCTCTTCCTGTGCCAGCCTGATTTGCTCCTCGACAACTGCGACCGAGTTTTTCGCTTTCTGATACTTCGTGAAATAGGCCTGTGCGTTTTCAGAAGGCGTTTTGTTTGGGTTTAAAGGAATCGTGATTGTCGGGCTTTCTTCATCATAATAATTGATGACCTCAGCCTGTTTATCACCTTTTTTCAACATATATAAATTAGCGGTTAAAAGCTCCCCGTAAAGCTGAAATTCCTTCGCGTTTTCCGAATACTCCAGGGTTTTCTCTAATTTTTTGATTTTGTTGGCATTCTTCTTCCGTTCGTTCACAACAAAACGCTCAAGATCCTGAGCCTGCTGTTTGACTCGGTCTCGTTCAGCTTTTCCGAAATAAAAACGGTCGAGCAGTTCGCTTAATGAATCAAAACGGCGCGCTTCGCCCTTTAGATGAGTCAGCTCCAGCAGATAAAAATATTCCTTTCCGTTTACAGTCGTAATGTTGGGAATGAAACGGTGCTCTTTCACTTCGGCAAACAGTGCCAGCAACGCTTTTGGCAGTGTGACTTTGTTGGCAAGGCCTGCTCTGTGAACCGCTTCTTTGGCGAAAAGCGGAGACACGCCTGAAAAGTGGTCGACAATTTGTTTATCAAGCCTTCCTTCTTGAAAACTGAGGTGACGCAAAATATCATCTTCTGACGCCTCAAGAGGCGATATTTTGTCCTGAGCAGGCGGAAGCTTATAATCTTGGCCGGGCAGTACTGTACGGTAGCTGTTCATTGACGGCGATAAATGCTTAAGTCCGTCGATAATCACATTTTCTGCTGCGTCAGTCAAAATGATATTGCTGTGGCGGCCCATAATTTCTACATAAAGCTTTCGTACGGTTTCATCGCCAATTTCGTTTCGGCTTTTGATATGAAAAATCATAATGCGGTCTAAGCCCGCTTGTTCAATTTTCTCAATGAATCCGCCTTCGATATGCTTTCTCAGCAACATGCAAAACATTGGCGGTTCGCTTGGATTTTCATAAGCTTGTGTCGTGATATGCACCCGTGAATAGCTCGGATGTGCCGATAATAATAGTTTTTGGTTTTTTCCCTTGGCACGGATGTGGAAAATCACATCGTGCTTATATGGCTGATGGACTTTTGTAATTCGTCCGCCCATTATTTTCTCGTTAAGTTCGTGTGTCATTCCGTATGTAAACATGCCATCAAACGACATATGCAATACACCCTCTCATTCTTCCTGCATTCGATAATTATAGCATGAAATGGGACGAGTCAGAATAAGCATGCTTATAGAGTGATATCTCTATAAGAGAGCAGGGGAGTGGACGAGCGGAATGAAGTTTCATGAAATGGGACAAACAGATTTACTAGAGGCAACCAATACGTCCATGAAACAAGGATTAACAGAAAAAGAAGTAAAAAAACGCCTTGACAAGCATGGGCCAAACGAGCTGCAAGAAGGGAAAAAAACTTCAGCGCTTCTCTTGTTTTTCGCGCAGTTCAAAGATTTTATGGTGCTTGTGCTTCTGGCGGCAACGTTAATCTCAGGTTTTCTTGGTGAATATGTAGATGCGGTTGCGATTATTGCGATTGTGTTTGTGAATGGCATACTCGGTTTCTTTCAAGAAAGGCGTGCTGAGCAATCCCTTCAGGCTTTAAAAGAGCTTTCAACACCGCATGTCATGGCACTCAGGGAAGGAAGCTGGACAAAGATTCCTTCTAAGGAACTTGTGCCGGGGGATATTGTGAAATTTACGAGCGGGGACAGAATTGGCGCAGACGTTCGAATTGTTGAAGCGAGAAGCCTTGAAATAGAAGAATCAGCGCTGACCGGTGAATCAATCCCGGTTGTGAAGCATGCTGATAAATTGAAAAAACCGGATGTTTCGCTCGGCGATATTACCAATATGGCATTTATGGGTACGATTGTGACCCGCGGCAGCGGTGTCGGGGTTGTCGTCGGGACAGGAATGAATACGGCTATGGGGAAAATTGCCGACATGCTTGAATCGGCAGGGACATTGTCAACCCCGCTGCAAAGAAGACTGGAGCAGCTCGGGAAGATTTTGATTGTTGTTGCATTGCTTCTGACCGTACTTGTCGTTGCTGTCGGTGTTATTCAGGGGCATGATCTGTACAGTATGTTTTTAGCAGGTGTCTCATTAGCGGTAGCCGCTATTCCGGAGGGACTGCCGGCGATTGTGACAGTGGCGCTTTCGCTTGGTGTACAGCGGATGATTAAACAAAAATCCATTGTTAGAAAGCTTCCTGCTGTTGAAACGCTTGGGTGTGCGTCTATCATTTGTTCAGATAAAACAGGGACAATGACCCAAAACAAAATGACGGTGACACATGTCTGGTCCGGAGGGAAAACATGGAGAGTGGCAGGGGCCGGCTATGAACCGAAAGGAAGCTTCACACTGAACGAAAAAGAGATCAGTGTCAATGAACATAAGCCGCTTCAGCAGATGCTTCTGTTCGGAGCGCTTTGTAACAACTCCAATATTGAGAAAAGAGACGGCGAATATGTGCTTGACGGAGATCCGACAGAGGGAGCGCTGCTCACCGCGGCAAGAAAAGGCGGTTTTTCAAAGGAGTTTGTTGAATCAAACTACCGGGTGATCGAAGAATTTCCGTTTGATTCTGCACGGAAAATGATGACTGTCATCGTAGAGGATCAAGACAGAAAGCGCTATATCATTACAAAAGGTGCACCGGATGTACTGATGCAGCGATCTTCCCGTATTTATTATGACGGCTCAGCGGCTCTTTTTTCAAATGAAAGAAAAGCAGAAACAGAGACGGTATTAAGACATTTGGCATCACAGGCGCTCAGAACGATAGCGGTCGCCTACAGGCCGATAAAAGCAGGCGAAACACCGTCAATGGAGCAGGCGGAAAAAGATCTGACCATGCTTGGCCTTTCAGGTATCATTGATCCCCCGCGGCCGGAAGTCAGACAGGCGATAAAAGAATGCCGTGAAGCAGGAATTAAGACCGTTATGATAACAGGTGATCATGTAGAAACCGCTAAAGCGATAGCGAAAGACTTGCGCCTCCTTCCGAAAAGCGGCAAAATCATGGACGGCAAGATGCTGAATGAACTTTCTCAAGAAGAGCTTTCTCATGTGGTGGAGGATGTGTATGTATTTGCCCGCGTTTCCCCTGAACATAAACTAAAAATCGTAAAAGCCTATCAGGAGAACGGGCATATTGTGGCGATGACGGGAGACGGCGTCAATGATGCTCCTGCCATTAAACAAGCTGATATCGGCGTCTCTATGGGCATTACCGGGACAGATGTGGCCAAAGAAGCATCATCTCTTGTTCTCGTAGATGATAATTTTGCGACGATTAAATCAGCGATAAAAGAAGGCAGGAACATCTACGAAAATATCAGGAAGTTTATCAGATACCTGTTGGCGTCTAACGTCGGAGAAATCCTTGTCATGCTGTTTGCGATGCTGCTCGCCCTTCCTTTACCGCTCGTTCCGATTCAGATTTTGTGGGTCAACTTGGTGACGGACGGGTTGCCGGCAATGGCGCTCGGCATGGATCAGCCGGAAGGAGACGTCATGAAGCGCAAGCCCCGTCATCCGAAAGAAGGGGTATTTGCCCGCAAGCTAGGATGGAAGGTCGTTTCCAGAGGATTTTTAATCGGAGTTGCCACTATTTTAGCGTTTATCATTGTGTACCACCGCAATCCGGAAAACTTGGCTTATGCCCAGACGATCGCGTTTGCCACATTGGTGCTCGCTCAGCTTATTCACGTGTTTGACTGCCGCAGCGAAACTTCTGTTTTCTCTAGAAATCCGTTTCAAAACCTGTATTTAATCGGCTCGGTATTGTCATCTATTTTGCTGATGCTTGTAGTAATCTACTATCCGCCGCTTCAGCCGATTTTCCATACTGTAGCCATCACGCCGGGGGACTGGATGCTCGTCATCGGTATGTCCGCCATCCCTACTTTTTTGCTGGCGGGGTCACTTTTAACAAGAAAAAAATAAATTCATATGATATAATCTTAGGGGTAATAGCGTGTCTATTGCCCTTTTATTATGAGAACAGGGAAGAATTGGGTGTTTTAAAATGATACGAAGTATGACAGGCTTCGGCAGTGCAAGCAAAACACAAGACGATCTCTCTGTAAGCGTTGAACTTAAATCTGTGAACTACAGATTTAAAGAAGTGAACGCTCGTTTGCCAAGGCCTTTGCTATATTTTGAAGATAAGCTGAAACAGACCATTCTGCAGCATATTCAGCGCGGAAGAATTGAGCTTTTCGTATCCGTTGACAGCGATATGCTTGTTGAGAAAAGGCTTGAAATTGATTGGCCGCTGCTCGATGAGTTTGTCGCAGCCGCGAGAGATATGAAGAAGCGGTATCAATTGTCTGCAGAGCCCGATGTAATGGATTTCTTTAAGCTTGATCATGTCGTCCAGGTTCATGAAGAACAGACGCAAAATGACAAGCTGGAGGCGTTGATCATCGATGCTGCAGAAGAAGCGGTAAAAGGTCTCTGTGAAATGCGTGAAAAAGAGGGGCTGCTCTTAGCGAAAGACTGCCTGATGCATATTGATCAGCTTGAAGAGCTGGTGAGAGAAACTGAATTGCTGGCTGCAGATGTCGTATCTCGTTATCGGGAACGGCTGTACGCCAGAATCAAAGAATGGACTGAAGACGTATTAGACGAGAGCCGGCTTGTAACAGAATGCGCTATTTTTGCAGACCGCTCTGATATCACTGAAGAGATTACAAGGCTGAAGAGCCACTTCGCTCAGTTTCGTGATATATTAGCTAGTGGCGGAGCTGTCGGGCGCAAACTCGACTTTCTTGTTCAGGAGCTCAATCGGGAAGCAAATACGATCGGCTCAAAAGCAAATGATCATCAGATCACAAAGCTTGTCGTTGAAATGAAAAGTTCTATTGAAAAAATAAAAGAACAAGTGCAAAATATAGAATAGTGACTGTGCGTATTGTTTACAGACGGTCTTACTAGGCTAAACTAGAGACGTCTATCTTACAGGGGGAACGTAGAAGATGACGATTAAACTGATTAATATCGGATTTGGCAATATCATCTCCGCCAATCGGATGATTTCGATTGTCAGCCCGGAGTCTGCGCCAATCAAACGGATGATTCAGGATGCAAGAGACCGCGGAATGCTAATTGACGCTACATACGGACGAAGAACCCGTGCAGTTGTCGTCATGGATAGTGATCACATTATCTTATCTGCCGTCCAGCCTGAGACAGTTGCACACAGACTTTCTGTTAAAGAAGAAATTATGGATGAAGGGCAGGGGTAATTGCCGCATGAAAGAAAGAGGGTTATTAATCGTTCTCTCAGGTCCCTCAGGAGTTGGTAAAGGAACGGTTCGACAAGCGATCTTTTCGCAGGAAGACACAAAATTTGAATATTCGATTTCAGTAACCACAAGAAGTCCAAGAGAGGGCGAAGTGAACGGAGTCGATTATTTTTTCAAAACAAGAGACGAATTCGAGCAAATGATTGCAGACAACAAGCTGCTTGAATGGGCAGAGTATGTCGGCAATTATTACGGCACGCCAGTCGATTATGTTGAACAGACGCTTCAAGATGGAAAAGACGTCTTTTTAGAAATTGAAGTTCAAGGGGCTCTTCAAGTGAGAAATGCTTTCCCGGAAGGCCTGTTTATTTTCCTTGCGCCTCCAAGCCTTTCTGAACTGAAAAACAGAATCGTGACACGAGGCACAGAAACAGACGCTCTGATTGAAAATCGAATGAAAGCCGCAAAAGCTGAGATCGAAATGATGGATGCTTATGACTATGTCGTTGAAAACGATAATGTCGAAACGGCTTGCGATAAAATCAAAGCAATCGTTCTTGCTGAACATTTGAAGCGTGAACGCGTTGCACCAAGATATAAGAAAATGCTGGAGGTTGAATAATCAATGTTAGATCCGTCAATTGATTCTTTAATGAATAAATTAGATTCAAAGTATACGCTGGTGACTGTTTCTGCGAGACGCGCACGTGAAATGCAAATCAAAAAAGACCAAATGATTGAACATACGATTTCACACAAATATGTAGGCAAAGCTTTAGAAGAAATTGATGCAGGCCTGCTTTCGTTTGAAAAGGAAGACCGCGAATAGTAGCACAAGTAGCAACCTATATCATGTAGGTTGTTATTTTTTTCCGTGCGGTTTTGTAAAGTGCAGAGGGGGAGAATTCATTGCTAAACAATCGAAATGTGTTACTTTGCGTGAGCGGAGGCATCGCAGTTTATAAAGCCTGTGCGTTAACGAGCAAGCTGGTTCAGGCAGGAGCAAATGTCAAAGTGATTATGACTGAATCCGCTTGCCGATTCGTTTCACCGCTGACATTTCAGGCATTGAGCCGCCACGAAGTCTATACAGATACATTTAAAGAACAAAATCCAAGCGTTATTTCTCATATTGATGCCGCAGACTGGGCCGACTTGATTATTGTAGCGCCGGCTACGGCTAATGTGATTGGAAAACTGGCAAACGGCATCGCTGATGATATGCTGACGACAACATTGTTGGCAGCAACGGCTCCCGTTTGGATCGCGCCGGCAATGAACGTTCATATGTATGACCACCCGGCAGTCAAACGAAACATTTCTGTTCTTTATCAGGACGGTTATCGTTTTATTGAGCCAAGTGAGGGCTATTTAGCATGCGGTTACGTAGGAAAAGGCAGATTGGAAGAGCCGGAAAACATCGTAAAGCTGGCCGAAAAACATTTTGCTGAAGAAACATCCGCTCCTTTAGAAGGCAAGCATGTGGTCATTACAGCCGGCCCAACGCGGGAAGCGGTTGATCCTGTCCGGTTTTTTACCAATAAATCGACGGGCAAAATGGGCTACGCATTAGCGGAGGCTGCTGTTCAGCTCGGCGCACGGGTAACCTTAATTTCTGGGCCTGTTTCACTTGATCAGCCTAAGGGCCTTGCTGAGTTTATCCCTGTTCAATCGGCTGCGGATATGCGCGAAGCTGTGCTCTCTGTGTATGACGCAAGCGATATAGTCATTAAAACAGCTGCGGTAGCCGATTTTACGCCGAAAACAGTATTTGACCATAAAATGAAAAAACAAGACGGCGGCATGACCTTAGAACTGAAAAGAACAGTCGATATTTTGAAAGAATTGGGCGAGAAAAAGAAAGAGCAGATGTTGGTCGGATTTGCTGCTGAAACACAAGACATTGAACACTATGCACGTAAAAAGCTCGCCGCTAAAAACCTTGATTTGATTGTGGCAAATGATGTGAAGGCAAATGGGGCCGGTTTTGGTGCTGATACGAATATCGTGACAATCTTTTTCAAAGACGGGCATAAACGCGAACTTCCGATCATGTCTAAGCTCGATGTTTCTTTTGAAATCCTTCAGGAGATCGCAGCCCTCTCAAAACAAACCGGAGAGCGCTCATGAATTTTGCCGAAGTCATCGTTGATGTCAGCACCAAAAATATAGACAGGCCTTTTGATTATAAAATCCCAGACCATCTGAAGGGCATGATCAAAACGGGGATGCGGGTCATTGTTCCGTTTGGCCCCCGTAAGATTCAAGGGTTTGTGACAGCAGTCAAAGAAGCATCTGACCTATCGGGAAAATCTGTCAAGGAGGTAGAGGATTTATTAGATCTTACACCTGTTCTGACAGAGGAGCTTATGGATCTGTCATCATGGCTGTCAGACAAAACGCTGTCTTTTAAAATAACGGCGCTTCAAGCAATGCTGCCTGCCGCCTTAAAGGCGAAATATGAAAAAGAATTAAAAATTGCACACGGCGCCGATCTTCCGCCGCAAGTGGAACGGCTGTTTTCTGAAACAAAGACGCTGCTGTATTCAGATATACCCGATCATGATACGCTGAAACTGATTCAAAGGCATGTTCAAAAAGGGGCCATTGACGTGACGTATAAAGTCGCGCAAAAAACCAATAAAAAAATGGTCAGGCATATTCAGGCAAATGCGAGTAAAGAAGAGCTTGCTAAGCAGGCTGAGGGATTGTCCCGACAAGCAGCAAAACAGCAGGCGATTCTTCACTTTCTCATCTCTGAGCCGGAAGGTGTGAAAATTCCTGCGGCAGAATTGTGCAAAAGAACGGACACGAGCTCTGCAACCATCAAAACCCTTATCCAAAAAGGGCTTTTGAAGGAAAGCTATGAAGAGGTTTACAGAGATCCCTATCAGGACAAAATGTTCAAAAAAACAGAGCCCCTGCCGCTGACAGACGAACAGAGGGCTGCCTTCGAGCCTATACGCGAGACATTGGACAGCGATGAGCATAAAGTGTTCCTCCTTCACGGCGTGACAGGAAGCGGAAAAACGGAAATTTATCTGCAATCAATTGAAAAAGTACTGGCGAAAGGAAAAGAAGCCATCGTCCTCGTACCGGAAATATCGCTGACGCCGCAAATGGTCAACCGCTTCAAGGGCCGCTTCGGCTCCCAGGTGGCAGTCATGCACAGCGGTTTATCCACAGGAGAAAAATATGACGAGTGGCGTAAAATCCACCGGAAGGAAGTACGGCTTGTCGTCGGTGCCAGATCCGCCATTTTTGCTCCGTTTGAAAATCTCGGAATGATAATCATCGATGAAGAGCACGAGTCTTCCTATAAACAGGAAGAAATGCCGCGCTATCATGCGAAAGAGGTGGCAATCAAGCGGGCTGAGCATCACAGCTGCCCGGTTGTATTAGGGAGTGCTACGCCGACATTAGAGTCATATGCAAGAGCGCAAAAGGGCGTGTACGAGCTTCTTTCACTGAAGCACCGTGTTAACCATCGGGTGATGCCTGAGGTTTCGCTTGTCGATATGAGAGAGGAGCTTAGAAACGGCAATCGCTCGATGTTTTCAGTTGAATTGATGGAAAAGCTTGAAGAAACGATTGCCAAGGGTGAGCAGGCGGTGCTGTTTTTAAATAAGAGGGGCTATTCTTCCTTTGTGATGTGCAGGGATTGCGGCTATGTCCCGCAATGCCCGCACTGCGACATTTCCATGACGTATCATCGTTACGGCCAAAGGCTGAAATGCCATTATTGCGGACATGAAGAGCCTGTTCCGCACACTTGTCCTGAATGCGCAAGCGAGCATATCCGCTTTTTCGGAACGGGAACACAGCGAGTGGAGGAAGAGCTGACAAAAGTGCTGCCAAGTGCGAGAGTGATTCGGATGGATGTTGACACGACATCACGGAAAGGCGCTCATGAAAAATTACTGTCAGCTTTCGGAGAAGGAAAAGCGGATATTCTTCTCGGAACGCAAATGATCGCGAAAGGGCTTGATTTTCCTAATGTCACGCTTGTCGGAGTGTTAAGTGCTGATACAACACTTCATATTCCTGATTTCAGAGCGGCTGAAAAAACATTTCAGCTGTTAACGCAAGTCAGCGGCCGGGCAGGCAGGCATGAAAAGCCCGGCCATGTCATCATTCAAACGTATACACCGTCTCATTACAGTATCCAGCTGACGAAAACACACGATTATGAAACGTTCTATCAGCATGAAATGGCGCACAGGAGAGAGCAATCCTATCCGCCATACTACTATTTGGCTCTTGTGACTGTTTCTCATGAGGAAGTGGCGAAAGCAGCGGTTACAGCTGAAAAAATCGCTCATTTTTTGAAAGCAAACTGCGGAGCTGACACGAAAATTCTCGGACCAAGCGCGTCGCCGATAGCCAGGATCAAAGATAGATATCGCTATCAATGCGTGATAAAATACAAACAGGAAACCCAGTTATCCGCTTTATTGAAGAAGATACTGGAACATTATAAACGCGAAATTGAACAAAAACATGTAATGATTTCAATTGATATGAATCCTTATATGATGATGTAAGATCTCACGTCTTGGAGGGTAACAAATTGGCAGTAAAAAAGGTCGTCACACATCCTGCGGAGGTTTTGGAAACACCTGCGGAAACCGTGACTGTTTTTGATAAAAAGCTAAAAAAACTGCTTGATGATATGTACGACACCATGCTTGAAATGGATGGTGTCGGACTGGCAGCGCCGCAAATCGGCATTTTAAAAAGAGCGGCCGTTGTAGACATCGGGGATGACAGAGGGAGAATTGATCTTGTTAATCCTGAAATTTTAGAAAAAAGCGGCGAGCAAACCGGAATTGAAGGATGCTTGAGCTTTCCTGGCGTCTATGGTGATGTCACACGTGCCGATTATGTCAAAGTGCGTGCGTTTAACCGTCAGGGAAAACCGTTCATTCTGGAAGCGCGAGGCTTTTTAGCAAGAGCCGTGCAGCATGAAATGGACCATTTAGACGGTGTGTTGTTTACATCTAAAATAAGTAAATACTATACAGAAGATGAACTAGCGGATATGGAAGGATGATTTGATGACGAGAATCGTATTTATGGGAACGCCGGATTTTTCAGTTCCTGTTTTAAGAACCCTGATTGAGGACGGATATGAAGTAGTGGGGGTCGTCACACAGCCGGACCGTCCGAAGGGCAGAAAAAAAGTACTGACACCTCCTCCGGTCAAGGAAGAGGCATTGCGCCACGGCATCCCGGTTCTTCAGCCGGAAAAAGTTAGATTGACAGAAGAAATTGAGAAAGTGCTGGCATTAAAGCCTGACCTGATTGTAACGGCGGCATTCGGACAAATTTTGCCTAAAGAGCTTCTCGACAGTCCAAAATACGGCTGCATTAACGTTCACGCATCCCTTTTGCCGGAACTGCGCGGCGGTGCTCCGATCCATTATTCCATTCTGCAGGGAAAGAAGAAAACCGGGGTTACCATTATGTATATGGTAGAAAAATTGGATGCCGGAGACATGATCTCAAAAGTGGAAGTGGATATTGAAGAAACCGACAATGTCGGAACGCTGCACGATAAATTAAGCGCGGCTGGCGCGAAGCTGTTGTCTGAAACGGTTCCAAACGTCATTGCCGGCAGCATTTCACCTGAAAAGCAGGATGAAGAGAAAGCGACGTACGCGCCTAACATTAAAAGAGAGCAAGAGCTGCTCGATTGGTCCAGAACGGGCGAAGAGCTTTACAACCAGGTCCGCGGCTTAAATCCTTGGCCTGTTGCCTATACGACGCTTAATGGACAAAACTTGAAAGTGTGGGAATCGAAAAAAACACCCGCACGAACAACAGCTGAGCCAGGCACAGTCGTTGCGGTTGAAAAGGAAGGGATTATCGTTGCCACAGGTAACGAGACGGCTCTGTTATTAACCGAACTCCAGCCGGCAGGCAAAAAACGAATGAAAGGCGAAGACTTTGTGCGAGGCGCTCATGTTGAAGCCGGTGATGTGTTAGGAGTAAACAATGAAAAAAACTAGTGTTCGTGACATCGCCCTTGAGGCGCTGATCAAATTAGAACAAAACCAGGCATACAGCAACCTGCTGCTGAAATCGGTCATTAAATCAAATGAACTGAGTGATCAGGACAGAGGGCTTTTGACTGAACTTGTCTATGGTACATTACAAAATAAGATCGCGCTTGATTATATGCTTAAACCGTTTATCAATAAGCCTCAAAAGGTAAAGCCGTGGGTGATTCAGCTTCTTCGCCTATCCTTATATCAAATGGAGTATTTAGAGAAGATTCCAGACAGGGCAGCCATCCATGAAGCGGTTGAGATTGCTAAAATCCGCGGACACAAAGGCATTGCTTCATTTGTCAACGGCGTGCTCCGTTCTATTCAGCGCGAAGGTGTTCCATCCTTTGACGCGATCGAAGATCCTGTACGCCGGCTGGCGACAGAAACAAGCCATCCGGAATGGCTTGTGAAAGAGTGGGCGGATGCGTATGGATTTGAAGCTGCGGAAAAGATTTGCCGCATCCATCTCATTCCGCCGAAGCAGACGCTGCGTGTCAATCAAATGAAAGCAGACAGAGCTGAGCTGCTTGACCAAATGGCTGCTGAGGGAATCGAAGTTGAAAAAGGCGACCTCGCTGAAGATGCTGTGAAGCTCTTAAAGGGAACAATTGCCGGAACTCATTTCTTCCAAAACGGCGAAGTTTCCATCCAGGATGAGAGCTCCATGCTCGTCGCCCGCGCCCTTGACCCTAAGTCAGATGAAACAGTGCTTGACGCGTGTGCGGCGCCTGGCGGAAAGTCGGCTCATATCGCAGAATTAATGAAGAACAAGGGGAGCGTTACGTCGCTTGATCTTCACAAACATAAAGTGAAGCTGATCAAAGAAGCGGCAGACCGGCTTGGCCTGACAATCATTCATGCGGATACAATGGATGCGAGAAAAGCGGGGGAAACGTTTGAAAACGAACAGTTTGACCGAATATTGGTCGATGCCCCGTGCTCAGGTTTCGGTGTTATCAGAAGAAAGCCGGACATGAAATACACGAAAAAGCCTGACGACAGCGCCCGTCTAGCTGAAATCCAGCTGTCGATCTTGAGGGAAATCGCACCATTAGTAAAAAAAGGTGGCACTCTTGTCTACAGTACGTGTACAATGGACCGGACAGAAAATGATGAAGTAATACATGCGTTTATACAAGAACATCCTGATTTTGAACCCGATTTGTCTCTTGAAAAGCGGCTGCCTGAAAAGGTGAGACCCTTTGTTCGGGATGGAAGGCTTCAAATCCTTCCTCATTATTTCGGAACAGATGGTTTCTTTATTTGCAGCATGAGAAAGAAGGGATAAGCAATGGCAGAACTTAATAAAACAAAAGTAAGAAAAGAATTGCGGACAGAGCGTCCGTCTATTTATTCTTTTGAATTAGATGAAATTAAACAATGGCTGACAGACAACGGAGAGAAACCGTTCCGTGCGGCTCAGATTTTTGAATGGCTATATGAAAAACGCGTATCTTCTTTTGAAGAAATGACAAACCTCTCAAAGGATCTGCGTGAGAAATTAAACACTCACTTTGTGTTAACAACGCTGAAAACGGCTGTTAAACAAACCTCTCAAGACGGTACGATGAAGTTTTTGTTTGAGCTTCATGACGGTTATACCATCGAAACCGTTTTAATGAGACACGAGTATGGCAATTCTGTATGTGTAACGACACAAGTCGGCTGCCGTATTGGCTGTACATTCTGCGCGTCAACGCTTGGAGGCTTAAAACGAAACCTTGAAGCGGGGGAAATTGTCGCTCAAGTAGTCAAAGTGCAAAAAGCTCTTGATGAAACGGATGAACGCGTCAGCTCTGTCGTGATCATGGGAATCGGTGAACCTTTTGATAACTTTAACGAAATGCTCGCTTTCTTGAAAATCATTAACCATGACAAGGGCCTGAATATCGGTGCTCGCCATATTACGGTCTCTACGAGTGGAATCATCCCGAAAATTTACGAATTTGCTGATCAGCAAATGCAGATTAACTTTGCAATTTCTCTGCACGCGCCGAACACAGAAATCAGAAGCCGTTTGATGCCGATTAACAGAGCATATAAACTGCCTGATCTAATGGAAGCCGTTAAATATTATATTAATAAAACAGGACGCCGTATCAGCTTTGAATACGGGCTGTTCGGAGGCGTAAACGACCAGGTGGAACACGCCGAAGAGCTTGCCGACTTGCTGGAAGGAGTCAAATGCCACGTGAACTTGATTCCGGTAAACTACGTGCCTGAACGGGACTATGTGCGCACACCGCGTGATCAGATTTTTGCTTTTGAAAAAACGCTGAAATCCCGCGGAGTAAATGTCACAATCCGAAGAGAGCAAGGACATGACATTGACGCAGCCTGCGGTCAGCTTCGCGCGAAGGAGCGTCAAGACGAGACGAGGTGATGAGGGTTGTTAACAGCCTTAAAAACAGATACAGGAAAAATCCGCCAGCATAATGAAGATGATGCGGGGATATTCAAGGGGAAAGATGAATTTATATTAGCGGTTGTCGCTGATGGCATGGGCGGCCATCTTGCTGGAGATGTTGCGAGCAAGATGGCTGTGAAAGCCATGGGGGAGAAATGGAATGAAGCAGAGACGATTCCAACTGCGCCCTCGGAATGTGAAAAATGGCTCATTGAACAGATTCTTTCGGTAAACAGCAAAATATACGATCACGCTCAAGCCCACGAAGAATGCCAAGGCATGGGGACGACGATTGTATGTGCACTTTTTACGGGGAAAACGGTTTCTGTTGCCCATATCGGAGACAGCAGATGCTATTTGCTTCAGGACGATGATTTCGTTCAAGTGACAGAAGACCATTCGCTTGTAAATGAACTGGTTCGCACTGGAGAGATTTCCAGAGAAGACGCTGAACATCATCCGCGAAAAAATGTGTTGACGAAGGCGCTTGGAACAGACCAGTCAGTCAGCATTGACACCCGTTCTTTTGATATAGAACCCGGAGACAAACTGCTTCTATGTTCTGACGGACTGACGAATAAAGTGGAAGGCACTGAATTAAAAGACATCCTGCAAAGCGATTCAGCTCCTCAGGAAAAAGTAAACCTGCTTGTGGACAAAGCCAACCAGAATGGCGGAGAAGACAACATAACAGCAGTTTTGCTTGAGCTTGCTTTACATGTTGAAGAGGGTGAAGATCAGTGCTAATCGGCAAGCGGATCAGCGGGCGTTACCAGATTCTCCGCGTTATAGGCGGCGGGGGAATGGCCAACGTGTATTTAGCTGAGGATATCATTCTAGACCGTGAAGTCGCAATTAAAATCCTGCGGTTTGACTATGCAAATGACAATGAATTTATCAGACGTTTCCGCAGAGAAGCCCAATCCGCATCAAGCCTCGATCACCCGAATATTGTCAGCATTTACGATTTGGGCGAGGAAGATGATATTTATTATATTGTCATGGAATACGTTGAAGGCATGACGCTTAAAGAATACATAACAGCAAATGGGCCGCTTCACCCTAAAGAAGCGCTGAACATCATGGAGCAAATTGTCTCAGCCATCGCTCATGCCCATCAAAACCAGATTGTTCACAGAGACATCAAGCCGCATAACATTTTGATTGATCATATGGGAAATATCAAAGTAACGGATTTTGGAATTGCGACGGCACTAAGTTCGACCACAATCACCCATACCAATTCAGTTCTGGGCTCGGTCCATTACTTATCACCTGAACAGGCCCGGGGCGGCTTAGCCACAAAAAAATCGGATATTTATGCGCTTGGAATCGTTCTATTTGAGCTTTTAACCGGCCGTATTCCGTTTGATGGAGAGTCAGCAGTCAGCATCGCCTTGAAGCATCTTCAAGCGGAAACTCCTTCGACAAAAAGGTGGAATCCATCGGTCCCCCAAAGCGTTGAAAACATCATACTCAAGGCAACTGCCAAAGATCCTTTTCATCGCTACGAAACGGCTGAAGACATGGAAGCAGACATAAAAACAGCTTTTGATGCCGACAGACTCAATGAAAAGAGATTTACGATTCAAGAAGATGAAGAAATGACAAAAGCGATACCTATCATTAAAGATGAAGAACTCGCTAAAGCTGCTGGCGAAAAAGAAGCTGAAGTGACAACCGCACAAGAAAACAAAACAAAGAAGAACGGCAAAAGAAAAAAGTGGCCGTGGGTTTTGCTCACGATATGCCTCGTTTTTATCACAGCTGGAATTCTTGCTGTCACTGTTTTTCCGTCGCTTTTCATGCCTAAGGATGTCAAAATACCTGATGTCTCCGGAATGGAATACGAAAAAGCCGCAGGGCTCTTGGAAAAAGAAGGTTT
Organism: Bacillus sp. FAU18; assembly: GCF_056033885.1. Classification (NCBI taxonomy): domain Bacteria; kingdom Bacillati; phylum Bacillota; class Bacilli; order Caryophanales; family Bacillaceae; genus Bacillus; species Bacillus sp. FAU18. Next base: position 925,255 of record NZ_JBVYHZ010000003.1, read on the forward strand.
ACAGGTTGATTCCGAGGTGTTGGAAATCTCAGATGAAAAAATTGAAGAGGGCCTGATGGTAAAAACGGACCCTAAAGCGGATACCACAGTCAAAGAAGGCGCCACGGTCACCCTTTATAAGAGCACCGGAAAAGCAAAAACGGAGATCGGTGATGTGACAGGCCAAACGGTCGACCAGGCAAAAAAAGCGTTGAAGGACCAAGGGTTTAAACATGTAACGGTAAATGAAGTGAATGACGAGAAAAATGCGGGCACTGTCATTGACCAAAATCCTTCAGCAGGGACTGAGCTTGTCCCGAGTGAAGATCAAGTCAAACTTACAGTCAGTATCGGACCCGAAGACATTACGCTTAGAGACTTGAAAACCTACAGTAAAGAAGCAGCGTCTGGATATCTGGAAGACAACGGATTGAAGCTTGTAGAAAAAGAAGCATACTCAGATGATGTTCCAGAAGGACAGGTTGTCAAACAAAAACCAGCAGCAGGTACGGCAGTAAAGCCGGGAAACGAAGTTGAAGTGACATTCTCTCTCGGACCAGAGAAAAAACCTGCGAAAACAGTGAAAGAAAAGGTCAAGATCCCCTACGAACCAGAAAATGAAGGGGACGAGCTTCAAGTGCAAATCGCGGTTGACGATGCGGATCACAGCATCTCTGACACTTACGAAGAATTTAAGATAAAAGAGCCGACTGAACGAACGATCGAACTAAAGATTGAACCCGGCCAAAAAGGGTACTATCAAGTAATGGTAAACAATAAAGTTGTCAGCTACAAAACCATTGAGTATCCGAAAGATGAATAACAAGGAGGGAAAATATGCCTGAGGGCAAAATTATTAAGGCGCTAAGCGGCTTTTACTATGTACTGGATGAATCAGAGGATTCAGATAAAGTAATACAATGCAGAGGAAGAGGCATTTTCAGAAAAAACAAAATTACCCCTCTTGTCGGTGATTACGTTGTGTATCAAGCTGAAAATGACAAAGAAGGATATCTAATGGAAATTAAAGAAAGAACCAACGAGCTTATCAGGCCGCCAATTTGCAACGTTGATCAAGCGGTCCTGGTTTTCTCAGCGGTTCAGCCTTCTTTCAGCACGGCATTGCTCGACCGCTTCCTGGTTCTCGTTGAGGCCAATGATATTCAGCCGATTATATGCATTACTAAAATGGATTTGATTGAAGATCAAGATACAGAAGATAGGATACAAGCTTATGCAGAAGACTATCGGAATATTGGTTATGACGTATACCTTACCTCCTCTAAGGACCAAGACAGTTTAGCGGACATCATCCCACATTTTCAGGATAAAACAACGGTATTTGCCGGTCAGTCCGGTGTTGGAAAATCCTCGCTTCTCAACGCGATCAGTCCGGAGCTCGGATTGAGAACAAACGAGATTTCCGAGCATTTGGGCCGCGGGAAACACACAACCCGCCACGTGGAGCTGATTCACACGTCCGGAGGCTTGGTTGCAGATACACCGGGATTCAGCTCGCTTGAATTTACAGACATTGAGGAAGAAGAGCTGGGCTATACCTTCCCTGATATCAGAGAAAAAAGCTCTTCATGCAAATTTAGAGGCTGTTTACATCTGAAAGAGCCGAAGTGTGCGGTGAAACAAGCTGTTGAAGACGGGGAATTAAAGCAGTATCGCTATGACCATTATGTTGAATTTATGACGGAGATAAAAGACAGAAAGCCGAGGTATTAGCATAATGATAAAGGTTGCACCATCTATTCTTTCCGCTGATTTTGCCGCTTTAGGCAATGAGATTAAAGATGTAGAAAAAGGCGGAGCCGATTGTATTCATATTGATGTTATGGACGGCCATTTTGTCCCGAATATCACAATCGGTCCGCTGATTGTAGAAGCAGTCCGGCCGGTAACGGATCTGCCGCTCGATGTCCATTTAATGATAGAAGAGCCGGATCGTTATATCCCGGCTTTTGCGAAAGCAGGCGCAGATATCCTGTCTGTGCATGCTGAGGCATGTCCGCACCTGCACCGTACCATCCAGCTCATTAAAGAGCAAGGAGTGAAGGCCGGAGTAGTTCTAAACCCGCATACCCCTGTACAAGTCATCGAGCATGTTTTCGACGATCTCGATCTTGTTCTTTTAATGACGGTGAACCCGGGCTTCGGCGGGCAGAAATTTATTCATTCAGTCCTTCCTAAAATAAAAGAGGTTAAGCGAATGGCGGATGAAAAAGGAAAAAAAAGATCTGTTAATTGAAGTAGACGGCGGCGTCAACAAAGAAACCGCTCCGCTCGTCATTGAAGCGGGCGCAAATTTACTCGTTGCCGGTTCAGCTGTTTATGGCCAGTCTGACCGCAAAAAAGCAATTTCTGAAATCAAAGGAAGTAAATAAGCAGCTTTAGAAAAGAGCTGGGCATACAATAGCCTAAGCTCTTTTTCCTGTATGCAGAGAAAGGAATCAGAGATGAAAACAATTAATATCGTTGCGGGAGGCCCGAAAAATCTCATTCCCGATCTAACCGGCTATACGGATGAACACACGCTTTGGATCGGTGTTGACAAAGGCACCGTCACTCTCTTAGATGCCGGGATCATTCCTGTTGAAGCCTTCGGAGATTTTGACAGCATAACAGAGCAAGAACGCCGGCGAATAGAAAAAGCCGCTCCCGCCCTTCATGTGTATCAAGCAGAAAAAGATCAAACAGATTTAGACCTCGCCCTTGATTGGGCGCTGGAAAAGCAGCCGGATATTATTCAGATTTTCGGCATTACAGGCGGCAGAGCTGATCATTTTTTAGGAAACATTCAGCTTCTGTATAGAGGTGTAAAAACGAACATAAAAATTAGGCTGATAGACAAACAAAATCATATTCAAATGTTCCCTCCTGGTGAATATGATATTGAGAAGGATGAAAATAAGCGATATATCTCCTTCATACCGTTTTCCGAAGACATACATGAGCTGACCCTGACCGGTTTTAAATATCCTCTAAATAATTGTCATATTACGCTCGGTTCAACACTATGTATTAGTAACGAACTCATTCATTCACGAGGTACTTTTTCGTTTGTAAAAGGCATATTAATAATGATAAGAAGCACGGATTAAGCATGTGCTTTCATTCAATTGCTGAAAACAATGAACAAGGCGGTTACGGGACGTTATAGGAGGGGACAAAAAATGAAATTTTACACCATTAAATTGCCGAAGTTTTTAGGAGGAATTGTCCGGGCGATGCTGGGCTCATTTAGAAAAGATTAATGCCCAGGGGTTCAAAGCCCTCTTTCACCACATAAAAACGCCTGCCACATATCGGGGCAGGCGTTCATTTTGTTATACACGCTCAACTTTACCGGATTTCAAAGCTCGAGCAGATACATATACTTTTTTAGGTTTTCCGTTCACAAGGATACGAACCTTTTGAAGATTCGCGCCCCAAGTGCGCTTAGAAGCGTTCATTGCGTGAGAACGGTTATTCCCAGCTGTTGTTTTTTTACCTGTGATAACGCATTTACGTGCCATTTGTTTCCCTCCTCACTTGCACAAAACATCTACTTTTTAACATTCATATAATCTTAGATGCTTTCGATATGGATACTTTAAATAATTTACCACAGCTAAAAAACGTTTGCAACTATTGTTTCATCATCTTTCAAGAAAATTCACTTGACATCTTGCGGAAACAGCAGCGCTATAGTATATGTAGAGGTACGGCCAGCGATTATTGCCTGGTCTTTTCATAATGGAAACCATATAGTAGAATAGCTGTAACTCTATGCATTCGAAGGAGGAACTAGTGTGTCCATTGAATTAAGAACGAAGTACGGACAGATTGATATATCTAATGAAGTCATTGCGATGGTTGCAGGAGGCGCGGCGGTTGACTGTTACGGCATTGTCGGCATGGCTTCTAAAAACCAGATTAAAGACGGACTGACTGAAATCCTTCGGAAAGAGAATTTCAGCAGGGGTGTCCAAGTTCGCCAAGAAGGAGAACAGATACATATCGACATGTATATCATTGTCAGCTACGGCACGAAAATTTCTGAAGTGGCACATAATGTCCAAACAAAAGTAAAGTACACAGTAAATCAAACCATCGGACTGGCAGTGGATTCTGTCAATATTTATGTCCAAGGCGTACGAGTGACGAACCCGTAGTTAGGAGGAGTAGGATTGTCTATCAGAACATTAGACGGCAGAACCTTTGCCGAGATGATTCTTGCGGGAGCGCAGAATCTGTCTCAAAACGCCAGTGCAGTTGATGCACTGAACGTGTTTCCGGTGCCGGACGGTGATACGGGAACTAATATGAACCTGTCGATGACTTCCGGAGCAAGAGAAGTTGAACAAATGGATACGGATGATATCGGGAAGGTGGGCTCCGCGTTATCTAAAGGGCTGCTCATGGGAGCACGCGGAAATTCAGGAGTTATCCTATCCCAATTGTTCCGCGGATTTAGCAAAAGCATTGAAACGAAAAAAGAAATTAATGCACTTGAGTTTGCCGCTGCGCTGCAAGCAGGTGTAGACATGGCGTATAAAGCTGTCATGAAACCTGTAGAGGGCACCATTTTAACAGTTGCAAAAGACGCTGCAAAAAAAGCGATGATCTTAGCAGAAAAAGAAACCGATATCACTGCGCTGATGACTGCAGTGACAGAAGAAGCAGAGGCGTCTTTAAACCGCACCCCTGAATTGCTACCTGTCCTAAAGGAAGTAGGAGTTGTCGATAGCGGGGGCAAAGGCCTGCTCTGTGTGTATGAAGGTTTCCTTGCTTCATTAAAAGGTGAAACTGTACCTCAGAAAGCAGTTCTTCCGTCACTTGACGACATGGTCAGCGCAGAGCATCACAAGAGCGCGCAAAGCATGATGAATACCGAAGATATTGAATTTGGATTCTGTACCGAAGTGATGGTTAGGCTTGATCAGACAAAAAGAGAGTTCGACGAAGGCACTTTCAGGCAAGACCTCAGCCAGTTCGGAGATTCTCTGCTTGTGATTGCGGATGAATCGCTGGCGAAGGTTCATATTCATGCTGAAGAGCCGGGAAACGTGTTAAACTACGCCCAGCATTACGGTGAATTGATCAAAATAAAAATAGAAAATATGAGAGAACAGCATACCTCTATCATCAGTCAAGAAAGCAAACCTGCAGACAACGAAACACCGCCGGCAAAACAGCCGTATGGCATTGTGACTGTAGCGATGGGAGAAGGAATTTCAGACCTATTCAAAAGCATTGGAGCTTCTGTTGTGATTGAAGGCGGCCAGACCATGAACCCAAGCACTGAGGATATTGTTGATGCCGTGAAGTCTGTAAATGCAGATACGGTATTTATCCTGCCTAACAACTCCAACATTATCATGGCTGCTAACCAAGCGGCCAGCGTAGTGGATGAAAAGGTTTTTGTCATTCCTGCTAAAACGGTTCCGCAAGGGATGTCAGCTCTGCTGGCTTTTAACCCGGATCAAGAAGCTGAAGCGAACGAGGCCAATATGCTAAGCGCCATTCAGCAAGTAAAAAGCGGACAGGTGACGTTCTCAGTCAGAGATACTCATATTGACGGTAAAGATATTAAAAAAGGCGACTTTATGGGCATTCTGAATGGAACGATTATCGGCACTTCTGAAAATCAGCTGTCAGCCGCGAAAATGCTGCTGTCAGAAATGATCGGAGAAGATGATGAAATCGTGACCATTCTATATGGTGAGGATGCGTCTCAGGAAGAAGCTGAGCAGCTTGAAGCGTTTCTCAGTGAAAAGTACGAGGAGATTGAGGTTGAGATCCACAATGGGAAACAGCCTCTGTATTCGTATATAGTTTCTGCAGAATAGAAGGGCAATTTGCCCTTCTATTCTTATGTCTGCTTTTAAGTGCGGCAGCGCTGTAACGCGCCCGCTTGCCATTTTATATCTGATCAATTAGTCTAGAAGCAAAGCGCTAATAAGCTCTGGTTCATAAGGAGGAATAGCATGAAATACAGAAGCGTTTTTGATATTATCGGCCCGGTTATGATCGGTCCGTCCAGCTCTCATACAGCGGGAGCTGCTAGAATCGGGAGAGTGGCCAGAAGTTTATTTGGCAGAGAGCCTGAGCGCATCATTGTATCTTTTTACGGGTCGTTTGCGGAAACGTATAAGGGCCACGGGACAGATGTCGCGATTATCGGCGGATTGCTTGATTTTGATACATTCGACGAACGGATTAAAACCGCTATACAAATTGCAGAAGCTAAAGGAATTGATATAGAGTTTCGGGTAGAAGACGCAGTCCCGGTCCATCCGAACACAGCAAAAATCACCATTTCTGATGAAAAGGGTGAGCTGGAACTGACGGGTATTTCGATTGGCGGAGGAAAGATTGAAATCACAGAATTGAATGGTTTTGAGCTCCGGCTGTCAGGAAATCATCCGGCCATATTAGTTGTTCATAATGACAAATTTGGCACAATTGCCGGTGTTGCCAATGTTCTGGCGAAATTTTCAATCAACGTAGGACATATGGAAGTAGCCCGGAAAGATATCGGCCAGCTTGCGCTGATGACAATAGAGGTCGATCAAAATATTGACGACCACATTCTCGACGAGCTGTCGAAGCTGCCGAATATTATTCAAGTGACAAAGATTGCTGACTAGCGAAAGGGTCAGGAGGAGCCAGTTATGTTTCGTAATGTAAAAGAATTAATTGAGATTACTAAAGAAAAACAAATATTGATCTCTGATGTGATGATAGCTCAAGAAATGGAAGTAACAGAAAAAACAAAAGAGGACATTTTTCAGCAGATGGATCATAACCTGTCTGTTATGGAAGCGGCGGTTCAGAAAGGACTCGAGGGGGTTACGAGCCAAACGGGCTTAACAGGCGGAGATGCCGTTAAATTGCAGGCCTATATTCGATCAGGAAAAAGCCTGTCTGGCCCGCTGATTTTAGATGCTGTATCGAAAGCCGTTGCAACAAATGAAGTAAATGCAGCAATGGGAACCATCTGTGCGACACCGACTGCAGGTTCTGCCGGTGTGGTGCCCGGTACGTTATTTGCTGTAAAAGAAAAGCTGAATCCAACAAGAGAACAAATGATCCGCTTTTTGTTTACAGCCGGGGCTTTCGGATTTGTCGTGGCTAATAACGCAAGTATTTCCGGCGCCGCCGGAGGATGTCAGGCAGAGGTTGGATCAGCTTCAGGCATGGCGGCTGCGGCCATTGTTGAAATGGCAGGAGGAACACCCGAACAAAGCGCGGAGGCCATGGCCATTACATTAAAAAATATGCTAGGCCTCGTGTGCGACCCTGTTGCAGGGCTTGTTGAGGTGCCTTGCGTGAAACGGAATGCGATGGGCGCGTCAAATGCGATGATTGCCGCTGATATGGCATTGGCGGGCATTACAAGCCGTATTCCATGTGATGAGGTTATCGATGCCATGTATAAAATAGGCCAAACGATGCCAACTGCACTTAGAGAAACAGGCCAGGGCGGTTTAGCGGCAACACCGACAGGAAGAGAATTAGAGAAAAAAATTTTCGGAGGAGCGCTAGGTTCACGTGAAACAACATCAGCAAACTAGTATAGCTAACATTAAGGGTATTGGGCCGGAAACAGAAAAAACGTTACACGAACTCGGTATTTATGACATTTCTGATCTTCTGAATTATTTCCCTTATCGCTATGATGACTACGAGCTGAGGGATTTAGAAGAAGTAAAGCATGATGAAAGAGTCACAGTCGAAGGGAAGGTTCATTCAGAGCCTTCTCTTACCTATTACGGAAAAAAACGAAACAGGCTGACATTCAGGCTTCTGGTCGGCCACTATTTAATCACAGCCGTATGTTTTAACCGGCCTTATTTGAAGAAGCAGCTTTCGCTCGGCTCTGTGGTGACGGTTTCAGGTAAATGGGACAAGCACCGCCAAACCATCTCTGTTCAGGAGTTGAAAAACGGGCCGCATCAAGAAGACAAAAGCATTGAACCAGTGTATTCTGTGAAAGAAAATGTTACCGTCAAAATGATGAGGCGCTTTATTCAGCAGGCGCTGACCCAATATGCAGACTCACTTCCTGATCCTCTTCCGGAAAAGCTAAGAAAAAGCTATAAACTGCCTGACTATTATCAGGCGTTAAAAGCAATGCACCAGCCTGAAACAAGGGAAGCATTAAAGCTTGCCAGACGGCGGTTTGTTTATGAAGAATTTTTGTTGTTTCAGTTGAAAATGCAGGCGTTCCGAAAGGCGGAAAGAGAGCAGACACAAGGGATACGGCAGCGTTTTTCAAACGAAGAACTCATGAGATTTATCAAAAGCCTCCCGTTTCCCCTCACAAACGCCCAGTCACGCGTTCTTCGCGAAATAACAGCAGACATGTCTTCTCCATACAGAATGAACCGTCTTCTTCAAGGGGACGTTGGATCAGGAAAAACGGCAGTCGCCGCCATTGCACTGTATGCCGCGATCCTATCCGGATACCAAGGAGCGCTCATGGTGCCGACAGAAATTCTGGCCGAGCAGCATGCTGATTCGCTCGTTTCGCTATTTGAAAAATGGGACGTCAGCGTTGCTCTTTTGACAAGCTCTGTTAAAGGGAAGCGGCGAAAAGAACTGCTTGAACGTCTTGCGGCGGGTGAGATTGATATTCTTGTAGGAACCCACGCTTTAATCCAAGACGAGGTGGAGTTTAAGGCGCTGAGTCTCGTTATTACTGATGAACAGCACAGATTTGGAGTTGAGCAGCGCAAAAAGCTTCGGAACAAAGGGCAGGATCCCGATGTTCTCTTTATGACAGCCACTCCAATCCCAAGAACATTAGCGATCACAGTGTTCGGTGAAATGGATGTATCTGTCATTGATGAGATGCCGGCTGGACGAAAGCGAATTGAAACCTATTGGGTAAAACATGACATGCTGGATCGTATTTTGGCATTTGTCGAAAAAGAATTAAAGCAAGGCAGGCAGGCTTATATCATCTGTCCGCTGATTGAAGAATCAGACAAGCTTGATGTGCAAAACGCCATTGACGTGTACAATATGCTTTCTGATATTTTTCGGGGAAAATGGAATGTCGGCCTTATGCATGGGAAGCTGCATTCCGATGAAAAAGACCAGGTCATGAGAGAATTCAGCGCAAATCACTGTCAAATTCTCGTATCAACTACTGTTGTTGAGGTTGGCGTGAATGTTCCGAATGCAACGATTATGGTGATTTATGACGCCGACCGTTTCGGACTATCACAGCTTCACCAGCTGCGCGGCCGTGTTGGACGGGGTGAGCATCAATCTTTCTGTATTCTGATGGCTGATCCAAAATCAGAAACAGGGAAAGAACGGATGAGGATCATGTCGGAGACCAATGACGGTTTCGAGCTGTCTGAAAAGGATCTGGAACTGAGAGGTCCCGGTGATTTCTTCGGAAAAAAACAAAGCGGAATGCCGGAATTTAAAGTGGCGGACATGGTTCATGATTACAGAGCGCTTGAAACGGCAAGGCAGGATGCTGCGAATCTTGTGGCTTCTGACGCGTTCTGGAAGGAGCCGGAATACGCTGTGTTAAGAGATGAATTGCTGAAGAGCGGAGTAATGGACGGGGAAAAATTAAGCTGAGTATCAGAAGTTTTTGGTGTTCAGCCAGAAACAATCGTTGCATTCCAATCTATGAAATTATATACTACTATTAGTACCTAGTCTTAATTGTCCGGATGGTGTTTAGATATGAGAAGAAATAAGAGAGAACGCCAGGAATTACTTCAGCAGACGATTCAAGCAACCCCCTTTATTACAGATGAAGAATTAGCGGGTAAATTTGGGGTGAGCATCCAGACGATACGTTTGGACCGCTTAGAGCTTTCCATACCTGAACTGAGAGAAAGAATTAAGAACGTGGCAGAGAAAACACTTGAGGACGAAGTGAAGTCCCTGTCACTTGATGAAGTTATCGGAGAAATTATTGACCTTGAGCTGGATGATCAGGCGATATCTATTTTAGAAATAAAACAGGAGCACGTGTTCAGCCGGAATCAGATTGCGAGAGGACACCATTTATTTGCACAGGCGAATTCTTTGGCCGTTGCAGTCATTGATGACGAGCTGGCGCTGACTGCAAGTGCAGACATCCGCTTTACAAGACAGGTAAAGCAGGGAGAACGTGTCGTAGCAAAAGCGAAAGTGACGGCTGTCGAAAAAGAAAAAGGAAGAACGGTTGTCGAAGTGAACAGCTACGTTGGCGAAGAAATTGTTTTTTCTGGACGCTTTGACATGTATCGTTCAAAACATTCATAAAGGTGGAGCATGCATGAGAATAGCTGTAGATGCAATGGGAGGAGACCACGCTCCCAAAGCTGTTATTGACGGAGTTATAAAAGGTATAGAGGCATTTGATGATCTCCATATCACACTTGTCGGTGACAAAACAACGATAGAATCACATTTAACAACTACATCAGATCGCATCACGGTGCTGCACGCAGATGAAGTGATTGAGCCTACGGATGAACCGGTCCGTGCCGTGCGAAGAAAAAAGAACTCATCTATGGTTCTTATGGCGCAGGAGGTTGTGGAAAACAGAGCTGACGCCTGCATTTCAGCAGGAAATACCGGTGCATTAATGACAGCCGGTCTCTTTATTGTCGGAAGAATTAAAGGAATTGACCGTCCGGCGCTTGCTCCGACACTTCCGACTGTTTCGGGAGACGGATTTCTTCTCCTTGATGTCGGCGCCAATGTCGATGCCAAACCGGAGCACCTCGTTCAATATGCCATCATGGGTTCTGTTTATTCTCAGCAAGTGCGCGGTGTCACTTCACCGAGAGTCGGACTTTTAAATGTCGGAACAGAAGATAAAAAAGGAAACGAACTGACGAAGCAGACGTTTCAAATTTTAAAAGAAACAGCAAACATCAATTTTATCGGAAACGTGGAAGCGCGAGACCTTTTAGATGATGTGGCTGATGTTGTAGTAACAGACGGCTTTACCGGGAATGTTACACTCAAAACGCTGGAAGGCTCTGCGTTGTCTATTTTTAAAATGATGAGAGACGTAATGACGTCTACTTTGACATCAAAGCTTGCAGCAGCTGTGCTGAAGCCAAAATTGAAAGAAATGAAAATGAAAATGGAGTATTCGAATTATGGCGGAGCAAGTCTTTTTGGCTTAAAAGCCCCTGTGATAAAGGCGCACGGCTCTTCAGATTCAAATGCTGTATTCCATGCGATTCGGCAAGCAAGAGAGATGGTCAGCCAAAATGTGGCTGCGCTCATTCAGGAAGAAGTGAAAGAAGAAAAAACAGATGAGTAGTCTGGAGGTTTTTACATCATGAGTAAGATTGCATTTTTATTCCCGGGTCAGGGATCACAATTTATCGGCATGGGGAAAGAGCTTTATGAGCAGGTGCCTGCTGCAAAGCGTCTGTTTGATGAAGCCGATGAAACGTTGGAAACAAAACTCAGCTCGCTTATTTTTGAGGGTGCTGCTGAAGAATTAACACTTACATACAATGCGCAGCCTGCTTTGCTTACGACAAGCATCGCTGTTCTTGAGAAATTTAAAGAATCTGGCATTACACCTGATTTCACAGCAGGACACAGCCTTGGTGAATATTCTGCACTGGTTGCGGCTGGCGCTCTGTCTTTCAAAGATGCTGTTTATACCGTCAGAAAGCGCGGAGAGTTTATGAATGAAGCGGTGCCGGCTGGCGAAGGAGCAATGGCTGCGATTCTCGGCATGGATGCTGAAGCATTAAAGCAAGTAACCGATAAAGTCACAGAGGAAGGCAACCTTGTACAGCTTGCGAATCTCAACTGTCCTGGCCAAATCGTCATTTCCGGAACAGCTAAAGGGGTTGAGCTTGCATCTGAACTGGCAAAAGAGAACGGAGCAAAACGCGCAATTCCGCTTGAAGTAAGCGGTCCGTTCCATTCTGAACTGATGAAACCGGCTGCTGAAAAGCTGAAAGAGGTATTGGACGCCTGTGACATAAAAGACGCTGACGTTCCGGTCATCTCAAATGTTTCTGCTGACGTGATGACTGAAAAAGCAGATATCAAAGAAAAACTTATTGAGCAGCTTTATTCTCCGGTTCGTTTTGAGGAAAGCATTAACAAGCTGATCGCAGAGGGTGTTACGACTTTTATCGAAATCGGTCCCGGAAAAGTGCTTTCAGGCCTTGTGAAAAAAGTAAATAGACGGTTAAAAACAATTGCTGTATCAGATCCGGAAACGATCGAGCTGGCAATTCAAACGCTTAAGGAGGAGAATGATAATGCTTAATGATAAAACGGCTATTGTCACTGGCGCATCCCGCGGAATCGGCCGCTCAATCGCCCTTGATCTGGCAAAAAGCGGAGCAAATGTTGTCGTGAATTACTCCGGCAATGAAGCGAAAGCAAATGAAGTGGTAGTTGAAATCAAATCTATGGGCAGAAACGCAATTGCTGTCAAAGCGGATGTATCAAATCCCGAAGATGTACAAAACATGATAAAAGAAACGCTGTCTGTTTTTTCTACAATTGACATTCTGGTTAATAATGCCGGGATTACAAGAGACAATCTCATCATGAGAATGAAAGAAGACGAATGGGATGACGTTATTAACATTAACCTGAAGGGTGTTTTCAACTGCACAAAAGCTGTTACAAGACAAATGATGAAACAGCGTTCAGGCCGCATTATTAACGTATCGTCTATCGTCGGCGTCAGCGGAAACCCTGGACAAGCCAACTATGTGGCTGCAAAAGCCGGCGTCATCGGTTTAACCAAGTCTTCTGCTAAAGAGCTCGCCAGCCGAAATATTACGGTAAACGCAATAGCGCCAGGATTTATCTCAACTGATATGACAGATAAACTTGCAAAAGACGTTCAAGACGAAATGCTGAAACAAATTCCGCTCGCGCGCTTTGGTGATCCTAGCGATGTCAGCAGTGTTGTCACATTCCTAGCTTCAGAGGGAGCTCGTTATATGACAGGCCAAACGCTTCATATTGACGGCGGAATGGTGATGTAAGTTTTTTCTCGAAAATTTCATCATAGTTTCTCTAGTTTTTTAAAAACGAATCCACTATAATACTTGAGGGGAGGTGAATTGCTATGGCAGACACATTAGAGCGTGTAACGAAAATCATCGTAGATCGCCTTGGCGTTGATGAAGCAGACGTCAAACTTGAAGCTTCTTTCAAGGAAGACTTAGGTGCTGATTCCCTAGATGTAGTTGAGCTTGTTATGGAACTTGAAGACGAGTTTGATATGGAGATTTCTGACGAAGATGCTGAAAAGATTGCAACAGTCGGCGACGCTGTGAACTACATACAAAACCAGCAATAAGCTGATGCTAAAAGTCCCGCCGAAACGCGGGGCTTTAGCCCTTTATTCGTGCAGTTATTACAGCATGCCGCTTTTACGCGCGCTGTATCCGGTTTAGTCAGAGAAGCGCGGTGAACCTGATGTGCCTATGGAGGTTACTATGTCAAAACACTCACATTATAAAGATAAAAAAAAGTTCTATAAAAAAGTAGAACAATTTAAAGAGTTTCAAGAACGGATTTCGGTTCACTTTCAAAATGAAAAGCTTTTGTATCAAGCATTTACACATTCATCTTATGTGAATGAGCATCGGAAAAAGCCGTATGAAGATAATGAAAGGCTTGAATTTTTAGGTGACGCTGTTTTGGAACTGACGATCTCCAGATTCTTATTTGCCAAATACCCGGCTATGAGTGAAGGAGATTTGACGAAATTGAGAGCCGCAATTGTTTGCGAACCGTCTCTCGTTTCATTGGCTCACGAGCTGTCATTCGGCGATCTTGTCCTGTTGGGTAAAGGCGAGGAAATGACAGGCGGAAGAAAGCGTCCTGCTCTATTGGCGGATGTTTTTGAGGCATTTATCGGAGCCTTGTATCTTGACCAGGGATTAGAGCCGGTCGAAAGTTTCTTAAAAGTTTATGTGTTCCCTAAAATTAACGATGGTGCTTTTTCTCATGTGATGGATTTCAAAAGCCAGCTGCAGGAATACGTGCAGCGGGACGGCAAAGGCTCTCTGGAGTATAAAATCTCCAACGAAAAAGGACCTGCGCACAACCGTGAATTTGAAGCCATCGTATCTCTAAAAGGTGAACCACTCGGAGTCGGAAACGGCCGTTCAAAGAAAGAAGCCGAACAGCACGCTGCTCAGGAAGCTTTAGCTAAATTGCAAAAACACCATACGAAACAATAAAATCCCCCTTATGACTCAGGGGGATTTCAGTATGTATGCCGTCTTATTTCACCAATGTTTATGATAGAATTGAAATACTTATTACATAAGGAGGATCGCTATGTTCCTCAAACGTTTAGACGTTATAGGATTTAAATCATTTGCAGAACGGATTTCCGTAGACTTCGTTAAAGGCGTGACAGCGGTTGTCGGGCCGAACGGAAGCGGAAAAAGCAACATCACGGATGCCATTCGCTGGGTTCTCGGCGAACAATCGGCACGCTCTCTTCGCGGCGGAAAAATGGAGGACATTATTTTTGCCGGGAGTGATTCAAGAAAGCGATTAAATCTAGCTGAAGTTACGCTTACTCTTGATAATGATGATCATTTCTTGCCAATTGACTTCCACGAAGTGAGTGTCACAAGACGTGTGTACAGATCAGGTGAGAGTGAGTTTCTGATTAACAATCAGCCGTGCCGGTTGAAAGATATTATTGATTTATTTATGGACTCTGGCCTTGGTAAAGAAGCATTTTCTATTATCAGCCAAGGGAAAGTGGAAGAGATCCTGAGCAGCAAAGCGGAGGATCGCCGCAGTATCTTTGAAGAAGCGGCCGGGGTGCTTAAATATAAAACGAGAAAGAAAAAAGCAGAAAATAAACTGTTTGAGACACAGGACAATCTAAATCGGGTAGAAGATATATTACATGAGCTTGAAGGACAGGTTGAACCTCTTAAAATTCAAGCTTCAATAGCGAAAGACTACCTTGAGAAAAAGAAAGAGCTGGAGCATGTTGAAATTGCGCTGACTGCCTATGATATCGAAGAGCTGCATGGTAAATGGTCGACTCTTAAAGAGAAAGTGCAGATGGCAAAAGAAGAAGAGCTTGCTGAATCGTCTGCTATTTCTGCGAAAGAAGCAAAGATTGAGGATACAAGGGACAAAATACAAGCGCTTGATGAGTCAGTAGATGAGCTCCAGCAAGTTTTACTGGTAACTAGTGAAGAGCTGGAAAAGCTTGAAGGCCGTAAAGAAGTCCTGAAAGAACGAAAGAAAAACGCTGTGCAAAACCAAGAACAGCTTGAAGAAGCCATCGTTCAGTTCCAGCAAAAAGAAACGGTTCTGAAAGAAGAGCTTTCGAAGCAGGAAGCTGTCTTCGAAACGCTTCAGGCTGAGGTGAAGCAGTTAAGGGCGCAAGTAAAAGAAAAACAGCAGGCTCTCAGTCTTCACAATGAAAATGTCGAAGAGAAAATCGAGCAGCTGAAAAGTGATTATTTTGAGCTGTTAAACAGCCAGGCTTCGATACGCAACGAACTCCAGCTTCTTGATGACCAGATGTCCCAATCCGCTGTCACATTGCAGAGACTCGCGGACAACAATGAAAAGCACCTGCAGGAACGGCGTGATATTTCTGCGCGTAAAGCCGCATGTGAAACGGAATTTGCTCGAATTGAGCAGGAGATTCACAGTCAAGTCGGTGCATATCGTGATATGCAGACAAAATATGAGCAGAAAAAGCGCCAATACGAAAAAAATGAATCCGCTCTGTATCAGGCATACCAATACGTTCAGCAAGCGAGATCAAAAAAGGACATGCTTGAGACGATGCAGGGAGATTTCTCCGGCTTTTATCAAGGTGTTAAAGAAGTGCTGAAAGCGAAAAAGCGCCTTGGTGGAATTCGCGGAGCGGTTCTTGAGCTGATTTCTACAGAACAGAAGTATGAAACGGCCATTGAAATAGCGCTCGGCGCTTCTGCTCAGCATGTCGTGACCGACGATGAACAATCTGCCCGAAAAGCGATTCAATATTTAAAGCAGAATTCCTTCGGCCGGGCGACGTTTCTGCCTCTTTCTGTTATTAGAGACCGCCAGCTTCAAAGCCGTGACGCGGAAACAGCCGCCCGGCATTCATCATTTCTCGGGGTTGCCAGTGAACTTGTCACATTTGATCCTGCGTATCGAAGCGTCATCCAGAATCTTCTTGGAACCGTTCTGATCACAGAGGACTTAAAGGGTGCAAACGAGCTTGCGAAGCTTCTCGGGCACCGGTACCGCATCGTAACCCTTGAGGGAGATGTTGTGAACCCCGGTGGTTCAATGACGGGCGGCGCGGTTAAAAAGAAAAATAACTCCCTCCTTGGAAGAAGCCGGGAGCTAGAAGATGTGACGAAACGGCTCGCTGAAATGGAAGAGAAAACAGCACTGCTTGAACAAGAGGTCAAAACCCTTAAGCAATCCATTCAGGATATGGAGAAAAAACTGGCTGACTTAAGAGAAACCGGGGAAGGCTTAAGGTTAAAGCAGCAGGATGTGAAAGGCCAGCTGTACGAACTTCAAGTTGCCGAGAAAAATATCAATACCCATTTAGAGCTCTATGACCAAGAAAAATCTGCTCTGTCAGAAAGCGATGAAGAGAAAAAAGCGCGCAAACGCAAGCTTGAAGAAGAGCTCTCTGCCGTTTCTGAAAAGATGAAACAGCTTGAAGAGGACATAGACAAACTGACAAAACAAAAACTAACGCAATCCTCAACGAAAGAGTCTCTCTCCAACGAGCTGACTGAGCTGAAGATCGCTGCGGCCAAAAAAGAGCAGGCATGCAAGGGGGAAGAGGACAACCTTGCCAGATTAAAGAAAGAGCTCACTGAAACAGAGCTTGCGTTAAAAGAAGCAAAAGAAGACTTAAGCTTCTTAACGTCAGAGATGTCATCTAGCACCAGCGGCGAAGAAAAGCTGGAAGAAGCAGCAAAACATAAATTGAATGACAAAACGAAAACGATCGAACTGATTGCATTAAGGCGCGATCAGCGCATCAAGCTTCAGCATGGGCTTGATACGTATGAGCGTGAGCTGAAAGAAATGAAACGCCTGTATAAACAAAAAACAACGCTCTTAAAAGACGAAGAAGTCAAACTCGGACGGATGGAAGTCGAGCTTGATAATTTACTTCAATACTTACGGGAGGAATACAGCTTGTCCTTTGAGGGGGCAAAAGAGAAATATCAGCTTGAAACTGATCCAGAGGAAGCCAGAAAGCGCGTGAAGCTGATTAAACTCGCAATTGAAGAGCTGGGTACCGTGAACCTCGGAAGCATAGATGAGTTTGAGAGGGTCAACGAACGGTACAAGTTTCTGTCGGAACAAAAAGAAGATTTAACAGAAGCGAAAAATACCTTGTTCCAAGTGATTGAAGAAATGGATGAAGAAATGACGAAGCGCTTTAACGACACATTCGTCCAAATCCGCTCACACTTTGATCAAGTTTTCCGCTCCTTATTCGGAGGAGGGCGAGCTGAACTGAGGCTCACCGATCCTAACGATCTGCTTCATTCAGGAGTCGAGATTATCGCTCAGCCGCCGGGGAAAAAGCTGCAAAACTTAAACCTCCTGTCAGGCGGAGAGCGTGCGCTTACTGCTATAGCGCTCTTATTCTCAATCCTAAAGGTTCGTCCAGTGCCGTTTTGCGTCCTTGACGAAGTAGAGGCTGCGCTCGACGAAGCGAATGTGTTCCGGTTTGCGCAGTATTTAAAAAAATACAGCAGTGATACCCAGTTTATTGTGATTACCCACAGAAAAGGAACGATGGAGGAAGCGGATGTGCTTTATGGCGTAACCATGCAGGAATCCGGTGTTTCCAAGGTAATCTCCGTTAAGCTGGAAGAAACAAAAGAATTCGTTCAGTAACGAGGAAAGAGGTTAAAAGATGAGCTTTTTTAAAAAATTAAAAGAGAAAATCACAAAACAGACAGATTCCGTATCTGAAAAGTTTAAGGATGGCCTTGAAAAAACAAGAAACTCCTTTCAAAACAAAGTGAATGATCTTGTATCCCGTTACCGTAAAGTGGATGAGGATTTCTTTGAAGAGCTTGAAGAGGTTCTTATCAGCGCGGATGTCGGTTTTACAACCGTTATGGAATTAATAGATGAGCTGAAAAAAGAAGTCAAACGCAGAAATATTCAAGATCCAAAGGAAGTCCAGTCAGTGATTTCTGAGAAACTGGTCGAGATTTATAACAGCGGAGATGAGCAAATTTCAGAACTGAACATCCAAGATGGGCGTTTAAACGTAATCCTTCTGGTAGGTGTAAACGGCGTCGGGAAAACAACAACGATCGGAAAGCTTGCTCATAAAATGAAACAAGAAGGAAAATCTGTCGTACTTGCCGCCGGAGACACTTTTAGAGCGGGAGCCATTGAACAGCTGGAAGTATGGGGAGAGCGTACAGGAGTGCCTGTCATTAAGCAGACGGCAGGAAGCGATCCGGCGGCTGTCATCTACGATGCTGTTCATGCTGCGAAAGCAAGAAATGCCGATATATTAATTTGTGATACGGCAGGTCGTCTCCAAAACAAAGTAAATCTCATGAAAGAGCTTGAAAAAGTAAAACGTGTTATCGAAAGAGAAGTTCCTGAAGCTCCGCATGAGGTGCTGCTTGCCCTTGATGCCACGACCGGCCAAAATGCAATGGCTCAGGCAAAAGAGTTCTCTAAAGCAACAAATGTTACCGGCATTGCTTTAACGAAGCTTGACGGTACGGCAAAGGGCGGTATCGTCCTTGCGATTCGCAACGAGCTTCACATCCCGGTTAAACTAGTCGGTTTAGGAGAAAAAGTTGATGATCTTCAGGAATTTGATCCAGAATCCTATGTGTACGGACTCTTTTCAGATTTAGTGGAAAAAGCCGACGATTAAGAAAAAGGCCCCTACATCTTGGGGCCTTTTCTTTTTTATCTTCTTACTTGATAGGCGAAATGATAAAGACTGTTATCAGTGGATACCAGTCTTGACTCACCAGAAAATACTCTGAATGGGATGATGTCATAGTAATGAACAGAAACAGATGTGTAATACGTGTAATACCCAGCAGCTGGCCCCAAATACATTGGAACCTCAAATGTTCCGTTTGCATCAGTCGTTCCTGAAGCAGTTTGTGTTGTGTTTCCGACCTTCGTGTCCGCTTCAAATCTTACGGGCGCGTTTGGCACTGGCTGTCCGTTTTGGTCGAGTAATTTGCCGCTTACTGTAATATTGTACTTGACTCGCCAATATTGACCTTGTCCGTAATTGATTTTACCGTATACCCCTCCATCTGTGCTGATATTTGTGATTGAGGCCTTATAAGGTGCCTCAGCAGCGTCTGCTTGCTGTGCCGGGAAACCTATTGTAAACAGGGCTGCCAGACATAACATAAACAATAAACCGATTTTTTTCATAAAAATCCTCCTTAAAATAGGGTTCATATACAATATCGGAATAAATTGGATGATATTTAGCGTATTTTGGAAAAAGTTAATCGCCGCTTTGACAAGATAAAAACTTGACAGTGTCAATAAAACCGTGTAAACTAAGTTATCGTAAAGGGATTTGACTTAACAAAGGGGAGAGCTCAAATGTCACTCGAAAAGACAACGAGAATGAATTATCTGTTTGATTTTTATCAGTCGTTGTTGACGTCAAAACAGAAGAGCTATATGTCGCTTTATTATTTGGACGATTTCTCCCTAGGCGAAATAGCCGAAGAATATGAGGTTTCAAGACAAGCTGTTTATGATAACATCAAACGAACAGAAGCGATGCTTGAACAATATGAAGAAAAGCTGCTCCTTTTGAAAAAGTTTCAGGAGCGTAAAGAGATGTTTAATAAGCTGAAGGAGCTTGCTTCCGGTTCAAAAGAAGAGGAAGAAATTACAGCTCTGATTGAAGCGCTTGAGAAATTAGATTAGGAGGCGGCAAACTATGGCATTTGAAGGATTAGCCGACCGACTGCAGCAGACGATTTCTAAAATCCGCGGAAAAGGGAAAGTCAGCGAACAAGATGTAAAAGATATGATGCGTGAGGTTCGTCTTGCGCTGCTTGAGGCTGACGTTAACTTTAAAGTAGTCAAAGATTTTGTCAAAAAAGTAAGTGAACGCGCTGTAGGCCAAGACGTCATGAAAAGTCTGACGCCCGGCCAGCAGGTCATTAAAGTTGTTAAAGAGGAACTGACTGAGCTGATGGGCGGCGAAGAGAGCAAAATCGCCGTCGCAAAAAGGCCGCCGACTGTTATTATGATGGTCGGTCTCCAAGGTGCCGGTAAAACGACAACAAGCGGTAAGCTTGCGAATCTGCTGCGCAAAAAGCATAATCGCAAACCGATGCTGGTTGCTGCCGATATTTACCGCCCAGCCGCAATTAAGCAGCTGGAAACACTCGGCAAACAGCTTGATATGCCTGTTTTCTCTCTTGGCGATCAGGTCAGTCCTGTAGAAATAGCTAAACAGGCTATTGAGAAAGCCAAGGAAGAACATTATGACTATGTCATTTTGGATACGGCAGGCCGCTTGCATATCGACCATGAACTGATGGATGAACTGACCAACGTCAAAGAAATCGCGAATCCGGAAGAAATTTTCCTGGTTGTCGATTCAATGACCGGTCAGGACGCTGTGAATGTTGCCAAAAGCTTTAATGAACAGCTCGGTTTAACCGGTGTTGTGTTAACTAAGCTGGATGGAGACACACGCGGCGGGGCTGCGCTTTCTATTCGCGCTGTCACAAACACGCCAATTAAGTTCGCAGGTTTGGGCGAAAAGCTTGATGCGTTAGAGCCGTTCCATCCTGAACGCATGGCATCAAGGATTCTCGGCATGGGCGACGTGCTGACATTGATTGAAAAAGCACAGGCCAGCGTTGATGAAGACAAAGCCAAAGAGCTGGAACAAAAAATGAGAACGATGAGCTTCACATTGGACGATTTTCTGGAGCAGCTCGGGCAAGTCAGAAACATGGGGCCGCTTGATGAGCTTCTACAAATGATGCCGGGTGCAGGTAAAATGAAAGGCCTGAAAAACATCCAAGTTGATGAAAAACAGCTGAATCATGTGGAAGCAATCATCAAATCAATGACTGTTCTTGAAAAAGAACAGCCGGATATTATCAATGCCAGCCGGCGGAAGCGGATTGCAAAAGGAAGCGGGACATCCGTACAGGAAGTCAACCGTCTGCTTAAGCAGTTTGATGAAATGAAAAAAATGATGAAGCAGATGACAAACATGTCAAAAGGCAAGAAAAAAGGGTTTAAGCTACCTTTTATGTAATCGGTTATACATGATAAAACCGTTGTTAAGAAAAAACACTTTACAAACACTTTTATCATTGTTAATATACTATCTTGTTGAAATATTTTCGGAGGTGCTAGTAAAATGGCAGTAAAAATTCGTTTAAAACGTATGGGAGCAAAAAAATCTCCTTTCTATCGTATTGTTGTAGCAGATTCTCGTTCACCACGTGACGGCCGTTTCATCGAAACAGTCGGAACTTACAACCCGGTTGCAAAACCAGCGGAAGTAAAAATTGACGAAGAGCTTGCTCTTAAATGGCTTCAAACTGGAGCGAAACCATCTGATACAGTTCGCAACTTGTTCTCTAGCCAAGGAATCATGGAAAAATTCCACAACGCTAAACAAGGCAAGTAATGACTGATCAACACTTGGAAGATTTGATTGTCCACATTGTGACGCCGCTTGTTGATCATCCAGATGACATTCGCGTCATAAGAGAAGAAACCGATCAAAAGATTGCGCTGCGCTTATCTGTCCATAAGTCAGATACCGGTAAAGTTATCGGAAAGCAAGGCCGGACTGCAAAAGCGATTCGAACAGCTGTATTTGCAGCTGGCGCACAGTCTTCTAAGAAAGTTCAATTTGAAATATTTGACTAAAAGGGAGAGGGCCGGCACCTCCCCTTTTTTTACACGCAAAAAAAGGGTAAACTGATAGAAGCTTAGGCAAAATAGAAAAGCCTGGGCGAGAAAAAGTTTTAAAAGCGGGGAGCTTGGTGCGATGCAAATTATTCACCGTGTAGCCGTTATGCAAGTCTTAACCGAGCGCAGTAAAGAAAAGCTTTTAGCTTCTTTTGCCGAGAAGAAACAAATGCTTGAACGAGAATGCAGCCAGCTCTATTTTCAGCTTAGAAAACATGAGAAAGAACAGCAAAACCCTGATATGATTGAACAATTTAAAAAGGCAATAGGAAAGCGAAAAGATGATATAAAAATCATTGATTTTCAAATTGCTCAAGTACATACATTGCCGCTTGGCAGTGAGTTGAAAGAAAAGGAAGTCGATGCGCTGCTGACGATTGAAGCCGGGGATGACTGGCATGAGAAAACAGCAGCGAACACCATCGTCATAAAAGACGGAAAAGTAATTGAAATTCGCCAGAGGTGATCATATGACAAAGCGATGGTTTAATGTAGGCAAAATCGTAAATACCCACGGAATCAAAGGCGAAGTGCGGGTGATTTCAAAAACAGACTTTGCCGAAGAACGATACAAGCCGGGAAACACGCTGTATTTGTTTATGGACGGCCGTAACGAACCAGTGGAGGTAACGGTAAACACACATAGACTGCATAAGCAATTTCATCTCCTGCAGTTTAAAGAAAGACAAAACCTAAATGAAGTAGAAGAGCTGAAAAACGCAATCATTAAAGTTCCTGAAGAAGAATTAGGAGAGCTGAATGAGGGTGAATTTTATTTCCACGAAATTATTGGGTGTGAAGTATTTACTGAAGAAGGCGAACTCATCGGAAAGGTCAAAGAAATTTTGACGCCTGGAGCCAATGACGTTTGGGTCATCGGAAGAAAAGGAAAAAAAGACGCACTCATTCCTTACATTGAATCAGTGGTCAAACATATCGATGTCAGGGAAAAGAAAATTGAGATTGAACTCATGGAAGGGTTAATAGACGAATGAAAATCGACTTTTTGACGCTGTTTCCCGAAATGTTTGAAGGCGTGCTCGGCTCATCGATTCTTCAAAAAGCCCAGGAAAAAGATGCGGTGCAGTTTCAAGTCGTAAATTTCCGGAAGTACTCTGATAACAAGCACAATACTGTTGATGATTATCCTTATGGCGGCGGGGCAGGCATGGTTCTCAAGCCTCAGCCTGTTTTTGACGCGGTCGAGGACCTGACATCAAAGGCAGCCGCTGCTCCGCGTATTATCCTCGTATGCCCGCAAGGTGAGCGCTTTACTCAAAAAAAAGCCGAACAATTAGCAAAGGAAGAACATTTGCTGTTCATTTGCGGCCACTATGAAGGCTATGATGAACGCATTCGCGAGCACTTGGTAACGGATGAAATATCAATTGGCGACTTTGTTCTGACGGGCGGTGAGCTCCCTGCAATGATGATCGCAGACAGTGTAGTCAGACTGCTTCCGGGTGTACTGGGTAAAGAGGCTTCCCATATTGAGGATTCCTTCAGCACCGGACTTTTAGAGCACCCGCATTATACAAGACCGGCAGATTACAAAGGTTTAAAAGTGCCTGAAACACTCTTGTCAGGAAACCATGCAAAAATTGAAGAATGGCGAAATAAAGAATCGATCAGAAGGACCTACCTAAGACGTCCGGATCTGTTGAAAGACTACCCGCTTACAGAGCAGCAAAGAAAGTGGATTTCTGAATGGGAAAAAGAATAGATTTTATTGCATAGGCTATGAAATTGTGATAAGATACTACTTGTGGCTTAAGCGGGCTTATCCGCTGCAAGCTTGAAAACGATGTTCCGCTGTGCCGGTTTTTGTGGCCAAGAGCATCTGTTGGAAGGAGTTGAAAACGATGCAAAAACTAATTGAAGATATCACAAAAGAACAGCTTCGTACTGATCTTCCTGCGTTCCGTCCTGGTGACACTTTACGTGTACACGTTAAAGTTGTTGAGGGTAACCGTGAGCGTATCCAGATCTTTGAAGGTGTTGTGATTAAGCGTCGTGGTGGTGGAATTAGCGAAACGTTCACAGTTCGTAAGATTTCTTACGGTGTTGGCGTTGAACGTACTTTCCCTGTACACACACCAAAAATCGCGAAAATCGAAGTTGTACGTTACGGTAAAGTACGCCGTGCTAAACTTTACTATCTGCGTGAACTTCGCGGAAAAGCGGCTCGTATTAAAGAGATCAGACGATAATGATAACGAACGAAAAGAGCTTGTTACCTGTAACAAGCTCTTTTTTTATACAGAATTTGAAAATGCCGGACAGGCATCGTAAAATACATAAAGGACAACAATGAATCATGCATACTGAAGATAAAGGCGGTGTTCGTGTCACATGACAATTCAATGGTTCCCGGGCCATATGGCAAAAGCAAGAAGGGAAGTAACCGAAAAATTAAAATTAATCGATATCGTATATGAATTGGTAGATGCCAGAATTCCAATGTCATCAAGAAACCCAATGATTGAAGATATTCTAAAAAACAAGCCGCGAATTATGCTGTTAAACAAGGCTGACAAAGCAGATGCGGCAGTTACACAGCAGTGGAAAGAGCACTTTGAGAAGCAGGGGATCCGCTCTCTGTCTATTAATTCTGTAAATGGACAAGGGTTAAATCAAATTGTGCCTGCATCAAGAGAGATCCTCCAAGAAAAATTTGACCGGATGCGTGCGAAAGGTGTGAAGCCGAGAGCGATTCGCGCTTTGATTATCGGCATTCCAAACGTCGGAAAATCAACGCTCATCAACCGGCTTGCAAAGAAAAACATAGCAAAAACGGGAGACAGACCTGGTATTACGACTTCTCAACAGTGGGTCAAAGTTGGGAAAGAATTAGAGCTATTAGATACACCGGGAATTTTGTGGCCTAAATTTGAGGATGAACTTGTCGGTTTGAGACTGGCAGTCACCGGGGCTATTAAAGACTCGATTATCAATTTGCAGGATGTGGCCGTGTTTGGTCTTCGTTTTCTCGAAGAACATTACCCAGAACGGCTTAAAGAGCGTTATGGCCTTGAGGAGATCCCAGAGGACATTGCCGAGCTGTTTGATGCAATAGGTGAAAAGCGGGGCTGTCTCATGAGCGGTGGGCTCATTAACTACGATAAGACGACTGAAGTCATCATTCGCGATATTCGCACTGAAAAGTTCGGCAGGCTGTCATTTGAACAGCCGACGATGTAAAGGCGCGCAGAAATGCGGGTCTTTATTTTTTCTTGGCTGAACCGATACATACAGTAAGGGAGAAGAGAAAGTGAATACATTAACCGTAAAGGACATTAAAGACCGTTTGCAGGAAGTGAAGGATGCACAAGACCCATTTATTGCCCAATGCGAAAACGACCCGAGAAAAAGCGTTCAAACGCTTGTAGAGCAATGGCTTAAAAAGCAAGCGAAAGAAAAAGCGCTGAAAGAACAATGGGTGAATATGACTTCCTATGAAAGGCTGGCAAGAAACAAAGGATTTCGCTTGATTGCAGGTGTTGACGAGGTCGGCCGGGGGCCATTGGCAGGACCAGTTGTCGCCAGCGCAGTCATCCTTCCAGAGGAATGTGAAATACTTGGGCTGACAGACTCCAAAAAGCTTTCAGAGAAAAAACGCGAGGAATATTACGAGCTTATTATGAAGGAAGCACTGGCGGTCGGGATAGGAATTGTAGAAGCTACTGTGATTGATGAGATCAATATATATGAAGCTTCAAAAATGGCAATGGTGAAAGCGATACAGGATTTGTCGGATACACCTGATTATTTGCTTGTTGACGCAATGACACTTCCGCTCGACACGGCTCAGGCGTCAATTATAAAAGGAGATGCCAAAAGCGTGTCTATTGCGGCAGGTGCGTGTATCGCAAAAGTGACGAGGGACCGAATGATGAGCGCTTATGCCGAAACGTATCCCATGTACGGCTTTGAAAAAAATAAAGGCTATGGGACAAAAGAACATTTGGAAGCTCTTGCTGCATACGGCCCAACTGAATTGCACCGCAAAACTTTCGCTCCTGTTCAATCTTTCAGATAAATCACCATGGACAAGGAGGCACCTTTTTAAAATGAACATACGAAATGATGTGCAAAAGGCGCTGCAGCACCTTTTCGGGCGTACAGCCGTCCCGCAGGAAACATCAAAAGTAAACGAAGCGCTAAACGGGGAGAAGCGTCTCCTCTTAGGAAAAGTGCTTCGTTTACTAGGAGATCAGCATGCCCTGATCCAAGTCGGCAATCAAACTGTTCAGGGAAAACTTGAAACCCAGCTTCGTCCTCAGGCATACTATTGGTTTTCCTACGAAAAAAAAACGGCAGAACAAACAGGCCGTCTTCAGGTCGTTCAAAGCTTTGATCAAAATCCTAAAACCATTCAGGATGCAGCTGGCAAACTTTTAAATGCCATTTCAGTGAAGACGTCAAACGCAGCTCTCATGATGACAGGAGCGATGCTGAAAAGCAAAACACCCGTAACAGAAAATGATATCAAAACAGCTGTCCGCTGGATGGACACGCTGCCTTCGCAAGACACAAAAAAAGCAGTTGAAACGGTTCTCTTCGCTTTAAAGCGTGATCTTCCCATTCACTCCGAGATTTTGAATGGTGTTCATGCTGTGAAATCGCCTGTTCCGTTGCATCAGCACGTATCCCAGCTGCTTCGGGCAATCGACCAAAACCCTCAGCAGAGCCAAATGATATCAAAGCTAAAGGAAGCAGTTACGGTGCTTTTAAATAGTGAAATCGATGTCCATGCAGAACGGCTGATTGATAAGCTTATTTCTTTAACCGACAATACGAAAGCACCTTCTCCGGCGAATACAGCTGGAAGCAGGGAGCTTAGCACACCAGCTGGCTCCCCCGGAAAAGCCAGCCTGCCGATTGCAAATCACACAGCAGAACAGAGAAGCATACAAGAAGAGCCTGTTAAAACAGCAGCAGACATTCCAATTAAAGAAGCCCGCCAGCTGCTGGTGAAGCTGACGGAATCTGCTGAAAAAAACAGTCTCCAAATTGTGAAAGAGGCAGCAAATTGGATTAAAGCGGCTGCTTCATCGGGTGATAGTAAGTCACTTGCAGCTTCAGCTGTTTTACAGGCGGCACAAGTCACAGACCAGGAAGCCGAAGTCTTTTTAAAGGCTGTTCAGCAGACAGCACCCCATTTGGCGGATAAGGCAGATGTTCTTTCTTTCTTATCCAAAGTGAAAACGGCAATCGGCGCAAGGGACGAGGTTGCGTTCATTAAAGCGTTTGAACAAGGAAGCGCAGTCACATCTGGCGAAATGCAATCCATCAAGCTGGCTCTTTCTGCTTTAAGAGCATCGCATGAGGTAGCCGAACCAGTCAAACAAGAAGCCGATCAGCTTTTTCATAAATTAAATGGCCAGCTTTTCATGCAGCAGGACCATCCGTCATACAGCCAAATTGTAATGTCATTTCCGATGTTTTCGAAGTCAGGGGTTCAGGACATGACTGTTCTGTTTAAAGGAAAGAAGGAAGCAGATGGAAAGCTTGATCCTTCCCATTGCCGCCTTTTGTTTTTGCTGCAGCTTGATACACTAAAAGAAACCGTCGTTGATTGCTTGGTACAGCAAAAAGTCATGACGATTACAATAGAGACTGATTTCGAGCTGCAGGCTGCGATCGATCCGATGGTGCCCGCGCTTAAACAGGGGCTAAAGGAAATGGGGTACAGCCTTTCAGGGGTAAACGCTAAAAAAAGGGATCACACCGAAGAAAAGGCTTCAATCGATCAATATATAACAAGTATCAGTGATCAGGAAGTGGATGTGAAAATATGAAAGAGCAGACACCGATCAGAAAAGCTGTTGCTCTCCATTATGACGAACAAAAAGACAAGGCGCCGAGAGTGATTGCCACAGGGAAGGGCCATGTAGCCGACAACATTATCAAAGAAGCGAAAAAAGCAGGGGTCCCGATTCAAGAAGATCGGACCCTTGTCGAATTAATGCGCCATTTGACGGTAGATGATCAAATTCCTGAAGCTCTTTATGAAACGGTAGCCGAGATTTTTTCATTCATTTACAAATTGGACGAAAGCGTAAAAAACAAAAAATAGCTAAAATATTCCCCACCCTCCTTTGAAATTTATGTTTTTAATAAAGTAAAAGTTTGAATGTTTAGAAGGATTAAAAGATTTTGCATCGAACTGTAGACAATTCTTCCAGTATTATTATAGAATGAAAGCGCAGTCTATTTTAGTTTTGTTACATAAGTTAGGAGGATGGGAAATGAATATCCATGAGTACCAGGGAAAAGAAGTCCTCAGAAAATATGGGGTATCTGTTCCTGAAGGTAAAGTGGCTTTTACAGCAGAAGAAGCAGTTGAGAGTGCAAAGAGCTTATCCAGCTCGGTTTATGTCGTAAAGGCTCAAATTCATGCTGGCGGTCGAGGCAAAGCTGGTGGGGTAAAAATAGCAAAATCATTAGACGAAGTAAAAGCGTATGCCGAAGAACTATTAGGGAAGACCCTAGTTACACATCAGACGGGTCCGGACGGCCAAGTAATAAAACGCTTACTTATTGAAGAAGGCTGCGATATTAAAAAAGAATATTACATCGGTCTAGTGCTTGACCGCGCCACTTCAAGAATCGTTTTGATGGCTTCTGAAGAAGGCGGAACGGAAATTGAAGAGGTTGCGGAGAAAACACCGGAAAAAATCAAAAAAGCTGTCATTGATCCGGCTGTTGGCCTTCAAGGCTATCAAGCCAGAGAAATTGCATTCGCTATTAATATTCCAAAAGAGCTCGTGGGAAAAGCTGCTAAATTTATGCTTGGACTATATAAAGCGTTTGTTGAGAAAGACTGCTCAATCGCCGAAATCAATCCGCTTGTTGTGACCGGCGACGGAAATGTGATGGCGCTTGATGCAAAATTGAATTTTGACAGCAATGCGTTGTACCGACAAAAGGACATTATGGAATACAGAGATTTGGATGAAGAAGATCCGAAAGAAATTGAAGCGTCCAAATATGATCTAAGCTACATTTCCCTTGATGGAAATATCGGCTGTATGGTAAACGGCGCGGGGCTTGCAATGTCTACGATGGATATTATCAAGCATTATGGAGGAGAACCGGCCAACTTCCTTGATGTGGGCGGCGGTGCAACCGCGGAAAAAGTCACGGAAGCATTTAAAATCATTCTTTCTGATCAAAACGTTAAAGGGATTTTTGTCAACATTTTCGGCGGTATTATGAAATGTGATGTCATCGCAGAAGGGGTTGTTGAAGCGACTAGACAAGTTGGTTTGACATTGCCGCTTGTCGTCCGTCTTGAAGGCACAAACGTAGATTTAGGGAAGAAAATTCTTAGTGAATCAGGATTAAACATTACATCTGCGGAATCAATGGCTGACGGCGCGCAGAAAATCGTATCCTTAGTTTAAGAAAGAATGAAAGGCAGGGGACCAAATAATGAGTGTTTTCATTAATAAAGATACAAGAGTTATTGTGCAAGGGATTACAGGTTCTACCGCTTTATTTCATACGAAGCAGATGCTCGAATACGGCACAAATATCGTTGGCGGTGTAACACCTGGAAAAGGCGGAACAGAAGTGGAAGGTGTTCCTGTATTTAATACAGTGGCTGAATCAGTTCAAACGACCGGCGCTAACGCGTCTGTTATATATGTGCCCGCACCGTTTGCAGCTGATGCGATTATGGAAGCGGTAGATGCGGAGCTTGATCTCGTGATTTGTATCACAGAACATATCCCGGTTTTGGATATGGTGAAGGTCAAACGCTTCATGGAAGGCAAGAAAACGAGACTGATAGGGCCGAACTGTCCTGGTGTCATTACGCCTGAAGAATGTAAAATCGGCATTATGCCCGGATACATCCATAAAAAGGGTCATGTAGGCGTTGTATCACGTTCAGGAACATTAACATACGAAGCGGTGCACCAGCTCTCAGAAGCGGGTGTAGGGCAATCTACAGCTGTTGGAATCGGCGGCGACCCTGTAAATGGAACAAACTTTATTGACGTTTTAAAAGCGTTTAACGAAGATCCTGACACACACGCAGTCATCATGATTGGCGAAATCGGCGGTACTGCCGAAGAGGAAGCGGCAGAGTGGGTAAAAGCCAACATGACAAAACCGGTAGTCGGTTTTATCGGCGGTAAAACAGCACCTCCTGGGAAGCGCATGGGGCATGCAGGCGCCATTATTTCCGGTGGAAAAGGGACAGCTGATGAAAAAATCAAAACCCTTAATGCATGCGGAATCGAAGTTGCAGAGACACCTTCTGTCATGGGTGAAACCTTAATTAAGGTGCTGAAAGAGAAGAACTTGTTCGAAACTTGTAAAACGCATTAATAAAAAAGGGACAGCCGTCAAGGCTGTTCCTGCTTTTTCTAACAAAAGGAGGTCAATCTATTGGATCAGGCCGCTGCCTGCTTAACGATTTGCAGAATCAATCAATTATTATCCCCATCCCTTCTATTAAAATGGTGGAAAGCCGATCCGTCTATGTCGCTGACATCACCCGTGTTACAAACGGTTACTCGTGATCAAATAAAAGCAGCTGCATTAAAAAACGAAATAGAACAACTTTATCCAAAGCTCCAGCGTGTACTTACTGCTTATCGTGAGCAAGGCATTAACACCATCCCTATTTCTTCAAAGCAATATCCTATCTGGCTTAAAAGCATTTATGATCCCCCCGCCGTACTGTTTGCAAAAGGTGATATGACTCTTCTTTCGAAAGGGAGAAAAATTGGAATTGTAGGGACAAGAAATCCAACAGCTTATGGGAAACAAGTTGTCAATCATCTTACAAAAGAGATCTGTCGTAAAGGTTGGGTGATTGTCAGCGGACTGGCGTCTGGGATAGACGGAATGTCCCATGCTGCAAGTATTAAGGCGAAGGGGCGGACAATTGGCGTCATTGCAGGCGGATTTCAACACATTTATCCCCGAGAAAACCTTCAGTTAGCAGATCACATGGCTAAACACCATATCCTGCTGTCAGAGCACCCACCTGAAACTAAACCCCAAAAATGGCATTTCCCTATGAGAAACCGTATTATCAGCGGAATAAGTGAAGGCGTTATTGTCGTTCAGGGCAAAGAAAAAAGCGGTTCGCTGATTACTGCCTATCAAGCATTGGAACAAGGGAGAGAGGTATTTGCCGTACCCGGTTCATTATTTGACCCTTACGCCGGAGGGCCTATAAAACTGATCCAGCAGGGGGCTAAAGCCATATGGTCAGCAGAGGATATTTTCGAGGAACTTCCTGAGAGAAACGTTCAATATACGGAACCCTTTTGAATTATCGTTTGACAAACGGTATTGTAATATTTAATAATAGTGAGGATTTAAAGTTGCATATTGTTTTCTATTTAATTAATGACGTTCATGATAAAGAATGAAATGTTGAAAGCCAAATAAAGACAGCTGCAAAAATAAAATTGAAATATCTTGAAAAGAGAGAGAACACCTCTTGAGGGGGATGAAAATGTCTGATTATCTAGTCATCGTGGAATCGCCCGCTAAGGCGAAAACGATTGAACGTTACTTAGGTAAAAAATATAAAGTAAAAGCATCAATGGGACATGTCCGGGATCTTCCAAAAAGTCAAATGGGAGTTGACATAGAACAGAATTTTGAACCGAAATATATTACCATTCGAGGTAAAGGACCGGTATTAAAAGAGCTGAAAACGGCTGCGAAAAAAGCCAAAAAAGTGTATCTCGCAGCCGACCCCGACAGAGAAGGGGAAGCGATTGCATGGCATTTGGCACACAGTCTTGATTTAGATCTCAACTCTGACTGCCGTGTGGTGTTTAACGAAATTACAAAAGACGCTATTAAGGAATCGTTTAAGCATCCCCGCATGATCAATATGGATTTAGTGGATGCACAGCAAGCGAGACGTATTTTAGACAGGCTTGTCGGATATAAAATCAGTCCAATCTTATGGAAAAAAGTCAAAAAAGGGCTTAGCGCAGGACGCGTGCAATCCGTTGCCCTCCGTTTGATTATTGACCGTGAAAAAGAAATTAACGACTTTAAGCCTGAGGAATATTGGACAATTGACGGTACGTTCTTAAAAGGTCAAGAAACCTTTGAAGCGAGCTTTTTCGGGAAAAACGGCAAAAAACTTCCTTTAAATAGTGAAGCTGATGTAAAAGAGATTCTTTCTCAGCTCAAAGGGAATCAATATACAGTTGAAAAAGTAACCAAAAAGGAACGCAAACGTAATCCTGCTTTGCCTTTTACCACTTCTACCCTGCAGCAGGAAGCGGCTCGCAAGCTCAATTTCAGAGCGAAGAAAACGATGATGATTGCACAGCAATTATATGAAGGAATTGATTTAGGAAGAGAAGGAACGGTTGGTCTGATCACGTATATGAGAACGGATTCAACCCGTATTTCGAATACGGCTGTTGATGAAGCAGCTGCATTTATTGATCAGACATATGGAAAAGAGTTCCTAGGCGGAAAACGGAAGCCTGCGAAAAAGAATGAAAATGCCCAGGATGCCCACGAAGCAATTCGACCGACATCAGTTCTTAGAAAACCAAGTGAATTAAAAGCAGTCCTCGGCAGAGACCAAATGAGACTGTATAAATTAATTTGGGAGCGTTTTGTTGCCAGCCAAATGGCACCGGCTGTTCTCGATACAATGAGTGTCGACCTGACAAACAACGGTTTGACATTTCGTGCAAATGGAAGTAAAGTCAAGTTTTCCGGGTTTATGAAGGTGTATGTTGAAGGAAAAGACGATCAAATGGAAGAAAAAGACCGGATGCTGCCTGACTTACAAGAAGGCGACACGGTATTATCAAAAGATATAGAACCTGAGCAGCATTTTACCCAGCCGCCTCCGCGATATACTGAGGCCCGGCTTGTTAAAACCCTTGAAGAACGCGGTATCGGCCGTCCATCCACATATGCTCCGACACTTGATACTATTCAGCGGCGCGGCTACGTGGCATTGGATAATAAACGTTTCGTTCCGACTGAATTAGGTCAGATCGTTCTTGACTTGATCATGGAGTTTTTCCCCGAGATCATTAACGTTGAGTTTACAGCTAAAATGGAGAGAGATCTTGATCATGTTGAAGAAGGAAATACCGAATGGGTCAAGATTATCGATAATTTCTACACCGATTTTGAAAAACGCGTCAAAAAAGCCGAATCGGAAATGAAGGAAGTTGAGATTGAACCAGAGTATGCTGGAGAGGATTGTGAATTGTGCAGTTCTCCAATGGTATATAAAATGGGACGGTACGGTAAATTCTTAGCTTGCTCCAACTTCCCTGACTGCCGGAACACGAAACCGATTGTGAAACAAATCGGTGTGAAGTGCCCGAGCTGCGGAGAAGGAAACATTGTTGAGCGAAAATCGAAAAAGAAACGGGTGTTTTACGGCTGTGACCGTTATCCGGACTGTGAATTCGTATCATGGGACAAACCAATTGAACGAAAATGCCCGAAATGCGGAAAAATGCTCG
The DNA here is from genome assembly GCF_056033885.1 of Bacillus sp. FAU18. Classification (NCBI taxonomy): domain Bacteria; kingdom Bacillati; phylum Bacillota; class Bacilli; order Caryophanales; family Bacillaceae; genus Bacillus; species Bacillus sp. FAU18. The sequence continues at coordinate 958,632 of NZ_JBVYHZ010000003.1, forward strand.
TCGAGAAAAAACTCAAAAAAGGCATACAAGTCCAATGCGTGGAATGCGATTATAAGGAAGAACCACAGAAGTAGCGGTGAGCAGGGTCTTGCTCACCTTCTTTGTGTGTTAAAAGAAGGCCTTGAATAATAAACTAGGAGATGTGAAAGATGAACCAACAAACAGTGAATGTAATCGGAGCCGGACTCGCAGGAAGTGAAGCGGCATGGCAGCTTGCCAAACGGGGGATTCAAGTCAAATTGTATGAAATGCGGCCAGTTAAACAAACGCCTGCGCACCATACAGATAAATTTGCAGAGCTTGTCTGCAGCAACTCTCTTCGCTCTAATACACTTGCTAACGCTGTCGGTGTATTAAAGGAAGAAATGCGTGCGCTTGATTCAGCCATTATCGCGGCGGCTGACGAATGTTCGGTGCCTGCCGGGGGCGCTCTTGCAGTAGACCGTCATGAATTTGCCGCAAGTGTGACAAATCGGGTGAAAAATCATCCAAACGTAACCGTTATTAATGAAGAAGTGACTCAAATTCCTGAAGGCCCTACTATCATCGCAACGGGTCCGTTAACATCTGAATCGCTGTCCGCCCAGCTGAAGGAGCTGACTGGAGAGGACTATTTATATTTTTATGACGCAGCGGCGCCAATTGTAGAAAAAGACAGCCTTGATATGGATAAAGTGTACCTGAAATCCCGTTATGATAAAGGTGAAGCAGCATATTTGAACTGCCCGATGACAGAAGAAGAGTTTGACCGTTTTCATGAAGCATTAACATCAGCAGAAACAGTGCCGTTAAAAGAATTTGAAAAAGAGATTTTCTTTGAAGGCTGCATGCCGATTGAAGTCATGGCAAAACGGGGTAAGAAAACAATGCTTTTCGGTCCGATGAAACCGGTTGGTCTAGAGCATCCTGTTACAGGAAAACGCCCTTATGCCGTCGTTCAGCTCAGACAGGATGATGCTGCGGGAACACTTTATAATATTGTAGGATTCCAGACTCATTTAAAATGGGGAGACCAAAAGGAAGTTCTCAAGTTGATTCCAGGACTTGAAAATGTAGAAATCGTCAGATATGGCGTGATGCACAGAAACACATTTATTAACTCTCCAAGCCTGTTAAAGCCGACTTATCAATTTAAAAACCGCAGTGATCTGTTCTTTGCAGGCCAAATGACGGGAGTAGAAGGATATGTGGAATCAGCTGCCTCAGGACTTGTAGCAGGCATTAATGCGGCGAAGCTTGTATTGGGAGAAGAGCTTGTTATTTTCCCTCAGGAAACAGCAATTGGCAGTATGGCACATTATATTACAACAACAAACCAGAAGAACTTCCAGCCGATGAATGCAAACTTTGGGCTTTTAAAAGAATTGCCAGTTAAAATTAAAAATAAAAAAGAACGAAATGAACAATACGCGAACCGTGCGATTGAAACAATTCAAACAATTTCGAAAACAATATAGGTATTGATTGCAACCTGAGCGCGATTTGTGATACCATTTAAAAGCCCTTCCTAGGGAGGTTTTAGGCATGGAGAATGTTAAGAATTTCGTAAAGTTATTCGTTGAATATTTACAAATTGAAAAAAATTATTCACAATATACTATTGTGAATTATGTGGATTCAATTGAAGAATTCGAGACTTTCCTGCGCGTTCAAGGTATAAATGGATTTGAAGAAGCTGCATATCAAGATACTAGGATTTTTTTGACAGAAGCCTATGAAAAAGGTTTATCGAGAAGAACAATAAGCAAAAAGATATCTGCATTAAGAAGCTTTTATAAGTTTCTGATGCGGGAAAAGCTTATTGAAGAAAATCCGTTTCAGCTTGTTCATCTGCCAAAACAGGAGAAACGGATACCGAAGTTTCTATATCAAAAAGAGCTTGAGGAGCTGTTTGAAGTTTCAGATATAAGCCAGCCGGCCGGAATGAGGGATCAAGCGCTGTTAGAGCTGCTCTATGCCACCGGAATGAGGGTCAGTGAATGCTGTTCCATAACTATTAACGACGTTGATTTATTTATGGACACTGTGCTTGTTCACGGTAAAGGCAAGAAGCAGCGCTATATCCCCTTTGGGTCTTATGCCCGCGAAGCGTTGAAGGTATACATGAATAGCGGAAGACAGTGCTTGCTGATGAAGGCAAAAGAACCTCATGATCTATTATTCGTAAATCAAAGAGGCGGACCGCTTACAGCCCGTGGCATCAGACATATTTTAAGCGGGCTTGTTCAAAAAGCGTCAAGCACTTTACATATCCATCCGCATATGCTTCGACATACGTTCGCCACGCATCTGTTAAATGAAGGAGCGGATTTGAGAAGCGTTCAAGAACTGCTCGGGCATTCCAATCTGTCTTCTACACAGATATACACGCATGTTTCGAAGGAAATGTTGAGAAACACATATATGTCTCACCATCCAAGAGCATTTAAGAAAAATTAAAGGAGGCCCTTTATGTCATCTTTTCATGCGACCACAATATTTGCCGTACAGCATAAAGGACGAAGCGCTATGTCCGGAGACGGCCAAGTAACATTTGGTCAGGCTGTTGTCATGAAACACACGGCACGGAAAGTGAGAAAACTGTTTAACGGCAAAGTTCTTGCTGGCTTTGCGGGATCTGTTGCAGACGCTTTCACTTTATTCGAAAAGTTTGAAGCTAAGCTTGAAGAATATAACGGCAACTTAAAACGTGCGGCTGTTGAGCTTGCGAAGGAATGGCGCAGCGATAAAGTGCTAAGAAAGCTCGAAGCCATGCTGATTGTTATGAATCAGGATACTTTGCTTCTCGTATCGGGAACAGGCGAGGTGATCGAACCAGATGACGGCATTCTCGCGATTGGATCAGGAGGCAATTACGCTTTGGCAGCGGGAAGAGCATTGAAAAAGCATGCCGGTGAAAGCATGTCCGCAAGTGAGATTGCCAGAGCCGCGTTAGAAACAGCAGGCGAAATTTGTGTTTACACGAACGATCAAATCATACTGGAAGAGCTTGAATAGAAAGGACTTGAGGCGCATGGAAAAAAAACCGTTAACTCCTAGACAGATTGTAGATCGGTTAGACCAATATATTGTCGGTCAGCAAAATGCGAAAAAAGCTGTCGCCGTGGCATTAAGAAACCGCTATAGAAGAAGTCTTCTGGATGAAAAGCTGAAGGACGAGGTCGTTCCGAAAAACATTTTAATGATGGGTCCTACCGGCGTCGGGAAAACTGAAATTGCCAGACGAATTGCCAAGCTTTCAGGTGCGCCATTTATCAAAATTGAAGCTACTAAATTTACCGAAGTCGGCTATGTAGGCAGAGATGTTGAATCAATGGTCAGAGATCTTGTGGAGACTTCTGTTCGGCTTATCAAAGAAGAGAAAATGAATGAAGTAAAGGAACAGGCAGAAGAAAATGCAAACAAACGCATTGTTCGTCTGTTAGTTCCTGGGAAGAAAAAACAATCTGGCGTTAAAAATCCGTTTGAAATGTTTTTTGGAGGCAGCCAGCCGAATGGTGAAGATGAGGCGGAGAGCCAGGAAGAAGCAAACATCGAAGAAAAAAGAAAACGAATGGCGCATCAGCTGGCTTTAGGAGAGCTCGAAGACTACTATGTAACAGTAGAAGTCGAAGAACAGCAGCCTTCTATGTTTGACATGCTGCAGGGCTCGGGTATGGAGCAGATGGGTATGAACATGCAGGATGCGCTGAGCGGATTAATGCCAAAGAAAAAGAAACGGCGCAAAATGACAGTCAGAGAAGCCAGAAAAGTCCTGACGAATGAAGAAGCAAGCAAACTCATCGATATGGATGAAGTCAGCCAGGAAGCTGTTCAGAGAGCAGAAGAGAGCGGGATTATCTTTATCGATGAGATTGATAAAATCGCAAAGAACGGCGGTGCATCTTCTTCTGCCGATGTTTCAAGAGAAGGCGTTCAGCGGGATATCCTGCCGATTGTTGAGGGTTCTACTGTTGTCACAAAATATGGTTCTGTAAAAACAGACCATGTATTATTTATTGCAGCAGGAGCGTTTCATATGGCCAAACCGTCTGATTTGATTCCCGAGCTGCAGGGGCGTTTCCCGATTCGTGTAGAACTGAACAAACTCACGGTAGACGACTTCGTGAGAATTTTGGTTGAGCCGGATAATGCGCTGCTGAAACAATATCAGGCATTATTGCAGACAGAAGGTATATCTCTTGAATTTTCTGACGAAGCTATTCATAAGATTGCTGAAGTTGCTTATCATGTGAACCAGGACACAGATAATATCGGTGCGAGACGCCTTCATACAATACTTGAACGCCTATTAGAAGATTTGTCGTTTGAAGCTCCAGATGTAACGATGGAGAAAATAACGATTACACCACAGTATGTCGAAGAAAAGCTCGGAACGATAGCCAAAAACAAAGATTTAAGTCAATTTATATTGTGAAAAATTTAATATGAGGAATGTTTAGGAGGATTATTTATCATGGCTTTATTACAAAAAACAAGAATTATTAACTCCATGCTGCAAGCTGCGGCAGGGAAACCGGTTAACTTCAAGGAAATGGCGGAGACGCTGCGGGATGTAATTGATTCCAATATTTTCGTTGTAAGCCGCAGAGGGAAACTCCTTGGGTATTCTATTAACCAGCAAATTGAAAATGATCGTATGAAAAAAATGCTTGAGGATCGTCAATTCCCTGAAGAATATACGAAAAATCTGTTTAATGTCCCTGAAACATCTTCTAACTTGGATATTAATAGTGAATATACTGCTTTTCCTGTTGAGAACAGAGACCTGTTCCAAGCTGGTTTAACAACAATTGTGCCGATCATCGGAGGCGGGGAAAGATTAGGAACACTTATTCTTTCACGTTTACAAGATCAATTCAATGACGATGACTTAATTCTAGCTGAATACGGCGCAACAGTTGTCGGAATGGAAATCCTAAGAGAAAAAGCAGAAGAAATTGAAGAGGAAGCAAGAAGCAAAGCTGTCGTACAAATGGCTATCAGCTCGCTTTCTTACAGTGAGCTTGAAGCAATTGAGCACATTTTTGAGGAGCTTGACGGAAACGAAGGTCTTCTTGTTGCAAGTAAAATCGCTGACCGTGTCGGCATTACCCGTTCTGTTATTGTGAACGCACTCAGAAAGCTGGAGAGCGCCGGTGTTATCGAGTCTAGATCATTAGGAATGAAAGGTACTTATATCAAGGTGCTAAACAACAAATTCCTAATTGAATTAGAAAATCTAAAATCTCATTAATCACAAAAAGAACCCTTTTTGAGGGTTCTTTTTTTATTTCAAATAAAGGAAATCAATAAGCTTTATTTCCTGGGTTGAAAGTCTTTCTATGTAATAATTTTAATAAATTTTGCATTTTTCTTCAAAAAGTTTCAAAAATGCCGAAAAGAAAGGAGAAAAAACAGAAATTCTGCTATTTTCAGGCTTATATCAAGGCGAGAAATGTAGTTCTAACAATCTAGGACTTTATACCTAGTTACAAAATAGATAATTGTGAGGACATTTTTTTACACGAACTTCATAGACTTTATGCCTGTTATTTCTTACAATAAGCATATAGTTTTACAATTCTCGACAAGGATATTGAGGGTGAAAAAAACTGAAATGGAGGTAAGTGGATTTGAGCTTATTTTCTGGAACGATACAAAATCTTGAAAATGCCTTGAGCAGAGCGGATATTAAGCAAAAAGTCATAACTAATAATATCGCCAATATAGATACACCGAACTATAAGGCAAAAAAAGTCTCTTTCCAAAATTTATTAGATCAAGAATCCTCGCGTCTTGAAGCGATAAAAACAGACTATCGTCATGTTGATTTTTCTGATACTGATTCGAATTATTCAATTGTTGCGAGCGGAGATACATCGTATCAGCAAAACGGAAACAATGTTGATGTTGACAAAGAGATGACAGAATTGGCGCAAAATCAAATCAACTATCAAGCTTTGGTTGAAAGAATGAACGGTAAATTTAATTCGCTGAAGACCGTATTAACAGGAGGGAAATAATGACAGCTTTTCATAGCTTAAATGTTTCAGCATCGGCTTTAACAGCTCAGCGAGTCAGAATGGACGTTGTATCATCTAACTTAGCAAATATGGATACGACAAGAGCTAAGCAGGTGAATGGAGAGTGGGTGCCTTACAGAAGAAAAATGGTCTCCCTTCAGTCAAAAGGTGAATCGTTCTCTTCCATTCTCAATTCTCAAATGAGCGGAAGCGGGAATGCTGGAAACGGTGTGAAGGTTTCAAAAATTACAGAGGATGATTCGGATTTTAATCTTGTCTATGATCCGACAGACCCTGATGCAAACGCTGATGGATATGTACAAAAGCCTAATGTTGATCCATTAAAGGAAATGGTTGATCTTGTCAGCAGCACCAGATCATATGAGGCGAATGTCACGGCGATGAATGCCACAAAGGGAATGCTGATGAAGGCGTTAGAAATCGGAAAGTAGGTGAATGAATGTGATTAATGCAATTTCTCATTTTCAGGTTCAAAATACTCAAAACACTCAAAATGCAACAAATCAAGTAAACAATAGCCAAAAAACAGATTCTTCAAATCAAACAAGCTTTTCGGAGCTTTTAAAAAACTCTATTAGTTCGTTAAATGAGTCCCAAGTAGCTTCTGACAACATGACTAATGCCTTGGCTGCAGGAAAAGATGTAAATCTTGATGAGGTCATGATCGCTGCTCAAAAAGCTAGCATCTCTCTAACTGCAGCAACAGAGTTCCGCAATAAAGCTGTGGAAGCTTATCAGGAGATTATGAGAATGCAAATGTAGGGGGTCTGACGATTTAGAGAAAGAGTGGAATGACCGGGGGTTAACATGAATCGTACTCTAATGCAAATGAAAAACAAAACGAGTGAGTTTTGGAAAAATAGATCTAAATTACAAAAGATTTTAATGGTTAGTGCTTTAGCGGCAATTATTATTATTGGAATTATTATTAGTGTTTTTGCTTCAAATTCTAAAATGGCGCCGCTGTACAAAGATTTGTCTGCCGAAGAAGCAGGACAAATCAAAGAAGAATTGGATGCAAAAAAAGTGCCAAACGAACTTTCGAATGGCGGTACAGTGATTAGTGTTCCGGAGGATCAGGTTGATTCTTTGAAAGTGCAGATGGCTGCAGAAGGACTTCCTAAAACGGGATCAATTGATTATTCATTTTTTGGACAGAATGCCGGCTTTGGTTTGACAGACAATGAGTTTGATATGGTGAAAGTAAAAGCTACACAGACAGAACTGTCAAACTTGATCAATGAAATGGACGGTATTAAAAGCTCAAAAGTAATGATTAATCTCCCGAAAGACGCGGTGTTTGTCGGTGAAGAGCAATCTGCAGCATCTGCATCAATCGTTTTGCAGATTCAACCGGGTTATACACTTGATCAAAGCCAGATCAACGGATTATATCATCTGGTATCTAAAAGCGTGCCGAACCTAAAAGAAGATAACATCGTCATCATGGATCAAAATTCTACATACTACGACAAATCAGACAGCGATGCAGGGTCCTACGCGGATAGTTATTCTTCTCAGCAAGGAATTAAGTCTCAAGTTGAAAAAGACATTCAAAAACATGTACAGTCACTTCTTGGTACGATGATGGGCCAAGATAAAGTCGTTGTCTCCGTTACAGCAGACATTGATTTCACAAAAGAAAATCGGACAGAAGACATTGTCGAACCTGTGGATAAAGAAAACATGGAAGGCATTGCAGTCAGCGCTGAAAAGGTATCTGAAACATATCAGGGCGACGGTGCAGCCAACGGCGGAACTGCCGGAACCGGTGAGGAAGATGTAACAAATTATAAGGCTGACGGTGAAAATACCGATAGCGGGAACTACGAAAAAAACAGCAACAAAATCAATTACGAGGTTAACCGAATTCATAAAGAAATCGCCGAAAGTCCTTATAAGGTCAGAGATTTAGGGATTCAAGTAATGGTAGAGCCGCCTGATGCCAAAAACACAGCGTCGCTATCAACTGAAAGACAGGATGATATACAAAAAATCCTTTCAACTGTAGTCAGAACATCTTTGGATAAAGATGAAACGCAAAACCAGAATTTATCTGATGCTGATATCAATAATAAGATTGTTGTCTCCGTTCAGCCATTCGACGGAAAAGTCAATTTGGATACAAATACGGAAAATTCCTCAGGTATCCCGCTGTGGGCATATATTGTAGGCGGTGTTTTAATCGCAGCGATCATTGTTCTAATCATTATGCTTATCAGAAAGAAACGGGCGCAAGAGGATGAATTTGAGGAATATGAGTATGAGGTTCCTCAAGAACCAATCAATTTGCCTGATATCAACGAAGAGGAAAATGAAACAGCGGAATCAGTCAGACGAAAACAGCTTGAAAAGATGGCGAAAGACAAGCCGGAAGATTTTGCAAAACTGCTGAGAAGCTGGCTGGCCGAGGATTAGGAGGAATTAGAAATGGCGAGACGTGATCAAGATAAGCTTACAGGAAAACAAAAAGCAGCCATTCTCATGATTTCCTTGGGGTTAGATGTGTCAGCTTCTGTCTATAAGCACTTAACCGATGAAGAAATTGAAAGGCTTACTCTGGAAATATCAGGTGTTCGAAGCGTCGATCATCAAAAAAAGGATGAAATCATAGAAGAATTTCATAATATAGCCATTGCGCAAGATTATATTTCTCAAGGCGGTTTAAGCTATGCAAGACAAGTTCTGGAAAAGGCGCTTGGAGAGGATAAGGCGGAGAACATTCTAAACAGGCTGACTTCTTCTTTGCAGGTTAAACCATTTGATTTTGCCAGAAAAGCGGAGCCTGAACAAATTTTGAATTTTATCCAGCAAGAGCATCCGCAGACGATGGCGTTAATCTTGTCTTATTTAGATCCTGTGCAGGCCGGGCAAATTTTATCCGAGCTGAATCCTGAAGTACAGGCTGAGGTTGCGAGAAGAATCGCGGTCATGGATAGAACGTCTCCAGAAATAATTAATGAGGTAGAACGGATTCTGGAACAAAAATTATCTTCTGCATTTACTCAGGATTATACACAAACAGGCGGAATTGAAGCTGTTGTGGAAGTGTTAAACGGGGTAGACAGAGGGACAGAGAAGACGATCTTGGATTCATTGGAAATTCAGGATCCCGATCTTGCTGAAGAGATTAAAAAGCGGATGTTTGTCTTCGAAGATATTGTCACACTTGATAACCGTGCCATTCAGAGAGTCATTCGCGATGTTGAGAACGACGATTTGCTCCTTTCATTAAAGGTTGCAAGCGAGGAAGTCAAAGAAATTGTATTCAACAATATGTCACAGCGTATGGTTGAAACCTTCAAAGAAGAAATGGAATTTATGGGCCCTGTACGCTTGAAAGATGTAGAAGAAGCTCAATCGAGAATTGTAAGCATCGTCAGAAAGCTTGAAGAAGCCGGTGAAATTGTGATAGCAAGAGGCGGAGGGGATGATATTATTGTCTAATATCATTAAACAAGAATCATCTATTTCTCCACAAAAGGAAAAAAGAAAACTTTCTATACAAGAGGTGCGTATTGATCATTCTCACCTTTTGCAGGCTGAAGAGAACCCGGAGGCGCTTATGGCCCGAGTGAAAGAGGAAGCTGACCGGATTTCTGAGCAGGCAAACAGTCATATAGAAAATATTCGCCGTCAAATTGAGCAGGAGAAAAACGATTGGGCGGCTGAAAAACAGAAGCTTATTGAGGAAGCTAAAGCCGAGGGGTTTGAACAAGGAGTAGCATTGGGCAAAGCTGAGGCAATGCAACAGTATGCCGAACTGATCGGCCAAGCGAACAGAATTACTGAAATGTCCAGAAAAGCTGTTGAGGACAAGCTTGAAGACGCTAATGAAGAAATCGTTGAGCTTGCCGTTGCCCTAGCAAAAAAAGTTTGGCAGCAAAAGTCTGATGATAAAGAGGCTTTCCTCCTGCTTGTACAACAGGTTATAAACGAAGTGAAGGAATATGACGATATATCAATTTATGTTGATCCATATTACTATGAGACAATCTTTCAGCAAAAAGATGAAATCCAGCAGCTTCTTTATAAAGAATGCCGGCTTGGCATATATGCTGATGAAAAAGCTCAAAAAGGAACCTGTTATATTGAAACTCCTTTTGGCAGGGTAGATGCGAGTGTTGACACACAATTGATGCAATTGAAAGATAAACTTCTGACAGCGCTGGAAGCGGGTGCAGCTGAATGAAGACACAGAGTCTGATAGATTGTATAGAAATGACAGACTCGTATAAACGGTACGGAAAAGTCAAGCGGGTAATCGGCCTGATGATTGAATCAAAAGGGCCTGCAAGCTCAATTGGCGACGTGTGCCTGATTTATGCAAAAGGACAATCTGGGAAAGTCATTAAAGCTGAGGTAGTCGGCTTCCAGGAAGAAAATATTTTGCTTATGCCTTATTTAGAGGCTGCGAGCATTGCACCTGGCAGCATTGTAGAAGCTACTGGGGAATCACTTCGGGTTAAAGTTGGAGCCGGACTGATCGGACAAGTCATCGATGCTTTTGGAGAACCGCTTGACGGAAAACTTCTGCCGAAAGGGCTTTCGCCTGTATCGACTGAGCAATCACCGCCCAACCCGATGAAACGGCCGCCTATCCGTGAAAAGATGGGTGTTGGAGTCAGATCAATTGACAGCTTGCTGACAGTCGGTAAAGGCCAGCGGATTGGAATTTTTGCAGGAAGCGGTGTCGGAAAAAGCACCTTAATGGGGATGATCGCCAAGCAGACAGAGGCTGACTTAAACGTCATTGCACTTGTCGGAGAACGCGGACGAGAGGTTCGGGAGTTTATTGAAAAAGATCTTGGGAAAGAGGGGCTGAAACGATCGATTGTAGTCGTTGCCACCTCAGACCAGCCAGCATTAATGAGATTGAAAGCGGCATATACAGCGACTGCAATTGCCGAGTATTTCCGAGATAAAGGCCAAAATGTCATGTTTATGATGGATTCTGTTACAAGGGTGGCAATGGCGCAGCGAGAGATTGGACTGGCTGCCGGAGAGCCTCCGACGACAAAAGGCTATACACCTTCAGTGTTCGCTATTTTACCTCGTTTACTAGAACGAACAGGTGCAAACGAGCATGGAACCATTACGGCATTTTATACAGTGTTGGTAGACGGGGATGATATGAATGAGCCGATTGCCGATACTGTACGCGGAATTTTAGACGGACATATTGTGTTGGACAGGGCGCTTGCCAATAAAGGCCAGTTTCCTGCAGTTAACGTACTAAAAAGCATCAGCAGGGTGATGTCAAACATATCAACAAAACAGCACATGGATGCGGCAAATAAATTCCGTGAACTTTTATCAACATATCAAAATTCGGAAGATCTCATTAATATCGGAGCTTATAAAAGAGGATCCTCAAGAGAAATTGATGAAGCGATACAATTTTATCCGCAGCTTATTCAATTTTTAAAGCAGGAAACAGACGAATCGGCTTTATTGGAAGAAAGCATTGCTGCATTAACTAGTTTGACAGGAAATGAGGAATAAACGTGGCTTATCAATTTAGATTCCAAAAGCTGCTGGAACTAAAAGAAAATGAAAAAGACCAATCCTTATCCGAGTATCAGCAATCAGTTTCTGAATTTGAAAACGTTGCTGAAAAATTATATGAGAATATGAGCAAAAAAGAATTGCTGGAACAAAATAAGGAAAAGAAATTAAAAAGCGGCATGAGTGTACAAGAAATGAGGCACTACCAACAATTTGTCTCAAATCTTGATAATACGATCTATCACTATCAAAAGCTTGTCATTATGAAAAGAAATCAAATGAATCAAAAACAAGAAATTTTGACAGAGAAAAACATTGAAGTGAAAAAGTTTGAAAAAATGCGTGAAAAACAGTTTAAAATGTTTGCTCTTGAAGATAAAGCTGCAGAAATGAAAGAAATGGACGATATTTCGATTAAGCAGTTTATGATTCAAGGCCATTAGGAGCGAATGTAATGTCCGGCAAAAAGAAAGAATCAGGTAAGTTCCGTTCGGTTTTGCTTATCATTATCCTCCCGCTGATGTTTCTATTAATCGCAGGGGGGATTGTTCTTTGGGCTGCTGGTATCGATGTCTTAAAGCCGATACAGGATGCTGCGGCAAAAACGCCGGTTCTTAAAGAATTGGTCCCTGAAACCGAAAATAAAAAAGGTGCAGCATCAAGTAAGGATAGCAGTAATACGGCAGCTCTGGAAAAGACCATTAAGGATCAAAAAAGTGAAATCAGTATATTGAATAAAGATTTAGAAACAAGTAAATCAGAAATCGATAGGCTCAATCAAAAGATCCGTTCACTTGAAAAGACGGCTGAGGATCAAAAAAAGTCATCAGAAGATCATACTGAAGGATCAGCAGACTCGAAAGCTTCTTCAAAAAATGACAAAGTGATCAGTGTATACAAAAGCATGGACAGCGGAAAGGCTGCTAAAATTATTGCCCAATTAAAGGAGCAAGAAGCACTGAAAATATTGAATGGCCTAAGCAAAAAGCAGCTTGCTGACATATTGGCGAAAATGACTCCTGAGCAAGCAGCAACCTATACAGAAAAAATTGCTGCCAGCCAAGAATAGGGGGAATGAAAGGTGAAGCTGCTTGAATTAGCCGGACCTTTGCTGCAAACCACAACGGGTTCTGCCGCTAAAAACATGAAAAGTAGCCAGGGAGTTTTTCAAAACTGGCTTATGTCTGAGGCTGGATTGAAGGAACTTTCAGAACAAGGAAAGGGTACTCCTAATTCCGAAGATCAGCTTTTAGCAGATGCGCTTAAAAAGATCGGTGAATGGCTAAATGCAAATCCTGAAGACCAAGACAAACAAAATGCGGATCTTTTGCAAACATTAAGCAAACTGACAGGGAAGCAATTGGATGCGAATGCTCTGCAAATGTTGCAAAATCTTTTGCAAGCAGTTGAATCAAAAATGTCAGGCGGGACGGATCATTTGCTCACAGAAACGGAGAAAATCATTTCAGAAGCTAAAACGGCTCTGAGTGCCAATGATTCTGCTTCTGACATTAATGGAGCACTGAAGTCTGATACAGAGCAATCAAATCAGGAAAATGAAGTATCCGAGGCTGCTAAAGAGCTTATCTATATCCAGATGTTCATTAGCCAGCTCGTAGAAGGGAATAAGCTGACTGATCGCGGGAATGGCAATGAAGCTCATGCTATTTACCAAAATGGAGATCAATTCCTTTCTGCATTAGAAAAGAAGGGTGTATCTCAACAACTAATTCAGGATCTTAAACAGCAAATATTCACTAAAGCTGAGTCAAGTTCAAAACTTTACTCGATGACAGCGTCAGAGCTGAAAAGTTTTCAAAGCTTAATGGATCAAATGTCTATGCTTCCTCAAAAAGGGACCAAAGAATGGAGTTTAGCTGAAAGCCAGCTGAAAGCCTTCTTGTTATCGAAATCATCCGAATCATCACAAGACTTTGGGAAGCGTGTTCTCACACCGCTCTCGCAGAGTTCATCCAGCAAAAATGCATCGGAGGTTTCTGGAAGTATTCAGCCTGTAGATAGTAAATCAGGACTCCAAATGCTGTTTTCGGGGTATCGGGGCATAGGAGGAGTTCAAACACTTGATCTGCAGCAGATGTCATCTGATATACCAAATGCCGAAACAAAAACGGTGGCTGATCAAGTGATTAATGCGTGGAAGCAGATGAAATATACGCCTTTCGGCAGATCGACGGGAAGTTTCACTATTCGGCTGAACCCTGAACATTTAGGATTTGTCACAATCAAGCTGACAAATGAAAATGGAATGTTTCAGAGTAAAATCATTGCATCTAGTCAATCAGCAAAAGAATTGCTTGAACAGCATCTTCCTCAGCTGAAGCAATCATTGCCGAATATGGCCGTCCAAATTGACCGTTTTACTCTTCCAGTCCAAAGCGGGGATCAGCCGGTATACGGCCAGCTTGCTGATGAACAGAAACAGCAGCAAGAGGGGCAGAGACAGCAAAGGCAGAAAAAGCAATCAAATGATTTTGGCGATCTGCTCGATGAAGTGTCGATGGTTGAAATGGAGGAAGAAGAATGACTTCTATAAGTTCAGAATATAAACTGCCTGAAAAAACGAATACTGTGTCGACGAACAACAGCAGCTTGGGGAAAGATGAGTTTTTAAAAATATTAATGACTCAAGTCCAAAACCAAGATCCGCTCAATCCGGTTGACGATAAAGAATTTATCAGCCAGATGGCAACTTTTTCAAGTTTGGAGCAAATGATGAATCTGAATACGACAATGACTCAATTTGTCGAAAAACAAGATCCGTTTACAACGTATGTTGATTGGATGGGAAAAGAAGTATCTTGGACTGATGGTAAAAGTGCAACAGATAAAACAGGCACAGTAAGCTCTGTTAAACATTTTAAAGGAAATTATTATCTCGTTCTTGATGATGGGACCGAGATCAGTCCTGCGAATGTCATGTCTGTGGGACAATCATCTAAATAAAAACATCTGGGGGAATATATTATGTTACGTTCACTTTATTCTGGAATCAGCGGTATGAAAAACTTTCAAACAAAGCTTGACGTAATCGGTAACAACATTGCCAACGTGAATACAGTAGGATTCAAAAAAAGCCGTGTGACCTTTAAAGATATGGTAAGCCAAACGATTGCCGGCGGTTCTGCGGCTGGTGCAACTATCGGCGGTACGAACTCTAAGCAGATCGGTTTAGGTTCATCTTCTGGCACAATTGATACAATTCATTCAACAAGCGCAACACAAAGCACAGGGCGAACACTTGATTTAGCGATTGACGGCGATGGTTACTTTAGAATTGATACAGGCGACGGAACAGCTTATACAAGAGCAGGAAACTTCTATTTAGATAATACCGGAACACTGGTTACTGGTGATGGCTATCATGTGTTAAATATGACTGGTGGAACAATTAAAATCCCTCTTGATGCACAAAGCTTCAGCATTGGTTCTGATGGAAAGGTCTCAATTGTTGATGCTGACGGGAAAACACAAGACGGGGGACAAATCGGGATTGTTACTTTTGCCAACAGTGACGGTTTGGATAAAATCGGAAGCAACTTATACCGTGAGTCTTTAAACTCTGGGACTGCCAGTGCAGCCAACCAGCCTGGTGATGGCGGTACAGGTTCCCTTAAATCAGGTTTTCTCGAAATGTCTAACGTTGATTTAACTGACGAATTTACTGAAATGATTGTTGCCCAGCGCGGATTCCAATCAAACTCGAAAATTATTACAACATCTGATGAAATCCTTCAAGAACTGGTTAACCTTAAACGTTAAGGAGGGAGGGGAGGCGAGTAATCGCTTCTCCGCTGTTTTATGATTAAAGTAACCCGTTTGAATGGGCAGCCCTTTACACTGAATGCGCTGTTTATTGAACAGATTGAATGCTTTCCGGATACTACAATCACTCTGTCAAATGGTAAGAAGTTTGTAGTAAAAGAAGATGAAGAAGCTGTTCTGGAAAAGATCGCATCTTTCTACCGGAAAATACAAATATTTGCAATGGATCAAGGAATAGAGGAACCGGAATGAAGAAAAAGTTAATGATCATCTTACTAATTATTCTTATCGTAATTGGTGCTCTCGGGGCGGCGGCTTATTTTGTTTTAGGCGGAAAGTCCGAAAAAAGTGAAGCGAAAAAAAGTATTGATGAAATCGTTGCGTCTTCTGTGGATGTAGAAGAGATCACAACAAATTTAAAGTCTGATAACATTATCCGTCTTGCTATTAAACTTGAAACTGATTCTGATAAATCAAAAGAAGAACTTGAGAAACGTGATTTCCAAGTGAAAGACGCTGTTATATCACTGCTGGCTGATACGAATGCTGATCAGATTGAGGGAGACAAGGGAAAAGAAACCTTTAAGAAGGAACTAAAAGATAAAATAAATAGCTACCTCCAAAAAGGAAAAGTAGAAAAAGTGTATATTACCTCCTTTAATCTGCAATAAAGCATAATTTGACAGAATACGGAGGTGAGGAAAATGTCAGGAGAAGTTCTCTCCCAAAATGAAATAGATGCACTGCTTTCTGCAATATCAACTGGTGAAATGGACGCTGAAGAGCTGAAAAAAGAAGAAAAAGAGAAGAAAGTCAAGGTTTATGATTTCAAACGTGCGCTGCGGTTTTCTAAGGATCAGATCCGCAGTTTAACGAGAATTCATGACAATTTTGCAAGACTTCTTACCACTCATTTTTCTGCTCAGCTCAGAACCTATATTCACATATCTGTCAGTTCTGTTGATCAGGTTCCGTATGAGGAATTTATCAGATCGATTCCAAACATGACGATTCTAAATCTATTTGATGTTCATCCGATGGAAGGCAGAATTATGATGGAGGTCAACCCCACGATAGCTTATACGATGATGGATCGAGTCATGGGCGGGATTGGAATCAGTCATAACAAGGTTGACAGTTTGACAGAAATTGAAACAAAAATCATTTCTAATTTATTTGAAAATGCACTGGGTAATTATAAAGAAGCTTGGCAGTCAATTGCTGATATTGAACCGGAAATGACTGAGTTTGAAGTGAATCCGCAATTTGTTCAGATGGTATCTCCTAATGAAACAGTCGTGGTGATCTCGCTCAATACTCAAATTGGTGAAATCAGCGGTGTCATTAATCTCTGTATCCCGCATATCGTACTCGAGCCGCTCATACCGAAGCTTTCAGTCCACTATTGGATGCAATCAGACCGAAATGAGCCAAAGCCTGAGGAAACAAAGTCGCTTGAAAAACGTATCATGACAGCACAAATACCTGTCGTGGCCGAGCTCGGCACATCTGAACTGACGATAGAAGAGTTTTTAAGTTTAGAAGTCGGAGACTGCATAACTTTGGACAAATCAGTCACGGATCCTCTTACTGTATTGGTCGGAGATAAGCCGAAATTTTTAGGACAAGCCGGCCGGGTGAATCGAAAACAGGCAGTGCAAATTTTAGATCACGACATAAGAGGTGAACAAGATGGAGAATAATAGATTATCTCAAGATGAGATTGACGCGCTTCTTAACGGTACTGGCAGCACGCTTGATGAGCCAGAGGTTCCGGAAGTAGATGATTTATCGGAAATGGAGCGTGATGCGATCGGTGAAATCGGTAATATTTCATTCGGCAGTTCTGCGACAGCACTGTCAACGCTTTTAAATCAAAAGGTCGATATTACGACTCCAAGCGTAACGGTCATTCCAAGAAGTAAAATCAGCGATGCGTTTCCTGAACCGTATGTAGCGATTGAAGTGAATTATACGGAGGGCTTCAGCGGGAGCAACCTGTTAGTCGTGGAACAAAGTGACGCGGCGATCATTGCTGACTTAATGATCGGGGGAGACGGAAAAGGTGCGGACCCTTCACTGGGTGAAATCCATCTAAGTGCGGTTCAAGAAGCAATGAACCAAATGATGGGATCGGCTGCCACATCAATGTCTACTGTATTCAGTAAAAAAATTGATATTTCACCTCCTCGGGTTGAATTGTTGGATGTTACTGAAGAAAAGGGTACAGACCGTATTCCTGATGATGAAATGCTGGTGAAAGTTTCTTTCAACTTAAAGGTGGGAGAATTAATAGACTCCAGCATTATGCAGCTTTACCCATTGACATTTGCGAAAGATTTAATTTCAAGCCTTATGAACTCAGAAAGTGCAGAGGAAGAAGAAACGGTGCAGCCTGAAGTTACATACGAACAGCCGAAAGAGCCTGTGACGCCAGAGCCGCGTATTGAACCGAAGCAACAGCAGCAGCCGCCAAAAAGGCAGGGAACAGCAAAAAAAGCAGCGTCAGTTCAGGTTTCACCGGTGGAATTTTCCGCGTTTGATCCAAACGAAGCTGTACAAGCCCCTATTCATAATCTGGATATGCTTTTGGATATCCCGCTTTCGATTACTGTTGAGCTTGGCAGAACGAAGAGAAGCGTAAAAGAGATTTTAGAGCTTTCTGCCGGAAGTATTATCGAGCTTGATAAATTAGCCGGTGAGCCTGTAGATATTTTAGTTAATCAGCGTATCGTTGCCAAAGGCGAGGTCGTTGTCATTGAAGAAAACTTCGGAGTGAGAGTCACTGACATTTTAAGCCAGGCAGAGCGCATTAATAATTTAAAATAACGAAACACAAGGAGAGAGATAGATTATGGCACATAGAATTTTAATTGTAGATGACGCAGCATTTATGCGAATGATGATTAAAGATATTTTGGTTAAAAATGGTTTTGAAGTTGTAGCGGAAGCTGAAAATGGAGCACAAGCGGTAGAGAAATATAAAGAGCATTCACCTGACCTTGTTACTATGGATATCACGATGCCAGAAATGGATGGTATTACAGCATTAAAAGAAATTAAACAAATTGATGCGCAGGCAAGAATCATCATGTGTTCTGCTATGGGACAGCAATCAATGGTTATTGATGCCATTCAGGCCGGCGCTAAGGATTTCATTGTGAAACCTTTCCAGGCTGACCGTGTGCTTGAAGCAATCAACAAAACATTAAGTTAAAGGGTGTACGACTGTTGAAAAAGAGTCAATATTTTATCGTTTTTATTTGTTTTTTCGTTTTATTCAGTGTACATCCGATTGCTGCTGCCGCGGCAGACTCTGATAATTCAACTGTAAACGAATGGTTTCAAAAGAAAGATGAAAAAACTGCAGATAAGTCAGAGCAAAAGAAAGAAAAAACAACAAAAACTGCTGATGAGACGGAGGGAGCGGCTGCTCCTTCTGTCTCAGCTTTTGATTTTGTAAAGATGATTTTCGCTTTACTGTTTGTTATCGTGCTGATTTACGGGCTGGTTAAACTCATGAACAAAAGAAATCGGCTCCTAAAGCCTTTTCAATATGTTGAAAATATTGGCGGCACATCGGTCGGCCAGAACAGATCCATACAATTGATCAAGGTCGGGAAAAGTGTGCTCGTCGTCGGTGTAGGAGAGACGATCCAGCTGCTGAAAGAAATTGAGGATGAAAAAGAGATTGAAGTCATTCTCAGTCAGCATGAAGAGGCAATGTCAAGCAAAATAGAGTGGCAAAAGTTTGTGAAGCCGCTTAAGAGTTCTGAACATCAGCCGCAGCAAAAACTGCCTTCATTTTCAAAAGCATTAAAAGAGCAACTTGAAGAGTTAAAACAAAACCGTTCTGAAGGAAAGAAGAAAGGCCCACGTCATCATGAATGAGTTTATAAATATTTTCAGTTCAAGCGATCCGGAAAACGTAAGTTCAACTGTTAAATTACTATTATTGTTAACTGTATTTTCAGTGGCGCCTGGAATATTGATTCTTATGACTTGTTTTACTCGCATCGTCATTGTTCTGTCATTTGTCAGAACTTCACTTGCGACGCAATCTATGCCCCCAAACCAGGTTCTTATCGGGCTTGCGCTGTTTTTAACATTTTTTATTATGGCTCCTACTTTTTCAGAAATTAATAAAGAAGCGCTGACCCCATTAATGGACAACAAAATCAGCTTGGATGAAGCGTATACGAAAGCTGAGGAACCGATTAAAGAATTTATGAGTAAACACACAAGGCAGAAGGATCTGGCGCTGTTTATGAATTACGCAAAAATGGATAAACCTGAATCATTAAAGGATATTCCGCTAACAACAATGGTTCCGGCTTTTGCCATATCGGAGCTTAAAACAGCATTTCAAATAGGTTTTATGATTTTTATCCCTTTTTTAATTATAGATATGGTAGTGGCGAGCGTCTTGATGTCAATGGGAATGATGATGCTGCCTCCAGTTATGATTTCTCTGCCCTTTAAAATATTACTTTTTGTTTTGGTAGACGGCTGGTATTTAATTGTGAAATCTTTGCTTCAGAGCTTTTAGGGTAGGTGCTAAACGTGAGTTCAGAATTTGTAATTTCTATGGCGGAAAAAGCCGTATACGTAACGCTGATGATCAGCGGGCCATTATTGGCTATTGCTTTACTGGTCGGTTTAATTGTCAGCATATTTCAGGCGACAACTCAAATCCAGGAACAGACTTTGGCGTTTATTCCGAAAATCGTGGCGGTTCTCCTGGCTCTCATTTTTTTTGGTCCGTGGATGCTGTCGACGATTCTTTCATTTACAACAGAGCTGTTTTCTAATTTAAATCGTTTTGCAGGGTAATGTAGAGATGAATTCAATTATTGACTTATTTCCTGCTTTTTTATTGGTTTTTATTAGAATCTCTGCTTTTTTTGTAACGATTCCGCTATTTGGACATCGAAATGTGCCAGCTGTTCATCGCATAGGATTTGCTTTTTTTTCTTGCGGTCATTTGTTTCAGCACCATTGATAAACCGCCCTCTTTGGAGATAGGTGAGCACTATATGCTCTTGGCGCTTAAAGAAGCTTTGGTCGGCCTTTGTCTGGGTTTAATTGCTTATATGATGATTGCTGCAGTGCAGATTGCCGGCTCGTTTATTGATTTTCAAATGGGATTTTCAATAGCAAACGTTATTGATCCGCAAACCGGTGCACAAAGTCCGTTGATTGGCCAGTTTATCTATACGATGGCACTTTTGTTTATGCTGAGTGTCAATGCCCACCATTTGCTGCTGGACGGTATTTACTACAGCTTTCAGTATATTTCAGTTGATCAGGCATTTCCGAATTTCGGCGATGAAAAGTTTGCCTATTTTATCGCGAAAAGCTTTAATGCAATGTTTATTATCGCTTTTCAAATGTCAGCGCCGGTTGTGGCCAGTTTGTTTCTAGTTGATTTAGCATTAGGTATCGTGGCTCGAACTGTTCCGCAGTTAAATGTATTTGTGGTCGGTCTGCCTTTAAAGATCGCTGTCAGTTTCATCATGCTCATTGTATGTATGTCCGTTATCTTCGTCGTTGTCCGGAATGTTTTCAGTTTAACGATTGAAACGATGCGGAATCTTTTAGCATTGGTCGGTGTTTCTTAATGAAGCTTAGAGTTGACCTGCAGTTTTTTGCGGGAGAGAAGACAGAAAAAGCCACTCCGAAAAAACGGAAGGATACGCGAAAAAAAGGGCAAGTAGCCAAAAGCTCGGATGTCAATACCGCCGTTTCTTTACTGGTAATATTCCTTTCGCTTATTGCAATTGGTCCGTATATGAGAGACAGGCTGCTGTCATTCATAGAAACATTTTATACCGAATCGCTCACAATGAAGCTCTCAGAATCAAATGTGCATACATTGTTTGTCAGCTTATTAAAGGATATGGGCATGATACTCGCACCGATCTTGCTTGTTGCTCTTGTTGCAGGAGTCGTAAGCAACTATATGCAGGTTGGGTTCTTATTTTCTGCTGAAGTGATACAGCCTAAGCTTGAAAAACTGGATCCGATCAAAGGCTTTAAACGAATATACAGTATGAGGGCGATTGTAGAGCTGATTAAATCAATTTTGAAAATCGTAGTCGTCGGTTTTGCGGCTTTTGCTGTGCTTTGGCTGCATTATGGAGAAATTCTCCGGCTTCCTCTCCTGACACCCGAAGAGGCACTTTCTTTCGTTTCAAAACTCACTTTGTGGATGGGACTAAGCGGTGCAGGTGCATTGTTGATTCTTGCTGGTCTCGACTATTTATATCAGAGATTTGACTATGAGAAAAATATCAAAATGTCAAAACAAGATATAAAAGATGAGTACAAAAAATCTGAAGGAGACCCGATTATCAAGTCTAAAATTAAACAAAGACAGCGGGAAATGGCGATGAGGCGGATGATGCAGGAAGTTCCAAAAGCAGATGTCATTATCACAAACCCGACTCACTATGCGATTGCTCTGAAATATGATGAAGAAAAAATGGACGCTCCTTATATTGTTGCAAAAGGCGTCGATCACCTTGCGTTAAAAATCAGGAAAATTGCTAAAGAGCATGATGTCATGATGGTAGAAAACAGACCGCTTGCCCGTGCGTTATATGATCAGATAGAAATTGACCAGGCAGTGCCGGAAGAATTTTTTAAAGTTTTAGCAGAAATTCTGGCTTACGTATATAAAACAAAACAAAAAGTATATTGAATTTTTCGATTTAAAAGGAGAGAAAAAACAGCATGTCAACAAGAGATTTATCCGTTTTAATAAGTGTTGTCCTCATTGTGGCGATGCTGGTGATTCCATTTCCTCCATGGCTGTTAAGTATTTTGATCATTATTAATATTTCTCTTGCGTTGATCGTGCTTCTCACCACAATGAATATGCAGGAAGCGCTTCAGTTTTCGATTTTTCCGTCACTGTTGCTGCTTTTGACCCTATTTCGTTTGGGCTTGAACGTCTCAACTACCCGTTCAATTCTTTCACACGGTGAAGGAGGGAAAGTCGTCGAGACTTTCGGAAATTTCGTTGTCGGCGGAAATGTATTAGTTGGACTCGTTGTATTTATCATCCTTATTATTATTCAGTTTATCGTCATTACAAAAGGTGCTGAACGTGTTTCCGAGGTTGCAGCAAGGTTTACGCTGGACGCAATGCCAGGGAAGCAGATGAGTATTGATGCTGATTTAAACGCAGGGATGATTACCGAACAGGAAGCGAAGCATCGCCGCGAAAAAGTGGCAAGAGAAGCAGACTTTTATGGAGCAATGGACGGTGCCAGTAAATTTGTAAAAGGTGACGCCATTGCCGGAATCATCATTGTGATGATCAATATTATTTTCGGAATCGTGATCGGAATGCTTCAGCAGGGCATGTCCATTCAAGAAGCTGCTTCACACTTTACGATGCTGACTGTAGGGGATGGAATTGTTTCGCAAATCCCGGCACTGTTAATTTCTACGGCTACGGGTATTGTGGTCACAAGAGCTGCCTCTGAAGGAAACTTAGGGCATGACATTACAGGCCAGCTGTTTGCGTATCCAAAGCTTTTATACGTCGCAGCAGCTACGATCATGCTTTTAGGTATCTTCACTCCGATCGGCATCCTTCTGACGGGGCCGCTTGCGGGATTGCTTGCTTTTGGCGCATATACACTATCTAAATCAGGTAAGGAAAAAGAAGAAGTGGATGAGATTCTTGAGGAAGAGGCTGAGGTGGACGAGCTTAAAAGCCCTGAAAGTGTTGTTCAGCTTCTGCATATAGATCCGATAGAATTTGAGTTTGGATATGGCCTGATACCGCTTGCTGATGCCAATCAAGGCGGTGATTTATTAGACCGAATTGTTATGATACGCCGTCAGTTGGCTTTGGAACTCGGGCTTGTCATTCCTGTCGTGCGAATCAGAGATAATATAGCGTTGCAGCCTAATGAATACCGATTGAAAATTAAAGGAAACGAAGTAGCAAAAGGCGAGCTGTTGCTTGATCATTATTTAGCGATGTCGCCTACTCCTGAGGACGATCTCATTGAAGGGATTGAAACAGTGGAGCCTTCATTCGGACTGCCGGCTAAATGGATTAGCGAAGCGGTAAAGGATGAAGCCGACATGCTTGGTTATACAGTAGTTGATCCTGCATCAGTCGTTTCAACGCATATTACGGAGAAAATTAAGCAGCATGCCCACGAATTGATCGGAAGGCAGGAGACAAAACAGCTGATCGATCACTTGAAAGAATCGTATCCAGTCCTGGTTGAAGAGGTTACGCCGAATCCATTGTCTGTCGGTGATATTCAGAAAGTGCTTGCTAAGCTTTTAAAAGAGAAAGTTTCAATTCGAAACTTAGTAACGATTTTTGAAACACTTGCTGATTATGGGAAATTAACAACAGATTCTGATCTTTTGACAGAGTATACAAGACAAGCGCTTGCTAAACAAATTACAGCCCAGTTTGCCAAAGAAAATGAAGTGTTGAAGGTTGTTACTTGTTCGGGCCGTGTAGAAAAAGCAATAGCAGACGGTGTGCAGCAGACGGAACACGGGAACTATTTATCACTTGAACCAGATATTTCAGAAAGTATAGTGCGCTCTGTCGCTAAAGAAGCTGAACAGCTCTCATTACGTCAGGAAACCGCGATCCTTCTTTGCTCGCCGCCTGTCAGAATGTATGTGAAGCAGCTTCTGGAACGATACTTCCCTGATCTTCCGGTACTCTCTTATAACGAACTTGAGGCGAATGTTGAGGTACAAAGCATTGGAGTGGTGGATATTTAATGAAAATAAAAAAATTTACTGCTGCTTCAATGCAAGAAGCGGCACTTCTCATCAGAAAAGAGTTAGGTAATGAAGCGGTCATATTAAATTCGAAAAAAATTAAAAAGCGAAAATGGTTTGGCCTCGTCAACAAGCCTGCTGTTGAAGTAATCGCCGTATTGGATCAGGACTTTCTTGAGAAAAAAACGCCTCAGAAGGCAGCTGAACCGAAACAAACATTAAAAACTCCGGTCAGCAGTCCGAAAATAGAGGAGAGAACATCTCCCCCTCAAATTCCGGCGCAACAGGAGCTAGGTGATTTTTCAGCATATCAATCTGTACTTCCTGAGCCGCTGCGAAAAGCAGAAAAGCTTTTGCAAGAAACAGGGATCAAAGAGTCTACGAAAACGAACACTCTGAAAAAATTGCTTCGCTTCTCTGTTGAAGCAGGCGGCTTGACTGAAGAAAATGTTGTCGGCAAACTTCAGGAAATACTATGCGATATGCTGCCCTCAGCAGACAAGTGGCAGGAGCCAATTCATTCAAAATATATCGTTCTCTTTGGTTCAACAGGGGCTGGTAAAACAACTACACTGGCTAAACTCGCAGCCATATCTATGCTTGAAAAACATAAAAAAATCGCTTTTATTACAACAGATACGTATCGTATTGCAGCTGTTGAACAGTTGAAAACATACGCTGAACTGCTGCAGGCTCCTCTGGAAGTTTGCTATACAAAAGAAGAATTTCAGCAGGCGAAGGAGTTATTTTCTGAGTATGATCATGTGTTTGTTGATACAGCCGGAAGAAACTTCAAGGACCCGCAATACATTGATGAACTAAAAGAAACGATTCCTTTTGAGAGCAGCATTCAGTCATTTCTTGTTTTATCCGCGACTGCAAAATATGAAGATATGAAGCATATTGTCAAACGGTTTTCATCCGTCCCTGTCAATCAGTATATTTTTACGAAAATAGATGAAACGACTTCCTTAGGTTCTGTATTTAATATACTGGCAGAATCAAAAATAGGTGTTGGGTTTATGACAAACGGACAGAATGTGCCTGAGGATATACAGACCGTATCTCCACTTGGTTTTGTGAGGATGCTGTGCAGATGAACAGATATGACCAAGCAGCAACTTTACGGGCGAAAATGGAAAAACGTGAGCGCGTTCTGCCGATGGTTTATTCACAAAAAGCGAAGACACTTGCTGTCATCAGCGGCAAGGGCGGTGTCGGAAAATCCAATATTACCTTAAATATGGCACTTGCGCTGCAGGATAAAGATAAGAAGGTGCTGCTCATCGACCTTGATATCGGGATGGGAAACATTGATATATTAATGGGAAATTCATCGTCTGCCACGATAATCGATGTTTTAACCGATCGTAAGCCTTTGCTGCAGTCATTATCCGTTGGCCCAAAGGGTTTGCGGTATATATCAGGGGGAACCGGTCTGGATGTGATGTTTCAGCTCGATCAGAGAAAATGGACGTTTTTTGCCAATGAACTTTCTCATGCATTAAGCCAGTTCGATTATGTGCTGTTTGACATGGGAGCAGGCTTATCAAAAGATCAACTGCCTTTTATTTTATCAGCAGAAGATATTTTGATTATAACAACTCCCGAGCCGACGGCCATTATGGACGCATACAGCGCTGTCAAGCACTTGGTTTTGACAGAAAATAAGCTTTCAATGAAGGTGGCTGTCAATCGGTGCCGTGACCAAAAGGAAGGGCTTGACGCTTTTGCCCGCCTCTCCCGTACAATTCATATGTTTTTGGATGTTCAGGTTCAGTTTGCCGGTTCCGTTTCTGACGATGTGATCGTGAGCAAAGCGGTTGTCGAACAGGTTCCTTTTTTCATAAAAAGCCCTCAGGCAAAAGCCAGCCGGTCAGTCCGTATTTTAGCGGACGCCTTGTTTGAAAGAGAAGAAAAGAGACACAAAGAAGACAAACAGACATTTATTGAGAAATTATCTTCTTTTTTAATGAGGAGGGCTTAATTTGATTCGTGTGCTTGTAGTTGATGATTCAGCTTTTATGAGAAAAATGATAAGTGATTTTCTGACCGAGGAAAAGCAGATAGAAGTAATCGGAACTGCGAGAAACGGAGAAGAAGCGCTTAAGAAGATTGAATTATTAAAACCGGATGTTATTACTCTTGATGTTGAAATGCCGGTCATGAATGGGACAGATACGCTCCGCAAAATTATTGAGATTTATAACTTGCCGGTCATTATGGTGTCGAGCCAGACCGAGAAAGGTAAAGAATGCACAATTAATTGTTTGGAGATCGGTGCCTTTGACTTTATCACAAAGCCATCAGGCTCAATATCTCTGGATCTATACAAAATTAAAGAACAATTAGTTGAGCGTGTCGTCGCGGCAGGACTTTCCGGCAAGCGGAAACGTCCTGTTTCCCAGACAGTTCGGCCCGAACCTATTGTGCGTGCTGTCGTTAAGCCTGAATTAAGCAAACCGAAACCTGGCACGGGCAGACAAATTGTGTGTATCGGCACATCAACAGGCGGTCCACGGGCGTTACAAAAGGTGATACCGAAGCTCCCTAAGGATTTGAACGCACCAGTGGTTGTCGTACAGCACATGCCTGAAGGGTTTACTGCTTCTTTGGCTGATCGGCTGAATCATTTATCTGACATTCAGGTAAAAGAAGCAAAAGATGGTGAAGCAGCTCTTAACGGTTGTGTTTACATAGCACCAGGCGGAAAAAACATATCCGTTATTAAAAACAGCGAAGGACTCCAGATTGTGCTTGATAACCATGACACACCAAGCCGTCATAAACCATCTGCTGATTATTTATTCCGTTCTGTCGGGAAACTGACAGATTATGAAAAAGTAGCGGTTATCATGACCGGAATGGGCAGTGACGGCACTGCTGGGCTAAAGGACATGCTAACAGCCGGCAATGTGAAAGCCATTGCGGAGTCTGAAGAATCTTGTGTCGTATACGGGATGCCAAAAGCTGCTGTTAAAGCGGGTCTCATTCATGAGATTAAACATGTGGAAGATATCGCAGCATCCATCACAAGCTGTGTGAAAAAAGAGAGGGTGTGATTCAAATGGATATGAATCAGTATTTAGATGTCTTTATTGATGAGAGTAAAGAACATTTACAAACATGTAATGAAAAGCTTCTCCTTTTAGAGAAAGACCCGACTGATCTTCAGCTCGTACATGATATATTCAGGGCTGCCCATACATTAAAAGGAATGAGCGCAACGATGGGCTACACGGATTTAGCACATCTAACCCATCTGCTTGAAAACGTGCTGGATGCAATCCGAAACGGAGACATGGCAGTCACCTCAGACTGGCTGGATATTTTGTTTGAAGCTCTGGATCACCTGGAAGCAATGGTTCAGTCTATTATTGATGGCGGGGATGGTAAAAGAGATATCTCAGAAGTGAGTGCCAAGCTTGATGTGAATGGTGCGCACGCTGAATCCGCCGCCTCCGAAGAACCTGCAGAAGCACAGAGTTCAGCATCTGATTGGGAATATGATGAATTTGAACGCACAGTTATACAAGAAGCGGAGGAGCAAGGCTTCAAACGATATGAAATCAAGATTTCTCTGAACGAAAACTGTATGTTAAAAGCAGTTCGTGTCTATATGGTGTTTGAAAAACTAAGTGAAGTCGGAGAAGTAGCCAAAACAATTCCAAGTGCTGAAGTGCTTGAAACAGAAGATTTTGGAACTGATTTTCAAGTTTGTTTCTTAACACATCAATCAGCGGAAGACATTGAACAATTAATCAATGGCGTGTCGGAAATTGAGCATGTTGAAGTCATTCAAGGGGCTCCTTTAACATCAGCTGAAAAGCCTGAAGAATCTAAGCAAGAAGATTCACCAGCAGCAGCTGTACCTGCGAAGCAGGAGAAACAAAAACAGCCTGCTAAAAACGATGAACAGGCGAAGCATTCAGCCGGCGGATCTAAAACAATTCGTGTCAACATTGACAGGCTTGATTCTTTAATGAACTTATTTGAAGAGCTTGTCATTGACCGTGGGCGTCTCGAGCAGATTGCGAAAGAGCTTGAGCACAATGAACTGACTGAAACGGTTGAACGAATGACGAGAATTTCCGGAGATTTGCAATCGATTATTCTGAATATGAGGATGGTCCCGGTTGAAACTGTTTTTAACAGATTCCCGAGAATGATTCGCCAGCTTCAGAAAGAGCTGAATAAAAAAATTGAACTCTCGATCATCGGTGCGGAAACTGAACTGGATCGTACAGTAATTGATGAAATCGGAGATCCACTCGTTCACTTGATCAGAAACAGTATTGACCATGGTATCGAGGCGCCGGAAACACGTTTGCAAAAGGGAAAACCGGAATCAGGAAAAGTTGTGCTTAAAGCTTATCACAGCGGCAACCATGTCTTTATCGAAGTAGAGGATGACGGCGCAGGCCTTAATCGCAAAAAAATTCTGGAAAAAGCGCTTGAGCGCGGGGTCATAACGGAAAAAGAAGCTGAAACCTTAGAAGACAACCAAATTTACGAATTGATTTTTGCTCCGGGGTTCTCAACTGCTGACCAAATTTCTGATATTTCCGGCCGCGGTGTAGGACTTGACGTTGTAAAAAACAAACTGGAGTCTCTTGGCGGTTCAGTCAGTGTGAAATCAGCCGAGGGTCAAGGCTCTCTATTCAGCATCCAGCTGCCGCTTACCTTGTCTATTATTTCAGTTCTGCTCATTAAGTTGGAAGAAGAGACATTTGCCATTCCGATTTCTTCAATCATTGAAACAGCAGTTATTGACAGAAAAGACATTTTGCAAACGCATGACCGTGAAGTGATTGACTTTAGAGGGCATATTGTCCCTGTCGTTTATTTAAAAGAAGAGTTTAAAATAGAAGATACAAGAAAAGATGCGGAACAGCTCCATATCATTGTCGTGAAAAAAGGCGACAAACCTACTGCATTTGTGGTGGACTCCTTTATTGGCCAGCAGGAAGTTGTGCTGAAATCACTCGGAGATTATTTAACAAACGTCTTTGCAATTTCCGGAGCTACTATTTTAGGAGACGGAGAAGTAGCGCTCATTATTGATTGTAATGCACTGATTATTTAACCATTCGAGGAGGTGTCTCACATGACTGCAGAAATTAAAACAGGCGAAAAAATGATAGTCTTTATGGTAAATGGCAAAGAATATGCCATTTCCGTCACTCAGGTGAAATCAATTGAAAAATGGCAAAAGCCAACGAGGGTACCTGGCGTCGAACCATATATTTGCGGGGTAATCAATTTACGCGGGGTGGTGACTCCGGTTATTGATTTAAGAAAACGCCTGAATTTGCCAGAGTATGAAATTACCGATGAAACACGAATTATCATTATTGCTTATCGTGATATTGAAGTCGGCTGGATTGTGGATGAAGCGAATGATGTGATTACCGTACACGAAAGTGAAATAGAATCTGCTCCAGAAGGCGTTCAGAAAGATACGGATGTGTCGATCGAACAGATTGTGAAACAAGAGAACAGACTCTTAAATATTATTGATGCGAACGCGGTTTTGGATAAAGAATCATCTCAGTCCGCTGTGCCCGATCAAGCTTAATCTTAAAGGGGTTATGACATGAGTATTTTTAATGGAATCAAAGAAGAGCAGATGGACATTTTGCGGGAAGTCGGCAATATAGGCGCCGGCCACTCCGCCTCTGCAATGGCCCAGCTGTTAAATAGAAAGATAGATATGGAAGTCCCATTTGCAAAGCTGCTGTCTTTTGATGAGCTTGTTGATTTTTTCGGCGGCGCCGATGTCCCGGTTGCCAGCATCTTTTTAAGAATGGAAGGCGATTTAACGGGTTCAATGTTCTTTATAATGCCTTTTTTTCAGGCGGAGCAGTTTATCAGAGAGCTGATTGGAAACCCCGATTTTGACATAGAGGACTTAGGTGAAGACCACATGAGCTCATCCGCTTTGCATGAACTGGGCAATATTTTAGCGGGGTCATATTTAACAGCTTTGGCGGATTTGACGAAACTCCAGCTCTATCCAAGTGTTCCTGAAGTCTCTTTGGACATGTTCGGAGCAGTGATCAGCGAAGGGCTGATGGAGCTCAGTCAGGTTGGAGAACACGCCATTGTTGTCGACACGTCAATTTTTGACCAAAGCCATCAGCAGGAGCTGAAAGCGCATATGTTTATGCTGCCGGACTATGATTCATTTGAAAAGCTCTTTGTCGCCTTAGGTGCATCATTATGAGTACAACTGAGGCTGTTGTTATAAAGGTTGGGATTGCTGACGTGAAGATCGCCCGCTTCCCGGATACCATCCGGACCTCTGGTTTGGGCTCATGTGTGGGGCTGGTGCTTTATGATAAAGAAAAGCAAACGGCGGGTCTTGTTCATGTCATGCTTCCGGATTCGACGTTATCGAAAACTGCCGAGCTCAACCGGGCTAAGTACGCTGACACCGCCGTACAGACCACGATTGATATGCTAATAGAAGCGGGATGCCGGAAATTTGCATTAAAAGCAAAGCTGGCCGGCGGATCAGAGATGTTTAAATTTAAATCGACAAATGATTTGATGAAGATCGGACCGAGAAATGTATTAGCGATAAAAGAACAGCTGTCTTTATTTAATATTCCTATTATTAGTGAAGATACGGGCGGCTCAAGCGGCCGGACGATAGAATTTGAACCGAAGTCCTGCATGCTGCATATTCGAACTGTTAAACAAGGTGAAAAAACGATTTAATTAAGGTATTAGGGGGATAACAATGCAATCCTTGAATTATGAAGATCAGGTGCTTTGGACGCGCTGGAAAGAGTGGAAAGATCCTAAAGCCGGTGACGACTTAATGCGCCGTTACATGCCGCTTGTCACATATCATGTAGGCAGAATTTCTGTCGGGCTGCCGAAATCAGTGCATAAAGACGATCTTATGAGCCTTGGTATGCTTGGTTTATATGATGCCCTTGAAAAATTTGACCCCAGCCGGGACTTAAAATTTGATACCTACGCCTCGTTTAGAATTCGCGGCGCAATCATAGACGGGCTTCGTAAAGAAGATTGGCTGCCCAGAACCTCACGCGAAAAAACAAAGAAGGTTGAAGCGGCAATTGAAAAGCTTGAACAGCGGTATCTTCGGAATGTATCGCCCGCGGAAATTGCAGAGGAACTCGGAATGACGGTACAGGATGTCGTGTCAACAATGAATGAAGGTTTTTTTGCAAATCTGCTGTCAATTGATGAAAAGCTCCATGATCAAGATGACGGGGAAAACATTCAAGTCATGATCAGAGATGACAAAAATGTTCCGCCTGAAGAAAAGATTATGAAGGATGAACTGATTGCACAGCTTGCGGAAAAAATTCACGAACTCTCTGAAAAAGAACAGCTGGTTGTCAGTTTGTTCTACAAAGAGGAGTTGACACTGACAGAAATCGGACAAGTATTAAATCTTTCTACGTCCCGCATATCTCAGATCCATTCAAAGGCATTATTTAAATTAAAGAATCTGCTGGAAAAAGTGATACAATAATGAATTTCATGGTTAGCGAGTGAAAAACATGTCAACACTATTATGGCTTTTAAGCTTTACGCTCCACGGCGTTCTTCTGTACGCTGTCATTATCCTGTATACGAGGCTCGCTGCAGTGAAAGAAACAGAAAAACAGCAAAAACAGATACTTGAAGAGACGGAAAACACCTTGGCGGCATTTCTGCTTGAATTAAAAGAAGAAAATGAGAAACTGATAGAAAATAAAGCTTCATCTGCAAGTCAATCAGATGAAGAATCCCAAAAGCCAGGCCTTCAGCCCTCTGAAACATATCAAGAGCGGGATCCAGTCCAAGAGGCAGAGAATCTTCCTGAACATATTGAAGGTCTGATTACAGAGGTTGACCGTCGGGAAGAGATCGTAAACAGTGAGGTCCAATCATTTGAAGACCAGGTCATAGAATTATATGAACAGGGATATTCGGCAAGTCAAATTGCCCAGAAAATGAAGAGCGGAAAGACAGAAATCGAGCTATTTTTAAAATTTCGCTCCAAAGGTGTAAAGGATTCTTGATTGTCGGATAAAGCTGTGTTATATTATGTCTTGGTGTTAAATACACACGCTTAACGATTTATGCAGAGGGTGCTGCAGGCGGCAGTTCTGCACAAAAATGACCTAAGCGGAGGAAAAAAACCATTATATTAGGAGGAAATAACATGTCAGTCATTTCTATGAAGCAATTGCTTGAAGCTGGTGTTCACTTCGGTCACCAAACACGCCGTTGGAACCCAAAAATGAAGCGTTACATTTTCACGGAGCGTAACGGAATCTACATCATTGACCTTCAAAAAACAGTCAAAAAAGTAGAGGAAGCTTACAACTTCACTAAAAATCTTGCTGCTGAAGGCGGAAAAATCCTTTTCGTCGGAACAAAAAAACAAGCTCAAGATTCTGTTAAAGAAGAAGCTCAACGCTCTGGCATGTACTATGTTAACCAACGCTGGTTGGGCGGTACATTAACAAACTTTGAAACAATCCAAAAACGTATTAAACGTCTTAAAGACATTGAAAAAATGCAAGAAAACGGTACGTTTGATGTACTTCCTAAAAAAGAAGTCGTTCAATTGAAAAAAGAATTAGAGCGTCTTGAAAAATTCCTAGGCGGAATTAAAGATATGAAGGATCTTCCTGATGCATTATTCATCATCGATCCTCGCAAAGAGCGCATCGCTGTTGCGGAAGCTCGCAAATTAAACATCCCTATCATCGGTATCGTAGATACTAACTGTGATCCAGATGAAATTGATGTTGTTATCCCAGCGAACGATGACGCTATCCGCGCTGTTAAACTTCTAACTTCTAAAATGGCAGATGCAATCTTAGAAGCGAAGCAAGGCGAAGAAGAAGCGGAAGTTGC
Source organism: Bacillus sp. FAU18 (assembly GCF_056033885.1). Taxonomy (NCBI): domain Bacteria; kingdom Bacillati; phylum Bacillota; class Bacilli; order Caryophanales; family Bacillaceae; genus Bacillus; species Bacillus sp. FAU18. The sequence continues at coordinate 991,604 of NZ_JBVYHZ010000003.1, forward strand.
TGAAGAAACTGCACCAGAAACAGAAACAACAACTGCGTAACCTATTCAAAAGGTGATAAGAGGGACTGCCTTTTATCACCTTTTTTCAAGAAAAATGTGTAATATACATACTCTTGTTTAAACATATAAGGAGGAATACAAATGGCAATTACTGCACAGCAAGTAAAAGAACTGCGTGAAAAAACTGGCGCGGGCATGATGGATTGTAAAAAAGCGTTAACTGAAACTGACGGAGATATGGACAAAGCAATTGACCTTTTAAGAGAAAAAGGGATTGCAAAAGCAGCGAAAAAAGCTGACCGTATCGCAGCAGAAGGTTCTACTCTTATTAAAACTGACGGCAACAAAGGCGTTATCCTAGAAGTAAACTCTGAAACTGATTTCGTTGCGAAAAACGAAGGCTTCAAAGAGCTTCTTAACACTTTAGCTGACCACCTTCTTGCAAACACGCCAGCAGATGTTGAAGAAGCAATGGGTCAAAAAATGGAAAATGGCTCAACTGTTGAAGAGTACATCACAAGCGCAGTTGCTAAAATCGGTGAGAAAATCACTCTTCGCCGCTTTACAGTTCTTACAAAAGACGACAGCTCTGCATTCGGTGCGTACCTTCACATGGGCGGCCGCATCGGTGTATTAACTGTTCTCAACGGTACAACTGATGAAGAAACTGCGAAAGATATCGCAATGCACGTTGCTGCAGTTAACCCTCGTTACATTTCTCGTGATCAAGTATCTGAAGAAGAAACAAATCATGAGCGTCAAATCTTAACTCAGCAAGCCCTCCAAGAAGGCAAACCTGAAAACATCGTAGCGAAAATGGTTGAAGGCCGTCTGAACAAATTCTTCGAAGAAATTTGTCTATTAGACCAAGCGTTCGTTAAAAACCCAGATGAAAAAGTGAAGCAAGTTATTGCAGCGAAAAACGCTACTGTTCAAACTTTTGTCCGCTATGAAGTTGGAGAAGGCATCGAAAAACGTCAAGAAAACTTTGCTGAAGAAGTAATGAACCAAGTGAAAAAATAATGGTGAAAAGATTTCGCGGCTAAGTCGCGTCTTTTCAGGCAGTATAGGGGACACATTTTGTGTTCCCTATTTTTAAAACTATATTTACAAACCTTTTTTTCTCTTGCATAATAGAAAACGGCAATGTTTACACTTGGAGGTTATCATGGAAAAACCAAAATACAAACGTATCGTATTAAAGCTTAGCGGAGAAGCATTGGCAGGAGAACAGGGAAATGGAATTAACCCGACTGTCATTCAATCCATTGCAAAGCAAGTGAAAGAAATCGCTGAGCTTGAAGTCGAAGTGGCTGTTGTAGTAGGCGGCGGCAACTTATGGCGCGGAAAAACAGGAAGTGACCTGGGCATGGACCGCGCGACTGCTGACTATATGGGAATGCTGGCGACAGTAATGAATTCGCTTGCTCTTCAAGACAGCTTGGAAACACTCGGAATCCAGTCCAGAGTGCAAACATCCATTGAAATGAGACAAGTTGCTGAACCGTACATAAGAAGAAAAGCGATACGCCACTTAGAGAAAAAACGTGTCGTTATTTTCGCTGCGGGCACAGGAAACCCATATTTCTCAACTGATACGACAGCTGCACTGCGGGCTGCTGAAATTGAGGCAGACGTTATTTTAATGGCTAAAAATAACGTTGACGGTGTGTATAATGCTGATCCTAGAAAAGATGAATCAGCTGTTAAGTATGAATCACTTTCTTATCTTGACGTTCTTAAAGACGGCCTGGAAGTCATGGATTCAACAGCTTCCTCTTTATGCATGGACAATGACATTCCGCTTATCGTCTTTTCTATTATGGAAGAAGGAAATATCAAACGTGCCGTTATCGGTGAATCAATCGGAACGATCGTGAGGGGGAAATAACGTGTCAAAAGAAGTATTAACTCAAACAAAAGAAAAAATGGAAAAAGCAATTGCTGCTTATCAGCGCGAATTGGCTACTGTACGCGCAGGCCGTGCAAATCCATCATTATTAGATAAAGTAACGGTTGAATATTACGGAGCGCAGACACCTTTAAATCAGTTGTCTTCTATTAACGTGCCTGAAGCTCGTATGCTCGTTATCACGCCATACGACAAAACAGCAATCGGCGATATCGAAAAAGCGATTTTAAAAGCTGATTTAGGTCTTACACCAACAAGTGACGGCAATATGATTCGAATTGCAATTCCGGCACTAACAGAAGAGAGACGGAAAGAATTAGTGAAAGTTGTAAAAAAATATGCTGAAGAAGCAAAAGTAGCTGTTCGTAACGTTCGCCGTGATGCTAACGATGATCTCAAAAAACTTGAGAAAAACGGAGACATTACTGAGGATGAACTGCGTGCTTCCACTGAAGACGTTCAAAAACTGACAGATGAATATGTGTCAAAAATTGACAGTGTCACAAAAGACAAAGAAAAAGAAATCATGGAAGTTTAATGAAAAACTATGTACAATAGATAATAGTGAAAAGACCCTCTCATGTTTACAGGGGGTTTTTTTGTTAATACTGTTGATTACATTGATTATCAGCAGGGAATGTAACCTTTTTGGGTGACGGAGGAATCTCATGCTCAACATACTCAAAAATTGGAAGAATCAGCAAACTGCGGCTTCCAACTTAGAACGTTATACAAAAGAAGACATACTTAAGGGAGAAATTCCCGAACACATCGCCATTATCATGGATGGAAATGGCCGTTGGGCTAAAAAACGCTCTCTTCCCAGAATTGCAGGCCACCATGAAGGGATGAAGGTGGTAAAAAGGACCACGAAGCTCGCAAACGAATTAGGTGTCAAAGTACTGACATTGTATGCATTTTCAACAGAAAACTGGAAAAGACCGAAAATGGAAGTCGATTTTTTAATGAAGCTTCCGGAAGAATTTTTGAATACGTATCTTCCAGAGCTTGTTGAGGAAAATGTACAGGTTCGGATCATTGGGGATGAAACGGCTTTGCCGGCGCACACATTACGTGCAATTGAAAAAGCGGTACAGGACACGGCGCAAAACGACGGAATGATCCTTAATTTTGCTCTTAACTATGGAGGCCGTACTGAAATTGTCAGTGCTGCAAAATCACTCGCGGAAAAAGTGAAGGAAGGCTCTTTGAATATTGAAGACATTGATGAATCGCTTTTTTCTACTTATTTGATGACTGAATCTTTGCAGGATCCTGAACTTTTAATTCGAACGAGCGGCGAGATAAGGCTGAGTAATTTTATGCTATGGCAGGTTGCCTACAGTGAATTTGTCTTTACTGACGTCTTGTGGCCTGACTTTAAAGAAGATCACTTCTTGCAGGCGTTAGGAGAGTTTCAGCAGAGAGGCCGGAGGTTTGGCGGAATTTAGAGGATGGTGGACATGAAACAAAGAATTTTGACAGGTGTTCTGGCAGCAATTGTATTTTTATTTTTGGTTATTGTCGGGAAATTGCCGTTCACCATATTAATTTATGCTATGGGCAGTGTGGCGCTTTTTGAACTTTTACGGATGAAAAAGCTGAAGCTGGTTTCACTGCCGGGTTTGATCGGCCTTTTATTATTGTGGATGTTCTTATTGCCAAGCCAGTATTCGTTTTTTGAAGCGGACGGAATTTCCAAAATGGAAATCGCTTTATTTGCGGTACTGCTATTGCTGACTTACACAGTGTTGGTCAAGAACACCTTTACTTTTGATGAAGTCGGGTTTATTACGCTTGCAGCAATTTACATCGGAATGTGTTTTCATTATTTTATCGAAATCAGAAATCTTGACCAATACGGATTAACATACATTTTTTATGCGTGTGTTGTCATTTGGTCCACCGATTCCGGTGCCTATTTTGTCGGTAAATCGCTTGGGAAGCGGAAACTGTGGCCTGAAATCAGTCCGAATAAAACAGTGGAAGGGTTTGCAGGCGGAATTGTCATCGCACTTGTATTGGCGACGATTTTTCAGCTTGTTGCACAACTTCCGATCCCGTATATCTATCTGCTGTTGATCACGCTGTTTTTGTCTGTTTTTGGACAACTGGGAGATTTAGTGGAATCCGCGTTGAAAAGACATTACGATGTAAAGGATTCTGGGAATATTCTTCCCGGGCATGGCGGTATATTAGACCGTTTTGACAGTTTCTTGTTTGTCATGCCTTTCTTGTACTTTCTGCTTGCCCTTTTTTCATAAAAAAGTCTAATATGAATATGAGACTGATCATGCAGCAATAAGAATAGGAGTAGTGGCAACTTTGAAAAATATTTGTCTTTTAGGAGCAACAGGATCAATCGGCGAACAGACTCTTGATGTACTGCGTGCACATCAAGATCAATTTCAGCTGGTATCTATGTCGTTTGGCAGAAATATTGATAAGGCCGTTCCAATGATTGAGGTCTTCCAGCCGAAGTTTGTCTCTGTCGGTGATCTGGATACATATCATAAATTAAAACAAATGTCTTTTTCTTTTGAATGCCAAATCGGGCTGGGAGAAGAAGGACTGATAGAAGCAGCAGTGATGGAGGAGGTTGACATTGTTGTCAACGCTTTGCTTGGAAGCGTTGGTCTTATCCCGACGTTAAAGGCAATTGAACAGAAAAAAACAATTGCGCTTGCAAATAAGGAAACTCTTGTCACTGCAGGGCATATAGTAAAAGAACATGCTAAGAAATATGATGTTCCGCTGCTGCCTGTTGACAGTGAGCATTCAGCCATTTTTCAAGCTCTTCAAGGCGAACAGGCTAAAAACATTGAACGCCTCATCATTACGGCATCCGGCGGAAGTTTTCGGGACAAGACACGGGAGGAGCTCGAATCAGTAACAGTTGAAGATGCATTAAAACATCCAAACTGGTCAATGGGTGCAAAAATTACAATTGATTCGGCTACAATGATGAATAAGGGATTAGAGGTGATCGAGGCACACTGGCTTTTCGATATACCTTATGAACAAATTGATGTGGTTTTACATAAGGAGAGCATCATCCATTCAATGGTTGAGTTCCATGATAAAAGTGTGATCGCACAGCTCGGAACTCCGGATATGAGAGTCCCCATTCAATATGCGCTCACTTATCCTGACCGATTGCCATTACCAGATGCGAAAAGGCTTGAATTATGGGAAATCGGCAGCCTTCATTTTGAGAAAGCTGATTTTGACAGGTTCCGATGCTTACAATTTGCTTTTGAATCAGGTAAAATAGGAGGAACAATGCCGACAGTGCTAAATGCGGCAAATGAAGTAGCTGTCGCTGCCTTTTTAGCTGGCAAGATACCGTTTTTGGCTATTGAAGACTGTATCGAAAAGGCACTAACCCGCCATCAATTACTGAAAAAACCGAGCCTGGCGGACATTCAAGAAGTGGACAAAGATACCCGGGGATACGTCAATTCAATACTCACATAAGGTGGTATGTTCGTGAATACAGTTATAGCGTTTATCATTATTTTCGGAACGCTCGTTTTCTTCCATGAACTGGGCCATTTATTGCTAGCCCAAAGAGCGGGAATTCTCTGCCGTGAATTTGCGATCGGCTTCGGTCCAAAGATTTTTTCTTTCAAAAAAAATGAAACAGTTTATACGATCAGGCTGCTTCCGGTCGGCGGATTTGTTCGTATGGCCGGCGAAGATCCGGAAATGATTGAGGTGAAACCCGGATACACGGTCGGGCTTCTGTTTAATAAAGAAGATCAAGTTGAGAAAGTCATCATCAATCAAAAGGAAAAATATCCGGATGCTTTAGTCATTGAAGTGGAAACAGCTGATCTAGAGCATGACATGAAGATCACCGGTTATGAACAGGGGAAAGAGGACGAACTTTCCAGCTTTACTGTCAGCGAAACATCCTTTTTTATTGTAGACGGAGAAGAAGTGCAGATTGCGCCGTATAATCGCCAATTTGGTTCCAAACCTGTGTGGCAGCGGATTAAAGCAATTGCTGCAGGGCCGATTATGAACTTTATTTTAGCTTACGTCATTTTAGTGATGCTTGGGCTGATTCAAGGCGTACCGTCAAATGAACCTATGCTCGGGCAGCTGACAGACAATGGACGGGCGGCTGAAGCAGGGCTAAAAGAAGGGGATTATATCCAAAGCATTAACGGAGAGAAAATGAGGTCTTGGACTGACATTGTCTCCGCTGTAAAAGAAAACCCGGAGAAAGAAATGGACGTTGCAGTAAAAAGAGATAACAAAACGCTTCATATTTCAGTGACTCCGGAAGCTGTTAAAGATGAGAACAAAAAAACAATCGGACGTTTCGGTTCCTATGCGCCGACTGAAAAAGGCGTACTCTCAGCGGTTGCTTACGGCGCGACATCAACAGTTGATGTCACCAAAGCGATTTTAACCAATCTGAGCAAATTAGTAACAGGCCAATTTAAACTCGATATGCTGTCAGGTCCTGTCGGCATATATGATATGACAGACCAAGTGGCGAAAACAGGGATCGTGAACTTATTTCAGTTTGCGGCGTTTTTAAGCATTAACCTTGGGATTGTCAACCTGCTTCCGATTCCGGCACTTGACGGAGGAAGACTGTTGTTTCTATTTATTGAAGCAATTCGGGGCAAACCGATTAACAGGGAAAAAGAAGCATTTGTTGTGTTTATCGGAGTAGCTTTTCTAATGCTTCTTATGCTGGTTGTCACATGGAACGATATCCAGCGGCTGTTTTTGTAAACGAAAAGTAAATCAATCAGAGGTGCGAAGAAATGAGACAAAGCTTGACGCTTATTCCTACGCTCCGTGAAGTTCCAGCTGATGCCGAAGCAAAAAGTCATCAGCTTCTTCTGAGAGCAGGATTTATCAGACAGAATACGAGCGGGGTATACAGCTATATGCCTCTTGCGTATAAGGTGATTCAAAACATTCAGCAGATTGTTCGAGAGGAAATGGAGAAAATTGATGCCGTAGAAATGCTTATGCCCGCATTGCAGCAGGCAGAGACATGGCAGGAATCAGGCAGATGGTATACGTATGGTCCCGAACTGATGAGACTAAAAGACCGTCATGGCCGTGAATTTGCTTTAGGGGCAACGCATGAAGAGGTTATCACTTCGCTTGTTCGCGATGAGGTTAAATCTTATAAGCGTCTCCCTCTGACTCTTTATCAAATTCAGTCTAAGTTCAGAGATGAAAAACGTCCTCGCTTCGGTTTGTTAAGAGGCCGCGAATTTATTATGAAGGATGCGTACTCTTTCCATGCATCTGCAGAGAGCCTGGATGAAACGTATCAAAAAATGTACGAGGCCTATTCTAATATTTTTGCCCGCTGCGGCATTAATGTAAGACCTGTTATCGCTGATTCAGGCGCAATGGGAGGAAAGGATACGCACGAATTTATGGCACTTTCTGCGATCGGAGAGGATACGATTGCGTATTCTGATGAATCACAGTACGCGGCTAATATCGAGATGGCTGAAGTTCTTCACCAGGAAGTTCCTTCAGATGAAGAGCCTAAAGCTCTAGAGAAGGTTCATACGCCTAACGTGAAAACAATCGAAGAACTGACTGCGTTCTTGCAGGTTTCGGCTGAAGCGTGCATTAAGTCAGTATTGTTTAAAGCTGATGACCGTTTTGTCTTAGTGCTTGTAAGAGGGGATCATGAAGTTAACGATATTAAAGTGAAAAACTTGCTTCATGCAGAAGTTGTAGAGCTTGCCACACATGAAGAGGTCATTCAGCAGCTCGGAACAGAGCCAGGCTTTGTAGGCCCTGTCGGTATTCATCAGGATGTGGAAGTATATGCTGATCAAGCTGTGAAAGCAATGGTCAATGCTGTTGCCGGGGCAAATGAAGGAGATTATCATTATAAAAATGTCAATGTGAATCGTGACGCGCAAATTAAAGAATTTGCTGATCTTCGTTTTATTAAAGAAGGTGATCCTTCACCAGACGGCAAGGGAACGATCCGTTTTGCTGAGGGAATCGAAGTCGGACAAGTCTTTAAACTCGGAACACGCTATTCAGAAGCGATGAATGCGACATATTTAGATGAAAACGGACGCGCGCAGCCAATGCTGATGGGCTGTTACGGAATCGGTGTGTCAAGAACGCTTTCTGCTATTGCTGAACAGCATCACGACGAAAAAGGATTAATATGGCCAAAAAGCGTTGCGCCGTACGATCTTCATATTCTTGCATTGAACATGAAAAACGATGGGCAAAGAGAGCTTGCTGAAAAGCTGTATGCCGATTTAAAAGCAGAAGGCTATGAAGTGCTCTATGACGACCGTGCTGAGCGTGCCGGCGTAAAATTCGCTGATTCAGATCTAATCGGCCTTCCAATCCGCATCACTGTCGGAAAACGGGCTGACGAAGGAATTGTCGAAGTGAAAATTCGTCAAACAGGTGAGTCAACTGAGATTTCAGTAGACGAATTATCTGCGTTTATCAGCAAGCAGTAATCACCATAACGATTTATCAAAAAACATGTTAAAATAGAAATAATAGAAGGTACCTCATTGCCTGAGGTACCTTCACTTATGATGTTTTTAGGGAGGGATACTGTCTTAATGGAACAGTTATCAGTAAACAGAAGGCAGTTTCAAATTCTTCTGCAGCAGATTAATATGACAGATGATACCTTCATGACCTACTTTGAACATGGCGAGATTAAAAAGCTGACAATTCACAAAGCTTCTAAGTCTTGGCATTTTCATTTTCAATTTAAATCTTTGCTGCCTTTTCAAATATATGACACATTAACAACGAGGCTGACGCAATCGTTTGCCCACATAGCAAAAGTGACATCTTCAATTGAAGTTCAGGATGCCGAGGTCAGTGAAAGTATTGTTCAAGACTACTGGTCACGCTGCATTGAAGAACTGCAGGGCATTTCGCCGCCGATTATCAGTCTTTTAAACCAGCAAAAACCGAAGCTGAAGGGCAATAAACTGATTGTCAAAACCAAAACGGATACAGAAGCGGCTGCGCTAAAGAATAAATACAGTTCCATGATACAAGCAGGCTACCGTCAATTTGGCTTTCCGGATCTTCAGCTTGATGCTGAAATATTTGTATCCGAGCAGGAAGTTCAAAAGTTTCGGGAGCAAAAGCTTGCAGAAGACCAAGAGCGGGCTATGCAGGCCTTGATTGAAATGGAGAAGAAAGATAAAGAAAGTGATGAAGACCAAGCACCATCTGGTCCTCTTGTTATCGGTTATCAAATTAAAGATAACGAAGAAATCCGGACACTTGACAGCATCATGGACGAAGAACGGAGAATTACGGTCCAAGGTTATGTGTTTGATGTGGAGACGCGCGAGCTGAAGAGCGGGCGCACGCTGTGTATCTTCAAAATTACAGACTATACAAATAGTATTTTGATCAAAATGTTTGCACGTGAAAAAGAAGATGCGGCACTGATGAAGTCTCTGAAAAAAGGAATGTGGGTAAAAGCACGCGGAAGCATTCAAAATGATACATTTGTCAGAGACCTTGTCATGATCGCAAATGACGTAAACGAAATAAAAGCAAAAATCCGTGAAGATTCAGCACCTGAAGGAGAAAAAAGAGTGGAATTGCATCTTCATTCCCCAATGAGCCAAATGGATGCTGTTACGGGTATCGGAAAGCTTGTCGAACAGGCGAAAAAATGGGGACATGAGGCCATCGCTTTGACTGACCATGCTGTCGTTCAATCCTTCCCTGATGCGTATTCTGCGGCCAAAAAGCATGGAATTAAAATGATTTACGGGATGGAAGCGAATCTCGTGGATGATGGCGTGCCAATTGCTTATAATGCCGCACATCGTCTGCTCGAAGAAGAAACATATGTTGTTTTTGACGTTGAGACGACAGGATTGTCTGCTGTATACGATACCATTATTGAGCTGGCTGCAGTAAAAGTAAAAGGCGGAGAAATTATTGATAAATTTGAGGCGTTTGCGAACCCGCATCGTCCGCTTTCCGCCACAATCATAGAGCTGACAGGGATCACTGATGATATGCTACAAGACGCTCCGGATGTCGTAGATGTAATAAGAGATTTCAGAGAATGGATTGGCGATGATATCCTTGTCGCTCATAATGCAAGTTTTGATATGGGATTCTTAAATGTAGCCTATAAAAAGCTTCTTGAAGTCGATAAAGCTAAAAACCCAGTCATTGATACGCTTGAACTTGGACGTTTTCTCTATCCGGAATTTAAAAATCACCGGTTGAACACACTTTGTAAAAAGTTTGATATCGAACTCACACAGCATCACCGTGCGATCTATGATACTGAGGCAACCGCTTATTTGCTTCTGAAAATGCTGAAAGACGCAGCTGAAAAAGGAATTCAGTACCATGATGAGTTGAATGAAAATATGGGTCAGTCCAATGCTTATCAAAGATCAAGACCGTATCATGCAACATTACTTGCCGTGAACAGCACCGGACTTAAAAATTTATTTAAGCTTGTGTCACTTTCTCATATTCATTATTTTTACAGAGTGCCGCGTATTCCGAGATCTCAGCTTGAGAAATACAGGGAAGGGCTTCTGATCGGTTCTGCCTGTGACAGGGGAGAGGTTTTTGAGGGAATGATGCAAAAATCGCCTGAAGAGGTGGAAGATATCGCGTCATTCTATGATTACCTTGAGGTTCAGCCGCCTGAAGTGTATCGTCACTTGCTGGAGCTCGAACTGGTCCGTGATGAAAAAGCGCTGAAAGAAATTATTGCGAATATCACGAAGCTGGGGGAAAAGCTTAATAAACCGGTTGTTGCTACGGGAAATGTTCATTACTTGAATGATGAGGATAAAATCTACAGAAAGATTTTAATATCCTCACAAGGCGGGGCAAATCCGCTGAACAGGCATGAACTGCCGAAAGTGCATTTCAGAACGACAGACGAAATGCTTGAAGCTTTTTCTTTCTTAGGTGAAGAAAAAGCGAAGGAGATCGTAGTCACCAATACCCAAAAGGTTGCTTCTTTAGTTGATGACATCAAGCCGATTAAAGATGATTTATATACGCCGAAAATCGAAGGCGCCGATGAAGAGATCAGAGAAATGAGCTATCAGCGTGCAAGAAGCATTTACGGGGAAGAGCTGCCTGAAATTGTCGAAGCGCGGATTGAAAAAGAGTTAAAGAGTATTATTGGCCACGGATTTGCTGTTATTTACTTGATCTCTCACAAACTTGTAAAACGTTCACTAGATGACGGGTATCTCGTTGGTTCCCGTGGTTCCGTAGGATCTTCATTAGTTGCGACACTTACTGAGATTACTGAGGTAAACCCGCTGCCGCCGCACTATGTTTGTCCTGAGTGCCAGCATTCTGAGTTCTTTAATGACGGTTCTGTCGGTTCCGGTTTTGACCTGCCTGACAAGACATGCCCTCATTGCGGAACGCCTTTGAAAAAAGACGGCCATGATATTCCATTTGAAACGTTCTTAGGATTTAAAGGGGACAAAGTACCTGATATCGATTTGAACTTCTCAGGGGAATATCAGCCGCAAGCACACAATTACACAAAAGTATTGTTCGGAGAAGACAATGTATATCGTGCGGGAACAATAGGCACGGTGGCAGAAAAAACAGCCTACGGTTATGTAAAAGGCTATGCCGGAGACAACAATCTTCATATGCGCGGTGCCGAAATAGATCGGCTCGTGCAGGGATGCACGGGTGTAAAACGTACAACTGGACAGCACCCTGGCGGTATTATCGTAGTTCCGGATTATATGGATATTTATGATTTTTCACCGATCCAGTTCCCGGCAGATGCCACAGGTTCAGAGTGGAAAACGACTCATTTTGATTTCCACTCCATCCATGACAACCTGTTAAAACTTGATATTCTCGGACACGATGACCCGACTGTTATTCGGATGCTTCAAGACTTAAGCGGAATAGATCCGAAAACAATTCCGACGGATGATCCTGAAGTGATGAAGATCTTCCAGGGAACCGAATCACTCGGTGTGACTGAAGAACAGATTGGCTGTAAAACGGGCACTCTTGGAATTCCTGAATTCGGAACCCGATTTGTCCGGCAGATGCTTGAAGATACAAAGCCGACCACTTTTTCTGAGCTCGTTCAGATTTCAGGCTTGTCTCACGGAACTGATGTATGGCTTGGCAATGCACAGGAGCTCATCCACAATAATATTTGTGAGCTGAGTGAGGTTATCGGCTGCCGTGATGACATTATGGTTTATTTAATCTATCAAGGCCTTGAGCCGTCCCTTGCCTTTAAAATCATGGAATTCGTGCGTAAAGGAAAAGGATTAACGCCTGAATGGGAAGAAGAAATGAAAAATAACAATGTCCCAGACTGGTATATTGATTCTTGTAAAAAGATTAAATACATGTTCCCGAAAGCCCACGCCGCGGCATATGTCTTAATGGCAGTCCGCATTGCTTACTTTAAAGTGCATCATGCTCTTTTGTATTATGCGGCTTATTTTACCGTTCGTGCAGATGACTTTGATATCGATACAATGATCAAGGGCTCTACAGCAATCAGAGCGGTAATGGAGGATATAAACGCTAAAGGACTTGACGCTTCACCGAAGGAAAAGAACCTTCTGACTGTTTTAGAATTAGCGCTTGAGATGTGTGAGAGAGGCTATTCATTCCAAAAAGTCGATTTATATCGCTCCAGCGCCACAGAGTTTATTATTGACGGCAACAGTCTAATTCCGCCGTTTAACTCTATCCCTGGGTTAGGGACGAACGCTGCTTTGAACATTGTAAAAGCTCGCGAAGAAGGCGAATTCCTCTCAAAAGAAGATTTGCAAAAGAGAGGGAAAGTATCAAAAACGATTTTAGAGTACTTAGATCGCCATGGCTGTCTGGAGTCACTGCCTGATCAAAACCAATTGTCACTGTTCTAATATGGAAAGCAGAATTTCTCAGAAATTCTGCTTCTATGCATACATAAGCGCAAAAAGTGCCATCGTAATATTAGAGTTTCTGTCACTTGCTTAGGTATGAAGGTAAGCGTATATCCATTTGCAATAAAAATATGGTTATGGTATAGTTTTATTGGAAATGCTAACGATTACCGAGGCAAAGAGTGGGGAAACCCGCTCTTTTGTATTGAACAGGAGAATTTTGTCTCGACATGTTCATCGTTTACTTTTTAGCCCCTGCTCTTTTGAAGCAGGGTTTTTATGCAGAGTGACGAGACGAATATGAGATCGACAGCACAAGGAGGAAGAACATGAGCAAAAAAGTGACTGACACCGTTCAAGAAATGGCTCAGCCAATCGTAGACAGCCTTCAGCTGGAACTCGTTGACATTGAATTTGTCAAAGAGGGCCAAAGCTGGTTCCTTCGCGTGTTTATTGATTCCGATGACGGTGTGGATATTGAGGAATGTGCCAAAGTAAGCGAAGCTTTAAGCGAAAAGCTTGATGAGGCAGACCCAATCAGCCAAAATTACTTTCTTGAAGTCTCATCTCCAGGAGCTGAGCGTCCGCTAAAGAAAAAAGCCGATTTCGAAAAATCACTAGGAAAAAACGTATACATTAAGACGTATGAGCCTATTGACGGCGTAAAAGTGTTTGAAGGTGAACTGGCTGAATTTGATGGACAAACAGTGACAGTTGAGATCACGATCAAAACAAGAAAGAAACGGATCAATATTCCGTATGAAAAGATAGCTAATGCAAGATTAGCTGTTACATTCTAATGAATACAAATGTTTTAAGGGGGGAGACCGTTAAATGAGCAGTGAATTATTAGATGCTCTCACGATTCTTGAAAAAGAAAAAGGCATCAGTAAAGAAATTATCATCGAAGCAATCGAAGCTGCGTTAATTTCTGCTTATAAGCGGAATTTTAATCAAGCGCAAAATGTACGGGTGGATCTAAACCGTGAAACTGGCTCCATCCGTGTATTTGCAAGAAAAGATGTCGTTGACGAAGTATACGACCAGAGATTAGAGATCTCAATTGAAGAGGCACAGGGCATCCATCCGGAATATATGGTCGGCGATGTCGTCGAAATCGAAGTTACACCTAAGGATTTCGGGCGCATAGCTGCTCAAACAGCGAAGCAGGTCGTCACACAGCGTGTGCGCGAAGCTGAGCGCGGTGTGATTTATTCTGAATTTATCGACCGTGAAGAAGACATCATGACAGGGATCGTCCAGCGTCTGGACAATAAATTTATCTACGTGTCTTTAGGCAAAATAGAAGCCTTGCTGCCGGTTAATGAGCAAATGCCGAATGAAAGCTACAAGCCCCATGACCGCATTAAGGTATATATCACAAAAGTAGAAAAAACAACGAAGGGCCCGCAGATTTATGTGTCAAGAACACATCCAGGCCTGTTAAAGCGTTTGTTTGAAATTGAAGTGCCTGAAATTTATGATGGAACTGTCGAGCTAAAATCTGTTGCCAGAGAAGCCGGCGACCGTTCAAAAATTTCTGTTCGCACAGATGATCCTGACGTGGATCCTGTCGGTTCATGCGTAGGGCCTAAAGGCCAGCGTGTGCAAGCAATCGTCAATGAATTAAAAGGTGAAAAAATTGACATTGTCAACTGGTCCAGTGATCCTGTAGAATTTGTCGCGAATGCGCTCAGCCCTTCCAAAGTGCTTGATGTCATTGTTAATGAAGAAGAAAAAGCGACAACTGTTATTGTTCCTGATTACCAGCTATCTCTGGCAATTGGCAAAAGAGGACAAAACGCACGCTTAGCTGCTAAACTGACAGGCTGGAAGATTGATATTAAGAGCGAAACGGACGCAAGAGAACTTGGAATCTATCCGAGAGAACTTGAAGAAGATGATGAGCCGCTCTTTACGGAGCCTGAAACTGCTGAATCGGATGAATAAGAGGTGACTTTAGGTGAATAAACACAAAAAGATCCCATTACGCAAATGTGTAGTGACTGGTGAAATGAAGCCTAAAAAGGAACTGATCCGAGTTGTACGGTCAAAAGAAGGCGAAATCTCAGTAGACCCGACCGGAAAAAAGAACGGGCGGGGTGCTTATTTAACGCTGGATAAAGATTGCATCTTAGCAGCAAAAAAGAAAAACACTTTGCAAAATCAATTTCAATCACAAATCGATGACCAGATTTTCGATGAATTGCTGGAACTGGCGGAAAAGGTGAAAAAATAAAATGTCTGGAATGGAATGGTTTCCCTTGCTGGGTCTGGCCAATCGAGCTCGTAAGGTCGTGTCAGGCGAAGACTTGGTAATAAAAGAAATCAGGAATGCGCGTGCAAAGCTTGTCCTGCTTACAGAGGATGCATCATCTAACACAGCAAAAAAAGTAACTGACAAGTGCAATTATTATAAAGTCCCTTATAAAAAAGTCGAGAGTCGCGCGGTTCTTGGACGCTCTATCGGTAAAGAAGCCCGTGTCGTTGTCGCCGTCACTGACCAAGGTTTTGCGAATAAGCTGATCAGCTTGCTCGATTAATATTTTTGGGGGTGAACGAATGGCTAAAATGAGAGTATACGAATATGCAAAAGCGTTAAATGTTTCAAGTAAGGAAATTTTGACCGCACTGAAGAACATGGATTTAGAAGTGAATAATCACATGGCCATGCTTGAAGAAAAGGCCATTAAAAAGCTTGATGCCAAATATAAAAAAGGCGGCGCAGCTGCTAAATCTCAAAAGCCAGCAGAAACGAACAAAAACAAACAGCCACAAGGGGTTAATCAGCAATCAGCTGGAAATCAACCAAATAAAATTCGAGACGGAAAGAAGAATGACGTGCAGAATAATCAATTTAACAAAAACAAGAAGAATAACAACAACAAAAAAAATAAACGCAACAACAACAACAATAAAAACCAACATCAGCAAAAGCCTGTAAAACCGAAAAAAGAGCTTCCTGAGAAAATTACATTCTCTGGCACTTTAACAGTTGGCGCACTTGCTGAAGAGCTTGGCAAAGAGCCTTCAGAAATCATTAAAAAGCTGATGCTTCTTGGCGTAATGGCAACCATTAACCAAGAGCTTGATAAAGACACAATCGAACTCATTGCATCAGAATATGGTGTTGAAACAGAAGAGGTCATTGTGCTTGAAGAAACAGAGCTGGAAAAATACGAAGAGCCTGATAATGAAGAGGATCTTGAAATTCGTCCTCCTGTCGTGACAATCATGGGCCACGTTGACCATGGGAAAACAACGCTTCTTGACAGCATCCGTAAAACAAAGGTTGTTGAAGGAGAAGCAGGCGGAATCACTCAGCATATCGGCGCTTATCAAATTGAAGAGAACGGCAAGAAAATCACGTTTTTGGATACACCGGGCCACGCCGCATTTACAACAATGCGTGCACGCGGTGCAGAAGTAACTGATATTACGATTCTTGTCGTAGCTGCCGATGACGGTGTCATGCCGCAAACAGTTGAAGCGATTAACCATGCAAAAGCAGCAGAGGTTCCAATCATCGTAGCTGTGAATAAAATAGATAAAGAATCCGCAAACCCTGACCGTGTGATGCAAGAACTGACGGAATACGGACTTGTCCCTGAAGCTTGGGGCGGAGAAACCATTTTTGTGCCGCTTTCTGCTTTAACTGGAAAAGGCATTGATGAGCTCGTTGAAATGATTTTGCTTGTCAGTGAGGTAGAGGAACTGAAAGCGAATCCGAACCGTCAGGCAAAAGGAACGGTTATTGAAGCTGAACTCGATAAAGGCAGAGGGTCAGTTGCGACGTTGCTCGTACAGACTGGAACACTGCATGTCGGTGATCCGATCGTAGTCGGCAATACATTTGGCCGTGTCCGTGCAATGGTCAACGACATTGGCCGCCGTGTGAAAACTGCCGGCCCGTCAACTCCGGTTGAAATTACCGGTTTGAATGATGTCCCTCAAGCGGGAGACCAATTCCTTGTCTTTAAGGATGAAAAAACAGCTCGTTCTGTCGGTGAAGCCCGTGCTTCGAAACAGCTTGAAGAGCAGCGCAGCGATAAAGCGAAGCTCAGTCTTGATGATTTATTCGAGCAAATTAAGCAAGGTGATGTAAAAGACATCAACCTCATCGTAAAAGCTGACGTTCAAGGATCTGCTGAAGCTTTAACGGCTGCGCTTCAAAAAATTGAAGTAGAAGGCGTTAAAGTGAAAATCATCCATACAGGCGTTGGTGCGATTACTGAATCTGACATTATCTTGGCATCTGCTTCCAATGCAATTGTTATCGGGTTTAATGTGAGACCGGACGGAAATGCTAAGAGTACGGCTGAAGCTGAAAATGTAGATATTCGACTTCACCGTATCATTTACAAAGTAATCGACGAGATTGAAGCTGCCATGAAAGGTATGCTTGATCCTGAATATGAAGAAAAAGTAATTGGTCAAGTAGAAGTACGCCAAACATTCAAAGTATCTAAAATCGGTACAATTGCCGGCGGATATGTTACTGAAGGAACCATTACGCGCGACAGCGGCCTCCGTTTAATTCGTGACGGCGTCGTCATCTTTGAAGGCGAAGTAGATGTTCTGAAACGCTTTAAAGACGATGTGAAAGAAGTTTCACAAGGCTATGAATGTGGTATTACAATTAAGAAATACAATGACATTCGTGAAGGTGACATCCTTGAAGCGTTTGTCATGCAAGAAATTGAAAGAACGTGATCGGATTTGCGGAGTGTGAATGCATCATTTATGATGCAGGATCGCTAAAAGAAAAGCGTGCCGTTCTGAAGCGGGTTTTAACCAGGGTTCAAAACAAGTTCAATGTTTCGATTTCGGAGATTGGCTATCAGGACACCTGGCAGAGAACCAGCTTCGGAATCGCCGCTGTTTCTTCCTCTCGCGTTCAAACAGAAAAAGAACTGCAGCGCGTCCTAGCGTTTATCGATTCTTTTCCTGAAATTGAACGGACGATCACTAGGACAGAGTGGTTTTAACTTAGAGGTGATTGAATTGAGTATGAGAGCAAACCGTGTCGGCGAGCAAATGAAAAAAGAACTCGGTGATATTATCAGCCGCAAGCTGAAAGACCCGAGAATTGGTTTTCTGACAGTAACGGATGTACGTGTATCAGGTGATTTGCAAATTGCAAAGGTGTATATCTCGGTTCTCGGTGACGAGAAAAAACGGGAAGAAGCGCTGAAAGGGCTGGCAAAAGCGAAAGGATTTATCCGATCCGAAATCGGCAGCCGCATCAGACTTCGAAAAACGCCTGAAATTGAATTTGAGTTCGATGAATCAATCGATTACGGGAATCGGATCGAAACACTGATTCACGAATTACATTCAGAGAAACCATCTGAATAAAAAAAGAGAGGATAGGCGTATATCGTCTGT
This sequence comes from Bacillus sp. FAU18, assembly GCF_056033885.1. Taxonomy (NCBI): domain Bacteria; kingdom Bacillati; phylum Bacillota; class Bacilli; order Caryophanales; family Bacillaceae; genus Bacillus; species Bacillus sp. FAU18. The sequence continues at coordinate 1,009,805 of NZ_JBVYHZ010000003.1, forward strand.
CCTCTTTCTTCGTTTAAAAGAAAAAAGCTCAAAAGAAGGAGTGAAAGGCAAATGGTTAACGGAGTTCTCCTTTTACATAAACCTGTTGGCATGACATCGCACGACTGTGTCATGAAGATCCGAAAGCTGTTAAAAACAAAAAAAGTAGGACATACAGGAACGCTCGATCCGGAAGTGTCAGGCGTGCTTCCGATTTGTGTAGGAAGAGCGACAAAAATAGTCGAATACTTAACTGAAAAATCTAAAACGTATGATGCAGAAATAACGCTTGGCTTTTCAACCACAACAGAGGATCAAACCGGAGAAACGGTGGAAACAAAGCCTGTCAATCACGACATTGATAAAGCGGATGTAGAAAAGGTTTTAAGCAGTTTAAAGGGGAAACAAGAACAAATTCCGCCCATGTATTCCGCTGTAAAAGTAAACGGCAAAAAATTATACGAATACGCAAGAGCAGGGATTGAAGTAGAACGTCCAAAACGTATGATAACCATTGAAGACATTGCCCTGACGACAGAGATTAAACATCATGGAGAAACCGCAAGCTTCCGGTTTACAGTGACTTGCTCCAAAGGGACCTATGTAAGGACGCTGGCGGTCATGATCGGAGAAAAGCTCGGATATCCGGCTCATATGTCTCATTTAATCCGTACGGCATCCGGAGATTTTTCTCTCGACGAATGCTTTACTTTTGATGAACTCGAAGCACAGGCCCAATCCGGAACCGTGGAAGAGCATACAGTTCCTATTGAACGTGCGCTCAATCATTTGCCGAAATGGATCATAAGTGATACATTAGCTAAGAAAGTAGAAAATGGGGCTTTGCTTGAGACGCCCGAGCAGTTTTCTGAAATGACAAGTGAAGACCGTATTGCCGTCTTTACTGAATCCGGAACCTGCTTGGCGATCTATTTCCCTCATCCTGCAAAAAAAGGGCTGTTAAAGCCCGCAAAAGTATTGATGCAAAAAAGCGAACAATAGAAAAAAGGTGACCGTTCTGTGAAGACGATACATATGACACATCCTCATCATTTAATAAAAGAGGAGCAGGCAAAATCAGTGATGGCGTTAGGATATTTTGACGGCGTTCATCTCGGGCATCAAAAGGTAATCGGCACAGCGAAGCAAATAGCCGAAGAAAAAGGTCTGACATTGGCTGTGATGACCTTTCATCCCCATCCTTCTCACGTGTTGGGCAGAGATAAGGAACCTAAGGATCTGATTACGCCTCTTGAAGACAAAATAAATCAAATTGAACAATTAGGTACAGAAGTTCTGTATGTCGTTAAATTTAATGAAGTGTTTGCTTCTCTTTCTCCTAAGCAGTTTATAGACCAGTATATTATCGGTCTTAATGTGCGGCACGCAGTGGCAGGCTTTGACTTTACGTACGGCAAATACGGCAAGGGAACAATGGAGACCATGCCAGATGATTTAGACGGAAAAGCTGGGTGCACAATGGTAGAAAAATTGACGGAGCAAGATAAAAAAATCAGTTCTTCGTATATCCGTACCGCGCTTCAAAACGGAGATGTTGAATTGGCGAATGTCTTGCTTGGACAGCCTTATTTTATTAAAGGAATTGTCATTCATGGTGATAAAAGAGGACGGACCATCGGGTTTCCGACAGCAAATGTCGGTTTGAATAACAGCTATATCGTTCCGCCCACAGGTGTATATGCCGTAAAAGCGGAAGTGAACGGCGAAGTTTACAATGGCGTTTGCAATATCGGCTATAAGCCGACGTTTTATGAAAAGCGCCCTGAGCAGCCTTCCATCGAGGTCAATCTGTTTGATTTCGATCAGGAGGTATATGGAGCCGCTATAAAAATCGAATGGTATAAACGGATTCGGAGCGAGCGGAAATTCAATGGCATCAAAGAATTAACTGAGCAAATTGAGAAAGATAAGCAGGAAGCCATCCGTTATTTCAGCAATTTGCGGAAATAACTTGCAACGCACACAAATTTTATTCTAAAATATTTGCATATAGGCGCGATTTTTAGTATGATAGTTTTCGTAGTCTTAAAACCATTGCTTGGCAATCCGAAGTCACCGACGGTTGCTAGGTAACTGGGGCTAAATATGATTTGGAGGTGAAACAGGATGGCAATTACTCAAGAGCGTAAAAACCAACTCATCAATGAGTTCAAAACACACGAATCTGATACTGGATCTCCAGAAGTTCAGATCGCTATCCTAACTGACTCAATTAACAACTTGAACGAGCATTTACGTACTCACAAGAAAGACCACCACTCACGTCGCGGTCTTCTTAAAATGGTAGGTAAGCGTCGTAATCTTCTTACGTATCTGCGTAATAAAGACGTAACTCGTTACCGTGAGTTAATTAACAAACTAGGCTTACGTCGATAATCGTAAAAAGCGGGAGGATTCCCGCTTTTTTATCGTATTAAAGCGAAATTTTTTATAACAAATCATTGAAATCCTTTTACATACTACTTTGACATTGATATGTTCAATTCATTTCGTTCATAATAGGAGTAATTGATTATTTCACACAACGAAGAGAGGAGTTCGTAATTGTATGGGACAAGAAAAACATGTCTTTACCATAGATTGGGCCGGAAGAACGCTAACTGTTGAAACCGGCCAGCTTGCCAAACAGGCAAATGGTGCTGTGATGATCCGCTACGGTGATACAGCAGTACTTAGTACAGCAACCGCTTCAAAAGAACCTAAACCGCTTGATTTCTTCCCTCTTACTGTAAACTATGAAGAAAGATTATATGCGGTAGGGAAAATTCCGGGCGGATTTATTAAAAGAGAAGGACGTCCAAGTGAAAAAGCGGTTCTTGCCAGCCGTTTAATTGACCGTCCGATCCGTCCTTTGTTTGCCGATGGATTCCGTAATGAAGTTCAAGTCATCAGCATTGTCATGAGTGTTGACCAAAACTGCTCTTCAGAAATGGCTGCCATGTTCGGTTCATCTCTTGCACTTTCTGTATCGGATATTCCGTTTGAAGGACCGATTGCAGGGGTTACTGTCGGACGCATTGATGATCAATTTATCATTAACCCGACAGTCGATCAGCTTGAAAAAAGCGACATCAATCTTGTCGTTGCCGGCACGAAAGATGCGATTAACATGGTAGAAGCGGGAGCGGACGAAGTTCCTGAGGAAATCATGCTTGAAGCCATTATGTTTGGCCATGAAGAGATTAAACGCCTGATTGCATTCCAAGAAGAAATTGTTGCAGCAGTCGGCAAAGAGAAATCTGAAATTAAGCTCTTTGAAATTGATGAAGAGCTTAATGAAAAAGTAAAAGCTTTGGCAGAAGAGGATCTGCTGAAAGCCATCCAAGTTCATGAAAAGCATGCCCGTGAAGATGCCATTAACGAAGTGAAGAACGCAGTTGTGGCAAAATTCGAGGATGAAGAACATGATGAAGACACAATCAAGCAAGTGAAGCAGATTTTATCCAAGCTGGTGAAAAATGAAGTTCGCCGTTTGATTACTGAAGAGAAAGTAAGACCGGACGGCCGCGGTGTCGATCAAATCCGCCCGCTCTCTTCAGAGGTTGGCCTCTTGCCAAGAACGCACGGTTCAGGCCTATTTACAAGGGGACAAACTCAGGCCCTCAGCGTATGTACGCTAGGTGCTCTGGGAGATGTGCAAATCCTTGACGGCTTAGGTGTCGAAGAGTCGAAACGTTTTATGCATCATTACAACTTCCCGCAATTCAGCGTTGGGGAAACAGGACCGATGCGAGGACCGGGACGTCGTGAAATCGGACACGGAGCACTGGGTGAGCGTGCGCTTGAGCCAGTTATTCCGTCTGAAAAAGACTTCCCTTATACTGTCCGTCTTGTTTCAGAAGTGCTTGAATCAAACGGTTCTACATCTCAAGCAAGCATTTGCGCAAGCACACTTGCAATGATGGATGCCGGTGTACCGATTAAAGCGCCAGTTGCTGGTATTGCGATGGGTCTTGTCAAATCAGGCGAACATTACACTGTCTTGACTGACATCCAAGGCATGGAAGACGCGCTCGGGGATATGGACTTTAAAGTAGCGGGAACTGAAAAAGGCGTAACGGCCCTGCAAATGGACATTAAAATTGAAGGCCTTTCCAGAGAGATTCTTGAAGAAGCGCTTCAGCAGGCGAAAAAGGGCAGAATGGAAATCCTCAACAGCATGCTTGCAACATTAAGCGAATCAAGAAAAGAGCTTTCTCGATATGCGCCTAAGATCTTAACAATGACCATTAATCCTGATAAAATCCGCGATGTCATCGGACCAAGCGGAAAACAAATCAATAAGATCATCGAAGAAACCGGTGTTAAAATTGATATTGAGCAGGACGGCACAATCTTTATTTCCTCTACAGATGAAAGCGGCAACCAAAAAGCGAAAAAAATCATCGAAGACCTTGTTAGAGAGGTTGAAGTCGGCCAACTTTACCTAGGTAAAGTGAAACGGATTGAAAAATTCGGGGCTTTCGTTGAAATTTTCAGCGGAAAAGACGGTTTGGTGCACATTTCAGAGCTTGCGCTTGAACGCGTAGGGAAAGTTGAAGATGTTGTAAAAATCGGAGACGAGATTCTAGTCAAAGTCACTGAAATCGATAAACAAGGACGAGTGAATTTGTCCCGCAAAGCGGTGCTCCGTGAAGAGAAAGAAAAAGAAGAACAACAATCTTAAATGAAAACATAAAAGGAGCCTGGGAGACCCGGCTTCTTTATTTTGAAGCTTTTCAAAAGCAGGCGGGTTCTACCTTGTCCTTCTCCTTCATAATGTGAGGTGAGGGGGGACAGAACATGTACAAAAAATTTGTACCGTTTGCCGTTTTTTTATTTCTTTTTTTTGTCTCATTTGAGATGATGGAAAATCCGCATGCACTTGATTATATAGGGGCAATGAAAAAAGATACGGTGACTGTCACGGCGTCAAAAGATCCGTTATATGAAGAATTGCTTCAAAAAGCGCCGGAGTATGAAGTTAAGCCCCAGAATGCAAGAATTGATAAAGTGTGGAAAAGCATTCCAGGCTATAATGGATTAAAGGTCAATATTGAACAATCATATAAAAAAATGAAACAGCATGGTGAGTTTCGGGAAAAAGATTTGGTGTACAGTCAAGTAAAACCAAGTGTTCATCTTGAGTCACTTCAGCCTGAGCCTATTTATAAAGGAAATCCTGACAAACCGATGGTGGCTTTTTTAATCAATGTGGCATGGGGAAATGAGTATTTGGAAAAAATGCTTCCTATTCTGCAAAAGCACCAGGTTAAAGCTACGTTCTTTTTAGAAGGCAATTGGGTGAGAAACAATGTACAGCTCGCTAAGAAGATTGCAAAAGACGGACATGAAATCGGAAATCATTCATACAATCATCCGGATATGAGCAAACTGACTACAGGAAGAATTTCCGAGCAGCTCGACAAGACTAATGAACAAATAGAACAAACGATCGGTGTTAAGCCAAAGTGGTTCGCTCCGCCGAGCGGAAGTTTCAGAAAAGCGGTTATCGACATTGCAGCTGAGAAACAGATGGGAACAGTCATGTGGACAGTTGATACAATCGATTGGCAAAAGCCGGCTCCGTCTGTACTTCAGACGAGAGTGTTAAGCAAGATACATAATGGTGCCATGATTTTAATGCATCCGACTGACCCTACGGCGGAAAGTCTTGAAGCGCTGATTACACAGATAAAAGACAAAGGATATGCGCTTGGAACAGTCACTGAACTAATGGATGAAACAAGACTATTGAAGTAACAGATGAAGGCAGCTTGTCTTTGAATAGGAGGAACAAATTTGATTAAACGATATACGTGTCAAAATGGTGTAAGAATTGTGCTGGAAAATAATCCGACAGTCCGTTCTGTTGCGATCGGCGTATGGATCGGCACAGGTTCGAGACATGAAACGCCGGAGATAAACGGAATTTCTCACTTTTTAGAGCACATGTTCTTTAAAGGGACGAGCACAAAATCTGCACGCGAGATAGCAGAATCTTTTGATCGTATTGGCGGACAGGTCAATGCGTTTACTTCAAAGGAATATACCTGCTACTATGCAAAGGTGCTTGACGAGCATGCGAATTACGCGCTGGACGTATTAGCAGATATGTTCTTTCATTCAACGTTTGATGAAAACGAGCTGAAAAAAGAGAAAAATGTAGTATATGAAGAAATTAAAATGTACGAAGATGCGCCGGACGACATTGTACATGATTTATTGAGCAAAGCCACTTACGGCAATCATTCTTTAGGCTACCCAATTCTAGGCACGGAAGAAACGCTCGCTTCCTTTAACGGTGACTCTCTCAGACAATACATGCATGATTATTATACGCCGGACCGAGTGGTGATTTCGGTAGCGGGCAATATATCTGACAGTTTTATCAAAGATGTAGAAAAATGGTTCGGGTCATACGAGGCGAAAGGCAAAGCGACAGGCCTTGAGAAGCCTGAGTTCCACACGGAAAAACTGACGAGAAAAAAAGAAACAGAGCAGGCTCATTTGTGCCTTGGATTTAAAGGCTTAGAGGTTGGCCATGAACGTATTTATGATTTAATCGTCCTCAACAATGTGCTCGGAGGCAGCATGAGCAGCCGGCTGTTCCAAGATGTGCGTGAAGATAAAGGACTTGCTTATTCTGTTTACAGCTATCACAGCTCATATGAGGACAGCGGAATGCTCACTATTTACGGCGGAACGGGTGCAAATCAGCTTCAGCAGCTGTCGGAAACAATTCAAGAAACCCTTGCCACATTAAAACGTGACGGCATTACCTCGAAAGAACTGGAAAACAGCAAAGAGCAAATGAAGGGAAGCTTAATGCTGAGCTTAGAAAGCACAAACAGCAAAATGAGCCGAAACGGAAAAAATGAACTGCTGCTCGGCAAACATAAAACATTAGATGAAATCATCAATGAATTAAACGCCGTGAACTTAGAGCGTGTTAACGGCCTTGCCAGACAATTGTTTACCGAAGACTATGCATTAGCACTTATCAGCCCTTCCGGCAATATGCCGTCTTAAAAAGGAAAGCCTGCCCCATAATGGAGCAGGCATTTTTTAATCCCTTTCATCATACATAGTACAAGGGGGTGACAGACATGCGGCTCAGTGAATTATCAGGAAAGGAAATTGTAGACATCAAAAGAGCTGAACGGCTCGGAGTGCTCGGCCAGACCGATTTGGAAATCAATGAACAGGATGGACAGATTACAGCACTCCTCATTCCCACAGTTAAGTGGTTTGGTTTGAGAAAGCAAGGTCATGATATTCGTGTCCCATGGCACCATATTCAAAAGATCGGTTCAGATATGATTATATTAGATGTACCTGAGGAAATGCCTCCTCGACAAGAGTAAATAGCCCAATTGACTGTGTAGCGGGCTCTAAAGAAAACATCTGAAACATCGGCTGCCGGAGCCGATGTTTTTTTATATGGAAAAAGCGCATCTTTTATATTCACCGGTATTTCCTTTTAATCATAAGATGAAGGGGAGCTTAACAACTAGAGATCCAGTATATACAAAGAAGGTGAACGTTTAGAATGTTAACCGGATTGAAAATTGCAGTTATCGGCGGTGACGCAAGACAGCTCGAAATTATAAGAAAGCTCACTGAACAGCAGGCTGACATCTATCTTGTCGGTTTTGACCAATTGGATCACGGTTTTACCGGGGCAGTAAAATGCAATATTGATGAAATTCCTTTTCAGCAAATAGACAGCATCATTCTTCCAGTATCCGCGACAACAGGAGAAGGTGTCGTATCGACTGTATTTTCGAATGAAGAAGTTGTGTTAAAACAGGACCATCTCGACAGAACGCCTGCACATTGTGTCATTTTCTCAGGAATTTCTAACGCCTATTTAGAAAACATTGCAGCTCAGGCAAAAAGAAAACTTGTTAAACTGTTTGAGCGGGATGACATTGCGATATACAACTCTATTCCGACAGTAGAAGGAACGATCATGCTGGCTATTCAGCACACGGATTATACGATACACGGATCACAGGTGGCCGTTCTCGGTCTGGGGCGCACCGGGATGACGATTGCCCGTACATTTGCCGCGCTCGGGGCGAATGTAAAAGTGGGGGCAAGAAGTTCAGCGCATCTGGCACGTATCACTGAAATGGGGCTCGTTCCTTTTCATACCGATGAGCTGAAAGAGCATGTAAAAGATATAGATATTTGCATTAATACCATACCGAGTATGATTTTAAATCAAACGGTACTTTCTAGCATGACACCAAAAACCTTAATATTGGATCTGGCCTCACGTCCCGGGGGAACGGATTTTAAATATGCCGAGAAACAAGGGATTAAAGCACTTCTTGCTCCCGGGCTTCCAGGGATTGTCGCTCCTAAAACAGCTGGGCAAATCCTTGCAAACGTCTTGAGCAAGCTTTTGGCTGAAATACAAGCTGAGGAGGGGAAATAAGGATGTCGTCATTAAAAGGAAAAAGAATCGGGTTTGGACTGACCGGGTCACATTGCACATATGAAGCGGTTTTCCCGCAAATTGAGGCGTTGGTCAACGAAGGAGCTGAAGTCCGTCCGGTTGTCACATTTAATGTAAAATCCACAAATACCCGATTTGGAGAGGGAGCAGAATGGGTTAAAAAAATTGAAGACCTGACTGGATATGAGGCCATTGATTCGATTGTAAAGGCAGAACCTCTTGGGCCGAAGCTGCCCCTTGACTGCATGGTCATTGCGCCTTTAACAGGCAATTCAATGAGCAAGCTGGCAAATGCCATGACGGACAGCCCGGTGCTGATGGCGGCAAAAGCGACAATCCGAAACAATCGGCCTGTCGTTCTGGGTATCTCGACAAATGATGCTCTTGGTTTAAACGGAACAAATTTAATGAGGCTCATGTCAACAAAAAATATCTTTTTTATTCCATTCGGGCAAGATGATCCATTTAAAAAACCGAATTCAATGGTAGCCAAAATGGATCTGCTTCCGCAAACGATTGAAAAGGCACTCATGCACCAGCAGCTTCAGCCGATTCTAGTTGAGAATTATCAGGGAAATGACTAAATTTACAGAAAATCTTTCCCAAACTAAAAAATTCGGTCATCACCCGCATATTCTATGGTAAAATAAAACGTAAAATCATAGTCAAATCAATTCAATGAAGCTGATTGGCGGAAGGAGTTTTACAGATGGGAAGAGGTTTACACGTAGCTGTTGTCGGAGCGACAGGGGCTGTGGGACAACAAATGCTTAAAACACTTGAAGACAGAAACTTTGAAATGGACACACTTACATTGCTATCTTCAAAACGCTCTGCGGGGACAAAAGTCACGTTTAAAGGCCAAGAGCTGACTGTTCAGGAAGCTTCTCCTGAGAGCTTTGAAGGGGTAAATATTGCTTTGTTCAGCGCCGGCGGAAGCGTATCACAAGCATTGGCACCAGAAGCTGTAAAACGCGGCGCTATTGTTATAGATAATACGAGCGCGTTCCGCATGGATGAAAATACACCGCTTGTTGTGCCAGAAGTGAATGAGGCAGACTTGCATGAACACAACGGCATTATTGCCAATCCAAACTGCTCTACAATCCAAATGGTTGCGGCACTTGAACCGATCCGCAAAGCATATGGCTTAAACAAGGTCATCGTATCAACTTACCAGGCAGTATCAGGAGCGGGTAATGAAGCTGTAAAAGAGCTTTACAGCCAAACACAGGCGATTTTAAATAAAGAAGAAATAGAGCCTGAGATCATGCCGGTAAAAGGTGACAAAAAACACTATCAAATCGCCTTCAACGCGATTCCGCAAATCGATAAATTCCAAGATAACGGCTATACGTTTGAGGAAATGAAAATGATAAATGAAACGAAAAAAATCATGCACATGCCTGACCTTCAAGTAGCGGCTACATGTGTGAGACTGCCAATCCAAACTGGGCACTCAGAGTCCGTCTACATCGAAATAGACCGTGATGACGCTACAGTTGAAGATATTAAAAATCTATTGAAAGAAGCTCCGGGCGTGACACTTCAGGATGATCCAAGCCAACAGCTTTATCCGATGCCTGCTGATGCTGTCGGCAAAAACGATGTGTTTGTAGGCCGCATCCGCAAAGACTTGGACAGAGCAAACGGTTTTCATTTATGGGTTGTTTCTGATAACCTATTAAAAGGCGCGGCATGGAACTCTGTTCAAATTGCAGAAAGCCTGAAAAAACTAAACCTCGTATAAAAGAGAGAATTTTCTAAAGACGAATAGAAGAGAGTAAGGCGCTATCAGCCTGCTCTCTTCTGTTACGTCCGAATAATTTGGAGTGAAAACAGTGAAGATAATTGTTCAAAAGTTCGGCGGAACATCAGTAAAAGATGATAAAGGCCGCAAACTGGCTTTAGGGCATATTAAAGAAGCAATCAGTGAAGGATATAAGGTTGTCGTTGTCGTTTCAGCGATGGGCCGAAAAGGAGACCCGTATGCAACAGATTCTTTGCTCGGGCTGCTTTACGGCGATCAGTCAGCGATTTCTCCTAGGGAACAGGATTTGCTTTTATCTTGCGGAGAGACTATTTCCTCTGTCGTCTTTACAAGCATGCTGCTTGATAACGGTGTGAAAGCAGCTGCGCTGACAGGGGCTCAGGCTGGCTTTTTAACGAATGATCAGCATACCAATGCGAAAATCATTGAAATGAAACCGGAGCGTTTATTCAGTGTGCTCGCCAATCATGATGCGGTAGTCGTCGCAGGCTTCCAGGGCGCAACCGAAAAGGGTGATACAACAACAATCGGCAGAGGGGGCAGCGATACGTCTGCAGCCGCACTCGGAGCAGCTGTTGATGCGGAATACATCGATATTTTCACCGATGTAGAAGGCGTAATGACTGCTGACCCAAGAGTGGTGGAAAATGCAAAACCGCTTCCTGTTGTGACGTATACGGAAATCTGCAACCTGGCGTATCAGGGGGCCAAGGTCATTCATCCGCGTGCTGTGGAAATCGCAATGCAGGCCAAGGTTCCGATCCGCGTCCGTTCGACTTATTCGAATGATAAAGGTACATTGGTGACATCACATCACTCTTCCAAGGTCGGCAGTGATGTTTTTGAAAGGCTGATTACGGGAATCGCCCATGTCAAAGATGTCACGCAGTTCAAAGTGCCTGCGAAAATCGGCCAGTATAACGTTCAGACTGAAGTGTTCAAGGCTATGGCAAACGCTGGAATCAGTGTCGATTTCTTTAACATTACACCTAGTGAAATCGTCTATACGGTAGCCGGAAATAAAACAGAAACAGCTCAGCGTATTTTAATGGATATGGGCTATGATCCAATGGTGACGAGAAACTGCGCGAAGGTATCGGCGGTCGGCGCGGGCATTATGGGTGTTCCCGGTGTTACGTCTAAAATTGTATCGGCTCTTTCAGAAAAAGAAATTCCGATCCTTCAGTCGGCTGACAGCCATACGACGATATGGGTGCTCGTCCATGAAGCGGATATGGTTCCTGCTGTAAACGCTTTGCATGAAGTGTTTGAACTTTCGAAGTAAATGTGATTGAATCATGATGAGGTGAATAAAATGAATTTCGGAAATGTGTCTACAGCGATGATTACACCCTTTGACAATAAAGGGAACGTAGACTTTCAAAAACTGTCTACACTGATTGATTACTTGTTGAAAAACGGAACGGATTCTTTAGTAGTAGCGGGAACAACTGGAGAATCTCCGACCCTTTCAACTGAAGAAAAAATTGCGCTTTTTGAATATACGGTAAAAGAAGTAAACGGACGGGTGCCCGTTATCGCTGGTACTGGAAGCAACAACACGAAAGATTCCATTAAGCTGACAAAAAAAGCTGAGGAAGCGGGCGTGGACGCTGTTATGCTTGTTACCCCGTATTACAATAAACCTTCTCAAGAAGGAATGTACCAGCATTTTAAAGCAATTGCGGCAGAGACATCTCTTCCGGTTATGCTCTATAATGTTCCTGGCCGTACGGTTGCTTCTCTTGCTCCTGAAACGACGATCCGTTTGGCGGCGGACATTCCGAATGTGGTTGCGATTAAAGAAGCGAGCGGAGACCTAGAAGCGATTACAAAAATTATTGCTGAAACACCGGAAGACTTCTATGTCTATTCAGGGGATGATGCTCTGACGCTTCCTATTCTTTCAGTTGGAGGAAGAGGAGTTGTATCAGTGGCGAGCCATATTGCAGGCTCTGATATGCAGCAAATGATTAAAAATTATACGAATGGGCAAACAGCTAATGCGGCACTGATCCATCAGAAACTGCTGCCGATTATGAAGGAACTGTTTAAAGCGCCTAATCCTGCTCCAGTCAAAACAGCGCTTCAGCTGAGAGGTCTTGATGTCGGTTCTGTGCGTCTGCCTCTAGTCCCGTTAACTGAGGATGAACGTCTGAGCTTAAGCAGCACGATCAGCGAACTGTAAGAAAATTTCATACAGTGAAACAAACGCGGTCATTCTCACATTCAGCTGAGTTTGACCGTTTCTTTTACATATTGGTTTTCCCTAAACCTTCTGCTTTATCTTGTTTTCTAAATTTACTTTCAGTTATAATAGGAACAAGTGATGATGGACGGGTATGAGACTAGGAGGATATAGATTTTGAAAAAGAAAAATACAGAAAACGTTAGAATTATCGCCCTTGGCGGTGTCGGAGAGATTGGGAAGAACCTTTATGTCATTGAAATTGACTCAGACATATTTGTCGTTGATGCCGGCCTTATGCATCCAGAAAACGAAATGCTCGGTATTGATGTAGTGATTCCTGACATATCATATTTGATTGAACGGGCTGACCGCGTCAAGGCAATCTTTTTAACGCACGGGCACGATGAAAATATCGGCGGCGTTTTTTACTTATTAAACAAGCTGTCCGTTCCAGTGTACGGAACAAAACTGACGCTTGCACTGTTAAGAGAGAAATTAAAACAATACGGACATAACCGAAAAACTGATTTAAGAGAAATTCACTCAAAATCTGTCATTACATTTGAATCAACAAAAGTATCGTTCTTTAGAACGATTCACAGCATTCCTGATTCTGTAGGTGTGAGCTTTAAAACATCACTTGGATCTATTGTATGCACGGGAGACTTCAAATTTGACCAAACACCTGCACTTAATCAGACGTGCGACATTGGCGAGATCGCCAAGATCGGCAATAGCGGCGTGCTCGCTCTGCTTTCTGACAGTGCAAATGCAGAACGGCCGGGTTACACCCCTTCGGAAGCGGCTGTCAGCGGAGAAATTTCGGATGCGCTGTATAATTCACAGAACCGGGTGATTATTGCTGTTTTCGCATCCAATATTAACCGGATTCAGCAAGTCATTCATGCAGCGGCTCAAAATGGCAGAAAGATTGCCGTAGCCGGAAAAAATCTTCAATCTGTCCTGCAGCTGGCGAGAAAATTAGGATACATTGAAGCAGATGATGAATTGTTTATTTCTGTACAGGATGTCAAAAAATATCCGAAGCGCGAAGTGGCTATTATTACAGCCGGAAGCCAAGGTGAACCATTAGCTGCTTTGACAAGAATGGCAAACAAAGCTCACAAACAGCTGAACATTGAAGAAGGGGATACGGTGGTCATTGCGTCAACTCCGATTCCCGGGCAGGAACTCATTTACTCTAAAACAGTAGATCTTCTTGCGAGAGCCGGTGCACAAGTCATCTTTGCCCAAAAGCGTGTTCATGTATCAGGCCACGGCTCACAAGAAGAGTTAAAGCTGATGATCAACCTGCTTAAACCAAAATATTTGATCCCTGTAAACGGCGAATACAGAATGCAAAAAGCTCATTCAAAAATCGCTGAAGAAACCGGCATGAAGCGCAGTGACATCTTCTTAATTGAAAAAGGAGACGTCGTTGAATTCCGCGGCCAAAACGTAAAAATTGGGGATAAAGTTCCTTACGGCAATATTTTAATTGATGGTTTAGGTGTCGGTGATATCGGCAATATCGTATTGAGAGACCGCCGCTTGCTTTCACAGGACGGAATTTTAATCGTTGTCATTACACTTGATAAACAAAAGAAACATCTTGTATCAGGACCAGAAATTATCACTCGCGGCTTTGTTTATGTAAGAGAGTCTGAAGGTCTTATCGTACAGGCTACTGAGCTTGTCCGGTCCATCGTGACAGAAGCGACTGAAACATCAAATGTCGAATGGTCAACGCTGAAGCAGGCAATGCGGGATGCTTTGAACCAATTCCTTTATGAAAAAACGAAACGTAAACCGATGATCATCCCAATTATTATGGAAGTATAATGACTGACTAAAGACCGGAGCTGCTCCGGTCTTTATTTTTTGTCCTTCAAGCCGGGATTGAATGAAGTATCTTTGTTCATAATACAAAGAGAAACTCGGAAAGGATGAAAGCGAGATGGATCATCGTATGGAAAACACAGAAGAAGAGCGTCCTGAAAAAAATGATGCGAAGGACAGCATTATGAATAAAATACAGCAGCTTGGTGAAACGACGCTTCCGCAGCTGCCCCAAGATACAAATATTCATTGTCTGACCATTATCGGACAAATTGAAGGCCATGTTCAGCTTCCTCCGCAAAACAAAACAACAAAATATGAACATGTCATCCCGCAGATTGTGGCAATTGAACAAAATCCCAAAATTGAAGGCTTGCTGATCATATTAAATACTGTCGGAGGAGATGTTGAAGCTGGTCTTGCCATAGCGGAAATGCTTGCATCTTTATCGAAACCGACCGTTTCTATCGTGCTTGGCGGGGGGCATTCCATCGGCGTTCCGATTGCTGTATCCTGTGATTACAGCTATATCGCCGAAACAGCAACGATGACGATTCATCCAGTTAGGCTCACCGGGCTGGTCATCGGGGTGCCGCAAACGTTTGAATACCTGGATAAGATGCAAGAAAGAGTTGTTAAATTTGTGACAAGCCATTCCAATATAACCGAAGAGAAGTTTAAAGAGCTAATGTTTTCAAAAGGAAACTTAACACGCGATATCGGAACAAATGTAGTCGGTAAGGATGCAGTTAAATATGGATTGATCGATCACGCAGGCGGTGTCGGACAGGCAATCAATAAACTGAATGAGCTCATCGATGAAGCAAGGAAAGAAGAAGGACGGATGATTCAATGATTCTTTATACCGTGATGCCGCAGGAAATTGTGTTTGCAGAACAGAACCAAGAGACAAGCGCACATGAGCAAATTGAATATAAAGGTGTACCGCTTCTAGTCGAAATGAAAGGGAATGAAGCGGAAGTCATTCAAATCATGAGCACCAATCCAATGCATTTTCTGCATCCGGACATTTCACCGGGACAAAAGCTGAAATTAAACGTATAAGAATCCAACCCTTTTTTAAGGGCAAAATATGCTATAATAGGGGAATCCTACAGAAAAAACGCAGCCTGTAAACGGCTGCTTTCTTCATTATGTATGAACTTACATTTTTTAACGCAGTAAGGTGATGAGTGTGGCAAAGAAAAAACGAAAATCAAGAAAAAAACAGGCGAAACAGCTCAATATAAAATACGAGCTCAACGGATTGCTGTGTATAGCCATTTCAATTATCGCAATCTTGCAGCTGGGGGTAGTCGGGCAAACGTTTATCTATTTGTTCCGCTTTTTTGCTGGAGAGTGGTTTATTTTATGCTTGTTAGGTTTATTGGTGTTAGGAGTCTCACTGTTTTGGAAGAAAAAAACCCCAAGCCTTTTAACGAGACGAAAGGCCGGGTTGTACTGTATCATCGCAAGCATATTGCTGCTTTCTCACGTGCAGCTATTTAAAAATTTGACGCACAAAGGGTCTATTGAGTCTGCAAGCGTGGTGCGCAATACGTGGGAATTGTTTTTAATGGACATGAATGG
Organism: Bacillus sp. FAU18; assembly: GCF_056033885.1. Taxonomy (NCBI): domain Bacteria; kingdom Bacillati; phylum Bacillota; class Bacilli; order Caryophanales; family Bacillaceae; genus Bacillus; species Bacillus sp. FAU18. The sequence goes on from NZ_JBVYHZ010000003.1 coordinate 1,025,642, forward strand.
CAGCTCTGCTTCACCTGATTTAGGCGGAGGAATGATCGGTGCGCTGCTGTTTGCGGCTTCACACTTTTTGTTTGCGTCGACTGGTTCTCAGATCATGGCAATTGTCATGATTTTGATCGGAATGATTTTAGTAACAGGGCGCTCACTGCAAGAAACGCTAAAAAAGTGGATGAGCCCGATTGGACGTTTTATAAAAGAACAATGGTTAGCATTTATTGATGATATGAAATCCTTCAAATCAAATATGCAGTCATCGAAAAAAACGAAAGCGCCAAGCAAAAAACAAAAACCGGCCCGCAAAAAACAGCAAATGGAACCGGAGCCTCCTGATGAAGAGGGGGATTATGAAACAGTATCGCCTCTTATTCATTCAGAGCCGATTATCTCAAGCTTTTCTGATCGTAATGAAGAGGAAGAGTCTCCAGTTATAGAAAAGCGCGCCGAACCTGTGTCGAAGCCGCTTCAGGACATCCAACCGGAGACAGGTGATCAGGAAACTGTTTCTGCTCCTCCTATGACCTTTACAGAGCTCGAAAATAAGGATTACGAGATGCCGTCACTGGATTTGCTGGCAGATCCGAAGCATACCGGCCAGCAGGCTGATAAAAAGAATATTTATGAAAATGCGAGAAAGCTTGAACGCACATTCCAAAGCTTTGGCGTAAAGGCGAAAGTCACACAGGTTCATCTCGGACCGGCCGTAACAAAATATGAAGTATATCCTGATGTCGGAGTGAAGGTTAGCAAAATTGTCAATTTAAGCGATGATTTAGCGCTTGCGCTTGCTGCGAAGGATATCAGGATCGAAGCGCCTATACCAGGAAAATCAGCAATCGGAATTGAAGTTCCAAACGCAGAAGTGGCAATGGTTTCGCTGAAGGAAGTGCTGGAGTCTAAATTGAATGACAGACCGGATGCGAAGCTGTTAATTGGACTCGGCCGCAATATTTCAGGTGAAGCTGTATTGGCTGAGTTAAACAAGATGCCCCACCTTTTGGTCGCAGGCGCAACCGGTAGCGGGAAAAGTGTCTGTGTCAACGGCATTATTACAAGTATTTTAATGCGCGCGAAACCGCATGAAGTGAAAATGATGATGATCGATCCTAAAATGGTAGAGCTAAATGTCTACAACGGGATTCCGCATTTGCTTGCTCCGGTTGTAACCGATCCGAAAAAAGCGTCGCAGGCTTTGAAAAAGGTTGTCAATGAAATGGAGCGGCGGTACGAATTATTTTCTCATACGGGTACAAGAAATATTGAAGGATACAATGATTATATAAAACGCGCCAACAATGAAGAAGGAGCGAAACAGCCAGAGTTGCCCTATATTGTTGTCATTGTGGACGAGCTTGCCGATCTCATGATGGTCGCTTCATCTGATGTGGAAGATTCGATTACGAGATTGTCCCAAATGGCGCGGGCTGCCGGCATCCATCTTATTATTGCGACACAGCGGCCATCGGTGGATGTTATCACAGGGGTGATCAAAGCGAACATTCCGTCACGAATCGCGTTCAGCGTATCTTCACAGACGGATTCAAGGACCATTCTTGACATGGGTGGCGCTGAGAAGCTTCTTGGCCGCGGCGATATGCTGTTTTTACCTGTGGGGGCTAACAAACCTGTCCGTGTGCAGGGAGCATTTTTGTCGGATGACGAAGTGGAGAAGATCGTCGACCATGTGATTACGCAGCAGAAAGCGCAATATCAAGAAGAAATGATTCCTGAGGAGACAACAGAAACTCATTCCGAGGTTACTGATGAACTTTATGATGAAGCTGTTGAATTAATTGTCGGCATGCAGACGGCATCTGTTTCAATGCTGCAAAGAAGATTCAGAATCGGCTATACGAGAGCTGCGCGCCTGATTGACGCAATGGAGGAACGCGGTGTTGTCGGACCGTATGAAGGCAGCAAACCTAGGGAAGTATTATTATCAAAAGAGAAATATGATGAGCTCTCTTCTTAATGAAGGGAGTTCCGCTTTCTATAGTTGTCAATAATAACATTATGTAAACTGATCACCTTTCTATTTATTTTTTCGACAAAACATGATATAGTTGTCCCAATTGTTCAATAATTTTTATCGAAAGTGGTTTACGGAGGGGAAACATGTCTACAAAAGCTGATAATCGGCACTTGTATTTGAAAGTAATTGAACGAATTAAAGAGGATATAAAAAATGGGATCTACACTGAGAAGGAAAAGCTGCCTTCTGAATTTGAGCTTTCCAAAAAGCTTGGTGTCAGCAGAGCGACGCTAAGAGAAGCCTTGCGGATACTGGAAGAAGAGCATGTGATTATCAGAAGGCATGGTGTAGGCACTTTTGTCCATTCTAAGCCGTTATTTCTTTCGGGCATTGAACAGCTGAACAGTGTAACCAAGATGATAGAACAGGCGAATATGACCCCTGGCACGATTTTTCTATCATCACAAGTGCTTATGCCGTCTGAAGATGATACAAAGAGATTTCATTTGGCAGAAGGGCAAGAACTTTTTTACCTTGAACGAGTCAGGACAGCTGACGGACAGCCGATTGTGTATTGTATAGACAAAATTCCGATGAATATTTTGCCGAATTCTTTTTCTCATCAGCAAGAATCTATGTTTGACCTGCTTGAGAAAAATTCAGGCTCCGTTATCAGCTATGCAGTAACTGATATAGAACCGATCGGCTATCACGATACCATTTCTCCAGTGCTTGAATGCGATCCGGAAACAGCTCTTTTGCTGTTAAAACAAACCCATTACGATCAGCATGATAAACCGGTGCTTTATTCTTTAAATTATTTTAGAGCGGATAAATTCAGATTTCATGTTTTGCGTAAACGATTCTAAAAACGGACGCCTGTATGTGTCTGTTTTTTTATTTGCACTGATTCATGTTTCTTTGTACATACTTTCATTCCGGTTAACGCAATATATAAGGGATGACAAGAAAGTGAATGGGTGAAAATGTTGAGAGAGAAAAATGGAATGAAAAATATTATTGCATTGTCTTCCGTCCCGCTTGTGATGACACTCGGGAACTCCATGCTGATTCCTGTTCTTCCGATGATGGAGAAAAAGCTGTCGGTGACTTCATTTCAAGTATCTTTAATCATTACTGTATATTCAGTAGTAGCAATTATTTGCATTCCGATTGCCGGATATTTGTCGGATCGTTTCGGAAGAAAAAAAATATTGCTTCCATGCCTCCTCATTGCAGGATTGGGGGGAGCGGTAGCTGCTTTTGCCTCGACCTATATGAAAAATCCTTATGCTATGATCTTGGCGGGGCGGGTTCTTCAAGGCATTGGTTCTGCAGGTGCCGCTCCGATCGTCATGCCGTTTATCGGCGACCTGTTTAAAGGAGACGATGAAAAGGTCAGCGCTGGTCTTGGCGATATTGAAACCGCCAACACGTCAGGGAAGGTATTAAGCCCGATACTTGGGGCCTTACTGGCTTCTTGGTACTGGTTTGTCCCATTTTGGTTTATTCCGTTTTTCTGTTTGATCAGCTTTTTACTCGTATTGTTTTTGGTGGCTAAGCCTGAAGAAGATGAAGATGCGCCTGCTGTTTCTGAGTTTATTAAGAGTGTGCGGAAAATCTTTAAACAGGATGGTCGCTGGCTTTATACGGTCTTCATTATCGGGTGTGTCATTATGTTTTTGTTATTTGGCGTATTATTTTATTTATCAGATACGCTGGAGAACAAGTATGCCATTGACGGAGTAGCTAAAGGCGGATTATTGGCAATCCCACTTTTGTTTTTGTCAACCAGTTCTTTTATAGCTGGCAAAAAGATCGGTAAAGATAAAGGCCGGATGAAATTTTGCGTTGTTACAGGAATGATTCTGTTAACCCTTTCGTTTATTGCCTTGTGGTGGAACCACAGTTTTTATTTTTTATTTGTCTTTTTAAGCTTTGGCGGGATTGGGATTGGAATGGCTCTTCCTGCTTTAGATGCATTGATAACCGAAGGGATTGAAAGTGAACAATGCGGAACCATTTCCTCCTTCTACAATAGCATGCGCTTTATAGGAGTAGCTCTCGGTCCACCTGTTTTTGCTGCATTAATGTCTAATGCAAACTGGATTATTTTCATACTCTCGGCGTTTTGCAGCATCGTTTCTTTATTTTTAGTGCTCTTTACTGTAGATGCTAAAAAAAGTGAAGAAGAAGAAAAAAACTTAGGGACGGTCTAGCCAGCCGTCTTTTTTTGCGCTTCCTTGCACAGTTTACACCTGTACCTATACAGCATGCGGAGGTTATTGTTTCCTTATAAATCCTACAGTTGCTATAATTACATGAAAGAGTGTTTCTGCGAATGCTGAAAATTGGTCATAATACATACTAATTAAGAAATGAACGAAGGAGGTTCCATATGTCATATGTTAATGAACTCAAATCAAAGCACGGCGGTTTAACCGCACACATTGTAGAAACAGAAAAATTCAAAACCGTCTCGCTTATTTTTAAGATGCTTGCGCCGCTGACAAAGGATCAAGTCACCAAAAGAGCGCTGCTCCCGCATGTGCTTCTTCGCGGAACGAAAAGCCATCCGAAAACCGCAGAATTGCGTTCATACCTGGATGAGCTGTACGGCACGTCAGTATCGGCTGATCTTACGAAAAAAGGAGAGCGGCACGTCATTACGTTCAGGCTTGAAATCCCGAATGAAAAATATTTAAAAGACCAAACGCCGCTACTTGAGAAAGGGCTCCAGCTTCTCGCAGAAATCGTCTTTTCACCTGCTTTAGAGGGAGACGCTTTTCAGTCACAATATGTGGCTCAAGAAAAACGGACGCTTAAACAAAGAATCCAAGCCGTCTATGATGATAAAATGCGCTATTCGAATTTAAGGCTGATACAGGAAATGTGCAAAAATGAGCCTTACGCGCTTCATGTCAATGGTGAAATCGACGATGTCGATGACATTACAACAGAGCAATTATACGAAACATACCAAAGCGCTATCCAAAAAGACCAGCTTGATTTATATGTTGTTGGTGATGTGGACAGTAACCAGGTACATTCGGCAATTGATAAGTATTTCAAAACAGAAGAGCGCACTCTTGGCACGATTGAAAACAATCACGCTGATGAAAAAGTGCAGCCAAAAGAAGTAATTGATGAAGAGGATGTTAAGCAAGGAAAGCTGAATATCGGCTACCGCACCAGCATCACTTATACAGATCAGGATTATCCTGCTTTACAAGTGTTTAACGGATTGTTCGGCGGATTCTCTCATTCTAAACTTTTCATTAATGTTCGGGAAAAAGCCAGTCTTGCTTACTACGCGGCTTCGCGTATAGAAAGTTTTAAAGGCTTGTTAATGGTGATGTCAGGCATTGAAGTGAAAAATTTTGAACAGGCTGTTTCGATTATTGCTGAGCAATTCCAGGCAATGAAAAACGGCGATTTCAGTGAGCAGGATATAGCACAGACAAAGGCCGTCATTCGAAATCAAGTGCTGGAAACGATTGATACAGCATACGGTTTATCTGAATTTTTATATCAGCAGGCCGCTGCTCAAGTCGAGATTCCTATCGAAGACTTTCTTGCCAATATTGATAATGTCACAAAAGAGGATATCATTAAAGCTGGCGAAAAGATTCAACTTGATACGACTTATTTCTTAAAAGGGACGGAGGGTGCATCTTGATCAAACCAATCGAATATGAACAGCTTCAGGAGACGCTGTATCATGAAAAAATGTCCAACGGCCTTGATGTTTACGTTTTGCCGAAAAAAGGCTTCAACAAGACATATGCGGTCTTTACAACAAAGTACGGCTCGATAGATAACCGGTTTGTCCCTTTAGGTAAAAACGAGATGGTTCACGTGCCGGACGGGATTGCTCACTTTCTTGAGCACAAGCTGTTTGAGAAAGCGGACGGAGACGTTTTTCAAGATTTCAGCAAACAGGGGGCTTCTGCCAATGCGTTTACGTCATTTACAAGAACAGCTTACCTTTTCTCAAGCACATCAAATGTTGAACGCAATTTAGAGACGCTTATCGATTTCGTACAGGACCCATATTTTACTGAAAAAACGGTTGAAAAGGAAAAAGGGATTATTGGGCAGGAGATTAATATGTACGACGATAACCCTGATTGGAGGCTTTACTTCGGGGTCATTGAAAACATGTACAAAGAGCATCCTGTCAGAATTGACATAGCGGGAACAGTGGAAAGCATTTCACATATTACAAAAGACCTTCTTTATGAATGCTATGAAACGTTTTATCACCCGAGTAACATGCTCCTTTTCATTGTCGGACCTGTAGATCCTGAAGCGATTATTTCTCAGGTAAGAGAAAACCAGGGGAAAAAGCCGTATACTGATCAGCCGGAGATCAAACGGGAAGAAGTGAAAGAGCAAGAAGCGGTTTTCAGAAAAGAAAAAGAGATCAAAATGAACGTGCAGGGACCGAAATGCCTTGTCGGGCTGAAATCCAAAAAGCCGTTTAAATTAGGCAAAGAGCTCTTAAAGCATGAACTTTCAATGAACTTATTGCTTGAAGCGCTTTTCGGCAAAAGCTCTGCCCAGTATGAATCACTTTATGAAAAAGGATATATTGACGAAACGTTCAGCTTTGATTTTACTGCTGAATATGGGTTTGGTTTTGCGGCGATCGGCGGAGATACGCCTGAGCCTGATCAATTGGCTGAAGACATTTCAAGCATGCTTTTGCGCGCCGGTGAACTGATTACTGCTGAAAAGATTGAACTTGCCAGAAAGAAAAAGATCGGTACATTCTTAAAAGCGCTGAATTCCCCTGAATACATCGCCAATCAATTTACCCGTTATGCGTTCTTGGATATGAGCCTGTTTGACGTTGTAACGGTACTCGAGCAGATTACCCTCGAGGATGTCCAGAACGTAATACAAGAGGAAATTGCTGCAGACAGACTGACTGTCTGCAAGGTTGTTCCTAAATCATAAACAAAACATCCCTCCAGTGTGAGGGGTGTTTTTCTGCGGAAAGAAGGAAAGAGGATGAACAAAACAGCACTAATCACCGGAGCGAGCGGCGGCATTGGCAAAAGCATCAGCGAAACCCTTGCGGCTAAGGGATACAATCTGCTGCTGCATTACAATACAAATCAAAACGCGGCAGCGGAGCTTGCTGAAAAACTAAGTGAGATGTTTGGTGTAAATGCGGAGATATTACAAGCTGATTTGTCCGCGCAAGATGGAGCAGATAAGCTGACAAGTTCAATTGTTCAGCCTATTGATGCGATTGTTTTAAACAGCGGAAGAAGCCATTTTGGGCTGATTACGGATGTAGATAACGCAACGGTTCAGGAAATGGTTCAGCTTCATGTGGCGAGTCCGTATATGCTGACAAGAAACCTTCTGCCAGGCATGATTCGGAATAAATCGGGAGCGATTGTGGCTGTCAGCTCGATTTGGGGAGAGACTGGAGCATCCTGTGAAGTGCTGTACAGCATGGCAAAAGGAGCTCAGCATTCGTTTGTAAAAGGATTGGCTAAGGAGCTGGCGCCAAGCGGAATCAGAGTAAACGCCGTAGCGCCGGGCGCAGTTGATACAAATATGATGAATCAATTTACCCCGGCTGAAAAAGAAGAAATCGCTGATGAGATTCCGATCGGCCGGCTGGCCCGGCCGCAAGAAATTGCGGATGCAACAGCTTTTCTCCTGTCTGAAAAAGCGTCATATATTACCGGCCAAATTCTGTCGGTGAATGGCGGCTGGCACTGCTGATCCGAAAATATTCGGTGTATAGTTTCTTTTGCGAAGGATACAATAATCTTGTAACTTCACATGAAATGGAGGAAACAAGCATGTCAGTATTAGAAAACTGGGATAGCTGGAAAAACTTCCTTGGCGACCGTCTGAACTATGCGCAAGATAAAGGTATGAGCCAGGATACGATTACAGATCTTGCGACAGAAATCGGCAGCTACTTGGCTAATGAAGTGGAATCTAAGAACGAGCAGGAAAAAGTGCTGGCAGATCTTTGGAGTGTAGCATCAAAAGATGAACAGCACGCCATTGCCAATATGATGGTTAAGCTTGTTGAAAATAACAGCACTCACTAGGAAGAGAGGGGATTTTTCCTCTCTTTTTTATGTTTTCCTCATCACAGCAACATTCTTCTTTCTAATTAGAGAAAAATGCTTTATGATAAAGGAAGGTAAAATTTTGCCACAATGAAGGGGGTATATCATTTGGCAAAGCTCGAATGGTATTTTGAATATGAAATTCAAGTGAACCGCCCCGGACTGCTCGGGGATATTTCATCTCTTCTTGGGATGCTTTCTATCAACATCGTAACGATAAACGGCGTCGATCTTTCCAGAAGGGGAATGCTCCTCAGGTGCCGCCATATAGATCAAATTAAACGATTAGAATCAATCTTAAAAACGATGGAAACAATTAAAGTAACGAAGCTTAGAGAACCGAGGCTTCGCGACCGTCTTGCCGTACGCCACGGCCGTTATATTCAACGGGATGCCGATGACAAGAAAACGTTCCGCTTTGAACGGGACGAGCTTGGCTTATTAGTCGATTTTATGGCCGAATTGTTCAAAAAAGAAGGCCATAAATTAATCGGAATCAGAGGTATGCCGCGTGTCGGGAAAACGGAATCGATTGTAGCCTCTAGTGTGTGTGCAAGCAAAAGGTGGCTGTTTGTGTCATCAACCTTGCTGAAGCAGACGATAAGAAGCCAGCTGATTGCCGATGAATACAGCACTGAAAATGTTTTTATCGTTGACGGAATTGTGTCAACACGAAGAGGATCGGAACGCCATCTCCAGCTGGTCCGTGAAATCATGCGGCTTCCGGCAACAAAAGTGGTGGAGCATCCGGACATATTCGTTCAAAATACAGAGTATACACTAGATGACTTTGATTATATTATTGAACTGAGAAATGACCCTGATGAGGTTATTACATATGAACATGCCGAGGAACCCCAAATGTTTGATCAATCCGGGTTTTCAAGCTTTGATTTTTAAAATTGGAAGGTGTTTGTTGTGACTGAACTAGGAATCCGGCTCAAAGAAGCCAGAGAGGAAAAAGCAATGTCATTGGATGATCTCCAAGCGGCAACAAAGATTCAAAAAAGGTATTTAACCGCCTTGGAGGAAGGGAACTATGACATTATTCCGGGGAAGTTTTATGTTCGGGCATTCATCAAGCAATATGCAGAAGCCGTTGGGCTTGATGCGGATCAGCTGTTTGAGGAGCATAAAAAAGATATCCCTAATACGTATCATGACGATGTGTCTGAAAAGATCTCCGGCATGAATCTTCAAAAGGAAATGCCAAAGCCAGCATCTAAGGCGCTGGAGCTGCTGCCAACGATACTTGTTATTCTCGGCGTGATTGTCGTGATTGCCATTGTGTACGCGATCATTCAATTTGCCAATCACAAAAACAGTGATGATCATAATGCGGCATCAGAAAAAGCAATTACGCAAAGTGAGAGCAAGTACGAAATCCCTAAAGATTCAACGCTGAAAGAGAATCAAAATAACAGCTCTGAAAAAGAGACAGACACTAAAAAAGAAACGAAAGAAAACGAAGATAAGAAAAAAGAAAATGACAGTGAGAAGCTGGAGATTAAAGCTGCTGGCACTGAAGGATCGTTAACGACTTATGAAGTGTCCGGCGCTGATAAAATCGAGCTGGAACTGAAGGCATCAGACAGCTCCTGGATTCGAGTGCGTGATGAAAACAGCAGCTCTTTAAAAGAAGGAACGCTGAAAAAAGACGAAACCTATAAAAAAGACATAACTGATCAGAAACAAGTTGATATCCGCACCGGATATGCACCTAATCTGAAAATAAAAATCAACGGTAAGGTTCTTTCATATGAACTTGATCCGAAAAAAGTGATGGCACAAACCATAAAGATTGTAAATAAAAAGGAAGAAAAGTCATCTTAAATTATCAGATGACTTTTCTTCACGTCCGAGTATGAAATTGGAGGGGCTTTATGTTTAACTTACCAAATAAAATCACACTAGCTAGAATCGCATTAATCCCAATCTTCATGATTATCATGCTGGCGCCGTTTGACTGGGGCAGGCTCGAAGTTGGAGACGAATCAATCCCGGTCGCACATTTGGCGGGGGCTATTCTATTTATTATTGCATCTACAACAGACTGGGTGGACGGGTATTATGCCCGAAAACTGAATCTCGTAACAAACTTCGGGAAATTTCTTGATCCGCTTGCGGACAAACTGCTCGTATCCGCAGCGTTAATTATCCTTGTTCAATTTGATCTCGCTCCAGCTTGGATGGTCATTCTGATTATCAGCAGGGAGTTTGCCGTGACAGGTTTAAGGCTTGTCTTAGCCGGAACAGGAGAAGTCGTAGCTGCTAACATGCTTGGTAAAATCAAAACCTGGGCACAGATTATTGCGGTATCCGCATTGCTTCTTCATAATCTTCCATTTGAACTTGTGTCATTCCCGTTTGCTGACTTGGCGCTGTGGGTAGCCGTCTTCTTTACTGTCGTCTCAGGCTGGGAATACTTCTCTAAAAACTGGGAAGCGTTAAAAACATCTAACTAAGAAAGAAGGACTTCGTCATGGAATTTCCAAAAAAAGCAGAAATAATTGCAGTCGGTTCAGAGCTGCTGCTTGGCCAAATCGCCAATACAAATGCTCAATTTATCAGCAAACAGCTCGCTGAAATCGGGGTCAACGTATTTTATCATACAGCGGTCGGAGATAACCCGGAGCGGCTGAAGCAGGTCATCCGCATTGCTGAAGAACGCTCTGACTTCATTATTTTTTCAGGAGGTCTTGGACCCACAAAAGATGATCTGACGAAAGAAACGATTGCAAATACGCTGGGACGTCCGCTTGTGTTAAATGATGAGGCATTCCAATCCATTGAGGACTATTTCAAACGAACAAAACGCACGATGTCACCTAATAACCGAAAACAGGCGCTTGTGATCGAAGGCTCTGACGTGCTGGCGAATCACTTTGGAATGGCCCCGGGAATGCTCACAAAGCATGAATCGCGCTATTATATGCTTCTTCCTGGACCGCCGAGCGAATTGCGTCCAATGTTTGAAAACGAGGCAAAGCCTCTTCTGCTGAAAAAGATGGGTTCAAATGAAAAAATTGTGTCAACCGTTCTTCGCTTTTTCGGTATCGGTGAATCTCAGCTTGAAGCCGATTTGGAAGATATTATTGATGCGCAAACCAATCCGACAATTGCGCCTTTGGCGGCTGATGGAGAGGTGACGCTGCGTTTGACAGCCAAACACGCCGATGAAAAGGAAACAGAGCGTCTGTTAAAAGAAACAGAGGCCGTTATCTTAGAGCGTGTCGGTGAATTTTTCTATGGTTACGATGATACTTCTCTTGTAAAAGAGCTATCTATAGCGTGTAAGGAAAAAGGCATTACAATTTCTGCGGCAGAAAGCTTTACCGGAGGGCTGTTTTCTGAATGGCTGACGGATCATAGCGGTGCCTCAAAATTATTTGCCGGGGGCGTTGTTTGCTATACAAACGACGTGAAGCAGAATGTGCTTGGTGTCAAGAAGGAAACATTAGATCGTTTTGGGGCGGTCAGCAAGGAGTGCGCATCCGAACTGGCTAAGGGTGTTCAAAAACTCACTGGCAGCGATATCGGCATTAGCTTTACTGGTGTAGCAGGACCTGATGCTCAAGAAGGGCATGAGCCTGGGCATGTGTTTATCGGCATTTCCGCAAATGGTAAAGAAGAGGTTCACGAGTTTCACTTTGCGGGCTCCAGAACGGGGATCAGAAAACGCGGCGCTAAATACGGCTGCCATTTAATCTTAAAGCTTTTAGAGCAAAAATAATATTTTCAGCACATTATCCTCCTAAGAAAACATGATTTCTCTGATACATTATGATATTTTGATAGGAATCACGCCAAGAAAAAATCCGAATATGCGTTCGCTTTTTTCTTGGCAAATCCCTTCAAACAGGGTATAGTATATGTAGTGGTAACATAAAGGAGGAAAAAATAGAATGAGTGATCGTCAGGCAGCCTTAGATATGGCTCTTAAACAAATAGAAAAACAGTTCGGCAAAGGTTCCATTATGAAACTGGGAGAAAAGACAGATACAAGAATTTCTACTGTCCCAAGCGGCTCCCTCGCCCTTGATACAGCACTGGGAATTGGCGGATATCCTCGCGGACGGATTATTGAAGTATACGGTCCTGAAAGCTCAGGTAAAACAACTGTGGCGCTTCATGCGATTGCTGAAGTTCAGCAGCAGGGCGGACAAGCCGCGTTTATCGATGCGGAGCATGCGTTAGATCCGGTATACGCGCAAAAGCTCGGTGTTAACATCGAAGAGCTTTTACTGTCTCAGCCTGACACAGGCGAGCAGGCGCTTGAAATTGCGGAAGCATTGGTTCGAAGCGGGGCAGTTGACATTGTCGTTGTCGACTCTGTAGCCGCTCTCGTTCCGAAAGCGGAAATTGAAGGCGACATGGGAGATTCTCATGTCGGTTTACAAGCACGCTTAATGTCTCAAGCGCTTCGTAAGCTTTCAGGGGCCATTAACAAATCGAAGACAATCGCGATTTTCATTAACCAAATTCGTGAAAAAGTCGGTGTTATGTTCGGGAATCCGGAAACAACTCCTGGCGGCCGTGCGTTGAAATTCTACTCTTCCGTGCGTCTTGAAGTGCGCCGTGCTGAACAGCTGAAACAAGGCAACGACGTAATGGGGAACAAAACGAAAATCAAAGTCGTGAAAAACAAGGTGGCTCCGCCGTTCCGTACAGCCGAGGTTGACATTATGTACGGAGAAGGCATTTCAAAAGAAGGCGAAATCATTGACCTAGGAACTGAACTTGATATCGTGCAAAAAAGCGGTTCATGGTACTCTTATGAAGAAGAGCGCCTTGGCCAAGGCCGTGAAAATGCAAAACAATTCCTGAAAGAAAATAAAGATATCATGCTGATGATCCAGGAGCAAATTCGCGAACATTACGGCTTGGATAATAACGGAGTAGTGCAGCAGCAAGCTGAAGAGACACAAGAAGAACTCGAATTTGAAGAATAAAAATAAAATAAGTTTCAAATGATACAAAAGGCTGAGTGAAAAACTCAGCTTTTTTGTATATTGCAAAAAAATGATAAAAATATTGCTTTTTTTGACAACTTTTTTAGGGCTTTATTCGTCTAACAAAACGTGTGCAAAATGGAATTTATTTTGGGAGGAAAAAATGAATGACAAGCCCAACCCGCAGAAGAACTGCGAAACGCAGACGGAGAAAACTAAATAAAAGAGGAAAACTGTTGCTTGGTCTTTTAGCAGTGATGGTTTGCATTACGATTTGGAATGCTCTTCATCGAAATAGTGAAGAAAACGAGCCATCTCAAGAAACTGCAGCGGTTTCAAATACCGATCAGAAAAAAGAGGTCAAAAAGAAAACTGCCAAAAAATCAGAGGAACAAATCAAAACAGTGGATCGAAATCAAAAAATCAGCAATTATTTAGAAGAGATCGGTTTCAGCGGAACAGCCATGATTGTTAGAAATGGAGAAATCGTAACAAATAAAGGTTTTGGCTATGCTGACCGTAAACACTACATTCAAAATAATCCATTGACATCTTTTTATGTCGGTTCATCACAAAAAGCGCTGATTGCAACTGCTATTTTGCAGCTTGAGGAAAAGGGGAAACTTCAGACAAGTGATCCGGTAAGTACGTATTTACCTCATTTTCCCAACGGACAAACGATTACTTTGAAGAATCTGCTTACACATACATCGGGGATAAACGGACATATTGAAGGAAACGGCGCCATTACTCCGGACGATTTAATAAAAGACATAGAACTGCAGGGAATCAAACGTCAGCCGGGCGTATGGGACTACAAGGATTCCAACTATTCTGTTCTTGCTTATATTATTGCTGAAGTAAGCGGTGAGCCCTATGAACAGTACATAAAGAATCATATTTTTAAACCTGCGGGAATGACGCATGCAGGCTTTTACAAAACATATAAAAAAGAACCTTATCCTGCCGTCGGGTATAAGATGGAGGGCAGCAAAACAGTTACACCGTATATACCTGATCTATCCCAGCTGTATGGAGCGGGGGATATTTATATGAGCGCTATAGATATGTACAAATTTGACCAAGCGCTGATAGACGGAAAACTGTATTCGCAAAAAAGCTATGAAAAGATGTTTACGCCAGGGAGCAGCTCCACATACGGCATGGGATTTTATGTTGCTCCCGGCAGCTATTCAAACCATGGTGTTATGCCGGGCTTCAATATCTTGAACAGCTTTAGCAAATCTGGGCAAACCATTGTTATTTTGTTCTCAAACATTCAAAATAATGCTAAATTGGGCCAAGTGAACAATAAAATATACCAGCTTCTAAATCAAGAATGATTGGCGATCTTCTTTTGGATGAATTGCATTCGGCACGTGAAAAGAAGACTGGCCTGCAAACGTTAAGATGGCAAGCTTGACAAGTATTTCCGACACATTTACAATGAAGTTGTAACATTTGTTTTTTTAACATGATTGTTAAACCATTTAAACTTGACAAGGGCGATGAACACACTCATTCCCTGTGAAGGTTCTGTATGTTGAGAAAACTAGACAATGTACATGCCGACACTTTTTAAGCAACAACCAAGTTCATAGCAAGAGGAGGTGAAAGTATGACCCCAATTATGATGGTTCTCATCTCCATTTTGCTGATTCTACTCGGTTTAGTTGTTGGCTACTTTGTTCGTAAAACCATTGCCGAAGCGAAAATTGCGGGCGCACGCGGTGCAGCCGAGCAAATTCTTGAAGATGCGAAGCGTGATGCTGAAGCACTGAAAAAAGAAGCTCTGCTTGAAGCAAAGGATGAAATCCACAAACTTCGAATAGATGCTGAACAGGAAGTTCGTGAAAGACGAAATGAGCTTCAAAAACAAGAAAACCGTTTACTCCAAAAGGAGGAAAACCTTGATCGCAAACATGAGGGAATTGATAAACGGGAAGCGATGTTGGAGAAGAAAGATCATTCTCTGAATGAACGACAACAACATATTGAAGAGATGGAAAGCAAAGTGGATGAGATGATTCGTATGCAGCAGTCTGAGTTGGAACGAATTTCGAGTCTGACTCGTGATGAAGCGAAACAAATCATTCTTGAGCGGGTTGAAAACGAGCTTTCACATGACATCGCCATCATGACAAAAGAAACTGAAAACCGTGCGAAAGAAGAGGCGGATAAGAAAGCGAAAAACATTCTTTCACTCGCCTTACAGCGCTGCGCAGCGGACCACGTTGCCGAAACAACGGTATCAGTTGTCAATCTTCCAAATGATGAGATGAAAGGACGTATCATCGGACGGGAAGGGCGTAACATTCGTACGCTTGAAACGCTGACAGGAATTGACCTGATTATTGATGATACGCCTGAAGCTGTCATTCTTTCCGGATTTGATCCGATCAGACGTGAGACAGCCAGAATTGCTCTTGATAAACTCGTTCAGGATGGCCGTATTCATCCGGCACGGATTGAAGAAATGGTTGAAAAATCTCGCCGCGAGGTCGATGACTATATTCGTGAGATGGGTGAGCAAACGACATTTGAGGTTGGTGTTCACGGCCTCCACCCAGATCTCATCAAGATCCTCGGCCGCTTAAAGTTCCGTACAAGCTACGGTCAAAATGTGCTTAAGCATTCCATGGAAGTCGCATTCTTGGCCGGTCTAATGGCATCGGAGCTTGGTGAAGACGCAAAGCTTGCTAAACGTGCGGGTCTTCTTCACGACATCGGGAAAGCAATTGACCATGAAGTAGAAGGAAGCCACGTTGAAATCGGGGTAGAGCTTGCGACCAAATATAAAGAGCACCCAGTCGTGATTAACAGTATTGCATCACACCACGGGGATGAGGAGCCGACTTCCATTATCGCTGTGCTGGTAGCTGCAGCAGATGCGCTTTCCGCTGCAAGACCTGGCGCAAGAAGTGAGACGCTCGAGAATTATATTCGAAGACTTGAAAAACTCGAAGAAATTTCTGAGTCCTACGAAGGTGTTGAAAAATCATTTGCCATTCAGGCTGGACGCGAAGTGCGTATTATGGTGAAGCCGGATTCAATTAATGATCTTGAGGCTCATCGACTGGCGCGAGATATCCGCAAGCGAATTGAGGACGAGCTCGATTATCCAGGTCATATTAAGGTGACAGTAATCAGAGAAACTCGAGCCGTAGAGTATGCAAAATAAAGTGATGCGCTAAGCATCACTTTATTTTTTTGACGGCAAGGAATTTTCAAGAAGAAAGGATTTACAAAATGAGAATTTTATTTATCGGAGATGTTGTCGGTTCACCGGGCCGTGACATGGTCAAAGAATATGTACCAAAGCTAAAAACAAAATATAAGCCTCACTTTACCATTATTAATGGTGAAAACGCCGCACATGGAAAAGGCCTGACGGAAAAAATTTATCACAGCTTAATCCAGTCCGGCGCAGATGCAATCACAATGGGGAACCACACATGGGACAAAAAAGAAATATTTGATTTTATAGATGACGTTCCGAACTTGGTTCGCCCGGCAAACTTTCCTGAAGGAACACCGGGGAAAGGGATCACATATGTGAAAGCAAACGGCAAAGAACTAGCAGTCATTAATTTGCAGGGACGTACGTTTTTGCCGCCGCTTGATGACCCGTTTTTAAAAGCGGATGAATTGATCGCAGAGGCTGCGAAAAGAACACCGTACATTTTTATCGACTTTCATGCCGAAGCGACAAGTGAAAAGCTCGCACTTGGCTGGTACACGGATGGGAGGGCGTCGGCTGTAGTAGGAACTCATACACACGTGCAAACAGCGGATAACCGCATTTTGCCGAAGGGAACGGCATATATTACTGATGTGGGAATGACTGGCCCGTATGACGGTATACTGGGGATGGACAGAGAGACGATTATTAAGCGATTCAAAACGAACCTTCCAGTCCGGTTTACTGTCGCTGAAGGAAAAACAACGCTCAGCGGAGTTGTGATTGACATTGACGATCAAACGAAAAAAGCCGTGAAAATTGAGCGTATTTTAATCAACGATGATCACATGTTCTTTGAATAGTTGAACATATGGTTATTTTATAAAAATATTAAAAAGAAAAGCAGGAATATAGCAACTCCTTAGTGAATATAGTAAAAATGGAAGGTAGCCCGCTATTTTTGAAAAGCATTGTGGGGATGGCTTTTTGGATAGCAACATCTAATAATGATTGTTCTAATGAACACTCACTTATCCATTGTAAAACTAAGGGGGAGCAGAAATGGAAATCTTAAAAGTTTCAGCAAAATCGAGTCCAAATTCAGTGGCAGGTGCGCTTGCAGGCGTGTTGAGAGAGCGAGGAGCCGCCGAGATTCAAGCGATCGGAGCGGGTGCATTAAACCAGGCTGTAAAAGCTGTGGCGATTGCCAGGGGATTTGTGGCGCCAAGCGGCGTTGATTTGATTTGTATTCCGGCTTTTACAGATATTCAAATCGATGGGGAAGAAAGAACAGCGATTAAATTAATCGTGGAGCCTCGCTAAAAACAAATAAAGCATTCTCAACCTGTTTGCGTAATGCAAACAGGTTGTTTTTCATTTATTGTGATATTTTCTCCCGATAGTATTTTTAGCACATAAATGAGCGAATATACAAAATCAGAAATGAGATAAAACGTTTCAAAAAAAAATTCCGCCCTTTTTTCAAGACAGATACTTTTGTCCTTCTGGAAAAGACAGTACTGTTTACGCTTATTCTATATCATGGTACAATCCGAATATAACAAGAATTTTTCAAGGAGGATTGTACATGCAGAGTGGAAAGATGAAAGCTCTAATGAAAAAGGACGGGGCGTTCGGTGCTGTGCTGACTGAAGTTCCCATTCCTGAGATTGATAAACATGAAGTCCTCATAAAAGTGAAAGCCGCTTCCATATGCGGCACGGATGTCCACATTTATAATTGGGATCAATGGGCACGTCAGAGAATTAAAACACCCTATGTTTTCGGCCATGAGTTCAGCGGCATCGTAGAGGGTGTGGGAGAGAATGTCAGCAGTGTAAAAGTGGGAGAGTATGTGTCTGCGGAAACACACATTGTCTGTGGTGAATGTGTCCCTTGCGTAACAGGAAAATCTCATGTGTGTACCAATACTGCTATAATCGGAGTGGACACGGCAGGCTGTTTTGCGGAGTATGTAAAAGTTCCAGCTGATAACATTTGGAGAAATCCCGCTGATATGGACCCGTCGATTGCTTCCATTCAAGAGCCTTTAGGAAATGCAGTTCATACCGTACTCGAGAGCCAGCCTGCAGGAGGAACGACTGCAGTCATTGGATGCGGACCGATTGGTCTTATGGCTGTTGCGGTTGCAAAAGCAGCAGGAGCTTCTCAGGTGATAGCGATTGATAAGAATGAATACAGGCTGAGGCTTGCAAAACAAATGGGAGCGACTTGTACTGTTTCTATTGAAAAAGAAGACCCGCTCAAAATTGTAAGCGCTTTAACAGATGGGGAAGGAGCAGATCTTGTTTGTGAGATGTCGGGTCATCCCTCAGCGATTGCCCAAGGTCTTGCGATGGCTGCGAATGGCGGAAGATTTCATATTCTCAGCTTGCCGGAACATCCGGTGACAATTGATTTGACGAATAAAGTGGTATTTAAAGGGCTTACCATCCAAGGAATAACAGGAAGAAAAATGTTTTCAACATGGCGCCAGGTGTCTCAGTTGATCAGTTCAAACGTGATCGATCTTGCACCTGTTATTACCCATCAGTTTCCGTTAGAGGAGTTTGAAAAAGGTTTCGAACTGATGAGAAGCGGCCAGTGCGGAAAAGTAATTTTAATTCCATAAAGGGGGATAAACATGACGAAGGAATTTGAGTTTTTAAAAGCAGAGCTTGATAGAATGAAAGAAAACCATACTTGGCAAGACATAAAACAGCTTGAATCTATGCAGGGCCCATCTGTCACAGTGAATCACCAAAAAGTCATTCAGCTATCTTCTAATAATTACCTCGGTTTCACTTCACATCCTAGACTCATCAACGCCGCACAGGAGGCTGTTCAGCAGTATGGAGCCGGCACCGGATCAGTGAGAACGATTGCCGGTACATTTACAATACATCAAGAGCTTGAGAAAAAGCTGGCAGCCTTTAAAAAAACGGAGGCGGCACTTGTATTCCAATCAGGCTTCACAACAAACCAAGGCGTACTTTCAAGTATTCTATCAAAAGAGGATATTGTCATCTCCGATGAATTGAACCATGCCTCTATTATTGACGGAATTCGACTGACAAAGGCGGATAAAAAGGTGTATCAGCACGTCAATATGAGTGATTTAGAGCGGGTGCTGAGAAAGTCAATGAATTATCGAATGCGTCTGATTGTGACAGACGGCGTATTTTCCATGGATGGCAACATAGCCCCTCTGCCTGATATTGTAGAGCTCGCTGAGAAATATGACGCATTTGTGATGGTGGATGACGCCCATGCATCCGGAGTACTTGGCGAAAACGGCAGGGGAACGGTGAATCACTTCGGTCTTGACGGCAGAGTTCATATTCAGGTCGGGACATTAAGCAAGGCAATCGGAGTGCTCGGCGGCTACGCTGCAGGTTCAAAGGTGCTGATCGATTATTTGCGCCATAAAGGCCGTCCATTTTTATTCAGCACATCTCATCCGCCGGCTGTCACTGCAGCTTGTATGGAAGCGATTGATGTCTTGCTT
The DNA here is from genome assembly GCF_056033885.1 of Bacillus sp. FAU18. Lineage (NCBI taxonomy): Bacteria > Bacillati > Bacillota > Bacilli > Caryophanales > Bacillaceae > Bacillus > Bacillus sp. FAU18. Next base: position 1,045,356 of record NZ_JBVYHZ010000003.1, read on the forward strand.
GAAGAGCCGGAGCATATGGAGCGCTTGTGGGAGAATACTGCCTATTTTAAAGCAATGCTTATGAAAATGGGTTTGACTCTCACAGAGAGTCAAACGCCGATTCTTCCTATTTTAATAGGTGATGAAGGTGTGGCAAAGCAATTTTCAGATCAGCTCCTTTCTCACGGTGTTTTTGCCCAAAGTATCGTTTTCCCGACTGTAGCAAAGGGAAAAGCCAGAATTCGCACGATTATAACAGCAGAGCACACCAAAGATGAATTGGATCAGGCGCTTGATGTCATCGAAAAGACGGCAAAGGAGCTCCAGCTATTGTAACAAGAGGAAGAGTTTACTCTTCCTCTTTTGATTCCTTATTGATTATTATTCTCAATGAGTGTACAATGATAGGTTGCCGGTTGTGCAGAGCTTCAATAACCTTTATACTGAAGGGTGGAAGTTTGGTTTGAAAGGAGAAAATATGACATGAATGAAAAACAAAAATTAGAGAGCGGACAAGTTAATCCATCGGACAAAAAATCCGAGAAGGATTACAGCAAGTACTTTGAAGCTGTTTACATTCCGCCTTCTTTAAAAGACGCGAAAAAACGAGGCAAGGAAGCCGTTACTTATCATAATGACTTTAAAATTTCTGAACAATTTAAAGGATTGGGAGACGGAAGAAAGTTCTATATCCGTACGTACGGCTGCCAAATGAATGAACACGATACAGAGGTTATGGCAGGGATCTTTATGGCGCTCGGTTACGAAGCGACAAACTCTGTTGACGACGCCAATGTCATTTTGTTAAACACATGTGCAATCCGTGAAAATGCTGAAAACAAGGTGTTTGGTGAGCTCGGACACTTAAAAGCACTGAAAAAAAACAATCCCGATCTGATTTTAGGCGTGTGCGGCTGTATGTCCCAAGAGGAATCAGTCGTGAACCGTATTTTGAAAAAACATCCGTTTGTCGATATGATTTTCGGAACGCATAACATTCATCGCCTGCCGGAGCTTTTGTCAGAAGCATACCTTTCAAAAGAAATGGTTGTAGAAGTTTGGTCTAAGGAAGGGGACGTTATTGAAAACCTTCCGAAAGTCCGAAATGGAAAAATTAAGGGCTGGGTCAATATCATGTACGGCTGTGACAAATTCTGTACGTATTGCATTGTGCCTTACACACGCGGAAAAGAAAGAAGCCGCCGCCCTGAGGATATCATTCAGGAAGTGAGAAGGCTCGCAAGTGAAGGCTATAAGGAAATTACACTGTTAGGCCAAAACGTAAACGCGTATGGAAAAGACTTTGAAGATATGACGTACGGACTTGGTGATTTGATGGATGAACTGAGAAAAATCGATATCCCGAGAATCCGTTTTACAACGAGTCATCCGCGCGACTTTGACGACCGCCTCATTGAAGTGCTGGCAAAAGGCGGAAATCTGCTTGATCACATTCATCTTCCGGTTCAATCAGGAAGCTCAGAAGTTCTGAAGCTGATGGCCCGCAAATATGACAGAGAGCGTTACATGGAGCTGGTGCGAAAAATTAAGGCAGCGATGCCAAACGCTTCTTTGACAACGGACATTATCGTCGGATTTCCGAACGAAACGGACGAGCAGTTTGAAGAAACGCTTTCTCTATATCGTGAGGTGGAGTTTGACAGCGCCTATACGTTCATTTACTCTCCGCGTGAAGGCACTCCGGCAGCTAAGATGAAAGATAATGTACCGATGCGTGTGAAAAAAGAACGCCTGCAGCGTCTGAACGCACTGGTGAATGAAATTTCTGCTAAAAAAATGAAGGAATACGAAGGCAAGGTTGTCGAAGTATTAGTTGAGGGTGAAAGCAAAAATAACCCTGATATTCTTGCCGGCTATACTGAAAAAAGCAAGCTTGTCAATTTTAAAGGGCCGAAGGAAGCCATCGGCAAAATCGTCCGCGTGAAAATCCAGCAAGCGAAAACATGGTCGCTTGACGGAGAAATGGTAGGAGAAGCAATCGAGGTGAAATAAGATGACGCTCTACTCAAAAAAAGACATTGTGCAGCAGGCACGAAACCTTGCAAAAATGATTTCTGAAACAGAAGAGGTTGATTTTTTCAAACGGGCTGAAGCGCAAATCAATGAGAATGACAAAGTGTCCACAATCGTTAATCAGATTAAAGCCCTGCAAAAGCAGGCTGTCAATCTGAAGCATTATGAAAAGCATGAAGCGCTCAAACAAGTAGAAGCAAAAATTGACGCGCTGCAAGAAGAGCTTGAAGAGATTCCTGTTATCCAGGAATTCAGAGACTCGCAGATGGAAGTAAATGACCTACTGCAGCTCGTTGCACACACCATTTCCAACCAAGTCACAAATGAAATCATCACATCAACCGGAGGCGACCTGCTGAAAGGGGAAACCGGTTCAAAGGTGAAGCATTCAAATAACAGCTGTTCTCTCTAAACACGGTGCCTTTACAGGCCCGTGTTTTTTTATCATTTGTGCGGTTATAAATGAACTAAATAATCTGTGTACCAAATGTTCAATTGGTTTTTCTGTGCGCAGCCGCGTGTAAACTTTATCGCACTTATAAGTAAAGTTTCTAGGCACACCTGCATACAATGGAACAGAAACTTTGTATTTTTATATTTTATTTATAAAAATGCACACTAGACAAATGCCCAGCATAAGATAACACGAAGAAGAACAAGGAGGCATGCCGGAATGTCTGAATACAGGGAAATTATTACGAAGGCAGTAGTAGCGAAAGGCCGAAAATTCACCCAATGCACCAACACCATCTCGCCTGAGAAAAAACCGAGCAGCATTTTGGGTGGTTGGATTATTAACCACAAGTATGACGCTGAAAAAATTGGAAAAACGGTAGAAATTGAAGGGTATTATGATATAAACGTATGGTACTCTTACGCGGACAACACAAAGACAGAGGTTGTCACAGAACGGGTAAAATACGTAGATGTCATTAAACTCAGATACAGAGACAATAATTACTTAGATGATGAGCATGAAGTAATTGCCAAAGTGCTTCAGCAGCCAAACTGCCTTGAAGTGACCATTTCGCCGAATGGAAATAAAATCGTTGTGCAGGCAGAAAGAGAATTTTTGGCGGAAGTGGTAGGGGAAACAAAGGTAGTTGTTGAGGTCAATCCTGACTGGGAAGAGGACGACGAGGAAGATTGGGAAGATGAGCTTGATGAAGAGCTTGAAGACATCAACCCGGAGTTTTTAGTGGGAGATCCTGAAGAATAAAAAAGGGACTAGGGGAGACAGTACCCCCAAGTCTCTTTTTTATATTGATATATCATTCTTTTATCACTTTTTGTTTATGTTATAATGAAGGTTGGAAAATAGAAACGTTGATACATAGTGAGGGATTAAACAATGGCCGGTTATACGCCTATGATACAGCAATATTTAAAAATAAAGGCAGAGCACCAGGATGCCTTTTTATTTTTTCGCCTGGGTGATTTTTATGAAATGTTTTTTGAGGACGCCAAAAAAGCGTCACAAGAGCTGGAAATTACGTTAACGAGCAGAGATGGCGGTGCGGCTGAAAAAATACCGATGTGCGGTGTGCCATATCATTCTGCTTCCGCGTATATCGAACAGCTTATTAAAAAAGGGTACAAAGTGGCAATCTGTGAACAAACGGAAGATCCGAAAGCCGCAAAGGGCGTTGTGAAAAGAGAAGTGGTTCAGCTGATTACGCCTGGAACTGTTATGGACGGCAAAGGCATCCATGAATCGGAAAATAACTTTATCGCATCTGTTTCAGCTTGCTCGAACGGATACGGACTTGCGCTGTCTGATTTAACAACGGGAGAAAATTTGGCTGTTTTGATTGAACGGCTTGAAGACGTCATATCAGAAATTTATTCAGTCGGCGCACGGGAAATCGTGGTTTCAGGAAGCTTGGATGCCGATACAGTGGCACAGCTGAGAGAGCGGTGCGGTGCAACGATTTCAATTGAAGACGGAGAAACAGACGAACACGTAACGATCATTGAGCACTTAAATAATGAAGATATAACAAAAACATTTATGCGCTTATATACGTATTTGAAAAGAACCCAAAAGCGCAGCCTTGATCATCTTCAGCCCGTGCAGGTGTATGAGCTTGAGGAAGCGATGAAAATTGACTTATACTCAAAGCGTAATCTGGAGCTGACCGAAACGATCCGTTCAAAAAATAAAAAAGGCTCCCTTTTGTGGCTGCTGGATGAAACAAAAACGGCAATGGGAGGCCGGCTGCTTAAACAGTGGATTGACCGGCCGCTTATCAGAGTCAATCAAATCGAAGAGCGCCAAGAAATGGTGGAAACATTGATGTCCCATTTCTTTGAACGGGAAGATCTGCGTGAACGTTTAAAAGAAGTATATGACTTAGAACGCCTTGCCGGCCGCGTTGCATTCGGAAATGTCAATGCCCGGGATTTGATTCAGCTGAAGGAATCGTTAAAGCAAGTTCCTGGCATCAAACAGCTGGTTGCTTCACTGGCTCATGACAAGGCCAAAGAACGTGCAGAGCGCATTGACCCTTGCGGGGACGTACTTGAACTGCTGGAAGAAGCGCTGTACGAAAACCCTCCTTTATCGGTAAAAGAAGGGAACCTGATTAAAGATGGTTATAATCAAAAGCTTGATGAATATCGTGATGCAAGCAGAAACGGAAAAGACTGGATTGCCCGCCTGGAACAGCAGGAGCGGGAATACACAGGCATTCGTTCTTTAAAGGTCGGCTTTAATAAAGTTTTCGGTTATTACATTGAAGTGACAAAAGCAAATTTGCACTTGCTTGAGGAAGGGCGTTATGAGCGGAAGCAGACGTTAACCAATGCAGAGCGCTACATTACACCTGAATTAAAAGAAAAAGAAGCGCTCATTTTAGAGGCGGAAAATAACATCTGTGAGCTGGAGTACGAGCTGTTTACCGAGCTGCGCGAGAAAGTGAAGCAGTATATTCCGCGGCTTCAGCAGCTTGCAAAACAGATGAGCGAGCTGGACGCACTGCAATGCTTTGCGACAATCAGTGAAAATCGTCACTACACGAAACCGGAGTTCTCTAAAGATGAAGTCGAAGTGATTGAAGGCAGACACCCGGTTGTTGAAAAAGTCATGGACAGCCAGGAATATGTCCCGAACAACTGTATGATGGGCGATAACAGACAAATGCTTCTCATTACAGGTCCAAACATGTCAGGGAAAAGCACGTATATGAGACAAATCGCGCTCATTTCCATTATGGCGCAAATCGGCTGCTTTGTACCCGCGAAAAAAGCGGTGCTTCCGATTTTTGATCAAATTTTTACACGAATCGGTGCTGCAGATGATTTGATTTCCGGACAAAGTACATTTATGGTAGAAATGCTTGAAGCGAAAAATGCGATTGTCAACGCGACGAAAAACAGCCTCATTCTGTTTGATGAAATCGGGCGGGGAACGTCCACTTATGACGGCATGGCGCTGGCACAGGCGATTATTGAATATGTTCACGATCATATCGGCGCCAAGACGCTGTTCAGCACACACTATCACGAGCTGACCGTTCTTGAGGACAAGCTGCCCCAGCTGAAAAACGTTCATGTTCGCGCTGAAGAATATAACGGAACGGTTGTCTTTCTTCATCAAATTAAAGAAGGTGCCGCTGATAAAAGCTATGGTATCCATGTAGCTCAGCTTGCCGAACTGCCGGGAGATCTGATTGCACGCGCTCAAGATATTTTAAAAGAGCTTGAGCATTCAGGAAACAAACCGGAAGTGCCGATGCAGAAGCCTCAGGTGAAAGAAGAGCCGGCACAGCTGTCCTTTTTTGACGAAGCGGAAAAGCCGGCTGAAACACCAAAGCTTTCAAAAAAAGAAAAGCAAGTGATCGATGCTTTCAAATCACTTAATATACTGGATATGACACCGCTTGAAGCGATGAATGAAATGTACAAGCTGCAAAAGAAATTACATTAAAACGGGGTGATGAATGTGGCAAAAGTCATCCAGCTGTCAGATGAGCTTTCAAATAAAATAGCGGCGGGCGAGGTTGTGGAACGGCCCGCCTCAGTCGTCAAAGAATTGGTGGAAAATGCGATCGACGCTGACAGCACAGTCATTGAAATCGATATTGAGGAAGCAGGACTTGCATCCATTCGGGTTTTGGATAACGGCGAAGGAATGGAGAATGAAGATTGCAAGCGTGCTTTCCGCCGCCACGCAACGAGTAAAATAAAAGATGAAAATGATTTATTCAGGGTGAGAACGCTCGGTTTCAGGGGAGAAGCCCTGCCGAGTATCGCGTCAGTCTCTCATCTGGAGATTACAACAAGCACTGGTGAAGGAGCTGGGACGAAGCTCGTCCTCCAAGGAGGAAACATCATTTCCGAATCGCGTTCCTCAAGCAGGAAGGGAACTGAAATTGTCGTTTCCAACCTGTTTTTTAACACACCGGCCCGTTTGAAATATATGAAAACCGTTCATACAGAGCTTGGAAACATTACAGATGTGGTGAACCGTATTGCTCTGGCGCATCCAGAGGTATCGATCCGCCTGCGCCATCATGGGAAAAACCTGCTTCAAACGAACGGAAACGGAGATGTGCGCCATGTACTGGCAGCGATTTACGGCACGGCTGTCGCCAAAAAAATGCTCCCGCTGCATGTGAGCTCCTTGGATTTTGAAGTAAAGGGATATATCGCCCTCCCAGAGATTACACGGGCGTCGAGAAACTATATGTCGTCTGTGGTCAATGGCCGTTACATTAAAAATTTCCCGCTCGTCAAAGCGGTTCATGAAGGCTATCATACGCTTCTGCCGATCGGACGCCATCCGATTACTTTTATAGAAATTACGATGGACCCGATTTTAGTCGATGTCAACGTGCATCCATCGAAGCTTGAGGTCCGGCTCAGCAAGGAAACAGAGCTTCATGACTTAATACGTGACGGAATTAAAGATGTGTTTAAACAGCAGCAGCTGATTCCGAGTGCCCAGCTCCCGAAAAAATCGGCACCTGTAATCAAAAATGAGCAGCAGTTCATAACCTTTGATGAAAAGCCTGCGGAAAAAAAAAGTTCCGGAAAAATCGACTGCGTCATCTTATTCACCAATGAAGCTCAGTTCAGTCGTAAAAGAGCCGCTTGATGCGGAGGAAGAATTGCCTCCTCTCCAATTTGATGCTCCTCCTATCGTTGATCAGGAACAAACCCTTGAGGTGTCCGATGTTTCAGCAGAAGAGCCTGAAACATTTGAGCAGGAATGCCATGAGGAACAGCAGCAGCCAGCGTCTGAGCGGGTTCCGATTATGTACCCGATCGGCCAGATGCACGGGACTTATATATTGGCACAAAACGAAAACGGCCTGTATATTATCGACCAGCACGCCGCCCAAGAACGTATTAAATATGAGTACTTCCGTGAAAAGGTGGGGGAGGTTGAGCCTGAGGTGCAGGATATGATTGTACCGCTGACGTTCCACTACTCCACAAATGAGGCTTTGATTATTGAACAGCACAAACAAGAGCTCGAAAGCGTGGGTGTCTTTTTAGAGTCATTCGGCTCTAACAGTTACATCGTCCGCTGCCACCCGGCCTGGTTTCCAAAGGGAGAAGAAGCAGAGCTCATAGAAGAAATCATTCAGCAGGTGCTCGACTCCAAAAATATAGATATTAAAAAACTCCGCGAGGAAGCGGCGATTATGATGAGCTGCAAAGGCTCCATCAAAGCAAATCGCCACCTCAGAAACGACGAAATCAAAGCGCTTCTGGACGACCTCCGAAGCACATCAGACCCATTTACATGCCCGCACGGCCGCCCGATCATCATACACCATTCCACTTATGAGATGGAAAAGATGTTCAAACGCGTGATGTAGCGGGGGTGGTAAGCATTGATCCATTCTCTGAATGGATCAATGCTTTTTTTGTACTCCTTCGAGTGTCAGATTATAAGAAACGGTTGTAAACGTGTGAGCAGTGTTAACGCATTATACTTCATGGTTCCTCCGTATAACAAAATTTCCATTTACAGTCAATTGGGATTAATGTATATTTTGAGTGAGGAGGTGGAAACATATGGCATGTGGTCCGAAGATCATTATCTTTTTGGATGAACTTGATGATCCGAATGTAAGAATCATTTTAGAATGCAGAATTTAAATTACAACATTGTGTTTTGCTTCCTGTTCGTGTGAACAGGGAGTTTTTTTCGTTTATATAACTGGTGATGTCCAAATATAAGGTGTTATGAATTCTCCATATCTGCCATCGGCATTTTAAGCTGCTTCTCCATTAGGCTGGTCATCAAAAGCAAGTTCAGTGAAAGCCATCACTGCTGATATCACAACAAGCAAGATATCTGGAATATAAATAGACTGCATAAAGTAATCTGCAAAACAGATCGTTATAAGATTGCTGATAAAATACAGTATAAAAGCAAAAAGTGCAGTCTTTTTCAATGAAAGTGATTTTGCCAAAATGATAGAGATAATCTTTGTGAGTGGGTCTATAATTAAACCTGCAGCAAAGCAGGCTAAAATAAATAAAGCTAATGTTTGATTGGAAGCGTATGTGATGCCCAGTATAGAGAATAAGCCTTTCATTCCGAAGAAAAAGCCGCCGAAGATGACTGCAAGCGCAATGGCCGCGATAAAAGTGATAGATACAATTCCGATTAATTTTGATCTCAGGTTAAAATCTTTAGAGTGCTCGTTCTGTTCTTTTTGGTTCAAGTATGACACTCCCTTCACTGCTTACTCATACAAACAGTACCCTTGAATCAGCCCAAAATATCTATAAGTCTGTTTTCTAACGAAAATAGTATAGCATATTTTAACAAAACCAAAAAAGGTCCTTTCCACTGGGGAAGGGCCTTTTTCTTCATGTTAACTCCTGAGATTCGCCGAAGCTTTCTCTTTTTTTGGCCAAATAAAATAGCTGGCTGTAATGAGAAAGTCAATGCCTATAATGACAGTCCACAGTTTAAGAATGCCGCTCAATGCCTCGGTTCGGGCATAGTCATTGATAAAATAGATCATCCCTGCCAATAGTCCCGCACCAATTAAGTAGGCCAGCACATGTCTTAGCCAGCCTTTCGCACCGTGTTTGGCATGATCCATTCCAAAACGTTTCAGCGGTTTTGCGCCTTTTTTTGTCACATAATATTGAAATTTTTCATCTGCCCATTGAATCATTTGTTTCCCATAAGCGATCGATATACCGATGTAAACAGCTGCAATTCCATGGGCTGCGGTCGCTGAGGCTCCGCGGTAAAGGTCCACACCAGTTGCCGCTAACAAGATCAAATCAATAACTGGAGTTAAGGCAAGGAATAGCAGTCCTAATGTATGTCGTTTGAATACGTAGCGTACAGCAAGCCCCAAAACAATGACAACCCAAAACGCAATTTCACAGAAAACAATCATCCATGCGATACCGTTCAATCCATTCCCCTCTTTTCAATACAGTTGTATTATTTAAATAATATGTTACCATCTTTGTTTTTGTAACACAACTGTATTATAAAAATTGCTCTCTCATTTTTTTCTTGTTACAATAAAGCTATGCCAAAACAAATTGACCATGAGAAAAGAAGAAAACAAATTGCAGAAGCAACGTGGCGCGTCATTTTAGAACGAGGAATGGAGGGAGCATCAGCCAGAAACATTGCAAAGGAAGCAGGATTGTCATTAGGTGCGCTGCGCCATTATTTCTCTACACAGGATGAATTGCTTGCTTTTGCAATGAAACTTGTCCAAGAAAAGGTGACGGACCGAATTAAGGACATTGCAGTGAGGGATTTGCTCCCTAAGGAAAAAGTGTTGCAAATTTTGCTTGAAATGGTCCCAACGAATGAAGAAACGATTAGAGAGATGGAGGTTTGGTTTGCTTTTACTGCTTACGCCAGACATAAAAAGGATATGTTTGATGCGAATCATGACGGGATTTTCAGCGGCATGCGGAATCTGATTGCCTATTTAGATGAATCCGATTTACTGAAGCAGAATGCTGATAAAGATATTGAAGCTGAGAGACTTTACGCGCTTGTTGACGGCTTGGCTTTACATGCCATGCTTGACCCTGTGCGAGTGAATGAAGACCGAATTAAGCGGGTCATTATGCAGCATGTAGAGTCAATTTGCGTGGAAGATACACGTGAGACATAAAAACGACATCCTTAAGGCACTAGTGCGAAAAGCGATTCTTGTTGGGCATGCGTCCAAAAGAGTCGCTTTTTTATATTCAAAGAACAAGGATCTCTGAAAAAAATGGAAAACAATCATGCTGTTTGGTAAAGTGGAATGAAAGACGGACTGAGGGATGAACACTGGTCCATCGTTTAAGAACTTTACATGATAGGGATGGTATAAATGAATCTTACTTACAAGGTGCATCCAATTAAAACAAGGTATCAGGGCTGGACGAATTATTGCTATATCATTGAAGATATTGTAAGCAGATCTGCAATTGTTGTTGATCCCTCATGGGAATTGAGTAAGATAACCACTACACTTTCTGAACTCGAAGCGGAATTAAAGGCAGTCGCATTGACACACTCTCATTATGATCATGTAAATCTGGTAGACCCGCTGACGAAGATGTTTAACGCTCAAGTTTATATGTCAAAAAAAGAAATTGATTATTATCAATTCCGATGCAGAAATTTAATTAGCCTAGATGATCATCAGACGATCAGCATAGGAAACACAAGAGCACAATGCCTTCTCACACCGGGGCATACAGCCGGCGGAATGTGTTATTTATTTTCTGAGAGTATTTTTACCGGAGATACGGTGTTTACAGAAGGGTGCGGCATATGTGAGGATGATGGCAGCTCTGCGGAAGAGATGTTTGATAGTATTCAAAGAATAAAGTCGGAGGTTTCACCCCATGTACGGGTGTATCCTGGTCACTCATTTGGCAAATCGCCCGGCCATTCGATAAAGGATCTTTATCAGCATAATATTTACTTTCAAATTGATAAGAAAGAATATTTTGTGAGATTTCGCACTCGTAAAAACCAAAAAGGTATTTTTGATTTTAAATAATCCTTCTGAATCTATTATCCTATTTTTCTTCGAATATCTAAATGATTTTTATTTTCGAAAATGATTACATAGAAGGTGTTATTTATTTTGAAAACTCATTTGAAAGAAAATGAAGCGCATTATCATGATATGGCGCCCTATACGTAATCCGGGTCTTTTTTCTTATGTTCTGTTATATCTCCTGATCCTTTATTCCTCAATGGAAAAAAGCAGAAAAACAATCGAGCAAACTGTAGGAAAAATTAACTTGACGGATAATATTTACAGAGGTTACCATCAACATGAACATGCTACTATTTATCCGGTCATCACTATTATTAAATCATACAGAAGTGAAACACATCTACTAATCGGAAGGGTGGCTTTGAGAGAATGATCACATATGTTTTTCCAGGTCAGGGTTCACAAAAACAGGGAATGGGCAGCGGCCTATTCGATGAATTTAAAGAACTGACGGATCAGGCAGATGAGATCTTAGGATATTCAATCAAACGTCTTTGCCTGGAAAATCCTTATTCCAATTTAAACAAAACGCAATTTACTCAGCCGGCGTTATACGTGGTAAACGCACTAAGCTATCTGAAAAAAATCAAGGATGAAGGAGTTAAACCTGACTTTGTCGCCGGGCACAGCTTGGGTGAATACAATGCATTATTTGCAGCTGAAGCCTTTGATTTTGAGACAGGTTTACAGCTTGTCAGAAAAAGAGGCGAACTGATGAGTCTGATAAGCAACGGCGGTATGGCAGCTGTTATGGGACTAAATGAAGAGCAGGTTGCAAAGGCTCTGAAAGAATATCATTTACATGATGTTGATATCGCTAATGTGAATGCCCCATATCAAATTGTAATTTCAGGAAAAAAAGATGAGATTGAAAAAGCCGCATCTCTTTTTGAAGCGATGACTGAAGTTACAATGGTACTCCCCTTAAACGTAAGCGGCGCGTTTCATTCCAGATACATGAATAAGGCAAAAGAAGAATTTGAGGAGTTCCTTCATGCCTTTTATTTTTCGCCTCCGTCTATCCCGGTTATTTCTAATGTGTATGCCAAACCGTATACATACGAATTCATGAAACAGACGCTGGCTGATCAAATTAATCATTCAGTGAAATGGACTGACAGCATAAGATACTTAATGAAAAAAGGCCATATGGAGTTTGAGGAGGTAGGGCCTGGAAATGTTTTAACTGGGTTAATTCATCGCATAAAGAAAGATGCGGAAGCAATGCCACGCTAAAGCATTTGCTCCTATGGCCATGTATCTCATCAATCAGGTCTAAACATAGATTTCCTTTCATTTAAGGTATAAAGTTTTAAAGATTCAATCGTTCGATTGACACTGTTTCTAATTGAATAACTTTATATACTGTTACATAAAGAGGCTGATAAATTAAGTTAGACATTTGAACTATGTCAGCCGGTCTGTCAAACCATCGCTCCCACATCTAGATGGTCCATTTTTTAACCGCACCCACCAATCATAGAGTCGATGTTCTTTGCTGATCCTGTTATCATGTTACATCAATTTTGAGATATCAACATACATCTACGATCACGTCATAAATGAACCACATCCAGAGCACCAATAGCAATCCTTCCAAGTTGAATCTCCTTTACTTTTTCACATATGTCTTTTCCATTTATTAATTTCATTTCAATCGCTGCTATGTGCTTTTACAACATACATGAAAATAAGAAATCCAATAGCCGTCAAAAATATAAAAAAAGAAGGTTATACACATGAATGAACCGCTTGTTTTTATGTTTTCCGGGCAAGGTTCCCAATACTATCACATGGGGAAAGAACTATTTAAGGAAAATACCGTGTTTCGCCAATCAATGCTTGAAATGGATGCCATTGCAGCACGGCGAATCGGCACATCCATTGTTGAAGAAATCTACCATCAAGATAAACGTGTGTCAGATCCGTTTGACAGTATTCTTTTTTCCCACCCCGCCATTTTTATGATTGAGTATTCCTTATATAAGGTTTTGGAAGACAGGGGAATTTATCCTGATTACGTATTGGGATCAAGTCTGGGAGAATTCGCAGCAGCGGCAGTTTCTGGTGTGTCAGACGCAGAGGATATACTGGATTGCATACTAGAACAGGCTATTATCATCCAAAATTCCTGTGATAAAGGAAAAATGGTGGCCATTCTGGACAAACCGCAATTGCTGAATGATTATCCGCAACTGTTTGGAAATAGTGAACTCATTTCTATCAATTATGATTCGCACTTCGTCATTTCTGGTGAAGAAGATCATATAAGGAAGATTATGGAGGATTTAAAAGAGAAGCAGATTCTTTGCCAGCTGCTTCCTGTGTCCTATGCCTTTCATTCTTCGCTTATTGATCCGGCAGAGAGTGCCTATGCAGAATTTTTAAGATCAAAATCTTTTAAAAAACCGTCAATACCGATTGTATCGAGCTTAACGGGAAGCTGCCTTCACGTAATGGACGAGAATTTCTTTTGGAATGCGGTCAGAAAGCCAATGTTGTTTCGTGAAGCGATTCGATATTTGGAAAGCCAGCATACATGCAAGTTTATCGATTTAGGGCCATCCGGCACCTTAGCTGCTTTTGTGAAACAGCTGATTCCGAGTGATTCAGCTGACCGTTGCTGCTCAATCATAACACCATTTCATCAGGAGCTGAAAAATCTGAATACGGTTGAGTATTTCCGTACACCAGAAAGGAAGTTTACAAGATGATTACATATGTCTTTCCGGGGCAAGGCTCCCAGCAAAAGGGGATGGGACAAGGGCTATTTGAACAATATCAGCATTTGACTGATCAAGCAGATCAAATATTGGGCTATTCAATAGAGAAGCTATGTACCGAAAAATCATATCTGGATGTAAATCATACTGAATACACGCAGCCGGCTTTGTACGTTGTTAATGCACTCAGTTACTTGAAGAAAGTGGAGGAGACCGGCAGAAAACCTGATTTTGCGGCAGGACATAGCTTAGGAGAATACAATGCGCTGATGGCAGCCGGTGCATTTGATTTTGAAACCGGATTAAGGCTCGTCAAAAAAAGAGGAGAATTGATGGGACGAATTACAGGGGGCGGAATGGCTGCTGTGATCGGCCTGAGTAAGGAACAAGTTACAGCCGTTTTAGAAGAGCACTGTCTTCATGACATTGATGTGGCAAATGAAAATACGCCCCGGCAAATTGTGATTTCTGGCCCGAAAAAAGAGATTGAAAAAGCTCGGGCTATTTTTGAAAACACCAAGGATGTAAAGCTGTTTCATCCATTAAATGTGAGCGGAGCTTTTCATTCCAGATATATGAATGAAGCCAAACAGGTATTTAAGCAATATATTGACTCATTCCAGTTTGCACCTTTGGCGATCCCGGTTATCTCCAATGTCTACGCAGAGCCATACCATCAAGACAGATTAAAAGATACATTATCTGAACAAATGGACAACACAGTGAAATGGACGGACAGCATTCGTTTCCTGATGGGAAGAGGAGAAATGGAGTTTGCAGAGATTGGGCCTGGAACTGTTTTAACCGGTCTCATTCATCGGATTAAAAATGAAGCTGAACCATTGACATATATACCGAAAAAGAACCCCGCGATCAGTGCGCATCTAAAGGAGCAACGCAATGTTCAAGCTGGGATTACGGCAGAATCTTTAGGAAGTGCTGAATTTAAACAAGATTATCATCTTACATATGCTTATCTTGCAGGCGGAATGTACCGCGGCATTGCTTCGAAAGAAATGGTAGTAAAGCTGTCAAGAGCGGGAATGATGGGGTTCTTTGGCACAGGAGGTCTGAGCCTGAAAGAGGTTGAAGATGCGATCCATGCTATACAAGGTGAATTAGGGAAAGGACAAGCCTACGGCATCAATCTGGTCCACAATATGAAACATACTGAATCAGAAGAAAAAACGATCGATCTTTTATTGAGGAATCAAGTGAGCATTGTGGAAGCTTCAGCATTTTTAAGTGTCACTCCCGCATTAGTAAGGTACCGCGCAAAAGGAGTGAAACGAAATCAAAATGGTGACGTTATATGCTCAAATCGTCTCATAGCAAAAATATCACGGCCGGAAGTTGCAGAATCATTTCTGAGTCCTGCGCCTGAGAATATGCTGCAAAAGCTTTTAGGAGAAAATAAAATCACTATGAACGAAGCTGAGTTGTTGCGGTGTATTCCGATGGCTGACGATATTTGTGTAGAAGCTGATTCAGGTGGTCATACAGATGGCGGTGTAGCATACAGCCTGATGCCGGCGATGACATCTTTAAGAGATGAAATGATGAAAAAATATCAATACCGGAAAAAAATAAGAGTTGGTGCAGCTGGAGGAATTGGAACACCTGAGGCAGCGATGGCGGCTTTTATGCTAGGAGCTGATTTTATTCTAACAGGCTCAATCAATCAATGTACGGTTGAGGCGGCAACAAGTGATAAAGTAAAGGATTTGCTTCAGCAGATGAATGTACAAGATACAGCCTATGCGCCTGCAGGTGATATGTTTGAATCGGGCAGTAAAGTGCAGGTGCTAAAGAAAGGCGTGTTCTTTCCCGCACGGGCAAACAAGTTATATGAACTGTACCAGCGGTATGGGTCTATACGTGAGCTGGATGCAAAGATGCTGGCCCAGCTTGAGGAGAAATACTTTAAACGCAGTATAGAAGACATATATAAAGATATTGCATTGCATTATCCCGCTGCAGACATTGAGAAGGCTGAACAAAATCCGAAGCATAAAATGGCTTTGATTTTTCGATGGTATTTCAGATACAGCTCAAAATTGGCAATCAGCGGAAGCGAACATTCGAAGGTCGATTATCAAATTCACTGCGGTCCTGCGCTGGGAGCCTTTAATCAATGGGTCAAAGGATCGCAATTAGAAAATTGGCGAAACCGCCATGTGGATGAAATCGGGAAAAAATTAATGACAGAAACGGCAGTATTGCTTCATGAACGGATGCAATCGATGTATCAGCCGTCGCATGAAACAGACAACATAAAAATAAAAGTTTGAATATTATGAAAATATACCTATAAAAATCATTAAATAATCCCTTGAAGGAGAGAGCGCATTATGGATAAACAGAGAATCTTTGAAGTATTAATCACCAATATTTGCGAGGTGCTTCCTGAATTAGACGGACACAGATTTGAGCCTGAAGATCAGTTAGTTGAGCTAGGAGCTGACTCTGTAGACAGAGCTGAAATTATCACGATGGTGCTAGAGGATTTATCGCTAAAAATCCCTCGCATTGAGCTATCCGGGGTGAAAAACATCGGTGAATTAGCTGAGGTGCTTTATGACAAAGTGCAATCTGCCTGAGGTGGTGGTGACCGGTGTAGGCGTCACGGCCTCCATAGGTCAAGGAAAAGAGGACTTTGCTTCCTCGCTCTTGTCCGGCAGACATGCCTTTGATGTCATGAAGCGTTCAGGCAGACAAAAAGACAGCCGGTTTATCGGAGCCGAAATTGCGTCATTGTCTTATCCTGACCGACTCTCTAAAAAAATGTTGCGAAAAGCATCATTTTCCAGCCGCGCTGCATTGGTAACTCTCACAGAGGCTTGGGAGGAGGCTAAATTGGACGATTCAGATTCCTCACGTATCGGACTGGTTGTTGGCGGATCAAATTTTCAACAGAGAGAAAACTTTGAAGTTTATGAAAGGTATCAAGACCGCTCCGGTTTTATTTCTCCGGCGTATGGTCTGTCTTTCATGGACAGCGATCTTTGCGGGATATGTACAGATCAGTTTGGCATCACGGGATTAGCATATACGGTGGGAGGAGCTTCGGCCAGCGGCCAGTTAGCAGTCATTCATGCGATTCAGCAAGTCCTGTCAGGCGAAGTTGATACTTGCATAGCACTTGGTGCTTTAATGGATCTTTCTTATATGGAATGCGAGGCGCTAAGGGCTTTAGGCGCTATGGGGACGGACAAATATGCTGATGAACCTGAAAATGCGTGCCGTCCCTTCGATCAAAACAGAGACGGGTTTATCTATGGAGAATCGTGCGGTGCATTGGTAATAGAACGAAAGGAGACGGCTTTACGAAGAGGTCTAATACCTTATGCAGCATTATCTGGCTGGTCAATCAAACTGGACGGAAACCGGAATCCTGATCCTTCATTAGAAGGAGAGATTCATGTCATCCAGAAGGCACTGGAGCGTGCCAGGCTTTTACCAGAAGATATTGATTATATTAATCCTCATGGAACAGGCTCTTTTATTGGAGATGAAATAGAATTAAAGGCGCTCCGTGCATGCCGGCTTTCCCATGCTTATATCAATGCAACAAAATCGATAACCGGACACGGGCTTAGTGCGGCGGGCATCGTAGAGATTATTTCTGTTTTGCTGCAAATGAAAAAATCTGCCCTGCATCCGAGCAGGAATTTGGATCATCCAATCGATGATTCCTTTCATTGGGTAAATGAGAAATCGATTTCATACCGCATCAAAAATGCGCTGAGCTTAAGCATGGGGTTTGGCGGAATGAACACCGCGGTTTGTATACAAAACATTGAGAAATGTGGAGGCGAATCATAAATGGTTTCAGCCGGAATAGAAGCGATGAATGTCTTTGGCGGAACGGCATACCTTGATGTCATGGAGCTGGCCAAATACAGACACTTAGATACTGCGAGATTTGAAAACTTATTAATGAAAGAAAAAGCGGTAGCACTGCCTTATGAAGATCCCGTGACCTTCGGAGTCAATGCAGCTAAGCCGATTATTGATGCTTTATCTGAAGCAGAGAAGGACCGGATTGAATTGCTGATCACTTGCTCTGAATCCGGGATCGACTTTGGGAAATCGTTAAGTACATA
This sequence comes from Bacillus sp. FAU18, assembly GCF_056033885.1. Classification (NCBI taxonomy): domain Bacteria; kingdom Bacillati; phylum Bacillota; class Bacilli; order Caryophanales; family Bacillaceae; genus Bacillus; species Bacillus sp. FAU18. The sequence goes on from NZ_JBVYHZ010000003.1 coordinate 1,063,200, forward strand.
TATCCATGAATATTTAGGTCTCAACCGCAACTGCCGTTTGTTTGAGGTTAAACAGGCGTGTTATTCAGGGACAGCGGGATTTCAGATGGCGGTGAATTTTATATTATCCCAGACTTCTCCGGGTGCCAAAGCACTGGTTATCGCCAGTGATATTTCACGTTTTTTAATCGCTGAGGGCGGAGACGCTTTAAGCGAAGATTGGTCTTATGCGGAACCGAGCGCCGGAGCGGGAGCGGTGGCCGTTTTAGTTGGCGAAAATCCCGAGGTGTTTCAGATAGATCCCGGAGCAAATGGTTATTACGGCTATGAAGTGATGGACACGTGCCGCCCCATTCCCGACAGTGAAGCGGGAGATTCTGATCTGTCTTTAATGTCATATTTGGATTGCTGCGAACAGACTTTTCTGGAATATCAAAAGCGTGTACCGGGTGCCAATTATCAGGACACGTTTCAATATCTTGCTTACCATACGCCCTTTGGCGGGATGGTGAAAGGTGCGCACCGGACAATGATGCGTAAGGTGGCGAAGGTGAAAACATCTGGGATTGAGCCGGATTTTTTAACTCGTGTAAAACCAGGTTTAAACTACTGTCAACGGGTTGGAAATATTATGGGGGCAGCCTTGTTTCTGGCATTGGCCAGCACGATAGACCAAGGGAGATTTGATACGCCTAAACGAATTGGCTGTTTTTCCTACGGATCCGGCTGCTGTTCTGAATTTTACAGCGGAATTACAACTCCGCAAGGCCAGGAGCGTCAGCGAACATTTGGTATTGAGAAGCATTTGGACCGCCGCTATCAGCTCTCCATGGAAGAGTATGAGCTGCTGTTTAAGGGGAGCGGGATGGTGCGGTTTGGGACGCGCAATGTAAAGCTGGACTTTGAGATGATACCGGGCATCATGCAGTCCACTCAAGAGAAGCCGCGCTTGTTTTTAGAAGAAATTTCTGAGTTTCATCGGAAGTACAGGTGGATCTCGTGACCTATCAAACGATAAAGGTCCGCTTTCAAGCGTCGGTTTGCTATATTACCTTTCACCGTCCTGAAGCGAATAATACGATTAATGACACGCTGATAGAAGAATGCTTGCAAGTGTTAAACCAATGTGAAACATCAACGGTGACGGTTGTCGTTTTAGAGGGGCTTCCCGAGGTGTTTTGTTTCGGAGCTGATTTTCAAGAAATCTATCAGGAAATGAAAAGGGGCAGAAAACAGGCAAGCTCCCAAGAGCCTCTCTATGATTTGTGGCTGAAATTGCAGACCGGTCCTTACGTCACGATATCTCATGTCAGGGGAAAAGTGAATGCAGGCGGTCTTGGATTCGTATCTGCCACAGATATTGCCATTGCTGATCAGACGGCGTCATTCAGTCTCTCTGAGCTGCTATTCGGCCTGTACCCTGCTTGTGTTTTACCGTTTCTGATCCGCCGTATCGGCTGGCAGAAAGCGCATTATATGACGCTTATGACAAAGCCGATTTCCGTTCAGGAAGCCAGTGAATGGGGGTTAATAGATGCTTTTGATGCTGAAAGTGACGTGCTGCTGAGAAAGCATTTATTGCGTTTGCGGAGGCTGAATAAAAAAGGAATCGCACATTATAAACAGTTTATGAGCTCACTTGATCATCAAGTCAGTCGTGCGAAAGCCACCGCTTTAACTGCAAATCAAAACATGTTTTCTGATCCTCAAAACCAAATGGGAATCATCAGGTATGTTGAAACAGGACAATTCCCATGGGAGGATCAGTAACCGTTTAAAAATGACAATCAGAACCGTTAGGAGGACATCATGACGCATTCTGTTGTAGAGCTTATCGAAATTGAATCCGCCATTATTCAGGTAAAGATGCAAGATCGCACTCATAAAAACGCGTTTTCACAAGAACTTACAGACGGTTTAATTCAAGCGTTTGAATTCATACGGCAGAACCCCAAATACAAAGCGGTTATTTTGACAGGATATGATAATTATTTTGCTTCAGGAGGAACGCAAGAAGGACTGCTTCGAATTCAGCAGGGATTGACCAAGTTCACTGATGACAATCTTTATTCTCTGGCGCTGGATTGTGAGATTCCAGTTATTGCGGCAATGCAGGGCCATGGAATTGGAGGCGGCTTTGTCATGGGGCTCTTTGCTGACATAGTCATTCTGAGCAGAGAAAGCGTGTATACGGCTAATTTTATGAAATACGGATTTACGCCTGGAATGGGCGCTACCTTTATCGTTCCTAAAAAACTGGGTTTCAGCCTGTCCCAGGAAATATTATTGAATGCGGGCAGCTACCGCGGAGCTGATCTTGAAAAAAGAGGGGTTCCTTTTAAGGTGCTGCCCCGTGCAGAAGTGTTAGATTATGCAGTGGAGCTGGCGCAAGAACTGGCGGAAAAGCCGAGAAACTCACTGGTTACACTGAAAGATCATTTGGTTGCCCCGCTTCGCGATCAGCTGCCGCGCGTCATTGAACAGGAATTGATGATGCATGAGAAAACATTTCATCATGAAGAAGTCAAAAGTAGAATCAAAGGTTTATATGGTAATTAACTGAAAATATATATAAATTTTGCAGGTGAAATGGAGGCAGCGTGATGAGAAATAATGATAATATCCGCATATTAGCTAATCCTTCTGTCAGTCATGGGGAGCCTTTACATATATCTGAAAAGCAGCCGGCAACAATACCTGAAGTTTTATACAGAACGGCGGCGGAGCTTGGGGATACAAAGGGAATCATTTATTTGCAGCCGGATGGGACTGAAGTTTACCAATCATACAGACGATTATGGGATGATGGACTGCGCATTGCGAAGGGGCTTCGCCAATCAGGCCTGAAAGCAAAACAAAACGTGATTTTGCAGCTTGGTGACAATTCACAGCTTCTCCCTGCGTTCTGGGGGTGTGTGTTAACAGGGGTTGTTCCGGCTCCATTAGCCGTTCCGCCAACGTATGCTGAATCGAGCAGCGGCACCCAAAAGCTGAAAGACGCATGGACGCTTCTTGACAAGCCAGCGGTGATTACGGACCGGGGGATGCACCAGGAAATGCTCGATTGGGCAAAAGAACAAGGGCTTGAAGGGTTCAGGGCAATTGCTGTAGAGGATCTGCTCAGCGCTGAAGCGGACACAGATTGGCATCAATCCAGTCCCGAAGACTTAGCGCTTTTATTGCTGACTTCAGGCAGTACGGGAACGCCCAAAGCAGTTATGCTTAATCATCGTAACATTATGAGCATGGTGAAAGGGATTATTCAAATGCAAGGCTTCACCAGAGAGGATATTACGTTTAACTGGATGCCGTTTGACCATGTCGGAGGGATCGGAATGCTGCATTTGCGGGATGTTTATCTTGGCTGTCAGGAAATTAACGTCTCAAGCGAAACAATCTTAATGGAGCCGTTGAAATGGCTGGATTGGATTGATCATTACCGAGCTTCTGTTACGTGGGCGCCGAATTTTGCGTTTGGTCTGGTCACTGATTTTGCAGAAGAAATAAAAGATAGGAAATGGGATCTGTCTTCAATGCGATACATGCTCAATGGCGGTGAAGCAATGGTAGCCAAGGTAGGGCGCAGAATACTTGAGCTTTTAGAACCACATGGACTGCCTGCTGACGCCATCCGACCTGCATGGGGAATGTCCGAAACTTCATCGGGCGTTATTTTTTCTCATGAATTTACCCGGGCTGGAACAAGTGATGATGATCATTTTGTTGAAATAGGCTCTCCAATCCCCGGCTTCTCTATGAGAATTGTGAATGACCATAATGAATTGGTTGAAGAGGGCGAGATCGGCCGTTTTCAAGTCTCGGGTCTTTCTGTTACTAGCGGTTATTACCAGCGGCCTGATTTGAATGAGAGTGTGTTTACAGAAGACGGCTGGTTTGAAACCGGAGATCTTGGCTTTTTGCGAAACGGGCGCTTAACCATAACAGGCCGTACGAAAGATGCAATTATCATTAACGGCATTAATTATTACAGTCATGCAATTGAGTCTGCAGTTGAAGAATTATCTGAAATTGAAACTTCTTATACTGCTGCTTGCGCTGTCCGTCTGGGCCAGAATTCAACAGATCAGCTGGCTATCTTCTTTGTTACTTCTGCAAAATTAAATGATGAGCAGATGTCTCAGCTTCTTAGAAACATACAATCCCATGTCTCACAGGTGATCGGAGTCACCCCGGAATATTTGCTGCCTGTACAAAAAGAAGAGATTCCAAAAACGGCTATCGGAAAGATCCAGCGCACCCAGCTAAAAACTTCATTTGAAAATGGAGAGTTCGACCACTTGCTACATAAACCCAATCGGATGAACGATGCGGTCCAGGATGAGGACATACAGCAAGCAGACCAGGTGAAAAGAGTAAGGGAAGAAATACAGAAGCATCTGCTCACCTGTTTGACTGAGGAGCTGCACGTTTCCCGCGATTGGGTGGAGCCAAATGCAAATATCCAAAGTCTTGGTGTGAATTCTATCAAGATGATGAAGCTCATTCGATCGATCGAGAAAAACTACCATATCAAACTAACAGCCAGAGAGATACAGCAATATCCTACAATTGAACGCTTAGCCAGCTATCTATCAGAACATGAAGACCTCAGCAGCTCGTCTGCTGACAAAAAGGGCACGGACACATATAAAACCGGACCGGAAAGGAGTCAGGCAACTTTTCAGCCTCTTTCTGAGGTTCAAAAAGGATTATGGACATTGCAAAAAATGTCACCTGAAAAAAGTGCATATCACGTACCTCTCTGTTTTAAATTTTCTTCAGGGCTCCACCTTGAAACATTACAGCAGGCTTTCGGCCTTGTATTGAATCAGCACCCAATCTTAAAGCACGTCATCCAAGAGAAAGACGGAGTGCCATTTCTTAAAAATGAGTCAGCGCTTTCAATTGAAATCAAGACAGAAAACATCTCAAGTATGAAAGAGTCTGATATTCCTGCTTTTCTTAGAAAGAAAGTAAAGGAACCGTATGTAAAGGAAAACAGCCCGTTAGTGCGTGTCATGAGCTTTTCCAGATCTGAACAAGAGCATTTTTTATTAGTTGTCATTCACCATTTGATTTTTGACGGAGTTTCGTCAGTCACATTTATACGCAGTCTGTTTGATACCTATCAGCTTCTTTTAAAAGGACAGCAGCCGGAAATAGCTGTTTCTCCTGCCATTTATCATGATTTTGCGGGATGGGAGAAAAACATGCTTGCGGGTAAAGATGGCATGAAGCATCGCACATATTGGCAGAAACAGCTATCGGGAACTTTGCCGAATCTTCAGCTGCCTAAGGTCAGCGCAAGTTCAGTCGATTCTGAGTTTAGAGAGGATACATACACCAGGCGGCTGTCCAGCGGCTTCATGAATCAGGTCAGAACGTTTGCGAAAGAGCATTCTGTAAATGTCACGACGGTATTCTTAAGCTGCTATATGATGCTGCTTGGCCGTTACACCGGCCAAAAGGAACAGATCGTCGGCATGCCGGCCATGGTGAGGCCGGAAGAAAGATTTGATGATGCCATTGGACATTTTCTCAATATGCTCCCGATTCGGAGTGAGCTGAACCCGGCAGACACTTTTTCTAGCTTTATTTCAAAATTGCAATTAACGATATTGGATGGGCTTGATCATGCATCATATCCTTTTCCAAAAATGGTGAGGGATCTGAATATTCCTCGCAGTCAAGCAGGTTCACCGGTATTTCAAACCGCTTTTTTCTATCAGAATTTTCTTCAATCCGGAAGCTATCAAAGCTTGCTGAACCGCTATGCTGACTTCTTTTCTGTCGATTTCGTTGAGTGTATTCACCAAGAGGGCGAATACGAATTAGTATTTGAACTGTGGGAAACAGAAGAAAAAATGGAGCTGAACATCAAGTACAATACTGGGCTGTTTGATGCGGCTTCTATATCCGCCATGTTCGACCATTTTGTTTATGTAACAGAGCAGGCGATGTTGAATCCTTCTCAGCCTTTAAAAGAGTATTCTTTATTACCTGAGGCAGAGAAGCAGATGATTCTCAAAACATGGAACGCCACAGGAAAAACGTATCCATATATAACTTTTCATGAGTTGTTTGAGCAGCAGGCGAAAAAGACGCCTGATAGAGCGGCTGTCAGCTATGAAGGTCAAACATTGACGTATCGGGAGCTGGATGAAAAAAGCACACAACTGGCCATTTATTTGCAGGCGCATGGAGTGGGTCCTGACCGTCTGGCGGGGATCTATGTGGATCGATCGCTGGACATGCTAGTGGGTTTATTAGCGATCCTCAAGGCTGGGGGAGCGTATGTGCCGCTAGACCCGTCCTATCCGGCTGAACGATTGGAATACATGCTTGAGGACAGTGAAGTTTTCATTACACTGACGACATCGGAATTAGTAAATACGTTGAGTTGGAACGGTGTCACAACAGCTCTTTTAGATCAAGATTGGGATGATATTGCTCAAACAGCCTCTGATCGAAAAGTGCTTACACGCACTGTCACGCCGGAAAACTTGGCGTATGTCATTTATACATCCGGCAGCACAGGAAAGCCAAAAGGTGTCATGATACCGCATAAAGCTTTGACAAACTTTCTCGTTTCGATGGGGGAAACACCAGGTCTTACGGCAGAGGATAAAATGCTTGCTGTCACAACCTACTGTTTTGATATCGCAGCTCTGGAATTATTTTTGCCTTTAATAAAGGGCGCACACTGCTATATTTGTCAAACGGAGCATACAAAAGACGTTGAAAAACTGAAACGGGACATCCGCACGATCAAACCGACAGTGATGCAGGCAACCCCTGCTACGTGGAAGATGCTCTTTTATTCAGGCTGGGAAAATGAAGAGAGCGTGAAAATTTTATGCGGAGGCGAAGCATTGCCTGAGACATTAAAACAATATTTTCTGCATACGGGCAGCGAAGCCTGGAATATGTTCGGGCCAACCGAAACAACTATCTGGTCAGCGGTTCAGCGCATTAACGATGAATGCTCTCATGCCACGATAGGAAGGCCAATCGCCAATACACAAATCTTTATTACGGATTCTCAGCTCGCGCCAGTGCCGGCAGGAGTCCCGGGTGAGCTGTGCATTGCAGGAGACGGTGTGGCGAAGGGCTACTACAAAAAGGAAGAATTAACGGATTCGAGATTCATTGACAACCCTTTTGAGCCTGGGTCTAAGCTTTATAGAACGGGAGACATGGCCCGCTGGCTTCCGGGAGGGCGAATTGAATATATAGGCCGCATCGATAATCAAGTAAAAATCCGCGGATTCCGTATTGAACTTGGTGATATTGAAAGCAGGCTTAGTGAGCATCCCGGCATTCTGGAATGCGTTGTGGTCGCAGATATGGATAACCTAGCTGCCTATTATACAGCTAAACATGCAAATGCTTCTCTCACAGCGAGAGAGCTGCGTCATTTTGTGAAAAACGCTTTGCCTGCCTATATGGTGCCTTCTTATTTTATTCAGCTTGATCATATGCCGTTAACTCCGAACGGAAAGATAGATAGAAACAGCCTTAAGAATATCGATTTATCAGGGGAGCAGCTAAAGCAAAGGCAGACCTCTCCTAAGAACATTCAGGATACTGTTTTTACCATTTGGCAGGAAGTGCTGAAAACGAGTGACATTGAATGGGATGACGGATTTTTCGATGTGGGCGGGGATTCGCTTCTCGCGGTCACTGTGGCTGATCGCATCAAACATGAACTATCCTGTGAGTTTTCTGTCACAGACCTGTTTGAGTATTCAACGATTAAAAATATCAGCCAGTACATCACTGAACAGCGAATGGGCGATGCAAGTGACCATGTGCCGATAGAACCGCCAGCTCATATAGAAGATCAGTCTACCGAGATGAGTGATCTCCCGGACTATTATGATGATAGTGTGGCGATTATTGGCATATCGTGTGAATTTCCAGGGGCAAAAAATCATGATGAATTTTGGGAGAACCTCAGAGACGGCAAGGAAAGCATTGCGTTTTTCAATAAAGAAGAGCTTCAGCGCTTTGGCATTTCAAAGGAGATAGCGGAGAATGCCGATTATGTCCCGGCTAAAGCTTCAATTGAGGGGAAAGACAGATTTGATCCAAGCTTCTTTCAAATCTCTCCTAAAGATGCTGAATTTATGGACCCTCAGCTTCGGATGCTGCTGACTCATTCATGGAAAGCAATAGAAGATGCCGGTTATGCTGCGAGACAGATTCCGAAAACCAGTGTTTTTATGTCGGCAAGCAATAATTCTTATCGCGCGCTGCTGCCGTCAGATACAACAGAGAGCCTGGAGACGCCGGACGGTTATGTTTCGTGGGTGCTTGCACAGAGCGGGACGATTCCGACAATGATTTCTCATAAGCTCGGGCTGAGAGGACCAAGCTATTTCGTCCATGCCAACTGCTCATCATCTCTGATTGGATTGCATTCTGCCTATAAAAGCCTCCTGTCGGGTGAATCTGATTATGCTTTAGTTGGCGGTGCAACGCTGCATACCGAGTCAAATATCGGATATGTGCATCAGCCGGGGCTGAACTTTTCGAGTGATGGACATATTAAAGCTTTTGACGCTTCAGCTGACGGAATGATAGGCGGTGAGGGCGTTGCTGTTGTATTGCTGAAAAAAGCAGCTGATGCAGTAAAGGACGGGGATCATATCTATGCCTTGCTGAGAGGCATTGGTGTAAATAACGACGGCGCTGACAAAGTCGGCTTTTATGCTCCAAGCGTTAAAGGCCAGGCTGACGTGGTCCAACAGGTCATGAATCAAACGAAGATACAGCCTGAATCCATCTGCTATGTAGAAGCACACGGAACCGGAACGAAGCTGGGGGACCCGATCGAGCTGGCGGCTTTAACAAACGTTTACAGGCAATATACAAATAAAACGCAATTTTGCGGCATTGGGTCGGTGAAAACCAATATCGGACATTTAGATACAGCCGCCGGTCTTGCGGGCTGCATTAAGGTCGTGATGAGTCTTTATCATCAAGAGCTTGCACCGAGTATCAATTATAAGGAGCCGAATCCAAATACAGACTTAGCCAGCTCTCCTTTTTACGTCGTCGATCAAAAGAAAACGTTAAGCCGTGAGATCAAAACGCACAGGGCTGCACTTAGCTCGTTCGGGCTTGGCGGGACAAATACCCATGCCATTTTTGAACAATTCAAAAGGGATTCAGATAAGGGAAAGATAGACGGAACCTGCATCGTCCCGATCTCGGCGAAAAATAAAGAGAGGCTGCAAGAGTATGCAGAAGACATTCTGGCCTATTTGGAAAGAAGAGGGCTTGAGAACAGCCAGCTGCCTGATTTTGCGTATACCCTTCAGGTGGGGCGCGAAGCGATGGAGCATCGCGTTGTCTTTATTGCCGATCATGTAAATGAGTTAAAACAGAGGCTCACAGATTTTATCAATGGAAATACAGCGATTGAAGGCTGTTTTCAAGGAAGTAAGCACAATGCCAGAGAGGTTTCATGGCTGACGGAGGATGAGGACAGCGCTGAACTCATACGTAAGTGGATGGCCAAAGGAAAAGTAAACAAGCTTGCAGAAATGTGGAGCAAGGGAGCGCATATAGATTGGATGCAGCTTTACAAGGGTGAGCGCCCAAACAGAATGAGTCTGCCGACTTATCCATTTGCAAAGGAACGATACTGGCCGTCGCAGGATGACCGCAAACCGGTGGCGCAGATATCCGGAAATCAGACAGGGATCGGCTCTATTCATCCATTGCTTCATCAGAATACATCTGATTTTTCTGAACAGAAATTCAGTTCGGTTTTCACTGGTGACGAATTTTTCCTGAGAGACCATGTGGTAAGAGGAAAGCCTGTGCTTCCTGGTGTTGCGTACCTTGAAATGGCGTACGCGGCTATAAACCAGGCGGCAGGAAGTGAAATTGGCCAAGATGTCAGAATCAGATTGAATCATACAGTCTGGGTTCAGCCTGTTGTGGTTGACAGACATTCAGCTCAAGTGGATATCAGTCTCTTTCCTGAAGAAGATGGAAAAATCACCTTTGACATTTACAGTACACAGGAAGACGGGGACGACCCTGTTATTCATAGTCAAGGCAGTGCGGAGCTGGCATCTGCCGCCGAAACGTCAATCGCAGATCTCACTGAAATGTCACGCCGCTGCGGCAAAGGAAAGATGTCGCCTGATCAATTTTACGAAGAAGGCAGAAGCAGAGGAATGTTCCATGGTCCGGCCTTTCAAGGAATTAAGAATGTGAATATAGGAAACAGAGAGGTTTTGGCGCAGCTGCAGCTTCCAGAAATCGTTTCTGGAACGAATGAACAGTTTGTGCTGCACCCAAGTATCATGGACTCCGCCTTGCAGACAGCAACAATATGCATCATGCAGGAATTGACGGATCAAAAGCTGATTTTGCCATTTGCGCTTGAGGAGCTTGAAGTGATCAAAGGGTGTTCTTCTTCTATGTGGGCTTATGCTCGCTTAAGTGACAGCGATCACTCCGGAGGGGTTGTTCAGAAAGCGGATATTGATGTCATTGACGAGAGTGGAAGCGTATGTGTCAGGATCAAAGGATTCTCAACGAGAGTATTAGAAGGGGAGGTTCATACTTCAAAGCCTTCATCACGGCACGAACGCTTAATGCTTGAACCGGTGTGGGAAAAACAGAATGAAGAACGAGAGGACGAAGATTCTTCGTACACGGAGCATATCATTGTTCTCTTCGAAACTGAACGAAGTGTTACAGACAGCATTGCCTCCCACATGAAAGATGCCCGTGTGATTACTCTGAACGAAGCTGTAGGACATATTGCTGAACGTTATCAATGTTACACGCAGAACATTTTTGAACTCCTGCAAAGCAAGGTCCGTGAGCTTTCTGCAGGCCGTATCATCATTCAAGCGATTGTTCCGCTGGAAAAAGAGAAGCAATTGTTTGCCGGCGTTTCCGGTCTGCTTAAAACAGCAGAAATAGAGTTCAGCAAACTGACTGCTCAGGTCATCGAAATTGAGAAACCTGAAAAGATGATAGACCTTCACCTCAAGCTGAAAGACGACAGCCGGAGACCATTTGACAAACAGATTCGATATGAGGCTGGACACCGTTTTGTGAAAGGCTGGAGGGAAATGGTGCTTCCTTCAGCTGATACGCTTCACATGCCGTGGAGAGACGAGGGTGTTTATCTAATCACAGGCGGAGCAGGAAGCTTAGGCCTTCTGTTTGCAAAGGAAATTGCCAATCGAACTGGCCGGTCTACTATTGTGCTGACGGGACGATCTGTTTTAAGTGAGGATAAGGAAAACGAGCTGGAGGCTCTTCGAAGCATCGGAGCGGAGGTTGTCTATCGAGAGGCTGATGTAAGTGATCAGCATGCGGTTCGTCATCTTTTTGAGGAAATCAAAGAAAGATATGGCACTCTCAATGGAATTATTCACGGTGCAGGCAGCATTAAAGATCACTTCATCATTCATAAAACGAATGAAGAGTTTCAAGAAGTGTTGCAGCCAAAAGTGAGCGGGTTGTTACATGTAGACGAATGCAGCAAGGATTTCCCATTGGACTTTTTCATTTTCTTCTCATCTGTTTCGGGATGTTTAGGAAACGCTGGACAAGCCGATTATGCGGCAGCCAATTCGTTTATGGATGCATTTGCTGAATACCGCCGTTCTCTTGCGGCATCAAAAAAGAGATTCGGCTCCACCATTTCCTTCAATTGGCCGTTATGGGAAGAAGGCGGTATGCAAGTCGGCGCTGAAGATGAAAAGAGAATGCTGAAAACGACGGGAATGGTCCCGATGCCGACAGATAGTGGCTTGAAAGCATTTTATCAAGGGATAGCATCTGATAAGCCGCAAGTTTTTGTGATGGAAGGACAGCTTCAGAAAATGAAACAAAAACTGCTTTCCGCAGGATCGAAAGCCAAGCGGAACGATCAGAGAAAGGCGGATCAGGATCAAGGACAAACTAGAAAATTGGAAGCAGCCTTAATCCAAATGGTTGGCGCAATTTTGAAAGTAAACACTGACGATATCGATGTCAACACAGAGCTGAGTGAGTACGGATTCGACTCAGTTACATTCACTGTCTTTACAAACAAGATCAACGAAGAATTTCAGTTGGAGCTAACGCCGACCATTTTCTTTGAATATGGCAGCGTCCAAAGCCTAGCTGAATATGTAGTTGCTGCGTATCAGGGCGAATGGAATCAAGATGCTACTGCTAAAGGCATAGATGAAAGAACAAACTTAGTGCACAGTTTAAGCAGCCTGGAGGCATCATTAAGCAACATGGTCAGTGCAATTTTAAAAGTAAATAGTGAAGATATTGATGTCAATACAGAGCTGAGTGAATACGGATTTGATTCCGTTACATTTACGGTCTTTACAAACAAGATCAACGAAGAATTTCAGTTGGAGCTAACGCCGACCATTTTCTTTGAATATGGAAGCATCCAAAGCCTGGCTGAATATTTGACCGCTGAACATGAGGACACCCTGGTTCAGGAGCGTGAAAAACCAGAGCGGCAGGAAGAGTTACAGACAATATCCCATGAAGCGCCGAAAATCACATCACGTAGAAAGCGCCGCTTTACACAGCCTGTTATTGCAAAAGCAGAAAGAAACAAAAAGCAGGCTGCCGATTTTGAGCCGGTTGCAATTGTCGGCATCAGCGGCCGATTCCCTGGCGCTATGGATATAGATGAATTTTGGAAAAACTTAGAAGGAGGAAAAGACAGCATCACAGAAGTTCCAAAAGATCGATGGGATTGGCGGGAGCATTATGGAAACCCAGACACTGACGTCAATAAAACCGACATCAAATGGGGCGGGTTTATTGATGGTGTCGCAGAGTTTGATCCGTTGTTTTTTGGTATTTCGCCGCGAGAAGCTGATTATGTAGACCCTCAGCAGCGCTTGTTAATGACATACGTGTGGAAGGCACTGGAAGATGCGGGTTGCTCGCCGCAACGCCTTTCGGGTACAGGGACCGGTATCTTTATCGGTACGGGAAACACCGGTTATAAAGATCTATTCCATAGAGCGAATCTTCCAATTGAAGGCCATGCTGCTACAGGTCATATGATTCCTTCGGTAGGCCCGAATAGAATGAGTTATTTTTTAAATATTCATGGTCCGAGCGAACCAGTAGAGACGGCTTGTTCCAGTTCTCTTGTAGCCATTCACCGTGCTGTGACTGCGATGCAAAACGGTGATTGTGAGATGGCGATCGCTGGAGGCGTGAATACGATCTTAACCGAGGAGGCGCATATTAGCTACAGCAAGGCTGGTATGCTCAGCAAAGACGGCAGATGTAAAACCTTCTCCGCCGATGCGAATGGCTATGTCAGAGGCGAAGGGGTCGGAATGGTTATGTTGAAAAAGCTGGAAGATGCCGAGCGCGACGGAAATCATATTTACGGCGTTATTCGGGGGACAGCGGAAAATCACGGCGGAAGAGCCAATACCCTGACATCGCCTAATCCGAAAGCACAAGCTGATTTGTTGGTGCGTGCATATCGCCAAGCAGGCATAGATCCAAGCACTGTCACATATATCGAAGCACATGGAACAGGGACGGAATTGGGCGATCCGATTGAAATAAATGGGCTGAAAGCCGCGTTTAAGGAACTGTCCAATATGAGAGGCGAGAGCCAGCCGGATGTTCCGGATCACCGTTGCGGCATCGGCTCAGTTAAAAGCAATATCGGTCATTTAGAGCTAGCAGCAGGTATTTCCGGTTTGATCAAAGTGCTTTTGCAAATGAAGCATAAAACATTAGTGAAAAGCCTGCATTGCGAGACGCTTAATCCTTATCTTCAGCTGACTGACAGTCCGTTTTACATCGTTCAGGAAAAACAGGAATGGAAGTCTGTCACAGATCGTGACGGAAACGAGCTTCCGCGCCGTGCCGGAATCAGTTCGTTTGGGATTGGCGGAGTAAACGCGCATATTGTGGTTGAAGAATATATGCCAAAAGCCAATTCAGAACACACGGCTACAGAACAGCCAAACGTGATTGTGCTGTCGGCTAAAAATAAAAGCAGGCTGATAGATCGTGCTTCGCAATTGCTTGAGGCGATTCGCAATAAAAAATATACAGATCAGGAGTTGCACCGCATCGCTTACACCCTGCAGGTCGGGCGCGAAGAAATGGATGAGCGTCTGGCGTGTGTTGCGGGGACGATGCAGGAACTTGAAGAGAAACTGCAGGCGTTTGTTGACGGTAAGGAAGAAACAGACGAATTTTTCCGGGGACAGTCTCATCGAAATAAAGAGACCCAGACTATTTTTACAGCAGATGAAGATATGGCGTTGGCACTTGATGCTTGGATCAGAAAAAGAAAATACGCCAAACTTGCTGATTTATGGGTCAAAGGGGTCTCAATCCAGTGGAACACATTATACGGAGAGACCAAACCGCGCCTGATCAGCCTCCCTTCATATCCGTTTGCGAAGGATCACTATTGGGTGCCGGCAAAGGAACATTCAGAAAGAGACAAAAAAGAACTGGTTAATGCGATTGAAGATCGCGCCGCATGCTTTTTGACGAAACAATGGAGTTTGAGTCCAATTGGCTCAGCAGTGCCGGGGACAAGAACTGTTGCCATCCTGAGCAATCAAGAGACAGCAGATTTAGCAGCAGAAGTGTCTTCGTATTTTCCGAATCATCTCTTATTAGATGTGAGCCGGATAGAAAATGATCAGTCAGACATTGATTGGAAAGAGTTTGACGGCCTAGTGGATGTCATCGGATGCGGTAAGGATGATGAGGGCCGGCTGGATTGGATTGAATGGGTGCAAAGACTGGTTGAATTCGGGCATAAAGAGGGGCTAAGGCTGCTTTGTGTGACGAAGGGGCTCGAATCGTTTCAAAACACATCTGTCCGGATGGTTGGCGCCTCACGGGCTGGGTTGTATCGAATGCTCCAATGCGAGTACAGCCATCTTATATCAAGGCATATAGATGCTGAGGAGGTTACTGATCATCGCCGTCTCGCGAAGTTGATCGCTGATGAGTTTTATTCCGAATCTTATGATGCGGAGGTTTGCTACAGAGATGGTTTACGGTATCAAGCTTTTCTAAAAGCTCATCCGGAAACAGGTAAGGCCACGGAACAGAGCGCGGTCTTCCCGAAAGATCATGTGCTTCTCATTACAGGCGGCACACGCGGCATCGGACTATTATGCGCCCGTCATTTTGCAGATTGCTATGGAGTGAAAAAACTGGTGCTGACCGGACGAGAACAGCTTCCTCCGCGAGAGGAGTGGGCTCGTTTTGACACCTCGAACACATCAGTTGCCCAGAAAATCCAGGCAGTGCGGGAGCTGGAAGCGAAGGGTGTACAGGTGGAGATGCTGTCGCTGACGTTATCTGATGATGCTCAGGTTGAGCAAACGCTGCAACATATCAAGCGAACATTAGGACCGATTGGCGGTGTCATTCATTGTGCAGGTCTGACGGATATGGATACGCTGGCATTTATCCGAAAAACTTCAGATGATATTCAGCGGGTGCTGGAACCTAAGGTGTCAGGTCTTACAACGTTATATCGCCATGTGTGTAACGAGCCTTTACAGTTTTTTGTCTTATTTTCTTCTGTTTCAGCCATTATTCCGGAGCTTTCGGCGGGACAAGCTGACTATGCGATGGCCAATAGCTATATGGATTATTTTGCAGAAGCACATCAGAAACATGCGCCGATCATCAGTGTTCAGTGGCCGAACTGGAAAGAAACCGGTATGGGTGAAGTGACAAATCAAGCGTATCGGGAAAGCGGCTTGTTGAGCATTACGAATTCAGAAGGCTTACGTTTTCTAGATCAAATTGTATCGGAAATGTTCGGACCGGTTGTTCTCCCTGCAATGGCGAATCAAACAAACTGGGAGCCGGAACTGCTGATGAAGAGGAGGAAACCGCATGAGGGCGGTTTGCAGGAAGCTGCTTTACAGAGCCCGCCAGCCAGAGACATTGAAGAGGACGATGAAGTTTCCAAATGTGATGGATTATTATCTGAAACACAGTCCTGGCTTGTTGATCTCTTTACCGAAGAGCTGAGAATAGATCGTGAAGACTTCGAGATTGACGGGTTGTTTCAGGATTATGGCGTGGATTCGATCATTCTGGCACAGGTGCTCCAGCGTATAAACCGCAAATTAGAGGCAGCGCTCGATCCATCGATTCTATATGAATACCCGACAATTCAAAGGTTCGCAGGTTGGCTGATCGGTTCTTATTCCGAAAGGCTGTCCGCTTTATTCGGAGGCAGGATATCGGATGCATCAGCACCTTTGGAGAACAAAATAGAGGCGGAGGCATCTGTTCCTGCGAAGGATCGAGCTCTTACACCTCAGATTCAGGCGCCAGCGATTTTGTCACCGGACTCTCATGCAGAAGGTATTGCCGTTGTCGGACTCTCTTGCCGATTCCCTGGGGCAGAGACATTGGAGTCATATTGGTCGTTACTATCCGAGGGGCGTTCGTCAATCGGCCCGATTCCGGCAGAGCGTTGGGGCTGTAAGACGCCATATTATGCCGGCGTGATTGATGGCGTCAGCTATTTTGATCCTGATTTCTTTTTGCTTCACGAAGAAGACGTTAGGGCGATGGATCCGCAAGCACTGCTCGTATTGGAAGAGTGTCTGAAACTCTTGTATCACGCCGGTTATACGCCTGAGGAAATAAAGGGCAAGCCTGTCGGTGTTTATATTGGAGGCAGAAGCCAGCACAAACCTGATGAAGAGAGCCTTGATCATGCCAAGAATCCGATCGTGACAGTCGGCCAAAATTATTTAGCGGCTAATCTTTCACAATTTTTTGATGTCCGCGGCCCGAGTGTTGTAGTTGACACTGCATGCTCGTCAGCTTTGGTCGGCATGAATATGGCCATTCAGGCGCTGCGTGGCGGAGATATTCAATCCGCCATAGTCGGCGGTGTCAGCTTGCTGAGCTCAGATGCCTCTCACAGGCTGTTTGACCGGCGCGGCATTTTAAGCAAGCATTCATCCTTCCATGTGTTTGATGAGCGTGCTGATGGAGTTGTGTTAGGTGAAGGCGTCGGAATGGTCATGCTAAAAACCGTAAAACAGGCGCTGGAAGACGGAGATACCATATATGCTGTCGTGAAAGCGGCCTCGGTCAATAACGACGGAAGAACGGCGGGGCCTGCAACACCTAATCTTGAGGCGCAAAAGGAAGTCATGAAAGATGCGCTTTTCAAAAGCGGAAAAAAACCAGAGGACATCAGCTACCTTGAGGCAAACGGGTCAGGTTCAATCGTAACCGATCTCCTTGAGCTAAAAGCGATCCAATCAGTGTACCGTTCTGGGCACTCATCGCCTCTTTCTCTTGGCTCAATCAAGCCGAACATCGGGCATCCGCTATGTGCTGAAGGGATCGCCAGCTTCATTAAGGTTGTGCTGATGCTGAAAGAGCGCCGCTTTGTCCCATTTTTATCAGGTGAAAAAGAGATGGCGCATTTCGATCAACAGAAAGCGAACATCACGTTCAGCCGAGCCCTGGAAAAATGGACAGATTCGCAGCCTACTGCGGCTATTAACTGCTTTGCCGATGGGGGGACGAATGCCCATGTCATCGTAGAGGCGTGGGAAAAAGATGAAAAACACGCCATCAAGCGCAGTCCAATATCGCCTCCTCAATTAAAGAAACGAATGCTTTCGCCAAGCGAGCCTAAGCTGGAAGCGGAGACTTCGAAAATGACTGCGGCAAACATATGGGATACTTATGAGGTGGAGGTCTAACGTGAAAAAGATAACGAAACAACTCACATTATCGTTAAAAAATCCGTTTATTTATCACCATGTGGTTTACGGACAAAATGTCCTGCCGGGATTGGCTTATATCGATATAATCTACCAGATATTCAGAGAACACGGCTTCTCCTGCTCAGAGCTTCAGCTGCGGAATTTATCCATCTATCAGCCATTGACGGCGGAACAGGATGCAGTAATTGTTCTGAATATCCAATGTGCGGAGAAAAAAGAAGGACAGTGGCAAATCACAGCCAAGGGAATTGAAAAACGTGATGAGAAAGAAGCTTCAGAAGAAAAGCTCTATATGAAGGCTGATATGTACGCAGACTCCCCAGCCATATTTGAAGAAACACTGGATCTCAGTCAAATCAAAGCATCTGCACAGAACGTTGTTCAGCTTGATGATGTATATGAACAATGCAGACGTCAGGAATTGGTGCACAGCGAATATATGAAAGCAAAAGGCTGCATCTATGAAGAGGAAGACGGCGTCCTTCTTGAGCTTTCTCTCGGTTCGGAAGCCATGCTTCACGCAGAAGGCTTTATGTTTCACCCGACTCTCATAGACGGGAGCGGGGTGGGTGCCAATCATTTGCTCACATCTTTGCTTAAAGGAGAACAGAGGCTGTATTTGCCTCTGTTCTATGAATCCTTTTCCGCTTCTGCACTTTTGCAGTCGGATTGCATGACGAGAATTAAGCGCTCCTCCGTCCGGCGGGAAAAAGAGCTGATTTATGTAACACTTGAATTTTTTAATGCGTTGGGAGAAAAAGTGGCTGAGTTGAAAAACTTTACAAGCAAATTGGTGCGAGAAGCGGAGCTGATTAGCGGAAAACATCAAGGTGCACAGGAGACACAGATGACAAGAGCGGACACTGCTGAGCGTGAGAAACCTGCTGACATGGTATCTTCTCCCGTTAATTCCTACAGCGGGGCTGAACAGTTCGTAAGCCAATTAATCGCAGAGAAAATCAATAAGCCGGTAGAACAAGTTGAAAAACAGGTCGGTTATTACCAAATGGGACTGAATTCATCGGGCTTGCTTGAGGTGGTAGAAACGATCAGTGATAAGATCGGTGAGAGCCTTTCGCCGACTCTTCTGTTTGAGCATACCACCATAGCGGAGCTGTCAGCGTTTCTTGCCGAGGAATATGCTGAGCATTTTAGTGCCGCTGGTTCCCTTGGCCTTGGCCAGAATGAAAGAGAACGCGTTTCCGACACAATAAACGATCGTAAGACTGTTGAAGCTTCTCGTCCTGCACCTATTGAGGCAGCAGGCGATATTGCGATTATCGGCTTGGCGGGCAGGTATCCGAAGGCAGCCAATATTCATGAATTTTGGAACAATCTGAAAGAGGGGAGGGACTGCGTTAGCGAGATTCCTGAGTCGCGCTGGGATTGGCAGCGACTTGAAGGAATCACATCTCCTTCGGGTAAGGACATTTCCAAATGGGGAGGATTTATTGATGATCCCGACTGCTTCGATCCCCAATTTTTCAGAATCACGCCAAGAGAAGCGGAGACAATGGACCCTCAAGAGCGGCTGTTTTTAGAAACATGCTGGGAAACGATTGAGGATGCGGGCTATACGCCAAAGACGTTGGCCAAGCCTAAAGGACGAAATAAAAGGCAGCATGTAGGAGTTTTTGCCGGCGTCATGCACAAGGATTATACATTAGTCGGAGCTGAAGAAGCATCAGCAGAAAATGTGTTTCCTCTCTCGCTCAACTATGCGCAAATCGCCAACCGTGTTTCTTACTTTTGTAATTTCCACGGTCCGAGTATGGCTGTCGATACGGTATGTTCATCCTCTTTGACTGCAGTGCACTTGGCGTTGGAAAGCATACGTCACGGTGAGTGCGATGTTGCGTTAGCAGGCGGCGTGAACCTGTCTTTGCACCCGAATAAATATATGACATACGGGGTCTGGGATATGTTTTCCACTGACGGACACTGCCGTACGTTTGGAAAGGATGGAGACGGTTATGTGCCTGCCGAGGGTATAGGCGCGGTTTTATTAAAGCCTTTGCGCCAGGCGGAGGAAGACGGAGATCGCATTTATGCAGTTATTAAAGGAAGTGCTGTGAATCATGTGGGCACTGTAAGCGGCATTTCAGTGCCGAGCCCTGTTTCTCAAGCTGATCTGATTGAGACATGCTTGGAGAAAACGGGAATCGACCCGCGAACGATCAGTTATGTGGAAGCCCATGGTACCGGCACGTCCTTAGGAGATCCGATCGAAATACAGGGATTAGTGAAAGCGTTCCGCCAATATACGCAGGATCGGCAGTTCTGTTCAATCGGTTCTGTAAAGTCGAACATTGGGCACGCCGAATCCGCCGCGGGGATCAGCGGTTTAAGCAAGGTTGCCCTTCAGCTTCACCATCAAAAACTTGTGCCTTCTTTGCATTCGGAAGAACTGAATCCGTACGTTGATTTTGAAAAGTCTCCATTTTATGTACAGCATGAAACAGAAACGTGGAAGCAGCCTGTTATCAAGGAGAATGGGGAAGAGGTCCCTTATCCGCGGCGGGCGGGTATCAGTTCCTTCGGAGCAACTGGTTCAAACGCACATATTATCCTTGAGGAATATATTCCTCAAGCAGCGGAGCAGGACGTTTCTTTGTCCTCAGATTCTGACATATCCGCAGTTATTCCGCTTTCTGCCCGTAATCAAGAACGTCTCCGTGTATATGCAAAACGTCTCTTGGATTTTCTTCATAATGGGATTCAGATTAGAGATTTGGCGTATACATTGCAGGTAGGCCGTGAACCGATGGAAGAACGGGTTTCTTTCTTAGCATCCGGAATTCAAGAATTGAGTGACCAATTGAAGGCTTTTATAGAAGGACGAAAAGCCATTCAGCATTGCTGGAAGGGCCGCGTGTCAAGAGGAAGCGAACCATCGCGTCCCGCCGAATCGGTACATAAATTGCTGGAGCAAAGAAAACTCGATCAAATTGCGGAGCAGTGGGCGAACGGATCTGGTGTTGACTGGAAGCTGCTTTACGAGGGAAACAAACCAAAGCGGATCAGCCTGCCGACTTACCCATTTGAGAGGGTGCGTTATTGGGTGCCGAAAGCGGAGAAAAAGACTGATCGTTTAAAACAGGAGCGGCACATCCTGCATCCTCTTCTGCATCAAAATGTGTCCGACATATCAGGTGTCCGCTTCCGTTCAGTGTTTACAGGACGTGAATTTTTCTTGAAGGATCATGTCATAAAGGGCGAACACGTTTTACCTGGCGCAGCTTTATTGGAGATGGTTCGGGCAGCTGTGGAAAGGGCAGCTGCGGATCAGTTCCCGACAGGATTCCGACTCCGGAATATCGTCTGGGTCCGGCCGTTCGCCGTCACGGAACAGCAGAAAGATATAGATGTACGTCTATATCCTGAGGAGAATGGTGAGATTACATTTGAAATCTGCCGGGACCCTGAAAGCGCAGAGGAGTCGCCGATTATATATGGGCAAGGGAGTGCAGTGCTTTGTGAGGCTGGTGAAAATCCGGTTATCAACATTGAAGAACTGAAGGCAAGCTATAATGGTCGGACGCTGTCACCTTTTGATTGCTACGAGGCTTATACAGAAATGGGTATTCATTATGGTGACAGCCACAGAGCGATCGACAGCCTATATGCCGGCGAAAACGGAGTTCTAGTGAAATTGACGATGCCTCCTGTAATCTCTGATACAGAAGACCATTATATTCTGCATCCGAGCATGATAGATTCGGCATTTCAGGCATCTATCGGTTTGAGGCTGGGAGGAGCTACGAGTTTAGAAGACAGAAAGGCAATGCTGCCTTTTGCCATACAGGATGTCCAAATCTTCAAAGGCTGCGAGGCATCTATGTGGGCGCGGATCACATATAGCGAGGGCAGTACAGCTGGGGATCGTATGCAGAAGCTTGATATCGATTTATGCAATGAAGAGGGGCAGGTTTGCGTGCGATTGACGGGCTATTCTGCAAGAGTGTTAGAAACAGATCAAGAAGGTCCTTCTGAAGCGACTGACACGCTATTGTTCGAACATATTTGGGAAGAACGTGCTGCAGAGAGGCAAGAGCTCATAGAGTACGACACGCATAAAGTCGTTGTCTGTGATGTTGGAGAACAAATGGAAAGCCTCCAAAATCATCTTGACTGTACAGTTCTGCAGCATGATACAGAGACAATTGATGAACGGTTTGAAGGTTATGCCATACAGTTATTTGAAGAAATCAAACAGCTAATGCACTCAAAAACAGGGGGACATACATTCATTCAAGTGGCGGTGCCTGCGTTGGACGAGCCTCAGCTATTAAGCGGCTTAACTGGATTGCTCAAAACGGCTGAACTGGAAAATCCAAAACTGACAGGACAGTTGATCGAAATAGAAACCGGGATGTCAGCTGGTGACCAATTTGAAATATTGGAGGAAAACAGACGCTATCCGCGTGACACGCATATCCGCCACTGGCAAGGGAAGCGATTTGTAAGCAAGTGGAAAGAAGTGTCTGGTGAGCACCTAAGTGCTGACATGCCATGGAAGGATAAAGGCGTGTATCTGATCACAGGCGGTGCAGGCGGTCTTGGATTCATCTTTGCAACTGAAATTGCAAACCAAACGAATGACGCGGTTGTGATTCTGACAGGACGCTCTCCGCTTGATGAAAGGAAGAAGAAGAAGCTTCAAGCCTTACAGAAACTTGGCATCCAAGCGATTTACAGACAAGCTGATTTGGCTGACAAACAAGCGGTTGATGCCTTATTAAAAGAAACCCAAAACGTTTACGGAGACTTAGATGGCATCATTCACAGCGCCGGTTTAATAAAAGATAATTTCATTATGAAGAAAAAGAAAGAAGAGGTTCAAACCGTTCTTGCTCCAAAGGTAGCAGGACTGATTCACCTTGACGAAGCAACGAAAGATATTCCGCTCGATTTCTTTATCCTTTTTTCCTCAGGTGCCGGAGCAGTAGGAAGCGCGGGACAGGCTGATTACGCAATGGCCAATGCATTTATGAATGCATTCAGCGAATATCGAAATGGCCAAGCAGAGCTGCACAAGCGTTACGGAAAAACTCTTTCAGTGTGCTGGCCGCTGTGGAAAGAGGGGGGCATGCAAATTGATGCGGAAACTGCAAGGATGCTGAAAAGAGAAACAGGCATGGTGGCCATGGAAACAGATCGTGGGATTCAGGCGCTATATCATGGCTGGACGTCAGGAAAGCCGCAAGTGTTAGTTGCTTCCGGTGTTACTGATCGGATTCGTGCATTTTTACATGAAACGGGACATGGCAAAGGCCCATCTCACAATATCAAAAATAGCTGTCTCAATCAGGACGCAGAAAAAGCAGACATGATTGGGGAAATTGATGAAGAGATACTAAGAGAAAAAGCGGAGAACTATTTTAAACAGGTGCTTTCTTCGGTGATTAAGCTGCCAGCCGGCCAGATTGATGCTGAAGCTCCTCTCGAGGATTACGGGATCGATTCTATCATGATCATGCATGTAACGGGTCAATTAGAAAAAGTATTCGGTTCTTTGTCCAAGACGTTGTTCTTTGAATATCAGGATATTCGCTCATTAACACGGTATTTTATTGATTCCCGCAGAGAAAAACTGCTGGACATCTTGGGAATTGAAACAGGAAAACCTTCTGTTGAAAGAAAATCAGAGCCTGAAAAACAAGAAATCCCAGTTACCCCAAGAAAGTCTGGATTTCTTCCTTTGCAAGATAAAGAGCAGAAGCAGTTAAGAGAGAAGGAAACGGAAGAAATCGCGATCATCGGTATCTCAGGTCGCTATCCGCAGGCAGACAACATTGATGAATTGTGGGAAAACCTGAGAGACGGTCGAGACTGTATTACTGAAATTCCTGCAGATCGCTGGGATCACAGTCTTTATTATGACGAAGATAAAGACAAGCCTGGAAAAACCTACAGCAAGTGGGGAGGCTTCTTGAAGGATGTAGACAAGTTTGATCCGCAGTTTTTCCATATATCGCCGCGCGAGGCAAAATTAATGGACCCGCAAGAGCGTTTATTTTTGCAGTGCGTGTATGAAACGATGGAAGACGCAGGCTATACAAGAGAGCACCTCGGCCGTAAGCGTGATGCTGAGCTTGGCGGAAGCGTCGGTGTTTACGTCGGTGTCATGTACGAAGAATATCAGCTGTACGGGGCACAAGAGCAGGTGCGGGGAAGGTCTCTGGCTTTAACGGGAAATCCATCATCCATCGCGAACCGGGTATCTTATTATTTTGATTTTCACGGACCGAGTATTGCATTAGACACCATGTGTTCTTCTTCTTTAACGGCTATCCACTTGGCCTGCCAAAGCCTGCAGCGCGGAGAGTGTGAGGCGGCATTCGCGGGCGGCGTGAATGTGTCAATCCATCCAAATAAATATTTGATGCTCGGGCAGAACAAATTTATGTCCAGCAAAGGCCGGTGTGAAAGCTTCGGACAGGGCGGAGACGGCTATGTGCCGGGGGAAGGCGTTGGAGCAGTGCTTCTGAAGCCATTGTCTAAAGCAGTTGAAGATGGTGATCACATTTATGGAATCATTAAAGGGACAGCCATCAACCACGGGGGAAAAACAAACGGGTACTCAGTTCCCAATCCGAATGCCCAAGCAGATGTCATCAAAAAGGCGTTTGTGGAAGCGAAGGTTGATCCGCGGACAGTCAGTTACATCGAAGCCCACGGCACGGGAACCTCTCTCGGTGATCCTATTGAAATCACAGGGCTGTCCAAAGTGTTTACGCAAGAAGCCGATGACAAACAATTTTGTGCAATAGGGTCAGCCAAATCAAATATCGGGCACTGTGAGAGTGCGGCAGGTATCGCAGGAGTAACGAAGGTATTGCTCCAAATGAAATACAGGCAGCTTGCGCCTTCCTTGCATTCAAACGTGCTGAACCCGAATATTGATTTCCTTAACTCGCCGTTTAAAGTACAGCAAGAGCTAGAAGAGTGGAAGAGGCCGATCATCAGTGTCAATGGCAAAGACGTCGAATTACCGAGAATCGCAGGAGTCTCTTCATTTGGTGCCGGGGGTGTGAACGCCCATATTTTAATAGAAGAGTACGCTCCAGAACCTGTGGAGGAACGTTTACCAGCGAGGAAACAGCCGGCTGTCATTGTGCTCTCAGCAAAAAATGAGGAAAGACTTCAGAAACGCGCGGAGCGATTGCTGCATGCCATTCGTGAACAAACATATGTTGAAGCAGATTTACACCGAATTGCCTATACGCTTCAAGTCGGACGGGAAGCGATGAACGAACGGCTGGCGTTCGTTGCGGAATCGATGCGGGAGCTTGAAGAAAAGCTCAATGAATGTATCTCTGGAACAGAAAATCGTGAATATGTCTATCGCGGACAAGTAAAGCGCAACAAGGAAGCCATTGCTGCTTTTGCTGCTGATGAGGATATGTCAAAAACAATTGAGGCATGGCTGCAAAAAGGAAAATATGCGAAGGTTTTAGACCTGTGGGTAAGAGGTTTGCGAATCGACTGGAGCACGCTATATCAGGATCAAAAACCGCGGCGCATCAGTTTACCTGCCTATCCTTTCGCAAGAGATCGCTATTGGATAGACGTACATGCAAAGGCTGAGGAAAAAAGAACGGAGGAGCCATTCGCTCCAGTACAGCCCGTCATTCCAAAGCCGTCTGTAGCCAGAGAAGCCAGCGGCAAGCCTGCCAATATTACGTTACAGCCTTTAATGACCAATCAGGATCGTTTGGAGCGGACAGCACCTCTGGTTCCATCAGATACAGAAACAGAGACGATCACGGCGGAAGCCTTGTGCGATGAACTGACAGCGGGCTTAGCGGAAGTGCTGTACATGGACCAAAACGAGATTGATCCAGACGAAGCATTCATAGATATCGGTATGGACTCGATTACCGGGCTCGAATGGATAAAAGCAATAAATAAACAGTATGGCACATCACTAAATGTCACAAAGGTATATGATTATCCGACAACACGTGATTTCGCTGTTTACTTAGCACACGAGTTAAGCACACAAGCTGGGGAGAAAAAACAAACGGAGACGTACACGCCGATAAGACAAAGAACAGCGGTACCTGCCGCTAAACCGGCTAATATATCTCTGCAGCCGTTAGAACATCATCAGCCAGTGCAAGAGGAAGCTGAAGAAACGATTCAATATGCAGCGGCAGAAATATCTGCATCAAGACAATATACTGTAGCAATTGAAACGCTGCATGAAAAATTGAGGGAAAGCATAGCAGACGTGTTATACATGGAGCCATACGAGGTGGATATTGACGAAGCGTTCATAGATATCGGAATGGACTCGATTACCGGACTCGAATGGATAAAAGCGGTGAACAAGCAATACGGAACGTCTTTTACGGTAACCAGAGTATATGATTATCCAACGATACGTGATTTTGCCGAAATGCTAAAGTCCGAGCTTGGAACTCATCATGATAGAAAGATAGAGCATACTGACTCTTTCGAAGCAGCCCAGCAAAAGCCAGCAGCACCATCTAATCCAAAGCCGGCAGAGCGACCGCTACAGTCTGTTCAACATCCTATAAAGAAAGAACATGAGAAGAAAACGGTTCCTGTTCATCAAGACCGCCCGGAGGATGCGATAGCGATTGTCGGGATGTCGGGAAGATACCCGGGCGCTCGTAATGTAAGAGAGTACTGGGATAACCTGGTTCATGGGAGAAATGCCATTCGGGACATTCCAACATCACGGTGGGATGTAGACAAATACTATGATCCTGTCCTCAACAAAAAAGGGAAAGTCTACTGCAAATCAATGGGGATGCTTGATGATATTGAACATTTTGATCCGTTGTTTTTTAATATTCCGCCGTCAGAAGCTGAACTGATGGACCCGCAGCATCGAATCTTTTTGCAGGAAGGCTATAAAGCCTTTGAGGACGCTGGGTACAACGCTCGAACTTTAAATGAGAAAAAATGCGGTGTATATCTCGGCATTATGAGCAGTGAATACGGTGTCATGCTGAATCGGCAGGCAAGCGCAAATGCCACGGGGAACAGCTTTGCGATCGCTGCGGCGCGTATTCCGTATTTTCTTAATTTAAAAGGGCCTGCGATTCCTATTGACACCGCTTGTTCATCTTCATTGGTCGGCACACATTTAGCGCGGCAGGCACTTATAAACAAAGAAATTGATATGGCGCTGGTCGGCGGGGTCAGCTTATACCTGACGCCGGAATCTTACATGAGTATGTGTGAGGCCGGCATGCTTTCACCTGATGGACAATGTAAAGCATTTGACAATAGCGCGAATGGTTTTGTGCCCGGCGAGGGTGCGGGTGCGCTGGTTCTGAAAAGGCTGAAAGATGCAGAAGCGGACCGTGACCATATTTATGGCATTATCATTGGCTCGGGTATTAATCAGGACGGGAAAACAAACGGAATCACGGCACCGAGTGCGAAAAGCCAAATGGATCTGGAAAGAGACATATATGAAACATACGGTATACATCCTGAGAGTATCAGTTATGTCGAGATGCACGGCACAGGAACAAAACAAGGCGATCCAATTGAATTAGAAGCTCTGTCCACCGTATTTCAAGAAAAAACAGACAAAAAGCAGTTTTGCGCAATCGGTTCCGTCAAAAGCAATATTGGTCATACATCCGCGGCGGCAGGAGTAGCCGGGGTTCAAAAAGTGTTATTGTGCATGAATCATAAAACACTTGTGCCGACATTGAACTTCACGACACCGAATGAGCATTTTGAATTTGAGCATTCTCCTTTATACGTAAATACGGAGCTTAAGCCTTGGGAAACGGCTGATGGAAAACCGCGGAGAGCATGTGTGAGCTCCTTCGGATATAGCGGAACGAATGCTCATATTGTGATAGAGGAATATCAGCCTGACAAGAGGAACGATCCATTAACAAAGCAGCACCGCTCAACATTATTTGTACTTTCAGCGAAAAAAGAGAAGCAATTGAAGGCCTATGCGGAAGCAATGAAAGATTTCGTAACTTCCAATGAATATATCGATCTGGAGGATATGGCATACACACTTCAGACGGGCCGGGAAGCAATGGATTATCGCATGGCGTTTTTGGCGGATTCGAGAGAAATGCTGATCAAAACTTTAGATGATTATTTGGCTGAAATGCCGAACAGCAGCATATTTGCTGCTCACGTGAAAACGAAAAAGAGCGAAATCAAGCTGTTTGAAACGGATCAAGATGCCAAAGCGTTGCTGCAAACATGGATAGAGAAAAAAAGGCTGGAGAAAGTAGCGGAACTATGGGTGAAAGGGCTGCAGATAGATTGGAACAAGCTTTATCGGGAATACACGCCTCACCGAATCAGCCTGCCTGCTTATCCGTTCGCGGAAGAGTATTACTGGCTGCCAACTCAAGAAGGTGAACCCAAAACCATTGCTACACCTCTGCCTCATTCCGAACTGATGCCAAAGCGCTGCTTTCTGCGTAAACAGTGGCAGCCTTGTCCGATTGAACCGGCAAAAATGACGAATCAAACCGTCGCCATTTTGGCAAATGAGGAGACAATGGCATTAGCGGAAGAGCTTTCGACGTATTTCTCGACATACCGTATATTTGACAGCCAAGAGCTGGAGCGTGTGTCTGCTGCGGACTATGAACACGTTGCTGGAGTAATCGATCTGATCGGGTGCGGAACGAGCCATGAGCATTCTATGGGCTGGATAAACTGGCTCCAAAAGCTGATCGAGCAAGGACGTACAAGCAAGCATCATTTGACGATCTTGGGTGTAACAAAGGGGCTGGAGGCCTACGCAAATGAGGGTGTTCTTTTGTCTGGTGCTTCACGGGCCGGTTTATACCGCATGCTTCAAAGTGAGTACAGCCATCTTACTTCAAGACATGCAGATATGGAGTTCGAAGCCTCTCATGAGGAGCTGGCCAGACTGATTGCAGTTGAATATTATGCCAAGAGCACAGAATCAGAAGTCTGTTATCGAAACGGACAGCGATATCGCGCATATTTGGCAGAGCAGCCAGCAGAAGCCGCTCTTAGTCATAAGCAAATATCGTTTTCAACAGACAAAGTCCTGCTTATTACAGGCGGGACAAGAGGTCTCGGCTTGCTGTGTGCGCGGCATTTTGTGAAAACATACGGCGTTAAGCGGCTGGTCCTTATCGGCCGTGAAGAGCTTCCGTCGCGTGACCAGTGGAATTTGGTAAAAATCGCCTCGCTTGCCGAGAAAATAAAAGCCGTTCAAGAGCTAGAAGACATGGGTGCGCAAGTTCAGGTGCTGTCTCTGGATCTCACAGACAGGGTTGCTGTCGAACAGAGCCTGAAGACAATACACGAAACAATGGGGGCGATTGGCGGAGTCATCCATTGTGCCGGGATGGTGAACAAACAAAACCCGGCTTTTATCAGAAAATCACTAGAAGAGATCGGACAGGTGCTTGAACCGAAAGTCGAAGGTCTGCAAACGTTGTTTGACCTGCTTCAGGATGAACCATTGGCGTTTTTCACCTTGTTTTCATCAGTATCAGCGGCCATCCCTGCACTAGCAGCAGGACAAGCTGATTACGCGATGGCAAATGCTTTTATGGATTATTTTGCGGAGGCTCATCAAGATAAATGTCCCATTGTAAGCATTCAGTGGCCTAACTGGAAGGAGACCGGTTTAGGCGAGGTTCGAAGCAAAGCTTTAGAACAAACTGGATTGATCAGTTTGACAAACGACGAGGGATTACAGCTGCTTGACCAGATTCTATCAGACAGACAGTATGCTGTCGTGCTGCCGGCAGTACCAGATACAAACGTTTGGAAGCCGGATAAGCTGATGCAGCCGTCACTGCCTGTCGAAGCTCTCTCGCATCCTGAGACGAAAGAGCAAACCGGCACTCGCAACCTGTTCCCTGAAACAGTCGACTGGCTCGTAACTCTTTTTTCAGATGAACTGAAAATAGCTGTAGAAGACTTTGAAACGGATGAACCTTTCCAAGAATACGGAATCGACTCGATTATATTGGCCCAGCTGGTACAGCAGATGAACCAACAATTAAATGGAGATATTGATCCGTCAATTTTGTTTGAATACCCGACAATAGAATCCTTTGCACACTGGCTCATTTCGAAATATGACATATCAGCTGTTTTACAGCCATCTGTTCCTGAGAAACAGATACCTTTCAAGCCGCAATCAGCAATGAAACAGAAGCCGGTGCCAGAACAGCGGCCGCAACAGATAAGCCATGAAAAAACGGCACTTCTTGCTGAGGACATCGCTATCATCGGTCTTAGTTGCAGGTTCCCAGGAGCAGAAACCCTAGAGGAATACTGGGAACTAATACGTGATGGACGGTCTGCGATTGCGCCTGTTCCGCCTGAACGATTCGGGAACTCCAGCTCAAATTACGCGGGCCTCATTGATGAAATGAACCGATTTGATCATGATTTCTTCATGATGTCCGAAAACGATGTCAGAGCGATGGACCCTCAAGCTTTGGCTGTATTGGAGGAAAGCTTGAAACTGTGGTATCACGCGGGTTATACGGAGAAAGAAGTGAAAGGCATGAGGGCTGGTGTTTATATAGGAGGCCGCAGCCAGCACAAGCCTGATCCGGCCAGTCTTTCAAAAGCAAGAAATCCGATAGTCGCTGGCGGACAAAACTATTTAGCAGCTAACATCTCACAATTTTTTGACTTGAAGGGACCGAGTATTGTCCTGGATACCGCTTGTTCCTCTGCGCTGGTGGGGCTGAATATGGCCATTCAGGCTCTGCGAAGCGGAGATATTGAGGCAGCGGTTGTAGGCGGCGTCAGTTTGCTTGATGCTGATGCGCATCGAATGTTTCATGAGCGCGGACTTTTATGTGACAAACCGTCATTCCATATTTTTGATAAGCGGGCAGACGGTGTCATTTTAGGAGAAGGCGTGGGCATGGTTCTCGTCAAAACCGTCAGCCAAGCGCTTGAAGACGGAGATTCCATATATGCAGTCATTAAAGCTGCTGCGATTAATAATGATGGAAGAACGGCTGGCCCATCATCTCCGAATCTCGAGGCACAAAAGGACGTCATGCTGTCAGCGCTTGAAAAAAGCGGCAAAAAGACTGAAGAGATCAGCTATCTCGAAGCGAACGGCTCGGGATCGGCAGTAACAGATTTACTTGAATTAAAGGCAATCCAGTCCATTTACCGTTCTGAATCAAAGGCTCCGTTAGGGCTGGGATCGGTGAAACCTAACATCGGCCATCCATTATGTGCAGAGGGGATTGCGAGCCTGATTAAAGTAGCTCTAATGCTGAAGCATAGACAATTGGTTCCGTTCCTGTCAGGTAATGAAAATATGCCGTATTTTGATATAGAAAAAACAGATTTGTATTTCAGCAGATCGCAAGCCGAGTGGAAGGAGACAACGCCGGCTGCGGCAATTAATTGTTTTGCAGATGGCGGAACGAACGCCCATCTCATTATAGAAGCCTGGAATGAATCGGTTGCTCGTCCAATTAGAAGAAAACCTCTGCCTTTGCCGGAATTAAATAGGCAGCCCGTTTTAATCAAACCATCAGCTCAAAACGTGCAGGAAAAAGTGCATTCAGACTCAGGGGCTTCTAAAGATATGTTTTGGAAAACTTTCAAATAAGAGAGGAGTGGGAAAATGATAACTGAACAACTGCACATTTCATTAAATAATCCAATCATGTCCAACCACAAGGTATATGGACAAGCGTTATTACCCGGCCTTGCTTATATAGATTTGATCTACCAAGTATTCCAGGAACATGGTTATGCATACCAAGAGCTTGAATTAAAAAACCTGACCATTTTTTACCCTTTGATCGCAGATGAGTCATATGACATTGCCCTGACCATTCACGTGTCTGAAAGAAAGGAAGGGACATGGTCCATCATCATCGACGGACAAAAACAGCATGGAGAATCACTATCTGACAAAAGACAATATGTGACTGCTGACATGCATCGAAAAGAGCAAACTTCTTTTGCCGAATCAATAGACCCTAATCAGTGGAAAAAAACAGCTGATAGGATTCTGAATTTAGATGAAATCTATGAACAATGCCGCTCTCAAGAGTTAGTGCATACCGGCATGATGAAGGCGGAAGGACAGATTTATGAAACCAAAGAGGGTGCTTTAATTGATTTAGCAGTTGGACAGGACGCCCTGCGCCATTCTGAAGCTTTTCTGTTTCATCCGACGCTTATTGACGGCAGCGGCATAGGTTCAAGCTGCCTGCTCTCAGATCAAACGATGTATCTGCCATTGTGTTATGAATCGTTTTCTGCTTCAGAACGATTGCAAAAAGGATGTACAGCACGGATCCTCTCCTCATCTGTGCGCCAAAAGAAAGAGCTCACTTATATGACGATTGAATATTTTAATTCAGCAGGACAAAAAGTGGCCGAGCTGAAACAATTTGCAGGCAAGTCTGTACGGAATATGTCAGCCTTTCATTCTGCAAAAGAAATTCAAGAAGAAAGAGCTGCTGTCTCTCAGAACATCAGTCGGGACTATCCCGCATTTGAAATGTATTTGCGTCAGTTGCTTGCTAAGCAGCTTGAAAGGCCGGCAGAACAAATGGATATCCACGCTGGGTACTATGAGCTTGGTCTGGATTCTCCGTCATTGCTAACCGTGGTTCAGGAAATTGGAGATAAGGTTGGAGCGGATCTTGCTCCGACACTGCTGTTTGAATTTACAACAATTGCAGAACTAGCTGCTCATCTTGCTGATCACTATTCAATTGGAGAGGCGGACAATGCTGTCCGCCAATCTCCTTCACCAATGAAGGATTGTCCTGAGGGTGTTACCTCTTCACCAGAGATCGGGGAGGACATAGCCATTATCGGAATGGCGGGACGCTATCCTAAGGCGAAAAATATACAGGAATTTTGGGAACAGATTAAAGCGGGTACCGACTGCATCACAGAGATTCCAAACTCACGCTGGGAATGGAAAGAAAACAATGGACTGGATTCACCTTCGGGCAAGCCATTGTCAAAATGGGGCGGGTTTATCGAGGATGCTGATTGTTTTGATCCTCAATTTTTCAGAATCTCTCCGCGTGAAGCGGAAATGATGGACCCTCAGGAACGGTTATTTTTAGAGACGTGCTGGGAAGCTATTGAAGATGCGGGTTATACACCAGAGACAATTGCTTCACCGCAGGGAGAAAATAAAAGACAGCATGTCGGTGTGTTTGCCGGCGTTATGCATAAGGACTATTCCCTTATAGGAGCTGAAGCTCTATCAGAACACAATCCATTTCCTTTATCGCTGAATTATGCGCAAATCGCCAACAGGGTCTCTTACTATTGTAATTTCCACGGCCCAAGCATGGCGGTGGACACGGTCTGCTCTTCCTCATTAACTGCGGTTCATCTGGCAATAGAGAGCATCCGGAATGGAGAATGCGAGGCCGCGCTTGCCGGAGGCGTCAATTTGTCACTGCATCCGGCTAAATATATCAGCTATGGCAGTGTAGGGATGCACTCAAGTGACGGCTATTGCCATACTTTCGGTAAAGGCGGGGATGGCTACGTATCTGGAGAAGGTGTCAGCACAGTATTGCTAAAACCGCTGCGAAAAGCTGAACAGGACGGTGACCGAATCTATGCTGTCATCAAAGGCAGTGCGATAAATCATGTAGGGAAAGTAAGCGGAATTACAGTACCAAGCCCGGTAGCTCAAGCTGATGTTATCGAAGCGTGTCTAGAAAAAACAGGAATTGATCCGCGCACCATCAGTTATGTTGAAGCCCATGGCACTGGCACCTCATTGGGAGATCCGATTGAAATACAGGGGTTAGTAAAAGCTTTCAGCCGCAATACGCAGGACAAGCAATTCTGTTCAATCGGTTCTGTTAAATCGAATATTGGCCATGCTGAAGCTGCAGCCGGCATTAGCGGCTTAACGAAGACTGTCCTGCAGCTGCATCATAAAACCTTGGTGCCGTCATTACATTCAGAAGAGCTGAATCCTTATTTGAAGCTTGATCAAACCCCATTTTTTGTCCAGCATGAAACAAAGGAATGGGAGCAGCCATCTTTTACAGAAAACGGGGTGGACGTCACATATCCCCGCCGCGCCGGTTTAAGTTCGTTTGGTGCTTCAGGATCAAATGCGCATCTTATTTTGGAAGAATATATTCCGGCAGAGAGCCATTCAGAGACGATTTTAACGAAAAATGAAGAAATAGTGATACCTTTGTCTGCGAGAAACAAAGATCGTCTGCAGGCTTACGCTCTTAAACTTCTTGATTTTCTTAGCGAGGACGTCAATCTTTTAGCGTTAGCTTATACCATGCAGGCAGGACGGGTTGAAATGGAGGAGCGTGCGGCCTTCATCGTAAAAGACATAAAAGATTTAACGTCTAAACTTCGGGCGTTTGCCAATGGCGAAGAAGAGATCGAGGGCTGCTGGACGGGACAAGCCAAGGAGAATCAGGAGGCGGCTGGGCCAACTTCGGTAAATGCGCTGAATAACAATTTGATAAGAGACAGTGAAATGATGGAAATGGCGAAAGCATGGGTTCAAGGAAAGCGGGTCACCTGGGACGGCCTATACGGCGATCGCAAGCCGCTTAAAATCAGTGTTCCGACCTATCCGTTTGCAAGGGAGCGCTACTGGATCCCGGTTCCTGAAATGAAAACCAGCACTGTGAATCATATCTTACATCCGCTGGTGCACCGCAATACATCAGACTTTACTGAGCAGCGCTTTAGCTCTGTATTTACAGGCACGGAATTTTTCCTTTCTGATCATGTTGTACAGGGACAGAAGATTTTGCCGGGCGTTGCCTATTTAGAAATGGCAAGAGAAGCAGCAGAAAAAGCTGCAGGCGATCTGGACGGCGAACAAAGAGTGGTGTCGCTTAAAGACATTGTATGGGTGCGTCCTATCACGATAGAAAGTGAACCAAAAGAAATACATATTGGCCTTTTTCCTGAGGATAACGGGGACATTTCCTTTGACATTTATAGCAGCTCTGAACATAAAGAAGAAGCCCTGATGATACACTGCCAAGGTCGCGCTGTCATTTCAGATGAAACGGGCACTTCCATTTTAAACCTTTCATCAATACAGACAGAATGCAGTTTGGACACAGTGACGTCAGAACAATGCTATGCAGCGTTTCGAAAGATTGGGCTTGACTATGGAGAGGGCTATCAAGGGATTGAAAAAGTCTATGTCGGCAAAGATCAATTGCTTGCAAAAATCTCGTTACCCGCTTTTCTAAAAAACGACAGGCAGCATTTTGCGCTCCACCCGAGTTTGATGGATTCCGCGTTCCATGCCACAGTCGGTTTTATCGTTAGCTCAGTCAATGCCGCTGGACAAGCTCAGACACTGTCTCTTCCATTTGCGTTGCAGGAGGTTGATATTTTCAGCCCATGTCCAGAGAAGATATGGTCTTATATTCGATACAGTTCAGACAGTAAAGCGGAGGACAAAGTCAGAAAGTATGATATTGATTTATGTGATGAGAACGGACACGTTTGTGTGCGAATGAAGGGTGCCTCGATGCGGGCACTTGATGGAGAGCAGCATTCAATGCCGCAACTATTAACTGATTCTCAGATGACCGGGCATACGATGATGATCCCTGTCTGGGAACCAGTCTCTTCAGATACGGAGGATAATGCTTCGTATGCTGGTACACGAGTTGTTTTATGCGGTGCTGCTGAAGCTGATCGAGCATTAATAAAGCATCATTATCCGCAAGTTTCCTTTATCGACATCCGGCCTGCAGATGACATTGAGGGAATAGCGGACAAACTGCAAGCGTACGGAAGCATTGACCATGTATTGTGGATTGCCCCGTCACACCGGGGAAGTCTAGGTAGTGATGGGCAAGGAGAAGCTGTTCTTCACTTATTTAAGCTTGTGAAAGCATGCCTGCAATTAGGCTATGGCGAGAAACAACTTGAATGGTCTCTTGTGACCGTCCAAGCGCAGCCGGTTACGCAACATGAGGCAGTACAACCCGCCCATGCAAGCATTCATGGGCTTGCCGGCACAATGGCAAAGGAATATCCACACTGGAAAATCCGTCTTCTCGATCTTGAAAAAGGCTGCACATGGCCGGTAAATCACATGTTTGCGCTCCCAGCTGACCGCCTTGGCCATGCTTGGGCCTATCGTAATCAGCAATGGCATCAGCAGCAATTGATCCCATATCGGCACTCACTGTCAGGCGACACGCTATATCGGAAAGGCGGAGTCTATGTGGTCATCGGAGGAGCCGGGTATATCGGAGAGGCGTGGAGTGAGTACATGATCCGCCGCTACCAAGCGCAAATCGTTTGGATTGGGCGAAGTCAACTTAATGCTGCCATCCAGTCAAAAATAGACCGACTTTCGGCGCTTGGCCCTGAGCCTTTCTACATTGCAGCCGATGCAGCCGATAAACATTCATTGCAGCAGGCTTATGATCAAGTGAAAAAACGCCATCCTCATATTCACGGGATTGTTCACTCTGCGATGGTTTTATTTGAGCAAAGCCTGGAAAAAATGAAGCCGGAAGAATTCACCGCTGGACTGGCGGCGAAGATCGATGTCAGTATTCGGATGGCCCAAGTGTTTCGCCAGGAGAATGTAGATTTTGTATTATTCTTCTCTTCGCTTGTAGCCCATATCAAAAATGTAAAGCAAAGCCATTATGCCTCTGGCTGTACATTTGCAGATGCTTTTGCCCACCAGCTTTCTCAGAGCTGGGCATGCCCTGTAAAAGTCATGAACTGGGGATATTGGGGGAATAGTGAAGCGGCTGAGGATGAACATTATGTACAGCTCATGAATCAAATCGGCTTAGGTTTAATTGAGCCTGCGGAGGCTATGAAGGCGCTGGAAGCACTGCTTTCTGGGCCAGTCAGCCAAACAGCTTTCATTCATACGACAAAGCCTGTAGCAGTCGAAGGCGTGAATCAGAATGAATACATCACTCTTTATCCAGAGCAACCTTCAGCAGATACAGAGAGCCTGATGGAGCGTCTGCCGACTACGGGACGAGTTCAAAGAGTGACACATGAAGAGCTTGATGATCTTCTTTACAGGCTGTTGTTAGGACAGCTGCAAACGGCCGGGCTGTTTGATGGTTATACATTATCGGTTGAACGTCTTCAACAATATAAGACTCGTGAATTTTATGGAAAATGGATTCGGCAAAGCAGCGAATTTCTCTTGCAGCATGGCTATCTTAAGAAAGTTGGAGATTCATTGGTGAGGAAGGACCAAGCAGAGGATATCGAGCTGCTTTGGCAAGAATGGAATGCGAAAAAAGAGAAGTGGCTTAAAGACAGCGAGACAAAGGCGATGGTTGTATTAGCAGAGGCCATGCTGAAAGCATTACCGGATATTTTGACAGGGAAAGTCCCTGCAACAGATATCATGTTCCCGCATTCCTCGATGGAACTGGTGGAAGGCATTTATAAGCATAACCAAGTGGCAGACTATTTTAATAAAGTGCTTGCCGATACATTATTAGCTTATCTGGATGAACGTCTGAAGCACGATCCTGAGGCATCGATCCGCATTATGGAAATAGGCGCAGGCACAGGCGGCACGAGTGCCGGAATCTTTGAAAAACTGAAACCATATCAAAAGCACATCAATGAATATTGCTATACAGATCTGTCTAAAGCATTTTTGCTGCATGCAGAAAAGGAATATGGGGCGGAAAATCCGTACCTGACATATCAGCTTTTTGATGTGGAAAAACCGATTGACCAGCAGGAATTTGAAGCGGGAGGCTATGATGTCGTCATTGCCGCTAATGTCCTTCACGCAACAAAAAATATCCGTCAAACACTGCGGCATACAAAAGCAGTAATGAAAAACAACGGAATGCTGCTGCTGAATGAAATGGCGGGAAACAGCCTGTTCCCTCACATCACCTTTGGTCTTTTGGAAGGCTGGTGGCTGTATGAAGATCCTGCAGTGCGGATTCCCGGCTGTCCAGGCTTACATCCTGACAGCTGGAAAGCGGCACTTGAAAGCGAAGGCTTTGAATCTGTCTTTTTCCCGGCCGAGGCGGCACATGATCTGAGTCACCAAATCGTCGCAGCCTCAAGCAACGGGCTGGTTCGACGTATGATGAAAAATGTGATCTTGCCGGAGAAGGTTGTTTCACAAGCGTCTAATCAGGAGTCAGCCTACATTCATACCATAGATTCAGAGGAAGCTGGACAATCAAAACATGCTCTCCTAAGAGAAAAAAGCACAGAATATATGAAAAAACTAATCGGGGAAACGTTGAAAATTCCTGCAGGAAAGATTGAGTCATCTGAACCGCTTGAAAAGTACGGTATTGATTCTATCGTTGTTGTCCAGCTGACGAATACATTGCGTAAAGAATTTGACCATGTAAGCAGCACTTTATTTTTCGAGTACCAGACCATTGACGCATTAGTGGAGCATTTCATCAAATCAAAAACAGAAGCGCTGATGAAATTAACAGGTCTTGACCGTCAAGTTCAACAACAGACCCCGGCCGAAAGCAGAACCCAATCTTCACAGAAACCTGATCAGGCCGCTAAAAGAACACGGCGCTATCGCAAGCTTGGCTTCAGCGGGGAGAAAGAAACTCCGACAAACACTCTTGCAAGCCGTGACGTTGCCATTATCGGCATTTCTGGACGCTATCCTCAGGCGGAAACAGCAGAAGACTTTTGGAACAACCTAAAAGAAGGAAGAAATTGTATTGAGGAAATTCCGAAAGAACGCTGGGATTGGAAAGCTTATTACGATAAAGAAAAAGGAAAAGAAGGATCAATTTATACGAAATGGGGCGGATTTATCAAGGATATGGACAAGTTTGACCCATTATTCTTTCAGATTTCTCCGCTTGAGGCAGAAAGAATGGACCCTCAGGAGCGATTATTTCTGCAAACCGCTTATGCAAGTATTGAAGACGCGGGATACACGCCTGACTCGCTCTGTTCAAGCAGAAAAATCGGCGTCTTTGCCGGAGTCATGAACAAAAATTATCCGACCGGCTACGGCTATTGGTCTATCGCCAACAGAATATCCTATTTACTGAATTTCCAAGGCCCGAGTCTTGCAGTCGATACAGCCTGCTCCTCCTCCCTGACAGCGATTCATTTAGCGCTGGAAAGCATTTATAGCGGATCGAGTGATTGCGCCATTGCCGGCGGTGTCAATTTAGTTGTCGACCCGGTTCACTATCAGAATTTATCTGTCATGAATATGCTCTCTGCTAGTGATACATGTAAATCATTCGGCGATGATGCAGATGGATTTGTCGACGGTGAAGGCGTAGGCGCCATTGTGTTAAAGCCGCTGCAGCAAGCAATAGCGGACGGTGACCATATTTACGGTGTGATAAAGGCAAGTGCCATTAATAGCGGAGGAAAAACAAATGGATACACGGTTCCAAATCCTCATGCACAGGCACAGGTAATTAAAGAAGCAATGGAGCGCGCCGACATTCCTGCCCGAACCATCAGTTATTTAGAGGCGCATGGAACAGGCACTGCATTAGGAGATCCGATTGAGATAGCGGGGTTAACAAAAGCATTCGAGAAAGATACGCAGGAGAAACAGTTTTGTGCGATCGGCTCCAGCAAATCAAATATCGGTCATTGTGAAAGTGCAGCCGGAATTGCAGGGCTGACAAAAATACTTTTTCAGTTTAAATATGGCCAAATTGCACCATCATTGCATGCTCAGCGTTTGAATCCGAACATCGAGTTCAGCCATACGCCATTTGTCGTTCAGCAGCAACTTGGTGAATGGAAACGCCCGGTGATTGGCGGGCAAGAGGTGCCTAGGCGCGCTGGCTTGAGCAGTTTTGGCGCCGGAGGGTCCAATGCCCATATCATCCTGGAAGAATATATTCCAAGAACGGGGGCGCAAACGCCGAAAGACCATCCTCCAGCGCTGATTGTGCTATCGGCCAAAAACATGGAACGCTTGCAAGAAAAAGCGGAACAGCTGCTTACAGCCATCAAACAAAAAAGGTACCGCGAAACAGACCTGATCAGGATCGCCTATACCTTGCAAACAGGCCGTGAAGCAATGGAAGAACGGCTGGCCTTTATAGCGGAATCACTAGAGGATCTTGAGAGAAAGCTGAACGATTTTATCGAAAACAAAGCAGACTGCCTGTATCTGGATCGCATCGATGATAACAAAAAAGCGTTAGCAGTCTTATCAGCGGATGAGGATATGGAAAAAATCATAGAAGCATGGATGAGCAAAGGGAAATACACGAAACTGCTGGACCTTTGGGTGAAAGGCTTGTCTTTCGACTGGGGCATGCTGTACGGCACCCAAACGCCTGTCCGGATCAGTCTTCCGACATATCCATTTGCAAAAGAACGTTACTGGGCACCAGGCGCGGCAAAGGCTCCGGCGTCTATAGAACAGGATCATGATCAGCAAACAGAAGAACCTTTCAAGGTTATGACGTTTCAAGAAGTGTGGAAAGAAGAGCCGGCGACTCTCACATCGAAACGTATCAAAACGCTCATCTGTTTTCTGACTGAAAGAGAAAAGCAAAACGCATTTGCTTCAGCCTTGAAAAACGTTGATCAAGACACTAAGGTCATTTTTATATCACAGGGCGAAGTGTACAGCAAACAGTCTGAATATAGTTACCAGATTGTGCGGCAAGAACCCGTTACTTTTGAAAAGGTCTTCCAGAGCATTAAAGAAGAACTTGGAGAACCAGATGCAATCCTCTATATGTGGCCTATGGAAGACAAGCGCTGTATAAAGGACCATTCCTGTATTGTTTACCTATTACAAGGTATGTCCGCAGCAAAGCTTCATCCTTCACGGCTGCTGCTGGCAGGATGTTTTGAAGATGGTCTTGACCGAAGCTATCTGGAATCATGGATTGGCTTCGAACGTTCACTCGGGCTTGTCCTTCCGCACACAAAAGTGACTGGAATCTTTCAGCCGGCGGAACAAGGATCGATGGATGATTGGACACGTAAAATATGGGCAGAATTACAGGCTTCAGCTGAACAAACGGTTTTGTATCAGAATGCGAAACGATATGTAAATCACATTGAACAGACAACGATACAACCGGACGACAGCAAATTGAAGTCTGGCGGTACTTACCTGATTACAGGCGGTGTAGGAGGGCTTGGTTATTTATTTGCCAAGCATTTGGCCAAAAACTATGCCGCAAACCTGATTTTGACAGGACGGTCGCCTTTTAATGATGAAAAGCAAAAGCAAATAAAAGAATTAAAGGATCTAGGCGGCGAAGCGATGTATGCAGAAGCAGATGTGTCTGATCCTATCGCAATGGGAGACTGCGTAAAAAGAGGGAAAGACCGATTCGGTGCCATCAACGGTGTCATTCATGCAGCCGGAATCGAAAGCGACTCTGCTATTTTTGACAAAAAGATCGAAAGCTTCCAGCGCATCATTGAACCGAAAATCAACGGCACGATAGCGCTTGATGAATGGCTTAAAAATGAAGTCCTTGATTTTATGTGTTATTTTTCTTCTTCTTCTGCAGTTTTAGGGGATTTTGGATGTTGTGATTATGCGATTGGCAACAGGTTTCAGATGGCTTACGCACAATACAGAAATG
The DNA here is from genome assembly GCF_056033885.1 of Bacillus sp. FAU18. NCBI lineage: Bacteria > Bacillati > Bacillota > Bacilli > Caryophanales > Bacillaceae > Bacillus > Bacillus sp. FAU18. The sequence goes on from NZ_JBVYHZ010000003.1 coordinate 1,104,481, forward strand.
AGCTGCATAACGGTAAAACGTTTGCCATCAACTGGCCTGTATGGAAGGATGGCGGAATGAAGATCGGTGATGAGGAAACAACGGATATGTACCTGAAATCAAGCGGCCAACGCTTCCTAGAAGCCGAGGAAGGCATCCGTATGTTTGAGCACATCCTAGCTCAGCAGGATGCTCAGCATCTCGTCATAGCCGGTCAGCCCAGCCGTGTCAGCCGATTTTTAGGAATGGCTGAACCAGCTATTCCAGAACCGGCCACTCAAGCCCCTCTAGCACAAGAAAACAAGGATGAGGTAAAAACGTTAAGCGTTGAAAAGCGTTTAGAACACGACTTGAAAGAGCATATTCACACATTGCTTAAGATTTCAAAGGACAAGCTGAATTTGAACAAAAATTGGGCCGACTTCGGATTTGATTCAATCTACTTGGCTAAATTCTCGAATGTGTTATCAAAGCATTTCAACATTGAAGTGACACCGGCTTTATTTTTCGGCTATTCGACTTTACAAGAATTGATCGGCTTTTTCTTAACCGATCATAAAGAGCTGATTGAAGCATTTTACCGGGATGATACATCAGAGGCGCAAAAGCCCCCTGAAGCTTATGCAGCAATTCCTGTAGCTCCAGAACCGGAAACCAGTAAAAAAAGCATTCGGCAGGTTCACGATGAGCCTATTGCCATTATCGGCATGAGCGGCAGGTTCCCTCAAGCTGATTCGGTCCATGAGCTGTGGGATAATCTGAAAAACGGTAAATCGTGTATCTCTGACATCCCGGGCGAACGCCGGGACTGGGGGAGAGCTAACAGAGATCCAGAAAAAGCAGTGCCAAGGTGGGGTGCATTTTTGAAGGACATAGACCGGTTTGATCCGCTGTTTTTTCAAATATCGCCTAAAGAAGCCGAAAGCATGGACCCGCGCCAGCGCATTTTTCTAGAGGAAGCATGGCACACGTTTGAAGACGCCGGCTATATGGGAGATCGGATAAAAGGAAAATCCTGCGGTGTTTATGTAGGTGTGGAAGAAGGGGAATATGCGCATCTAACCGGAGATACGGATTACATTAACGGAACACAAAACGCCACATTGTCTGCGAGAATCGCATACGCATTGGATTTAAAAGGGCCTAATATGGCTTTGACAGCAGCATGTTCATCTGGACTGGTGGCGATTCACCAGGCATGTTCAGCTCTGCGTCAGGGGGATTGTGAAATGGCTTTAGCGGGCGGCGTCAGCTTGAATATTTCTCACATGTCTTTTGAGGCGCTGACAAGGGCCGAAATGCTGTCTCCGAACGGACAATGCAAAGTGTTTGACCAGGATGCCAATGGTCTTGTGCCAGGTGAAGCGGTGGCAGCTGTTCTCTTGAAACCATTATCAAAGGCAATTGAAGATAAAGATCATATTTATGGCTGCATCAAGGCCAGCGGCGTGAATTACGATGGCAAAACCAACGGCATTACTGCGCCAAATCCTTTTAGCCAGGCAGAATTGATCGAAAACATTTATGAAAAAAATGAAATCAATCCGCTCGATATTCAATATGTGATGGCGCACAGTACCGGCTCGAATCTTGGTGATCCGCTTGAGGTCCAAGCGTTAACGAGCGTGTTCAGCAAATATACGAAGCAGAAGCAATTCTGTATGATCAGCTCAATTAAACCTTTAATCGGACACACATTTGCAGCGTCAGGAACAGTTGCTTTAATCAGTATGCTGATGGCTATGAAAAACCAGATCATTCCGGCCACTCATCACTGTGAATCGGAAAATCCGTATATTCCGTTTAAAGAAAGCCCATTTGTGCTTTGCAAAGAAAACCGTTCGTGGATCAGGAAAAATCAGAAGCCGAGGATGGGAACGATCAGCACGACTGGAATCAGCGGCACCAATGCACATGCAGTCATTGAAGAATACATTCCGAATGATCAGCCGTCCACACAGCGGCATCAAGAGTCACCGCAGGTCATCGTGCTTTCAGCCCAAAATGATGATCGGCTTCAGGGTGCTGCCTGCCGCATGATTGCGTATCTGGAGCAGAATCATAACCATAACCCTTCTTTACCTGATGTGGCATATACGCTTCAGGTTGGGAGAAAAGCCATGGAAGCAAGGCTCGCGATCGTTGCAAACAATCAGGAGCAATTGGTGCGAAAATTGAAGGAATATGTGGAAGCAATGAAGAATGGTGGGATATCGGGCCAACAGAGATCCCTTTATACAGGATATACAGAAGGGATATTAGAAGAACAAGATGAAGCAGTTCTGCAAGCTCTCGCAAAAGAAAGAAATTTGGAAAACATCGCGGATTGCTGGGTGAAAGGATATCAGATTCCTTGGGAACTCCTTCATGATGGCGGTCACGTTCGGATGGTTTCTTTACCTGGTTATCCATTTGCAAGGGAGCGGTATTGGGTTTCGTCAGGCACTCAGCAATCAGAGGCCGTTAAACAGCATTCACAAGATATGAAAACAGAGATTGGCGAGCCGAATGGCAAAACCCATATTCAAAAGATCATTGTTCAATTTTTAGCACGAGAATTGGGCATATCTGAGGATCGAATCAATTTCAAAAGAAACTTTCTGGAATATGGGATGGATTCAATTCTTGGCCGAAAATTGATGCGGCATATCGAAAAAACCACGCAGCTGAAGATGGCCGGCCGGGAAATCCTTGAATGTCAGACAGTCCAAGCTCTATCTGACCATTTGGCCTTAAAAGCGGAAAAACAAAATCATAGCGCAGCAGCACATCAAATAAAGGGCACGTATACAGACGAGCACATCATCGGAATGATGCAAGAGGTGGCGCTAGGGAAATTGGATTTTAAGAGTGTGCAAAACATCATAGAAGGGAGTAAATCGTATGAATCATAAAGAAATTCTCGATGCCTTCAGATCAGGAGAATTAACCATTTCTGAGGTGGAAGAACATCTTAAAGGCATGAAGCGGCAGTTGAAAAGCCCGCTTTCAGAAGGGCAAAAAGGGCTGTGGATGCTTCAAAAAATGTCTCCTGGGATGAGTGCATATAATATTCCTTTATGCTTTCGCTTCAGCAAACCAATACATGCAGAGACGTTCAAGAAAGCCCTTCTGTTTGTACAGAAACAATATCCAGTCTTAGCCAGTGTGATTCAAGAAGAGAATGGCGTTCCATTTCAATCGGTTCAGTTATCAAAGGATCTTTGTTTTGTGGAAGAGGATATATCAGCAATAAAATCAGCAGATATTTTGTCTTTTCTAAAAGAAAAAGCAAAAGAACCTTTCCAGTTGGAAGCTGGTCCGTTATGGCGCACACATCTTTTTCAACGGTTAGAAGAAGAATGCATTGTTCTTATAACAATTCACCATATCATATTTGATGGTGTGTCGATGCTGACATTGATATCGGCGCTATTCGAAGCGTATCAACAATTACTGAATGGGATTGAGCCCTTGCAGCAGCCATTAACAGCTGATTATTACGATTTTGTCGATTGGGAAAAACGGATGCTGACTGGCAGAGAAGGGGAAGAGCATCTCGCTTACTGGAAAGAACAGTTGTCTGGGAGTCTGCCAGTTCTTGATTTGCCTGCTGACCGTCCGCGGTCTTCAGCACGAAAATTCAAGGGGCAAGCTTATAAAAGCTTGCTCCCCCATCACCTGAGAAATCAAATTAAATCGTTTGCCCGCACCAATCATGTGAATGAATCGGTTGTGTTTCTCTCCATTTACAAAGTACTGCTGCACCATTATACAAAACAAAAGGATATCATTGTCGGCGTTCCGACAATGGGTCGGCAAGAAGACAGATTTGAAACCCTAATCGGTTATTTTATCAATATGATGGCTGTTCGGAGCAAGAATATCGGAGCTCAGCCATTAACAGCATTTATTCGGGAGCTGCAGCTGACAATGGCTGACGGTCTGGATCATGCGGCGTTTCCGTTCCCTGCATTGGTAAGAGAGCTGAATGTAGACCGCTCGGCCACGGATTCTCCGGTTTTTCAAACAGCCTTTCTGTACCAAAACTTTTTTCAGGCAACAGGCTTGCAAAAAGTGCTCGAACCGTATCAAACGCTTGGCATCGAATATATTGAAGACATTCGGCAAGAGGGTGAATTTGAGCTGGCACTCGAAATATATGAGCAACAAAATGAAACAGTGCTTCATCTTCTGTACAACCCTGATTTGTATGAACTGTCCTCCATTGAAAGCATGATGGAGAACTATATGAAGCTCGCGCAGCACATGATGGAGGACCCGTCTTTGCCGCTTGAAGCTTACTCTTTGCAATTAAATCAAGAACAAACTAGTTTGCTGGAACAATGGAATGCGACAGGGACAAACATTGCAAATGACAAGTGTATACATGAGGTGTTTGAGGAAAAAGCGAAACAAACCCCCAATGCGGTTGCTGTGATGTTTGAAGACAGATCACTTACATATAAAGAAGTAGATGAAAAAAGCACATCTGTGGCAGTCTACCTTCAACATCAGGGTGTTGGACCTGAACAGCCCGTTGGCATTTGTGCAGAGCGTTCGTTTGATATGATCATCGGAATTTTAGGAATACTGAAAGCTGGCGGAGCGTATATGCCGTTAGATCCAAGTTTTCCGCAAGAACGATTAGAGTACATGCTCAAAGACAGTCAGGCATCCATTGTCCTCACCCAACCTAACGTTCATGAGAGGATCAGCGGATTAACTGGCAGCCATGTAAAAGCGATCAATATCGAGTTAGCTTGCCGAAACGGTTATACAGACCAGCAAAGCAGCGGTTTAAAGCGGGAAGTAAAACCGGAACACCTCGCTTATATTATTTATACATCGGGAAGCACCGGAGAGCCTAAAGGGGTTATGGTAGAGCATCGGAGCATTATGAATACCCTGAATTTTCTTGAATCTCACTATCCTGTAACGGCTGAGGATGCATATTTATTGAAGACGAACTATGTGTTTGATGTATCGATCTCAGAATTATTCGGATGGTTTATTGGAGACGGCCGTCTAGTGATTCTTCCGCCTAATGGGGAGAAATCACCGCAGCTTAGCATGGATTATATTGAAACATATAAAGTGACTCACATTAATTTTGTGCCGGCCATGCTGCATGTTTTTTTAGAAATGGCGAAAGACAACAAGCGATTCACAGAGGACGGACCGCTGAAGTATATGATGGTTGCAGGTGAAGCCTTCCCTAAAGAATTAGTGAAAAAGGCGGTATCACTCTTTACAAACTGCCGTGTTGAAAATATATACGGACCGACGGAAGCCTCCATTTACGCTGCGTATTTCGGATGCGGAAAAGGAGATATCGCAAGTCACCATACACCGATTGGAAAGCCTGTCTCCAACACGAAAATTTATATTGTGGACCAGCATTTGAAGCCTGTCCCGATCGGAAAGCCTGGTGAGCTTTGCATCGCTGGAGCCGGTTTGGCAAGAGGCTACTTTAAAAAGCCGGAGCTTACGGCTGAAAAATTTATTGATAATCCCTTTGAACCAGGGACGAAGCTATATAAATCGGGTGATTCAGCAAGGTGGCTTCCTGACGGCAACATAGAATACTTGGGACGGATTGACAGCCAAGTCAAAATACGCGGTTTTCGCGTCGAGCTGGGCGCAATAGAAACAAAGCTGAGTGAATTTCCGGGCATTTTAGATCAGGCGGTAGTGGTGAAGCAGCTGGAGAGCCATCAACAGCTCGCTGCTTATTATACAGAGGAAAGCGGACATGCCTCTGCCAATCCAAAAGATTTGCGCCATCATCTAAAATCGAGTCTGCCGGAATATATGATACCTTCACACTTTATCCGCTTAGATGAGCTTCCATTATCGCCCAGCGGAAAAGTGAACCGTAGAGAATTAGAAAAACGTGAGATCGTGTTCAACAGAAGGAAACCAAATCACTTGCAATTAACGGAAATAGAGGATCAGGTGCTGCGCATTTGGGAGGAAACGCTCAAGGTCAGCGGATTTGGGCCGGAAGACGGATTTTTCGATGCGGGCGGCGATTCGCTTCTGGCTGTAGCTGTGGCTGAACGAATCAAAAAAGAATTCGATTGTGAGTTTCATGTTACTGAGCTGTTTGAGTATTCCACGATCCGTGCAATCAGTGAATACATTTTGGAGATGAAAAACTCAGATCTAGCCGGGACACAAAATGAAGATCATCAGGATGTCAAAAAAGATAGAAAACACCTAGAACAGACGATTCCTCCTTATTTTGACGACAGTGTTGCGATTGTGGGGATATCTTGCCAGTTCCCGGGTGCGAAAAATCATCATGACTTCTGGAACCACATCAAAGAAGGCAAAGAAAGCATACGATTCTTTTCTGAAGAAGAGCTTCGCGCAAATGGAGTTCCCGAAGAATTGATACAGCATCCTGACTATGTGCCGGTGCAATCTGTGATCGAAGGGAAAGACTTATTCGATCCCAGTTTCTTTCAAATTTCGCCAAAAGATGCTGAGTATATGGACCCTCAGCTCCGCCTCTTATTGCTGCACTCCTGGAAAGCGATTGAAGATGCAGGATATGTGGCTAAGGAGATTCCGGCAACAAGTGTATATATGTCTGCAAGCAGCAATTCATATAGAACGTTATTGCCGAAGGAGACAACAGAAGGACATGAATCACCGGATGGCTATGTCTCATGGGTTTTAGCCCAAAGCGGAACCATTCCGACCATGATCTCACATAAGCTCGGATTAAAAGGGCCAAGCTATTTTGTTCATTCTAACTGCTCTTCATCACTAGTCGGTTTATATCAAGCATACAAAAGCCTGACATCGGGCGAATCACAATATGCGCTTGTCGGAGGCGCAACATTGCACGCACAATCAGCGATCGGCTACGTGCACCAAAACGGGTTGAATTTTTCAAGCGACGGGCATGTGAAGGCGTTCGATGCTTCGGCAGACGGAATGGCCGGAGGTGAAGGCGTAGCAGTCATCCTGCTGAAAAAAGCTGTGGATGCCGTACAAGACGGTGACCATATTTATGCCATTATGCGCGGAATAGGCATCAATAATGATGGGGCAGAGAAGGCAGGCTTCTATGCGCCAAGTGTAAAAGGCCAAACAGAAGTGATACAGCATGTATTGGATACAACCAAGATCCATCCTGAAACGGTCAGTTATATTGAAGCACACGGGACGGGAACGAAATTAGGCGATCCTATTGAAATGTCTGCTCTAAATAAAGTGTACAAGCAATACACCGACAAAACACAATTTTGCGGAATCGGTTCAGTGAAAACGAATATTGGCCATTTGGATACAGCTGCGGGGTTAGCCGGATGCATTAAAGTTGCGATGAGTTTATACCATAATGAACTTGCACCGACTATCAACTGTACGGAGCCGAATCCGGATATAAAGTTTGAAAGCTCTCCTTTTTATGTTGTCCGTGAACGAAAATCGTTAGAGAAACACTCAGGTATCCACCGGGCGGCTCTGAGCTCATTCGGCCTTGGCGGAACTAACGCCCATGCAATATTTGAGCAATATGAAAACATTTCTGATGCAGGTACCGAAAACGAAGGCAATCAGCCTTACATCATTCCTATATCAGCTAAAAATAGTGAACGGCTCCAAGTATACGCGAAGGAAATGCTGTCCTATATCAGACAAGACGAGCAAAGGCATTTCTCTTTAAGAGATATTGCATATACCTTCCAAGTCGGCCGTGAAGCAATGGATAACAGGATCGTTTTTATAGTGAACGATCTGGAAGAATGGAAACATCAGCTGGAAGCTTTTGTGACTGGAAAGCCGCTCACAGAAGGCTGTATTCGAGGAGAAAAAACGAGAATGACATCCGCTGAACAGCTGCTTGGAACTGCTGAAGCAGATGATATGGCTTCATCACGGATATCAAAAGAAGAATTGAGAAAGCTTGCCGAGATGTGGGCAAATGGCTTTCACGTTGAATGGCGCAGGCTCTATCCAAATACAAAGCCACGCCGCATCAGCTTGCCGACATACCCTTTTGCCGAAGAACGCTACTGGCCTGAAAGCAGCACCGGCGCTATCACAACAATTGAACCATCTCGTTTGCATCCTTTGGTGCACCATAATACATCGGTTCTGTCAGAGCAGCGTTTCAGCTCCATTTTCACAGGACAAGAGTATTTTATTGCCGAGCATGTCATTAAAGGCATGGCGATTTTGCCGGCGGCGGTCACGCTTGAAATGGCAATAGCCGCTATAGAACAAGGAATTGGCGGATTGGAGGATCATGAAACTGGAATCAGGCTGAAAAATGTCGTGTGGGTTCGCCCGGTTGTAGCAGGAAGTGAGCCGGTTCAGGTAAATATCGGACTTTACGATGAAGATGGCGGACACATTGCTTATCGGATGTATGGCGAGCTGGAATCCGCTGATGCAGAACCAGTTGTATATAACCAAGGTATAGCGGAATTGATTCAGTTAAAGCGAGAAAAAGCACTGGATCTTTCTAAGATCAAGAAACAATGTGATCAAAGCAGAATGGATGCTGCCTCGTTTTATGAAGGGATGATCGGCGCCGATTACGGTCCAGGTTACAAGAGTGTAGAGGCCGTATATAAAGGTGACGGCCAGCTGCTTGCAAAATTATCACTGCCGGAATCTGTTGCACATACGTTGGGCGATTATGTTCTTCATCCAAGTGTAATGGACGGGGCGTTACAGGCGGCTGAATATTTGCAAAATGTCGTCAGAGCGGAACTTTCAGACACTGAAGACTTTAAGGCAGCACTGCCATTTGCCCTGGAGGAACTTGAGGTCTTTCGTCAGTGCGTTTCTGACATGTGGGTTTATGTTCAATTCAACTCGAAAAACAAACCGGGAGATTTGATACAGAAAGTCGATATTGATCTATACGATGAGCATGGCACGATTTGCGTGCGGATGAAAGGATTTTCGACGAGAGTGATGGAGGCAGATATACAAACCGAACCATCAAAAATGAACGCTGAAACTTTATTGCTTCAGCCCGTTTGGCAAGAACAAAAGGCAGCTGAAGGCGCGGCAGCAAAAAAATATGCAGAGCATCTCGTGTTCCTATGTGAATATGATCATGAGACGAGAGAACAGATTGAAGCAGCCATCGAGGATGTCCATGTATACAGCCTGGAAGCAAGGCCTTCTTCAGTAGATGGGCGTTTCCATTCTTATACAGAACAAGTGTTTAAAAAGGTACAAGAGATCATTCGTACGAAACCGAAGGACGGCATTCTCGTTCAGATCGTAACCTCTGCAGAGGGAGAACAGCAATTGTTTTCAGGGTTGACAGGACTGCTGAAAACAGCTTGTCAGGAAAATGCCAAACTAACCGGCCAAATGATTGAAGTCAGCGGTGAAGAAAGTGGAGAAAGCATCGCTGGCAAACTGTTAGAAAATCAAATGAGCGGCGATTCATATGTCAAATATCAAAACGGGACACGGTATATTGCTGATTGGCGTGAAATCAAACAGGCAAAAGGCGTCGGCAGCAAACCGTGGAAAGACAATGGCGTTTATCTCATTACAGGAGGTGCCGGCGGACTAGGTCATATTTTTGCAAAGGAAATTGCGGAACAAACGACAAATGCGACAGTCATTCTGGCGGGCCGCTCACCTCTTAGCGAAAGCAAAAGCACAAAGCTGGAAGAGCTTCATAGCAAGGGGGCTGACATCACCTACCGGCAAACAGATGTTACCAATAAAATTGAAGTCTATCAGCTTATTGACGACATTCAAAAAAGATATGGCCGTCTGAACGGTATTCTTCATAGTGCCGGAATCATCAAGGACAGCTACCTGGTTAATAAACAGGCAAAAGATCTGCACGATGTACTGGCGCCTAAAGTAAAAGGGCTTGTTTATCTAGACGAAGCGAGCAAGGATTTGCCTTTAGACTTCTTTATTCTCTTTTCATCTCTTTCAGGAAGTTTAGGGAGCATTGGCCAGTCTGACTATGCGGCAGCCAATGTATTTATGGATATGTATGCAGGCTATCGAAATAGGCTTGCCGGCCTCAGCCAGCGGCATGGGAAGACGCTTTCTGTAAACTGGCCTTTATGGAGAGATGGAGGCATGCAGGTCGATCAAGAAATTGAGAAAAGGCTTGTGCAACTGGCCGGTATTGTTCCTATGAGGGCGGAAAAAGGAATTCAGGCATTATATCAAGCACTTCATTCAGAGGCAAACCAAGTAATGGTGATCGAAGGCGATGTGCAGAAAATAAAACAAAACATGCTGGCAAAAAACGCCTCAGCACCTATGGAAAAGAAGGAAGCAGAACACATGACTGAACAAATAAATAGCATTGATACAGACAGTTTGCTGGTTAAAGTAAAGGCGATGTTAAAGCGAGAGATCGCCAAGCAGTTAAAGGTCAAGCTTGAAACGATTGATGATCATGCCGAGATGACGGTGTATGGTTTTGATTCTATCTCCATGACTGAATTCACCAACCATATCAATCGCGCCTATCAGTTAGAGCTGACGCCAACCGTATTTTTTGACCACCCGACGATTCATGCGTTTGGCAAGCATTTGTCAGAAGAATATCAATCGGTATTTGCGAAGACATTTGCTGTGCGCGCTGCATCGGCTCAGCTTCAGCCTGCTGCGAAACAGGAACAAGCCGTGCGTGCCAAAGCTAAAAGACGCAGAAAGCAGCAAGTCGTGCTACCAAACGCTATACAGAGTGATGCTGGGCCTGAGCCAATTGCCATTGTGGGCATAAGCGGGATTTTTCCTATGGCGAAAGATGTTGAGGCGTACTGGAACATCTTAAAAGAAGGCAAAGACTGCATGACGGAAATCCCGAAAGATCGCTGGGATTGGCGTGAATATGAAGGTGATCCGGCGAAGGAAGTCAATAAAACGAACGTGAAATGGGGCGGTTTTATTGACGGAATTGCAGATTTTGATCCATTATTCTTTGGCATTTCCCCGCGTGAAGCTGAACAAATGGAACCTCAGCAGCGCTTACTGCTGACTTACGCCTGGAAAGCGATCGAAGATGCAGGATATTCGGCGAAAAGGTTGTCAGGCACAAAAACCGGCGTCTTCATCGGAACGGGAAATACAGGATACAGCTCTCTTCTATCTAAAGCGAACTCGGCAATAGAAGGATCGGCAGCAGCCAATACGAGCCCATCGGTCGGTCCGAACCGGGTCAGTTATTTCCTTAATCTGCACGGGCCGAGCGAACCGATTGATACAGCGTGCTCAAGTTCACTAGTGGCGATCCACCATGCCATCTCTTCAATTGAGGAAGGCACTTGTGACATGGCATTAGCCGGCGGTGTAAATACGATTATCCTTCCTGAGGTGTATATCAGCTTTGATAAGGCGGGTGCACTGAGCAAAGAAGGAAAATGCAAGACGTTTTCAAATCAAGCCGATGGTTTTGCGCATGGGGAAGGTGCCGGCATACTGTTCCTGAAAAAATTAAAAGCGGCTGAAGAAGCGGGAGACCACATTTACGGAGTCATAAAAGGCAGTGCAATCAATCACGGCGGCCGTGCAGCCTCTTTAACGACTCCCAATCCGAAGGCGCAGGCAGATGTTATTCAGTCGGCATATCAAAAAGCGGGAATCGATCCGAAAACCGTGACCTACATTGAAGCCCACGGAACCGGGACGGAGCTTGGAGACCCGGTTGAAATTAACGGTTTGAAATCAGCTTTTAAAGCATTGGGTGTAAATGAAGGAGACACATCAGCCAATCCTTACTGCGGATTAGGGTCTGTAAAGACAAACATCGGCCACTTATCGCTGGCAGCCGGTGCAGCAGGAGTTATTAAAATATTATTGCAGCTTAAGCATAAAACCTTAGTGAAAAGTCTGCATTGCGAAAACGTGAATCCATACATTCAGCTGAAAAACAGTCCGTTCTATATCGTACGGGAAACGGAAGAATGGAAAGCGCTGAAAAATGAACGGGGAGAAGAGCTTCCTCGCCGGGCAGGTGTCAGTTCATTTGGAATCGGCGGGGTAAACGCCCACGTGATTATCGAGGAATATATTCCGGAAGCATCCGATGAGAATATACCATCCATCACGCCGGAACATCCGGGTATCTTCGTTTTATCGGCTAAAAATGAAGCGCGGCTAAAAGAACATGCACAGCAGCTGGCAGATGCGCTTGATAAGCAAACATATAGTGACGTAAATCTCGCCCGAATCGCTTATACACTGCAAGCCGGACGGGATGCGATGGAAGAACGTCTCGGGATTATTTCCGGTTCCATTGAGGATGTACAGCAAAAGTTAAAAGACTTTGCAGCAGGCAAAAGCGGTGTGGAGGATGTATTTAAAGGAAGGATTGATAAAGGCACACTCCAAATACTGACAGAGGACGAAGAGATTCAAGAAGCCGTCGAGAAATGGATGGAACGGGGAAAGTATGCAAAATTGCTTGAATTATGGGTAAAGGGGCTTGATGTAGACTGGACGAAATTGTATGGCGAGAATCTGCCAAAGCGCATCAGCTTGCCGACGTATCCTTTCGCAAAAGACCGTTATTGGATCTCTGATCATATTGAAAAAAGCGGCAGCATTGATGCAAATCAAGCAGCCTCCCGCCTTGGCGGAGCCATGCTGCATCCATTAATGCATCAAAACACATCGAATCTCTCGGAACAAAGGTTTAGCTCTATTTATACGGGAGAAGAGTTTTTCCTTGCTGATCATGTTGTGAAAGGCCAACGGATTTTGCCGGGAGTGGCTCATCTTGAATTGGCGCGGGCAGCTGTTGAGCAGGCCGCAGAGATACAAGATGTACCGCGCATCATGAAGCTAAAGAATGCGGTGTGGGTGCGGCCTATTGTTGTAGAGGATCAGCCGCAGCAAGTACACATTAGGCTTTTACCGGGAGAAAATGGTGAGATCTCTTATGAAATCTATGGTCATTCAGACGTTACTGGCGAACAGTCAATCGTCTACAGTCAAGGCAGCGCGGTATTGAATCCTGCTGAAAATTTGCCGGCGGTTGATTTGCAATCTCTGCGGGAGCAGTGTCAGGAAAGTCATTTCAGCGTAAACGAAGTATACGACACCTATCGAATGATTGGATTTGAATATGGTCCTGCTTATCGCGGAGTGAAAAAAATCTATACAGCTGAACAATTTGTTTTGGCAAAATTGTCATTGCATCCGTCAGCTGCAGATACGCTCAGCCAATACAACATGCACCCTGGGCTGATGGATTCTGCTTTGCAGGCGTCAAGCATTTTGACAGGCGCCGGGGATAACCAGCTGACACTGCCTTTTGCGGTGCAGGAGCTTGAAGTCTTCGGAGCATGTTCTTCAGAAATGTGGGTATACGCAAGATACAGCCAAGGCAGCAAGGCAACTGATAAGGTGCAAAAGCGCGATATTGATATTTTAGATGAGAGCGGCAATGTTTGCGTACGGATGAAAGGATTATCTTTCAGAGCAGCAGAAGGCGGCTCTGGATCGGCGGAATCTGATCAAACGCTGGAAACCCTGATGTTTGAAGAAAAATGGGTGCCTAAGGATTTTAAAAAAGAAAGTCCTGAGCCTCATTACGAACGGCACATTGTCATGCTTTGCGACATGAATGGCCTCTCAAAAGATCGCATTGAATCAAGAATGACAGGAGCGGAATGCATCGTTTTGGAGTCATTCCGCGAAGGACTTGCAGAGAGGTTCCAAGATTATGCCGAACAAGCGCTTGAGACGATCCAGGGTCTTCTCAAAAGCAGACCTCAGGGCAATGTTCTGGTCCAGCTGCTTACCTCTGCACAAAGAAAGCAGTACTCATTCTCAGGGCTATCGGCGCTCCTTAAAACCGCCGGCCTGGAGAATAAAAAACTAATCGGCCAGACGATTGAAATCGATTCACATGAAAATATTGAAAGTGTAATAGAAAAACTGAAAGAGAATAAAAGGCACACAGAAGATCAGCACATCAAATATGAAAAAGGCAAACGGTACATCAATGATCTGGATGAAATGCAAATAGATGATCGGGAAATAAGCATGCCGTGGAGAGATAAAGGTGTATACCTCATCACGGGCGGCGCAGGAGGACTTGGGTTTATTTTTGCAAAAGAGATTGCTCGCCAAGCCGAACAGCCTGTGCTCATTCTGACAGGCAGATCCGCGTTGAATGCGGATCAGCAGGCGGAGCTTAACGAACTTCAGCAATTAGGGGCTCGCGCAGAATACAGGCAGGTTGACGTGACACAAACGGAAGCAGCCTCCGAGCTTATTACAAGCATTACGTCTGATTACGAAGACTTGAATGGTGTCATTCACAGCGCTGGGCTGATTAAAGATAACTATCTTATGAGCAAAACCAATGAAGAGCTGACACAAGTTCTCGCTCCTAAGGTGAAAGGGCTTGTGAATGTGGATGAGGCAACCGAGCATCTTGCGTTAGATTTCTTTATCCTCTTTTCTTCAATATCAAGTGTTGCCGGCAGCGCGGGACAGGCCGATTATGCAATGGCTAATGCATTTATGGACAGTTATGCTGCTTACCGAAATGCGCTTGTAACCGCCATGTACAGGCACGGACAAACGTTGTCAATCAATTGGCCGCTCTGGAAAGAAGGCGGCATGCGCGCGAATAAAGAAATTGAAAACATGACGTTGAAAAACACAGGTGTGACTCCAATGCGGACCGAGACCGGCATTCAAGCGCTGTATAAAGGTTTGGCATTTGGCAAAGATCAAGTCATCGTCATGGAAGGAATCAAAGACATGATGAGGGAAAAGCTGACTCAAAAGCCGTCTTCTGATGATGTACCAATGAAAACAGTTCAAGTACCGGTGACATCTGAAGCGAGAATGGATCAAGGGAATATGTTTGACCACATTCAAGAAGTTTTAAAGCAAACAATCTCTCAATTGCTCAAAATCAAACCTGAAGAGATTGACCCGGACATGGAGTTTAATCAATATGGATTTGATTCGATTACGTTAACTGAATTCGCAAATACACTGAATGAGAAGTACAAGCTGGATCTTACGCCTACGATCTTCTTTGAGCACGCAACTGTTTATGCATTTGCAGGGTATCTGTCAGAAGAATATCCAAATGCTTTTACAGCTCAAACGCCTGCCAAAGCTGAGGTGCTGATGCAGCCTGTCGAACAGAATATAAAAAATATGACGTTTTCGACTGAAAACCGCTTTGTAAAACCTTCGGTAACACCAATGCAAAAGGAAGCTGATCACAAACCTGAGCCTATTGCGATTGTTGGGATGAGCGGCGTTTTCCCAAAGGCAAAAGACGTTGAGGAATATTGGGAGAACCTGTCATCGGGCACAGATTGTATTACAGAGGTTCCAAAAGACCGCTGGGATTGGCAGGAGTATTACGGAGACCCTCTGAAAGAAGCGAATAAAACAAACGTCAAATGGGGCGGTTTTATTGATGAAGTAGCTGAGTTTGATCCATTGTTCTTCGGCATATCTCCGCTGGAGGCTGAGCAGATGGAGCCTCAGCAGCGCCTGTTAATGACCTATGCGTGGAAGGCGGTAGAAGAAGCGGGACACTCAGCGAGAAGCCTGGCAGGAACCAAAACGGGAATCTTCATCGGGACAGGAAACACAGGGTACAGTTCACTTCTGTCAAATGTAGACATCGAAGGCTCAGCGGCTGCGAATATGAGTCCTTCTGCAGGACCGAATAGAGTCAGTTATTTCCTGAACATTCATGGACCGAGTGAACCGATCGACACTGCGTGCTCAAGCTCTTTGGTCGCCATTCATCATGCGGTTTGCGCCATTGAAAATGGAAACTGTGAAATGGCGATTGCGGGAGGGGTCAACACGGTCGTAACTCCGCAAGGCCATATCGCCTATGATAAGGCCGGGGCGCTGAGCAAAGAAGGAAGATGCAAAACATTTTCTGAAAAAGCCGATGGATTCGCAGTCAGTGAAGGTGCCGGCATTCTCTTTCTGAAAAAGCTGACAGCGGCTGAACGAGACGGTGATCATATTTACGGTGTCATTAAAGGAAGTGCGGTAAACCACGGTGGCCGCGCAAATTCTCTAACGACTCCTAATCCGAAAGCTCAGGCGGATGTCGTAAAAACAGCATATGAAAAAGCGGGAATTGATCCAAGAACCGTAACTTATATTGAAGCGCATGGGACTGGAACCGAGCTGGGCGATCCAGTAGAAATCAACGGCTTAAAAGCGGCATTTAAAGAGCTGTATGAAAAAACGGGGGACCCGGCTGTTCATGGCAACCATTGCGGACTTGGGTCAGCGAAAACAAACATCGGTCACTTATCGCTGGCGGCCGGTGTGGCGGGTGTCATTAAAGTGTTATTGCAGCTCAAGCATAAAACGCTTGTCAAAAGTCTGTACAGTGAAACTGTTAATCCGTATATCAGACTGGATGACAGCCCGTTTTATATTGTGCAGGAATCGAGAGAATGGCAGGCGCTTCGGGATGAAGCCGGCCGAGAGCTGCCGCGCCGCGCAGGTATCAGTTCATTCGGGATAGGCGGCGTCAATGCCCACGTGGTCATTGAGGAATATATTCCGAAAGAAACAACCCATCCTGCAACAGCACCAGCTGTGACAGCACAGCACCCGGGCATCTTTATTTTGTCGGCAAAGGATGAAGATCGTCTGAAAGACCAAGCCCGGCAATTAGCAGACTTTATCAGCAAACGATCTATCACTGCTCGTGACCTCACTGATATTGCTTATACACTCCAAGAGGGGCGTGATGCAATGGAGGAGAGATTAGGGATCATCGCTATCTCGACTGGGGACTTGCTGGAAAAACTGAACCTCTTTATAGAAGGGGGCACCAATGCGAAGTACATGTACAGAGGCAGAGCAGAAAAAGGTATCGCACAAACATTGAGATCAGATGACGAAGTACAGAAAACGCTCAACAATAGCTGGGAGCCTCACATATATGAAAGACTGCTTGATTTATGGGTAAAAGGCATGGAAATAGGCTGGAGTAAACTGTATGACGGCAAACAGCCGAAACGCATCAGCCTCCCTACCTATCCATTTGCGAAAGAACGCTACTGGATAACGGATACGAAAGAGGAGGCAGCCGCCCATCAAACAGCTTTAAAAACAGTCGAATCAGCAGCTTTTCATCCATTGATACATGTCAACACATCTGATTTGTCAGAGCAGCGTTTCAGCTCGGCCTTTACAGGTGCTGAGTTCTTTTTCGCCGATCATAAGGTGAAGGGAAAACCGGTTATGCCGGGCGTGGCATATCTTGAGATGGTTCATGCTGCCGTTACAAGAGCAGTGAGAAGAACCGAAGATCAACAATCTGTTATTCACATCAAAAATGTTGTGTGGGTGCAGCCGATTGTGGCGGACGGCCAGCCTGTTCAAGTGGATATCAGTCTAAATCCCCAGCAGGACGGCGAGATTGCTTTTAACGTCTATACAGAGGCTGCACACAATGATCGAAAGATACATTGTCAAGGCAGTGCTTCAATCCGCGGGGCAGGAGACATTCCAGTCCAGGATATCAGCGTGCTTCAAGACCAATGCAGTTTAAGCACACTCTCACACGACCAATGTTATGAATTGTTTCAGGCGATCGGCATTGACTACGGACCTGGTTTTCAAGGGATAGATCGGCTTTACATCGGCCGCAATCAAGCCTTGGCAGATCTTTCTCTGCCTGATGGTGTAACTCACACACTGAATGAATTCGTTCTTCATCCAAGTATGGCCGATTCTGCTTTACAAGCGTCGATCGGGCTAAAGCTGAATTCCGGTGACGAGCAGCTTTCTCTGCCTTTTGCGCTGCAAGAGCTAGAAATATTCAGCCCGTGTACAAATAAAATGTGGGTGTCTGTGACATCTCGTCCTAATGAGGACAAAATACAGAGACTGGATATTGATTTGTGTGATGAACAAGGCCGAGTGTGTGTAAGAATCAAGGGGATTACCTCAAGGCTGCTGGAAGAAGGCATACAACCGCCAGACGGGCCGACATCACTAGGAAACTCCAAAGCAACTCTTAACGGAGCGCTTCTTATGGCGCCGATATGGGATCGAGTGCAGCTGGAGAAGAGGATCATTTCGCCTGCTGATGAGCGTGTTGTCATCCTCGGAGGGGATGACAACAGCAGAAAAGCTGTTCAAAGGCAGATCCCATTTGCCAAGGAGCTGTACATTGAGCCGAACGCATCAATTCATAGAATTGCAGGACAGCTTGAAGCACTCGGATCGTTTGACCACATCGTGTGGATGTCTCCTTCTCGTGTGACAGAGTGCGAAGTCGGCGATGAAATGATTGAAGCCCAAGATCAAGGCGTCATTCAAATGTATAGGCTCATTAAGGCAATGCTTTCTTTAGGCTATGGACAGAAGGAGATAAGCTGGACGGTCGTGACGGTGAACACACAATATGTTGATCAGCATGATATTGTCGACCCGGTCGATGCCGGGGTGCACGGCCTGATCGGTTCAATGTCAAAAGAATATCCAAATTGGCAGACAAAGCTGATCGATGTTAAAAAATACGAAGACCTACCGTTATCTCAACTCCTTTCCTTGCCTGCCGATCAAGAAGGGAATACGTGGGCCTATCGAGACAAGGTCTGGCATAAGCTTCGTTTGATTCCAGTACACAACAATCAACCGGTGCACACGAAGTATAAGCACGGAGGTGTTTATGTTGTCATAGGCGGAGCTGGCGGTATTGGTGAGGCGTGGAGTGAATATATGATCAGAACATATCGGGCGCAGATCGTTTGGATTGGCAGAAGGAAAAAGGATGCAGTCATTCAAAGCAAGCTGGACAGACTTGCGCGTCTAGGGCCAGCCCCGTATTACATTCAAGCTGATGCGGCTAACCGAGAGGAATTAGAACGAGCGTATGAAACAATGAAACAAACGCATCGAGAAATCAACGGCATCATCCATTCTGCGATTGTCTTACAAGACCGAAGCCTGATGAATATGAGTGAGGAATGTTTCAGAAACGTTCTTGCTGCAAAGGTTGATGTAAGCGTGCGAATGGCCCAAGTTTTCCGGCATGAACCACTGGATTTTGTTTTGTTTTTCTCTTCCGTACAATCGTTTGCAAGAGCTTCCGGACAAAGCAATTACGCTGCGGGCTGCAGTTTTAAGGATGCTTTTGCACAGCGGCTGTCTCACGTATGGCCTTGTACAGTGGCCGTGATGAATTGGAGTTATTGGGGAAGCATTGGTGTTGTTTCATCACCGGATTACCAGAAGAGAATGGCTCAGGCAGGCATAGGCTCAATTGAAGCCCCTGAAGCAATGGAAGCTTTGGAATTGCTGCTCGGGGGACCGCTGAAGCAGCTAGTAATGATGAAAATGGCAAACGAAACGAATGATGAAGCGGAACAGACAGAAGAAACGATTGAAGTGTACCCGGAAACTCACGGCTCCGCCATTCAAAAGCTGCGAAGCTATCACCCGGGTGACAGCACAAAGATTCAACAACTGTTATAGGAGGGGAAGCGCCAATGCTGAACACAGAAGACATTCTCTGTAAAATGCTTTTCGCACAATTACAGTCCATAGGGTTTTTCACAGAAAGTAAATCCCAGCCGGTATTGGAGAATTTCTATGGCAGATGGTTCGAAGAAAGCCAATCAATTTTAGAACGGCAGCAATTTTTGAAGCGAACGGAGAACGGACATGTTCCAACACGCTCAATAGGCACCATGAGCGAGCTGTGGAAAGAATGGAATGAACAAAAATCTGACCTGCTTCAAGACAATAATATGAAAGCCATGGTGACATTGGTGGAGACAGCACTTAAAGCCTTGCCGGAGATTCTGACCGGCAAGGCGTCAGCCACCGATATCCTGTTTCCGAATTCATCTATGGATTTAGTAGAAGGGGTCTATAAAAACAATCAAGTCGCAGACTATTTTAATGATGTTCTTGCAGATACGTTAACAGCCTATCTGCAAGAACGTCTGAAGCAAGAGCCTGAGGCGAAGATTCGAATATTAGAAATCGGAGCCGGAACCGGCGGGACAAGCGCGGCTGTTTTTCAAAAATTGAAAGCATGGCAGCCACATATAAAAGAATATTGTTATACAGATCTGTCTAAAGCTTTTTTAATGCATGCAGAAAATAAGTATGGTCCTGACAATCCATATTTGACATATAAACGATTTAATGTCGAGGAGCCGGCGTCTGAACAGCATATTGATGCGGGAGGCTACGACGCGGTCATCGCAGCAAATGTGCTTCATGCCACAAAAAATATCCGGCAGACATTGCGAAATGCAAAAGCAGTTTTGAAAAAAAACGGGCTGCTCCTTTTAAATGAAATAAGTGATCATAATATATACTCGCATTTGACGTTCGGCCTTTTGGAAGGCTGGTGGCTCTATGAGGACCCTGATCTTCGCATACCGGGCTGCCCGGGGCTGTATCCAGACACTTGGAAAATGGTGCTTGAGAGTGAGGGATTTCGCTATGTTTCCTTTATGGCTGAACAAACGCATCAGCTCGGCCAGCAGATCATTGCCGCTGAAAGTAACGGAGTCGTCCGTCAAAAGAAGAGAACGGGGTTAGAAGAAGATCTAAGCCATATACAAATGAATGCTGAAATCGATTATTCACAGGAAAGCGATTCTCTCATCGAACAAACGGCACAATTTGTGAAGCATACGCTGGCAAAATCAATCAAACTATCACCAGAACGTATTCACGAAGATACGACATTTGAGAAGTATGGAATTGATTCGATTTTGCAGGTGAATTTCATTCGTGAATTAGAAAAAGTGACGGGAGAGCTTCCAAAAACCATTTTATTTGAACATAACAATACAAAAGAACTCGTCGAATATTTAGTAAAGGGGCATGAAAATAAGCTCCGGACAGCATTGTTAAAGGAAAAAACGAAGCCTGCAAAAAATGAAGCTCCACTTCAAACAGAGCGTACAGATCCTAATAAGCCATTTACTTTTCATACACGCCGCTTTGTTACAGAGCAGGAAGTCACTGAAACTCAGCTAGCAAATACCGAACCACCAAAAAAAGAAAAGACAAGTAATTTGCAAGGAATACATTTTAATGATTCTAGTACAGAAGATATCGCAATAATCGGGGTAAGCGGGCGCTATCCGATGTCTAACAGTTTAGAAGAGCTTTGGGGGCATTTAATCGCCGGAGACAATTGTATTACAGAGGCACCGGAATCCAGATGGCGCACATCTTTATTGAAAACATTATCAAAAGATCCAAAAAAGCCGGCAAATAAGAAACGCTATGGCGGATTTTTACAAGATATAGAGGCATTTGACCATCAGCTTTTTGAGGTGGAGCAAAACCGGGTGATGGAAATGACACCGGAACTCCGTTTATGTTTAGAAACCGTCTGGGAAACGTTTGAGGACGGCGGCTATACGCGAACCCGGCTGGATAAATTGCGGGATGATGACGGAGTAGGTGTTTTTATAGGGAATATGTATAACCAGTATTTTTGGAATATCCCATCTTTAGAGCAGGCAGTCCTCAGCTCAAATGGGGGAGACTGGCACATTGCAAATCGCGTTTCCCACTTTTTTAACCTGACCGGACCGAGTATCGCTGTCAGCTCAGCATGCTCTAGTTCATTAAACGCCATACATCTTGCATGTGAAAGCCTGAAATTGAAAAACTGCTCAATGGCGATTGCTGGGGGTGTCAATTTAACACTCGATCTCTCTAAATATGATTCTTTGGAGCGTGCCAATCTGCTGGGAAGCGGCAATCAAAGCAAAAGTTTTGGCACAGGAAACGGGCTTATTCCCGGGGAAGGCATCGGAGCTGTCCTGTTAAAACCGCTTTCGAAGGCGATGGAAGATCGGGATCATATTTACGCTGTGATCAAAAGCAGTTTTGCCAACCATAGCGGCGGAAGACAGATGTATACAGCTCCGGACCCGAAGCAGCAAGCAAAGTTAATTGTCAAGTCGATTCAGCGGTCGGGCATTGATCCAGAGACTATCGGCTATATTGAATCGGCGGCAAATGGTTCGGCGCTGGGCGATCCTATTGAAGTAATTGCCTTAACAAACGCGTTTCAACAATATACAAACAAGAAACAGTTTTGTGCGATAGGCTCTGTCAAATCCAATCTGGGGCATTTAGAGGCGGCTTCCGGTATTTCTCAGCTGACAAAAGTGCTGCTGCAAATGAAGAAAGGGACGCTGGTGCCGACAATTAATGCGATGCCTGTCAATCCAAATATTAAGCTGGAGCACACGGCTTTCTATCTTCAGGAACAAACAGAGCCATGGCATCGATTGAATGATCCCGAAACTGGAAAACAATTGCCTCGCAGAAGCATGATCAATTCCTTCGGAGCGGGGGGAGCCTATGCCAATCTTATTATAGAAGAATATATGGAGACGGCCCCTGAGAAAGAACATATCGCTCCCCGCCAGCAGGAATTCACTGCCGTTTTTTCAGCCAAAACAAAATGGAGCCTGCTTAGCTATCTAGAAAATATGCAATTGTTTTTAGAGAAGGAAGCTTCTCTGGATATTGAACCCGTTGTACAGGCTTTACACAGGAGAAACCATAATTTAGAGCATAGGGCTGCATTTACAGTGGCATCGACTCAAGAGCTGATCGAAAAACTAAAGATATTCCGAACATCAAGAGAAAGCTCACTCCAGCAAGGCATCTATACATCATTCGATTTACAGCCATGTGCGGAATCAGCATCTAGGGATAGAGAAATAAACGCAGCAGAGCAATGGGCACAAGGGGCATCGATTGCTTTTAAAGAAGCTGGTATAGGGAACCGATCAGGCTGGGTTCATCTGCCTCACTATGCATTTGACCATAATACACCATTTCATTTCGATGTATCGTCTATCAATGAGAAATCGTCAGATGTTGAAGACAATATCAATCAGCCGGTCATTCAAGATCAATTCACTTATGATGAGCCTTACGTTCAAGGACACGTCTTCAACAATGAACGGGTGCTTGTCGGTGCCACATATGGCAGTCTGGCCATTGAAGCATTTTTTAACCTGTTCCCTGAGGAAAACAGCGGCCGTATCAGCAAATTAAGTTATATCAGTCCAATTGTCATCAAACAAGGCGAGACCGTTGAACTTCAGGCAAAGCCGCTGCAAAAAGATCAAGTCATAGAACTGCAAATCATGTATCGCGAGCCGTCCTCTGGTTTGTGGAAGCCTGCCGCAATCGGACAATGCGGAATCGGTTCTTTTGAGCCAAAAAAAGTTAATATCGAGAACGTTAAGCATTCATTAACTAAGCTTCATCACATCGATCAGATGTATAAAACCGGAAACGGTCCTGAATGGGGAGAGTTATTTAAGACAATTACTCATCTCTACAGAGATCACAAGTCTATACTGGCAAAAATTCGCCTGCCCCAAAGCGGGCTGGCAAACGGGCACCATTACACTGTAAGCCCATTGATGACAAACAGCGCGTACTTGGCTATCCTCAGTTTCTTAGAGCAGTTTGACATGACAGGCGGCTTCCTGCCGTTTGGAATCAATGATATCCAGTTTACAAAGCAAACGATAAAAGGGGATTGCTGGCTTTTGATTACATTGGTTAAGAATACAGGTGACATGCTGCTGTTTGATGTAGATGTGATCAATGAGTCGTCAGAAACAGTGCTGCACTACTCGGGCTACTCGCTTAAACAGCTTCGTATTTCGAATCAAAGAGGAAATCAAAATAAGGCCATCAAAGCCAGCAATCTGAAAGGTCGTATCAGAAGCTATGTAACAGAAAAACTGGCAGTAAACATGGCCGATCCGTCAAAATTGTCTCTTGCAAAAGCGCATATCATGGATTTTGGAATCGATTCTTCTCAATTGGTTGCACTGACAAAGGAGATGGAAGCAGAGACAAAGATCGAATTAAATCCGACTCTGTTTTTTGAGTATCCGACTATTCAAGAGCTAATCGACTTTTTTGCGGACAAACATGAAGCATCATTTGCTCAGCTGTTTGGTGAAGCTCATCAGCAGGAAGAACGCCCAGCTCAAATCGAAAACCAAATGAAACAGATTCCGGCATACGAGACGAACACGGATAAAACAATCGAACACGCGGCAGACGGCATAGCCATTATCGGCATGTCGGGACAGTTTCCGAAAGCAAACAGTGTAACGGAATTTTGGGATAACCTTATCCAGGGAAAGAACTGTGTCTCTGAAGTGCCGAAAGAACGCTGGGACTGGCGCAAATATGCCGCAGCCGATAAGGAAGGGCAATCAAGCCTTCAATGGGGCGGTTTTATAGAAGGAATAGGTGAGTTTGATCCCCTGTTTTTTGGCATATCGCCTAAAGAAGCGGCGAATATGGACCCACAGGAGTTTCTGCTCTTGATACATGCATGGAAGGCGATGGAAGATGCAGGCTTAACAGGGCAGGTTGTATCCAGCCGCCCGACAGGAGTATTTGTCGCAGCCGGCAATACGGATACAGCTGTGGTTCCTTCCCTAATTCCAAACCGTATATCCTATGCGCTTGATGTAAAAGGGCCAAGTGAATATTATGAAGCTGCCTGTTCCTCAGCTCTAGTGGCTTTGCACAGAGCTATACAGTCCATTCGAAACGGCGAATGTGAGCAAGCCATTGTCGGGGCTGTGAATTTGCTGCTTTCACCAAAAGGCTTTATTGGCTTCGACTCAATGGGCTATTTGAGTGAGAAAGGGCAGGCCAAATCCTTTCAAGCAGATGCAAATGGCTTTGTCAGAAGTGAAGGAGCAGGAGTTCTCATCATTAAACCATTGCAAAAAGCCATTGAAGATTCCGATCATATTTATTCGGTTATTAAAGGTTCAGGTGTATCGCATGGCGGCAGGGGAATGTCACTTCACGCGCCAAATCCGGCCGGCATGAAGGATGCAATGCTGAAGGCTTATCAAGGAGCGCAAATTGATCCCAAAACGGTGACCTATATAGAAGCGCATGGGATCGCCTCTCCATTGGCAGACGCGATAGAAATAGAGGCGTTAAAGTCAGGCTGCAGTCAGCTCGAATTGGAACTTCCACAGGAAGTACGGGAGGAAGCGCCATGTTATATCAGCAGCTTAAAGCCGAGCATCGGTCACGGTGAACTCGTCTCAGGCATGGCTGCTCTTATGAAGGTCAGCATGGCGATGAAGCATCAAACAATACCAGGCATATCCGGATTTTCGTCTTTGAATGACCAGGTGTCAATAAAGGGCACCCGTTTCCGAGTGACTGCCGAGAATCAGCAATGGAGGGATTTAAGTGACGATGCAGGCAAAAAAATTCCGCGCAGAGCGAGTATCAACAGCTATAGCTTTGGAGGCGTAAATGCGCACGTCATTTTAGAAGAATATATTCCTTTACCAAAACCACCGGTTAGTATGAGTGAGAATGGTGCCCACATTGTAGTTCTTTCTGCAAAGAATCAAGACAGGCTAAAAGCAATTGTTCAACAGCAGTTTGACTATGTGAATAAACAACAAGCACTGTCATTACAAGATTATGCTTATACACTCCAAACCGGCCGAGAGGAAATGGAAGACCGCCTGGCGCTCGTCGTCCGCAGTAAAGAAGAACTGGTAATCGGCTTGCAAGACTGCTTAGCTACAGAAAAAGGCGATAAGCCGAAAAGTTCTGTACCTGTCTTTAGCGGAAATGCAGAAAATGGCTCGTCAGATCTCGAAGCCTTGCTGGATGGTCCATTAAGAGAAATGGTGATCGAGACTTTGTTGTCTGAAAACAACCTTGAAAAGATCGCGTTTTGCTGGACAAAAGGGGTGCAAATCCCGTGGGAGAAGCTTTATAAAGGAAAAGGTGCCCGCAGAATACCGTTGCCAACCTATCCATTTGAAAAGAGAAGCTGCTGGAACGGCTTTCAAGCAGTAGAGAGTACGCCTTCTGTTTCACAGGATGAGCGTATCAACAACAACAGTGATCATCACATATTAGCAACTGTACTAGGGATGGATCCAGATGAACTGCAGCCTCATAAGCCATTGCAGCAGTATGGATTTGATTCAATTTCTTGCATACAGTTATTACAGCAATTGCAATCAAAGGTGGACCCTCTCATTGCCTTGACGGAGCTTCAAGCATGCCATACTGTTCAGGACATGATGGACTTGATCGCAAAGAAACAGGAGGATACATCCTTACAAAATGATCAAGCTCGCACGTTTCCGGAATTGATACCGTTAAATGACGGCAAGCGGGGGCGCCCTGTCTTTTGGTTCCATGGCGGAGTAGGAGGAGTTGAAATCTATCAGCAATTTGCACAAAAGAGCCAGCGCCCTTTTTACGGCATTCAAGCCAGAGGATTCATGACTGATTCTGCGCCTTTGCACGGAATTGAACAAATGGCTTCCTATTATATAGAGATCATTCGATCCATACAGCCTGAAGGTCCTTATGATGTAGGCGGATATTCCTTAGGCGGGATGATTGCATATGAAGTCACTCGCCAGCTGCAAAGCCAAGGCCTTGCTGTCAAAAGCATGGTGATGGTTGACTCCCCATATCGTTCTGAGACAAAAGAGAATGAGGCATCTATGAAAACGTCAATGCTGCAAACAATTAATACGATGCTGGCATCGATTGCGAAACGGGAAAAGCTTACGGATGTTCTCATCAGCCGTGAAGAGGTGGACATAAGCTTAGAGGATGAAGAATTCCTGTCTGAGTTGATTGACTTGGCAAAAGAACGAGGGCTAAACAAACCAGATAAGCAAATACGTGCGCAGGCTCAGCAAATGATGAAAACACAGCGCGCCTATGATTTGGAGTCGTACACTGTTAAGCCTCTCCCTGATCCTGAGACGGTAAAATGTTATTATTTCCGCAACAAAAGCAGGTCTTTCTTTGGTGATTTAGACACTTATTTCACTCTATCAAATGAAAAAGAACCGTTTGATCAAGCTGCCTATTGGGAGGAATGGGAGCGGCAAATTCCCCATTTCCACCTGGTGGATGTCGATTCAAGCAACCACTTCATGATATTAACCGAACCGAAAGCGTCAACAGCCATGTTAGAATTTTGCGAAAAGCTCTATTCAAACAGGGGAGTAGTGAATGCGAATTTCCTTAAGGCTTTCCGGAAGAAACATGAAGCGAGGGAAGAAAAAGAAACAGATGAATTGGTGAAGCGCTGAGAAAACACAAACGCCCCCTCTTTTAAAAGGGGGCGTTTTGAATGTTATTTTGAAAGTGAAACAGGGAGACTTTCTAATCCTCTTAAAAAGACATTTTTTCTCCATTGAATGTCTTCAGGTGCAACCGCAAGTTCAATATCAGGAAATCTCTTCAGAAGTGCGTTAAATGCAATGTGGCCTTCCAGCCTGGCAAGAGGCGCTCCTAAGCAGAAATGAATGCCAAAACCGAAAGAAATATGTCTGTTAGGCGACCGATTTATATTTAATATTTCGGGGTTTTCAAAAAAATTCGGGTCGCGATTGGCAGATCCAATGCCTATAAAAATCATGTCTCCTCTTTTGATCGAATGCCCCTTATATGTAAAGTCTTCAATGGCCCACCGATTTGCCATCATAACGACAGGTGAGGTGTATCGCAGCAATTCTTCAACCGCTGTAGCGATCATTTCAGGATGCTGCTTGAGCTTCTCACATTCCTTCATGTGCTGCAGCAATGCGAGGGTGCCTGAGCCGAGTAAGTTAACAGTTGTTTCAAGGCCGGCTACAACGAGCAAGAACAGCATCGAATAGAGCTCTTTTTCGCTTAACTTGCTGCCGTTTTCCTCAGCATGCACAAGTTTGCTGATTAAATCGTCTTTTGGCTTTATCCTTCTGTCATGGATCAGCTTGGCGATATAATCTTTAAATTCACGAAGGGCCTGATTTGTCAGCTCTCTATTACCTTCAGAGGTATCAACCATCGCATTGGTCCAGATTTGAAACTGTGACCGATCTTCTTTTGGGATTCCCATCAATTCAGATATAACAATAAAAGGCAAAGGGGAAGCGAAGGATTTCATGATATCCGCTTTATTTTCTTTTTCCATTTCATCTAAAAGCTGTTCAGCAATTTGTTCAATGCTACCGCGCAGATTTTCAATGGTTCGGGGAGTAAATGCTTGATGAACAAGTGATCTCAGGCGGGTATGGTCAGGTGTATCTTTTGCCAGCATATGATCGGATACAAAATCGATATCTTCACTAACGTTGAGCATTTTGATTTGTTCTTGGTTCATCACATTTTTTACGTCTCTTGTAATTCGATTGTCTTTTAAAAAGGCCATACAATCATCGTATCGGGTAATTAACCAGGCCGGATATGTGGCTCCGAACCGTTTTAATTCAAATCGGTGAATGGGCTCTTCCTCTCTAAATCGTCCTAAAACTGAAAAAGGATTGTGATGAAACTCTTTACCATGCGGATGAAACATCAATTTTTCCATTTGCATTCTCCTCGCCTAATAGGGTAAATAGATGAATCAAATTGCTGAACTAGTTTACAAAAAACAGAATGATTTGAAATGTAATCCTGTCTCTAAAACTATATATCTATTTTAGGAGTCATTCAATAGGGTGAAGAACGAAAAAAGTGAAAAAACGGCTCGATATAAAGCAGCGCCTTTGAACGAAAGCTCAAAGGCGCTACGCTGTATTATTTTGATGAAAGTGATTGTCAGCTGTGCTGGATATCAATTGTATATACTGCACGATCTGTTATGACCTTCAATCCTTCGTTTTCTTGGTGAATATGCATTTCACCTAATAAAGGAATCTCATAGGCATTTTGCGGAAGCGGTACGTTTCCGTCCTCAGTGAATGTTGTTCCTTCGCCTTCTAAAACAAGCTCTTCTTTCGCAACATAATCATCAGGATGATTCGTACTGCGTATAGCCACTTTTTGAAGGTGGAGAACAATCTGATCCAAGTCTGATATCTCTTCATCATGGGTCAATTCACCTTTTCTAATATCAAGCGTCTGGCCGACTTTTGATTCCAGCCATTGAGAAAGCTGTGTATTCGTGTGTGCCATCAATATTCCTCCTTTTGATCTACACGATACTATTCCCAATTGCTGCATCTTTTACACGGAAAAGAGCCGCCTCACTCTTTATGTATGAAACAATTCGCTGTTCAGAGCCTTGATATAGCGTACGGCAGAACGCTGGACCGCTTCGCCGGCATTTTCTTTGACAACTTTAGAAAAAGCATTGTAAAGCCGGTTGAATTGAAGCGGTTTTACTTTGGCTGCTATTTCTTCAACTTTGGAGGCGGGAAGGGGAATGAGGTTTGGGTAGCTGTACATAAAGCTGACCCAGTTTCGGTCCGCCGCAACCGTAATGATATCTCCGGTCAATAGACAGCCTTTCCCTTCATTGCCCTTGCTCCAATGCAAAACAGCACCGCCTTTAAAATGTCCGCCCAGTCGGTAAAGGTCCAGTCCCGGCTTCATATTGAGCGTTTCCCCTGACCAGAAGTGAATGTGATTGCTTGGCCTTGTCACCCATTCTTTATCATCCTCATGGATATAGATCGGGGCCTGAAATGCTTCAGCCCACTCAACCTGAGTAGAGTAATAATGTGGATGAGACAAGGCGATGGCTTGAATACCGCCTAATTCGTTGATTTGGTCAATTGTCTTTTGGTCAAGATATGTCATACAATCCCACAGCACATTGAAGCCCTTATGCTGGATAAGATGGGCTGTTTGTCCGATCGCAAACTCTGGTTCAGTTTTGATGCTGTAAAGATGCTCTTCTTCCTTTTGGAGGATGTTTTGAAGGTTTCCTTTCTCACGCATGTCTTCAAGGGTTGTCCAAGTTTGTCCATCGGGATGAATATACTGTCTTTCATCCTCGCAAATCAGACACGAGTTGGGCGGATCTACAGTCTGTGCATGTTGCACACCGCATGTATTGCAGATATAATATGGCACTTTCTTCACTTCCTTCATCTATTTTCCATTATTTTACCTTATGATTATGAATATTCAAACGAAAAAACCGGCAGTTCTGCTGAGAGAGAATTGCCGGCTTTTTGGTGCTTTTTATTGGCCGGGAACGGAATTTTCTGCGTTGACAGCGCCCGCTCCGTAGATATTCGGATCTTCATCTTTCCATTTGTCCGTGCCGTTTTTCAAAAGCTCTTTTACTTCATCAGGGGTAAGATCCGGGTTTTGCTGAAGAATTAAAGCTGCGATTCCTGCGCAAATCGGTGTTGCCATCGAGGTTCCTGACATTGTAAAGTACTGAGACCCTACACGGCTTGACTTTTGAAGCTTATCAATATAAGAATTCGGAGAGCGAAGGGAAATAATATTAACACCCGGCGCTAAAATATCGGGTTTTTCTTTCCCATATACTGTCGGGCCGCGGCTTGAGAAGGAAGCGACAGTATCATCATCGCTGCTTGCAGTATTGTTATCGTCAAGCGCACCTACTGTAATCACCTTTTCGCTCACGCCCGGGCTTGCAATGGTCTGCGAATCAGGGCCTGAGTTTCCGGCAGCGACACAGACGACAATCCCTGCGTTCCACGCTTCTTCAACCGCTCTGACTAACGGATCTTCCTGTTCATGATCATATCTAAGGGCATCGCCCCCGAGCGACATGCTAATAATATCAATCGGTTCATCGGGGTTGTCCTCATTGTATTGAATACACCACTCAACACCCTCTATAATATCTGCTAACGTTCCTGAACCCTGCTTGTTTAATACCTTTACGCCGATGAGATTGGCTTCCGGTGCAGGTCCGCGGTATTGACCGGAAGAGGATGCGCCGCTGCTTGCGACATCACCTGCACAGTGTGTGCCATGACCATTATCATCGTACGGCTCTGTTTTTTGATTGACCATGTCCGCGAATCCGATAATTCTGCCTTCTAGATCAGGATGCGGGTAGATTCCTGTATCGACAACAGCGACAGTAACGCCTTTTCCTGTCAGGGTTTGCCCGTTTCTGACGACTTCCTTCGCATGGCTTGCTTCGGTTGCCGTGTCTAAAAGCGCTTTGACTTCGCGGTTTAAATACACTTTACGGATATTGCTGCATTCAGAGAGAAGGGAATGTAATGCTGAAGGAGTAACCTCGGCGCTGCAGCAGTTGATTTTGTTGAAGCGGCTTTTTAGCTTGCTGCGTTTTTCTTTTTGCAGAACCTCTCCAGCCATTTGAAAGCCGGTCTCGTGACAGCCTTCCTCAAATTCGATAATGACTGACATTTTTTTTCTGTTTTGCAATTTGGTTTCGAAAAATTTATGCAAGAAGCAAGGAGTCCATTTGAAGGGCTTGTAAAGCTGCAATACGGTTTCCCGTAACGGCCAATCTAGCTTGTGAGCATTTGCTCTCACCATTTGTACCATAGAGTACCCAAACATGTATTTTCCTCCTATTATAAGGTTCTCTGTATACTCTATGAACAGATGATAGGTTTGGTAAGTTTGTTTGTCCTCTGTAAGAGACAGACAAGAGTTTGTTTTTCTGAATCTTTCGCATTAGATACGATAGATTCAGAAGTTGAGGAAATCATTGGGGATTGAAAAAGAACATTTGTTCGTATTATAATGTGATCATATCAAACTGGGAAGGGGAGAGCAACCGTATGAATTTCTACTTGCACCGATCATTGGAAAGCCAAATGCCAATCAGCATTATATATATGAAGAAAGACGGAACGATTAGTAAAAGAACGATTATTGTAAGACAGAAAAGCAAAACGAAAATCAAAGCATTTTGTTTTTCGAAACAACAGATCAGAACATTTTTATTGGACTCTATCCTCTCCTGTGACTTTGTGAGAACAAATAAGCAAAATCTCTATTCTGCAGGCCGGTAACAGCTGTCCGTCTCAGCAACCGGGCAGCCTGTTACTAAAACCCTCCTTAAACCTATATACATTTATTTGCCAAGTGAGGTTGTTCCTACCTTTTTTGTCTTTCCTCTCAACCTTTTTTCACTCTTATTTGAAATGAACCGCTAATAACCGTGACAATCAATTGATTTTTTGAAACCGGGAACTTTTTCACTGATGATATTGTGTATACAATGGTAAGATAAAACCTATTGGCTAAACCTCATATAATGAACCGCGCCATTCTTATGAAAGGAGTTAAACATGAGAAGATTTTTACTAAATGTCATATTAGTCTTAGCCATTGTCTTGTTCTTGAGATATGTTCATTACTCATTGGAACCTGAACCATCAAATCAGCCAGATACATATTCAAATTTCAGCAGCTTGGCAGAGAATGAGAGCCCAGCCGATTACGATATTTCATATAATGAGAAAATAGGAAGCAAAGTCTTAATTATGTCTCCGCATGGCGGAAGAATTGAAGGCGGAGTAAGTGAGCTTGTTCGTTATTTCAATAATGAATACTCTACATACCTGTTTGAAGGGTTGAAGTCCCACGATAACCAAACGCTGCACATTACAAGCACCAACTTTGATGAGCCATTGGCAAAAAAGAAAATCAAGGAGCATCAATATGTGGTGGCTTTTCACGGATATAAAGGAGAGAACAAGAATACGCTTGTAGGGGGAACAGACCGAAAGCGGGCGAAAATGATTGTGAGAGCCCTTGAGCGGAGAGGGTTTTCCGCTGAGTTAGCGTCGTCTAAAAGCGGTCTTGCTGGATTGAATGCCGAAAACATTAATAACCAAGGGGAAACGGGGCTAAGTATCCAGCTGGAAATCAGCCGTGAGCAGAGAGAAGCATTTTTTGATGATTTTTATTATAAAAATAGAAAATACACAAAGAATAGTGAATTTTATGCTTATGTCAGTGCGATCAAAGGTGTCCTGGAAAAAGAGTATTCGTAACAAGCAGATCAGAAGACAAAATAAGAGAAGATCAGTAGACTGAAATAGGATAAAAAAGGAGGCGAAACAATGGCAGATCATCATTTTTATTTAAAAGCGAATTGGCCGGGTAACCGCAATGATGTCGGTACGATTGAAAGCGGAAACCTCATCACATCGATTTCCATTCCTAAAGAAATGGATGGCCCGGGAGAAGGGACCAACCCAGATGAAATGCTTCTCGGGGCGGCAGCGACCTGTTACATTATTACACTTGCAGCGATGATGGAGAGAAGCGGGCTGGAAAAAGAAGACTTACAGATGGAGTCAGAAGGCATTGTCGACGTCACAAAAGGAGTCTTTACATACAAAAAGATCATTCACCGTCCCTCTGTCGTGCTTAAACATGATGCTTCACAAGATGACGTCGCATTGGCTCACAAGCTTTGTAAAAAAGCGGAGGCGTCATGCATGATTTCGCGTGCAATTCAAGGAAATGTCGAGCTGCAGCTTGAAGCCTCTGTGAAACTGGGTGGAGAATAAAGAAAACAGACGGTCACTCACAGACCGTCTGTTTTTTATCTTCAGCGTGGGCTTTCGATTGATTTAGCACGACCACGCCTGCAATGACAAGCGTGAGACCGAATACACCTTTTAAACTGATGGTTTCGCCAAAAAGCAAAAAACCGACAATTGCTGTAAGCGCGGTACCAACGCCCGACCATGTTGCATACGCGCTTGATAAGTCAATTGTTTTTAAAGAAAAGCTTAGAAACGTAAAAGCAGAAAGAAATCCGACTATGACTCCGGCAATGGGCCAGGCTTGTGTAAATCCTTCTGAAAGCTTCAGCATCGTGCTCCCAAACACTTCAGATACAATGGCGAGAGCCAAATAAAGCAATCCTCTCATCTTCATCACTCCTTTACTGCCAATTAAGTAACACGACCCCTGATAGTAATAAAAGAATCCCGATAAGCCCTTTGGCATTCAGATCTTCCTTGAACCATTTTACTCCGATCACTGTCGTCAGCACCGTGCCCGCCCCGCTCCAAGTCGCATAGGAGAGGCTCAGGGGAATATGGTTTAAAGTCAGGG
Organism: Bacillus sp. FAU18; assembly: GCF_056033885.1. Classification (NCBI taxonomy): domain Bacteria; kingdom Bacillati; phylum Bacillota; class Bacilli; order Caryophanales; family Bacillaceae; genus Bacillus; species Bacillus sp. FAU18. Next base: position 1,138,252 of record NZ_JBVYHZ010000003.1, read on the forward strand.
ACAGCATATAAAAGGCGAGGGAATAGCCAATAACGACCAAAGCACTTGGCTTCCACTTTTTGAAGCCATCAGATACTTTCAGCATGGCTGCTCCTATCGATTCTGAACATATGGCAATCGTGAGGAATATATATCCTATCAACATCATGAATTCTCCTCACTATATTTTTAGATTAGAAAAAAACTTCAGCTAGAAAAATATTAGTGTATGCCTATGTATGAGTCAAGAGATTCATTTTCACACACTTAAAAAGACCCCTTTTTAAGGGGTCTTTTGCGTTTAATAATAATAAGGGAACGGGGCATACGGATAATAGGGGTATCCGCCATACAAATAAGGATTAAATAAAGCGCTTCCTATAAGCCCGCCTGCAAGGCCGCCGATAAACGGTCCTCCAAAAAATCCGAATGGCCGGCCAAAACCAAATCCATAACCAAATCCGGGTCTTCCAAACCCGTAACCGAACCCGAACGGTCTTCCAAACCCAAATGGTCTCCCGAATCCGAACGGTCTTCCAAATATTCTTGTATCTTCAGGGCTGAAATTTTCTAACTCGTTCATGTTTTCTTTCCTCCTGTAATAAAGTGTAGATGATGCAGTGTATTCAGCCTGCCCGGATTTGATTGGGCGAATCGAGGAAAAGGAGGATGTGAACACATTGGGCCTGTATCAGTCTGACTGGTCAAAAGCACCGCCCCACGCACATGCTTATCATGTCAAAACAACGAGAGAACAGGGCCATTATCATCTCATTGAAGGGTTTACTCAGCCGGCAAACGGATCAAATACCGATCAGCATACACATTACTATACAGGGATCACTTCATTTGAAAACGGCCATTTTCATCGGTATTACGGAATCTCAGGGCCGGCGATTCCCTTAGCAGATGGCACACATTATCATGAAATCGAAGAAACGACGTATCTGGCCTATAACGAGCCGATTGAGATCCAGTACGGAGGGGTTGTGTACGATCCAGGAGATGACAGAAGAAAAACGCATCGTCATACCCTGAAAGGAAAGACAAGGGAAATTGTCGGCAATGAGCCGCTCTGCTGGTAGAAGGATGTTTACCGATGCAAAAAAAGGGCAAAATGGATAGGTGGTTGTCCATGTTGAATGCTATAATGGGGGGAGATTTATAAAAGAGAGTGATACATATTGAATAATACGAAGCAGCCCGTTGTCATTTTAGTCGGACCGACGGCAGTGGGGAAAACCAATTTAAGTATTCAGCTAGCCAAATCCTTAAACGCGGAAATTATCAGCGGAGATTCAATGCAGATTTATAAAGGGATGGATATTGGAACAGCTAAAATTACCGAACAGGAGATGGAGGGAGTGCCCCACCATTTGATTGACATTTTAGATCCCCAAGACTCTTTCTCTACTGCCGATTATCAAAGCTTAGTAAGAAATAAAATCAGCGAGATTGCAAATAGAGGAAAGCTTCCGATGATTGTCGGCGGTACAGGGCTTTATATACAATCTGTGCTTTACGATTATACATTTACGGAAGAGGCAAATGATCCCGTGTTTCGAGAGAGCATGCAAATGGCTGCTGAGCGGGAAGGCGCTGACTTTCTTCATGCCAAACTTGCTGCAGCAGATCCCGAGGCAGCAGCTGCGATTCATCCGAATAATACAAGAAGAGTCATTCGCGCACTGGAAATTTTACATACGTCCGGAAAAACGATGTCCCAGCATTTGAAGGAACAAAAACGAGAACTTCTGTACAATGCAGTGTTAATCGGCCTGACAATGGATAGAGACACACTTTACGAAAGAATTAATCAGCGGGTCGATATGATGATGGAGTCAGGTCTTCTTCCGGAAGTGAAGCGCTTATACGACAAGAACGTGAGAGACTGTCAATCAATACAGGCGATAGGCTATAAAGAGCTGTATGCATATTTTGACGGTTTTGTGACACTTTCCGATGCTGTCGAACAGCTAAAGCAGAACTCGAGGCGGTATGCGAAACGCCAGCTGACGTGGTTTCGCAACAAAATGCAGGTCACATGGTTCGATATGACACCGCCTGTTGATATGGAGCTGAAAAAAAAGGAAATTTTCACACATATAGCAGGAAAACTCGAACTTTAATCGAAACTGTATGATATAGAGAATCAAGGAGGACGAAACATGAAACCGATTAATATTCAGGATCAGTTTTTGAATCAAATCCGGAAAGAAAATACGTATGTCACTGTTTTTTTGCTGAACGGCTTTCAGTTGCGGGGCCAGGTGAAAGGCTTTGATAACTTTACCGTATTGTTGGAATCGGAAGGTAAGCAGCAGCTTATATATAAACATGCGATCTCAACGTTTGCGCCGCAAAAAAACGTCCAGCTTGAACTCGAATAGATCAAAAAATGCCATGTCAAGACATGAGGAAAGGCTGCCGGGGGTTCCCGGCGGCCATTTTTAACATGAATCCACTTTTGCTACAAGCTTTTTGTGTAAGCTGACCATGCCAAGGCACGGTCTTTTTTTATGAGAACAACATACGGAAGTAAAAATGGTATATTATGTATAAAATGAATTTGGGAGTGATCGACCTTGTTTGAAAGTGAAGCAGAACTGAGACGAATCAGGATTGCACTTGTATGGATAGCTGTTTTTTTACTGTTCGGGGCGTGCGGGAATCAAGAAACCATTATTGAAACAGACAGCGGCAATTCAGACTATGAAACGCCTCAGCCCACCTCGTTTCCGCTTGAACATAATCATTTTGGCGTTATGGAGGACGGCTATATTAAAATTTATGAGTATAATGAGTCCAGCAATGAGGTAAAGCTGAAGAAAGAATACGACACGGATGATGAACTTGAATAAAATTCACAAGCATCCGAATTTACAAAGCGGATACTACCCGCTAAACTAAATACAGACACAGATCAAACAGAGGGTGAAAACATGAAGCATAAAGTGATCGTGAATCATTGGGAAGAAATTTGCGAAGATGATTCTTGCTATGAATACGGAACAAGTATCATTGTGAACGGAAAAGAATTAATCAGAGAAGCGTCAATTATCACTGCTTTGAAGGCGGTTTTAGAAGAGATCGGCGCGGATGTTGAAATAGAAGAAACAGTAGAGAGCGAAAAATGCTGTGATAGCTTAAGAAAAAAAAATCTAGACTACTAAGCAGTTTTTTTTCATGTTATGATATACATCGGCTAAAAACGACACCCCGAGTAGGACGAGAGATGATTCTCGTTCTGCTCTCTTTTTTGGGCCCTAATGAGTCTGCCCATTTGCCTGATTTGATCAAAATATGAATTTTTCATAAAAACGAATCTATATATTGTGTTTTTGCTAGAGGGTAGTATACTATATATAGTGTTAGTGATGAGAGATTCATATTTTTTGATAGGTCGTGATAAAACGTGGTACAAATCATATTTGATTCGAAAACAGGGAATGTTCAGCGGTTTGTGAATAAAACAGGCTTTCAGCAGATACGCAAGGTGGACGAAATGGACCACGTGGACACTCCGTTTGTTTTGGTCACCTACACGACAAACTTCGGTCAGGTACCGGCATCAACACAATCATTTCTCGAAAAATACGCCCATCTCTTATTAGGTGTCGCTGCGAGCGGCAACAAAGTATGGGGCGATAACTTTGCAAAAAGCGCCGATACCATTTCAAGACAATATCAGGTGCCGATCTTGCACAAATTTGAACTCAGCGGCACATCTAAAGACGTTGAATTGTTTACTCAGGAGGTAGAAAGAGTTGTCACAAAATCAAGTGCCAAAATGGATCCAGTTAAATAACGAAATCATGATCCAAAAAGATGGGAAATTCCAGTTTGATAAGGATAAAGAGGCTGTACATAGCTATTTTGTAGATTATATCAATCAAAACACAGTCTTCTTTCACGATTTAAAAGAGAAGCTGGATTATTTGGTTGAAAATCAATACTACGAAGAGGAATTCTTAAGCCTTTATTCTTTTGAAGACATTAAAGAAGTGTTTAAGACAGCTTACGCTAAGAAGTTTCGTTTTCCTTCCTTCATGAGTGCGTTTAAATTCTATAATGACTATGCTTTGAAAACGAATGACAAGAAAAAAATCCTCGAGCGTTATGAGGACCGGATCTCAATTGTTGCGCTGTTCTTCGCTAACGGCGACACTGAGAAAGCAAAAGAATATGTAAACCTGATGATCAATCAAGAATATCAGCCGAGCACACCGACATTTTTGAATGCCGGCAGAAAACGCCGCGGTGAACTTGTGAGCTGCTTCTTGCTCGAAGTTAATGATTCTTTAAATGACATTTCAAGAGCAATCGATATCTCCATGCAGCTTTCTAAGCTTGGCGGCGGGGTTTCTCTTAACCTGTCCAAGCTTCGCGCGAAAGGTGAAGCCATTAAAGATGTTGAGAATGCGACAAAAGGCGTTGTAGGCGTCATGAAGCTTCTTGATAACGCGTTCCGTTACGCTGACCAAATGGGACAAAGACAAGGATCCGGCGCGGCGTATTTAAACATTTTCCACCGCGATATCAATGATTTTCTTGATACGAAAAAGATTTCTGCGGATGAAGATGTGCGTGTCAAAACGCTTTCGATCGGTGTTGTCATTCCGGATAAGTTTGTTGAGCTTGCACGCGAGGACAAAGCGGCTTATGTATTCTACCCGCACACGATTTATAAAGAGTACGGCCAGCACATGGATGAGATGGACATGAACGAAATGTACGACAAGTTTGTCGACAACCCTCGGGTGAAAAAGGAAAAAATCAACCCGCGGAAACTTCTTGAAAAATTGGCGATGCTTCGTTCTGAATCAGGCTATCCATACATCATGTTCCAAGATAACGTCAATAAAGTGCATGCGAATAACCATATTTCCAAGGTCAAATTTTCTAACCTTTGCTCTGAAGTGCTGCAGGCATCTCAAGTTTCTTCATACACAGACTATGATGAAGAAGATGAAATCGGTCTGGATATTTCCTGTAACCTGGGTTCTCTTAACATTCTCAATGTCATGGAGCATAAATCAATCGAAAAGACAGTCAAGCTTGCGACAGACTCTTTAACACACGTGTCTGAAACAACTGACATCCGTAATGCGCCTGCTGTAAGACGGGCAAACAAAGCGATGAAATCAATCGGCCTCGGTGCTATGAACCTTCACGGCTACCTTGCGCAAAACGGCATTGCGTATGAAAGTCCGGAAGCGCGTGACTTTGCAAACACGTTCTTTATGATGGTGAACTTCTACTCCATCCAGCGTTCTGCGGAAATCGCAAAAGAGAAGGGCGAAACGTTTGATCAATATGAAGGCTCAACCTATGCGACAGGTGAATACTTTGACAAATACGTTTCTACTGATTTCTCACCGAAATATGAAAAAATCGCTAATCTGTTTGAAGGTATGCATATCCCGACGACAGAGGACTGGAAAAAGCTAAAAGCATTTGTGGCTGAACACGGCATGTATCACAGCTACAGATTATGCATTGCGCCGACAGGCTCTATCTCATACGTCCAATCAAGCACGGCGTCTGTTATGCCGATTATGGAACGGATTGAAGAACGAACATACGGCAACTCAAAAACGTACTACCCAATGCCTGGGCTTGCATCTAATAACTGGTTCTTCTATAAAGAAGCCTACGATATGGACATGTTCAAGGTTGTGGATATGATCGCCACTATCCAGCAGCACATTGATCAGGGAATCAGCTTTACATTGTTCTTAAAAGATACAATGACGACCCGTGATTTAAACCGAATCGATCTGTATGCACATCATAGAGGAATTAAAACCATTTACTATGCAAGAACGAAAGATACTGGGCAAGACAGCTGCCTTTCTTGTGTTGTTTGATTAAAGGAGAGTTTATAGTGACAAAAATTTATGACGCAGCAAACTGGTCAAAGCATGAAGACGATTTTACCCAAATGTTCTATAACCAAAACGTGAAACAGTTCTGGCTTCCGGAAGAGATTGCTTTAAACGGCGATCTCCTCACATGGAAGTACCTCGGAAAAAATGAGCAGGACACTTATATGAAGGTACTGGCCGGACTTACGCTTCTTGATACAGAACAGGGGAATACGGGGATGCCGATCGTGGCTGAACACGTAGATGGCCACCAGCGGAAAGCGGTGCTGAACTTTATGGCGATGATGGAGAACGCTGTCCATGCGAAGTCGTACTCTAATATTTTCATGACCCTTGCACCGACTGAAACGATCAATGAAGTATTTGAATGGGTTAAACAAAATAAATATTTGCAGAAAAAAGCGCAAATGATTGTCGGGCTTTACAAAGCCATTCAAAAAGATGATGAAATTTCACTGTTCAAAGCGATGGTTGCTTCCGTCTATCTGGAAAGCTTCCTTTTCTACAGCGGTTTCTATTATCCGTTATATTTCTACGGACAAGGAAAACTGATGCAAAGCGGTGAGATCATTAACCTGATCCTTCGTGACGAAGCGATTCACGGCGTGTATGTCGGTCTCCTTGCTCAGGAAATTTATAATAAACAGACAGAAGAGAAAAAAGCAGAGCTTCGTGAATTTGCGATTGACCTTCTGAATCAGTTATATGAAAATGAGCTTGAATATACAGAGGACTTGTACGATCAAGTCGGACTCTCACACGATGTAAAGAAATTCATCCGCTATAATGCGAATAAAGCGCTGATGAACCTTGGATTTGATCCATACTTCGAAGAGGAAGACATTAATCCGATCGTTTTAAACGGATTAAACACAAAAACAAAATCGCATGACTTCTTCTCTATGAAGGGGAATGGTTATAAAAAAGCGACAGTTGAGCCGCTCAAAGATGATGACTTTTATTTTGAAGATGAAAAAGAGCAGATATAATATCTGCTCTTTTCGGCTTGAAGGTTCAAATGAGGAGGACGCAGTACCCATGGGAAAAATGGACGAAATGATTTTAGTTGCCCCGCGCGATGATGTGTTTAAGAAAGAAAGCTTAACCTTCCAGGGCGTGTACAGTGAAGATAGCAGAGTAGCAGAAATCATGGCTCAGATTGAAGCGGCTTATCGTGAAATGAGAAGAGGGGACGCAGAAGAAGATCCGCGTTTCAAGCAGCCGATACCTTATGTCGTCATTAAGCGTGAAGATGAAGTTTTTCTTTACGAGCGGCTGGCTGGCGGCGGTGAATCACGACTGCACAACAAGCTTTCTCTCGGCTTTGGCGGCCATATGAACGCCATCGATGGGACAGCTTCATTTGCTGAAGTCTTAAAGCTGAACACAGACCGTGAGCTTGAGGAAGAACTGCAAATAAATGAAGAAGATAAACAGGCGATAGTCACACTGGGATTAATCAATGATGATGAAAACAGTGTTGGCAAAGTACATATCGGTATTCTTTCTGCGCTTCAATTAAAGCCTGGCGCACAAGTGGAAGTGAAGGAAAAAGAACAAATTGCGGGTAAATGGATGAAAGTCTCTGAATTAAAACAGGATGACATCTACAACCGTCTGGAAACATGGTCACAGTTTGTTGTTGATATTCTTGAATAAAAAAACCCGGTTTCTCGCGATGAGGAGCCGGGTTTTTTTATGAGACGCTCGTCTCCGTCTCGGCTATGATTCTAGGATCACAATAGCGTCAAAGCCGGCATTTTTCGCTTTGGCAGCGAGGGTGTCTGCATTGTCTTTGGATGAAAATGCACCAATCTGCACTTTGTAAAATCCGTCCTTTAAAAGGACAATCGAGTCAAAACCTTTGGCTTCGGCTTTACTTGCGAGCGAGTCGGCATTCGCTTTGACTTTAAATGCGCCGATTTGAACCTTATATAACCCTGAGCTGGAAGTCTTTTTAAGGTTAAAGGCTTGCTCCAGCCCGTGTGCATGTCCTCTCGCTAAGCTTTGAATAAAACTGCTCGTTTTCAGCTTATTTGCATCGGCAACGGTATCAATGAAGCCGTTCTCGGTCAAGAGGGCAGGCATTGCCGACTCCCTTAGGACGTGGAAGTTCGCTGTTTTTTTGCCGCGATCGGCAAAGTCGACAGCTTGTATCACTTCAGAGTGAATTGTCGATTGATAAGTCGTCGTCGGGGCTCCTACACCTGGATAAATATAGCTTTCAAAACCTGTGCCTCCCCCGGAATTAACGTGAATGGACAAAAAGAAATCTGCTCCCCAGTTATTTGCGGCATTTGTCCGGTCGTTTAAGCTGACATATTGGTCGCTTGTCCTGCTCAGCAGCAAAGAAACGCCTTCATATTCATTAGTTAATATCGTACGTAAGGCTAAAGCGATTTGCAGGGTTAACGTTTTTTCCTGAAGGCCATTACCTGTTGCGCCTGGATCAGACCCGCCATGGCCAGGATCAATAAAAATTTTAACCATTTTTCATCACCTCATTACAGGATATGAAAAAACACGGCTTCTGCTTGTACGATTATCATTCAACTGAAAAATGAGGAAATAACCCTTTCAAATTCGGAAATTATTTCTCGGGAAAGCGCACAATTCAACATGAAGCGACAACAGATACGGTCCGACATGAAATATGTGCATATGCCATATGTTTGTATGTACTATGGGTTCGGTTAATCTGCACTGAGTCCTGCTGGTTTTAAGCTTTGCGTTCATATTAAATCAAGCATTTGAAACGTAAATTGATGAGAAAAGCTCCTTTCATTAAAGACACCACTTTATAAATCGAAAAAAAGAAAAACACTTCAGGTATCTTAAGGCGGGTAATACGCTTCGTACAAAAAACAGCCCGTTGCATGAAAAAAGGATTGGCGAATGGAGAAAATAATGAGAAAGAAGTTCACCATAATACTCTGACAAAATGATTAAAAACAAAATCTCATGGTTTGTCCACCCCATGTCCGTGAATACAATAAGAAATAAAGTATTTCTCGGGAAAGCGCAGGATTCCTTATTGTTCCCGAAAAAAGCAATTGTTTCGACACATGATAGGCGTTTGTCACAATCGGCATCCGCTTGAATATCATATAGAGAGAACAGAGAGGTGAAGATGTTGGAGCGCGCTGTGACTTATAAAAACAACGGACAGATCAACATTATTCTGAACGGGCAAAAGCAGGTGCTGACGAATGCTGAGGCAGAGGCGGAATATCAGGCTGCATTGCAAAAAAACGAAGCAAAGCACGGCATTTTGAAGGAAATCGAAAAAGAGATGAGCGCATTAGTTGGGATGGAGGAAATGAAACGCAACATCAAGGAAATATACGCCTGGATTTTTGTGAATCAAAAACGCGCGGAGCAAGGCTTGAAGGTTGGAAAGCAAGCGCTGCACATGATGTTTAAAGGAAATCCGGGAACGGGAAAAACGACGGTTGCACGGCTCATCGGCAAGCTGTTCTTTGAAATGAATGTCCTGTCAAAAGGCCACTTAATAGAAGCGGAGCGGGCTGACCTGGTCGGGGAGTATATCGGACACACCGCCCAAAAGACGAGAGATTTAATCAAAAAGTCATTAGGTGGCATTTTGTTTATAGACGAAGCCTACTCGCTGGCAAGAGGCGGCGAAAAGGACTTTGGGAAAGAAGCGATCGACACACTTGTAAAGCATATGGAAGACAAACAGCATGAGTTTATTTTGATACTCGCCGGATATTCACGGGAAATGGATCATTTTCTCTCGTTAAATCCCGGACTCCAATCAAGATTTCCCATCTCCATTGATTTTCCGGATTACTCTGTGACCCAGCTCATGGAGATTGCGAAACGAATGATCGATGAAAGGGAGTACCAGCTCAGTCAAGAAGCTGAATGGAAATTGAAAGATTACTTAATGACAGTGAAAAGCACGACAAGTCCCATTAAATTCAGCAATGGACGTTTTGTCAGAAATGTGATCGAAAAATCGATCAGAGCACAAGCCATGAGGCTTTTAATGGGAGACCAATACTTAAAAAGCGACTTGATGACCATCAAAAGCCAAGATCTTTCCATTAAAGAAGAAGCATCTGGATCTGCATAGACCTCTCAGTTTTTGAGAGGTCTGTTTTTTGCTCGTATTTCCGCTTTTCAAAGCAATCGATTTGTGGTATACACATGCAGGGTTTGGTATGATAATACTACTGCCCAATATGCAAAAGAAAGGAACATCCATTTGAACGAACAAGAAACGATTCAGGAGAAAGCCATTTTAGTCGGATGTCAGCTGCCGCATATCACGGATGAGCATTTTGAAAATTCTATGGAAGAGCTAGCATCTCTGACAAAAACAGCAGACGGAAAAGTACTGACCAGCGTCACACAAAAACGGAACAGGGCTGACGCCGCTACATATATAGGAAAAGGGAAGGTAGAAGAGCTGAAGGCACTGGTGGAAGAGCTTGAAGCTGATCTCCTCATCTTTAATGATGAACTGTCGCCAAGTCAGCTGAAGTCATTGGCAACAGCAATTGAAGTGAAGATGATTGACCGCACGCAATTGATATTAGATATTTTTGCAAAGCGGGCGAGAACGAGAGAAGGCAAACTTCAAATTGAGCTGGCTCAGCTGCAATATGCACTGCCGCGTCTGACGGGACAAGGGATCAACCTTTCCCGGCAAGGCGGAGGAATTGGGGCAAGAGGTCCCGGGGAAACGAAACTGGAAACCGACCGCCGCCATATCAGAAATCGCATTCATGAAATCAACACACAGCTTTCCACTGTCATTCGCCATAGAAGCCGATACCGTGAAAGAAGAAAGAAAAACGGTGTGCTTCAAATTGCGCTTGTCGGCTATACAAACGCAGGGAAATCAACATGGTTCAACCGCCTGACGAGTGCTGACAGCTATGAAGAAGACCTCCTGTTTGCCACGCTGGACCCGATGACCAGAAAAATGGTCCTGCCAAGCGGCTACAGTGTTCTTCTTTCAGATACAGTAGGATTTATTCAGGATCTTCCAACGACATTGATTGCTGCATTCCGCTCAACGCTTGAGGAAGTAAAAGAAGCGGATTTAATTCTGCATTTAATTGATTCTTCAAATGAGGATTATGCGGGACATGAAAAAACAGTGCTTCGGCTGCTTGAGGAGCTTGAAGCAGATGATATCCCGATGCTGACGGCTTACAATAAACGTGATCAAAAACTGCCTGATTTTATACCGTCCGCCGGAAGGGATCACATTATGGTCAGTGCGAAATTTGAGGACGACGCTGCAGCCTTTAAAGAAGCGATTCAGCGCTATTTGCGCCAAGAACTGTTAACGTCTTTTGAAGCACACGTGCCGGCAAGTGAAGGGAAGCTCCTTTCCAGAATCAAATCGGAAACGATGGTAGACCGCTTCTATTTTAATGAAGAAAATGAACAGTATGACATATCCGGCTATGTCCAAGAAGAGCAAAGTATCATCGGTGAATTAAAGAAGTATATGTAGGAAGGAAATATAAAGACATGTTTGACACATTAACACACGGAGAATTATTGAAGAAAACGGCAATGGAAGTGGAAGCGGACATTGCCGGCATTCATAAACAAATAGAAGAAATCAGCGAGCGAAATGAGTGGAGAGTGCTTCAAAGCTATAGAAAACACAAAGTAAGCGACACTCATTTCACGCCGTCTACTGGATACGGCTATGATGATATCGGAAGAGACACGCTTGAAAGCATATATGCGGATGTGTTTGGCGGAGAAGCGGGGCTTGTAAGGCCGCAAATCATTTCAGGCACACATGCCATCTCAATTGCTTTGTTCGGTGTCCTCAGACCGGGGGACGAGCTCCTTTATATCACGGGCAAGCCGTATGATACGCTAGAGGAAATTGTGGGCGTCAGGGGTGGAGAAAACGCTGGATCGTTAAAGGATTTTCAAATCGGCTATAATGCGGTTGATCTGACGAAAGACGGAAAGATAGACTATGATGCAGTCGCAGCTGCGATCAATCCGAAGACCAAAGTAATCGGCATTCAGCGCTCAAAAGGATATGCGAATCGCCCTTCTTTCTTAATTAGTGAAATAAAAGAAATGATCCGTTTTGTAAAAGAAATCAATGAAAACCTGATCGTCTTTGTGGACAACTGTTACGGAGAATTTGTGGAAGAGCTTGAGCCTTGCCATGTCGGAGCCGATCTGATGGCGGGATCTCTCATAAAAAATCCGGGCGGCGGCCTTGCGAAAACAGGCGGCTACCTCGTCGGAAAAGCGAAATGGATTGAAGCTTGCTCATACCGTATGACGTCACCCGGTATCGGCAGAGAAGCAGGGGCATCTCTTTACTCGCTTCAAGAAATGTACCAAGGCTTCTTTTTGGCTCCTCACGTTGTGTCTCAAAGCTTAAAGGGAGCGGTATTTACAGCGAGATTCCTTGAAAAACTCGGCTTCACTTCAAACCCGAAATGGGATGCGAAAAGAACGGATTTAATACAATCCGTTGAGTTTTCAGACAGAGAAAAGATGATTGCTTTTTGCCAGGCTATTCAATATGCATCGCCAATCAATGCTCATGTGACGCCTTATCCAGCCTACATGCCGGGATACGAGGATGATGTCATTATGGCAGCAGGGACGTTTATTCAAGGAGCAAGCATCGAATTATCAGCTGATGGCCCTATCCGCCCGCCGTATGTAGCGTATGTTCAGGGAGGATTAACCTATTCGCATGTGAAGAATGCCATATGCAGTGCAGTGGATTCATTGATGGAAAAGCAATTAATTTAAATTTTTTAAAAATTTCTCTGGATTTGATGTTAAGAATCCTTACATCGTATTGACACAAAATATAACATCACCTATAATGAAACTAAGTTAAGAAAAGGAGGAAATTGAGATGAGTGATAATATTCGCCGCTCAATGCCTTTATTTCCAATAGGAATTGTCATGCAGTTAACTGAGTTATCAGCAAGACAAATTCGATATTATGAGGAAAATGGACTGATATTTCCAGCCAGAAGTGAAGGGAATAGACGATTATTTTCATTTCATGATGTAGATAAACTGTTAGAAATCAAGCACCTGATAGAACAAGGTGTAAACATGGCAGGAATTAAACAGATTCTGGCGAAAGCCGAAGCCGAGCCAGAGCAAAAACAAAGCGAGAAGACGAAAAAACCAATGAAACATGATCTGTCCGATGACGAACTGAGACAGCTCCTGAAAAACGAGCTCATGCAAGCCGGCCGTTTTCAAAGAGGGAATACATTCCGTCAAGGCGACATGTCCCGCTTCTTTCATTAATCCGTTAGCAACTGTTTTGCTATATACATTTACCTTTTAAGAGGAGGAATTTTACCAAATGGCAAAGTACACTAGAGAAGATATCGAAAAATTAGTAAAAGAAGAAAACGTGAAGTATATCCGTCTTCAATTTACTGACATTCTTGGAACAATCAAGAATGTTGAGATTCCTGTAAGCCAGCTTGGAAAAGCGCTTGATAATAAAGTCATGTTTGACGGTTCTTCTATTGAGGGATTCGTTCGTATCGAAGAGTCAGACATGTACCTGTATCCAGATCTAAATACATTTGTTATCTTCCCATGGACAGCTGAAAAAGGTAAAGTAGCACGTTTCATCTGTGATATCTATAATCCGGATGGCACACCTTTCGAAGGTGACCCGCGAAACAACTTAAAACGGATTCTGAAAGAAATGGAAGACCTCGGCTTCAGTGATTTTAACCTTGGACCTGAGCCTGAATTCTTCTTATTCAAATTGGACGAAAAAGGCGAGCCAACGCTTGAACTAAACGACAAAGGCGGATATTTCGACTTAGCTCCAACTGATTTAGGAGAAAACTGCCGCCGCGATATCGTACTTGAGCTTGAAGAGATGGGCTTTGAAATCGAAGCGTCTCACCACGAAGTAGCACCTGGTCAGCACGAAATCGACTTTAAATATGCTGGAGCAGTCCGCTCTTGTGATGACATCCAAACATTTAAACTAGTTGTCAAAACAATTGCCCGCAAACACGGCCTGCATGCGACATTTATGCCAAAACCATTGTTCGGTGTGAACGGTTCAGGTATGCACTGCAATCTATCACTCTTCAAAAATGGTGTTAACGCATTCTTTGACGAAAACGCAGATCTTCAGTTAAGTGAAACAGCGAAACACTTCATTGCAGGTATCGTGAAGCACGCAACAAGCTTTACAGCAGTAACAAACCCGACAGTAAACTCATATAAACGTCTTGTTCCTGGCTATGAAGCACCTTGCTATGTAGCATGGAGCGCGCAAAACAGAAGCCCGCTTATCCGTATCCCGGCTTCTCGCGGCATCAGCACACGTGTTGAAGTACGCAGCGTAGACCCAGCTGCAAACCCATACCTTGCACTTAGCGTATTGCTTGCTGCAGGATTAGACGGAATCAAAAACAAACTGGAAGCGCCGGCTCCAATCGACCGCAACATCTATGTGATGAGCAAAGAAGAGCGCATGGAAAACGGAATCGTTGACCTTCCAGCAACACTTGCGGAAGCACTAGAAGAATTCAAATCAAACGAAGTCATGGTCAAAGCGCTGGGCGAGCACCTATTCGAACACTTCATCGAAGCAAAAGAAATCGAATGGGATATGTTCCGCACGCAAGTTCACCCTTGGGAACGCGAACAGTATATGTCTCAGTATTAATCTATCAATCCCTTGGCACTATTGGTGTCAAGGGATTTTTTGATTTGTTAAACAATTTAATAAAGATCCTGTAACACCAGACAAAGGGGCGAAGAATAACGGCATTGACGGCGTGTATGGACCAAAAACAGCAAATACGGTCAAACAGTCCCAGTCAGTAAGTGGCCTTTCTGCTGAGGGCATTTATGGACCTAAGACAAAAGTAAAACTTGAAGCGAAATTGAATTAATAAAAGAAGCCCTTCTTAAAAGAGGGCTCTTTTTCTAACTATGTTGTTTTAAGGTGTTTTCTAATTTGTTCAGTGACTTGCTTAAGCCATTCTAAGGGTGTTATATCATCTTCAGGAAAGTATATACCATCCGCTGCTTCCTCTATAAATTCATTCTTGTCTTCTTCTGAATAATCACTATTTAAAAACTCAGTTAGTACTATTAAATCTCTTTCTTTTAGTTTTTGTGATGCTTCATTTAGATATTCATTAAGAGCCTCTTCCGGAGACTCTATATCTTGGTGGAAATGTGCACCGAGAAATCTAAATACAGGATCAGAAATTTCGGTTTCAATCATTACTTATCACCACCAAGAACGATTAACTTCAAATCTAAGGGATAGTACTTATCTTACTCTAAATAACTTTCTGCTATATCAATATCGTTTGTCATTTCTAAGTCAGGGTACTTTTCATCTAATTTTCTTAAGCAATTAATAAGTTCTTTACTTTGCAAACTTTCAGCTAAATCTTCAAATACCTCACTGATCCAATATAAATCTTCTTTATTACAATTTTCTAGATAGCTAATTGTATTTTCTTCATTTTCTGAGAGCACTTCAATTATTTCATCCCAACTTTTTTGAATTCCATAGTCATCATTAAGATTAAGTTTTTTTCTTTTAATTAATATAGCTTCCATTTTTTTCTCTAAATTCATATTGATCCTCCATACTTTGTCTATGGTTGTTTAGTTGCATCGGGGAAAATGGTTCCTATTTCTCCATTTGTTTTAATAACTCCAACCCTAACACCTTTATACTCTCCGAATATAGTCACACCATTTTCTGCATTAGTGAATTCGGGTAATTCAGCAATCTTTGCACCGGCTGCTGCAATATCAGACTCTGTCCAACTTTCGGGAAACCAAGATTGATTGGAGCCTGATCTTTTTGCTTTCACCTTGTGTCCGGGAACATTACCTACTCTAACACCATTTTCATATACTTTATTTATATTATAATCTATATTATTTTTTTCAAGAAATTCAATGTTACTTTGTCCATGTCCTCCACCTTTCATTTTTGAAATATCACCTGTTTTCGGGTTTTTAGTAAAATCACCTATGTCTGAGTGCTTAATGCTACTATCAGGAATATTAACCTTAAGACTGCCAGTATCTCTATGATTCCCACCGTTTGGTTTTTCTGACTTGAAGAGTACACTGCTTTTTTCATTTTCTGCAATACTTTTTAATAACGGAGTATTTTTAACGTTAATAGAATTCCCGGCGTCTTGTAGAATCCCTTCTAATGCAGGAGTATATCGATTTTTATAAGGTTTGACAGATGGATTGCCATTTTTAATCTTTTCACTAGCTACTTTCCCAACTTTAGCAAGATCCTTCGAGCCTGTTGAGACAGAGGACTTTCCACCTTTCAATAACAGAAGACTTCCGCCCAAATAAGTAACATAGTGCAGCCGTGTGTATGCATCCCCGTGAATCATTTTTGTATCCCAATTATCCTTCAATGTGTCAACCATACTTTGAAAGGTAGCTTGATAGTCGTATTCCAAAACGGTATCCAGCACTTTTTGAGGATCCTTGTTTAAGTTATCAATTGTCCAACCGATATTCCATCCGAATTGAATAGCTCCTTCACCGGTATCCTTAGCAAGATCGTATATACCAACAATCGCACCCTTGGCGCCATCTCCTATGATTTGCAACACTTCTTTTCCGTTATCCATGAAAGCTTTACGCTGTTCAAGAAATGAAACAAATTCAAGCTGTTCAGGGGTAAGGTTCTCATAGCCGACTTTCTTGGCAATTTCTAAGTATTCATCCGGATCCGTCACGCCATTAGCTAGCTTCTTCTTCAACTCTTTGATTTCTCGTTCTTTCGCTTCATCTTTCTTGATCTTCAAATAAGCTTCAGTTTTTTTCTCAATATCGCCTTTTTTCTTATGTATGTCACTTTCACGGTATGCCTTGGCGTTGTAATGGATGGGTGTAGCATTCTTGCCTTTGCCTGTGGATTCCTCAAGCTTTTGGAAGTCCTTCTTGATGAATTGCTCGTTTGGCTCTGACTGGGCATATTCAGAAACAAGTGCTTCGTCCACACTGTCTATTTTATAGACGGTTTTTTTGCGTTGGTTCTCCGCATCGGCGAGTTCGTCTTTAAAGTCCTCAGTTGAAAACAGATCAAGCGGAAGGATATCGTCGATATCATGTAAGATATCTTTCATGGCTTTCTTTTGTTCAGACATAATAGATTTTGATTTTGTGTAGGCGTTAGCCAGCTCGTGTTCTAAGAAGGATTCTTCTATATAAGCATCAGATAAGCTGGCGTCCTCTAGAGTGCCTGAAATGCTTGTCAAGAAAGCAATTTTCATATCAATTAGATCAATCCAATTGTCAGCCACACCGGCATGATCTTGATAAAATGCTTTAATGTTGTCAGCACCTTTGCCGGAAAACTCACTGTCATCTAAATCAGCTACAGCTTTAAAAGCCTTTTTTAGATTGACCATCTGACTTCTTAATTCTTTGTATTCCTTTGCACGTCTCTCTGCTTCGGAAAGCAGTGATTTGGCTTCAAATACTTTCATGATCATATCCTTTCTAAATTAAATTCCTGTATTGAAATGTTACCTTAGAAGAAAGAAAAAAATTAAAACTATAGGTTGGTTAAATGACTCGTTTGATTTGATCTGTGGTCTGTATTTCTTAATATTGATTGCCGGCAGTATTATGCTTGGGCTTCTTTAACTTTGGTATTTAGGAACTTTAATGCCGAATTTTTTATTGTATATTTACTACATTATGTGTCATATACTTAAAAAAGAGGTGATGATAAAATATGGTCAGTGGCTGTCCGAGTATAGGAGACACAATTAAAGTGGTTAAAGAAGCCAGTTTAGAATGGGGGCAAGTTATCTATCCAATAGGTAGCGAATGGATTGTAAAAGAGGTAATTGCCCCGCAAACTTGTACAGTTTTTTGTGAAGGTAACGATTATGGATTACCTGCTAGCCACTATAAAGTTATAAAAACTGCCACTTAGGCTGATGGCAATATACCTTCCCATGGCAATCCGCTTTCAGAACTTTTCACCTCAAAGTCAAGTTTTAACTCTTTGATTTTGTTAATCAAAGGTTCACTTGGAAACGGATCGCATATAATGACTTTTGTCCCTTTTTTAAGCATCTTTAAAATAGTGTCTATTTCTAACCGATCAACCTCACAATATGAACAACCTATTATTATAAAATGAGATACTTCTTTAGCTTTTCTTTCAGTCACTGCAAACCCTTCCCTTACCCAACTTAAATGAAGATGATTGCTAATAGATGAAGGAGGGATTAAATCTGCCTGTATCCTAGGCTCCATCCATTCATCTTGCCTGACTACATGGAGTCTCCCACAATCGTTTAGTGAAATTGGCGTAGTCCAAATATTAGGTCCTGAAATCATTTGTGGGTTCACATCAAAATCAATTGAACCGTGAGGTTTAAAAATAGGTACGCGTTTTTTATTTTCAATAGTACCAATACGGTAATATTTTATGTTGGATTCATTGAGTACTCTTTCTAGTAACAAATCATAATTAAATGATATTGCAAAAGATAAATCGAATTTATTTTTCTTGAACCAATTAAACCATTTCCATTCATTTAAACTTATAGAGTTAATATTTAACTGGAATTTAGAATATATTGTTGCAAGAAATCTTCTCAGCTGACACTCGGCTCCAGTATCATTTTGATATTTAATTCTATAATCTTTAATAACATCATAATGGTTTGCTGCTTGAATATTATCAATCAGCTCACTTTTAACAATTGGCAAGTTTTCTATAAAATCATTATAATTAATTTTTTCAGAATCAAAGCAAGTTAGTGGGTTTGAAGAGTTCAAATTATTTGCTCTAGCAAAATCAACTGTAAAACCATTTCCAATTAAAAGTCCGAATTTTCCCATAGTGATCCTCCGCATTTTTCCTACAGTATAACACGAGTTACATATTTTGGGTGATTTTAGAACGGTTTGAACCATGATATCTTTATTTTCATTCTTTTGAATATATTTATATTTGTGAAGGTAGTGAGCATATAATCCACAAACATGCTTTGGACCAAAATTAAGACCAAAAAATATTGAGATTTATAAAGATTTTATTTCAGATTAAAAATAATAAAGCACTGAAAAATCCTTTGTTTTCAAGGGTTATCAGTGCTGTGTATTGTTTATTTAAATTCGAAATTATGTTTAGAACGCAAGTACATCCTTGGGAACGCGAACAGTATATGTCTCAGTATTAATCTCTCAATCCCTTGGCACTATTGGTGTCAGGGGATTTTTTATGTTAATAGGTAATAAATTATGGAGCGGCACTGCTAAAAGCAGGTCGCTTTTATTTATGTCACTGATAAGACTATGTACTAAATTTTCAAGAAGGAAAATAATACTATGCTTAAGGAAAGCAATACGCATAAATATTCGACAAATTCTGTGATGGTTCCTTTGTTCAATACTTCTACCAGCAATAAGATGAATAAAGTAGATGTTTAACATTGACACCATCACCAGATAAATCCATAATTACGTTGAAATCTAAATCAATTTTCAAAAAGGAGATTTCTATGAAAAAATTGACTATCTTTTCCGGGGGATTAGGAGTGGTTTTTTCTGTACTGGCTCAACTGTTTGCGGTTATAGATGACTCTTACACTTTGGGGAATTTATGGTTTTTAGGTGCTTTGGCGGGAATTATAACCATGCTTGCTTCAATCCAGACAAATAATAAACCAATCTTCAGCATTTTATTAATTTCTAGTTCAGTAATAGGTCTACTTGGAACTGGTCTTGTATACATCATACCAACACTGTTCAATATAATAATAATTTATAAATTTTTAAAAGTAAGCCAATGGTAAAATAAAGGTTCTTTTTTTATTTAGTATCCCTTTGACAAAGTCAGTAATGATGTTTATGCTTGCAACTGGTCCACACAGCTGGGGCTTCCGTGGGCATGATTATCGAACGCCATGTTTCTAGGATACTGGAATTGAAACATTTGCTGAGGCATTTCGTGAAGCTGATCACCAAATGACCATTTCCATAGAGGCACGTCTAAAGAAACTATGATAGGAGGACAACACTGTGTGGAAAGCTTTAAGTCAATTACTCAAAAAACAGAAAAATCAAAGTCCACTCGATGAGGGTTATATACAGATTCCAGAAAAGGATATAAATCAAGAATTAAAGCAAATGATATTTGAGTTGGAGAGCCTGGGGGA
This sequence comes from Bacillus sp. FAU18, assembly GCF_056033885.1. NCBI lineage: Bacteria > Bacillati > Bacillota > Bacilli > Caryophanales > Bacillaceae > Bacillus > Bacillus sp. FAU18. The sequence goes on from NZ_JBVYHZ010000003.1 coordinate 1,158,318, forward strand.
AGTAGTATCGAAAAAGCTGCAGAATAAGTATATAGATGTTTTTGAAGCACAGGGTAAACCAAACCTAAGCATCAAAATTTGTAGAGACATAGATGGAGATGTGCTAAATGATTTTACAGCTGAGAGATGTTTTGAAAAAGAATATCGTTCACAAATAGCAATTAATTACTATCAACCTGCAATAGTCTGTGATGAAGAATTAAACTGTTTCACAATGGATTTGTGGTATTACTACGGTGGATATAAAGGGACGGGTTATGGAACATTATTCGATTTAAATAATAATGACTTAGAAAAAGAAATTGAAGAGACGCTCATATTTTTACTCAATGACAAACAATTCGAGAAATAAAAAAGAAAGCCGCAAAGGGCTTTCAATCAACGTTCATTTGCATAGTTGTCTTGATCGTTGTCTTGATCTCTGTCCATTTTATGTTGGTAAGCAGGGTGGGGAACTAGGCACTCCATTCAGATATTTCTTTCTTAACTCAGTCAATTTTTAAACGTTTCTTCACTTATTTTCCATTAAATAAAAAAAAAGAATAATTGAATTTTTTTGTTATATTAAATATATAACGTTGGATAATATGAAAGGTGGTTAAGAAATGAAATTTGATAATGTTTTAGATTCAACATCTCCATATGGGCCTCAAGGTCTTTTGGAAAAAGAGGGGCTTTTAATATCTACTAGATTCTGGGCAAATACTCAAGCGGATATTCTTACAGGATCGGGTTTACCTATGAGCAATGAAGAGATGAAAACTTATCTGGCTATACCGAATGACGTTGGAATTCCTCAAGATTTTCAAAAAATATATGATGTTTTTAATGAATATAAACAGTTGTGTAACTGGTGGATGAAGAATTTATTCAGCAGTGTTCTTAATATGGTTAACGATATTAATAATATTGGATCTTTTGCAACTAGAACGATTAATAGGGATATAAAATTATTACAAATAATGTCTAACGATAGCAATGAACAAGGAAGACAAGAGGCTGCGAAGCAATTTCAGTCTTCCTGTTCAATGCTTGCTGGAGAACTCAATCAACACCAACAGTCTATGAAAGAGGTTCAAAACCAATTAAATTCCCTTCTTCAAGGTAGTAACGACTGTATAGGTGTTAGACAATTGAATAATTCTTTAGAAAAAGAAGTCGCATATTTAGATTCACAGTATAATGATGAGAGTGAGATACATGATTCAATAAATATGTTCTTAGGATTAAAAAAAATATTGGGTATATTTGTTGAAGGTCATGATATTAATGAGAAAGTAAAATTCAGCTTTGATCTAGGGCCTTTATTTGGTTTTATTGTATCTGAAATATTAGAGTGTTCTGATATACAATCAGTTAAACAACAAATTGATCATTTTCTGAATATGTTAAACAATATAGATGCACAACTTTCATTAGAAGTAAAAGTTTTGGGGATGCTTCACAGTATCAATATAGACTTGGTTAATGTAATAGTCCAAGCAGAAAAGTCTAAGGAGTTTATAGGACAAATCGAAGGCATCTGGCATTCTATAGCAAATCAATTTTATTCACTCGCCCAAGGGTTTGAGAATGAGGATATCAATAAGCTTTCTACGGATCTTGATAATGCTGTCGCCACTTGGGAAGCTGTTGCTAATAAAGCAAAAGAGTTTGTAACAAATTCATACCAAGGATAAAAGAAAAGTAAGGGCCTGAAAGGGCTCTTTTGCTTATAGTCATATTTCCCGTAATTATTACTTTTTGGATTTATTGAATTTTAAAGCGTGTTTGTTGCACTGAATTCATAGTCAAAAGGGGAATGTTTTTATGCTTGGAATCAACGTTAAAAAATCAAATGAAAACTTAATTATCAATTGGCAGCTATCCAAAATTGAAATTCCAATCAATGAAATTAACGATGTATTCTTTGATCCAAACTATGGGGGAGAGGAGAAAAGCGCAGTAAGGATTGGGTTTCCTTATGGCTCAACAGATAGGGTAGTAATTAAAACAGCACATAACACTTACATTTTGTTCACCACTAATCCTGCTTTAATTATGAGTAAAATTGTTTCTTAATAAACAGTTTATGTCCCTTTTAAATGTATCTATTAATGTTCTGTGTGAGAAAATTTAGTGAGATGATTTAAGGAGGAGCATTTATGGAAGAAGGAAAGTTAGTTCACATGACACTAGATGGTATTAAGAAAGCAGTTACTAAATATGGTACATTTCCTGTGTTCCATCATGGGGGTTATGTCTTGGAAGATGCTACTTTTCATTTCAAAAATCCAGCAACTCCTCAAGAAATTAGCGGCTTAGAAAAGAAATTAGGTGTTACTTTCCCTAATGACTATAAAGAGTTTTTGTTACAACACAATGGGATGGAAATGTTTGATGGCATTGAAATACTTAGCTTAGAGGGAATCATTGAATATAATGAGGTTCAAGATTTCCCAGAGGGATACGTTTTAATTGGATATCATTTTGATGGAAGATATGTCATAGACACAAACAAATCAAAAAATGGATTAGGCTATATGCTATATCTAGACTCAATTGATGATATTGAAAATGCGATTAACTTAGATTCTAATTTCGAGATATGGTTTGATATGCTAGTGTCTTCAAATGGAACGAAATATTGGGAAGTAAATCCGAATCTCCAAGAGTATTATAAACTGGTTTCAGTATAACACTTCGGCAAAAGAAAAAATTATGACTAATTTCAACAACCAAAGAAACTGCAATTTGAGGGAAGTATAATGACAATTTACGAGCAAATTAAGGATGCTTTGAAAAATAAGATCAATGAGTTGGTTTCACCTCAAGAAGTAAAGAAAACCCTTCAAGAAAAATACGGAACTAATCCGGATAGCATTATTTTATCAGATTATTGTTATAACCGGTATAATAAGGGGATTTCTTTTAATAAGCACCTCTTTGAATATATGAATAGAAGTTCTTACAAATACTTAGGTGAAAACTCTCTTTATACAGGACTTATTTTTAGAAAATCAAAAGGGGAAGATAAGGAAGTTATCGTAGGCGAATGGGTAAACGGTGTTAAATCACTCCGAGAAGCTTCTGTTACTAATAACCAAATAAATGATCAAGCCGAAATCATTAGTAAAGAACAACTTGTAAACCTTTATAATGAATATAACCAAATCCTGAGATATGAAATGAATGTATTGAACTGTAAGCCTACAGTATTGAGGCATTTAATTGGCAGAATCGGTGAATTCATTTGTGCAATCCAAACCAACGGCACTCTGGCACGCCAAAACTAATCAACATGGATTTGATGTTGTGAGTGATGGCAGACGGATTAGTGTAAAAACAACAGCTCAATCAAGTGGTTTTATTTCGATAAATAAAAATACATTTGATGATTTTGATGATTTTTTTGTAGTTCAATACGTAAATGATGATTTTAAAGTTATTTTCTTCGGCTCAAAGGAAGAAGTGCAAAAAATAAGCAGAATTTATGGAAGCCAATACGAAGTTGAAATTTCACTTCTTAAAAAGCTTAATAAGGAATACCAATTAAATTAAACAATCTTGTTGGTAACAAACATCCTCTTACTTATTGTAAGAGGATGTTTGTTTAATTCTTACATATTTTATCTTTGCAATCTGGCTTACGAGTTGCATCCACAGTAAATGATCTTACTTCGTCTTTAGTTTTGTCATAAATTCCCCATATTACCCCTCAGAGAAGGATAGGGGGATTATTTTGGAGAATCATATTCCTTTGCTTCTTCATAGTCAGAAATCCTTGAGTTGTTCTAGCAAGAGGCAATATTGTTGAATAAGGATAGTTTTAAAGAGGTTATTGTTGTCTTAATATCGAAATAAAGATCAAGTAAGCATGAGGGGAGTTACTTTAATGCACATAACAACAAAAAGGTTATTGATACGTGAATTTGAATTCAAAGATTGGCAAGCTGTATATGAGTATACAGCTGATATTAATGTAATGAAGTATATACCTGAAGGGGTTTTTACTGAAGAAGACGCAAAGGCATTTGTAAGTAAAAACAAAGGTGATAACGCTGAAAAATTCCCTGTCATACTAATAGATGAAGACTTTCTTATAGGCCATATTGTTTTTTATAAGTATTTTGGTGAACATACATATGAAATTGGGTGGGTGTTTAATCCGAATTATCAAAATAAAGGGTATGCTTCTGAGGCAGCCCAAGCTATCTTGGAATATGGATTTAAAGAAATGAACTTACATAGGATTATAGCTACGTGTCAACCTGAGAATATTCCTTCATACCGAGTTATGGAGAAGATCGGAATGAGAAGAGAAGGATTTTTTAAAAAATGTATTCCAAAAGGCAATGAATGGTGGGATGAATATTATTACGCTATTTTAGAGGAAGAGTGGAATTGTAAGAGGGGTAATGCAGGAATTTGAAACCATAACAGCTATAGAACGTATAGTGATAGTAGGGCTTATAGTGCTTAATATGAATGATGTGAGAGGGGTATCCAAATGCAAATTCATCTCACCAAAAGCGGAAAACAAGACAATCATCATAAATGGTTAGGAACTGTCTTGCTCAGTTGGGGAACATTCGTATTTGCTTTGTTTTTTGCTACTTTAGTTGGTTCAATGGCTAGCCAAGCAGGAGCTTCCAAGCTTTTGAAGCAAGGCATCCAAGCAGGTTTAGTCACATTAATAACTGTCCCGTTGCTCTACATTCTTCTTAAACGGATGTCTAGTAGACCCTTTTATTCTATAGGACTGTCTGGGTGGCGGCAAGCCATTCCGAAAGCCATAATAGGAGCAATATATGTGATTGTATTATCCGGGTCTGGTTTCGCTATCGCCCATTTATTAGGCTGGATCAAAGTTACACAATTTCACTTCTCTGTCCATTTAGTGACAGCATTGCTCCTAAATATGATTATCGCATTCTTTTATGAAGCTTTTCCAGAGGAATTAACTTTTCGTGGGACGGTGTACTATGCTCTAAATAAGCGTTGGAACTGTTTTATGGCCTTACTCCTACAACCAATCCTGTTTGTGCTTGCACCAATAATTGTAAGTGTTTTGCAATATATAGCTGGAATTGAATCACCTGCTATCACATTAGATTACATCGTTTTATTGTTGACTTTTGGATGCATCCTTCAACTCCTGCGTATTGTAACAGGAAGCTTATGGACGTCTATCGCTTTTCATCTGGTCTTTCTCGAAAATTCTCGGTTCTTTGTCCTGCAGGGGAAGGAGCGCTTTATTACCTATGAAGAAATTGTTCCGGGAACAGGTGCGCTGTTTGTGATCTTTTTTATGTTGCTTATTGTCGGTACTCTACTCTTAATACCTGTTGCGATAACTCGCCGAAATACTATTCAATGGCGGAAGAATGAGAAATGCGACCAAGATGTTTAATTTCTAAGTAGAGCAGTAGTTTTAAAGTGATTTTAAGGAGGATCTAGACAATGTTGAAGAAGCATTCATTAAGAAAGAGGTTATAAACATGCAAGTTTTAAGGATCATATTTGTTCATGTCTTGTCCGCGTTATCAGCTGCTGTTGTTTATGTTTTTGGCATTGGTTATGACGGCTACATACCATACTTCCTAATAAGTGTTCTTCTCTTTATCTTTTATTTAATCTTTGTTGCACCTGTTCAATATTTCTTAAATCGCAATCCAAAAAGGTTTAACGCGAAATATTTACTCATATACATATTCTTTTCCTTCTTAGTATGGTTATTCTTCGCGTTCATTACTGATCCAAAAAACACCTTAAACTTTCTGATGGGATATGAAATTTACTTGTTTAGCGTCTCATTTTCTGTAATATTTTGGATATGGGACTCGGTTTTTCTGCAAAACATTGGGAGGGTAGCAGCGTAGCTTAAATCATCACAATCCTTTTCCTTATGTAAAGTCAAAATGCCCTTTCATTTACTGAATTATGCCATAAATGGGTAAAGGGAGAGAGGGATGAAAAGGGTTAATCGTTTAACTTTGGTTTGCTTAGGCTTAGTCTCAAGTTTTAATCTTCCGAATGCTGAAGTAAAGCTAACGGTGGATTAAACAAATGTAGACTTTGTTTTGATCGACCGGAATTTTGACCTCACTTGGTTATAAATTCACAATACACAATAATAAAGACTGTACTCTAAATATGAAACTTAGCAGAATAGCTCTAACTGATAGATATTTTCAAGGAGCGAGAAAGAATTCACAGGGAGTTATTTGGACTGTAGAAGGTGATCAGTTGGCAATAACAAAAAGTCCAGGCTGCGGCGATGTGTGGATAAAAGGTATTTATGGATTTGAACATGAAGAGCGGGATTATTAAATTCAGCGAGGTCAAGAATCCATTATAAACTTAATGATCATTTTAAGTGATCAAAAATAACTAAAAGGTGAGAATATGATTAAATCAAAGTTAAAAACGATTATAGACCAAAGAAAGATCAGTATCCGGAAACTTTCCAGAGATATTGATCATGAGTATCCAACTGTCATAAAGCTATATAATGACGAAATGGAGCTGTATCCGAGAGAGCTGTTTGATAAAGTCTGGCCCTATCAAAACATCGAACTGCATGAGTTGTTGATATTCCAAAAAGATCATATTCCTAAAGTGAGAATGTCTAAATGAAGATAATGGAGTATATGGAGGAAAGGTTTCAAAACCTCGAATTAATTCCTAGCATCTATAATCAATGGGGCACAGGAATCCATTTTTGTCTTGGGGAAAATATCTATCAACTCAAAGCAAATGAAGAATTAAATTTAAAGATGTTTCGGGTTGTATATGAACAAACCTCAATCATTTTTAATGAATTATTTGAACAAAATGATGACATATTCCTTGTGACGAATATGTATAAGCACAAAAAGAAAGAGAAATGTATAAGAAAATTAAAGGTGTATCAACCGTTTCTAAAATGTAAAAATCATTTGAATCAAATTATGGTGAAGACATATCCCTACCCTTTCGAAATCAATAAAGCTGAAGAATACGAGATGCAACAATTTTCCCTGTTATGCAAACCTCGAGACTTACGTGTAACTGAATTACTTAAAGCAGCCAGTAATGAGGATTTTCCACAAAAACCGAAATTCGGAGGTTACTCTATTGATTACCCTGATGTTTTCTTTGTGAACATTACAAAAGACATTATTTTCTTTATCTATGATGACCGCGGATGCGAAGTCATAGCTCATGATTTCAAACGAATACGTCACCTTTATGAAAAGTATCACGACTGGGTAGAAGAGTATAAGTGAATGTAAATACTTTTTTAAAAACGATTTATATCAGGAAAGGCAGAATTAGATTATGAGAGATCTGCATTTTTATTAGTATTTGATGAAAGATTAGTGGATTTTGATTCTCAAGGCGGAAACCATATTAGTGTTTATTAGTTACTCACTTTGAGTTATCTGATCAGTCGTATAAAGATGTATTAAGCTTTAATGGTGATCTTTTAGGTATGAAGCATAATTGTTCGTATGCAATGGATATTCTAAGCGTTAAAGAAGAACTTGATTTCGATTTCCCATTTAATATGCTTGCAATAAAAAGCTACGTACAAGAATTAATAAAAATGTTAGGGATTGATATAACTCTGCCTGAAATGAAAGAAAGAGATTTTGACAAACTTTCTCAAGACTAAATAAAACTACAATTTTAAGGAAAACGGAGACTTGCTTTCAATATGAATATTAGAAAAGCTGCAGCTATTTTTTCAATCACGATTCCAATTATCTCAGCTATCTTAATTATTAATTTTTTTACGGGAGTTATGTCATTTCCATGGCAAGGAATGCCGGTGTTTTTTCCAATATTACTTTCTCCTATAGGAATCATTTTAGCGTTCGTTTCAATAAAGACAAATAAACGGTGTGCTGTATATGGGATTGTCTTAAATGCAATTATGTTTCCATTTCCTTTTTTCTGGTTTATAGGAGGGACTTTGTTATTTGGAGTTTAAAATTTAAAGAATAGCGGAGGTACCATTTTGTGGTTATATAAACCGTTAGGCAGTTACGCTTATACATTGGTATTTTCAAGCTTATCATATGGTCTAGTCTTTGGCTTGTATATGTTTGTTTATTCAAGTTTTATGGCGATCGCATTAATCACAATAGGAATCATAGCATTCTACTCATTTATCACTTACTTATTATTTGCTATTCCTTTGCAAAAATTACTAAGAAGAAGGCCCAGAAAATTCAGTTTGATCAATTTGTTAATTTATGCTGCAGTAGCCTTTTTAGCTGTGTTTTTTTTCTGGTTTGTTGATTATCCGTCAAATGCTCTTACCGTATTCTGAAGCTTTGGGTATTACATTATGAGCATTATTGCTGCGTTAATTTATTGGTTCTGGGACTTAATATTTCTGCGAATTTAAATTTGATTTAAATAATGTGTTTACACCGTTCACAATAAGTAAAGGCTGCTGAAACAAACAGAGTAAATATTCAGATTGTTTAATTAATCCGAGAGCATAAGAAGTGTTATTTTTAATTGGGGGAATTGACTTGAATTTTTTTATTTGGATTGTAATGTTATAGTTATTTTTGGCGGCCTCTATGCAGGTTACAAAAGGAATAGGAAGAACTTTTAAAAATGATGAAAAGTTAAATACATAAATTTCTTTGTATATGACTGTCGGATACCAAAAGCAAAAAGAGCATTAAACTAAATGCTCTTTTTCATTCCACAACATCGGCATTCACGCATCAAAAGGAGGGGGATACCATGAAAAAATTAGTTTTATTATCCAGCTTTTTCGGGATTGTGCTATCAATTATTGGACAATTATTTGGAGTCCTAACAGATTTCTTTATTTCAGGTATTGCACGACTTATAGGGGTTTTAGCCGGTATCCTAGTATTACTTAGCCTGAAGTCAAGAAATACAGAAATGCAGGCATTTATAGTGAGTTCAAGTACTGCCCTGGGAATAATGGGTGCAGGAATTTTATATTTTCCAGCAGCGATTGTCAATGTCTTAATTGGGTTTAAGCTAAACAAAAAGTTAAAAGAAGAAAACACTAAGGAGCAGATCTGAATAGACTGCTTTTGGTTGGAGAACCTGGGGAATGAAGTATACTATGAATTTAAAATTCTATACACTTATTATAACAAATGGAACCGATTTTTTTAAGTAATACAAAAGGCTTTTTAGATGAAAGAATTCTTTTAAAGTGGAGATTGTAAAAATGATCTTCAGGGTTTTTAGAGTTTTAAAATCTTACCTGTTTAAACTTTCTGAAAAAGATGTTGAAAAAGTCGAAAGGATTTTATAATATTAAATCAAGTTAGTTTGTTCGGTCAACAAACTAATGAGATGAACTTTCATTGTCCACAAGATAAGGTCTTACTGAATATGGATGGAAGGGGGATAAGAGGGTCGATTTAATGGAGCTAAACAATATAAGAAACGAAAGAATGAGGCTTTTATCCTTTTCCAGATATATAAGGCATATCGAAAAAAGATGAATTTTTTGCTTGCTGATCACCATATTTTTTTGCACTGTTTTGAAAGCGCTTTTATAAACGTTTACTGACCGTAAATTCGAGAAATTGTTATACCGTTTCACACTGTTCCATATTAATGGATCGAAAAGGGGAGAAATCATGCTCAGTGAAAATGTAAAGAAGATTAGCATGGTTGAAAAAGTTGGATATGCGTCTGGAGATTTTGCTTGTAATTTAATTTATGCAACAGTGTCTACGTATCTTTTGTTCTTCTATACAGATGTTTTTGGTTTATCGGCAGCAGCAGCCGGTACTATGTTTTTAGTGGTTAGAATAATCGACGCTCTCGCTGATCCTTTTATTGGAACAATAGTTGACAGAACGAACAGCAGATTTGGACGCTTTAGACCGTATCTTTTATTCGGAGCTTTTCCATTTGTCATACTGGCAATACTCTGTTTTACAACACCAGACTTTTCGGATATGGGGAAATTAATATATGCCTATATGACCTATGTTGGCTTGTCGCTTACATACACTACGATAAACGTTCCATATGGCGCGTTAACTTCTGCAATGACTAGAAATAATCAAGAAGTGGTTAGTATAACTTCTGTTCGCATGTTATTTGCGAATCTTGGGGGACTTGTCGTTGCATTTTTTGTTCCCTTACTGGCTGCTTATTTAAGCGATACTTCCGGCAACGAATCTCTTGGCTGGCAACTAACCATGGGTATTTTGGGAATGATAGGCGGGTGCCTTTTAATCTTTTGTTTTAAAAGCACAAAAGAGCGTGTCACTCTTCAAAAATCCGAAGAAAAAATTAAATTTACGGATATATTTGAGCAGTTTCGTGTTAATCGTCCACTTGTTGTATTAAGTATTTTCTTTATTATTATTTTTGGAGTGAATTCCATCAGTAATTCGGTTGGCATTTATTACGTAACGTATAACTTAGAAAGAGAGGATTTGGTGAAGTGGTACGGTTTGATAGGTAGTTTGCCCGCTTTGGTCATTTTACCGTTTATTCCAAGGCTTCATCAATTTTTGGGGAAGAAGAAATTACTAAACTATGCATTATTACTGAATATGATCGGCCTCTTAGCTTTACTGTTTGTTCCGCCAAGTAATGTATACCTCATACTTGTCTGCCGATTAATCGCTGCTGCTGGAAGTCTCACTGCCGGGGGATATATGTGGGCGCTTATTCCTGAAACAATAGAATATGGAGAGTACAGGACTGGGAAAAGAATGGGTGGGCTCATTTACGCTATAATCGGATTTTTCTTTAAGTTTGGTATGGCCTTAGGAGGAGTTGTTCCGGGTCTGGTTCTTGATAAGTTTGGATATGTGGCAAATCAGGCACAAACCCCGGCGGCATTAACGGGGATTTTAATTACAACAACCATTATTCCCGTGTTCCTGCTGGTTCTAGCTTTAATTGATATTAATTTCTATAACTTAGATGAGAAAAAATATAAAAACATGGTTCGAGAATTAGAGAATAGAGACAAAGTTTATTTGGATCATATTGATGATTTCAAGGCTTAAAAAAGAAAATAAACTGAGGAGGAATTCCCTATGAAAATTATCAATCCCGTACTTAAAGGATTCAATCCCGATCCAAGTATTTGTAGGGCAGGAGAGGATTATTATATCGCGGTATCTACATTTGAGTGGTTTCCGGGAGTCCAGATACACCACTCAAAAGATTTAGTAAATTGGCACTTAGTTGCACATCCATTACAGAGAGTTTCACAATTAGACATGAAAGGAAATCCAAATTCAGGTGGGGTTTGGGCACCATGTTTAAGCTATAGTGATGGGAAGTTTTGGCTGATCTATACGGATGTTAAGGTAGTAGATGGCGCATGGAAAGATTGTCGCAATTATTTAGTTACTTGTGAAACGATTAATGGTGATTGGGGGGAGCCGATTACATTAAATAGCTCGGGGTTTGATGCTTCTTTGTTCCATGATACGGATGGAAAAAAGTATTTATTAAATATGTTATGGGATCACCGTATTGATCGGCACTCATTTGGAGGAATTGTTATACAGGAATATTCTGATAAAGAGCAAAAATTAATCGGTAAACCAAAAGTAATATTTGAAGGAACTGATAGAAAACTGACAGAAGCTCCGCACCTTTATCATATTGGGAACTATTATTATTTATTAACTGCAGAAGGAGGAACACGGTTCGAACATGCTGCTACAATTGCCCGTTCTACAAATATTGAGGGACCATATGAAGTTCATCCTGATAATCCAATCTTAACGTCATGGCATGACCCAGGAAATCCATTGCAAAAATGTGGACATGCATCCATTGTTCAAACACATACAGATGAGTGGTATTTAGCTCATTTAACGGGACGTCCTATTCATCCTGACGATGATTCAATTTTTCAGCAGAGAGGATATTGTCCTTTGGGCAGAGAAACAGCTATTCAAAAACTTTACTGGAAAGATGAATGGCCCTATGTAGAAGGTGGAAAAGAAGGGAGCTTGGAGGTAGAAGCACCTTCTATACCCGAAACCAAGTTTGAAGCAACGTACCCGGAAGTAGATGAATTTGAGGAATCAACATTAAATATAAATTTTCAAACTTTAAGAATCCCATTCACGAATGAATTAGGTTCATTGACTCAAGCGCCAAATCATTTACGATTATTCGGTCATGAATCATTGACCTCGACATTTACCCAGGCATTTGTAGCCAGACGCTGGCAAAGTCTCCATTTTGAAGCGGAAACTGCTGTTGAGTTTTATCCGGAAAATTTTCAACAAGCCGCTGGATTGGTGAATTATTACAATACAGAGAACTGGACGGCTCTTCAAGTCACGCATGATGAAGAACTGGGCCGCATTCTTGAATTAACAATATGTGACAACTTTTCTTTTTCACAGCCATTAAATAATAAAATTGTTATACCTCGTGAAGTAAAGTATGTATATTTAAAAGTAAATATTGAAAAGGACAAATATTATTATTTCTATTCTTTTAACAAAGAAGATTGGCACAAAATTGACATTGCACTGGAATCGAAAAAATTATCAGATGATTACATCCGTGGGGGAGGATTCTTCACAGGGGCCTTTGTAGGGATGCAATGCCAAGATACCAGTGGTAATCATATTCCGGCCGACTTTAGATATTTTCGTTATAAAGAAAAATAATTTGCACATGAAAAAGGAGATTTCTATTTTAGAACTCCTTTTTCATATGAGAAGGTGCCTATATCAATATTGCTTCAGAAATACTCCTAGAATAAAAAAACTGATCTTTAAAGATAGCTGTCCATTCCATAAAAATTACATTGTAACCATGTCCAGAAAATGATCAATCACAATGGAGGACATTCCTAATGCCGGTGCATTCTGTCCTAAGGAAGATGGCAATAATTCATAGCTATTGCCTAATTGGGAATAAACCCTTGACGACACTTCACTTCTCATTGAATTTAAAACCATAGGATGCGATTCAATTATGCTATTTCTTAAAATTACGGCTTGAGGGTTGAAAGTATTTAGGATATTGGTAAGGCCTATTCCTAAATAGAATCCAAAATTTTGTAATGCATTTAAGGTTCCGATATCATTCAGATGGGCGAGGTTTATGATATCTTGATAGGACAGTTTTTTCTCTTTGGTCTGAAGAGATTTTAATAAAGCCTTCTCTGAAGCATACAATTCCCAGCAGCCTCGGTTTCCGCAACTGCATTTAGGACCATTAAAGTCTATTGTCATATGTCCCATTTCTCCAGAGAAGCCGCTTACTCCTCTATATAAATGATTGTTAATAATAATACCGATCCCTATCCCTGTGCTGATACTTACGTAAATAATGTTATCGTGATTTTTTGCAGCTCCAAATACTTTCTCTCCATATGCGCCAGCATTTGCCTCATTTTCAATAAAAACAGGCACATTGTACTTCTCTTGTATCGAAGATTTTAAGTCAATATCTCTCCAATTGGAGTTCGGAGTGAAAACAATTTTTTGATCTTTATCAATGAGTCCAGGCACGCAAATACCTATACCAATAAGCCCGTACGGAGATTGGGGCATATGCGTAATAAAGTGATGAATCATATCAATCAAAATGTCTTTCGTTATTTCTGGAGAATTGGATTCCAAATGGCGGTATTGATCAAGAACGATCGTTCCTTCAAGGTCTGTTAAAATGCCATTGATATAATCCACACCAACATCAATTCCTACGGAGTATCCTGCCTTTTTATTAAAAACAAGCATGACAGGTCTTCTTCCGCCACTTGATTGTCCTTGACCTATTTCAAATACCAGATTTTCTTTCATTAACGTGTTTACCTGTGATGAAACAGTTGATTTATTTAATCCAGTCATTTCAGATAATTTTGCTCTTGAAATAGGTGAATTTTTAAGAATTTCTTTTAATAATAACTTTTGATTTACTTTTTTGACAAAGGTTTGATCAGCGATATCCACTTCATCCACTCCATTTGTTTAATCTTTAAATTAAGTATGAACATAGTACATAACGAATCTTCCCTTTATTATATCTAATGTGTTCATAAAAAACTAAAAAAAATATTGAAAATACTGATGAGGTTATATAAGATGAAAATAAGTTAGTTTGTTTGAACAACAAACTAATAGGTAACTTACAATATGAAATAAAATGCATTTGTATTTGAATGATCATGATTTGAATTTATTTTTAAGGGGGAAATCACATGGCTCAATCTCATTCCAGTTCAACCAACTATTTTGGAAGCGCAAACAAAGTGGTTTACGAAGGGAAAGATTCGACTAATCCTTTAGCATTTAAATATTATAATCCTCAAGAAGTAATCGGCGGAAAAACGATGAAAGAGCATTTGCGATTTTCTATTGCCTATTGGCATACATTTACTGCTGATGGTACAGACGTTTTTGGAGCAGCTACGATGCAAAGACCATGGGATCACTATAAAGGCATGGATCTAGCGAAGATGAGAGTAGAAGCAGCATTTGAGATGTTTGAAAAACTAGATGCACCATTCTTTGCTTTTCATGACCGGGATATTGCACCAGAAGGCAGTACGCTAAAAGAGACAAACCAAAATTTAGATATGATCGTGGGCATGATTAAAGATTACATGAAAAATAGCGGCGTTAAGCTATTATGGAATACCGCAAACATGTTTACGAATCCCCGTTTCGTCCATGGTGCCGCGACTTCTTGCAATGCAGATGTGTTTGCGTATGCTGCAGCACAAGTGAAAAAAGGGTTAGAAACAGCAAAAGAGCTTGGCGCTGAGAACTATGTATTTTGGGGCGGCCGTGAAGGATATGAAACATTGTTAAATACCGATTTAAAATTTGAGCTTGATAATTTGGCTAGATTTATGCATATGGCAGTGGATTATGCGAAGGAAATCGGGTACACAGGGCAGTTTTTGATTGAGCCAAAACCAAAAGAGCCGACCACCCATCAATACGATACAGATGCAGCAACAACCATTGCCTTTTTGAAGCAATATGGCTTAGACAATCATTTTAAATTAAATCTTGAAGCCAATCATGCCACATTAGCTGGGCATACATTCGAACATGAATTGCGCATGGCAAGAGTACATGGTCTGCTTGGCTCTGTTGACGCAAACCAGGGTCATCCTCTTTTAGGCTGGGACACGGATGAATTTCCGACGGATTTATATTCTACGACATTAGCAATGTATGAAATCCTGCAAAATGGCGGCCTAGGAAGCGGCGGATTAAACTTTGACGCGAAGGTCAGAAGATCTTCTTTTGAGCCTGATGATCTAATATATGCCCATATTGCAGGGATGGATGCATTTGCAAGAGGATTGAAAGTTGCCCACAAATTAATCGAAGATCGTGTGTTTGAAGATGTGATTCAACATCGTTACCGCAGCTTTACTGAAGGGATTGGTCTTGAAATTATAGAAGGAAGAGCTAATTTCCACACACTTGAGCAATATGCGCTAAATCATAAATCAATTAAAAACGAATCTGGAAGACAGGAGCAATTAAAAGCGATATTGAACCAATACATTTTAGAAGTATAACAGGATAAGCTCCAGATCCTGCTATCAATACCAAGTCACTGAATTACCCGTCATGATTCCTTTCCTATTGCTTGTTGTTATGACGGGTAACTTCTATAATTAGGATTTATTTAGAGTGAATGGTTTTTTAAAAGGGCAAGGAGTGAAAAAATGAAGTATGTCATTGGAATAGATCTTGGAACGAGTGCTGTTAAAACCATTTTAGTTAATCAAAACGGCAAGGTTTGTGCAGAAACGTCCAAAAGGTACCGGCTCATCCAAGAGAAGGCGGGATATAGTGAGCAAAATCCTGAGGACTGGGTGCAGCAAACAATTGAAGCATTGGCTGAATTGGTTTCTATATCCAATGTTCAAGCCAAGGATATTGACGGGATAAGCTATTCGGGACAAATGCATGGATTAGTACTGCTTGATAAAGATTGTCAGGTGTTACGTAATGCAATTCTTTGGAATGATACCAGAACAACGCCTCAATGTATAAGGATGACCGAGAAATTTGGCGATCATCTTCTTGACATCACAAAAAACCGTGTTTTAGAAGGGTTTACATTACCTAAAATGTTATGGGTGAAGGAACATGAACCTGAACTTTTTAAAAAAACTGCTGTGTTTTTGCTTCCGAAAGACTATGTGCGATTCCGTATGACCGGTGCCATTCACACGGAATACTCCGATGCAGCAGGAACTTTACTTTTACATATTACTCGCAAGGAGTGGAGCAATGATATTTGCAATCAAATTGGTATTTCTGCAGATATTTGTCCTCCGCTTGTTGAATCTCATGATTGTGTAGGATCGCTGCTTCCGCACGTTGCCGCGAAGACCGGGCTATTAGAAAAAACAAAAGTGTACGCTGGGGGAGCAGATAATGCTTGCGGCGCTATTGGAGCAGGTATCCTTTCTTCCGGAAAAACTTTATGCAGTATTGGGACGTCAGGGGTCATACTTTCCTACGAAGAAGAAAAAGAAAGAGACTTTAAAGGGAAAGTCCACTTTTTTAATCATGGAAAAAAGGATTCTTTTTATACGATGGGCGTCACGCTCGCTGCAGGATACAGCTTGGACTGGTTTAAAAGAACGTTTGCACCAAACGAATCGTTTGAGCAATTATTGCAGGGGGTGGAAGCTATTCCGATAGGAGCCAATGGACTTCTATACACTCCTTATTTGGTTGGTGAAAGAACGCCGCATGCTGATTCTTCTATTCGGGGAAGCTTGATCGGAATGGATGGAGCTCATAATAGAAAGCACTTTTTGAGGGCAATAATGGAAGGTATCACATTTTCTTTACATGAATCAATTGAGCTATTCCGCGAAGCGGGAAAATCAGTTCATACTGTTGTTTCTATTGGTGGGGGAGCTAAAAATGATATGTGGCTGCAAATGCAAGCTGATATTTTCAATACGAGGGTAATTAAGTTAGAAAATGAACAAGGGCCAGCTATGGGGGCTGCAATGCTGGCTGCCTTTGGAAGCGGATGGTTTGAATCCCTTGAAGAATGTGCAGAGCAGTTCATTCGTGAGGCTGCTGCATTTTATCCAAAGGCACAAAATGTTCAAAAATATAAAACACTATTTGATTTGTATAAGAACATTTACACTCACACAAAGGATCTCAATACAGCTTTGAAGAGCTTTCGAAAAAACTAATGATGTTATTGTCCGGAGATCAACCGAAAAACAATTAATGATCAATCATCATCAAAGGCCTTTGATGACATGGCTGCCTTCTTTTGAAAAGATGGTGAGAACAAGGTATCGCAACCTTTAAACAGTATTGGAGTGTCCAGCAGACAAAACGAACGAGCGGAATCGTATTCTGTCAGCGAACACTTCAAGAAGTGGGGAAGCTTAGGAATGCCAATGGGTAAGATGTATGAAACCGCGCTAACGACGGTAGAGGGATCTCTTGATTTATGATGAAATAGGAAGGATGTTTACACACAAATAACCCCCTCACATTGACGTGAAGGGGTGTTTTTTATTGTTACTATACAGCGGAAATTTTACAGGCTAGTTGCATGATTTTAGCTTGATAAGCAGAATGGAAACTAGACACGCCATCATCTCTTTCTCATTCTTTGGAAACTGCATTCTGCTAGGTTTGCTGCTTTTTTTAACAAACAGTGTTTTTCTATTTCACACAGCCATTAAATCCTCTGTTCGTCACATAACCGCTCTTACTCCAAATTGACAGTTTATCTGATTTTGCTTCTTGCTCATCTAGTCTGAATTGGTCTATGTATTTTGTGTTAGGCTCATATACATATGCTACTCTGGCCAATCCCTCTTTCAATAATGTCTCTTGAACAGATTTGCCGTCAACATAAACGTATGCTAACAGTCTTCCATACTTATCTTTGCGATCGCCTTTATCAAATTCCAGCTGTAGCTTACCGCTGTTGACCAATTCTTTATTTCGTTTCGACGCATCCTCACCGTATGGTTGAACACAAGAATTTGGTTTCTTCGTCTCAGGTGTATCAATGAGCAAGTAGCGAACTGTGTCTTTCTTTCCGTTGTAAATAACCTTAATCGTATCTCCATCTATTGCTCTGTCTAATGTAACATTGACCAATTTCTTCTGCTTTTTTGAATGAGGCGTGCCGGCCTTTTGTTCTGTCTGATTATATTCATTAGATTGAGTATCTTGAGAGACTTGCTCCGTCCCATTAGAATCTGAATGGTTTTTGGCTGCGTGATTTGATCCGCAAGCTGCCAAAGTAATACTTAAAACGATTGCGATCATACTGATCAAAATCTTCTTCATATTGATTCCCTCTTTATCATTTTCTCTTTTCGCGATTAAACATCATCATTATAACGATATGGACATTTTTTGTGAATGGAAAACTTCAAGGGAACTTATAACACTCAAATTGCCAATAGTTAACTTCACAAAGAGATGATCAAAACATCACCATCACATAGCGGAAATAAATAATCCTGAAAATAATATTGACTGAAAATGCTTTTGGAATTATGATAATATGAGAAATGACAATGATGTGACAAAAACATTACTACAACATAACAACTAATAGCTTAGGTTTATTCTACAAATGTAAACGGTTACAAATCCAGAGGCGAAAATCTAAGATAGAGATGACTTTAGTTTTGACTCAATATCCACACTGAAAGAGCTTATTAAGTATTCTTAATAAAGGCAGGGGAAATGGATATGAATGAACATCGAAATCGAAGGTTGAAATTAATAATGATTTCAGCAACTTTTGGAGGGCTTCTCTTTGGATATGACACCGGAGTTATAAATGGAGCTTTACCTTTTATGGCAAGGCCAGATCAGCTTGATTTAACACCGGTTACAGAAGGGCTTGTTACGAGTATTCTTTTATTAGGTGCCGCATTTGGAGCGTTGTTATGCGGAAGATTGGCTGATCGATATGGCCGACGTAAAATGATCCTTAATCTTTCCTTTTTATTTTTCCTGGCATCACTGGGAACAGCGTTAGCACCTAATGTTTTCATCATGGCGGCCTTTCGTTTTTTACTGGGGCTGGCTGTTGGAGGAGCCTCGGCGATGGTGCCGGCCTTTTTAGCAGAAATGGCACCGCATGAAAAGAGAGGGCGTATGGTAACCCAAAATGAACTAATGATTGTTGGCGGGCAATTTTTAGCATATGTTTTTAATGCGATCCTCGGTGTAACAATGGCAAATACGGGACATGTTTGGAGATACATGCTAGTCATTTGTGCTGTACCGGCTATCATGTTATTTGCCAGTATGCTTAAGGTACCAGAAAGCCCCCGATGGCTAATCTCCAAAGGCAAAAACAGTGAGGCGCTGCGAGTTCTTAAACAAATTCGAGAAGGTAAACGTGCAGAAGCTGAATGTAGAGAAATTCAAGAAGCGGTAGAAAAAGATACAGCACTAGAAAAGGCATCACTCAAGGACTTTTCTACACCATGGCTGCGCCGTCTTTTATGGATTGGAATCGGTGTTGCCATCGTGAATCAAATTACAGGTGTGAACTCGATTATGTATTATGGCACACAAATTCTTAAAGAATCTGGTTTTGGTACAAAAGCGGCTTTAATCGCTAATATTGGAAATGGGCTGATATCAGTTATTGCAGTTATATTTGGGATTTGGCTGGTCGGGAAAGTGAGACGGCGTCCAATATTATTGATTGGTTTGGCGGGGACGACTACAGCGCTCCTATTGATTGCGATTTTCTCAATTGTGCTTGATAGATCTATGGCACTTCCTTATGTAGTGCTTTCTTTGACCGTTTTATTTCTTGCCTTTATGCAAGGGTGTGTAGGACCTGTGACTTGGCTTGTCATAGCGGAAATATTCCCTCAAAGGTTAAGAGGACTTGGTTCTGGGATAAGTGTTTTTTTCCTTTGGATATTAAACTTTGTGATCGGTTTTGCTTTCCCGATCTTGCTTAGCTCTGTAGGTTTGTCTTTTACATTCTTTATATTTGTGGCTTTAGGTGTATTGGCAATCGGTTTTGTATACAAATTCATGCCGGAAACAAAAGGGCGTACACTTGAAGAATTAGAAGAGCATTTTCGTTCTCGACACGATCTTAATACTCCTGAACAATCAGTTATTGAGGTATAAATATGTTGAAAATCTCTCTTCTTATAGGAGGGATTTTTTTAGTTTCAGAAAAAACAAGATCCCTCTGGTAGAGGGATCTTGATTCAGCATTTTAAGATGTTCTACACGTATAATACTGGAGTTGATACTTTAAAAATCTCGCCATCTCTTATATAAAAACGAGGGATGCGGCGGCTTAATGTAGACACGACTTCATAGTTAATCGTATTGAGCATTTCAGCCACTTCATCAACGGAAATCTCGGCTCCTTTTTGCTTACCGTAAATCACGACTTCTTCTCCTTGTTTACCTTCACCGTTTTCTCCTAAACTGACCATGATCATATCCATTGTTACTCTTCCTGCCACTGGCACTCGTTTTCCGCGATGAAGAACAAACCCGCGATTGGAAAGGGCACGAGAATAGCCGTCAGCATAGCCAATCGGGAGTGTAGCAATGACTTCATTAGGTTCTGCGACGTATGTAGCACCATAGCTAACGGTTCGGGGTTCTGTCCGCATGGTTTTCACATAAGCGATGCGTGCCTTTAAACTTAACGCAGGTTCAAGCTTAACGAGATTTAGTTGTTTAATATAGGCTGAAGGATATAAACCATATAAGCCGATACCTAAACGGATCATATCAGCGCTAAATTCCGGAAATGCGATAGCTGCAGCCGTGTTGCACATATGCACGGTGGGCAGCTCAATCCCCTGTTTTTTTAAAAAGCTGAGAAAACTGATGAATTTTTCGTGCTGCAGCTTTGTGAGTGTTGTGTCCGGTTCATCAGCTGTCGAAAAATGTGTGAAAATCCCTGTCCATCTGAGGAATTTACTTGCCTTTAAGGCTTTCACTACTTCTAAAAGTTCTTCCTTTGTGCGTACACCTAATCGTCCCATGCCGGTATCCACGTTAATATGAATGGCCAGCCGGTTAGCACTCGCTTCTTTTTCCAATATCTTGTTTGCTTCTTTCATCCAATCAACCTGAAATGCTGATAATGTTATATTCCAAGCTGCTGACTTCTTTACACAACTAAGGGATGTAAAACCAAGCACAAGGATAGGTGCTGTAATCCCAGCTTTTCGTAAAACGATTCCTTCTTCCACACTGGCAACAGCGAGCTCACTCGCCCCGTGTTCCAGTGCATGGCGTGCCACTTCTATAGACCCGTGACCATAACCGTTCGCTTTTACGACAGCCATTATTTTGCTCTTATGTGGAATATGACGGCGGATCGCTCGCAAATTCTTTTTAACGGCATCAAGATTGACTTCGATCCAAACTTCTCGGCAAAGCTTTATCATCAACGCTTCCTTCCTTCTTATGGATTATAAATACCACCTATTGCCGCAAGTAAATGTTAATTGTTGGATGATTCGATCTTATTTTATTCAACTTTATTTGAAATCATTCAACAGCAAATCCATGTGATACGAGAAGGTGCCTATCAATGTTCGAATAATAGCAAGTACGGGATACATGAGGCTTGTAAGTGGGGTGTTAATGGGTACGGCGACCGAGGATTACAAAAATGATTATTTGTTTTGGGGCATTTTTTTCTAAGGGTAGATGATAACGAGAAATCTAATCAGGAAATACTTACCGTTCATCAATACAAAGGATACAGGTTAGAATTAGTGATGTTTGATGTTTGCAGTATAGAAGCACAGAAAAAAAGCAAGGAAGTAACAGCAATCTTCCTTGCTCCATTGGATTCCTATTAGAGAGCACGCACTTTTGCAAAAGCTTTTATCTTAGCTCCATCATCATTTTGACAGCGAATATAATATGTTCCGGTTTTATAGTGTGATACGTCAAGAGTTAGAGTTACACTTTTGCCAGGTTTAACTGTATAGCCGGAAGCGATTGTTCCACCACCTGGTTTTACAATTTTGAATTCAAATGGATTGCTTCCTGTATTCTCAACAAAAACTCTGATTTCGCCATCTTCACTTCCATAATAATCAAAATAAAATTTTCCGTCACCTCTAAACGTTTCTTCCTCTTCTAGTATAATATCGGATTGTGCTTTTGCAAACGCAGAGACTTTTTTAGGTGTGTGGTCAATTGATGCAGCTGAAGCATAAGTAGAGCTTAATCCTGTAATTGAACTAACTAAAATCGTACCTACCACAATTTTCTTAAACACTTTTCTTCATCTCCTATATAAGAAATAAATTACAAAATTATACATTCGGTAAAGAGTTGGAAAGACCTTTGGGAAATCCTATAATTCACAAGAAATACAAAAAGTGTATGTTGATTTCTGGTGAATATTTATGACGGAGTAAACATGTCATAACATGAGGATGATTAAAGCGTAATCAAGTACGGTCTACAGAGATGAGACAAGCAGGACACTTCATATGAAGGCACTGGCTGGGCTAACTTTTCTTGACAAAGACAAGAGAACAAGAGGGCGTCTTTTGTTATGAACATTGAATGAGAAGGGCTGAGGAAATTCTGTAAAAGATAATCGGTTGAAAAGGCAGTCGATTCCTTGTTCCATAAACCTAACGTCAGAGTATATAATTAAACTCGTATTCACAAAAATCGTTTAGAAAATCGTTTAAAGTAAGGGGTATACATGAATAGGGGAGTTAGTTTTCAAATACCGAATGAATATGGAAATTTTCTATAGAGAATACTGCAGCCGGTAGAAATAGCTAATTATAGGTGGCAAACGAGTGGGGAATCTTATTTTGTTGTAGAAGGAGAACTCGTTGATGAGGAGCTTTTTCATGACTACGCAGTTGTTGAAGGGGCAGTTTTTGAGCAACAATTAAAACTGAATCAGTACTATACCATTTTCGTTGAACTGAAAGCATTTCCATATGGAAAAATGATTAATCAAGTCAATACATATGAAGAGTTTGCTGACAGTGATTGCGAACTTGTCCTTTTGATAGCAGATAATAGCTACGTTTCGATTTACTGTAAAAACAAAAAATTCATTGAAAAACTTTACTTCAATGCTTTACAGAATGATTTTGAAGACGTTCAATTTATAACTGATGAAAATGACACAAGAACAAGCCTTAGTGTATGATAGTCAATAAAAATTAAAGGAGCTAATACATGACAATGCAAATTAAAATCAAGTATCTAGATGAAACACAAACAAGAATCAGCAAAATTGAGCAGGGAGACTGGATTGATCTTCGGGCAGCTGAAGATGTAACAATCAAAAAAGATGAATTTAAGCTTGTCCCATTAGGTGTTGCAATGGAGCTGCCTGAAGGTTACGAAGCACAGTGTCGTCCCTCGTTCAAGTACATATAAGAACTTTGGCGTTATTCAAACAAATTCAATGGGTGTTATCGATGAGTCATATAAGGGTGACAACGATTTCTGGTTCTTTCCTGCTTATGCATTGCGTGATACTGAAATTAAGAAGGGTGATCGTATTTGTCAGTTTAGAATCATGAAGAAAATGCCGGCGGTTGAATTGGTTGAAGTCGAGCATTTGGGAAACGAAGATAGAGGAGGACTCGGTTCAACAGGTACTAAGTAAACAAAATAAATCCTTGGCTGTCTTCATGCTGTGTGATTGATTAATGGAGGTTTCAGCCAAGGTACATATAAATATTATGTATAAAATGAATATTTTAATACGAAGCATTTAATTAAAAACAAATTTTAAAAAGGGAAGTTTTGAAAAAGTGAAATAGTAATAACTAAAGTCGATAAAGAACCTAAAGATGTCAAAGAAACAATTTTTCTGGTGTTTTGCTTTTTTGAAGGTTTACTTAGCTCGTGGATAACTGCCCCCCATAAAAGCATGGATGCTAAAATTATAATACTTATATACATATAGATGCTCCTTTTATTATATTTACAGTTTTTACATTTTTATCGATTTTACCACATTTAGGATTGAGATGTCGATGAAACAAGCATCTCTATAAAGAAATACTTTTATCTAAATTTTTATAAGTAGGGGAAGGCAACTAAAAACTAGTAATGTCACTAATAATAAGCCAAGTTAAATGACGTGTGTTCATTAATAATTGAATTTACAGCAGCCATGAGCACAAAAAAATCTGAGTATCGTCGATAAATATCATAAAAAAGCCCCCGGTATGTCGCCGGGGAATAAATAGACGTTTAAGAGATTTAGTGATGTTTTTTATATGATTCGACAAAATCATAATAATGATCATCGTCATCATGATACTTTTTTTCGTAATGATAATCGTGATCATCGTAATATTTTTTATCATGGTCATAATACTTTTTGTCGTAATCATAATGTTTTTTATCATGATCATAATACTTTTTGTCGCAATCATAATGCTTCTTATCATTGTCGTAATACTTTTTGTAATATGTTTTTTTCCAAGTGTAATACTCTTCTTTATATTTTTTATAATAACCCAATTAAATTCCTCCTTTATTTTATTCGAATTTAATTTATGAAGTTTAAATGATATGGTATGGTCAAATGAAATAAGAATAGTAAAAAGAGGCTGTTTAAAACACTTTCTGAAAAACAAAACGGATAGCTGTTTATGAAAATAAGAGCGAGAGAGAGCACTCAATCACTGTAAAATAATAGTAAAGTGTATAGAGAAGATTAATATACGTAAAAAGGGACTTTCTCATTGAAGAATATTTGAACGTTATGGTTAAGATTCAAGAGATCTATGATGTGATTTTTCACACTGCTTTTGGAAGGATTTAAAGTTAGACATCAAAAACAAGCAGCAAAACCGGTTAGAAACAGATCATATAAGGTATGAACCGCTGCCAAATATCATAAAAAAGTTGTTAATGATCAAATGAATGAAATTAGAGAGAATTTATTTTAAAGAAAGCCCAATTGCACATGGACAACTGACAATTGATATTGAGGTAAAATACAATGCATTAAATCAGAAAAAGCTATTGGAGGATTTAATGTGTTTAGACAATTTCCAATTTGGTATACACAAACACCTAACTATTTGAATTTTTATGTGCCGCAATATCAAACCATTTCTTATAATCCTCAACAATGTTATCAACGGTGTATGTACCAAACTGGCGGTAACTATGAGCTATGTGACAGACTATGTTATGGGGAAATACAGGTGTAAAAGAGGGGGGGATTAACTCCTCTTTAAACACACAGTGAGTGGAATAAGATCCTCACTTTATCTGCGAGTGCTTAGTATTTGCGATAATATTGCATTCGTAATAAATTATGCTTAGCAACTGAAAATGAAAGAAGGATATGAATAGTTATGACGCAATTCGATAAACAATACAATTCAATTATAAAGGATATTATCAATAATGGAATCTCAGACGAAGAGTTTGATGTAAGAACCAAGTGGGACTCAGATGGAACACCGGCACATACTCTAAGTGTAATGAGTAAGCAAATGAGATTCGACAACTCAGAGGTTCCGATTTTAACGACAAAAAAGGTTGCCTGGAAAACAGCCATTAAAGAGTTGCTCTGGATTTGGCAGCTGAAATCTAATGATGTTAATGATTTAAACAAGATGGGCGTACATATTTGGGATCAGTGGAAACAAGAAGACGGCACCATCGGACATGCATATGGATTTCAGCTGGGGAAGAAAAACAGAAGTCTAAATGGAGAAAAAGTGGATCAGGTTGATTATCTTCTTCATCAATTGAAGAACAACCCGTCTTCACGCAGACACATTACAATGCTGTGGAATCCTGATGATTTAGACGCAATGGCCTTAACGCCATGTGTATACGAAACTCAATGGTATGTTAAGCAAGGTAAGCTCCACCTTGAGGTAAGAGCACGGAGCAATGACATGGCGTTGGGGAATCCATTCAATATATTCCAGTACAATGTGTTGCAGCGCATGATTGCTCAAGTGACTGGTTATGAGCTTGGTGATTATATCTTTAACATTGGGGATTGCCATGTGTATACACGTCATATAGACAATTTGAAAATTCAAATGGAAAGAGAACAGTTTGAAGCACCTGAACTATGGATCAATCCTGAAGTCAAAGATTTTTATGACTTTACCATTGATGATTTCAAGTTAATCAACTATAAACATGGGGACAAGCTTTTATTTGAGGTAGCGGTTTAATGCTGCCTTTTTATTGTGCAGTGAATTAATGGTAGGGGCGGAAGGGGATAATATGTTATTTTTCAGAATATAAGCTGGCATTAGGCTAAATATGAAGAAATTTCTTCTTCATATTTCTATAAACAAATAGTAAACAAAATTGGAGCCCAACGCGAAACAAAAGGATTGTTAGAAGCGTTGGGTTCTCTTAGTACAAGTGAACAACGGATGCGTGGTCTGAAAAATTAAACGAACGATATGAAAAGGCCATTGGTTTTATAAGGTGTTAATTCCTCCTATTAATATCATAAGGCTCAAGAAAATTGTAATGAAAAGAAAAGCCCATACTATAGCTGTAAAAGGATTGTTGAGCCCCATCCTTTCCTTCCAATTTATATTAGTGGATCGATTGGTTTTGTATTTTGCTAACTGGATACATAAGATCACATTAAAAAAAACTGAAATAACAAGAGCTATAACTAAATAAAGGTTCATGTTCATCAACCTTTCTAGATTATTTTTAAAACACTTGAATAGCTTAATTGTAAACCTAATATTAACATATACATATTTCACCTTAAAAGACCAACATCGTGCAATGAATTCAATTACTTTGTGCAGTTCTAGGTTATTTGTTTTTGTTATGAAACTTTTTGGTCCCTGACTAAAATTCAACTTAAAAATGAAAAGATTGAAATTATCCATAACTATAATTAAAGGAAAAGTTTCATATTTTTTAGCACGGGATTGTGTTTCTGCGATGGATTGCCTTAAGATTTGCCAGGGATGAACAAGCACTATGTTAAATAATACTATACCAATGAATTTCTATTAAAAAATTCATAATATTTTAAAATAACCATTTAAATATATTTCTAGAAATTGTATACTTATATGGTACTAAATGAATACATAGAAAGGACTGTTGTCGATGAAAAAAGTTTTTTGTAAGTTAGCCATTAGTTCTATAGCTCTATTTACCCTGTCTCTTCCTAATGGCAATGTATTAGCTGCTGAAAAAGGGGAAGAAAAACCTGTCTCAATTAAAGGCGTTGAGTCACAAGTGCATACTGTATTTGCAAACGAGACAACTGGAGTAACAAGCAACTTAGGAGGAGGGGAGTTTACTGCGCAATTTGTGAATGATTTTCGTAATGTTAAGATGAATGTAAAAACATATAAAAGCTGGTCTAGCTTTAAAAGAGTTTCTGATAATATAGCAACGGGGAGTAAAGGTGGATCTATTACTGCAAACAAAACAGTTACTTTTACAACAACTGTCAGCGGATCTATAAGTGGTTTAGGAATATCGACTGCAGGCTCTGTAGCAAGCTCTAAAGGATACACTCTAAACGTTGGAGCGAATAAAAGAGTCTATATGGCATATAGAGTTAGGTATAATGTAGAAGAAGGATACAACTGTCGTAAGGATATAGTTACTGGTAAATGTGTATCAAAGAAAAAATATGTAGTTAAAAAACCTATGTATGGAGAATATGCACTGAAAAACTATTAATTTTATATAAAAAAGATTAGCTATAAAAGCTAATCTTTTTTATTAAGAAGAAAATATCCTAATTTTGAAACTAGATACAAAGTGAAAGCAATCATTAATGTTCTCGATATAACAATTCCATGAATAGCCAAATCATATCCAGCAGGTATCAAAGCTTTTGTATTAAACATAAAATACATTGATACCAGAAGAGCAATAATAACTAAAATAATTCCAAAAAGACCTATTTTTCCGTATTTCATACAAATTCCACCCTATATTAAAATATGATAAATAACCAAAGGAGCTGAAGATTTCGATAATTCACTTTACAATCATCAAGCAATGACCAACATCGAACCTCTGTTAGTGTAATTGTCAACCTAAGCTTCAAGGTAGTTATTTTTGTAATTAAAAAAATAATTGAAAGCCCCATAAATAAGGGGCTTTTAATTTATGTAGTTCTATAGTAATTGAATTAATCATACCAAAGTTATTTCAAAATTTCAACTTTTGCTTATGATTAATTTTATCATCGAAACAAAAATGTCTTAATTCTAACGCTGTTTAAATAAAGTTACACATAAAAAGGGAAGTACTACTGTTCGTAAATCTATATAGGGAGTGGATTCCGACACGGTTTTTTATGGGGATGGAAAATTGATTATAAAACCGCCAGACAATGCTGGCGGCTTTTTGCTGCTTCGTTTATTTATTAACAGAGATCGTAACGTTATTTCCTGCAACTGAAACCTTTGCGAAATCCTGTGTATCTACCACAGGAGTGACGGCTTTATTGTCGATTGTGATGTTGTTAAAAGATGTCGAAAAGGTTGCTTTGATCGCATCACGCTGGCTTTCATACGAAACAGCCGCGGTAGCAAGGGTTTTCCATTTTGAAATCGTGCCGATGTTGGTTCCTTGAATTTCTGTGATAATCCGTCCGGTATAGCCGTCATTGTTCGTTCCCCAAAGGGTCATGCGCGTATTGCCGCTTAAATTTTTATAGATTGTCATTTGGACTGTGCTTCCAGGGCGGAAGCCTTTATTGTATGTGAATTTGTCTTTTCCTTCGATGTACGTTTCTTCATTTTTGGACCCAACCTTCATGAGGGGCTTCCAGACGTTGTATTGTTTGCTGTACTGAAGCCCGATATCGGCTTCAGTTCCGCTTGATGCCCTAAAGCCTGAATAAATATAGGGAGTAGAGACCGAGTCGTTATTTTTGACAGTTTCAGGAAGCGTGATTTTAGCTGTAAAAACGGCGCCCGTACTGTTCAGGTAGGCACGGCCGCCGATTCCGTTAGGCAGCTGGGATGCTGCTTTTGCGACTTGAGCGTCTGCCGCTGGTAAGCCTGGTATACCTGATGAAAGGGTTCCGAAAAGAACTGCTGTTCCTACTGCACCTGCAATCAATACTTTTTTCATCAAAATTCCCCCTTTTGATAGTGGTTTCGCCATTTATTATACCTTATTTTGGAACTGGATTGATGTATATAAATCGACAAAATATTTCATTTTGAGTGAAGTAAGGGACGAACCGCTTCGCCAATCTTAAAGCTATATACCTTTATTAGAGGAAAGAACGAGATCACAATCGTTTTAACCGATTTGAAATTTTCCTCAAAATAAAAGTACAAATGCT
Organism: Bacillus sp. FAU18; assembly: GCF_056033885.1. Taxonomy (NCBI): domain Bacteria; kingdom Bacillati; phylum Bacillota; class Bacilli; order Caryophanales; family Bacillaceae; genus Bacillus; species Bacillus sp. FAU18. Next base: position 1,187,583 of record NZ_JBVYHZ010000003.1, read on the forward strand.
TAAAGAAACGATCATTAAAAGAATGCCCGCTATCGTTTCCCAGCCTGTAAAAAAGAGGTGACGTTTCATCAATGTCTGTCCTTGTAAAATGACAAAAGCACAGATTCCGACTAAGAAAAGAAAACAAATACTTAGGATTGCTAACGCTTTACGTGAGTATGTTTTCATTTCATCTTTAAAATACAGCAATACGAAAACAAAGCAGATAACATTGGCTATTGTTCTTATCACCTCAAAGCTTTTCATGACAACTGATATAAATAGACAAAGTAAAATACGATGTTTCTATACAAAAAACCTCTCCTTTTATGTATGATCCTCAAAGAATTTATAAAAGTTTCTTTGTAACTGCATAAACTGAATGCGCTCACTTATGAACTAACTAAACTATGTACTAAATATTCATTATTCTTTTTTAGATTCAGTCATCAAGGTTTTCATAGAAAGAGAAGCTTCAGAAATATACATATAGTGCACAAACAAAAAAGACCCGGCAATAGCCGGGGGAAAGTAAAAACGAGGAGATGTTAATGGCGTTTAGTAGTGTTTTTTATGCTTTTTATACTCTACAACATAATCATAGTCTTTTTTATCGTGATCATAATATTTTTTATCATAGTCATCATATTTTTTGTCGTAATCACAGTCATAATATTTTTTATCATGGTGATCATAGTATTTTTTATCATATTCGTAATACTTCTTATAATACGTTTTTTTGACCGTATAATACTCTTCTTTGTATTTTTTGTAATAACCCATATATACTCCTCCTTTATTTTTACTACGCTTTATTATACGGCGAGTAGATTTTGCGGCTTGGACAGTTAAAATCATAGAAGGAAAAAAGGGCTGTCCAAATGATAAAAAAAAGACAGATGACACAAAAACAAATCAAAATAAAGAGCCGATTTTTCATCGGCCCAAACGATTTATCCTACATTTGTTTGTCTTCTTTGTTTTCTGAGTCATTTTTTCTGATATCCTGAGTCAGTCCGCTTGTTGCTTGTTTAAATTCTGATAAGGCTTTTCCTGCTGCACGGCCAAGCGCCGGCAGTTTATCAGGCCCAAATACTAAAAAACCCACAAACAAAATAACGAGTATTTTTGTGAAGCTTAATTCCATACCCTTTTCCCCCTGATTGAAGTACAACCTTTTAAACAAATTATAAGAGATAGCAGTACAAATGGGAATGCATTTATTTTGAACATTTTAAAACCAGCACAAAGGCAGATTCATAAAACGGCTGCTGCTGAATATAATGTCCAATGCCACCTGCCTAAGAAGCAGGGAGGCAGGCTGGATCAATTATGTAGCTCTGCCGGAAATGATACAAACGTATCTGCGGCTATCATTGAAATAGAGGAGTGGTGTAGCTATGAGATTCACTAAGGTAGTTGGATTTTTGTCTGTTTTAGGGTTTGCTGCGGTTTTTCCATTAACGGCACAAGCAGAAAAAGCCGGAACTGCGGGGGCTGGAGAGTGGGATAAGTTGGGGACTTACACATATACTTACTCAAGTCCGACGGTATACTCAACCGGAGGAGATTTTAGAGTGTGCCTTTCAGGAAGCACTCCTTTTTCTGTTTCACTGCACTTATATGAGGATGATCCCGGTGACAATCCTGATGATTATGTAGGGGCAAACTATTTTTCACCCGGAGAATGCCACACATTTAGCAGTATTGGAAAATTTGTAGATGGGAGCAATAACAAAGCCGAGTTTTTTGTTACCGATTACTCTGGTAAATCTAAAACTGTTACGTTTTATGATTGATGGACTCAAATTGTGAAGTATGACCCTTGGAAAAAACAAAAAAGAGAGATACCTCTCTCTTTTTTATTCTTCGATAGCCTTACGAAGCCGTTCATTTACAATGCCAGTCCAGCCGCCATCCATCTTACCGCGAACGACGGAGCTTTTCTCGTTTGCTTTGCCGATCACTTCATTCGGCTCTTTCCAGCCGCTGTGAATAAGGGTAAACCCTGTCTTTTCCCCCAAGTCTTCTAATTGAAAGGTAACGACCCATCCTTCTGTATCCCATTCAAAAGAAAGTTCAGTTGGAGCTTGAACAGCCAAAACTTTACAAGGGGACGGCCCAAACGGTGATTGTAAGTGAAATTCTTGTCCTTCTTTGAGCTGAAAGTCATTGGGCATAAACCACTTGGCAATGCCTTCTGAAGTAGAGACTGTCTCCCAGACTTTCTGAATGGGAGCCTCCAGGGTAATGTTTTTTGTAATATCCGGTAGTGCGTTTTCGTTGTTTTGAGCCATTTCGTTTACCTCTTGACATATGATGTTTTTTTCAATTCAATCATATAATAACTAATAAGATCATGTCCACAGCGTGCATTATTTATGCTAGAGCTGCTGTTGAACAGCGTGTCAGTCGCCAGTCTGATCTGTGAATGGGAGAATTCTGCATGCACGAGAAAGAGAGAGATGTGTATGTTGTCATTTCTTTCATGCTTGTTTGCTCAGCCGCAACTGTTATGTTTGAACTGGAATTCCTGTTCAGCCAATTTATTTTGTGATTTTTGTTTTAATAGTAAATGAGCCATTTTCTAAAACAGGAGGTTTTTTATGCTTGGAAAAATCAAAGCAGCCATTGATAACAGTCCAGGGAAGCCGGCCAGAATTATAGTTAGTGAAAAAGCGTTTCAGCAATTAGAGGAAGAAATGCGCTTTGTTTACGTTTCCAAACCGAAAACGATAATGGGGATTCCTGTGGAAGTTTCAGATCAGGAAGAAAGCTTCAAGCTGGAATTTTAGTTTATCCCAGACTGCTAAAAGGCTCATTTTGTGTTAATTATGCAAAATGGTCAGGTTGATTTCTTTAAAAGCATGATGAAATGTTCATCATGCTTTTTTTATTGAGAAAAAAAGACGAACATAAAAAATAGGTATACGGGAAAAATAATCCTATTAGAGAGAGGGGAACTGACAGATGGATAACATGATATCAACACTTACTGACTGGAATGTGTGGTTTCAAGCGTTAGTTGTATTTCTCGTTCCATATGTAATCTATAAAGTGTTTACTTGGATTCATGTATAAGAAGGTGCAATGATGAGGTGGCGGAGCAATCAGTACAAAACACAGAAGCAGCATAAATCAGATTATTCAACAGCTGAAAAGCAGGATCAGGATGTGTTAACTGGTAACATCGGATACGATTTAGAACATGTAAAAAGAAAAATAGGACATAACGGGGACGTTCACTTCCGTGAGCTTGAAATCACTCATTTACATGTGAAAGCGGCATTGATCTTTGTTGAAGGACTGTCTGATCAGGATTTGATTAATAAAGGACTATCAGTGTTAGCCATGAATCAACCTAATCAGGTAAGCGATGAAATTTCTCAATCCGGCAAAGGTATTTTAACTTCGAAACAGATAAAAAATCAAATCGTATCAATCGGTGATGTCATAGAATCAGAGAAAATCAGTGATATCGTGTTGAATGTTTTCATTAGTTCGACAGCGCTTCTCATCGATGGAATACCGCAGGCCTTTCTTCTGGGAACTGTAAAAAAACAAAATCGAAGTATCGAGGAGCCGCTTTCAGAAGCGCTTGTCAGAGGGCCGCGCACAGGCTTTACAGAAGAGTTGAGTACGAATACAGCTCTTTTGAGACAGCAAGGAAAAAATGATCAATTAACATTGCAGAGATTTGAAGTAGGAACACGATTAAAAAAGGATTTAATCATCGCTTATATGAATGACATTGCAGATCCAAAAGTAGTCGAGGAAGTAAGAAAAAGAGTGAGAGGGATTGAGAACGATCATTTGCCGGAGTCAGGCTACGTTGAACAGTTAATTGAGGATAATTACTTGAGCCCGTTCCCGCAAGTACAGAGTACAGAACGTCCTGATCGCGTCATAAGCGGACTAATGGAAGGAAGAGTAGCCATTCTGCTTGACGGCACTCCGTTTGCTTTGATTGTTCCAGTCACTTTCAGCATGATGCTTCAATCGCCTGAAGATTATTATGAACGGTGGTTCCCGAGCTCGCTCATCAGATTGCTGAGGTTCATAGCAGCAATGATAACGTTATTCGCACCCGCTTTATATATATCATTTATTTCTTTTCATCCGGGGTTAATTCCGACCAAGCTGGCGATTTCAATTTCCGGGACGCGCCAGGGTGTTCCGTTCCCATCCCTCATTGAAGCCTTATTTATGGAAGTCGCGATCGAAATTTTAAGAGAAGCGGGGCTTCGTCTGCCAAAACCAATTGGACCCGCAATTGGCATAGTTGGCGGATTAATCATCGGGGAAGCAGCTGTGCAGGCGGGGATTGTCAGTCCAATCATGGTCATTGTTGTTGCGCTCACAGCAATTTCTTCATTTGCCATCCCGCATTATAGCACAGGTATAGCACTTCGGATGCTTCGGTTTGGCGCGATGTTTTGTGCGGCGGTGTTTGGATTGTTTGGAGTCATTATGTATTATCTGCTGCTAAGCAGCCATGTCGTAAAGCTAAAGAGCTTTGGTGTGCCATACGCAAGTCCGGCAGTGCCCTATCACTTAAAAGATTGGAAAGACTTTGTTATCAGAATGCCTCTTTTAGTCATGAAGCGCCGGCCTAAAATGATGAATACAGATAATACAAAACGGGTGAAGTGATGAACTCGACAGGATGGTGATAAAGTCTCATGTTCAGCCCAACCAGTAAAATCACAACCGCTCAGGCAACGATTATCATCATTAATTATATGCTTGCTGCCGGAGTTCTTACGCTCCCTCGGACAGTAACAGAACAAACACAATCTCCTGATGGATGGATTTCAGTTTTATTAGGCGGGGTCCTAGCGGTAATAGCCGGGATGATTATCGTTAAATTAAGCCAGCAGTATCCTAAGGAGACCTTTTATGAATACTCCCGACATATTGTAGGAAAATGGCTCGGGCATCTGATCAGTATTGTTTTTATTACTTATTTTCTGGCACTCGGTGCGTTTGAAGTCAGAGTCATGTCCGAAATCGTGGATTTTTTTCTCCTCGAAGGGACACCGTCTTGGGCCATCATTATGACAGTTCTTTGGATTGGGCTTTATTCAATTACACAAGGCCTAGATCCGATTGCACGGCTTTTTGAAATGATTTTTCCGATTACGGTCATCATCTTTTTAACGATAGCCCTCATGAGTTTAGGCATATTTGAGATCAACAATTTGCGCCCTGTATTAGGTGATGGAATCATGCCGGTTCTTAGAGGTGTAAAGACAACGAACCTTTCATTTACATGTTCAGAAATTATGCTCATTTTAGTAGCATTTATGAAAAAGCCGAAAAATGCGGTGAAAGCGGTTGTGATCGGGACAGGCGTTGTGACCAGTTTTTATATGATTACGCTAATTATGGTCATCGGTGCACTATCAGTTGAGGGAGTTGTGACGAGAACATGGCCGGGGCTTGACCTGATGAGAAGTTTTGAAATACCTGGTTTAATATTTGAACGGTTTGAATCATTCCTGCTTGTGATTTGGATTATGCAGCTTTTTGCTACGTTTATTATCACTTTTTATGCAGCTTCCCTGGGAGTCTCACAAGTTTTTAAAAAGAAACCCCTTTCATGTATGTTTGGGCTGCTTCCTGTTATTTATATCCTCTCTTGCATGCCGAAAAATGAAAATGACGTCTTTATATTGGGCGATACGGTCAGTCATATCGCTTTGTATATATTTGGCGCTTTGCCGATTTTGCTGTTAGTCATTTCGAAATGGAGGAAAAGAGGTGAAAAGTAAACTAAAACGTCAATTGCCTGCTATGGTCATGGTATGTCTGCTGATGATTTGCGTAACAGGATGCTGGAGCAGCCGGGAAATAGAAGATCTGGGTCTCACATTCGCTATCGCAATTGATAAAGGAAAAGAAACGAACACTGAAAAAGAGTTAAAAGAAGAGGGCGGGAGCTATCCGAAAAAAGACAACATTACGCTGACCTATCAATTTGTTAATGAAAAAGCGGCAGGCGCGGGCACTGGCGGGGGAGGCGGTAGCGGACAAGGAGCGCAAAAAGCGTATATTAATATAAGTGAAACAGGGGATTCATTACAGCAGATCGGAAGTGAGGTTGCATTAAGACGGGACCGAGAAGTGTTTAGCCCGCATTTAAAAGTTGTTGTCATGAGTGAAGATGTGCTGCACACATTTCCTATCGACGAAATGCTGGATCAATTTTTTCGTGATAATGAAATCAGGCTGAGCTGTCTTGTTTTATCTGCTAAAGGGGAAGCAAGAGAAGCTCTCCAGCTGAAAGAGAACGGAGAAATTCCGGCATTTCGGCTGATTGGACTAGGTGAAAATGAACATAAGGTTTCCAGAATTCTTCCCCCTGTGACACTCGCGAAACTAATTGGAAAACTGCATTCTGGCAGCAGTTTTTTACTGCAAAATGTGGTCGCGGCGAATGGAGCGATCAAGTATTCCGGAGCAGCTGTAATCAACGGAAAGTCGAAAAAAATGATCGGCACCTTAAATGAATATGAAATTGAGGGGATTACATGGATTAGAGGGGGAGGAAAAGGCGGAGTTGTCAAAAGTCATGATAAAAAGAGCCAACAGACGTTAGCGTACGATATCAATAAAATCAAAAGCAAAATTGATCCAGTCGTAAAAGGGACGGATATTTCATTCCATGTCGATATTGAATCAGAAGGCGATTTGGTTGAAAACTGGAACACAAAAGAGGCATTGGACACCCAGTTTATAGATCGTCTCGAAACGACTATTGAAAACGAGGTAAAGAAAATAGTTGGTCATGTATTAAAAAAAATTCAGCATGATTATAAAGCAGATGTTGCGGGTTTTGATGAATCTTTAAGACTTACATATCCTCACTTATGGAAAAGGGTGAAAAATAACTGGGATGACACCTTCAGTAAAGCCGACATCACATACAGTGTGAACGTCACAATTACTCATTACGGCACGGTTAAAACTCAGTAATGAATCCCAAGGAAGAGAAGGAAACCTCTCTTCTCTTTTTTATGCATTTTTTAGGATAAAGATACTTTTTTTGGAGAGATATACACTTTTCAAATCGACCAATATGCTAATATAGGAATTGCTTGAAATAGAAGGGAGGAGGGGCTGTGAGGCAGAATCCGATTTATGTAGAAATCGAAATGAAATCTGATCTGGATACACTCTGGGAATATACACAAAACCCATCACTGCATAAGGAATGGGATCTCCGGTTTTCAAATATCACGTATTTGAATAGACAGCCATGCGAAAAACAGAAGTTTCTTTACGAAACAAGGGTAGGCTTTGGATTAAAGGTGTCAGGTACTGGAGAAACCGTCGGTGTTTTCAACAAATGTTCATCTGAAAGGTCTTCTTCACTGGCTTTTGGCTCTGATCATCCATTATCTCTGATTCGGCATGGAAGCGGCTACTGGAAGTATATACAGAGAGAAAATGGGAAAATGACGTTTTTAACACAGTACCAATACAAAACAGCCTACGGACTGCCGGGAAGATGGATCGATCGTTTATTATTTCGACCGCTGCTTGGCTGGGCGACTGCCTGGAGCTTTGATGCATTAAGGCTTTGGGTTGAGCAACATAAACATCCGAAGCGCTTCATTCGATCCGCTATCATCTATGTGTTCATGTGTCTGTTTTTCAGCCTGTTTTGGTTCTATCAAGGCTTTGCAGGTGTTGTAACAAGCATATTGGCAGGAACAGCGGAGATAGGCTTAGCTATTTTGTGGCTAATTCCTTTAAAAAGAAAATGGATCATTCATGGTGTCCAGACTTGTATTTTTGCTGGGTTCGCTTGTCTAGGTTCCGAGATATTCATATGGGTTCTGTTGAGTGTGTTTTCTGCGGCAAGCGGCGCTCTTAGCCTGCAGCTTCCCAGTGCCAGGCGCACAAAACGAAAGAGAAAGAAGTGACATTGTGAGTTCGATTTATGAAAAATCAACTATTAACTATCATTTGCTGCATCCCAAGCTGCAGAAACGGTACCAATTAGATGGGTCTCATACATTCAGCGGGACGGGAACGATGTCAGAAATAAGCGGAGGCTCTTTTCTGGTTAGAATGCTGTTAAAGCTTGGTGTTTTTTTCAGATGCTTCTTTTCAGAAAGAGGCAAAGACATCCCATTTACAATACAAAATAGAACTTGTCTTTTGAAATCGCAACATACAGGGATAGAATGGAATCGTACATTTTTCTTTAAAGGCAAAAAACGTTTCTTTGACGCGATAATGATATATGACGAGAAAGAAAATAGAATACTTGATTTCTTCGGCAAACCTCATCTGCTGCTGTCTGTTTTGACGTTCGAGGCATCTCATGACGGCTCTCTTACGATCACATCGGGAAAGCAATGGCTATTGATATGCGGAAAAAGTATCCCGCTGCCGAAATGGCTGACAGGTACATCCGTAGTTTGCGAAACGTTTGATGAAAGAAAGAATTGTTTCACCATTGAAGTGCATGTGCAAAATACAATTCTGGGCACTCTTTTCTTTTATAAAGGAACGTTTCAAGAGGAAGAGAGAGAATCATGAAACGAAATGGCATAGTCAGTGCGCTTTGTTTTATTGGATTTCTTGCAGCGGAAGCACCGGATATTTCAGTGGCAGAGGCACTCGTTTTGTTATCCATTCTATTTTTCGTGCCGGGAATTTTTCCTTTTGTTTTTCGTCAATCTCCGGTTCGTGCTGCTCAGTTTATGGAATATGGGCTAATCCAGTGCTATCCTGTAGCCGCATTCTTTGCGGTGCTGGCTCTAGTGACGGAGGTTGGGGGTTTCGCGCTAATCTGGTGGACGTACACAATTTTTATTGCATTGTATGCGATCCTCCGCCTTTGGGAAACAAAGATACATAGAATCGAAGAGACATCAGTTTTGTTCGGTCTTATTTATTTGACGGGAGGAGGATTTTGGTTTTTTGCTTATGCTGCCCATTTGCAGATCATGCAATTTGGCCCTCTCATCATTTTGCTGACTGCTGTCCACTTTCACTATTCTGCTTTTCTGATCCCGATCTTCAATGGTTTACTCGGCAGAACCATTAGAAAGCATCGGATGTTGTACAGTTGGATAACATGGGTGATTTTGCTTTCGCCCCTTCTTATCGCGCTGGGCATCACATATTCAAAAACACTTGATGTCATTGCGGTTAGCATTTATATGGCGGCGATTTATCTTCATGCATTTTTGGTGTTCACGGCAGCTTTTCGCACCAAGACGGGGACATTTCTTATTCGGCTTTCTTCCGCTGTTTTAATGATAACGATTGCTTTCTCGATGATTTATTCATTTGGTGTATTTCGGCAAGAAGTTACATTGACCATCAATCAGATGATTTGGATTCACGGTTTTGTCAACGCGTTTGGTGTTATATTGCCCGCTCTTATAGGGTGGAGAATAGAGGATCCGAAGCCTTTTGATGCAGACCGTGTAAAGACATTCAGCCGTATCTACGGAAAAAGAAAGATTGGAGAAGAATTTTTAGCTAATATTCAAGCTGAAAATAACGCTCGGTACAGCGGACTTGTGGATGATATGGGCAGCCTGCGTTCAAAAGATTTTTCACCTGAAAAACTGTCGCCGCTCATTCTTTCGTTTTATGAACAAACCATCGAATACAATATTAAAGCAAAAGTAACATGGAGCACGTGGTTTCGGCCGCTTGCAATTATTTACGAATGGTTCAGCAGAAGAATCGGCCAAATACATCTTTCGACGAACCCTGACTGGTATAGGATGTACAGCAAGATAAAAGGTGTTCATTCGAAAAAAGACGGAAGGGAAAGAGTTCGTGCCTGGATTAGAACAAATGAAAAAAACGAAACCATTTTTACCGCTCTTTATTCAGTGTATCGCTCAAATGGAGAGGGGTATATGAATATTTCTTTACCGCTTCCATTCAGCAGCATGACAGGTATTTTAAAACCATATCATCATCAGGAGAAGCTGGTTTTAACAAGCAGGCGGAGAAAAAGCAGAGCGGGGGATGAGGGGATTTATCTGCAAACAAGAGCGGGAACTTGTCCGCTTCCTTTATCTGAAACCTTTCTGATAGAAGCTGCACATGACAACAAATTAACCGCTGTTCATCATATGTGGCTGTTCGGAATAAAATTTCTAACTGTTCATTACAGCATTACACATATTAACCAGCCTATTGAAAGAACCTAATACAAAGAAGAAGCTTCGTCTGCCAGTTGTAATAGATGACTGTTTTAAAATTCTGCGCCGCATCAAGACAGGAAAGGAAGGGTTTATGGTGTTTTATATCAGTTTATTTCTGATTCTTTGGCTGGCTGCTGGGTTTGCAGTGGGAATGAAACAAGTGTATGTCGATCAGCTGTTTGATAAAACTGTGATCGAAAGGCTGGAAAAAGAAGCGAATGATCATGGACACGCTGACCGGATGATCAAACAGCGCGTCCTTTATATTGCAGCAGTGACATTAAGCGGGTTTATTTCTGTTTATTATGAAATGAAAACAATCCCGCAAAGGCGAAACATAAGAAAAATTGAAAAAAACATCATGAAATTAAATCAAGCAAAAAAACGAAAAATGAAGAGAAAATAAAAAATGCGCAGGCCAAAGGGCAGGTGCATTTTTGTTTTGTATGGAAATGGGGGAGGTGGTGCCAGCTTACTTTTCATAAATTCAAAAATGAGAAGAACAGCGCCCGGGCTAATGGTATATAATATTGTGAATTTAACAAAAATTTAACAAGGAGGACGAGAGAATTCGTGCTAAAGCCTCAAAGAGACCTACATCCTGTTGATTTGGACTTAGAGGCGGAGTAGATGAAACCGGCCAAAGTATCCCTGCTCCGCCGTTTGCTCCATACCTTGAAGCATGTTGATTGTAACATAGCCAAACGTTTTCCATCAACTATTAAAATTGTAAAATTATTGTTAATTTTTATGGTATTTACTCCGATTTCTTCAATTTATGCTGAAGATGTATATCAGAATTTTGAGGAATTAAAAAACAATGAAGATCCTTCTGATTACGACGTTGTTACGAAAGAAACCGGAAGCCCTGTTCTTGTTTTAGCTATTCACGGAGGAGGTATTGAAGGCGGGACAAGTGAAGTAGCGAGAGAGCTCAGCAAAGAGTACTCGATGTATTTATTTGAAGGCTTAAAATCGGCAGGAAACTCAGTCCTGCACATTACGAGCACGCACTTTGATGAACCTCGGGCCCTTAAAATGACGGGAAACCATGAATATGTCATTTCATTACACGGGTACGCAGAAGAAGATCAGCAGATCGAAGTCGGCGGTACAGATCGCGTAAGAGCGGCAGATTTAGTTGAGAAATTGCAGCATGCCGGTTTTCCTGCTGTATTGCTCAATACGGACCATCCGCATGCGGGCGTTAGTCCGAATAACATTGCAAATAAATCAAAAACAGGTTTAAGTATCCAGATAGAAATGAGCACTGGCTTTCGAAAGTCTTTGTTCGGCATCTTTTCTTTAAAAAGCAGAGCTGTTACTCAAAATGAGAGGTTTTATGAGTTTACAGAAGTGATGTTCCGTTTTCTCAAAAATAGCTACTGAAAAATAGGAGGCGATAAGACAGCCTCCTATTCCTTATGTTTCTCATTCGTTTCGGGAAACAACTCGTCTGCGGCTTCCGTTTGATACTGCAACGTGTTATCTCTCGCTGACAGTTCATTTCGGAAATTTTCATCAAGCACATTTTTCAGTAAATACCGATGAAAAAAGTATTCAAAAACAGTAAGACAGGCAGCGGAAAGGAGAGCCGCTCCAAATGGTGAGAAATCGTTTCTTGTTTGGGTTAAAACAAATACCCAAAGAATAACGAATGAAAGGCCAAAGTCAGCCAATGAAGCTGTAATATTGTTTGTTCTGGGTAAGACGAGCATGTCACCAGAAAGATAAGAAACAAAACCTAAGAAAAGTGCAATAAACATCACACTTAAAAAGGATGCGTGATAGACTCTGTCCAAAATCACATATAAAAGGGCGAGAGTGAAAGCAATCTTTGAAGCAAGCGCAATGATATGTTTCATTTGACCACCTAAATTGTTATTTTTTGAAGAAAATTCTTGGGCGTAAACAAGTGATAAATAATGCAATTCAAAACCATTCATAATGTCATGTTACTATTTTAAACAGTCCGTTTTTGTTTACACTGGTATTTTTTTCAGCTGTATGAAACTTTCTTATGAAAAAGTCGTATATGTGGATGATCAGCTTTCAAGGGGGGAATGATTTGTGGAGATAAAAGGAATCAATCACTTGCTATTTTCAGTTTCGCATTTGGATACATCGATTGATTTTTATTAAAAAGTGTTTGGTGCAAAGCTATTGGTAAAGGGAAGAACAACTGCATATTTTGATATGAACGGCATCTGGCTAGCTCTTAATGAAGAACCAGACATCCCGAGAAATGACATTAAGCTTTCTTATACCCATATTGCTTTTACAATTGAAGATCATGAATTTGAGGAGGTGTCAGCTAAATTAAAAAGACAACATGTCAATATTCTGCCTGGCAGAGAACGAGATGAACGCGATCGAAAATCAATTTATTTTACCGACCCTGACGGCCACAAATTTGAATTTCATACCGGAACCCTTCAAGACAGGCTTCGATATTACAAACAAGAAAAAACGAATATGCACTTTTATGATGAAACGGCCTTTTGATATCACAACCATATTTCATATAAGGTTAAATTGAAAGAAGGGTGTTAATGGAGACTTTATGTTTGGGGAAGGTTTCTACCCGACTTGTTCAACGATGCCATATCTTTTGAACTGCACAAGTGATTGGGTGAAGGTGAAATTGAAATACACATTACATTTTATATGAAGAAAGCGAGCTGTTTTAACAGAAATATGAACTAATTAAACTGTGTACTAAATTTTCAGTATATTTCAATTGCCTCGCCCCTTAATAAATATGAAACCGCATCCTTCCACGACCTAAAAAATGAAACGTTTTTAAGAAGATAGCGTCTAATATTCTAAACGTTCATATTTTGATAAAAGTTTCCTGAAGGAAAGAAAATTTCTTGACTTCAACAATCTTTTGGTGGATAATTATGGTGTAAACATGATGTTCTTTTTCCTCCTATTCAGGCTCGCACCCAAAAGTCAGGGCGAGCCTGCTTTTTTTGAACAACAAACCCCCTCTCCGTAAAGGAAGAGGGGGTTATTTCATGCATCTGATAGATCAATAGATTAATGGACGGTTCTGAACACGCCAATCACTTTCCCTAGAATGCTGACATTCTGCAAAATGATAGGTTCCATCGTTGGGTTCTCAGGCTGCAAGCGAATGTGGGTATCCTCTTTATAGAATCGTTTTACAGTTGCTTCATCATCTTCTGTCATCGCAACTACAATTTCCCCATTGTTCGCTGTGTTTTGCTGTTTAACGATGACATAGTCCTTATCGAGAATACCGGCATCTATCATACTGTCTCCCATAATCTCCAGCATAAATACATGCTCGTCTGGAGGAACCATGCGGTCAGGGAGCGGAAAATATTCTTCAATATTTTCTACTGCTGTAATAGGAGATCCCGCCGTGACTTTCCCGATGACCGGTACATTAACGACCTGGCTTTGCGGAATGTCTACTTCTTCATCAAGAATTTCTATTGCTCTTGGTTTTGTCGGATCCCGTCTGATCAGTCCTTTTGTTTCCAAGCGGGCCAAATGGCCGTGGACAGTAGAGCTGGACGCAAGCCCGACAGCCTCTCCGATCTCTCTAACGGAAGGCGGATATCCTTTTGATTTAACCTCTGCTTTAATAAAACGGAGGATATCAAGTTGCCTTTTTGATAGCTTCGTCATTTTTCGCACCTCAAAACGTCGATTTTAAGAAGATTATAGCATGATTTTCCTTACAGTACAAACATAGGTTCGAAAAAACAATTGACAGAAACGTTTGTTCGTATATACTGAAATTATAAAAATGCGAACAAACATTCCTGTTGGAGGTTATGATCATGAGTAAAGAATCTATTATTTTTGTCGGTCTGTTCACAGTGATTTTGAGCGCGGTTATCCTTATGCTGTCATATACAAGCAGCGGCCAGGAGCTTAATCAGTATGTTAAAATAGAAGTCCAGCAAGGCGACACACTTTGGTCAATTGCTGATCAGGTAGCAGATACAAAAAAGATAAACAAAAATGATTTTATTGAATGGGTAGCTGATAAAAATCAACTACAGACATCTGATATCCAGCCGGGTGATGAGTTAGTGATCCCATTGAAAAAGAAGCATCAGGATGCATATGAATTGGCAACTGTAAGATAGAGAGGAAAGAGAGATAAAATGAAAGCACTCATTTATGCCCGTGTAAGCACAAATAAAGAACAGCAGGAAACGTCATTAAAGCGGCAGGAGGAGGAGCTTACGGCCATTGCAGCGGAGAACGGCATGGAAGTGGTCAAAGTGATTTCAGAAAAAGCCAGCGGATATGAAATGGATCGGGATGGTGTATTTGAGCTGCTTGATGAGATTAAGAACGCTGGAATTGATGTCATTTTGGTTCAAGACGAGACAAGGCTCGGGCGGGGAAACGCAAAAATCGCACTGCTTCATTGTATTTACAGAGAAGGTGTGAAAGTCTATACAACGGCTCACAGAGGTGAACTGGAGTTATCGGAGGCTGACTCAATGGTCTTGGAAATCGTCAGCATTGTGGAAGAGTATCAGCGAAAGATTCACAACATGAAAATCAGACGGGGAATGAAGCGTGCAGTAAAAAACGGTTTTAAACCGCAAAAAAACTTAAAAAACCAACATGAGAACAGTGGAAAAGAAAAAATAGAGGTGCCAATCTCTGAGATCGTCCGCCTAAGAGCGAATAAACTGACGTTTGCTGAAATCGCGGCTACCCTAAGAGGGTTTGGCTATGATGTCTCTAAAGCAACCGTTCACCGGCGTTTTCAGGAATACATAGAGAATGAAGAGACAGCAGAGTGAATCAGTTGTAAAACTTTTTTTGATCTAGTACTATATAGACAAAATGCAATAAAGGAGTTTAACATGATTTCAAACGCGAAAATTGCCAGAATTAATGAGCTTGCTGCCAAAGCTAAAGCTGGCGTTATTACAGAAGAAGAAAAAGCCGAACAGCAAAAGCTCCGTCAAGAGTACTTGAAAGGTTTTCGTTCTTCTATGAAGAACACGTTAAAAAGTGTGAAAATCATTGACCCAGAAGGCAATGATGTTACACCAGAAAAGCTAAAAAGAGAACAAAGAAATAACAAACTTCACTAATATAAGAGGAATACGGCAATATCGTATTCCTCTTTTGCATATACTATAATCAAAACTCTTATGTGACAAAATTCAACAAGTTTCTCTCAAATTTAAGCTGAAACAGTTGAGAAAAAGTCGTCAGACATTTATGATGTAAGGGTACAACACATAAGGAAGGGGATTTTTATGGATACAATTGAAAAGAAATCAGTTGCTACCATTCGCACACTGTCAATAGACGCTATTGAAAAAGCAAATTCTGGTCACCCAGGGATGCCGATGGGAGCCGCTCCAATGGCATACACGCTGTGGACAAAATTTATGAACGTAAGTCCGGCAAACCCTGGCTGGTTTAACCGTGACCGTTTTGTTTTATCTGCTGGACACGGGTCAGCACTATTATATAGCATGCTTCATTTAAGCGGGTTTGATCTTAGTATTGAAGATCTTAAGGGATTCCGCCAGTGGGGCAGCAAAACACCAGGACATCCGGAATTCGGACATACTGCCGGTGTTGATGCTACAACAGGTCCGCTTGGCCAAGGAATTGCCATGGCAGTCGGTATGGCAATTGCTGAACGCCATTTAGCGGAAACATACAACCGCGATTCATTTAACGTAGTCGATCATTATACATACAGTATTTGCGGTGATGGTGATTTAATGGAAGGTATTTCTTCTGAAGCCGCTTCACTCGCAGGCCATCTTCAGCTTGGCCGTCTGATCGTACTATACGATTCTAATGACATCTCTCTTGATGGAGACCTCGACCGTTCATTCTCTGAAAACGTGAAACAGCGTTTTGAAGCAATGAATTGGGAAGTTCTTTATGTTGAGGATGGAAACAATATTGAAGAATTAACAGCGGCTATCGAAAAAGCACGCCAAAATGAAAAGAAACCTACATTAATTGAAGTGAAAACGACAATCGGATTCGGTTCACCTAACCGTGCCGGTACATCCGGTGTTCACGGTGCGCCGCTTGGTAAAGAGGAAAGCAAATTAACAAAAGAAGCTTATGCGTGGACATATGAAGAAGACTTCTACGTTCCGTCAGAAGTTTATGAGCATTTCGCTGCAGCTGTTAAAGAATCAGGTGAGAAAAAAGAACAAGAATGGAATGCTCAATTCGCTAAATATAAAGAAGTTTATCCTGAACTTGCTGAACAGCTTGAACTGGCAATCAAAGGAGAGCTTCCGAAGGACTGGGATCAAGAGGTTCCTGTGTATGAAAAAGGAAGCAGCCTGGCATCCCGTGCATCTTCCGGTGAAGTTCTCAACGGACTTGCGAAAAAAATTCCTTTCTTTGTCGGAGGTTCTGCTGACCTAGCGGGATCGAACAAAACGACTATTAAAAATGCCGGTGATTTTACAGCGGTTGATTACTCAGGCAAAAACTTCTGGTTTGGTGTACGTGAATTTGCGATGGGTGCAGCCTTAAACGGTATGGCGCTTCATGGCGGTCTTCGTGTATTCGGCGGAACTTTCTTTGTCTTCTCTGATTACCTGCGTCCTGCGATTCGCCTTGCAGCGTTAATGGGCCTTCCTGTGACATATGTCTTCACACATGACAGTATTGCGGTAGGTGAAGACGGTCCGACGCACGAGCCTGTTGAACAGCTTGCTTCACTCCGTGCAATGCCTAACCTTTCTTTGATCCGTCCAGCAGACGGCAATGAGACAGCAGCAGCATGGAAGCTTGCAGTGCAAAGCACTGACCACCCAACAGCGCTAGTGCTTACACGTCAAAACCTTCCTACCATCGATCAAACAGCTGAAGAAGCATTGGCAGGAGTAGAAAAAGGTGCATATGTCGTTTCTAAATCTAAAAACGAAACACCTGACGCTCTTCTCATCGCCTCCGGATCAGAGGTAGGTCTTGCAATTGAAGCGCAGGCTGAATTGGCAAAAGAAAATATCGATGTTTCTGTTGTCAGCATGCCTTCAATGGACCGTTTTGAGAAACAATCTGATGAATACAAAAACGAAGTCCTTCCTGCAGATGTGAAAAAACGTCTTGCAATTGAAATGGGCTCATCATTTGGATGGGGCAAATACACGGGGCTTGAAGGTGACGTTCTCGGCATAGACCGATTCGGTGCATCTGCTCCAGGTGAAACCATCATTAACGAATATGGCTTCTCAGTTCCGAACGTAGTGAATCGAGTTAAGGCATTAATCAATAAGTAAGCTTTTGAAAGAGGATGAGTCAAATCATCCTCTTTTTCTTGTTTATCCGACAAAAATAGTATTGGCTGTTTAACAGTAATAGACAATTCTTTCTTTTCTTCTTTTGTATAATAGAGAGCAAATGAAATGCTGCTGGAAAAGGGGATGAAAAGATGGAACGTCACTACTATACGTACCTGATCAAAGAGGAATTTGCCAATCACTATTTCGGCCGGGAATCGGTTATGTTTGAGCTGTTTCAAGACTATCATTGGACAAGCCTTGAAAAGCAGCAGTATGAAATGACAGAGAAACAGATTCAATATATTACACAACCAATCCCGATTTTACATATGCATCAGCGGTTAAAAATGAATTTAAACAAGACGGATTACAGGCAGCTGGATTATATTTATAGAATAGCTTTGCCGAAAGCAAAAGGCCACGCGACGTTTATGATGAAGGAGCACATGATAGAAATTGTGGCTTCGGGAGATTACGAGGCAGAAACGATATTCTTTGAAGTGTTAAGAAAAGTAAGCCCTTGCTTTTTAGCAATGGATTTCAATTCGAAGCGTTACGGATGGCTAAATCCGGTGAAAGAAAGAAATTTTGTCTAAAACCGAAGAAAAAGAGATGTAAATGTTGTATAATAGCTTTTGGTTTAGTACACTTTAAACTAGACAACATGAAGGAGGAAATAAAATGACTTTATGGGTTGGCATCCTAGTGGGCGTTGTTGCATTGCTCATAGGTGTTGCACTCGGGTTTTTTATTGCTCGTAAATATATGATGAGCTACCTGAAAAAGAATCCGCCTATTAATGAACAAATGTTACGCATGATGATGATGCAAATGGGAATGAAACCTTCTCAAAAGAAAATCAATCAAATGATGAAAGCCATGAATAATCAAACGAAATAATACGTAAAGATTATGATATAGAGAAACATGGTTATAAAATAAAAAACCCTTATACGGGTTTTTTATTTTGCAATCATTCATCACCCGCTACTGCTCGAAGGCGCTGCTTTTGATATTGTATGAGAAGATGGTCAAGCTCCTGACTGAGCTCTATCGTAATATGAGATGTCATTCCGTTCGCCATGACAATTTGCAGCAGCTCTGCTCTTTTTTTTTCAATTTCTTTTAATAGATGCTCTCTAATCACAGGGATGTATCCTTTCATACATTAGATCTTCAAAGTGAATGTTTATATTATATCCATATTTATACTAATTTTCAAATGAGAAGGAGTATAATGTCTCAATGTCAAATTAAATTATATAAGTTTTTTCTGAAAATAGAAATCCTTCAAGTGAAAGTGTTAAAAAAATGAAATGATTTTGTCATAACTTGAAGGAATGTCAAATCATGAAGGGATGATGACATGGGAGACGTGAATTATTTTTTGACATTCGGAGCGGGGTTTTTATCCTTTATTTCGCCTTGCTGCCTGCCGCTTTACCCAGCTTTTTTGTCATATATTACAGGGGTCAGCATGGACGATGTAAAAACAGAAAAGCTGCTGCTGCAGAAAAGAAGCCTGTTTCATACTTTGTGTTTTTTGCTTGGCTTTTCAGTCATTTTTATTGCTTTAGGCTATGGAACATCTTTTATTGGCAGCCTGTTTAGGGATTATCACGATGCGATTCGGCAAATTGGCGCGTTGCTTATTATTTTGTTCGGTTTCATTACACTAGGTGTGTTCCGGCCTGAGGCTATGATGAAAGAACGGAGAATCCATTTTAAGCATAAACCAAGCGGGTTTTTAGGGTCGGTCTTAATCGGAATGGCATTTGCAGCTGGATGGACACCATGTACCGGTCCGATATTAGGTGCTGTTATCACACTTGCAGGCACCAATCCGGGCTCAGCGGTGCCATACATGATGTTATATGTACTCGGTTTTGCGGTACCGTTTCTTTTATTGTCTTTTTTTATCACAAAGCTGAAGTGGATAAGGAAGAACCAGCTTTTCATTATGAAAGCTGGCGGCGTTTTGATGATTGTGATTGGTGTGCTGTTATTCTTTAATTGGATGAGCCTGATCATTATTTTGCTGTCAGATCTTTTTGGAGGCTTTACTGGTTTTTGACGGTAAATTACTTTCGTACTACTACTAATCCTTTTGTTTTTGGTACAATAAGACTATTATCTGTGGAAATCGATTGTTGGAGGGGAATATGACAAGAGTTTTAGTTGTAGACGACGCCAAGTTCATGAGAGTAAAAATCAGAGAGATCTTGGAAGAGGCAAATTACATAATCGCAGGCGAAGCGGCGGACGGTGAACAAGCAGCGGACCTGTATAAAAAACTGCGCCCGGACCTTGTAACAATGGATATTACAATGCCGGTGAAAAACGGCATTAAAGCGCTTCGTGATATCTTAACCTTTGATCCTAAAGCGAAGGTCATCATGTGCACTGCCATGCGCCAGCAAAGAATTGTAACGGAAGCAATTGAGCTGGGGGCAAAGGATTTTATTGTTAAGCCGTTTGAGGAAACAAAAGTGCTGGAAGCTGTAAGCCGCGTTATGGGACATTAAAGTCATTTCTTTTCAAAATGGTTTTTTTTATTGTTTTGGAGTATAGTATATAGTATCAACACTCCGAGAAACAAAGGAATGATAAGTATGATGATTATAGTTTCATCGATTATTGCTGTGTTAATGGCTGTAGCTGTGATGGTGGTCAGAATAAAGTCCTCTGACAAGCCCGTTTCACCAAAAAAAATCATTCTTCCGCCGATTTTTATGAGTACGGGAGCGTTAATGTTTTTATTTCCGGTATTTTGGGTAACTGGTGCAGAGTTTTTGGAAGCATTCACTTTAGGTGTGATTTTCTCTATTTTTCTAATCAAAACTTCTAAGTTCGAAATTAAAAATAATGAAATTTACATGAAACGCTCTAAAGCATTTGTTTTTATATTAGTCGGTCTTTTGGTGATCAGAATCGTGATGAAATCGATCTTGAGCACATCAATTGATTATGGTGCACTGAGCGGAATGTTTTGGATTCTGGCTTTCGGTATGATTGTGCCTTGGAGAATCGCCATGTATTTATCATATCGAAAACTTCATAACGAGCTGCAGTCAGCTAATATTCAAATGAATTAAAAAACCTTTCCTCTTGTCAGGAAAGGTTTTTTATTTGAGAAGGGTCTGATAAGGTTCCAAATCGATTTTTTTGTCCCGCAGATGCCTTTTTAAGAAGGTATGGTCTCTTTTAGGAGTTGCGAGAATATAGCCTTTGATCATAAGTTGCTGATCAATCTTTGCTACCTTTTCTTTTAATGCAAGCTCACCGATTTTGCCTGCGATTTTGGCTTTTGCTGCATCTCTGAACAGTTCTGGCACCGGCGCAGTCAATTCATTTAGAAACTGTTTGTTTTCATCGTTCCATAAATGTCTGCTGTTTTCAATATAGTAATCCTGCCAATCAAGCTCTGATCTGCCGTCCTCTTTTGGTAAACGTTTTAAAAACTTTCGAAACATGAAAAAACCGCCGATTGATAATAAGACTACCATCATGATCACCCAAAACAGAATAAACCATAAAAACCATCCTTCCAGCATCAATCATTCCCCCTTATTCTAACCATATTGTATACGAAGAGAGATTAGAAGAACACAGTAAAAAAGAATAGAAAAAAGTGATAGACGTCTAGTCAAAAGAGATAGTAGATCATATTCTATTGTATAGTGAATCTGCTATTTGGCCATGGGAGAGTCACTAGAGGGTATTTGACGATAAATGGACGGAAAAAAAGTCACTTTCATAATAGGGGATGAAAGTGACTTTTTATGTTTAGCTGAGAGGAAATTGAAGAGAAAAAGAAGAGCCATCTTCTGTTTCTTTATTGACGGCGACTGTGAGTATTTGATTTTCGCATTCGGCTTGAATGGTTTTGTCATTAAAATAAAAAGGAAGCATCATTTGTTTTTCAAAAGTCTGTCCTGACGATTTGACAGCTAAGATGAACTCGCATCCAGAAAGGGTAACTGTTACTTGTGTAGGCTGTAAAAAAGTCAGATCCGCTTCTATAATATACTGCTGACTTGTTTCATATAAATCAATAGGCAATGTTTCGTCGTACCAGGCGAAGGGGTCTTCAAAAAATTGCCGAAGCCATTCATCCATACTATCGAAATCATTCGCATCGTTGCGTTTTGAATGGTTCATGGAAGCATTCCTCCACATATCAACCTTGCTTAACATCATATGCGGTGGATTATAAATGGGTGAACGCATAAAAAAACAGACACTAAGGTCTGCTTTTCTTACATATCATGGCTTGAGTTGTGCTTTTGTCTTGTATGGTTTCGGTTCTTTACTTTTTTGCTTCCGCTTAGAGGCTCGGGTTGTCCGGGATTGTGTCCTTTAGGGGCGTTTTTATGCATATCTTTACTTGTATTCTTATTGGTCATAAATTGAGAACCTCCTTAAAAGAGTTCGGTGTTATTGATTGGTTTTTCTTTTTTTGTTATTTTGGCGTTCTGCTTCAGTCAGTATAAGCTGGTCGTTTTCAATATAGCCGGCGCCTTTGCCTTGGCTTTTTGCGTCATTCATTCCGTTAATGACGTGATTCGCTTTTCTTTTGACCATCATTATCACCTCAATCATAATATGGCTCCTTTTACTGTGTTATATGAGAGAGCGTAAACAGTAAAAATTACCGGTACATTTTTCTCATAAGTCGAACTTATTGTATTTAATAAAAACATTGATATTTACTTATGTATGATTTTGTTTTAATATGAAATTGTGAGAAAATTGTGATGGAATGTAATGTTCATCTGAGAATGATCTGATCTGAAGGGGGATTTTGGAGAATGGCAAACGAGCAAAAAACTGCAGCAAAAGACGTTTTCCAAGCGAGAAAAACGTTTACTACAAATGGGAAAACATATCATTACTACTCTTTAAAAGCGTTAGAAGATTCAGGTATAGGAAAGGTTTCGAAGCTTCCTTATTCCATCAAAGTTCTTTTAGAATCAGTATTGCGTCAAGTTGACGGCTTCGTTATCAAAAAAGAACACGTGGAAAATTTGGCAAAATGGGGAACTGCCGAATTAAAGGATATCGACGTTCCGTTCAAACCGTCTCGTGTTATTTTACAAGACTTCACAGGGGTTCCGGCAGTAGTAGATCTGGCTTCACTGCGTAAAGCAATGGCAGCTGTCGGCGGAGATCCTGATAAAATCAACCCTGAAATTCCTGTTGATCTCGTTATCGACCACTCTGTACAGGTAGATAAAGCGGGTACAGAAGATGCATTAGCAGTAAATATGGACTTGGAATTCGAAAGAAATGCAGAGCGCTACAAATTTTTAAGCTGGGCAAAGAAAGCGTTTAACAATTATCAGGCAGTGCCGCCTGCAACAGGTATTGTGCACCAGGTTAACCTTGAGTTCTTGGCAAGTGTTGTCCATGCCATTGAAGAAGACGGCGAGCTTGTAACGTATCCTGATACGCTTGTCGGAACAGACTCACACACAACAATGATTAACGGTATCGGTGTTCTCGGCTGGGGTGTCGGTGGAATTGAAGCTGAAGCGGGAATGCTTGGACAGCCTTCTTACTTCCCAGTTCCAGAGGTAATCGGCGCGAAACTTGTCGGCAAGCTTCCAAACGGAACAACAGCTACTGACTTGGCGTTAAAAGTAACACAAGTGCTGCGCGAAAAAGGCGTTGTCGGTAAATTTGTTGAATTCTTCGGGCCAGGAGTTGCTGAACTGCCGCTCGCAGACCGCGCAACAATTGCGAACATGGCTCCGGAATATGGTGCTACATGCGGATTCTTCCCAGTAGATGAAGAAGCGCTCAACTACATGCGCCTGACAGGTCGTGATCCTGAACATATTGATGTTGTCGAAGCGTACTGCAGAAGCAATGGCTTGTTCTACACTCCTGATGCGGAAGACCCTCAATTTACTGATGTGGTTGAAATTGATCTTTCTCAAATTGAAGCGAACTTATCAGGTCCAAAGCGTCCACAGGATTTAATTCCGCTTTCTGCTATGCAGGAAACGTTTAAAAAGCACTTAGTCAGCCCTGCGGGTAACCAAGGGTTCGGTTTAAACGCTGAGGAAGAAAATAAAGAAATTAAGTTTAAACTCCTTAACGGCGAAGAAACAGTTATGAAAACGGGTGCGATCGCCATTGCTGCTATTACAAGCTGTACGAATACATCTAACCCATATGTTCTGATCGGCGCCGGACTAGTAGCGAAAAAAGCGGTTGAGTTAGGGCTTAAGGTGCCTAATTACGTGAAAACGTCACTTGCACCGGGTTCTAAAGTCGTTACAGGATATCTTGTGAATTCAGGCCTTCTTCCATACATGAAAGAGCTTGGCTTTAACCTCGTTGGGTACGGCTGTACAACATGTATCGGGAACTCAGGTCCGCTTTCACCAGAAATCGAAGAAGCGGTTGCGAAAAATGATCTTCTGATTACGTCTGTCCTTTCCGGAAACCGTAACTTTGAAGGACGTATTCACCCGCTTGTTAAAGGCAACTATCTTGCTTCACCACCGCTTGTTGTGGCATATGCGCTGGCTGGAACGGTAAACATTAACTTGAAAACCGATCCAATCGGTGTGGGTAAAGATGGTCAAAACGTATACTTTAACGATATTTGGCCGTCAACAGACGAAATCAATTCACTTGTTAAGCAAACTGTTACGCCTGAGCTCTTCCGTAAAGAGTATGAAACGGTATTTGATGACAACGAGCGCTGGAACGAGATTGAAACAACAGATGAAGCGTTATATAAATGGGATAATGAGTCAACTTACATCCAAAACCCACCATTCTTTGAAGAGATGTCTGTTGAACCAGGCAAGGTTGAACCATTAAAAGGTTTGCGTGTTGTCGGTAAATTCGGCGATTCAGTCACAACTGACCATATTTCTCCTGCGGGGGCAATCGGAAAAGATACGCCTGCCGGAAAGTACTTGCAAGAAAAAGGTGTTTCTCCTCGTGACTTTAACTCCTACGGTTCCCGCCGCGGAAACCATGAAGTCATGATGAGAGGAACATTTGCAAACATTCGCATCAAAAACCAAATTGCACCGGGTACAGAGGGCGGATTTACGACGTACTGGCCGACTGGTGAAGTAACATCCATCTATGATGCGTGCATGAAATACAAAGAAGATAAAACTGGTCTTGTCGTATTAGCAGGAAAAGACTATGGTATGGGATCTTCACGTGACTGGGCTGCAAAAGGAACAAACCTTCTTGGCATCAGAACGGTCATTGCAGAGAGCTTCGAAAGAATTCACAGAAGCAACCTTGTATTCATGGGTGTGCTGCCGCTTCAGTTTAAACAAGGTGAAAATGCGGATACACTCGGCTTAACGGGTAAAGAAGTCATCGAGGTAGATGTTGATGAAACAGTTCGTCCTCGTGACCTTGTGACGGTAAGAGCAATCAATGAAGACGGCAATGTAACAACTTTTGAAGCAGTCGTCCGCTTTGATAGTGAAGTTGAAATTGATTACTACCGCCATGGCGGCATCCTTCAAATGGTGCTTCGTGAAAAAATGAAGCAGTCCTGATGAATCAATAGGAAGAGAAGGCATTTCGCTTTCTCTTCTTTTTATGACACAATGTGCTGCGGAGGTGGCATATGCTGAAAAAATGGCTCGCAGGGATTCTGCTTATCATGCTTGCCGGTTATACGGGATGGAATTTATATCAAACATACAGCAAAAAAGAAGTCGGAATTCAAGAGGGGAAACAAGCACCTGATTTTTCTTTGAAAACGCTGTCAGGAGAGAAAAGCTCTTTACAGGATGCAAAAGGCAAAAAAGTGCTGCTCAATTTTTGGGCAACTTGGTGTAAGCCGTGCCGTCAGGAAATGCCTGCAATGGAAAAGTTACAAAAAGAGTACGCCGACAAACTTGCGGTTGTTGCGGTAAATTTCACTTCAGCTGAGAAAAGTGAGAAACAGGTCCGAGCGTTTGCTGATACGTATGATTTAACGTTCCCCATTCTGATTGATAAAAAAGGGATCAATGCTGACTATAACGTGATGTCATATCCAACGACATATATCTTAGATGAAAAAGGTGTTATCCAAGACATACACGTTGGCACCATGACAAAAAAAGAAATGGAACAAAAACTGGATCTTGATTAGATTCAGTTTTTTTATGCTCAGATATGCTTACAAGTTTTCAGAATTGGAAAAAATAAAAGAATATGCGGAGGTGAGAAGCGTGAAGAAGATGAGAAAACGTTCTTTTCATGAGCTCGTCATGGAAAATAAAAAAGAGCTGATGACCAATACAGAGTATTTAAATCAGCTTGAGGAAAAGCTTGAACAGCGATTTAAGCAAAAATAACCTTTAATTTGTATTCATGTTTACCCCTCCTTTTGAGAAACCTATCTGTTGAGGAGGGATAAACATGGGAAACAACAAGAAAAACGGTCAGCCTCAATATGCTCCAAGCCACTTGGGTACAAAGCCTGTAAAATATAAAGCCAATAAAGGGGAAAAAATGCATGATACTTCAGGT
This sequence comes from Bacillus sp. FAU18, assembly GCF_056033885.1. NCBI lineage: Bacteria > Bacillati > Bacillota > Bacilli > Caryophanales > Bacillaceae > Bacillus > Bacillus sp. FAU18. Next base: position 1,213,522 of record NZ_JBVYHZ010000003.1, read on the forward strand.
CAGCGGCCGATCATCATGCAGACAAAAGGCGAGTAGCGAAAAATCGAGTTTATTTCTAGGAGGTACATCCGAATGACAAAGAACCAAAATCAATATCAGCAGCCTAATCCTGATGATCGTTCTGACAATGTGGAAAAATTGCAGGATATGGTTCAAAATACAATTGAAAATATAGAAGAAGCAGAAGCATCCATGGAGTTTGCTTCAGGAGAAGATAAACAGCGTATCAAAGAAAAAAATGCAAGGCGCGAACAGAGCATTGAAGCGTTTCGTAATGAAATACAGGACGAATCTGCAGCGAGACAAAACGGATACCGTTCTTAAAAAACCAGGGAAACCTGGTTTTTTTCTTTCTGATTTGATTATGGTAAAATGGGGCTAAATTGACGTTAAGGGAGCAGAGTAATCTTGCATGTATCAAAAAAAGAAATAGAAGTGCGTTATGCAGAAACAGATCAAATGGGAATTGTCTATCACGCAAATTATCTTGTGTGGATGGAGGTCGGCAGAACGGCCTTGATTAAGGACTTAGGCTTTTTATATAGTGATATGGAAAAAAGAGGCGTTCTATCCCCAGTCGTTGATATCAACATTTCCTATAAAAAGCCGCTTCATTACGGAGAAACCGCGGTTGTACATACATGGATAGAGGAATATAACGGCTTTAAAACCGTCTATGGTTATCACATTTATAATCCGGCCGGTGAGCTTTCCATCAAAGCCACCTCATCTCATATTTGTGTGGATAAAGAAAGCTTTAAGCCAATTCAATTCCGCAAAGCTTTTCCTGATTGGCACACAGCATATGAAAAGGCCAAAAAATAGGGAAGTGAACGGGATATGGCGTTTGGTGTGAAACGGGAGGAACTTAACTGGTGGAAACAAGCAGTGAAAAGAGGAGAAATAGCATTTTTAACACATTACTGGCTGGATGACCGATTTCCAGAAGCAAGGACTGTGACAAAAGCCGGCTGTGCAGACATTGATAAGCTGGTTCAGTGGGGAGCGGCGTACGGGTTAAAAAAAGAATGGCTCCATAAGAAAAGTGAATTTCCTCACTTTGATCTATTGGGTGAGACCCAAAAATATATTTTGGAACAAGAAAACCTAACCGATCATCTTATACGATTTCATTTGTAAAAAAAGAACGCACATGATGTGCGTTCTTTTTTATTGGTATTCAAAAACCGGTTCATCAGCGTCTTCTGAATAGCTGACGAGAAGGTCGTGGTTATCAAAGTACCATAAATCACTTTCTTCAATAAAGAAGGTAATGCCATCAGCTTCTGCAGTGACTCCAGCCTCTTGTGGCGCATCTTTCGCTACACCGAGAGAAAAACCCTTTTGAACATTGCTGCAGCCTCCATAGCGGACGAAAAAGCGAACCTGGTCTCCGCTTTCCAAATCGAGTTCTTCTTTATACCAGTTCAATGCGTCTTCGTTAATTGTCATATTCATAACAGAACACCCCTTTGTTCTTCATTTGAATTTTCTCTATTATAAACGTATTAGGCTATTCTGTGTCAAAAGAGAAGTTTTTTAAGCTTATAGCCATTTTACTTTAGGTTCTGTTTTATTGATAATTCGTTTAATGTTCGCCCGGTGTCTGTATATCACAAAAATAGTGAGCAGGGTAACGACAATCAATAAATACGTATCATGGACAAAGAAACTATATATAACAGTATAGATCCCTGTTAACATCGATGAGAGAGAAACAAATTTAGTCAAGTATAAAAAGATGAAGAATACCGCAACCATCGTGATAAATAACAGGGGTGCGTAAAATAGCAAAACGCCTCCTGATGTCGCCACGGCTTTACCGCCTTTAAATTTGGCGAAGATGGGAAACACGTGGCCTAAAACCGCAAAGACTCCTGCAAGAAGCGGGTGAATATCAACATGCATGAGAAAAGGCAATGCAGTTGCCAGTGTCCCTTTCAAAATATCTCCGGCTATGACGACCGAACCAGCTTTTACACCCAATGTACGGAATGCATTGGTAGCGCCTAAGTTGCCGCTTCCGTGCTCCCGAATATCAATTCCCTTGGCAAGCTTGCCCACAATTAAGCCAGATGGAATGCTGCCTATCAAGTAGGCCAAAATAATCAATAAAGCAATTAACATCTACATTTCTCCTTTTTCAAATTCCCTTCTTTTTATTTTAACATGAGATGTCATGATCTGATGATAAGTTTTTTTGTAAAGTTTGCTTACAAATCCAATCAAACATGCATCATATTTTGATTTCTCCTGTTTTGATCGTGTAAAATAAGTGGAAAAGGAGTGACACACGATGCAAAACCCTTCTAAAGCGGAAATTAAAGAGATTCTTCAAAGAAGCAAACGTATAGCGGTAGTAGGGCTTTCAGACCGTCCGGATAGAACGTCACATATGGTTTCAAAAGCAATGCAGGACGCGGGTTATGAAATTATCCCTGTGAACCCGACAATTGATGAGGCGCTAGGTGTCAAAGCCGTTTCATCTTTAAAAGAGATTGACGGTCCGATTGACATCGTAAATGTATTCCGGCGCTCAGAACAGCTTCCTGGAGTGGCGGAAGAGTTTTTAGAGACAGATGCGCCAGTATTTTGGGCACAGCAAGGGCTAGTTAATGAGGAAGCATACCAGATGCTAAAAGAAAAAGGCAGAACGGTTATCATGGATCTGTGCATAAAAGTGGCACACGCTGTAACAAAATAGGTGCAGAACTGCAAAAATCCTTGTAAATTCAAGGATTTTTGCTTTTTAATTTTAAGATATTGTTTGCGTATTACGGTGAAACAGATACAATAAAGCTTGAACAGCTTTTTTTGAATACCTTGTCCAGCTGGGTTTCGGCCGTTCGATTTGCGAAGGTCTGCTGCTTTATATATAATAAACAAACATACGTTCTCATGGTGTGAAAACAGCACTAGCCGATGTTTTGAGAAGAACTGATTCGTTAGCTCTATGTTGCGATTGCAAACATATTGGTTATAATGAGGAGTCCAAGGCAGTACTGGCTCGAGGCGAGGTTTATAAAAAATATCTTATATACAAATGATGTGTAACACTGAAAAAGAGAAAGACAATGTTAGTTTTTGAAAGGGGTTTGTACGTTTGGCTAGAAAACAGCAATTTGATTACAACGAAGATGCCATACAGGTGCTCGAAGGCCTTGAGGCTGTCAGGAAAAGGCCGGGTATGTATATTGGCTCTACTGACGCGCGGGGTTTGCACCACTTGGTTTATGAAATTGTAGATAACTCTGTCGACGAGGTGCTTGCCGGCCATGGAGATCACATAATCGTCAAAATACATAAAGACAATAGTATTTCTGTACAGGATAGAGGTCGCGGCATGCCGACCGGAATGCATAAGCTCGGCAAACCAACCCCTGAAGTGATTTTAACGGTGCTTCATGCCGGAGGAAAATTCGGCCAAGGCGGCTATAAGACAAGCGGCGGGCTCCACGGAGTTGGTGCATCAGTCGTGAATGCTTTATCTGAATGGCTGACGGTTACCATTGAGCGGGACGGTTTTGTCTATCAGCAGCGATTTGAAAATGGAGGAAAACCGGTTACATCTCTCGAAAAGATCGGCAAAACAAAAAAGACGGGAACTCTTACACACTTTAAGCCAGATCCAACGATGTTCAGCACAACCACTTATAATTTTGAAACGCTCTCTGAGCGCTTAAGAGAGTCTGCGTTTTTGTTAAAAGGACTGAAAATTGAGCTGATTGATGAACGCAATGACCAGCATGAGGTCTTTTATTATGAAAACGGTATAGAAGCGTTTGTTGCTTACTTAAATGAAGAAAAAGACGTCTTGTCTGAAGTGGTCTCGTTTGAGGGTGAGCATCATTCTATAGAAGTGGACTTTGCGTTCCAGTTTAACGATGGTTATTCTGAAAATATTTTGTCGTTTGTCAACAATGTCAGAACAAAAGACGGCGGGACGCATGAGTCAGGTGCAAAAACTGCGATGACGCGTGCTTTTAATGAATATGCGCGAAAAGTGGCTTTGCTGAAAGAAAAGGATAAGAACCTTGAAGGCACCGATATAAGGGAAGGGCTTTCAGCCATTATTTCTGTCCGCATTCCTGAGGAGCTTCTTCAATTTGAGGGACAAACAAAAGGAAAGCTCGGTACCAGTGAAGCAAGATCAGCGGTTGATGCGATTGTTTCAGAGCAGCTTGCTTACTTTTTAGAGGAAAATCGGGACACCGCAACGCTTCTTGTCAAAAAAGCAATCAAGGCGAGCCAGGCGCGCGAAGCGGCACGCAAAGCCCGTGAAGAAGCAAGAAGTGGCAAAAAACGGAAAAAATCAGAAGCGACTTTAAGCGGAAAACTGACGCCTGCGGGTTCAAGAAACCCGGCAAAAAATGAATTGTATCTCGTTGAGGGAGATTCAGCAGGCGGGTCAGCCAAGCAGGGAAGAGACCGCAGATTCCAAGCGGTTCTGCCTTTACGCGGTAAAGTCATTAATACAGAAAAAGCTAAGCTTGCTGATATCTTTAAAAATGAAGAGATCAATACGATCATTCATGCGATCGGCGGGGGAGTCGGAGCAGATTTCTCAATCGATGACATCAACTACGACAAAATCATCATTATGACCGATGCCGATACTGACGGCGCCCATATTCAAGTGCTGCTTCTTACCTTTTTCTATCGCTATATGAAACCGCTCATTGAGCATGGCAAGGTGTTCATTGCATTGCCACCTTTATATAAGGTCAGTAAAGGAAGCGGGAAGAAGGAAATCATTGAATATGCATGGTCTGATGAAGAGATGGGTGATGTCCTGAAAAAAGTCGGCAAAGGCTATACCATTCAACGATATAAGGGTCTTGGAGAGATGAACGCAGACCAGCTGTGGGAAACGACGATGAATCCGGAGTCCCGCACACTTGTTAGGGTCAAAATTGACGATGCGGCACGTGTAGAGAGACGTGTGACGACGTTAATGGGAGACAAAGTAGAGCCGCGCAGAAAGTGGATTGAGAAAAACGTCGCTTTCGGCTTAGATGAAGAAAGCAATATTTTAGAAAATGAAAACTTATCGGTCGCTGAGGAGGTTTAATGATTGTCACAGCCAGAATTATTTCATGATTTACCATTAGAAGAGGTGATCGGCGACCGTTTTGGACGCTACAGTAAATATATTATTCAAGACAGGGCGCTGCCCGATGCTAGAGACGGATTAAAGCCGGTACAGCGCAGAATTCTGTATGCGATGCATACAGATGGAAACACGTTTGATAAAAACTTCAGAAAAGCGGCCAAAACGGTCGGTAACGTCATCGGTAACTATCATCCGCACGGTGACAGCTCGGTTTATGAAGCAATGGTGCGAATGAGCCAGGATTGGAAAGTTCGTAATGTGTTAATCGAAATGCATGGAAACAATGGAAGCATCGACGGAGATCCCCCGGCAGCCATGCGTTATACAGAGGCACGATTATCTCCGATTGCATCTGAGCTTCTTCGGGATATTGACAAAAACACGGTTGAATTTGTGCCGAACTTTGATGATACAAGCAAGGAGCCTGTCGTACTCCCGGCGATGTTTCCTAACCTATTGGTCAACGGATCTACCGGGATTTCAGCAGGATACGCGACCGACATTCCCCCTCATCATCTGGGAGAAGTCATTGATGCTGTCATTAAGCGTATTCAAATGCCATCTTGCTCTGTTGATGAACTCATGGAAGTCATTAAAGGGCCTGATTTTCCGACAGGCGGTATTATTCAGGGCGTTGACGGGATAAGAAAAGCTTACGAAACCGGAAAAGGAAAAATCATTATCCGCGGAAAGGCTGAAATTGAAACAATTAGAGGCGGACGAGAACAAATTGTCATTACTGAAATTCCATTTGAAGTAAATAAAGCAAACCTTGTAAAAAAAATGGACGAGTTCCGTATTGATAAAAAGGTTGAAGGCATCTCAGAGGTTCGTGATGAAACGGATCGAACAGGGCTGAGAGTGGTCATTGAACTGAAAAAAGAAGCTGATGCCAAAGGCATTTTGAATTTCTTATACAAAAACACTGATTTGCAGATCACATATAACTTCAATATGGTGGCTATCCATAACCGCCGTCCGATGCTGATGAGCCTGCCGTCTATTTTGGATGCATATATCGGACACCAAAAGGAAGTTGTCACAAACCGGTCCGTTTACGAGCTTCAAAAAGCAAAAGACAGACATCATATCGTAGAAGGGCTCATGAAAGCTTTGTCTATTTTGGATGAAGTGATTGCAACAATCCGTTCTTCTAGCGATAAACGTGACGCTAAAAACAATTTGATCGCGAAATATGAATTTACGGAGCCTCAGGCTGAAGCCATCGTGTCATTGCAGCTATATCGTTTAACCAATACAGATATTACAGCGCTTAAGGAAGAGGCAGAAGAGCTCGGTAAAAAAATTGATGAGCTCGAATCTATTCTGAGCAATGATAAAAAACTGCTAAAAGTGATTACAAACAGCTTAAAAGCACTGAAAAAGAAATATGCAGATACGAGACGCTCCGTGATTGAAGAAAAAATTGAAGAAATTAAAATCAATCTCGAAGTCATGGTTGCATCTGAGGATGTATATGTAACCGTTACGAAGGATGGTTACCTAAAACGGACGAGCCAGCGCTCATTTGCCGCTTCCAACGGTCAGGACTTCGGAATGAAAGATACGGACAGGATGCTGCATCAGTTTGAAATGAATACGACGGACGTGCTGCTGCTCTTTACAAACAAAGGAAGCTACATCTATTGTCCTGTTCACCAGCTGCCTGATATCAGATGGAAGGACATGGGCCAGCATTTTTCAAATCTGATCACTATTGACCGTGATGAAACGATTGTAAAGGCCATACCGATAAAAGAATTTGATCCGTCGGCATATCTTCTATTCTTTACGAAAAACGGCATGGTGAAAAAGACAGAGCTCACCCATTATAAAGCACAGCGTTATTCTAAGGCGCTTGTGGCCTTAAATCTGAAGGGTGAAGATGAACTGATTGATGTACATGTAACAAATGGGGAAAGCCAGATCTTTATGGGCACTCACTTAGGGTACGGCCTATGGTTTGGAGAAGACGAAGTGAATGTAGTTGGCGCGCGTGCGGCAGGTGTCAAAGGGATTAACTTAAAAGAGGATGACTTTGTTGTCTCCGGTGAGATTCTTCAGCAATCTGATTCAATTGTCTTGTTCACACAGCGGGGAGCGGTAAAACGCATGAGTCTTTCTGAGTTCGAGAAGACATCCCGCGCAAAACGCGGTGTCGTAATGCTAAGGGAACTGAAAAAGAATCCTCACCGTGTTGTAGCACTGTTCGCTTGCGATCTTGAACAGCGACTAATGGCAGAAACAGAAAAAGGCGACAGAAGAGAACTGCAGGCAAAAGAGTTGCGGACAAACGACAGATACAGCAATGGCTCTTTCTTTTTTGATGAAGAGGAATCAGGTAAGGTTACAGCTGTTTGGCGCCTTCATACAGAACAATAATAAAAAACCCGCTCATACTATATGAGCGGGTTTCGTTTGTTTTTTATCAGCTTTCATGGTTGGTGAATAGATCTGTTACAGCATGAATGACTTCAATCCCCTGCCATACAAATAAATTCAGCGCTGTGAAAGAAAATAAGCCTAAAATCACCATTCTTAAGATAAACAACATGTTAAACAGCCTCCTCATATTTTCGTTACATAATCGGGTGATGTTGAACATGAAGTTTGCCGAAATAAGACGATTGATAAAATTTGGCCAGTATAAAGCTTTTTTTCCGCTGACGTCTGCGGGAGTATCCCGTACTTTTGCTTTCAGCGGTCAGCAGCAGAACAGCCATTGCCCATAAAGCGGTCAGCGTAAATGCCCCTGTGATGGATTTCTTCTCATCATCAGCATTTTGGCCGGCTTTCATTTCATGCATTTCCTGCTGGTCGGCTACGGCTTTATAATGATGGCCGATATCAAAGGCGTGGGGAATTGAGAACAAATGAAAACTGGCAATCGCCAAGAATAAGATGGATGCTTTCAATATCGTTACTTTTTTCAAATGATCTCCCCCTCCTTTAATATTACTGAATATTTTTATAATAATACCCCAATCCATCCTAAAAGTAAACCTGATTTATTAAATTTAAAAATAAATTTAACCTTGTTAAGTATATATCTTTTTGCTTATTTTTGAAAGAGAAAACTTCTTTTATTAGCGTATGTATACCCGGTTTATGGTGTGAATAAAAACATATTTTAAATGATATGTTTGTTGTTTAGGGTTTATTACTTTATTTATGTGCTAAATCAAAGAGAAAGGCAAGAGAATGGGAAGAAATGATTACATTGTTAATAGGGTACTCTTTTTTAAAAGCCAGCTTGCAAGGAATGTTTTTATTCGTAGGAAAATAATAGAGAAGGGGTCGACAGAGTAACATCTGGCTATGACAATATTCTTCTCGAAAAAACTTCCTAATTCGTCATATTGTGATATAATAAAACTCGTTATGTTAAAAAATCTAACATCAAAATCGAATTCGTGTTGAATTGATGAAAACGGGAGGTAAATATGGAGTCTTTTTTCAATAGTTTAATTAATATTCCAAGTGATTTCATCTGGAATTACCTATTTTATATTTTAATAGGGCTTGGATTATTTTTTACCATACGTTTTGGTTTTATCCAATTCCGTTATTTTATTGAAATGTTCAGAATAGTAGGGGAGAAGCCGGAAGGAAATAAAGGTGTTTCATCTATGCAGGCATTCTTTATTTCGGCCGCATCCCGAGTCGGCACAGGGAATTTGACTGGTGTAGCCTTAGCAATTGCGACAGGCGGACCAGGCGCTGTATTTTGGATGTGGGTAGTTGCTGCAGTAGGCATGGCTTCAAGCTTTGTCGAAAGTACATTAGCGCAGCTTTATAAAGTGAGAGACGGGGAAGACTTCCGCGGAGGGCCGGCCTACTATATTCAAAAGGGTCTTGGTGCCAGATGGCTTGGCATTGTTTTTGCAATCTTAATTACCGTCTCATTCGGCTTGATTTTTAACGCTGTTCAAACAAATACAATTGCTGGAGCATTGGATGGCGCATTCCATGTGAATAAAATAGTTGTAGCCATAGTTCTGGCGGTTTTAACTGCGTTTATCATTTTCGGCGGTTTAAAACGTGTTGTCGCTGTTTCACAGCTAATTGTGCCGGTTATGGCAGGCATTTATATCCTTATCGCTTTATTTGTTGTCATCACGAATATTACAGCTTTCCCTGGCGTTATCGCTACAATTGTTAAAAATGCTTTAGGTTTTGAACAAGTCGTCGGCGGCGGAATAGGCGGCATCATCGTTATCGGTGCGCAGCGCGGTCTTTTTTCAAACGAAGCAGGAATGGGGAGCGCACCAAACGCGGCTGCGACGGCTCATGTATCCCATCCGGCAAAGCAAGGCTTTATTCAAACATTAGGTGTATTTTTCGATACATTTATCATATGTACGTCCACAGCATTTATTATTTTGCTGTACAGTGTAACTCCAAAAGGCGACGGCATCCAAGTAACACAGGCTGCTCTTAACCATCACATTGGAGGCTGGGCGCCGACTTTCATCGCAGTCGCAATGTTCTTGTTTGCATTCAGTTCAGTTGTCGGCAACTATTATTATGGCGAGACAAACATTGAATTTATTAAAACAAGCAAAACATGGCTGAACATTTACCGTATCGCTGTAATTGCTATGGTTGTGTATGGATCTTTATCAGGCTTCCAAATCGTTTGGGATATGGCGGACCTCTTTATGGGTATCATGGCGCTGATCAACTTAATTGTGATTACGCTGCTGTCAAACGTTGCTTACAAAGTGTATAAAGATTACGCGAAACAGCGTAAGCAAGGACTTGATCCTGTGTTTAAAGCGAAAAACATCCCAGGGCTGAAAAACGCTGAAACATGGGAAGATGAGAAACAAGAAGCATAATATAAATATAAAACAAAGCTGCATTCAATAGTTGAATGCAGCTTTTTCATTATTGGAAATAAATTTAATTTTTCGACTCGAATGAAAAATGACGTGTAAAGTCCCAATTCAGTCCAGTTTTCTTTGTTCTATATGTGTCATGTGTGTCTTATTCAATGGAGATAGAGCAAATTGACAGGCTTTTAAACCTCCCAAAAACAAGAAATTAGGTTGATAGACAATCATGAGAAAGATTTTTACAATGAGTTCGTGCTCATAAGAATTGAAGAGCCAAAATGATGCGAAGGAGGAAAAGATCAGATATGAAACGGTCAATCTCTATTTTTATTACGTGTTTATTGATTACGTTATTGACAATGAGCGGCATGATGGCTTCGCCGGCATCAGCAGCAGGGACAAAAACGCCAGTAGCCAAGAATGGCCAGCTTAGCATAAAAGGTACACAGCTCGTTAACCGAGACGGTAAAGCGGTACAGCTGAAGGGGATCAGTTCACACGGATTGCAATGGTATGGAGAATATGTCAATAAAGACAGCTTAAAATGGCTGAGGGACGATTGGGGTATCACCGTTTTCCGTGCAGCGATGTATACGGCAGATGGCGGTTATATTGACAACCCGTCCGTGAAAAATAAAGTGAAAGAAGCGGTTGAAGCGGCAAAAGACCTTGGGATATATGTCATCATTGACTGGCATATCTTAAATGACGGTAATCCAAACCAAAATAAAGAGAAGGCAAAAGAATTCTTCAAGGAAATGTCAAGCCTTTACGGAAACACGCCAAACGTCATTTATGAAATTGCAAACGAACCAAACGGTGATGTGAACTGGAAGCGTGATATTAAACCGTATGCGGAAGAAGTGATTTCCGTTATCCGCAAAAATGATCCAGACAACATCATCATTGTCGGAACCGGTACATGGAGCCAGGATGTGAATGATGCTGCCGATGACCAGCTAAAAGATGCAAACGTTATGTACGCACTTCATTTTTATGCCGGTACTCACGGCCAGTTTTTACGGGATAAAGCAAACTATGCACTCAGCAAAGGAGCACCTATTTTTGTGACAGAATGGGGGACAAGTGATGCTTCCGGAAATGGCGGTGTATTCCTTGATCAATCGCGGGAATGGCTGAAATATCTCGATAGCAAGACCATCAGCTGGGTGAACTGGAATCTTTCTGATAAGCAGGAATCATCCTCAGCTTTAAAGCCGGGGGCATCTAAAACAGGCGGCTGGCGGTTGTCAGATTTATCTGCTTCAGGAACATTCGTTAGAGAAAACATTCTCGGCACCAAAGATTCTACGAAGGACATTCCTGAAACGCCAGCAAAAGATAAACCCACACAGGAAAATGGTATTTCTGTACAATACAGAGCAGGGGATGGGAGTATGAACAGCAACCAAATCCGTCCGCAGCTTCAAATAAAAAATAACGGCAATACCACGGTTGATTTAAAAGATGTCACTGCCCGTTACTGGTATAAAGCGAAAAACAAAGGCCAAAACGTTGACTGTGACTACGCGCAGATTGGATGCGGCAATGTGACACACAAGTTTGTGACGTTGCATAAACCAAAGCAAGGTGCAGATACCTATCTGGAACTTGGATTTAAAAACGGAACGTTGGCACCGGGAGCAAGCACAGGGAATATTCAGCTTCGTCTTCACAATGATGACTGGAGCAATTATGCACAAAGCGGCGATTATTCCTTTTTCAAATCAAATACGTTTAAAACAACGAAAAAAATCACATTATATGATCAAGGAAAACTGATTTGGGGAACAGAACCAAATTAGTTAAGCTTTTTTTGGCGGACATCAGTAACGATGTCCGTTTTTATCATCTAATAGGAGGTTTGCGTTGTGGATGAAATACTGAAACAGTATATGGTGCTGTACAAAAAAATGAGTAATATGATAAATGGTCCGGACTATCCAGGTAAGGAAAAAGACATCCAGCATCAAAAAGATCAGATCGAAGTTTACGAAAAACAGCTGCAGCAAGGATTTTCTACAGATTATGACTATGATGTGTTTGCTGATTCTGTTATCAAATGCGCATATGGCGATATGACGCTGGAAGATTTAGAAGCCGTTTATTATGGATTGACAACACCATTTTTTTGATTTGTCATTCAGCAGTAAAAATTTCAATTTCTGTCTCACTAACTTAAGTATACTTTTATATTGAGACAGAAATTTATTTATTTCATTTACTTCCTAGAATATATATTATGTAAACTAAAAAGCGGATTCTTTTGATAGTTATTAACTCTTGGCCTTCCACCTATTCTTCCTCTAGCTCTAGCTGATTTAAGCCCAGACAATGTTCGTTCACGAATGGCCCGTTCAAACTCGATTGCTTTACCAGCTGCCGTACTTGTATCTAAAATATCTTGTATACTAATAAATTCGCCACAAATAGACAAGAGCTTGTATCACTTAGATACAAGCTCTTTTTGTACTAAAGCCCTCCTTAATTGAATTAACCGCGTGTTCTTATGTGACGTTGGATTCAACGGCTAACTCTTTGATATGCGTTTATCACAGCCTCTCGGTTATGTCACTTGTTGCTGGTCTTCTTGATCAAGTCCACGCCATCGTATGCAAGACTTTCCACACTTGCAGCCTTCTGCAGTAAGTAATGATCAAAAAAGCTTTTCGTATAGTCTGTAACAAGATTTCGCATTTCCATAGCATCCCGTTCGCCTCTGAGTTCCTCCTTAACATTGGTAAACACGATGTCACAGTAATCTAAATGCGCAGCACGATCAACAGAGAAATAATAGGTTTCCATGCTATTGTTAGCGCCAATTATCGCATTCATATTATAGTTAGGTTCACAAAACAGTAGCAAGAAGGGTTTCTTAAGGTTGCTGCCGAGAAGACCGAACGCACCGCTATCCAAGCCAATCCCGCAGGCGAACCGTTCGTCGTCCCGGCAAACTATCGCCGTCGTAGGCCCTCCATAAGAATGTCCGACTATGCCCATGCCGATGTCAAGCAACAATCTGCCCTTAAAGATGGAATTCAGCTCTCCAGAGTCCAGTTTGTAAAGATAATCGGCTACATGCCTTACATCTTCTTCCTGTAATTCGCTATACTCTGTTAACTTGGCAAGTATCGGCAGTGTAAGCACGTTTTGACACATCTCAATGGCCGTTTCATCGTCAGGACGCAGCTCCATCCTACCAGCCAACTCCACCATCTCCGGATCTTCAGAAAACGCCATAATGGCATCCGAAAAATCCTTTGATACATTAAACAGGTGCCCATCTTTACGCTTATACATCGTGCTATTCTGATGGCCGATGCTTACCACTACATATCCCATGCTTGCCAAGTCTGTACAGATCACAGTACCCTATTCTGGAGAACCTCCTCCGCCGCAAACATAGAATAATACCGGATAGCGCTTTTCCTTCCCGGAGAGAGCAAGGTCGTCGTAACACTGGGTCTTGATATCGATAGAGTAAGCATCCTTCAACGCTGTGAGAAGCGGCTGCTCATTCAACATCTCGTAGACTTCAGGAAACATGTACGTTGATATAGTCTTACCTTCGCTACTGTCGGACGGATAGTACACAAACGCCGTCAGTTCTCTTTTTGAGTGATCTGATGCCGTATACTCAAAGTCCATCTGGGTTCGACCGACAGTATAGCAGCCAATTGGTTCTGGAAATGCGTCATAAGTTTTCATTTTCTTGTTCCCCCTTAATTAATAAAAGTGGCGAATGTGAAGTATATACATTGTGCTATGAGCGCTAAAAATTTATAATCTTCAAGCAGAAAATGACGAAAAAAAGCGATTTTCTGATCGGAAAATCGCTTTTTTCAGACTTCGACTTTTTTATTTCCGTGCAGGTTTATTTGATGCACCCTTGGCGGTTATGACTACGGCGTTTAGATCCGTATCCGCTCCAATGCGGTACCGCTTGCCTTGGTGTCCTTAACGATTTACAACAAATGTTGTCACGCTTTGAGCTGGAAGATGGGCCCAAAAATGATTGCCTGATACAGTGAGATTCGTTCCAGGTTGTAGATTGCTGCTGCTGTTCGTGATCCATCTAGATACGTTTGAAGCAGATCCATTCTGCAAAACAAAGTTTTGGTTGACTCCTGTGTTGCTTTTATTGATGGCAACAATAACGACCTTGTTGTCACCTTTATAGGCTGATACGTAAACGTTCGCATTAGGGTTTTTCGTTGCATCAATCCTTACATAGCCGGGACGCACAAACTTTGAGAAATGAGCCATATTGTAGCCGCGTTTGCTGATCGTACCATCTTCTTTCATAGGTCCATATGATCTTCGGATGTACCACCATACATAAGCTTGAAAGTCCCCCTCTACCATCGCATTGTGAATATGTTGTGAAACATCCAATGCCTCGGGCCATCGATCCGCCGAGTTGTTATCACTGTTCGGATAGTATACTTCCGTCATCCAAAGATCCTTCCCCGCTCCTTTTTGTTTGAAAAGAGGATAAGGGAATTGGCTGACCTGAGTGCCGTACAGGTGGGTTCCGAGAATATCCATATTGGCAAGAGCCTGCGGATCGTTCAAAATCGGGTCCGACAAGTTCTTCAAGTATTGAAATGACTCAGGCGCAATGACGCGGGCATTGATCGAGCCGGCGTTTTCTCTCATAAAGCGAAGTATTTCTTGCGGCGTCCACCACGTCCACTCGTGAGCGTAATCAGGCTCGTTTTGTACCGAAATCGCGTAAAGATTCACACCATTATTCTTCATGAAGGTAACAAAATCGTTAAGATGCTGTGCGTATGCTGCGTACTTGTTGTATTTCAGCCGTTTAGCCGATGTGTCACCATTACGATTAAAGGTCTCAACCATATCACTTGGAGGATTCCAAGGAGAAGCAAAAACGATTGCTCCATGTTTGACCGCACTCTTTGCAGTCTCCACCTCTTTATACCAATTATTTCGATTTTCATCTACATGAATTCTTAAGATTGAAAATCCTAACTGGTTCTGTCCATTGCCAAAAGCAGTTTCTCTTTGAGCTGCTGTAAGATCCCCAGCCCAAGCCGGATGATTCATCCCTCCAAAACCGCGAATCACTTGTTTCTCTGCAGATACATTAACTGTTACATCACTTGCTGCCAAAACTTCAGTAGCGCCTGGCCCTAACATGACTGACAGCATAGTGAAACATACTAATAGTACACAAATTGTTTTTTTTATGCGTGGAATCATTTATTTCTCTCCTTCGTAATGTGTCTTTTACGGTATTAAAAAATCTGCATGGCATATCCATAATGGCGGGCTGTTCCGGACTTCACCCGCCTCGTTTTTAAGCGGTCCCATTACGAGTACTATCTTTGCGTAAACTGCCAGTAATCAAAATTAAACAAGTTTCCTGTACCTGTTCCGGTAAATACAAAGAATACTTTGTGCACGCCGGTTGCCCCGCTTATCGCAGTTTCTATTTCTCTCCACGTTTGCGCTCCACCTGTGGAAGGTACATTTAGGGTTCCTACAAGTTGACCGTCTGCACTGTCGAGGCGCACTTCTATTTTCCCGCCTATAGTGGATGCTACATTTGCTTTAAACGTTCTGGCGCCGCCCGCCCCGAAGTCTGCATTTCCTACAGCAATCCAGTCTCCATTTTGAATGCTTGTTACATGCTGATTATTTACTGGCCCGCCGGGTGCTGTCGATTTCTCTGTCAAAATGCGTCCATTCCAGGCAAACGTTTCAGCTTCTACCCGGTTATAAGGATTCAAATTGGAAAGCTGTGTTACACCTGCATAATTTGCTGCTACCTCTTGGATGGATCCATCTGGGTTATGCACCAGCTTATTAATATGGGGAGAACGGTATCCTTTGCCGGCCCCGAACAGAGCGGAACTGACAGTTTGCGCATGGTACACCACATACCACTCGTTTTTAAAATTGAAAACAGCATGATGGTTGTTTCCGCCGCCTCCGAAAAATGCACCCGGATTTTTCAGGAAATGCCCTCTATATGTAAAGGGACCCATGGGATTTGAACTGGTCATGTAGCCGATCTCACCCGGGGGTTTATCGGCCGGGTGCGTGCCGCCGAAATTGATGCAATAGGAGTAATAATATGTTCCGTTATACTTGTGCAATCCCGAATCTTCAAACATGAAAGGCGCATCAATTGTAGATGCACTTCCCTCAACACTCGTCATATCAGGCCCTAATTTTATGACCCTTGCCGTTTTAGGATTGGCCCATTGTGCCTGCGTTGGATTTGAACCGCCAGGAACGCCTCCCCCGGCATACAGGTAACCGGTGCCGTCATCATCTACAAATACTGCCGGATCAAAAAGCCATACAACACCAGACATTCCTGGCGTACTTGGCGTTACGAGCGGTTTTCCGATTGGGTCGGTCCATGGACCAATCGGGCTGTCTGCGGTGAGAACCCCGATACCTCCGCCGCTGTTTGCGAAATAAAGGAAGAATTTATCCTTGCCATTAATTTTTTTAACTGCGATTGACGGTGCCCATGACGCACCTGCCCATTTTGCAATTCCGCGGCCTCCATTAGCTCCATTGGCACCTGCTACCGGAATGGCTCCGTGGTCTGTCCAGTTCACCATATCCGCTGAAGATATGACGAATACTCTATTCAAATTGGCAAATGAATTATCTTTAATTGTTCCGTTGCTATTATATTCATAGTCATCACTTGACATATAGATGTAGACTCTTCCGTTATAGGTCAGCGCAACCGGATCCGCTCCCAAATGATGGTCGATAAGCGGGTTTGAATTCCCTATATGTTTTGCAATTGTAGTACCTGTGGCAGCATACGCAGACTTCCCAGATAAGCAGCTCAATAATAAAACTAGAATCCATAAACATACGCTACACTTTTTCCTCATCACTTCACATCCTCCTTTTTCCTTAAAATGGGGGATTTTCTTTTGGAATTTGATGACAACAGGTCATGAAGATCGCACGCATAAGGTAGCCGGAAGCTGTTTAGCAATGTTCCCAGTTCTTGTTCTGAAAGCTCATCTTCATGTGTCTCCATTCTTCGAGGAGATCGCACCACTCCTTCAAAATTGTTCGAAAAAATTTCCCCATTCCTAGCGACCATTGTCCAGAAAATAAAAAGACAGGATTGTTCATGGCCTCCCACTAATCACATTGAACGGAGATTACATCATTATCCAATATATCCCTTTATATAACATCCTACATCATTAAAAAAATTGTGTATAGAAACTTTTGGAGGAGTTAGTTTTTCGATTCTACAAAGGAACTGGATACATTTATTCATTGATAAGATGGGGCTAACACTCCGTTTATATTTGTATGTTTTCAGACACAAAAAAACAGCCGTTCAATGCGGCTGTTTTTTTTCAAGACTATAAGAACTATTGAGCGGTATACCCGCTTTTTCATGTTTTGTTCATATTTTATTAATTGTTTATTCAACACTGTCCGCTATAGTAATCCATATCAACAAATATGACTGCCACTCGCATCTTTTATGAAGGGAGGTTCGTTACGCTGAAAGAAAAAATAAAGACATTAGGCCGTTTTTGCACCGTAGGCGTCGGCAATACGCTGATAGATTTTGGTGTCTTCTTTCTTCTTACCGCTTGTCATGTCTCTTATCTGCCGGCGCAGATCTGCTCCTATACTGCAGGTATCGTCAACAGCTATGTGTGGAACCGGAATTGGACGTTTTGTGTGAAACGTAAGGCTGACGGGAAAGAGATCGTGCGTTTTCTCATGATTAATATTGCCGCGTCAGGGATCACCTTTTTGCTGCTTTATTTGTTTCAAAACTGCGGCTGTTCGCTATTGGTAAGCAAGCTCGCCGCCACTATCGGCGGAATGATGATGAATTTTATCGGAAACCGAATCTGGGTATTTGGAGATTCAATGAAAAACATACAGGATCAGGAGTGAGGATGCATGAGAAAAAAAGTGAGAAAAGCGGTTATTCCCGCAGCGGGTTTAGGAACGAGATTTCTGCCGGCAACAAAGGCGCAGCCTAAAGAAATGCTCCCAATCGTCGACAAACCGGCAATCCAATATATTGTAGAAGAGGCCGCAGAGTCAGGAATTGAAGATATACTGATTATTACAGGGAGAAACAAACGCTCGATTGAAGATCATTTTGATCGGTCGGCGGAATTGGAATTCAATCTCCGGGAAAAAGGCAAGACGGAGACACTTAAGGAAATGCAGCAGATTGCCGATTTGGCCAACATACATTACATCCGCCAGAAAGAACCGCTCGGATTAGGCCATGCGGTGCTGTGTGCGGAGCATTTTATCGGAGATGAGCCTTTTGCCGTTCTCTTAGGTGATGATATTATGGTGTCTGAAACACCGGCTCTTCGGCAATTAATGGATGTATATGCCGTTTATGGCACAGAGGTTGTCGGTGTACAGTCAGTTCTCCCTGAGGATGTCAGCAAATATGGTATTATAAATACATCAGGGTCTCAAGGGCATGTATACGAAGTGAACGATTTAGTGGAAAAGCCTTCTCCTGAAGAAGCACCTTCGGAAATCGCAGTAATGGGACGTTATGTGCTGAATTCTTCGATCTTCTCCGTTTTGAAGACAATTGGCAGAGGCGCGGGCAACGAAATTCAGCTGACAGATGCGCTTCGTGAGGTTTGCCGTAAGGAGCCGATCCACGCCCGGCTGCTGGAAGGAAATCGATATGACATTGGCGATAAGCTAGGCTGTTTTAAAGCGAGCACCGAAATCGGCTTAATGCGTTCCGAAATGAGATCTCAGCTTTTGGCCTATTTAGAAGATGTGATCAAACGGGAATCGAAAGAAATGCTGCGGTAAAAAAATTGTAACCATCTTGCTCGTCAATCAGTCATATAATAGTGAAAAAGATTAGGACAGGTTGTGAAGAATGTGGGCAGTTTGATAAGCGAAATTTTAACATGGCTGACAAACATGGGATATGCGGGTATTGCGATTGGGTTAATGATTGAAATCATTCCGAGTGAGATTGTATTAGCTTATGGCGGCTATATGGTATCGGAAGGCACGATTGGATTTATTGGCGCAATTATTGCGGGTGTTATCGGGGGCACCATTGCCCAGATCTTTATTTACTGGATCGGCCGCTATGGCGGCAGGCCATTTCTGGACAAATACGGGAAGTATTTATTGATTAAAAAGCATCATATCGACATGTCGGAGAACTGGTTTCAGAAATACGGCGCCGGAGTTGTCTTCTCGGCTCGTTTTATACCGGTTGTCAGACATGCCATATCCATTCCGGCAGGTATTGCCAGAATGCCTTTTCTCAAATTTGTGGTACTGACTGTGCTTGCTATCATTCCATGGTCTATTCTGTTTGTTTATTTAGGCATACAGCTAGGAAGCCAGTGGGATGATGTTGAGAATATAGCGGGCACTTATACAACACCGATTATGATATTGGCTGTTGTCGTGATAGCCCTTTATTTTGTGATTAAGAAACGTACAGCCATATTTAAACGATAGCTAGCGGATATGCATAGGGTGACTGACGCTCCCCTATGCATATTTTTTTACTTGCGATGTTGATTTGCCAGCTTCAGATTCTCCGCTAAAAATGCGACAAACACTTCATCCCGCACGAGCGATGCGGCATAATTTCTCTTAATAAACCATTCTGCCTCTTCAAACGCTGCGAATGTTTCGTCTTGGGTTTCTCCGTTAATTTGAATATTCCATTCGTTGTCTAAAGGGAAAAGAAAAAATCTCATTTGTGCGCGATTTTCATATAATGATCCATTCGCAGATCCCTTTAGATTATAGATGTTACGGAAGGCATCCGGCCGTACAGGGTCAATACGGAAAGCTTCAGCTACAAACAACTCGTATACTTCATCGGTTATTGAACAGCCGGACGCTTTTGCATGCCCTCCGCCGCCATATCGGCCGGCGATTTCTGACACATCGATATAATCATGAATGGTGCGGAGACTGACTCGTTTTGACCCCATGCTCAAAATCGCAATGTAATCGAGGTGCGGGTTATCTTTCCCTAGCCTGTTCCCCAGCTCTGAATGGTACGATTCAGCGTGAACGATGCCTACACAGTGCTCATGAACAAAGGTTTGTACCATTTCCCTTTTCTTTCTGCGGAGGTAGCGCTCGATTTTTTCGTCTTCTAAATCAAGCAGTTTTTCTTCAAAATCATCGAAGAAAAATTCGTCATGCGCGGAAAGGCGCTGGATCATTTTTGCTTCAAATTCATCGATTGACAGCAAAAAGAAAAGATCATTAAGCCGCTTCGCCTGTTTTTGATCGTACCGCTCCCACTCCCATGTATCGTATTGGCGGACGAGCTCTGTGAATTGATCTAAGGCATTTGTCGGTTTCATGAAGCCATTTTCAACGAGGTAGCCATATAACAGCGATGTCGCGGATGTGAGCCTTCCATCATCGTATTCCACCTGGACAAATCCCCATTCATGCTCATTCAAATGAAGGGCTGTTTTATGATGGTCTATGAGCTTCACTTTGCCCCCTGTATGAACGTACTCATTCAATCTCTCTTCGTTTTCTTCATTGACGGCGAGATCGGTGATGAATAACGTGTCCTGTCTGTTGCTCTCCTTCGCTTTTTCTAAAAAGTACTGCACCTGTGCGTTTAAGCCGTTGACAGAGTTATACCGGACCTCTACGTCTTTTCCGAATGCCAATTTTGCTACGATTCCGCACCCTACTCCGTCCAAGTCGTTATGTGAATATAAATGATACATAATGTAGGCCCCTTTTTATGATAAACTGACAATTGCCGCTAGAGGTGCGGCAGCCTTTATTTACTATTCTAAAAAACCAAGCGTTTTATGCAAAGGTAATTAGTTGACATAATGTTGTTATTGTAAATATATAAAGGAGCGCTATTTTTGCGCTCCTAAGTTCTTGCTTTTACACCGGATAAACCGGATGTTTTCGATTGGTAAATGTCATTTCTTTTGTCATGTATGCCTTGAGCCGTTTGGCCAGCTCATCACGCAGCGAATTGGCTGGGATAACAGCATCAATGATCATTTCTGAAGCCAGACGGTAGATATTGATGTCCTCTTTGTATTCCTCCCGTTTGCTGCTGATAAATGCGGCTCTCTCTTCTTCTGGCAGCTCGGCGATTTTTTTAGCGTAGACAGCGTTTACAGCTGCCTCAGGGCCCATGACGGCGATTTGGGCGGTTGGGAGCGCTAGACAGCAATCCGGTTCAAATGCCGGCCCTGCCATTGCATACAACCCCGCCCCGTAAGCTTTTCGGACAATGACAGAGAGTTTTGGAACAGTTGCCTCCGACATCGCAGAAATCATTTTCGCTCCGTGTCTGATAATCCCAGCCTGTTCTACTTTTGTGCCAATCATAAAACCGGGGATATCGGCTAAGAACAGCAATGGGATATGAAAAGCGTCACATAAGGTAATAAACTTAGCCGCTTTGTCTGCTGAATCGTGGAATAAGACGCCTCCTTTTACCTTCGGCTGGTTTGCAACAATGCCGACAGGCTGTCCGTGGATTCGTGCGAGGCCCGTCAATAATTCCGGTGCAAATAAGGCTTTAATCTCAAAAAATGAGTCTTCATCTATGACCCGCTCAATCAGCTCATGCATATCAAAAGGTGCGTTTTGATTTTGCGGAATGACGTCGGCAAGCGGAGTGTCGAAGTGTTTTGGCGGGCGTTTCTCATGAATGGGCGCTTTTTCTTGAAAATTTGCCGGAAAGTAAGACAAATAAGCCCGCGCCAGCTGTATGGCTTCTTCTTCAGTTTCTGCAAGAATATCTCCGCAGCCGGAGATTGAGCAATGCATACGGGCGCCACCCATTTCTTCGAGAGACACTTTTTCGCCAATAACCATTTCCGCCATCCTTGGCGAGCCTAAATACATGGAGGCGTTACCGTCTACCATAACGACGATATCACAGAAGGCCGGAATATAAGCGCCACCTGCTGCAGATGGTCCGAAAAGCAGACAGATTTGCGGAATGCGTCCTGATAATTTGACTTGATTGTAAAAAATTCTTCCTGCACCGCGTCTCCCTGGAAAGACATTGATTTGGTCGGTAATTCGGGCGCCTGCCGAATCGACTAAATAAATGAGCGGACAGTTTAATTTTTCGGCGGTTTCTTGAATTCTGATGATTTTTTCAACTGTTTTTGCTCCCCATGACCCCGCTTTCACTGTTGAATCATTCGCCATGACGCAAACGGTTTGGCCGCCGATTTTGCCGATAGCGGTTACAACTCCATCAGCGGGAAGCCCGTCTGACATACATTCCGCAAAAAAAGCGTCTTCTAGCTCAATGTCATCGTCAAAGAGAAGGGAAAGCCGCTCTCTGACAAAGAGCTTGCCTTTTTCCCGATTGCTTTGATGATACTTTTCCGCTCCGCCTTTTCGAATCCGTTCAGCCCGTTCTGTTCGTTCCTTTTCATAATCCATGAGCATTGCCTCCCTTTTATATTCCCTTGTATACGGCCCGTCTTTTTTCTTGAAAGGCCTGAAGCCCTTCTCTCCTGTCTTTTGTCGGGATGGTTTGTTCATACGCTTTGTGTTCAATCGCAAGGCCTGTAGCGAGATCTGTCTCCAATCCTTTATTGATTGCAAATTTAGCCTGACGGACAGCGACCGGCCCGTTGGCAGAAATGGCTGCGGCCAGTTCCTCTGCTTTTGGCATAAGGTCACAAGGAGCCGTGACATGCTCTACAAGGCCGATTTCTTTTGCTTCGTGTGCGGTCACGCGTCTGCCTGTATAAATTAATTCTTTTGCTTTTCCTCTGCCAATCAGCCGGGGCAGCCTTTGGGTCCCTCCAGCGCCAGGGATAATAGCTAACCCTGTTTCCGGAAGTCCCA
The DNA here is from genome assembly GCF_056033885.1 of Bacillus sp. FAU18. Classification (NCBI taxonomy): domain Bacteria; kingdom Bacillati; phylum Bacillota; class Bacilli; order Caryophanales; family Bacillaceae; genus Bacillus; species Bacillus sp. FAU18. The sequence continues at coordinate 1,236,325 of NZ_JBVYHZ010000003.1, forward strand.
GCACAGCTGATTCAGCTGCGATTCGAAGGTCGCATGCCAATGCCAATTCTAGTCCGCCGCCTAATGCGCTTCCATTTATCGCAGCTATGACCGGCTGCGGCAAGGCATCAAGTAAAGCCGCCGTTCTTTGAATGAGAGATACACTTTCCAGAACCTGATCTTCTTTCAGTTTTATCCGTTCCTTCAGGTCTGCCCCTGCACAAAACGCTTTTTCACCGGTGCCTGTGAGGATGACGCAGCGGATGTTTGAGTTGAATTCAATTTCCTGAAGAATCATTTGCAGGTTTCTAAGCATTTCCGCTGAAAGAGCATTTGCTGCCTGAGGCCTGTTTAAGGTGATCAACGCAATATGTTCATTTTTAACAGTAAAAAGAATAGAGTCTCCCATTGTATGCGTCCTCCCTTTTATCAAGATGATTTAAACACCTGTAAATTTCTGCTCGGCAGCGGTTTGCCCATTTTTTCTTCAATCCATTTGGCCGCAGATAGCAGTTTTTCGAGCTTTACATTTGTTTTGATATCCATCTGTTCAAGCATGTACACGATATCCTCAGTTGCGGCGTTTCCTGATGAACCTGGCGCATATGGGCATCCCCCAAGCCCGCCTGCCGAGCCGTCGAACACCGTGATGCCCATTTGGAGTGCTGTGACCATGTTGGCCAGAGCTGTTCCTCTCGTATCATGAAAATGCAGGGCAATTTGATTAGCCGGGAATCGTGCCAAAAGAGCTTCAAGTACAGTTTCCACTTGGGCGGGATTAGCCGCTCCAATCGTATCTCCAAGCGACAGTTCAGAAATTCCAAATTCAAATAGAGCTTCTGAAAGGCGAATGACTTGTTCAATGGGGACATCTTTTTCGTACGGACAGCCGAAAACAGTCGAGAGGTAGGCTCTTGTTGTGAGGTTTGCTTTTTGTGCGTCGTTGTTTACCTGTTTGAGTATATGAAGGGATTCAGAAGTGGATTTATTGATGTTTTTTCTGTTGTGCGTCTCGCTGGCGGACATAAAAACGCAAGCCTCGTTAATGCCTCCTTCAAGCGCATTCTCCAGTCCTCTTTGATTCGGGACAAGTGCCGCGTACGTTACCCCTTTTTCACGGTTGATGCCTTTTGCTACGTCGATAGCATCTCGAAGCGCCGGAATCCATTTCGGGTGAACAAAGGATGTGATTTCAATATACGACAGCCCTGTCCGGGAAAGCTGGTTGATCCAGGTTATTTTATCCTCTGTTGCGATCCATACGGGCTCGTTTTGTAAGCCGTCACGCGGGCCGACTTCTTTGATTGTCACTTTTTTAGGATATGACATGGTCTTCCTCCAAATTATTGAGTGGAATCGCTCAGTTCGAGCAGTACGTCTCCTTCATTTACAAAGTCGCCTTCATTTTTTTTGACTTCTTTTACGATTCCGCTTCTATCTGCAATGATCGGGATTTCCATTTTCATCGATTCCAAAATGGCTACCTCCTGGCCCTTTTCGATTTGGTCGCCGGCTTTGACGTGGACTTTCCACAGGTTTCCTGCCATTTGTATGCTAACCGTCATGACAACTGCCTCCTTTATAGGTGTTGTTTCAAAAAGTCAGTCGTGACATCCCCTTCTTTAAATGCCTTTGTTGCCGCAGCCTGTATGAGAAGCGGAAGATTTGTTTTGATTCCCTCTACACGATAGTCGCGGAGCGCTGTCTCTAGTTTTTCAATTGCTTCTGTTCTGTTTTGGCCTTTGACAATCATCTTAGCAATCATCGGGTCATAAAAAGGGGTAACGGTGCTGTCTTTTGCTACCGCACATTCGTGTCTGACTCCTTTTTGGTCAGGAAGTGAAAACGCAGTGATCGTACCTGGTGACGGGAAGAAGGTCTTGGGATCTTCCGCGTATATTCGAACCTCTATCGCATGCCCGTTCCGTTGGATGTCTTTTTGGGAGAATGTGAGTGTATGGCCCGCAGCAATCCGCAGCTGCTGCTCCACTAAGTCCAGGCCTGTTATTTCTTCAGTCACGGGGTGTTCAACTTGCAGTCTCGTATTCATTTCGAGGAAATAAAAATTTTGCTTCTGGTCAACTATAAATTCGATGGTGCCTGCGTTCGTATAGCCGATTGCCTTCGCTGCTTTTACCGCTGTTTGCCCGATCTTCATTCTTAGTTCATCGTCTACAAATGGAGACGGTGCTTCTTCAATGACTTTTTGGTGGCGCCTCTGAACAGAGCAATCACGTTCAAACAGATGTACTGTATGGCCGTGTTGATCGGCCAAAAGCTGAACCTCGATGTGACGCGCATGTTCAATAACTTTTTCTATATACATCGACCCGTCACCGAAAAAATCTGCTGCGCGCTTTTTGTTTCCCTCGTACGCTTTTTTTAATGCTTCTTCATTTTCAACACGCTGCATTCCGATGCCGCCTCCGCCCGCTGAAGCTTTCAGCATGACAGGATAGCCGATTTGACTTGCGGTGCGGCAGGCTGCCTCTATATCTCCGAGGGATTCAGAAACGCCCGGCACCACAGGGACACCTGCAGCCTCCATTGCTTTTCGCGCTTCAATTTTGCTGCCCATCTTTGCGATGATATCAGGGGAAGGTCCGATAAACACGATGTTTTCTTGCTTGCAGCGTTCAGCGAATCGGCTGTTTTCTGATAACAATCCATATCCAGGGTGGATCGCGTCGGCATTTGCTTTTTTCGCCGTCTTTATGATTCTCTCTATATTTAAATAACTTTCACTGACTCTCGATTCCCCGATCAAATAAGCTTCTGTAGCAGCTTTTGTATGGGGCGCGTCCTTGTCTGCTTCTGAATAAACCGCGACCGTTTTAATGCCGAGACGGCTGCATGTTCGGATAATTCTCATTGCAATTTCTCCGCGGTTGGCGATCAGTACTTTTGTAAACATGATTTCACCTCATTGACTTGATGATAGGTTGAACATTTCAATCGTTTTTTCTCGCAGTTTATATTTTTGAATTTTGCCTGAGGCCGTCATCGGATAGTCATCCGTAAAAATAACATAACGCGGAATTTTGTGGCGGGCGATTTTCCCTTTGCAATAGGCTTTAAGCTCATCAGGTGAAACGCTTTTACCGTCTTTCAGTTTAATCCAGGCTGCAGCTTCCTCCCCGAATTTGGCGTCAGGCACACCAACGACCTGTACATCTAAAACAGCGGGATGCCGGTATAAAAATTCTTCAATTTCCCGCGGATAAATGTTCTCGCCGCCTCTGATGAGCATATCTTTTAATCTTCCAGTGATGCGGCAGTACCCGTCTTCATCCATGACAGCAAGATCTCCGGTAAACAGCCATCCGTCAAGATTGATTGCTTTTCTGGTCGCTTCTTTGTCTTTATAATAGCCTTTCATGACGTGATAGCCACGGGTGCACAGTTCTCCCTGCATGCCTCTTTGAACTTCTTGACATGTCCCAGGTTCTACAATTTTCACTTCAGTATGTGGCAGGGCGCGGCCGGTTGTTTCGACTCTTCTTATGAAGGAATCATTTGCTCTCGTTTGCGTAATGACTGGCGCGGCTTCGGTTTGTCCATAGGCGATCGTAATGTCTTTCATGCCCATCCTTTCAATCACAGCTTTCATCACTTCACTTGGACAGGGAGAGCCGGCCATGATTCCTGTTCGGAGCGTCGATAGATCATATGCATCAAAATCCGGATGATGCAGCTCGGCGATAAACATGGTAGGCACACCATGGAGCGCTGTGCATTTCTCTTTTTCTACCGTTTTAAGGACGGTAACGGGATCAAATTCTTGCACGGGTATCATGGCTGCCCCGACGGATACACATGCCAAAACCCCAAGCACGCATCCAAAGCAGTGAAAAAACGGAACCGGGATGCACATGCGGTCTTGAGAAGTTAAAACCATACATTCAGCGATATTGGCAGCGTTATTGATGACATTAAAATGGGTCAGCATCACGCCTTTTGGAAACCCTGTCGTTCCTGATGTGTATTGCATATTAATCACATCGTCTTTATCCAGGCTGTTCATTCTCTCTTCAAGCTCAGCATCTGTCACTGTTTTCGCCAATATCTCTGTATCGTCCCAATGATACATGCCAGGCAACCGTTTATTGCCAATATAGATCAGCGTTTTTAAAAAGGGATAGCGTTCTGATTTCAGTTGGCCGGGCTTTGCTTCTTGCAGTTCTGGAATTAAACTGCTCACGATGTCTGGATAAGAAGTGCCCCTGTATGAATCCATGATAATAAGCGCGGAGGCATCCGATTGCTTTAACAAGTAGTCCAGCTCGTGTGCTTGATAATTGGTATTGACGGTCACGAGCACGGCTCCGATCTTCGCAGTTGCGAACTGGACGGCAAGCCATTCAGGGATATTAGAAGCCCATATGGCGACGTGGTCTCCTTTTCCAATCCCCATTCGCATGAGCCCTTTAGCGGTTTGACGGCACAGACTGTCAAATTCGACGTACGTATAGCGGATATTTCGGTCTGGATACACAACAGCGTCTCGATCGGGATACGTATCAGCTGTTTGTTCCAGCAGCCTGCCGATTGTGGAATGGATGAGTTCAGCCATTCATTGCTCCTCCTTTCTTAATGATCGGAAAGCGTTTACATTTTTTATTTTAAAAGCTGTCTGGCGATCACGAGACGCTGAATTTCAGATGTGCCTTCACCGATTTCCATTAATTTTGCGTCCCGCAGCATCCGTTCCACTCCATACTCTTTCATATAACCTGAACCTCCATGGATTTGAATGGCTTGATTGCAAGCTCTTGTCGCCATTTCAGATGCGAATAGCTTGGCGTACGCCGCTTCTTTGGTGAACGGGCGGTTATGGTCTTTCAGCCAGGCGGCTTTTAACACCATTTGCCGTGCCAGATCAATTTCCATCGCCATGTCAGCAAGCTTAAATTGAATCGCTTGAAAGGAAGAAATCGGCTGTCCAAACTGCTTTCGTTCTTTCGCATATGCCAATGATACGTCAAGGGCCGCTTGGGCAATGCCGACTGCAAGAGCAGCGATGGAGATTCGCCCTCCGTCCAGCGTATATAGAAACTGTTTAAACCCTTTTGTTGGATCGCCAAGTAAGTTGGCCGCAGGCACTCTTACATCCTCAAGCAAAATTTCCGCTGTATTCGAACCGCGGACGCCCATTTTATCGTACGGGCTCGTAATCGTAAGTCCGGGTGTGTCAGTTGGTACGATCAATGCGGAAATGATGTTTTTTCCGTCTTTGTTTTTGCCTGTTACTGCGGTCACAATCACCGTACGTGCGAAGCTTGCATTCGTGATCCAGCATTTTTCGCCGTTGATCACATACTCGTCACCATTTGAAATCGCTTTTGTTTGAGTGCCTCCTGCATCTGATCCGGCATTTGGTTCCGTCAGGCCGAATGATCCGAGTGCTGTGCCTGAAGCCAGCGGCGTCAAATGCGTCTGTTTTTGTTCTTCTGTTCCGAAGTAGTAAAGAGGGCTTGCGCCTAGCGAGACCGCTGCAGCATAGCTTAATCCTGTACTGCCGCAGGCTTTGCCGACTTCTTCAACCGCTAAGGCATATGAAATCGTATCACCGCCAGATCCGCCATATTCTTCTGGAAATGGAATACCCATCAGACCGAGTTCACCCATTTTTTCAAATGTTTGCATCGGGAACTCGCCTGTTTGATCTACATGTTCAGCGTGAGGAGCAATTTCTTTTTTCGCAAAATCTTTTACCATTTCACGCACCATTTGTTGTTCTTTTGTCAGCTCAAAATTCACATCGTTTCCTCCTTCACATCTTTGTAACATCCTATTAGGCGAGTTCTATAATCATTCCCTGACAAGAAAAGTCTGAAAATTAAAACTGAATCATTTTTTATGTGATAATTTCAGCGGAATGAGCAAATACATGCAGTAAGGCGCATACCATCCATATCGCAAACGCAATAACTTGGCCCTTTGATAAAGCCGGGAGGATGAGGGGATGATTCCAAAGGGAAATCGTATCAATCAATAAACCGACCGCTGATCCCCATATACCTAGCTTGATCACCGCGAACTGTGATTGATCGAGTTTTTGATAGAGAAAGAACACAAGGCATAAAACAAGAGCGGTGCCCGCTCCCAAGAGAAGAAAGTTCGGCAAAAAGGCTTCTTCAGCCGGATCAGTCAACACAGCATCTCCGTACAGCACAAAAAATAATGTGGCAACTAACCAGACTAGAAATGAAAACGTAAGGACAAGTCTTAATTGAGTAAACATGTTCGATCTCCTTTCGTGTTACATCATGTTTTCAGTCAGCTTCACCAGCAACCATTCAAGCTCCTGATAAACATCTTCCGTTGAAAAATCATCAGAGACGAGAGACTGGATGGCAAGCCCGTCAATTAAAGCATTCAGCATGATCCCCCATGTTGTTAAGGAAATACCGCCAATTGGAGATGTTGCCTCACAATTGAGTGAGCTCTTCTGTCAGATATTGATTTTCGGATTGTAACAGATGACTTAGCTGCTCTTTGATCCGTTTATTTTGAAATCCTGTAACGGTCAGCTTCTAAATTAGTTAGTTCAATAATTAACTCTTGCAATTACAATAATATGGAATGGTCAAGAATGCCGTAGATTCCTAAATCGACAACGCCTTTGCCAGACCAATATTGCCCGATGGCGCCAATCATTTTATGTACTGTCTTTATGTTATGTTTTGGGATGATCCCGCAGTAATCGAATACTTTGCGATTATCATATATCGAAAACACGTCCTGTACGTGTTTCTCCTCGATTTTACTTAGTACTAGTTTCTCAGATTCCAATAATGGAAAATGTCCAAACACCGCCTCCAATATTCATGTGAATCTCACCTTTGTTTTTTAAAAAATTCAGCGGTTTACCATCGTTTCCTGTCTCCAAAATCACTTTTAAAAAAAGACGACTTAGAAAGCCGTCCTTCTCATTTTTTATTTTGTTGTTCGTTTGGAAGCCTTGCTTTCGTTATGAAGCCGGTCTGCTGAAGTGACATAATACGTATATTTCTTGTTAGGATCTGCCGTGTTATCTAAGAAGGTTTGCTGCTCATGTGTTTTTCTTTGCGTTGCCAGCAATGTTTTCTGCTTTTTCCCTTCGGCTCTGTATATCGCATAATAGGCTGTTTCTTTCGTTTTTTGATTTGATGGGTGATCTTTAATCTGCAGAAGATTGCCATTTTTGTCTTCGGTGACTTTCGTAAGCTTCGGTTTTTTTGGGGCGGTATTGTCAAGCCAAGGCATTTGCGGAACCAGTGCCGGCTTGCTGTAAAGATCGGCGATAAGCCTGTCTTTGATGCCAAGCGGATTTTTGTTGAGGTCCTTGAGGCTGAAATGCATGCTTCCTTTCACCAGTTCAAGCTGGCGGTTCAAAGTGATTTGCCGCACATATTCCTCAGGGTCGGACCAAGGCGGATCAAAATTGTTATTGATTTTATATGCTGCCTGGCCAATATATAAGTGAACAGGCCTATTTTTGACTTCATTGCTCCACCAATCAGCCAGCACGTCGTAAGCCGCTGCGTTAAAGCCGATACTCCAATAAATTTGCGGAGCAATATAATCGATGTCGCCTTCTTGGATCCAATGTCTTGTGTCTGCATATAGATCGTCATAATTTCTGACGCCTGCTTTTGTATTCGATCCGGTCGGGTCATCTGCGGCGTTTCTCCATACTCCAAAGGGACTGATGCCGAATTTGACATACGGTTTTGCAGCTTTAATTGTTTGGTTGATTTGTTTGACAAGCTGGTTCACATTGTCCCGCCGCCAGTCATCGATATTAGAAAAAGCGTCTTTTCCGTATTGATCGTACTGTGCTTGATCAGGAAATTCCTGTCCTGCTATTTTATAAGGGTAAAAATAATCATCCATATGAACAGCATCGATATCATAATGTTTTACGACTTCTTCAATGCCTTTGACGATAAAATCTCTCGCTTCTGGAATGCCTGGATGATAATACAGCTGGTTTCCATAGGCGGCAACCCAATCTGGATGTTTTCTTGCCGGGTGATCCTCAGACAATTTATTAAGATCTGTATGATTCATTGTAATACGGTAAGGATTAAACCACGCGTGAAATTCCAAATTTCGTTTATGGGTTTCTTCAATCATAAATGCAAGAGGATCATAGCCCGGGTCCTTCCCTTGGACACCGGTTAAGTATTCCGACCAAGGCCCGTAGGCTGACGGATAAAAGGCATCAGCCGTCGGTTTAATCTGAACGATAACGGCATTCATTCCCATTTTTTGCACATCGTTCAGCAGTTTGATATACTCCTGTTTTTGCTCTTTCACAGATAACCCTTTTTTGGACGGCCAATCAATATTTAATACGGAAGCAATCCATACGGCTCTCAGCTCCCTGTCAGACTGCGCATTGGTCATAAACGGAACGGAAATGACAAACGTTCCGATGATCAAGCTGACAAGGAAACGGACAATCGACTTTTGGCAAACCTTCATTCTGTTTCTTCTCCCCCATTACATCACTTTCACTATTCGCTATTACGGTATTCCCGGGCTATAAAAGGGTGATTAACAGAATGTCTATCTCACTAAATAAACGAAAAAAGTCCTAAAGCATGTTGTGAACCGCTTTTAGGACTTTTTATCATTAATCATGGTTTGCAGACTTTTTAACACGTCAATAAGTTTTACGCCGACACCGACAGCCGTTTCAAGGATCGCTTGTGCTCCGGCAATGGCTAAAATAAATATCACCGGTATTGCAATACGAGGCGAAAAAAGATAGCCGAGTCCGATCAAGATGGCACACCAAACACCGGCACACCAGTAGCAATTGAGCATGTATCCAAAGTTAGAAGCCGGCACGCTTTTTTCATCTACATGCCCGTTTTGATCAACAATCCTTTTCTTTTTCATAAAAGGTTTTCGGATAAATTCTGTGATTTTATCAAATACAATCAAATGTGTCAGCCTGTAACTGGCTAGAATCAGCATGATAAACGTAAGAAAAGATAGATGATCCATGACAAGCCTCCAAGAAAAAGGATGATGTTATCATTCCCTAGTGTCATCGATCCATTCTTTGATACAAAAAGAAGCGGACAGAGAATGCCTCTGTCCGCGAATCCGCTCTATTGTTTGTGCGGGATTGCTTTATTTGAAGTGATCTTTTCTAAAATGTCGAGGATGATGTCAGCATTCTTTTCAGCATATGTTCCTTCCAGCATGTCTTTATGAGCGCCAAAACCCGAGTACTCACTATAGTTTCCACAGGCGCCTTCCCATTTCGTTAAGCCTGTATTCTCGCTGGTTTCGGGGTGGATTCCAGCTTCGATGAAATGAATGCTTGCTTTGATGTGCCCTTCATTCAGCAATTGTGCCCAATATGCCTGATAGTTTCTTTTTTTTCTTCATCACCTTTTCTCTGACTGCTTCAGGCAGATATGCTGCAGATTCGTCATTACCGGTATCGATAGGCAAAGACTGTTCCTTTAGATAAGCGTCCACAATAATGAAGTCGCTGACTTCCAATCCTTTGCGCTCCATAGCCTGTGCCACTTCAAAAGCCAGGTTTCCGCCTGCAGAGTAGCCTAATAAAACGTATGGGCCCTCAGGCTGTATGTCCGTCATGCAATTAACATATTGTTCAATGCGGGTGTCTTGTTCAATAAAGTGAAACCCGTATACGGCTGCCTTCTCATTCAGCAATAAAGCAAGGTCTTTAAAATAAATGCCAAATCCTGATATCGGCGGGAAGCAGAAAAGTTTTTGCGCGCCGTGCTGGTTCAGTTTGATCACATGCTGTTCATCTGCCGCTCTCAGCTGTTTAGAATAAAGTTTTTCGGCAAGCTGAGCGATTGTCGGATGTTCGAACAAGAAATCAATCGGTATGTCAATGTTCTGCTGATGTTTTAGTGTATGTATGACTTGCAGTGCTTTTAGTGAATGTCCGCCAATAGCAAAGAAGTCATCATCAATACTGATTGTGTTAACACCGAGGACTTGCTTCCAAATGTTCGCCAATTCTTCTTCAACCAAGTTTCTTGGCAATATGATGTTCTGTCGTTTGGCAGGCTTATTTTCTGGAATAGGCAGCGCGCTGCGGTCTATTTTTCCGTTTCCGGTAAGCGGCATCCGCTCCACACGCACCCAGTGCTGCGGGATCATATAGTCTGGAAGCACACGCGCCAAATCGGCGCGAAAATCCGTATCTGTTTTTTTGTGATCACCGACGTAATGAGTGTACAGCTGCGCCTCTCCATCTTTTTCTCTCAATGTCACTGCTGCTTCCTGCACGCCTTCCATTTCTAACAGGCGCGCTTCTATTTCGGCAGGCTCAATTCGTTTTCCGCGGATTTTCATTTGCCTGTCAATTCTGCTGATGTATTCTAAGTTTCCATCAGGCAGCCAGCGCGCCAAATCACCGGTACGGTATATTCTTTCTCCAGACAAGAAAGGATGAGGAGAAAAAACAGCATTTGTCAGGTCATCTCTGTTCAAATAGCCTTTAGCGACCCCATCACCGCCAACACAAAGCTCGCCGGGAACGCCTATTGGCAAAAGACGTCCTTTTGTATCTAAGATGTAAGCGGTGCTATTGCTGATTGGTTTTCCAATCGGAATCGGCCCCGCATAGTCTCTCTTCATTTCAAAAAAGGTTGAAAAAGTCGTGTTTTCCGTAGGCCCGTAAATATTATGAAGCGCGAGATCTGGACAGGCGTGTCTGACGGCATTCATCAGGGCAGGAGAGAGTGCTTCTCCTCCGACATATAACGTATGGAGTCCGCGAAACATGTCAGCTCGTACCTGTGCCAGCTGATTAAAAAGAGCTGTAGTTAAAAATAGCACTGTGATGTCATTTTCAAGCAAATACGCCCCAAACCGATCAGGTGTCAGCATTGTCGATTTATCAATGATATGAAGGCTTGCGCCATTTAAAAGTGACCCGAACATTTCAAAGGTGACGGCGTCAAAGCTGATAGATCCAGTAAGAATAAACCGGTCATCACCGGACGCAGACGTGTAATTGCTGTTTCTGACAAGGGACACGACATTGCGATTCGTAATCATGACCCCTTTCGGCCGGCCTGTTGATCCTGAGGTATACATGATGTATGCAAGATCGTCCGGGCTGGAGGTGATATTGATTGGGATATCGTTCTCTTCTGACAATGCCTGCGCATCTGAAATGATACATGTCCCTGAGAACACAGCATTTTGCTCCAGCCCCTTTTGAACAATCAACATTTTTGCTTGCGTTTCCTCAAGCATAAAGCTGACTCGTTCAGGAGGAAGCTCCGCATCAAGCGGGAGGTATGCTCCCCCTGCTTTTAAAACGGCAAGCACACTGATCATGAATTCGGGAGAATGTGCAGCCAATATTCCGGCTGTCTCGTTTTGCCGAAATCCCTTTTGAATTAACTCTCTGGCGAGCACATTAGAGCGTTTATCAAGCTCTTTATACGAAATAGACATATTGCCATACACAAGTGCGGTATGGTCTGGCGTCTTTTCTGCTTGTTCGCGAAATAAATCGATAATTGTATGATTCTTTGGATACTCCGTTTTTGTATTGTTGAACTGTGTGACAATCTGCACTTTTTCTGTTGCATCAAGAAAAGAAAAATCAGCAATTGGCATATGAGGGTGCTGTGCCGCTGTGCTAAGCGCTTGCGTAAATTGCCTCTTGATACAGCTGATCCAGGCAGCATCGTAAACGAACGCATTATAGCTGAACTTGACGACAAGCTCTTCGCCGGGAGCAACGACAAGATTAAAGTTATATCCTGATTGCTCGGATACTTGAACTTGATCGATTTGCAGCGGTGAATCGGTTTGATCAGCGGAATCGGCGATTTTCTGCTGTAACGGATAGTTTTCAAAGACGATAATGTGATCAATCAGTTCCTGTTTTAATGCGGTGTTTGCCTGAATATCAAATAAAGGCTGGCAGGTAAACGGCTCAGCTTCCAGCATTTCTTTCTGGCATCGTATGAGCAGTCCTTGAAACGTTTCGTCTTGATGTGTTTTAATTCGAATCGGTATGGTATTGATAAACAACCCTATCATTTGCTCCACGCCCGGGATTTCTGACGGTCTTCCTGATACAACTGCGCCAAACACAACGTCGTCTGTGCGGTTATATTGCTGCAGCATCACACCCCAGACCGTTTGAATAAGGGTAGCGAGCGTGACGCCATGTTGTTTGGCAGCCTCTTTCAGCTTGTCTGTCAGTGGTTTATTTAATGAAAATATCAAATCTTCACGGTGATAACCTTCTTTTGTTTCTTTATCAGACACCCGAGGCAGAGGTGATGGGGTGCTGTAGTTTTTTAAATAGGTATCCCAGTAGGCCGCTGCTTTTTCTTTGTCTCGGTTTGTCAGCCAGGAAATATAGGTGCTGTACGGACGGACAGGGTCTAATGAAAGCGGTTTTCCTGCATGAATCGATTGATAAATTTGCATAAATTCCTGCATAACAATACCTAGGCACCATCCGTCCATTAAAATATGATGGTGACTCCAGATACAGACATGTTCATCTTTAGCTGTTTTGAATAGAGAAATCCGCATCAGCATGTCTTTTTGCAGATCAAAGCCTTTTTGCTTGTCCTTCTCTTTAAAGCGTTCAATATACTCATTCTGGTCGTTTGTTGGCAGATGAGAAATGTCTTCGCTGTACAAATGGAATTCACGTTCTGTCATCACGACTTGCCGAGGTCCCGACAAATGCGGGACGTGCGGCAAAAACACGGTTCTGAAAATATCATGGCGGTCGATAATGGCTTGAATGCTGCGCTGGAACCAGTCATAGCTGAGGCTTCCTTTAATGGTGAAGAGCGACTGCTCAACATACGCCCCCTCCTCTTTACGGAGGAAGGAATGAAACAGCATCCCCTCCTGCATGTGACTCAGAGGATAAATGTTCTTGATTTTTTTAATGTTATCCATAGTGTCTGCACCTTTCTTCACGGATTCATTAGTGAAAACTGAGCATATCAGCGATCTCTTGCAGCGCGTCCTCGGTCAGTTCTTGATCATCATAATCGCTGATCGTCTTTTCTGTTTCGCTTTTGTTCTGGCAGTGTTCGATCAGCTGTAATAAAAATTGACGGCATGTTTCGCTAAGCTGTTCGATGGTTTTGCGCTGAAAGCGGGCATTGTCATAAGTCATATTGACAGTCAATTTTCCTTCTGCAGCGATTGCACTGATATCCAGCGACTGTTCACGGTTCCATGTTGTGCTGATATCACCTCCGGCACCCAGCGGAGAGAATGAGAAGGCGTCCTCCTCAGGTACTTCAGCTGTGCGGCCGCTTTCAAATTGACCAAGATAATTGAAGCTGATTTCTGGTGCCCCTATGAAATCGATGTCTTTTTTGCCAGGCGGCGTCAAATATTTGATGACACCGTAGCCGAATCCTTTGTCAGGTACACGTCTCAGTGTATCTTTTGTTGTTTTTAGCACATGAACCATGTATTCTTCCGAGTCTGGCAAGTCTGCGTTCAGTTTAATCAATAACGGATAAATGGCGGTAAACCATCCAACCGTCCGGCTCACATCTATTCCTTCTAATACATCCTCTCGCCCGTGGCCCTCTAATGATAGTTTGAAGGCGGATTGATTGGTCCAATGGCGCAGCGCAAGAATGACAGAAGCGAGCAGCATGTCCTGCGTATCAGTGTTATATGCGCTGTTGGCGTCTTTTAAGAGTGCTGCTGTCTCTATATCGTTTAAGGTAAACGAAATTGTGGACCGTTGTCCCTCGTGTGCTCTAGTTCCATCGATTTGATCAAAAGGCAATGCCTCTGTTTGATACTCTTCGGCTTCGCGCCAATACTTGAGCTGTTTCATTAGCTGCTGGCTTTCAGCGTAGTCAGAGAGCTTTTTCGCGTACGCTTTAAACGAGCTTGTTTTAGGCGGCAGTTTGATATCCTCCCCGCCAGCAGCTTGGCGATACCCTAAAGCCAAATCTTCAAGCAGAACCCGCCATGAGATGCCGTCAACGACGAGGTGATGAGCAGATAAAAATAAGAAATCACCGTCAATTGTGTGGAAAAGACCGGCTTGCAGCAGCGGACCATTCTTCAAATCCATTTTCTGCTGAATATCAAGTACATGGCGTTTGATAATAGGCTCATACGCTCTATTTCCATCAGTGCCGTCCGGAGCTGATAAATCAATCATCTGAAGGCCGTACAACGCGTCGTCCGAATGACTGAGCGGCCGATTATATTGATCCCACTTTCCTTGTTCATTCTGTGTAAACACCATTCGCAGCGCATCATGATGACACGTTATTGCTTTTAACGTTTTTCGCAGTGCGTCTTCTTGTACAGAGGTGCTTCGATGCAGCATTACGGACTGATTAAAATGGTGTTTTTCTTTTATATCTTGAGAAAGAAACCATTTTTGAACAGGCGACCATTGTACATCTCCCTCAACCGCAGCTTGGCTGGAACTTGTATCTGAATCACGGATATAAGCTGCCAATTCTTGAATGGTCGGATGGCTAAACAAATCTTTCACTGCCATTTGCTTGCCTATCCGGTGAAGCCGCGCAGATACCTGTAACGCTTTGATCGAATCTCCGCCAAGTTCAAAGAACGAATCAGCTGTTCCGATCTTTTCTGCCCCCAGTACTTCTTTCCATATATCTGCCAGTATTTGTTCCATTTTGCTGGCTGGCGGGAGGAATGGACGTTCACCTTCGTGGTTGTATACAGGTTTTGGAAGAGCTCCGCGATCCAGCTTGCCATTTGGTGACAATGGAAGTGAGTCCAGTTTTTCAATAAACGCAGGGTGCATAAACACCGGCAGCTTGTTTTGTAATTCTGAGCGTACAGCACTTGTGCTCAACTCTGGTTTTGTCACCACATAAGCACTTAATTCGGTTTGTCCTGACGCTGTTACATGAGCAACTACTGCGGCGTCTTTTACACCATTTATACACCGGATGACCGATTCAATTTCTTTCGTTTCTACACGGTATCCTCTGATTTTGACTTGATCATCGATTCTTCCGAGATATTCGAGTGTTCCGTCGGCCATCCATCTGGCGGCGTCTCCTGTTCGGTACATTCGTGTTTCGGGTTTAAATGGATTCTGCGTGAATGCTCTCTCTGTCAGTTCTGGAAGATTGACGTACCCTCTTGCAAGTCCTGTTCCTGCTATACAAAGCTCTCCCGCAACACCGATTGGCTGAAGCTGATGATTGCTATTTAAAATCAGCACTTGAGTCCCGTCAATCGGCTGGCCGATGCTTACGTATGCCTGCTTTTCCATATGTCTCATGACGGTAGTCGCCACGCTGTTTTCTGTCGGTCCATATTCGTTGGCGAGTTCGGTATGCGGACATATAGCTAAGCTGCGGTCGATCAATTCGCGGTCAGCCGCTTCTCCCGCCAGTGTGACGACTCTAAGTGTCTTTACATCTTCCGGCTGCACTACGTCCAAAAGCGCTCGATATAAAACAGGCACAATAATCATATGTGTAATCCGTTGACGAGACAGCTGAGCCTTAATGGCCAGAATATCCTTCGCTTCCTCTTCATGAAGCAAAACAGCTTTTGCACCTGACAAAAGCGGTGTAAACATACTAGTTAAAAAGCCGTCAAATGAGAAAGAAAAGAGCTGCAGGATGGTATCTGTCTCGTTGAATGCATAAGCGTTTCGCCGCCACTGAAGAGTGTTGGCAATACCTTTATGCTCGACCATTACCCCTTTTGGACGGCCCGTCGTTCCAGAGGTATAAATGATATAAGCCAAATGATGGGCAGATGACATTTGCGGCAGCGGCGATTTGTCGTCTGCCTCTACGCTTTCTATCGTCAAGATCTCTCCTTCAAAGTCAGCAAGTACTCCCCGATCCGCTTCATTTATTGTCATCAGCAGTTTCGTTCCGCTGTCGCTGAGGATATAGCGTTTCCGTTCTGTCGGGTATTCAGGATCAATGGGAACGTAACAGCCTCCGGCTTTCCACACACCAAGTATGGATGCTATCATACTGAACGAACGATGCATCATGATGCCTACTGGTGTGTCCGGCTTAACACCCCGGCTGCGCAATGCACGTGCGATTCCATTGGACCACTCGTCCAACTCTTGATACGTCAGTGTTTTGTCTCCGCTGACAAGTGCAGAAGCTTTTGGTGTTCGTGCGGCTTGCTGCTCAAACAATTGACTGATTGTTTGAACTCCGTATTGATTCGCTTGCCCGGTGTTAAACTCATTAAGCAGCTGGTGCCGCTCTTCTTGGGTCAGGATGTCGATATGGTTGAGTGTCACCTCCGGGTTTTTACCGATGATGCTAAGTACATTTGTTAAATGCGATGCCCAGCGTTCAATGGTGGTTTTCTCGAACAATGCGGTTGAATATTCAAAAAGGAAATGAATGTTTCCGTCGCCCTCAGATGCCTGTAGTGTCAAATCGAATTTAGAAACGAGATGAGAAACTTGTGCCGGCTTCATTTGCAAATCATGAAGATGCAATGGCTCGTAATCATTATTTTGAACAACTAACATCGCATCAAACACTGGGTTCCGGCTCATATCCCGTGTCAATTCAAGCTTATCGACAAGCTCTTCGAACGGGTAATCCTGATGCTCAAAGGCTTTCAATGCTGTCTCACGCACTTCCTGCAAATACTGTACGAATGGCTTCCCGCCCTCCGGGCGCGTTCGAAGCCCCAGCGTGTTCACAAACATGCCGAGTATCGGCTCAAGATCCTTGTGCGGCCGGCCGGCAATTGGCGAGCCAACGATGATATCTTCCTGTCCGCTTAAGCGTGACAAGAACGCGGTGTAAGCCGCAAGGAGCACCATGTACAGTGTGCTTCCGTTTTCTCGTGCCAGCTTGTGAAGGCCTGATGCAACCTCTTGATCCAGCGTAAATGAGACCTTGTCACCCGCGAAGCTTCGCACCGGCGGGCGGGCATGATCAGCCGGAAGATCCAGCACAGGCAGCTCGCCCTCGAGCTGCTTCAGCCAGTACGCCTCCTGCGTTTTGTACGCGTCTCCTGTTTTGAATCCTTCTTGCCATGCGGCATAATCTTTATATTGAATACGCAGCGCCGGAAGATTCCGGTTGTTGTACAGCTCGCCGAATTCCCGAATCAGAATGTTGACGGAAACACCGTCTGAAATGATGTGATGCATATCAACCAGTAACAGGTGCCGCTCATCTGATACCTTTACGATTTGGGCACGGAACAGCGGCGCTTGGTTGAGATCAAACGGTTTGATAAATGCGGCTGCGGCCTCCTCTTCGGTTCGTGCGCCGAGAACTGTAGTCTGTAACGTAAACGGCACCTCGTCATGGATGCGCTGCACCGGATCGCCTCCTGCGTCCTGTTCGAAGGAGGTCCGAAGCGACTCGTGGCGCTTGATCAGCTCTTTGAAAGCTCTGTCCATCCTTTCAGGATCCAGCTTCCCTTCGAGCTCTAATACAGCCGGCATATTGTAGCCTGTCCCACCGTCCTCCAGCTGCTGAAGGACATAAATCCGCTTTTGGGCAGAGGAAACCGGATAGGTTTCCTGCTTTTCAGCCGGTTTTATCGCTTTATATGGACTGTCCGTTCCTTCACGGATAACGGCCGCCAGCCCTTCTACCGTCGGATGGGCAAACACATCTTTTAGCGGCACCTGTACATCGAATTCTTTGGCGATCCGTGAGACAAGCGCCGTTGCTTTTAAAGAATGTCCCCCGCGGTCAAAAAAGTTGTCGTGAATCCCGACAGGGCCATTTTTCAGCACGTCCTCCCACAGCTGAGAAAGCTTCATCTCAGTCACGTTTCTCGGCGCCGTGTAGGTCTCCGCATCTGCCGCTCCGTCAGGAGCTGGCAGGGCGTTTCGGGCGAGCTTTCCGCTTGGTGTAACCGGCCACTGTTCCATTTCTATCATATAGGCTGGGACCATGTAGCCCGGCAACAGTCTCTCAAGCTGCGCTCGGACTTCGTTTCTTCCGAGCCCTTCTACATAAGCGCATAATTCCGGCTCCCCGCTGTCTGTCCGTACGGTAACGGCCGCCTCTCTTACACCTTCTATACTTCTTAGTGCCGCTTCAATTTCTCCCGGCTCAATCCGGTAGCCGCGGATTTTCACCTGATCATCCGCGCGGCCGAGGAATTCAACATTCCCGTCAGGGAGCCAGCGCGCCACGTCTCCTGTTTTGTACATGCGTTCCCCCGGGTAAAACGGGTCTTCAAGAAAACGCTCCTCCGTTAATGCCGGCCGATTCAAATAACCTCTGGCAACACCCGCTCCGGCAATGTACAGTTCGCCGATACATCCAGCAGGCAGCATCTGCTGATTCTGATTCAGGATATATAATCTGACATGATGAACAGGTTTTCCAATTGGAATCCGTTCAAGTTTTTCATGCGGCGGACAATCAAAGAATGCAGCTTCAACGGTTGCTTCCGTTGGCCCATAGGAATTGGTTATTGAAACATTTGGAAGCAACTCGTAAAATCGGGAGACAAGATGGGTCCCCAGCTGTTCTCCCCCAGAAAACACTCGCTTGAGTCTGTTTGTCTTAATCGGTACAGAGCGATATTTTATATGTTCTAAAAATGCATGGAGCATTGAAGGCACAAAATGCATAGCTGTGATCTTTTGTTCTTCTATGGCCTTCACGATCACTTCAGGTTCTTTTTCGCCTCCCTGAGGAAGCAGATAAACAGAAGCTCCGGCATAAGGCCACCAAAACAGCTCCCATATTGAAGCATCGAATGAATAGGATGTTTTGTGCATAATCATATCTGAATGCTTTAGCTGATAGCGGGACTGTAGGGAATTCAAAAAATTCACCGCTGATCGATGTTCAATTTCAACACCCTTAGGCATCCCGGTAGAGCCGGATGTATAGATGACATAGGCTAAAGATTGCGGAAGAACGTTCACATTCGGATTGGACAAACGATGTGCCAGTCCGCTATTTGTCTGATTGAGATAGACAATCTCTCCTGTAAATGCCGGAATATGAAGGCTGGCAGACTGAAGGAGGAGAATGTTTGTACCGCTGTCCTCCAGCAGAAAGCTGATTCGTTCTTCCGGATAATCCGGGTCAATGGGCAGATAAGCGCCGCCAGCTTTAAGAATGCCATAAATGCCGATCAGCATTTCAGGCGAACGCCGGCCTATAATGGCAACAGTCGTTTCAGATTTTACTCCTCGTCCGATCAGCTCCCAGGCGATACGGTTAGCCTGTTCGTTCAATTCTTTATAGGTCATCGCTCCATCTTCAAAGATAACGGCCGTCTGATCAGGCGTTTTTGCTGCCTGCTGTTCGAGTGCATAGTAGAGAGTTTGATTCATTGAATAGCCCGTCTCCTCAAACGGATGGCATGATTCAATGAAATCTCTCTCTTCTTCTTTTGTTAAGATTGGAATATCGTCCAATTCTGTTTCAGGGCTGGCAGCTGTATGTTCCATAAGCGTGGTGAAAAGGCTGGCCCACCTTTGGATGGTTTCTTTCTCAAACAAAGCTGTACTGTATTCAAACTGACAGAAAAGCTCGGAATCATGTTCTGTAACGTATAGGGAAATATCAAATTTTGATATTGGGTGCTCCAAGTCGTTCCACTGAAGCTGTACATCATTCATTTTTAGCTTTTGCTGTTCCATATTCTGAAGGACTAGCGTTGTGTCAAACAAAGGATTCCGGCTCATTTCCCGCTGCACACCGAGTTTGTCCACAAGCTCTTCAAACGGGTAATCCTGATGCTCATACGCTTCTAGTGCCGTCTGTCTGACTTCTTTCAGAAATTCCTCAAATGTCTTATTACCCGCCGGGCGTGTGCGGAGAGCCAATGTATTGACGAACATCCCAAGAACAGCTTCAAGGTCGGCATGGGGCCGTCCGGCGATAGGTGAACCAATCACGATATCATCCTGACCGCTTAACCGAGACAAAAAGGCTGAATACAAAGCGAGAAGCGTCATATAAAGCGTGCTTCTGTTTTTATGGGCGAGCTGCTTTATGCGGGCCGTGATCTCTTTGTCCAATTGAAAGGTTACTTTTCCGCCTATGAATTGCCGTTCTGCCGGACGTCGTTTATCTGTTGGAAGCTCCAGTATAGGAAGGTCCCCGCTAAACTGCTGCTGCCAGTAAGTCTCCTGCTTTTGGTACGAGTCTCCCTTTTTAAATTTCTGCTGCCATACGGCGTAATCTTTATATTGGATCCGCAATGGCTTAAGCTGCCGGTTTGCATAAAGATCGGTAAATTCTCGGATTAGGAGCTGAACGGATACACCATCTGAAATGATATGGTGCATATCCACCAGCAATACATGCTTCTCGTTTGACACTTCTATAAGACCTGCTCTAAATAATGGCGCCTGGCTGAGATCAAAGGGACGGACAAATCCCTCGATAGTGGTCTCTTTACTTAACGTAAACGGCACTTCGGTGTGGATACGCTGAACCGGCTCGTCATCAGCTCCAGATACAAAGGAAGTTCGAAGCGGCTCATGCCGACTGATCAGTTCTTTACATACAGCAGACAGTTTGGCGACATCCAGTGCACCTTCCAGTTCTAAGACCGCAGGCATGTTATAGGCGACACCCTCATCAAGCTGTTGAAGCACATAGATTCGTTTTTGGGCCGAAGATACAGGATATGTATCCCTTTTTTCTGCTGGTTCAATTGCTGCATACGGATTTTGTTCTGCCTCTCGAATGATTAAAGCTAATCCTTCAACAGTCGGATGAGCAAAGATGTCCTTAAGCGAAACTTGCACATGGAATTCCTTTGCGATCCGTGACATAAGCACTGTTGCTTTTAACGAGTGACCGCCATTGTCAAAAAAGTTGTCTTGGATGCCTATATGTCCATTCTTTAGCACATCTTCAAATAGTTGCGAAAGCTTTGCCTCTAACAGATTTCGAGGGGCAGTATATGGGTTTCCGCTGATTGAAGCATCTGGCTCCGGAAGTGCTGCGCGATCTACTTTTCCGTTTGGGGTAAGAGGTATGCTGTCAACCCATATCCATTTCGCCGGAATCATGTATTCTGGGAGCTCACTAGCCATATAACTGCGTAAATCTATTGCATTCAGCTTTTGTACACTGCAATAGTAAGCGCATAATTCATGTTCACCGTTTTGATCTTGCCAGATGAGAATGGCAGCCTCACTAATGTCCGGATGATTCATTAACGTGACTTCGATTTCTTGCGGCTCGATTCGATAACCTCTGATTTTCACTTGATTGTCTGCCCGTCCGATATATTCGATGTTGCCGTCTTCAAGCCGTTTGGCCAAATCACCTGTACGGTACATGATCACACCAGGCCTGAATGGGTCGGATGAAAATTTGTCGCTTGTCAGTTTATCGTGATTGACATATCCTCTGGCAACACTTGCGCCGGAAATATAGAGTTCGCCTGGTACGCCGCATGGCTGAAGCTGTTTTTGATGATTCAAAATATATAGATCAGTACAGCCTATCGGTTTACCGATTGGCGGAAGCTCAGGAATATGGTCTCCAGGATGAATGGTATACGTAGATACCACATGAGTTTCTGAAGGTCCGTAATGATTGTGCAGGTGTATGCCGCGTTCACGCAATACATCTTGGAAAAGGTCTGAAATCATTAATTGTTCCCCGGCTGCGATCAGGTGTTTGACGCCATCAGGAAACGAGTTCGCTAGTTCACGCTCGCTGAAAATCATTTTGATAAAAGCAGTTGGGAGAAACACAATATTCGTCTGATGCTTGTTTATAAATGCAAACAGCTTAGGCACATCTCTTTTTATGGCTTCTGGCACGATGTGGAGTGTGCCGCCTTTCAGAAGCGCAGAAAATATTTCTTGATAGCAGACGTCAAAGGCAGGTGTCGCAAATTGCAGAACATCTGCTTCAAAGTCAATTCCAGAGTGAGTATATTCGAACTTCAGCAAGTTAGCCATGTTTCGATGCTCAAATTGAACACCCTTTGGTTTACCTGTTGTGCCTGATGTATAAATCATATACAGCAGATCGTCAGCATTGTTGACTGACTTTATGTTACTCCCGTCTACTTTGCTTTCGATATCTTCTGGATGAGTGATAATGTAATTGTCTTCTAACGATGAGGAGAGATGCGCTTGTGAAACAACATGCGAACAGCCGCAATCATGCAGAATATAACGGATTCTGTCAGCCGGGTAATGCGGATCAACCGGAACAATGGCGCCGCCTGCCTTTAAGATTCCAAGAACGCCGGTGATAAACGCCGCAGAGCGATCCATCATAATCGCAACGGGTTCCTGTCTCACAACGCCTTTCATTCGTAAATGCCGTGCCAATCTGTTAGCCGATTTATTCAGTTCTTTGTATGTTAACGAGCAGAATTGATCCTTTACAGCATGAGCATCTGGTGTCTTTTCCACCTGTTTTTCAAACATGGCATGGATGGTTTCGTAAACTGGTGTTCGATCTGTGATTTCTCCAATCAGCTGCCGCTTTTCAGTATCTGTCGTGATATCGATTTCTTCAGGTGGAAGATTCGGATTATTTAAGATTTGTGATACAGCATTCAGAAGATGCTCTTTGACAGAAAGCACAAAAGACCGATCGTGCTGCTCCGCATCATAGTTCATTTTGATATGAATTTCTTCCCCTGGCGCCACCATAAGATAAAAGCTGTAGTTGGTTTCATCTGCGACAGTGAAATTATGAATCTGAAAAAGATCAGAAGCATGTTCCTGTTTGTTCAGCATTTGAATCTCTTGCTGCACCGGATAGTTTTCAAATACGAGAATATGATCAATCAGCCCTTGCTTAACAGCTGAGCGGGATTGAATCTCATATAAAGGGTGGTAGCTGTACGCTTCAGCGGCAAGACGGTCTTTTTGCATATCTTTTAGAAGTTGAAGAAATGGCGTTTTTGCTCCCTGCACCCGAACCGGCATCGTATTAATGAAAAGACCTACCATATGTTCAATGCCTTCGATTTCCGCAGGCCTTCCTGAAATGACAGAACCGAATACGGCGTCATCGTTATTATTATATTTTTGTAGCAGAATGCCCCAAATGGTATGAAAAATCGTACTGAGTGTCACTTCTTCTCTTGCAGCAAGCTCTGAAAGTCTGCTGCTTTCTTCCTTAGAGAATGAAAATGTAACGTGTTCCTGCCTGCTTTTTCCCTTTGTTTTTTTCTGCTTCGGGAGCACGGTTTGCTGTTCGTGGCCGGAAAGATAATGCTCCCAATAAGAAACCGCCTGCTCTTTGTCTTGCTCCATCAGCCATTTGATATACTTTCCGTATGGCTGGACCGGCTCCAATGTTATTGGGGATGCATTTACATAAGATGCGTAAATATGCAGAAACTCCTTTAGCACAATGCTGAGGCACCAACCGTCCATCATGATATGATGAAAGGTCCAAATGCAAGAGTACTGGCTCTCTCCTGTTTGAATCAGAGCGATGTGCATGAGCACATCCTTTTGCAAATGAAACCCCCGGTCCCGGTCCTTTTCTTTCCATTGCTCGATAAACTGTGATTGCTCCGCCTCGTTTAAATGAGTAATGTCTTCTTCCAGTACGATGACATTTCGTTCTCTCAGAACAACCTGCTGGGGGGAGGAAACATTTTGGCTGATAAAAATCGTTCTGAAAATATCATGTCTTTCTACAAGAGCGTTGATGCTGTTTTGAAAAAACTGCGGGTTGACTTTCCCTTCTATTGTAAAAGAAGCTTGCTCAACATACGCCTGTGAATCTTTTTGCAGGAGGGAATGGAAAAGCATCCCTTCCTGCATGTAAGACAGCGGATAAATATCCTGAATTGAATTCGCTTTTGTCATGTTCATGTCTCCCTGTCACGATTTTCTACAATTCTTCCACCAAGCTGGATATGCTGTCCAGATCCTCTGCCGTTAATGATTGACTGCTGAAATCGCTCAGTGTCTTTTCAGCTTTCTGTTGACCGGCGCAGTGTTTCATAATGTCCAGCAAAAAGTGTTCAATCCTGTTAATAAGCTGCTCCATTGTGTTTCTATGAAAGCGGGCTGGCGGATAACTAAGATTGAAATGGAGCTTTTTGTCTGCTGCCATTGCGCTCATCTCGATGATTTGCTCACGCTTCCATGTATGAGTGATATCCTTTCCGCTCCCAAGGCTTGATGGGCGGAAGGTGTCCTGTCTTTCGATGTCGTTGAACTGGCCCAAATAGTTAAAGCTGATTTCAGGTGTTTTTGAAAACGTAATGCTTTTATTTTCAGGGTGTGTAAGGTATTTCAGCATACCGTAACCTACCCCTTTGTTTGGTATCCGGCCCAGTGTATCTTTAACGGTTTTTACTGAGGTTCCGAGCTCATCCCTATGATGTTCAAAGCTTATGAGGGCCGGGTACATGGATGTAAACCAGCCGACCGTCCTGCTGATATCTATCTCTGGCAGAATGTGTTCTCTCCCGTGTCCTTCCATAGCGATACGGAGCTTGCTTCCTCCTGTCCATTCACAAATCGCCAAGGATGCTGCGGTTAACAGAATATCTTGTGTATCTGTGCCATAGGCGTGATTGACGTTTTGCAGCAAGACGGCGGTGTCTGCTTCAGTCAGTGAAAAGCTTAATGAGTCCCTTTTGCTGAAGTCGATGTTCACATGATGCGGTATTTCATAGGGCAGTTCTGCGGCTTGCTGTTCTTCTACACTTCGCCAATACGCCTCTTCGCGAATCAGCTTACTGCTTTGGGCATATTCCTGTATGCGTCTTGCGTATTCCTGGTAGGAATCCGTTTTAGGCGGAAGCTGGATCGTCTGGCCTGCAGCAGCTTGTTGATATCCGGCTGACAAATCCTCCAGCAAAATCCGCCATGAGACACCATCAACGACAAGGTGATGGATCGCAAGGAACAAGTAATCTCCGGTCAGTGTTTTAAACAAAGCGGCGTGCAACAATGGTCCTTCCTGCAAATTGATGCTTTGCTGAAGATCTGCAACTTCTTGTTTGATTTTCGTCTCCCAGCCGCTTTCTGACTGTGAAAGATCAGAGATTCTTAAGCTGTATAGCTGTGACTCATGAATGCCTTGGTTGATTTGAATCCATCGCCTGTCATCGTTGCGATAAACCATCCGAAGCGCATCATGATGCTCCGCCAGTTTTTTCAAGGCTGGTCTAATGGCGTTTTCAGACAAACGTCCAGAATGGAATAGCATGACAGACTGATTGAAATGGTGTCTTTCTTCAATATCTTGTGAAAAAAACCATTGCTGAACAGGCGTCCAAGGAACGTCTCCCTGAACGGGTCCTTGCTCTATGATTCTCTCTGACTTACGGATAAATGGTGATAAGTCCTTTATCTTTGGATGACGGAATAAATCACTTACCTGCAAGCTTAGTCCATAGCGCCCAAGGCGTGCAGAAACTTGAAGGGCTTTGATTGAATCTCCGCCCAATTCAAAAAACGAATCCTCTATTCCGATCCTCTGGATGCCGAGAACCTCCTGCCAGATCAACACAAGTTGGTCTTCAAGGTCATTTCGAGGTGGAGCGTACGTTTGTTTAGATGTGAAATTTGGTTCAGGAAGTGCTTTTCGGTTCAATTTGCCGTTTGATGTGAGCGGGAGAGTCTCCATTTCAATAA
Organism: Bacillus sp. FAU18; assembly: GCF_056033885.1. NCBI lineage: Bacteria > Bacillati > Bacillota > Bacilli > Caryophanales > Bacillaceae > Bacillus > Bacillus sp. FAU18. The sequence continues at coordinate 1,261,853 of NZ_JBVYHZ010000003.1, forward strand.
TGTACGCCGGGATCATATAGTTTGGCAGCGAACGCGCGAGAAGTGAACGTACTTGTTCAGCATTCGTGCCTGCTTTTACGCTGATATAGCCAAACAGCTCTTTGCTCCCGGTCTGGGCTGTACGTGCTAACACTGCGGCTTCTTTGACCCCGTCTATTTGACGAAGTGCTGATTCGATTTCACCCAGCTCCACCCGATAGCCTCTGACTTTTACTTGATCATCAATACGGCCAACGTATTCAATTGTGCCATCAGGAAGCCAGCGCGCCAGATCACCTGTGCGATACAGTCGATCGCCAGGTGCAAATGGATGTGGGACAAATTTCTCTTTCGTTAAATCAGGACGGCCCAAATATCCTCTGGCGACGCCATCTCCGCCGACACAAAGTTCACCGACAGCTCCGACCGGCTGCAGCACTCCCCATTGATTTAAGATATAAGCGGTGGAATTACCAACCGGCCGCCCGATCGGAATGGAAAGTTCATATGTTTTTTGAATGTGAAGGCATGTCGAAAAAGTTGTATTTTCGGTAGGGCCATATCCATTCCATATAGATACTTCAGGGCAGACATTTCTGATTCGATTGACGTGGCTCGGCGACAAAGCTTCTCCGCCTATAATCAAATGTTTCAGCTGTGAAAATGTTTGTTCATTTTGCTCTGTCAAATGATTGAATAGAGAAGATGTCAGCCAAATCGTTGTGATTCCTTGATGTTCTATGTACCTCTTAAGCTGATGGGAATCGAGAAATGTTTGTTGATCGGACAGATGCAAAGCGGCACCATTTAGCAGCGGTCCGAAAATTTCAAATGACCCAACGTCGAAACCGATTGATGATGTCATCAGAAGGCGGTCTTCAGGTGTAAATGTAATATAATTGCTGTTTTTAACAAGACGAATTACACTTCGCTGCTCAATCATGACGCCCTTTGGTTTACCGGTTGATCCAGAGGTATAAATGATATATGCAAGTGAATGTGACCCTGCTGAAGAATCAACGTTCTTCGTTTCTCCTTGCTTTTGAATATCTTCGATTATGATTTGTTCACATTCAATGTCTAATAGTTGTTTTTCTGTTTTTTCAGATTGAAGGAGTAAAGCCGCCCCGCTGTCTGACAGCATATAAGCTATTCGTTCAACAGGCAGATCAGAAGCAATAGGCATGTAGGCTCCCCCGGCTTTCAGAATGCCCAGCATTCCTGCAATGAGTTCTGGTGTTCTGCCTGTCAACAAGGCTACAACACTATCAGGCCCTACGCCCTTAATCTGTAGAACTGAGGCAATTTGATTTGCCCAGCTGTTCAGGTCCTCGTAAGTGAATACTTGGGTGTCGCTGACAATAGCTACAGCATTAGGTGTTTGTTCAGCCTGCATTTCAAAGAGTCTGCTGATGGTTTCATTTCTTGGATAATCTATTTTTGTACGATTGAGCTCGTGGATAAGGTAATGGGTCTCATCCTCATTCAGGATATTTATTGTTCCGAGAGCGGCTTTGTTGTCTTTGATGATGGAGAGTAACATATTGATGAAGTATTGAAGCCACTTTTCTATCGTTTTTTTCTTATATAAGTCAGTACTAAACTCCATTTGGAACGTCAGCAAACCGCGGGGCTGTTCCTGGGCATATAGGGTTAAATCAAATTTGGACGTTTGATGCCCATTGTTTGCTGCAGGTTTGAGACAAAGTTCATTCAGCTCCAACGATTCCTGATCCATGTTTTGAAGAACAAACATTACGTCAAACAGAGGATTTCTGCTCATATCCCGTGTCAATTCAAGCTTATCGACAAGTTCTTCGAACGGGTAATCCTGGTGCTCAAAGGCTTCCAATGCTGTCTCACGCACTTCCTGCAAATACTGTACGAATGGCTTCCCGCCCTCCGGGCGCGTCCGAAGCCCCAGCGTGTTCACAAACATGCCGAGTATCGGCTCAAGATCCTTGTGCGGCCGGCCGGCAATTGGCGAGCCAACGATGATATCTTCCTGTCCGCTTAAGCGTGACAAGAACGCGGTGTAAGCCGCAAGGAGCACCATGTACAGTGTGCTTCCGTTTTCTCGTGCCAGCTTGTGAAGGCCTGATGCAACCTCTTGATCCAGCGTAAATGAGACCTTGTCACCCGCGAAGCTTCGCACAGGCGGGCGGGCATGATCAGCGGGAAGATCCAGCACAGGCAGCTCGCCCTCGAGCTGCTTCAGCCAGTACGCTCCCTGCGTTTTGTACGCGTCTCCTGTTTTGAATCCTTCTTGCCATACGGCATAATCTTTATATTGAATACGCAGCGCCGGAAGCTTCCGATTATTGTACAGCTCGCTGAATTCCCGAATCAGAATGTTGACGGAAACACCGTCTGAAATGATGTGATGCATATCAACCAGCAACAGGTGCCGCTCATCTGATACCTTTACGATTTGGGCACGGAACAGCGGCGCTTGGCTGAGATCAAACGGTTTGATAAATGCAGCTGCGGCCTCCTCTTCGGTTCGTGCGCCGAGAACTGTAGTCTGTAACGTAAACGGCACCTCGTCATGGATGCGCTGCACCGGATCGCCTCCTGCGTCCTGTTCGAAGGCGGTTCGAAGCGACTCGTGGCGCTTGATCAGCTCTTTGAAAGCTCTGTCCATCCTTTCAGGGTTGAGCTTCCCTTCGAGCTCTAACACAGCCGGCATATTGTAGCCTGTCCCTCCGTCCTCCAGCTGCTGAAGGACATAAATCCGCTTTTGGGCAGAGGAAACCGGATAGGTTTCCTGTTTTTCAGCGGGCTTAATCGCTTCATATGGACTGTCCGTTCCTTCACGGATAACGGTAGCCAGTCCTTCTACTGTCGGATGGGTAAACACATCTTTTAGCGGCACCTGTACATCGAATTCTTTGGCGATCCGTGAGACAAGCGCCGTTGCTTTTAAGGAATGTCCCCCGCGGTCAAAAAAGTTGTCGTGAATCCCGACAGGGCCATTTTTCAGCACGTCCTCCCACAGCTGAGAAAGCTTCATCTCAGTCACGTTTCTCGGCGCTGTGTAGGTCTCCGCATCTGCCGCTCCGCCAGGAGCTGGCAGGGCGTTTCGGTCGAGCTTTCCGCTTGGTGTAACCGGCCACTGTTCCATCTCTATCATATAGGCTGGGACCATGTAGCCCGGCAACAGTCTTTCAAGCTGTGCCCGCACTTCGTTTCTTTCGAGCCCTTCTACATAAGCGCATAATTCCGGCTCGCCGCTGTCTGTCCGTACGGTAACGGCCGCCTCTCTTACACCTTCTATACTTCTTAATGCCGCTTCAATTTCTCCCGGCTCAATCCGGTAGCCGCGGATTTTCACCTGATCATCCGTGCGCCCGAGGAATTCAATATTCCCGTCAGGGAGCCAGCGCGCCACATCCCCGGTTTTGTACATGCGTTCCCCCGGGTAAAACGGGTCTTCAAGAAAACGCTCCTCCGTTAATGCCGGCCGATTCAAATAACCTCTGGCAACACCCGCTCCGGCAATGTACAGTTCGCCGGCGACAGCAGAAGGCTGTACGGCTAAATGCGGATCTAAAACATACAAACGCGCACCGGGTACGGGCTTCCCAATCGGAATCCGCAAACGGTCCCTGTCCCGTTCTGGATCCAACACGTAAAATGCCGCGTCTACCGTGGCTTCTGTCGGCCCGTAACCATGGATTAATGATACCTGCGGCAATACAGAAGCAAAACGGGCTGCCGTACGCGGCGCAAGCGGTTCACCTCCGGCGTATACACGCTTCAGGCTTGTCCCGTCACCGAGCGCTAACATTTCCGCTTGATCGAGAAAGCTGTTCAGCATAGCCGGAATAAAATGAGCCGTTGTCACGTTTTCCTGATGAATGGCTTGTACGATCAACGCGGGGTCTTTTTCCCAGCCGGGCGGAAGCAGATACGCCGAAGCACCGGAAAGAGTCCACCAAAACAGCTGCCACACAGACGCATCAAAGGAAAAAGAGGTTTTCACCATGACAATGTCATCTTCCGAAAGCGGAAACTGGTGCTGCATGCCGGTCAGAAAGGAAACAGCCTGGCGGTGCTCAACGGCCACTCCTTTTGGCTGCCCGGTAGAGCCCGATGTATAGATGACATAGGCGAGAGATCCGCCGTCAGCAGGAGTAAATAGATGGTTTTCTGCTTTTTCGCTCGCAAGAGATGTCATGTCAACTTCAAGCGTCTCTCCGGAAAAGTTCGGTACGGAACATTTCGGCTGCGTCAGCAAGAGTGATGCCCCGCTGTCTTTCAGCATGTAGCTCAGCCGCTCCTTTGGATACGCAGGATCAAGCGGCAAATAGGCCCCTCCGGCCTTCAATACAGCAAGGACAGCGATCAGCATGTCAGGTGAGCGTTCAGACAGGACACCGACGATACTTTCGTTTGTGACGCCGCGTGCCGCTAGGTGCGCAGCCAGCCGGCTGGCGTACATGTCAAGCTCAGCATATGTCAGCGAACCGCCGGAAAAGCGAATCGCTGGCCGCTCCGGTGTGACTGCCGCCTGTCGCTCAAACAGCCCATGCAGGGTTGGGGTTTCAGGTGAAACAGATACTGTCCTGTTATTTTGAGAAACGATTTTCCGTGTTTTGTCCTCATCTAGCAATGTCATCTTTGACACAGGAAGAGATGGATCAGAGATGACGTCAGAGATCATGTGCTGTAAATAATCTTTTATCTCAGACATCATATTTGGTTGATAAGTGCCTGTATGAAAATGAATCCGAACGTACAAAGTACGCCCTGGGATCACTTTGACACTGCATCTATAATTAGTTACCTCTTCCATCTCAAAATCTTTCACGGAGAAATCAAATGATCCAGCTTGATTCAGCTCTTCAATCTCTTGTTGAGTAGGTGTATTTTCAAAGACGATAATATGATCAATCAGCTCTTGTTTAAGAGCGCTCTGCGCCTGAATGTCATATAAAGGGAAGTAACTATACGCTTCTGCTTCAGTCATGTCCTTTTGCATTCCGCTGACTAGGTCAGAAAAAGACAGAAAATCACTTTGGACTCGAATAGGAATGGTATTGATAAAAAGTCCGACCATATTTTCCACATCTTTTAGCTCAGAAGGTCTGCCTGATATAACTGATCCGAATACAGCATCGTCGCGACGATTGAACTTTTGGAGCATGATTCCCCATAAAGCTTGGAAAACAGTGTTAAGTGTCGCACCACATGCTGCAGCGATTTTCTGTAATTCGGAGGTTTCTTTTTCAGGAATGGTAAACGTGATCTGCTGTAATGTCCCATCCGACATTTGATCTGTTCTTTTAGGCAGAGGCGAAGCTTTTTCGAAATGCTGAAGCCTCTTTTTCCAATACTCAGCTGCTTCTTCCCGGTCTTGCTGCATCAGCCATTTAATATACGTCCCGTACGGCTGTACGGGAGGCAAATCAGGAAACTGCCCTTTTCCAAGCGCTTGATAAATATGGAGAAAGTCTTTAATGACGATGCCTAAACACCAGCCATCCATTAAAATATGATGGTGGCTCCAGATACAGACATAATGATCAGGCGCCCATTTTAAAATAGATATTCTCATCAGTACATCCGTTTGGAGATCGAAGCCCCTGGATTTATCCTGCTCTTTGAATGCCTCGGTACAATGTTCTTTATCCCTTTCATTGAGATGGGAAATATCTTCAACATGAACAGGGCAATGACGTTGCTTGAGCACGACTTGACGAGGTTTGGCTACATTTTTATAGATGAATGCTGTTCGAAAGATATCGTACCTGTCAAAAACAGCATCCATGCTTTTCTGGAAACGCTCCAAGTCAAGCTGTCCATTGATCGTAAAAGAAGCCTGTTCAAAATAAGCTCTCGACTGTTCATCATACAATGAGTGAAAAAGCATCCCTTCCTGCATAAATGACAAAGGGTATATATCCTGTATTTCAGGTTGCTGCGGCATCAGTGAATCTCCTCTCCCTATAGTTTGTTGACGGCTCCCATAATCTCACTCAATTCATCAAGCGTTAAGTCTTCATCAGTGAAATCAGATGCGCTCCACTCTCGGTTTTCTTTACCGGTACAATGGTCAATGATGTTTTCCAGAGTCTGTTTAAAATGCCTGGCAAATGTTTGAATGGTTTCTTCCTCAAATTGATGCCTGTTATAGATGATGTGCATGTTCAGGCACCCCGAAGAAACGGCGCCGCTGATATCCAGTGCATAAGGACGCTCCCAGTTCGGGCTGATCTCATTTCCTGGCTTGATGTCAGACACCTCAAAGGCATTTGATTGAATATCCTGATCAAACTGGCCTAAATAATTAAAGCTGATTTCTGGGCTGTTTTTCTCAGAGCCCCATCTTTTGCTGATATATTTCAGCACGCCGTAGCCCGCGCCTTTATGCGGTATATGGTGCAGCATATCTTTTGTCTGTTTAATAAGGTGGCCCAGCCGCTCTTCTTTGTCCTTATGATCGGAATCTCTCATATCAAGCCACACAGGATAAATGGAGGTGAACCAGCCAACAGTTCTGCTAATATCGATGTCCTCAAGATATGATTCCCTTCCGTGGCCCTCCATGCTGATTTTAAATTGGTTATTTCCCGTCCATTTCTGCAAAGCAAGACCTAAAGCTGTCAGAAGAATATCATTCATCTCCGTGCTGTAAGCTTTATGTGCAACCGTTAATAGTAATTCTGTGTGATGGCGAGATAGCTCAAAATCAATCACTTCTGTATCTTTGAATGTGTTAGATGCTGCGTCATTGTCTTTTGGAATAGGCTGGATGTGACGGTTCTCGCACTCATCCCAGTACGCTGCTTCGCGCTGCACCTGGCGGCTTTTAGAGTAGTCAGCTATTCTTTGTGAATACGTTAAATATGAATCTGTTTTTTGCGGCAGTTTAATAGATTCTCCTGAGACTGCCTGTTTGTAAGCACCTGAAAAATCCTCGAACAAAATTCGCCAGGAAACCGCATCAACAACTAAGTGATGAATCGTCAGAAATAAATGGTCACCATTCTCGGTTCTAAACAATCCAGCGTGAAGCAAGGGGCCGGTTTCCAAACGAATATGTTCTTGCATCCGGCTGGCTGCTTCCTCAATCGTGTTCCGTGCTTCTGTTAGGCTATCCTTTACATCAAACAGTTCAAGTGCATATAGCTCCTCATCTGAAAGATCTATCCCTCTGTTTATCTGCACCTGCCTGCCATCTTCATGCCGGCATACGATTCTCAGTGCATCATGATGAGTCACAAGGCTTTTTAGTACTTTTCTAAGCGCAGCCTCATCAAATCGTTCAGCCCGGTAGATCATAACGGACTGGTTAAAATGATGGCTTTCCAGAGATTGCGAGAAAAACCACTGCTGGATAGGTGTCCAAGTAATCTCGCCTTCGACCGGGCCTTGATCAATGGCGCGTACGTTTTTTCGAACCCGGGCGGACAGTTCACCAAGAGTCTGATGTTCAAACATCTCACGTACTGTCGTTTCAAATCCGCGCTGCTTCAGTCTGGCACAAACCTGCAGCGCTTTAATAGAGTCTCCGCCAAGCTCAAAGAAATTGGCGCTTACACCCAGCTCATCTACATTAAGGAGCTCCTCCCAAATTTCAGCCATGACCGTTTCAATCTCATTTCTAGGACTGATATCATCAGCTGTATAAGCGTGTTTTTCAGGTTCTGGCAGGGCTTTCTGATCGAGCTTTCCATTAACAGTCACCGGGATGCTGTCAATTTGTATCATACGGGCAGGCAGCATAAAGTCAGGCAAGGCGTTTTTTAAGGAAGCCCGGATGTCTGATATATTCGCAGCCTGTTGATCTCTTATCACCATAAAAGCATATATAGCTGTTTGCCCTTGCTCGTCTGCTCTGGTAATGACAGCCGCCTCTTTAATCATTGGATACTGAAGAAGTGCCGCTTGGATTTCGCCTAACTCAATTCGGTGCCCTCTGACTTTCACCTGCTCATCAATGCGGCCTAAGTATTCCAGCTCGCCATTTGACAGGCGCTTAGCAAGATCTCCTGTTCGGTATAATCTGTCTCCCGGAAGATAAGGATTGGATACAAAACGGTCAGCGGTCAGCTCATCTCTGTTGAGATATCCCCGTGCCACACCTTCGCCGCCTATATACAGCTCCCCTGGAACTCCGGTCGGCTGCAGGTTCATATGGGCATTCATCACATGAGCCTGCAGAGTAGAAAGAGGCCGACCGATATTGCTTTTATTTTTTGCAATGTCTGCAACAGACAATTTTTTGAATGTTACATGGACCGTTGTTTCTGTAATACCGTACATATTAATCAAATCAGTATGAGGATATTTTTCATTCCAGCTTTGAAGCAATCCGGGCTGTAAGGCTTCGCCGCCAAAAATCACGTAGCGGATGTTTAAATGATCTGTATGATTTTGGTCTTCAAGCATCAAGCCGTAAAAAGCAGTCGGGGTCTGGTTGAGTACAGTGACGCGCTCTTTTTTTAACAATAAACGGAATGCATGGGGGTCACGGGCTGTTTCTTTAGAGACCACGATTAATGTACCTCCGTTCAATAGTGCACCGAACATCTCCCATACAGAGAAATCAAAGCAATAAGAATGAAATAACGTCCAGACGTCTTCATGGTTAAATTCAAAAGGCAGGTTTTGATGTTTTAAAAGACTGATCACATTGCGGTGCTCGACAATGACGCCCTTTGGCTGGCCAGTCGTTCCAGATGTGTATATCACGTATGCGGGCTGATCCGTTACTATTTCTTGAATGTTTACATTAGCCGGAATTGAGTCGTTTTCACATTCATCGATATACAAAATATGTCCGGTGTAGTCTGCAGGTTTGTTTTGACCGCGCTCTGTCAGCAGCCGTTTTGCTCCGCTGTCATTGAGCATAAAGCTAATACGCTCCTGAGGATATTCAGGATCAATCGGCAAATAGGCCCCTCCAGCTTTTAAAATCGATAAAATGCCAATGATCATATCAGGTGACCGATCGAGCATCAGACCGACGATATCCCCAGTGCTGACTCCTTGTTTGATCAGCATAGCAGCTGCCCGCTCGGCTTTTTCATTCAGGTCTCGATACGTAAGCTGAGAATGGCCGCACACCACTGCGATATGCTCCGGATGCTGAGCGGCTTGCTTTTCAAATAAGCTTACTATGTTTTCATTTCTGGGATAAGCTGCATACTGCCCCATTTTTTCAAGGAGCAACCTACGCTCTGCAGCAGGAAGCAATTGCATGTCCGAAATTCTCATCTCGGTATCCGCCGTTACCTCTTTGACCAATTCAATAAAACAGGATGCCCACCGCGTAATGGTTTCTTCTTCAAAAAGAGCAGTGCTGTATTCAAAACGGCAGCGTATTCCACTCGGATGCTCCTCAGCGTGTAACGTTAAATCGAATTTAGAAATATCATGTTTAAGAGTGACAGACGAAATCGACAGACCAGGCACTTCGAACCGGAAATCTTCACTGCTTTGAAGCACAAGCATCGCATCGAACAGCGGGTTGCGATTTACCTCTCGATTTGTATCGAGCTTATCTGCCAGCTCCTCAAAAGGATAATCCTGATGCTCGTAAGCGGTCAGAGCCAGGTGGCGAATGTCCTGCAAATAGGAGCTGAACGTTTTGTGGCCCTCGGGCTTGCTGCGCATCGCCAATGTATTGACGAACATCCCGATGACGCGCTCCAGATCAGCGTGCGGTCTTCCGGCAGCAGGCGAACCGACAACAATATCCTCTTGCCCGCTTAGCTTAGATAACAAAATAGAATAGACAGCCAGAAGAATCATATACAATGTTGTTCCCGTTTCAGCCATTAAACGGTGCAGCTCATCAGCCATGTCTTTATCAATGCTGACTTCAATTGTTCCACCGCTGAAATCAGGGAGACGCGGCCTTGTTTTATCAAGCGGTAATTCTAGTGTAGGAAGACTCCCGCCAAGCTGACCGAGCCAGTAGGCCTCCTGTTTTTTGTATAGCTCTTTCGGGTACTTCTCTTGCTGCCAAACAGCAAAATCCTTATAATGCAGGTTTAAAGCTGGCAGCTCCTTTCCGCAATATAAGTCAGTAAATTCTTGGACAAGAGTGCTCATCGAGACACCGTCGGCAATAATATGGTGCATATCGAGCAGCAAAAAGCCGCGGTGATTGCCCATTGTAATGACACATGCTCTAAAAAGCGGACCGGATGATAGATCAAACGGTTTGATAAAGGTCTCGATTGCAGACTCAAGCATTTGTTCTGATTCCATTTCAAGCTCTTTTAGATCAAAAGCTATCTCTGGATAAATGATCTGCACAGGCTCGTCTCTGTCAAGCGCAAAAACAGTCCGTAATGCTTCATGCCGATTCACAAGTTCTGTGAGAACGCTTCTCAACCGCTGGCGATTCAGATTTCCGCGTAATTCAAGTACAGCTGGCATGTTGTAGCCTGTGCTGTCATCTGCCAGCTGATGAAGAGCATATAATCGTTTTTGCGAGAAAGACAGCGGATAGACATCTCTTTGATCCGCAGGTTCAATCTGTGTAAAAGCGTGTTCTTTTAAGCTCATCAATTTGCTCGCCATGCTTTCAACCGTCGGATATGAAAACACCTCACTGAGCGGCAGCTCGACATTAAGCTTTTTATGTATTCTTGATACCAGTGCGGCCGCTTTTAAGGACTGTCCGCCTAACTGAAAGAAATCATCACGAATGCCGATGTGCTGTTTATTCAGCACATCTTCCCAAATATGTGCGAGATCAGCTTCGATTAAGGTTCGGGGCGCCATATATGTGACACTCGTATTGTTTTCTGGTTCAGGAAGCGCAAACCTGTCAAGCTTGCCGCTGGATGTTAATGGCATCCGGCTGATGTTGATAATACTTGCTGGGATCATATAGGACGGCAATGTCCCGGCAAGATGCTGATACAAATCTGGGAGGCTGTTTCCCTTTTCTGGAACGATATAAGCAACAAGCTCCTTTTCCTCAGCAGAAACATCACGGGCCAGTACCGCGGCTTCCTTTACCCCCGGTGCTTGTCGAAGAACTGTTTCAATCTCTCTCAGTTCAATACGGTAACCCCTAATTTTTACTTGATCATCAAAACGTCCAATATATTCAATCGTTCCATCAGGCAAAAAGCGGCCTGTATCACCTGTTCGGTATAAACGCTCCCCTTCAAGGAATGGATGATCAGAGAATGCTTTCTGTGTCAGCTCTGGCTGTTTGTAGTATCCTCTCGCAAGACCCGCGCCGGAAATACACAGTTCACCCGCCGCGCCGATCGGCTGCATTTGATTTCCGTGCAAAACAAATACTTTTGTGTTTCTGATCGGGTGTCCAATCGTGATCCTCTCTTTTTCATTCAGATGCCGCAATATTGTTGTTGCCACACTGTTTTCTGTGGGCCCGTATTCATTTGCCAGTTCTGCAGAAGGACAAATCATTTGACTCAACTCAAGCAGGTCAGGCGTGACCGCTTCACCCGCAAATGTCACAATACGAAGACTTTTTGCATCGTCAGCAGTCATCACTTCCAATAACACCCTGTACAGGGAAGGAACAATGATCATGTGGCTGACCTTATAACGGGCTATTTTTCGCTTAAGGGCCAGCACATCCTTCGCTTCGTCATCTGTTGTCAGTAGTACGCACGCACCAGACAAAAGCGGGGTAAATAAGCTCGTTACACAGCCGTCAAACACGTACGAAAACAAATGGAGGGATATATCCTGTTCGGCCATGCCATACTCTTCCCGTCTCCATTGCAGTGTATTGGCAATACCTTGATGATCAACGAGAACACCTTTTGGCCGCCCTGTCGTTCCCGACGTATAGATTAAGTAGGCAAGATCACCAGGCGGCACATCTGGAGCCGCTGTTTGGTGCCTTTCTGTACGTTCTATCGGTATCATATTTCCTTCATAGTGCGGCGGGATGAATGACATAAGGTTTTCTTCTATCAGCAATTGAGCTGCTTGACTGTCCTTCAGCAGGAAAGAAAGACGTTCTTCTGGGAAATTTGGATCAAGCGGCATATAAGCGCCGCCTGCTTTCCAAATCCCAAGTAGAGCTGCAGGCATTTCCATTGACCGGTTCATCATCACAGCCACGATATCTCCAGATCCAACGCCTTTTTCTATCAGGGCGTGCGCAATCTGATTAGCTCTTATATTTAATTGGCGATAGGTCCAGCAATCGTCTCCCATTTTTAATGCAGCCGCTTCAGGTGTTTTGCGGGCTTGTTCCTCGAACAATTGGGATATCGTTTTGTTCACATAAGGACGCTCAGTTTCGTTAAACAATTGGATAACCTGTTGCTCCTCCGGCGGGACGATATTGATGTCACTGACGGCAATATCGGGATGTGCCAAAATGCAATCTAGTGCTTGTTTTAGATGCCCCTGAATCCTCAGCATCTCTTCCCGTTCATAAACGGCTGCGTTGTAGCTGAATTTGATATAAAATGATTCTCCCGGAACGATAACGATATTAAAGTCGTAATTAGTTTGTTCCGACATTGAAATGTCACTCAGCTTCAGAGCGCCTTCGTCATTTTCACTCTCCACGCTTAATGCCTGATGAAGCTGTACAGGGTAATTTTCAAAAACAAAAATATGATCGATCAACCCTTGCTTCAATGGACTATGGTTTTGAATCTCATAAAGCGGATAATACCCATGCTGTTCAGATGATAAAATATCCTCCTGCACGGCTTTGACCAGCGAAGAAAACGTTATGCCTTCCGCAGATCGGATTCGCACTGGAACAGTATTGATAAACAAGCCGACCATTGATTCAATCCCGTCAATCGCTGACGGGCGTCCCGAAATGACGGAGCCAAAAACGGCATCATCTGCAGCATTATATCGATGGAGCAGCACGCCCCAAATACTCATAAACAGCGTGTTTAATGTCACTCCCCAGTTTTGGGCAGCCTCTGTCAGTTTCTCAACCATATCCGGCGCTAATGAAAAGCTGACCTGGTCGGCTTTATAATCCCCGTCTGCCATGCGGCGCTTTATCCGGGGAATAGAAGCAGTATTGCCGTACTCCTTCAAATATTCGCTCCAGTAGGCAGCAGTCTCTTCTTGATCTTGTTCTCCGAGCCATTCAATATAACGGCTGTACGGCACCGTGCTGCCAAGCTGTACAGGTGAGTTATTTTTGAGCGAATCATACATGCTGAAAAACTCTTTAAGAATAATGCCGAGACACCAGCCATCCATGATGATATGGTGATGTGTCCAGACACATGTATATTGGCTGTCTCCTCTATCAAAAAGGGCAAGACGCATTAAAGGATCTTTTTGCAAATCAAATCCTTTTTCCCGATCCTTAGTCATAAAAGCATCAATCAGCGTCTGCTGTTCTTGATCAGCCAGGCGAGAAATATCTTCTCTATATACTGTCAATTCCCGGTTTGATAAGACTACCTGCTGCGGACCTGTAAGATCTGGTACTTCTTTAATGAAAATCGTTCTGAAAATATCATATCTAGAAACAAGAAGGTTTAAGCTCTTTTGAAACGAGTCGACGCATAGATTCCCTGTGATCGTAAACGAGGTCTGTTCGATATATGCTTTCGAGCTGAAATCCATTAGTGAATGAAACAGCATTCCTTCCTGCATGTGCGATAACGGATAAATATCTTGAATTTGTGTCGATTGTGCCATCAATTCCACACACCTTTTCAAAAGTTAAAGATCTTTCACGAGATCTTCGATGCTAGATAATGCAGACAACGTTAATTCCTTATTGCTGAAATCGCTCAGTGTTTTTTCGCGTGCTTTTTTCTGCGAACAATGCTCAATCGTCTCGATAAGATGCCTGTGAAAACGATCCATAAAGCACTCAATTGAGTGTTTGCTGAACACTTGGGTGTATACCGCTTTTACTTGAAGCCGTCCGTCCGTAATGAGAGCATTGATGTCCAGCTCATACTCTCGTTCTCTCTCACCCGCTATTTCGTAACGGGGCTGGTAATATGATAATTGAAACGTTTCAGCTTCCTTCTCTTCGCTAAATTGACCGAGATAATTAAAGCTGACCTCAGGCTCTTTATGCCGCAGTTCTCCTATGTGTGTTAACAATCCGTATCCAGTTCCTTTGTTCGGTACTCTTCTCAGCATATCTTTTGTCGTCTTAATTCGGTATGCGAGCTGATCCTCGAAAGGCTCGGGAATACCCATGTCTAGCAGAATAGGATAAATGGAAGTAAACCATCCAACTGTCCTTGAAATATCAATGTTTGGCACATGCCCTTCTCTACCGTGTCCCTCAGTGCTGATCACGATTTGGTCATGCCCTGTCCATTCAGAAAGCGCCATTCCTAAAGCCGTAAGCAAAAGTTCGTTGGCATCAGTGCCATAGGCTTGCTGGGTTTCAAACAGCAATTTTTCAGTCCAGTCCCCGGATAGTACAAACGCCGCTGCGTCGCTGTTCATTTGCAGTCTGTCCGGCACATTTTCTATGTCCTTAGGAAGAAAAGCAGTGTGAGCGTCTAAAATCGTTTGCCAATACGTTTTCTCTGAAAGCAATTGTTTACTTTCAGCTATTTGGTTAAGACCATCAGCGTAGGATAAATAAGAATCCGTTTTTGGCGGTAATTGGATTTCTTTCTTTTCTAAAGCCTGCTGATATGCTGCAGCTAAATCCTCAAGCAGAATTCTCCAAGAAACGCCATCTATCACAAGATGATGAAGTGCAATCAGCAAATGATCCCCTTCTGCCGTTTTAAACAAACCTGCTTGCAGCAAAGGCCCTTTTTCTACATTCATTTTGCTTTGAATGACGGTTTCCTCAGCGGCAAGTTTTTCATCAAGGTGAGCCCTTTCCAGCGATGCTTTTGTCCAATCTGAAATATAAAGGCCAAACAGTTCATGATCCTTGTGATTGATTCCGCGATTAAACTGAATGACATGGCCGTTTTGGTCACGTTGGAAAATCATGCGAATGGCATCATGATGCTCGGTTATTTTACGCAGCGCTAGATGAAGCGCGTTAGCATTGAATCCTTTTTCACTGAAAAGCATGACGGACTGGTTGTAATGATAGTGAAAAGCATGTACCTGTCCGAAAAATCTTCGCTGAATCGGGGTGAGTTCAGCTTCACCTTCCACAGGTCCCTGGTCCGCTTGAGATGCCAATGGTGTGATATGTCCGCATAGTTCCTGAATCGTTGAATAACGGAATAAGTCGCGTATTGTCATGCTCCAGCCTTCAGCTGCCAGACGTGCTGCCACTTGTAATGCTTTAATTGAGTCTCCGCCAAGCTCAAAAAAGGAATCGTGAATGCCGACTCGTGACATGCTCAGTACATCTTCCCATATATACGCCATCGTTTTTTGTATGTCGTTAACTGGTGCGGTATATGGACGCGATAACACATTATTTGGAGCCGGCAAGGCATTTCTGTCCAGCTTTCCGTTTAGGGTTAGCGGCATGTTTTCTAAAGGAATCAGATGTGCAGGAATCATATACGCTGGCAGCTCCTTTGTTAAAGCAGCACGGAGAGCATTCGTATTGACGTCTGAAGGCACAATATATGCTGCCAAACCAGCCTGTCCATTTTTATCATGCTGAACGGCAACAGCAGCTTCTCTGACAAGCCCCGTTTGAAGCAGAACACTTTCAATTTCTTCTGTTTCAATTCTGTATCCATTTATCTTTACTTGATAATCCATTCGGCCAAGAAGCCGGATCGTTCCGTTTGGAAGCCAGCATGCTCGATCACCGGTTCTGTACAGCCTTTCTCCAGAGACAAATGGATTTTCTGTAAATTTCATTTGCGTTAAGTCAGGTTTCTGATGATAGCCTTTCGCAACACCTGCCCCGCCGATGCACAGCTCGCCGGCAACACCGATCGGCTGAATTTGATCAGTCTGGCTGAGTACGTACATGTGTACATTCGGCAGCGGGCTGCCGATTGGTACGTTATCTCCCGTACACTCTCCACCCATACTGGTTTCATAAAAGCTCGAATCAATGGTTGCCTCTGTGACACCATAGCTATTAATAATGCGCATGCTTTGGCCAAAGCGATCTGTCAATGTTTTGAAATCTTGAGCTTTCACCATGTCGGAACCAAGAATCAGCATGTCTAAGTCAGGAAGCTTGAACTGGTTACGGTATACATACTCCATCACCGGGATAATGAGAGCCGGTGTCGACTCCATCACCGTGATTCTCTGAGAGTTCATGATTTTATATATTTCAGCAGGTTCCAGCCGTGTTTCATCTGGGCAAACGATTAGAGCCCCGCCGTTGGACAATGTTCTCGCCAAATCTCCTGAGAAGACATCGAATGAAAAGCTCGCGATTTGAAGCAGTCTGACAGGCTTCCGATCCAGCTCATATATTTGACGCCAAGCAAGAGCAGCATGAGTAAAGTTCCGATAGGTGACAATGACGCCTTTAGGCGCACCCGTCGTTCCTGACGTATAAATGATATATACCGGCTCTTCAGGAGCAGGAGATAAGTTAAGGTTGCAGCTATTTTCTTCATAAGAGCTTTCATCGTCAAGGCAGATGGGAGACATCTCAGATTCAGGCAAGTTTGAAATCAAATGCTTCAACTCCTGCTGTAAAAGAAGAATATCTGCCCCGCTATCACGAAGAATGTATTCAATACGAGCTTTTGGATAATGTGAATCGATCGGGATATACACTCCGCCAGCTTTCATCACTGCCAGCACTCCAACAATTGCATCGATGGACCGCTTGGCTAAAACAGCCACAGTTGGCTTCGGTCCTTTTCTGTTTTGCAATGTTCGTGCCAGACGATTGGCTCTTTCATTTAGAAGTCGATAGCTAATCTCTGTTTCGTTATCAATAACAGCTATATGTTCTGGAATTTCTTCAGCTTTCGCTTCAAATATGCGATGAAAAGGAACATCTTTTTGAGCAAATTCAACTTGAGTTTTGTTAAATTCAAAGACTATTTTTTGTTTTTCTTTATCACTAAGTATGTTTATTTGTGCAAGGCTTGTTTCAGGGGTTGAAAGTGCCGCATGCAGAAATTCGATAAAATGATCAGCCCAGCGTTCAATTGTAGCTTTCAGGAATACTTCTGTACTAAATTCCATTTCGCAGCAAATAGATCCACTTATTTCCGTAGCTATTAATGTGATATCAAATAAAGAAATGTGATGTACGAAATTGGCAGGCCGGACTTTTATTTCTCTCAGATCTATGTTCTGTTTTTCTACATTTTGAAGGATAAACATCGCATCAAACACTGGGTTCCGGCTCATATCTCGTGTCAATTCAAGCTTATCGACAAGTTCTTCGAACGGGTAATCCTGATGCTCAAAGGCTTCCAATGCTGTCTCACGCACTTCCTGCAAATACTGTACAAACGGCTTCCCGCCCTCCGGGCGCGTCCGAAGCGCCAGCGTGTTCACAAACATGCCGAGTATCGGCTCAAGATCCTTGTGCGGACGGCCGGCGATTGGCGAGCCGACGATGATATCTTCCTGTCCGCTTAAGCGTGACAAGAACGCGGTGTACGCCGCAAGGAGCACCATGTACAGTGTGCTTCCGTTTTCTCGTGCCAGCTTGTGAAGGCCTGATGCAACCTCTTGATCCAGCGTAAATGAGACCTTGTCACCCGCGAAGCTTCGCACCGGCGGGCGGGCATGATCAGCGGGAAGATCCAGCACAGGCAGCTCGCCCTCGAGCTGCTTTAGCCAGTACGCCTCCTGCGTTTTGTACGCGTCTCCTGTTTTGAATCCTTCTTGCCATGCGGCATAATCTTTATATTGAATACGCAGCGCCGGAAGATTCCGGTTGTTGTACAGCTCGCCGAATTCCCGAATCAGAATGTTGACGGAAACACCGTCTGAAATGATGTGATGTATATCAACCAGTAACAGGTGCCGCTCATCTGATACCTTTACGATTTGGGCACGGAACAGCGGCGCTTGGTTGAGATCAAACGGTTTGATAAATGCGGCTGCGGCCTCCTCTTCGGTTCGTGCGCCGAGAACTGTAGTCTGTAACGTAAACGGCACCTCGTCATGGATGCGCTGCACCGGATCGCCTCCTGCGTCCTGTTCGAAGGCGGTCCGAAGCGACTCGTGGCGCTTGATCAGCTCTTTGAAAGCTCTGTCCATCCTTTCAGGGTTGAGCTTCCCTTCGAGCTCTAACACAGCCGGCATATTGTAGCCTGTCCCTCCGTCCTCCAGCTGCTGAAGGACATAAATCCGCTTTTGGGCAGAGGAAACCGGATAGGTTTCCTGTTTTTCAGCGGGCTTAATCGCTTCATATGGACTGTCCGTTCCTTCACGGATAACGGTAGCCAGTCCTTCTACTGTCGGATGGGCAAACACATCTTTTAGCGGCAACTGTACATCGAATTCTTTGGCGATCCGTGAGACAAGCGCCGTTGCTTTTAAGGAATGTCCCCCGCGGTCAAAAAAGTTGTCGTGAATCCCGACAGGGCCATTTTTCAGCACATCCTCCCACAGCTGAGAAAGCTTCATCTCAGTCACGTTTCTCGGCGCCGTGTAGGTCTCCGCATCTGCCGCTCCGCCAGGAGCTGGCAGGGCGTTTCGGTCAAGCTTTCCGCTTGGTGTAACCGGCCACTGTTCCATCTCTATCATATAGGCTGGGACCATGTAGCCCGGCAACAGTCTCTCAAGCTGCGCACGGACTTCGTTTCTTCCGAGCCCTTCTACATAAGCGCATAATTCCGGCTCGCCGCTGTCTGTCCGTACGGTAACGGCCGCCTCTCTTACACCTTCTATACTTCTTAGTGCCGCTTCAATTTCTCCCGGTTCAATCCGGTAGCCGCGAATTTTCACCTGATCATCCAACCGTCCCAGGAATTCAACATTCCCGTCAGGGAGCCAGCGCGCCACATCTCCTGTTTTGTACATGCGTTCACCTGGGTAAAACGGGTCCTCAAGAAAACGCTCCTCCGTTAATGCCGGCCGATTCAAATAACCTCTGGCAACACCCGCTCCGGCAATGTATAGTTCGCCGGCGACACCGGAAGGCTGTACGGCTAAATGCGGATCTAAAACATACAAACGCGCACCAGGTACGGGCTTCCCAATCGGAATCCGCAAACGGTCTCTGTCCCGTTCTGGATCCAATACGTAAAATGCCGCGTCTACCGTTGCTTCTGTCGGCCCGTAGCCATGGATTAATGATACCTGCGGCAATACAGAAGCAAAACGGGCTGCCGTACGCGGCGCTAGCGGTTCACCTCCGGCGAATACACGCTTTAGGTTTGTCCCGTCACCAAGCGCTAACATTTCCGCTTGATCGAGAAAGCTGTTCAGCATAGCCGGAATAAAATGAGCCGTTGTCACTTTTTCCTGATGAATGGCTTTTACGATCAATGCGGAGTCTTTTTCCCAGCCGGGCGGAAGCAGATACGCCGAAGCACCGGAAAGAGCCCACCAAAACAGCTGCCACACAGACGCATCAAAGGAAAAAGAGGTTTTCACCATGACGATGTCATCTTCTGAAAGCGGAAACTGGTACTGCATGCCGGTCAGAAAAGAAACAGCCTGGCGGTGCTCAACGGCCACTCCTTTCGGCTGCCCGGTAGAGCCCGATGTATAGATGACATAGGCGAGAGAACCGCCGTCAGCAGGAGTAAACAGATGGTTTTCTGCTTTTTCGCTCGCAAGAGATGTCATGTCCACTTCAAGCGTTTCGCCAGAAAAGTTCGGTGCGGAGCATCCCGGCTGTGTCAGCAAGAGTGATGCCCCGCTGTCTTTCAGCATGTAGCTCAGCCGCTCCTTTGGATACGCAGGATCAAGCGGCAAATACGCCCCTCCGGCCTTCAATACAGCAAGGACAGCGATCAGCATGTCAGGTGAGCGTTCAGACAGGACACCGACGATACTTTCGTTTGTGACGCCGCGTGCCGCAAGGTGCGCAGCCAGCCGGCTGGCGTACATATCAAGCTCAGCGTATGTCAGCGAACCGCCTGAAAAGACAATGGCCAGCCGCTCCGGTGTGAAAGCTGCCTGTCGCTCAAACAGCCCATGCAGGGTGAAAGCTTTAGGCGAAACAGCTTCCGTCTTGTTAAACTCATACAACAATTTTTGCTTTTCACTTGTATTCGTCATATCTAATTCTCTTATAAAGCTGTGCGGATGGTGAAGGGCGTTTTCCAGTATGGTAAGCAGATGAGATTGTATTCGTTTAATATCCTCAAGAGAAAACAAGGTATTTTGATAGTCGAAATTTAATTGAATGGTTCCATTGTCTATCCGTTCTTGTATTTGAACTGAAAGCTCGTTCGCGGTGTATCCGCTGAAATAAAGCGCTGTTTCATAGTCAAAATCATCTGCATTATGCCACTGAAGTGGCTGATACTGCATAGATATACCGATAAGGTTGTGTAAATCCTTCTGTTCATTTCTTAATTCATTTACAAGCAAATTATAAGGAAACCGTTGATGACGCATAACAGAAAGCTGTTCCCTGCCTATTGTGCGGACAAAGGAAAGAAAATCTGTGTCAGGATCAACCGTTATTCTGATTGGAAGAGAACTAACGAACATGCCGAGCATTTCTTTTTCAGCCTTTGACCCTCTGTTGCCATAGTAGGTGCCAATGGCAAGATCTTTTTTAGAAGTGATTCGGCTGATGCATATGTAAAATGAAGCCATAAATAAGGAAATGATATTGATCTTGTGTTCTTCGCAGAAGATTCGAATCGTTTGCTCTAGATCAGGTGAAAGAATGATGGTGTCTCTGGATGCAGATGTGCTCTGTTTTTGTAAGGACGTCTGGTCGGCTAACGAGTGGTATTCCAACGGGTGCTCAAAGGTTTGCGTCCAAAATAAACGGTCCTTTGCAAACCGCGGAGATTGTAGATATTGACTCTCTTTTTCGATGTAGCTCAAGTAAGAAGGTTCCGGCTGATCAGGTAAAGGATCTTTCTTTTTCATTTTTTGATAAAGATCTATAATTTGATTTCCCATCACGTTTAAAGAGATTCCATCCATTATGATATGATGGAATTTAGCAAATAGCCAAACTTCATGAGAGTCAATTCTAAGGAGGTAAAATTGATAAAGAGGCGAGTTGAACAGTTTAAATGGAATGCTCGCTTGATCCTGAATCCATTGCTCTATTTCTATCATTTCAACATTTGAAAAATCAATTATTCTAAGTGGATAATATTTATATTCAGTAAGGTGCAATCGCGGCTCAAGCTCTTCTCCTTCTAACAGCTGAAATCTAATGGCGTCGTTGCGGGAGATGGAATGATTCAGCGCTCCCTCCAGAGTATCAAGCTCAATATTGCCTTTGAATTTCACACAGGCTGTGAGATTGCAAATGCTGGTATTTGGCTCCAGCAGTTCGGTAAACCACACTCTCCTTTGGGCATGGGTTAAAGAATAAGTATGTTCGCTCAACGGATTCCCTCCAGTTCTCATAATAAGAGGATAAGAAAAAGTAGAAAAAAGCAGAAAAATGACAATAAAAGAAATTATATGACTATATAATCCATATATGCACTATATTAACGGATATTTTTTAAAGTACAATAAAAAACATTAAATTTTTATAACATTTTTTTGAATATAGTATTATTTCTTTATTTTTCGTTTCTTTTTTTATCAAATTTCCGGATATAAAGTGATAAAAGTATTGTTTTACATAAGGTCTTATACACTACTTTTTAATCGAACTAATTTTCTTTTTTGCATCATTCTTCTAATTGTTGGAAGGTTCGACAAAGCGTTATTACAGACATAAAAAAACCTGTTTTCTCTTGGAAAACAGGTCTTCCGCTATTATTGATTTGCCAAAATGACAGCGATTTGATCCTCAATATCTTTTCCATCCTCTTCATCAATCAATCCATTTAGAAGAATAGAGAAAACAAGTTTTTTTCCGCTCTTTGTTTCTGCGTACCCCGATAGAGAGCTTACCGTACTGAGCGATCCGGTTTTTGCTCTTACTTTTCCTTGTGCAGGAGTGTCTTTCATGCGGTTTCTCAGCGTTCCGCCCACCATTCTGTCAGGATTGCCCGCAACAGGTAAAGAATTTAGATAAGCCGAGAACCAACTCTGATCCTGAATGTCATATAACAGCTGTGAAAGTTGATCTGAGGATACAGCATCAATATGTGAGATTCCTGATCCGTCCCTTAAGACGAGTGATTTAGAATCAACACCAAATTCCGGAAGCGTACTGTTTAACACTTCGAGCCCCTTTTCCCAGCTCCCTTCTCCTTTTTTCACTTTCCCCATCTCTTTTACGAGCACTTCGGCATGTCCGTTATTACTTAATTTCATGAACGGCACAAAAAGTTTCGATAAAGGCATTGAGCGATGAGAGAGCAGCACATCTGAAGAACTAGGTGCTTCACCCGTCTTGATGTCCCCTTTCACAGTAATTCCTTGTTTTTTTAGTGACTGCTTAAATAAATCTAAGGCATATCCGGCAGGCTCCCAGACAGAAATCCACTCCTTTGTCTTGTTTGCGTCAACCGGTACGCTCCCTTCAATTGTAATCGTGTTTGTTCCATGCTCTCTTTCGATTGTGAGGTCTTTCTCTGAACCGGCAGCAGTCGTTTTAGCATCGTTCTTTATCGTTATATAATCGGTTTTCGGAGAGACAGACACGGCAGGCTTTTCCCCTTCTTTTTGATTTGGGGTGACCTCAACAATCACAGTGCCTGCATCATAGTCTTCGTTTGGAGACGCTGTTAGAGCGGAGATTGGCGCGCCATAATATGTGTATTCATCGCTCCAAGGCATATCAGGTGATAATCGCATGTCATCATACCACGTATCATCACTGATCAGATTGCCTTTAATTACTTTTACGCCGGAATGTTTCAATTTCTCAGCCATTTTGTCAAAATCAGATGGTAAAAGTGTCGGATCGCCTTTCCCTTTCAAATAAAGGTTACCATTCAGCTTTTTCCCTTTCAGTATTCCATCCGTCCGGACCTCGGTTGTAAAAGAATAGTTCTCGCCAAGGACAGAAAGTGCCGCGGCCGCTGTCAAAAGCTTTAGAGAAGAGGCAGGCCTCATTCGGGTGTCTCCTGAATGTGCATATAGAACAGCACCTGTTTCCGCAGAGCGAACGGTGATGCCGGCCATTGCGCCTTCGAGGGCAGGATGATCAGCTAAAATCTTATCGATCTGCCCGGAAAGTGCATCTTGTTTTTCAGCGGCAAGCGCAGCCTGATGCATATAAGGCACCGAAGCAACGACGAAAAGCAGTAAAACAGCAACATAAAGCTTTATGCTTTTTTTCATTAATTTCCCCGCCTCTCTGCGCTTCATCATTGGCTATTGATGATTCAGTTCAATGGTGATACTGCTTTTAGCTGTCGTTTCTTCTCCCGGCTCCAGCACTTGTAAACCAGTGAGTGACGAAGGTAAATCAAGATTCACTGCGTTTGTCACCCATGTGTAAGGTTCAGGGCATAAATACCCTTGTTTTCCGTCCGCATTGTATACAACCCAATGTTTAAACTGTTCATCTGCCTTATAAATAATGCTGATATGTGCATGCTGATGATAAATGACTGCCTGGTTTTCTCCGCCCCTCTTCTGATAAGAAGATAAAAAGACATCATCCAGCTGCTTGTGGCGCAAATCCATTCCTTCATGCAAAGCTTCTTTATTCGGTACATCCATCAGTTTCCCGGTCGGCAGCAGGCGTTCATCCAACTCCCATTGCTGATCTGCTGTCAGGGAGAATAACGAGCTTTCTGCCGGAAACACAAATGTAGTATGATAACCAATTCCCCAAGGAAACGCTTCCTTTCCTTTGTTCATGACCGTCGCATGTTTAAACAGAGTATTCCCTTTTACCGTGTATGTCATCCGAACGACGGCATGGTGAGGAAATTGCTTATACACATGGGGGAGCTCAGAAAGATCAATTTCTGTTTCAACAATCACTTCTTCATCAGTTTTCTTCGCGGTCACTACGTTCCACTTTTCATGGTAAAGAAACCCATGAAGATGGTTGTGTTTATCCTTCTCGTTGATATCAAAATGATACGTTCTGCCCCGGAAACTGAATGTACCGTCACTTATGCGGTTAGGCGGGAACAGGATTGGAATGCCATACAATGTTGGTGTGTCGTGAAAACTTTCTGCTGTTTCCGGTTCACGCAAAAGCTGGACTTTTGCTGTTTTGTCCACGAGAGAAATGACGTTGCTCCCCCACTCAGGGACAACAATCATTTCTAGATGTTCGTTGCCCGCTTTGATGGCCGGCGTTCCCAAATACGTGATTTTCTCAATAAAGTTTGCCATGTTTACTCAACCTCTCCTTGATTCATTGCTAGTATAAGAATTCAATGTACTGTACCATATTTCCTCCATTTTATATTTTCCCCTATCAAATAAAAAAACACCGTTCAAACTTATGAACGGTGTGATTCGGAGGCTATTGGATGAGACGTGTGATTTGTTTCTTTTTCCAGACGAATTGATAATACCCATAAATCAACAGCAAGCTGACGGCAAACGCAGCTGGATAACCAACCCAGACGCCGAGTATTTCAAGCTTTGTATAGTGAGAAAGGACGAAAGCGACAGGCACCTCTACTCCCCAGATTGCAAAAATACTGATGACGGTCGGCCATAAAACCGTTCCGCTTGCCCGCATCGTTGCAGAAATAATTTGGGCATTTCCAAACAGCAAATAGCTCCACAATGTAATCATCAAAAGACGGTGCGCAATGTAAAGCGTCTCTTGCTCGGTTAAAAATAACGATAAAATCTGATGTGAAAAAACATAGATCAGAATAATCAGTACGCCGCCAATGATATAATTCAGCCAAATCCCCACGCGAATGACCTGCTTTAAGCGGTCAAACTCGTTTGCCCCGATCGATTGCGCAGCGAAAATAGAAACCGCAATACCAAGGCTAACGGCCGGCATCTGTACATAGCTGGCCACCTGGTTGACCACTCCGTATGCAGCTGTTGCATTAGAGCCGTAATGATTGACGAATGATATAACCGCTATCTCTGATAATGAGACAAGAATCATATTGATGCTTGCTGGGACCCCAAGACGCAGCAGGAGAACCAGCAGTTCCTTATCCATTTTCAAATAACGACGCACTGTTTTATCAAATTGCAGCGGGTGTTTTCGCTTTCGTAAATACACCATTAACACGAGAAAAGTCGCAATCGTGGAAATGACAGTTGCATATGCCGAGCCGTATATGCCCAGTTTCGGAAAACCAAACATGCCAAGGATTAAAACAGGCAAAAGCGCGATGTTGATGACCGTGCTCACAATCAGCGTATAAAACGGTGTCTTGGAATCTCCTGTTCCGCGCAAAAAGGTAGTATATGCAAAATATAAAAACATAAACGGCATAGCATAAAATAAAATACGTGCATAGTTAGCGCTGACATGAATGACATTTTCAGGCGTGCCCATTAAACGAAGGATATCCAGGGTGAAAATACTGCCGATGACGGCTAACACAACGCCTAATAAAAATGTAAACGTGAGCGTCGTTCCGACAACAGCCTTTAGCCGTTCCTCATTTTTCGCTCCGTAAGCTTGTCCGATCAGAATCGAACTTCCTGAACCGATCCCAATCGTAAATGAGATTAAAAGAAAAAATAACGGGAAAAAGGATGATACAGCTGCCACTGCATCAACACCGAGCCATCTGCCTACAGCCATCATCCCGACTAGCTGGCCGACTGATTGCAGCACATTGCTCAGCAGAAGCGGCACCAAAAAGAGTGACATCGACCGCCAAACTGATGATTTGCTTTTCTTTTGAGTTACAAGAGGTTCTTGTGATGTTTCCATATTAAAGGACTCCTTTATTTGAAATCGTTTTTAAACATGCCCTCATTTTTTGACAAAAACAGGATATGTAACATGTTATTATTCATCATTGCACATATGAAACCCTTCCCGATTCTTCTAATTTTACACATCTTTTTAGCTTATGAAGAATAAACTAGCAAGTAATGGCGTATTTTTTGTGAGTAAAAGAATAAAAAATAATTTATGCAAAAGTATTGTAATCTACCCGTAATCATTGTAACATTTGTAATATAAGAGAAAGAGATTTTGAAGGAGAGAGCGATAATGAAAAAATGTCTTCTATTTCTAACAACCATTGCACTTATTCTGTCATTAAGCACAAATGCATTTGCGAAAAATACATCAGGCGATTTATCACAAAAACAAGCATTACAGTTGGCATTATCCGCTAGAGAACATTTTTGGAACACCATGAGCGGCCACAATCCGAAGGTGAAAAAAGCAGTTTGCCCATCAGGCACATTCGAGTATCAAAATCTTCAATATGTATACATGTGCAGTGATCTAGGCACTAAAGCAAAAGCGGTGAATTACTTAACTCCTATTTTTACAAAAACAGCAATCGAAAAAGGCTTTAAAGATTATCATTTCACTGTTTCAAAAGGAAAACTTGCTGTTCCAATCGGTGACGGAGACAATCTTTTGAATTGGAAAAAATCAACTGCTAAACTGGTCTCTAAAAAAGGCGGCACAATCACATACGAATTTACCGTCCCTACTTTAGACGGATCCCCTTCTGCAAAACGGAAAGTGACATTCGTGAAAGAAAATAAAAAATGGAAAGTCAATCAATTTGACGCAGTTATATAAGAAAAACGCCCGGTATAAGCGGGCGTTTTTATTTGGTTTGCATAAAGAAAGACAACAGGCAAAAAGTGCCTGTTGTCTTTTGAATATAACGCTCTAGGAGAGATTCGAACTCCCGACCTGCAGTTTAGGAAACTGCTGCACTATCCGCTGTGCTACTAGAGCTTTTGGTATTTATATAGTAGCTCTGATGATCAATATTTTCAAGCGATTTGTATTAAAGCCCTCCAAAAACCTTATATGCGGCTCTTGTCGTATCTTCATCAATACCGATATACCGCATTGTAATTGATGGTGATGAATGATTCAGTATTCTCTGCAGCTCGGCGATGTCTTTCGTTCGCTGATAAAAATGATAGCCAAACGTTTTCCGGAGTGTATGCGTCCCTATCTCCTCAAGTCCGCACGCCGCAGCAGCCTCTCTTAAAATTCTGTAGGCCTGAATGCGGGAAATCGGCTTCCTGGTCCGCACTGATTTAAAAAGATATTCGTTTTCCTTCATGTCTTTCGTATACTCGTATATTTCCTGTTTCAGCGATTCTAAAATAAGAATCTTTCTTTTCTTTTTCGTTTTGCTTTCAGTCGCCCATAAATGATCTTTATTTTGAACGTCCTTCACTTGCAGCGGCAGAATATCAGAAATGCGGAGCGCGCTGTTGATGCCGAAAATAAACAGAAAATAATCCCGCTTGTTTTTGTTAAGCAAATACTGTTTGACTTCTTGGATTTTCTCTAGACTGCGAATCGGCTGTACAATATGCATCAAAAAACTCCTTAAAAACTGTTATGTAACGTTTTGAGGTCTATGTTACTATTATATCTGAAAAACGTTGAATGTCAAAGTGCGGCGGCATTTATGTAACATAATATACATAGTGTTACATAAGCTTTTAAAAAAGCTTCCTCAAACCTTCACCCTATAAAATAAGCTTTAAAGCCTCTTATAAAGCTTTTAACCTCTTGGATACTTATCCCCCTACTAATCATCAAAAAAACTCTTAAAACGAAATCTGACGCTCCTAATTTTCTGGAGCTTCCGCAAAAAACATACAAAAAAAGACACAATTTCAAATTGTGTCCTAATCTTCATCCTTTACATCAATATCTTCCGGGATTGGTTCATTTAATATTTCCTGCACCTGTGCTTTGTAATTCTCCAGCTGTTCGAGATGTGTTTTGAACTGCTCCTTATAAATCAAAAATTGCTCCCCGTCATGAACGGCTCTGATTTTCCCTTCGAGCACCAAGCTTTTAATATAATCCTCTGAAAGATTTGTATATTCTGCTGTTTCTTCAATCGTTAAATACATATAGCAGTCCCTTCTTAATCCGTATGCTGATTCTAATATAGCACATGGCTCATATCAATATAATCAATTTTGCACAGAAAAACGGCTTTATGTACTATATAATATACCATTTGTCACTTGTGAAAACGCTGTAATTTTTTTACGCTAAGATTGTAACAATACAGCTTCATATAGGAGGGAGAACATGAAAAGAACGTGGAACGTCTGTTTAACAGCTCTGCTTAGTGTTCTGTTAGTCGCTGGAAGTGTCCCTTTTCACGCGGAAGCTAAAAAACCGCCCAAAAGCTACGATGAGTACAAACAAGTAGATGTTGGAAAAGACGGCATGGTTGCGACCGCACATCCTCTTGCTTCTGAAATCGGTGCTGATGTGCTGAAAAAAGGAGGAAATGCTATTGACGCAGCGGTTGCCATTCAATTTGCACTCAATGTAACAGAGCCGATGATGTCAGGTATTGGCGGCGGCGGTTTTATGATGGTGTATGACGGAAAAACGAAGGATACAACGATAATCGACAGCCGTGAGCGTGCTCCAGCAGGCGCAACCCCTGACATGTTTTTGGATGAAAACGGCAAAGCAATTCCCTTCTCTGAACGTGTGACAAAAGGTACTGCCGTTGGTGTTCCAGGCACGCTGAAAGGGTTGGAAGAAGCCTTGGATAAATGGGGAACCCGTTCAATGAAGCAATTAATTACCCCTTCTATTAAACTCGCTGACAAAGGCTTTCCGATTGATTCAGTGTTGGCAGATGCCATTTCTGATTATCAGGAAAAACTTTCACGGACTGCCGCAAAAGATGTATTTTTGCCAAATGGCGAACCGCTTAAAGAAGGAGATACCCTTATTCAAAAGGATTTGGCTAAAACATTTAAGCTTATTCGCTCCAAAGGCACTGACGCTTTTTATAAAGGAAAATTCGCCAAGGCGCTTTCTGACACTGTCCAGGATTTCGGCGGATCAATGACAAAAAAAGATTTAGAAAATTACGACATTACAATTGATGAACCGATTTGGGGAGACTATCAAGGCTATCAAATCGCTACTACTCCTCCTCCAAGCTCCGGCGGTATTTTCTTATTGCAAATGCTGAAAATCCTTGATGATTTTAACCTTTCACAATACGATGTCCGCTCATGGGAAAAATATCAGCTGCTTGCTGAAACGATGCATTTGTCATATGCCGACCGTGCGTCTTACGCAGGTGATCCCGAATTTGTAAATGTTCCTCTCAAAGGCCTGCTTCACCCCGATTATATTAAAGAACGCCAGCAATTAATCAACCTAGATCAAGTGAATAAAAAACCGAAAGCCGGTGACCCTTGGAAATACCAAGAAGGATCAGCAAACTATAAACAAGTTGAACAGCCGAAAGACAAAGTAGAAGGCCAAACAACCCACTTTACAGTTGCTGACCGTTGGGGAAATGTTGTTTCCTATACAACAACAATCGAACAGCTGTTCGGAACGGGTATTATGGTCCCTGATTACGGAGTCATCCTAAACAATGAATTAACGGATTTTGATGCGATACCAGGCGGAGCTAACGAAGTACAGCCAAACAAACGGCCTTTAAGCAGCATGACCCCGACGATTTTATTTAAGGATGACAAGCCTGTCCTCACTGTTGGATCTCCTGGCGGGGCCACGATTATTTCATCCGTTTTGCAAACCATTCTCTACCACATTGAATATGGTATGGAATTAAAAGCAGCTGTTGAAGAGCCGAGAATTTACACAAACAGCATGAGCTCTTACCGTTACGAGGACGGAGTTCCTAAAGATGTCCTCAGCAAGCTAAACGGCATGGGCCACAAATTCGGCACAAGTCCGGTGGAAATCGGAAACGTACAAAGCATATCGATCGACCATGAAAACGGCACCTTTAAAGGCGTAGCTGATTCAAGCAGAAATGGCGCAGCGATCGGCATTAATTTAAAACGCAAATAAAAAGAAAAAACTGTACTCGCTTCAAATGAGTACAGTTTTTTATGCAGATCTTTAATAACAACGGGCATTGCTGATGCTCTGTATCCCTGATTGCAATCCAAAATGACAGAATGATGACTGCTTCTTTGACAAACGTCTTTATTCTGCTAATGCCCGTCTATCTTCATCTTTTCATTTCGTTTATCTCATCAAGAAATGTCTGAAACGCACTCGTAATAAAAAAGTCTTTCCTGTATATAAAGACGATCTCTAAGTCTTGATATGCTGGTGGCAGTTGATGAATCCACACATTTGTACGATGCTCGGAGCAGTCAACAGCGGACTTTGGGAGCAGCGCCGTACCCATCCCGGCGGAAACACCTTTTATAATTGCCTCCAATGTGCCAAACTCTATGATTTTTTGATTGTGTATGCCTGCTTCCTCTAGTAATCTTTTGACCCTGTCACGATGAGAACAGCCAGCCCCAAAAAGGAGCATCGGCTGCTGAAGCATGTCTTCTGCCGTCCCTTCTCGTGATGAAATCAAAACTAATTCATCATGGGAAACATGGAGTTGTCTAACTGCAGCGTGTTCAACCGGCCCATATACAAAAGCGCCATCAACTTTATGATCAAGAACCTGTTGAATCAAATGATGCGTATCAGCTGTGTTCACTGATAAATCCACTTCAGGAAAACGCCTGAGGAAGGATGCTGCATGCTCAGGCAGATGCGTTACCGCCGTCGTTTCCAGTGATCCGATCCGCAAAGGCCCTTTTGGTTGCCTGCTCATTCGGGTCGATTTTTCAGCTTTGTCTAACAGCGATAATACTTGATCTGCATATTGTAAAAGATTTTCTCCTGCAGCAGTCAGCTTCATCCCCCGATTCGTTCGATGAAAAAGCCTGATATTCAAATCTTCCTCAAGCTTATGCACTCTGGCTGTCACATTCGACTGAACATAATTCAGCATTTGGGCTGCTTTCGTTATGCTTCCTTCGCGGGCAACAGCCTGAAAAATCTTTAAATCTCCGCTTTCCACGCGCTCTCACCTGCTTGCTATGATGAAAAGTGATATTAGCTATCATATTTGTTCATTTTACTCGAAGAAAACCGCTATGTAAAATATGTAAAGATATGAAAATACAATTCAATGAGGAGGCAGACAGCATGAAAGCTGTAATTCACAACGGAAAAGCCGGTCTTCTGGGGTTATCAGTTCAGGACGTTCCATCAACAAAGCCTGGATACGGAGAGGTAAAGGTTAGATTAAAATCTGCGGGTCTGAATCATCGTGACTTGTTTCTTATGAAGTACACATCTGAACAAGATCCTCACGTGATCCTCGGTTCTGACGGCGCGGGTATCATTGAAGAGATTGGTGAAGGCGTGAAAAATGCTACTGTTCAGACAGAAGTAGTCATTTTCCCGACATTGAACTGGGATTTGACAGAGAATGTTCCACCTGTACCTGAGATTCTGGGAGGTCCTTCAGACGGAACACTTGCTGAATATGTGATCATTCCTTCACAAAATGCAATCAAAAAACCTGCTTATTTATCTTGGGAAGAAGCGGGCGTTTTACCTTTATCCGCTTTAACTGCATATCGGGCCTTGTTTACAAAGGGGCAATTAAAAAAAGGCGAGCAACTATTGATACCCGGCATCGGAAGCGGGGTTGCAACCTACGCTTTATTGATGGCTAAAGCGATTGGGGCAACAGTAAGCGTGACCTCCCGCAGTGAGGAGAAAAGAAAAAGGGCGCTGCAATTAGGTGCTGATTACGCATTTGACAGCTACAGCAATTGGGATGAGCAGTTGCAGGGAAAAAAGATAGATGTTGTTCTTGACAGCATAGGACCTGCCCTCTTTTCGGAATACTTCCGCCATGTAAAATCAAATGGCCGCATTGTCAGCTTTGGGGCAAGCTCAGGGGATAATCTCAGTTTTCCGGTGCGTTCTCTATTCTTTCCTCAGGTCAATGTTTTGGGAACCTCGATGGGAAGCGGTGAGGAATTTCAAGCTATGCTCGCTTTCATTGACAAACATAAGCTTCGGCCTGTAATTGACCGGATATATCCTTTAGAAAAAGCATGTGAAGCATATAAAAGAATGCAGGAAGGCAGACAGTTTGGAAACATCGGGATCGTAATGGAATAAAAAAAGAAACCGGCCTGGCAGCCAGACCGGTTTCTCTTATATGATAATCCCCTTTATTTACGGAAGAACTGAACTCCCCATCAAATATCGATCCACTTCACGCGCCACTTCACGGCCTTCATTAATCGCCCATACGATTAAGCTTTGGCCTCTTCTTGCATCCCCTGCGGCGAATACACCATCGATATTTGTTTGATAATCCCCATATGCTGCACTGATTTTGTTATTTACTGAATCAACACCGAACTGTTTCAACAGCGGCTGTTCTGTGCCTTCAAAGCCGATAGCGATAAAGACAAGCTGAGCAGGCCATACTTTTTCCGTTCCAGGCAGCTCGCGGAACTCGTATTTTCCATGCTCATTTTTCACTTTTTCCATTTGGATGGTATGAAGTTCTTTTAGCTTTCCGTTTTTATCCGCGACCATTTTTGTCGTTTGAATGGAGTATTCTCTCGGATCTCTTCCGAATTTTGCTTCTGCTTCCTCGTATGCATATTCAAGCGTAAAGACGTGTGGCTGTTCAGGCCACATATTGTCATTCGTGCGGGCTGGCGGAAGTTTCGGGTGTTTGCCGAATTGGTGCACGCTTTTGGCTTTTTGACGCAGAGCAGTAGCCACACAGTCAGCTCCTGTATCTCCGCCTCCGATTACGATGACATCTTTCCCTTTGGCATCAATGAATTGCTTGTCTTTAAAATTAGAATCTAAATAGCTTTTTGTTGCAAGTGTCAGGTAGTCCATCGCGTAATGGACTCCTTTTGAGTCGCGTCCTTCAATTAAGAGGTCCCGCTGTTTTTGAGCGCCTGTGCATAGGATCACAGCATCAAATTGCTCCTTTAGTTCATCAGCTGTAATGTCAACACCGATTTCTGTGTTCGTGACAAAATCAATTCCTTCTTGTGTCAGCAATTTAATTCGGCGTTCTACAATGCCCTTCTCAAGCTTCATGTTTGGAATGCCGTATGTTAAAAGGCCGCCCGCTCTGTCTGCTCGTTCAAAAACAGTGACGGAATGTCCCGCTTGATTCAGCTGGTCAGCACTCGCCAGTCCGGCTGGACCTGACCCGACGATGGCCACTTTTTTGCCTGTTCGTTTTTTTGGAATTCTAGGTTGAATCCAGCCGTTCTCAAATCCTTTATCGATAATGGTCCGCTCGATGTTTTTAATTGATACGGCCGGGTCTGAAATCGCTAAAGTGCATGATCCTTCACAAGGAGCGGGGCATACCCGCCCTGTGAATTCAGGAAAGTTGTTTGTTTTCAACAGACGTTCCAATGCTTCCTTCCATCTGCCCCGGTAGACAAGATCATTCCATTCAGGAATTAAGTTGTAAATCGGACAGCCGGATGTAAATCCGTTAATGTCAGCACCGATCTGGCAAAACGGTGTACCGCAATCCATGCACCGCGCCCCTTGCCGTTTCGATGCTTCTTCTGAAAAAGGAGCAGAATATTCTTTCCAATCCTTTAAGCGAGTGAGAGGGTCCCGCTCCGCAGGTTTTTCTCGTTTGATCTCCATAAATCCAGTTGGTTTCCCCATGTTCCTCTCCCCTTCCTTACTGTACTACCGCTTGTTTTTGTCCCGATGCTGCTGTATTCTGCTTTGGCTTCGTGTTGGCCTCAAAAGCGAACATGATGGCTTCTTCATCTGATAAACCTGCAGCTTTTTGCTCTTGGATGCTTGCGAGCATTTGTTTATAGTTTTTCGGAATGACTTTGACGAATTTTTTCACACTGTCTTCCCATTGATCAAGCAGATCTTCTGCTTTTTGGCTGTTTGTATACGCAATATGTCTTTCAAGCATTGCTTTGATTTGCTGGATTTCTTTCTCATCCTCTAATGATTCAAATAAAATCATCTCAAGGTTGCATTTGCGTTTAAACGCTTTGGCATCTTCGGCCAGTACATAAGCGATTCCGCCGGACATACCTGCCGCAAAGTTTTTGCCTACATCACCGAGAACGACAACGCTGCCGCCAGTCATGTATTCACAGCCGTGGTCGCCAATACCTTCTACAACTACGTTCACACCGCTGTTTCGAACGGCAAAGCGTTCACCAGCACGTCCGTTAATATATGCTTCTCCGCTTGTCGCACCGTAAAAAGCCACGTTGCCGATAATGACATTGTCATCCGAAGCAGAGTTGAATCCTTCTGGTGACTTGACGATGATTTTTCCGCCAGAAAGCCCTTTTCCGACGTAATCATTTGAGTCTCCGTCCAAATAAAGCGTCATCCCTTTAGGAACGAAAGCTCCAAAGCTTTGGCCGGCTGATCCGGTAAAGTGCAGCTTGATTGTATCTTCAGGAAGCCCTTCTTCTCCGTAGTACTTTGAGATTTCACTGCCGGTTATCGTTCCGGCTACACGGTTTGTATTGTTGATTTCGATAGAAACTTCCGCTTCTTTTCCAGACTCGATGGCTTCTTGTACGGCCGGGAGAATCGCTGTAATATCAAGCGATTGATCAATTTTATGATTTTGCGGCGATTGGAACGTCCGTACACCTTCAGGCTGATAAAGAAGGGTAGACAAATCAAGCTGGCTTGCTTTCCAATGTCCCTTTGCCCGTTCACTTACATGAAGTGCGTCCGTGCGGCCGATCATTTCATCAAATGTCTTGAAGCCTAACGCAGCCATGTACTCACGAACTTCTTCAGCAATGAACATCATATAATTTACAATATGATCAGGATCACCCATGAATTTTTTGCGAAGCTCTGGATTTTGTGTCGCTACACCGACAGGACATGTATCCAAATGGCAGGCACGCATCATGACACAGCCGAGTACAACTAACGGAGCCGTTGCGAAACCGAATTCTTCGGCGCCGAGCAAAGCAGCCATCACAACATCTCGGCCCGTCATGAGCTTTCCGTCTGTTTCTAATACAACACGGTCACGAAGTCCGTTCAGCATTAGTGTTTGATGTGCTTCTGCAAGGCCAAGCTCCCACGGAAGCCCTGTATGTTTAATACTGGTTTTCGGAGAAGCGCCTGTACCTCCGTCATAGCCGCTGATCACAATGACATCTGCAGTCGCTTTGGCAACACCTGCAGCAATTGTTCCTACACCTGCTTTTGACACCAGCTTTACGCTGATTCTTGCGTCACGGTTAGCATTTTTCAAATCGTGGATCAGCTGGGCTAAATCCTCAATCGAATAAATGTCATGGTGTGGCGGAGGTGAGATTAATCCGACACCTGGCGTTGACCCGCGGACATCGGCAACCCATGGATATACCTTGTTGCCAGGCAGCTGCCCGCCTTCACCCGGCTTAGCACCTTGAGCCATTTTAATCTGCAGCTCGTCAGCATTGACGAGGTAATGGCTTTTGACACCAAACCGTCCGGATGCAATTTGTTTGATCGCACTTCTTCTATCATCGCCGTTCTCATCTGGAACAAAGCGTTGGGGATCTTCTCCGCCCTCACCGCTGTTGCTTTTTCCTCCAAGACGGTTCATTGCGATTGCTAAAGCTTCGTGTGCTTCCTTACTCAAGGACCCGAATGACATCGCACCCGTTTTAAAACGTTTGACAATCGATTCAGCGGATTCAACCTCCTCCAACTTCAAAGGCTTGCGGTTTCCGTCAAATGCGAACAAGTTCCGCAAAAATCCGATGCGTTCTTCATCAGCCGCTTTTGTATACTGTTTAAACAGATTGTAATCATTTCTGCGGCACGCCCATTGCAAAGTATGAATCGTTTTCGGATTAAACGCATGATGCTCTCCGCCATTTCTCCATTGGAAGTCACTTCCCGGTTCAAGCGTTTTGCTGTAATCATCCTGATACGCTTCCCGGTGGCGGCGCTGTGCCTCTTCTGCAATTGTTTGTAAATCGATGCCGCCTAGCTGTGATGCAGTACCTGTGAAATAGCGGTCGATCACATCGCGGCTGATTCCTACCGCCTCAAAGATTTGGGCGCCTCTGTAGCTTTGCACAGTTGAAATTCCCATCTTGGACATCACTTTTACGACGCCCTCAGTAATGCTTTTTCCATATTTGCTGACCGCTTCTTCATAGCTGATATCCAAACGGCCTTCATCAATTTCTTGCTTGTAGGTCGCATAAGCGAGATAAGGGTTAATCGCATCTGCTCCATAACCGATTAACGCTGCAAAGTGATGCACTTCACGTGCTTCTCCCGATTCCACAATAATGCTGACTTTCGTACGCAGCCCTTTGCGGATTAAATGCTGGTGCAGCGCGCTTACTGCCAGAAGCGGCGGAATTGGTGTCAGTCGTTCGTTCATCTTTTTGTCTGATAAAATTAACAGACTTACACCTTGGCTGATGGCTTTTTCTGCCTGTGTGAACATATCCTTTAATCCGCGTTCAAGATCCTCTGAAAACAGCACATCGATTTTTTGGCTTTTTAAATCAGGATGAACAATCGTTTTCAATGCGTAAAACTGTTCATTGGATAAAACAGGTGTATACAGTTTAATCCGGCGAACATTTCGTTCACTTGGATGAAGAAGATCGCCTTCCGCACCGAGCCAAGTCATTGTTGAAGTGACAAGCTGCTCACGAATCGCGTCGATTGGCGGGTTCGTTACTTGTGCAAACAGCTGTTTAAAGTAGTTAAACAGTGATTGCGCTCGGTCAGAAAGTACAGCAAGCGGCGCGTCATTCCCCATTGAACCAAGGGGATCTTTGCCTTCTTTAATAACAGGAATTAGATATTTTTGGATATCTTCATATGTGTATCCGAATGCCTTCTGGCGAGTAAGAAGATCACTAAATTGTTCTTCCTCTCTTGACTCCGGATCAGGATTTACTTGTACAAGCTCTTCTTCAAGCCATTTTTGGTACGGATACTCAGTTGCAATTTGTGTTTTGACTTCTTCATCGGAGATAATACGGCCTTCTTCCAAGTCGATTAAAAGCATTTTCCCAGGCTCAAGGCGGTTTTTATATAAAACGTTCTCCTGTTCAACTTCAATAACGCCTACTTCAGATGAGAAAATAATATAATCATCTTTTGTGACATAATAACGGGCCGGACGGAGACCATTCCGATCAAGGATCGCCCCGATTTGTTTACCGTCAGTAAATGATATTGCTGTCGGTCCGTCCCAAGGCTCCATCAGGGAGCTATGGTACTCGTAGAACGCCCTTTTTTCCTTGGACATATGCGTATTTTCCGTCCAAGGCTCTGGAATGAGCATCATTGCCGTATGTGCCGGTTTGCGTCCAGCCATCACAAAAAACTCAAATGCGTTATCCAAAATGGAAGAGTCACTGCCATCAGCATTGAGAATCGGCAAAATCTTGTTTAAGTCCTCACCGAAGCTTTCAGAAACAAATTGCTGCTCACGTGCTCTCATCCAGTTGATATTTCCGCGAAGGGTGTTAATTTCACCATTGTGAACCAAATAGCGGTTAGGATGCGCTCTTTCCCATGTAGGGAATGTGTTGGTGCTGAAGCGTGAATGAACGAGCGCAAAAGCAGAAACGAATGCTTCGTCTTGCAGATCAGAATAAAATGCATCAACCTGTTCAGGTGTTAAAAGGCCTTTGTAAACAATGGTCTGGCTTGAAAGACTGGCAAAATAAAAATCAAGACCTTCCGTTACTCCCCAATTTTCAGCCTGTTTACGAATGACATACAATTTTCGTTCAAAAGATAAATTGTCCTTTAGATCAGAACTTGCGCCGATAAATACCTGACGGACAAACGGACAGCTTTTTTGCGCCACTGTTCCGATTTTTCCGACATTTACAGGTACAGTTCTCCATCCAAGAACGACTTGGCCTTCTTGTTCAATCAGTGCATTGATTTGCTTTTCAATTTTTTTTCTTTCATCTTCTTTCTGTGAGAAAAAGACCATTCCTACCCCGTAACGTTCTTTTTCTGGCAGATTGATGTCTTTGCACTCTTTTCTAAAGAAAGCATCAGGGATTTGAACCAGTAAGCCGGCTCCGTCTCCTGTATCCGGATCACTGCCTTGCCCTCCTCTATGGTCTAGCTGGCAAAGCATCTTAAGTCCTTGTTTGACAATGTCGTGAGTCTGCTTGCCCTTTAAGTGTGCATATAGGCCGATTCCGCATGCATCATGTTCAAATTCAGGACGGTAGAGACCTTGAGCTTTTGGCATTTGATTGTACGTCATAATTCCTCTCCCCCGATCAATTTCCGATAATACCGGTCATAAAATCTAACAACTCTATAATCATTGTAGGTTTTCAAAACGATATAAACAATATATAATTTAGATCAAAAGAATCTCAAAATGAGATAGATGGATGTGAGACAAACATGGAGCTGCGCCAACTGCGTTATTTCATGGAGGTTGCTGAAAGAGAACACGTTTCAGAAGCCGCTGATCATTTGCATGTGGCCCAATCAGCAATCAGCAGACAAATTGCCAATCTTGAAGAAGAATTAAATGTGACCTTATTTGAGCGTGAAGGGAGAAATATCAAACTCACGCCAATCGGAAAAGAATTTTTGATTCATGTGAAAACGGCGATGAAAGCCATTGATTATGCGAAAGAGCAAATTGATGAGTATCTTGACCCGCATCGCGGAACGGTAAAGATCGGCTTTCCTACAAGCCTCGCCAGCCAGCTTTTGCCGACTGTCATTTCAGCGTTTAAAGAAGAATATCCGCACGTCGAATTTTTGCTGCGCCAAGGCTCCTATAAGTTTCTGATTGAAGCTGTCAGAAACCGTGATATTGATCTGGCCTTATTAGGGCCGGTGCCGACGAATTTCTCTGACATAACGGGAAAAATATTATTTACTGAAAAAATTTACGCGCTTGTTCCATTAAATCATCCGCTTGCTAAACAAAAAACGGTTCATTTAATCGATTTGCGCAACGACCAATTTGTATTGTTCCCGGAAGGATTTGTACTTAGAGAGATGGCAATCGATACTTGCAAACAAGCAGGCTTTGCTCCTCTCGTTTCCACGGAGGGTGAGGATTTGGATGCTATCAAAGGGTTAGTGTCCGCAGGAATGGGCGTTACCCTTCTGCCTGAAAGTACTTTTGCTGAAACAACACCTCGTTTTACTGTGAAAATTCCAATTGAGTTCCCTCAAGTAAAACGGACTGTCGGAATCATTAAACCGAAAAATAGAGAGCTTGCGCCTTCTGCGAATGATTTTTATGAGTTTGTCATTCAATTTTTCTCTAAGCTGGAGCAGTATCAATAAAAAAATGAACCCGAGCTTCTATATAGAAGCTTCGGGTTTTTTTCTGCAAATTAATTTACAGGTAAAGAAAAATCCACATGGCAAACAAATGCTTCTTGATCAATTAGAGCTCTGTTTGTCAGTTCCTTTTTCTTTTCCGGTTCTTGAAGCTGTACAGAAGAGTAATTGACGATTCCAAGGCCGATTTCCGTCCCTTTTGAATCCATCAGCCGAACAACTGAACCGCTTTTGAATTTCCCTTTAATCTTCTGTACACCGTCCAGGTATAAACTCGATTGGCCGTTTGTTATTTTTCGTGAACAATCATCTGATAAAATCATTTCACCTTCCGGGCCGGAATTAAAAGCGATCCATTGCTCCTTTTGATTCAACGGAAGCGTTCCTTCTGCTTCAAAATAGGTGCCTTCCGCCTGTTCATGAACGGCGTGGTATAAAATATCGCCGGCATCTGCCTGACCTAGGAAACCTTTAATGCCAGACGCCATTACGATTTTAAACGCATCAAGCTTAGAACGCATGCCGCCGGTGCCAACGATGCTTCCAGTGTCACCTGCGCATGCTTCGATGTCAGGTGTTATTTCACTTACCCGCTGTATCCTTTTCGCTTCTGGATTTGTGCGCGGATTGCCGTCATATAATCCGTCTATATCTGATAAAATCACAAGCATATCTGCATCAATCAAACCTGCGACTTTTGCCGCGAGCGTATCATTGTCGCCAAACTTGAGCCGATTGACAGTAACTGTGTCATTCTCGTTTATGATCGGGATAATGCCGCGCTCGAGCAGTACATTCATTGTATTCCTGACATTGTTGTATCGATATTCATCAGAAAAATCGCTTCTCGTAATTAAAATTTGGGATGCGACATAGCCGTGTGCCAAGAACAGCTTTGAATAAGCCTCCATCAGCAATCCCTGGCCGATTGAAGCTGATGCTTGTTTTTCTGGAAGCTTCTCGGGCCTTTGGATAAATCCGAGCTTCCGATATCCTGCCGCCACTGCGCCTGAGGAAACCAAAATCACTTCATAACCGGCGTCTTTGAGTTTGACGACCTGGTCGACCAACGCTTCTAATTTTCGAATGCTGATTTCTCCATGAAGGCTTGTTAATGAACTGCTTCCAATCTTCACAACGACTCTTTTCATGCTTGTATCAGGCGTCACTTTATCACTCCTGATAGCGGCGCTGCAGTTTTTTCGATATCTTCGCTGATTTCCTTTGAACGCTTAGCCGCATGCTTTATTGCTTGAGAAATCGCTTCTCCGCCGCCGCTCTTTTGCAAGGCTTGCAGCCCTGCTGCTGTCGTTCCGTTCGGTGACGTGATATTATCTCTTAAGATCTCAGGATGTTCTCCTGTTTCCATGAGCATTTTTGCGGCACCTAAAAGTGTCTGTGCGCCGATGCTTCGAGATAACTGTTTATCGAGGCCCGCTTCCTCGCCTGTCTTTTCAATGAATTCCATTAAATAATAAAAATACGCGGGTCCGCTGCCTGCAATTCCGGTGAATATATCCATTTGATTTTCTTGGATTGTATAGACTTCGCCCATGCATCCGAGCAATGCTTCGGCCAGCTTCTTCAGGTCTTCCGACACATATTTGCCAAGGGCAATAGCTGTTGCAGAAGCGCCAATCATACTGGAAGTGTTGGGCATCACTCTGACAACCGGCTGTTCATTAAGCAATGATTGTTCAATAAAAGAGGTGGTTATGCCGGCAAGGACCGACAATATTAATTGATGGGGTTGAATACGTGATTTTAGTGATGACAGAGCGTTTTCGGCGTCTTTTGGCTTCATTGCCAAAATGAGTACATCCATGTCTTCAATACATAGTTGGTTCGGCAAGGCGCCTTTGATTCCATATTGAAGTTCAAGTTCAGTTAATCGCTCTGTATTGCTGCGGTTTGTAACGCAGATGTTTTGTTTCGGGATTTTGTTGGCACGAACGATACCTGATATCATTCCTTCCGCCATAGATCCTGCTCCTATAAAGGCTACTTTCTTTTGATCAAAGATCGGTAACATCTCCTTTGTTCGCTTTTTTGTTCGCATTTTCACACGTTTAAAATGTTACCACGTGAGGAAATGATGTCAAGTTTGAAGGCCATTATTGATTTGTATTGTTTCTTTTCGACAAATATGTATAATGAAAAGCAGAAAACACCCGGTTCACACTGCTGCGCCGGGTGTTTGTTTCTATTAAAAATTATCTGAGAGAGCTTTTTCAATCAGTTTTTTACAGCGATCCAGCTCTACCTTCAGCTGTTTTTTATATAGCTTGGCAGCTTCGTAATCTTTAAATTGATAGAGGACGACTTCCTGGAGCTTAGCCCCTTCTTTTTTTACTTTAATTTGTTTTAGTATCCCGTCATCAAGAAGCTCATGCAAAGACCGGTATACTTCTGTATGATTTGGTTTAAAACCAATCTCTTTAAATTCAGACCGAAGTACTTCAAGCAGCTTTAACCCATAGAGTCTCTCTTGCTCTGTCATCGTTATCATATAAAGCTTCAAAAATGCGCGCTGTTTCACTAAAAAGCCTGTTGAACTCCTTTTTTCTTCTTTCATCATATGCACTCCTTCTTCTGTCACTGACAACACTATGTACTAAATATTCAATTTTCTTTTAATGTTTTCCTTCTTTATATTAAAGACTGATAGTCCAGTCATTCTATGTTTACTGATTATAGGTGTAGCGGAAAAAATAAATTCTAACTGAACATTTGGTACATAGTTTTCTTAGTTCTATTATAGCCTGCATTCACTGCTATCTTCAATTTAAACGATTGTCAGGTTTACATATCGCATTTTACCGGTACGGATTTCATTCAACTAAAAAAACCTGTCGAAAGACAGGTTTTCATTTTTAAGGATTTGTTGACCATAATCCCGCTGTTTTGATGAAAATACGAGGATCTAATTTCAATTGTGCCACCATGTACTCAGCTAGATCCTCAGGCTGCATCACTTTTTCAGGATTACCGTCTGTTAAGTTCAATTCGATAGACATATCACTAGCAACAGTGCTCGGCGTTAACGCGCTGACTCTGATATTATGTTTTCTCACTTCTTGCATAAGAGACTCTGTTAACCCGAGAACGGCAAATTTAGAAGCGCTGTAAGCACTTGTTACAGCAGCTCCTCTTTGACCCGCTGTAGACGAAATATTAATGATGTCTCCGGCTTTGCGTTCGATCATTTCCGGAAGCACCGCGCGAGTCACATGGTACACACCCATTAGGTTGACTTGAATAATACTTTCCCACTCATCGGCTGACAGATCTAAGAAACCGCCAAATTTGCTGATGCCGGCATTATTAATGAGAATATCGATATCACCGAGCTGTTCCTTCACTTGAGCTACAGCTTGGTTAACCTGATCGGCATCTTTTACATCTGCAGCAGCAAATGCAGCTTTTACACCAAGCGCTTTGACTTCTTCAGCCACTTTTTCTACATTAGCGGAAGTCCGGCCAATTAACCCGATATTCACGCCTTCTTTGGCAAGCGCCAAAGCAGTAGCGCGGCCAATTCCTCTGCCTCCGCCTGTGATTAGTGCAGTTTTATGTTGTAAATTTTGCAATTGAAGCACCCTTTCTTTGTTTACATATGTACGATATCACATTATAAGTACAATACATTCAATACGCAAATCAAACGAACTGTGTAAATATCATTTCTTCTGATTAAAAAAACGGATACAGGGTAATGACATAAGAAAAGGAGTGAACATATGATTATAGTTTATATCAGTCTTGCAGTATTAGCAGT
The DNA here is from genome assembly GCF_056033885.1 of Bacillus sp. FAU18. Taxonomy (NCBI): domain Bacteria; kingdom Bacillati; phylum Bacillota; class Bacilli; order Caryophanales; family Bacillaceae; genus Bacillus; species Bacillus sp. FAU18. The sequence continues at coordinate 1,304,734 of NZ_JBVYHZ010000003.1, forward strand.
TTCTATTATCTTCTTAGGAGTTACCGTGATTCAAAACAAGAAAAAAATGGACCCTGCACTAAAGGAGCTTTCCTCTGTTACGCAGGCTATGCAAAAACAAATCGAAGGATTAAAAACAGAAACAGAGCTGCTGACGCAAAAACAAAAGAAGATTCAGCAGGATGTCCAAATGAAAAAATCCGCGTTTCAGCAGACCGCAGCTGAAGTAAAAGAAGTTCCTAAAGCTGTTAAAGAGGTGTGGCAGGCTGGCCATTTAAATAGCAGGTCATGATGAATGATATCCCGTTGTTTCGATCAGAATGGACAATGGGATATCATTTTTTGAGGAGGCTTTCGCATGATTGTAAACCACAGTTGCTTAAAGGAGTTCGCAGAAAAACTACATTCTCTTCCCTCTTCACTTACAAAGTCGGATTTACTTATTTCTCCATTTCATCTCCATCAAGAAAATGAACTTGACATCTACTATTCACCTCATAATGAATATATCAATCGGACTGCTACGATTGTGATTGCCGGGATCACGCCAGGTTTTTCCCAGATGAAAACAGCGTACGAAACAGCAGTCGAAAGTCTGCGGCAAGGCCGCACTCTTGAGCAAATGGCGGTAGATACAAAAATAGCAGCGGGTTTCTCCGGGTCGATGAGACATAACCTTATCACCATGCTGGATTTATGCGGGCTGCCGCAAGCTTTTGGCATTCAAAGCGCCGCAAAGCTTTTTGGAGAATTACGACATATGCTCCATACAACTTCCGTTATTAAATATCCTGTCTTTATCCAGCAAAAAAACTATACCGGATACAAACCGGCTATCACTCATTCTCCTATTCTAAGCACTTATGCTTTTGGGCACTTCCCTGCGGAGCTTAACCATGTGACGGGACCAGCTCTTCTCATTCCGTTAGGAAAAGCGGCCGAAACAGTGTGTGAAACATTGATCAGACAGCACAGCCTCCAGAATTTGATTTGCCTTAACGGCTTTCCCCATCCATCAGGCGCGAACGTCCATCGTTTGAAACAATTCAGCAAAAACAAAGAGCAACTAGAAACACAAATTCGTTCCTTTGCTGCATTGGTTGATTTCGCTATAGAAAAGAGGAAATAAAAGGGATATGATAAACAAAAACACAAACGTGGGGAGTGGTTGAATGTTTCCTATATTAGAAACGGATCGGCTTATACTTAGGCAAATCACAGATCAGGATGCGGAAGCCATTTTTGCTTGTTTCTCAAACGATGAGGTGACACGCTATTATGGGCTTGAAAACATGGAATCTATAGAACAGGCTATTTCAATGATTCAAACGTTTGCGGCCCTCTATCAAGAAAAACGCGGTATACGGTGGGGAATTGAAAGACGGGACACTAAAGAACTGATCGGAACAATTGGCTTTCACGCTCTGGCCCAAAAGCATAGGCGCGCGGAAATCGGTTATGAAATCATCCCCGAGCATTGGCGAAACGGATTTGCATCAGAAGTCATTTCAAAGGTCGTATCTTACGGATTGTCTGCCCTTGGACTGACGCGTATTGGCGCAGTTGTATTTACCGCTAATGAAGCATCAAATCGTCTGCTTCTAAAAATGGGTTTTCAAAAAGAAGGCGTTTTAAGACAGTACATGTATCAAAATGGGACACCATATGATACAAATGTGTACTCTATTGTAAAACCAAGAGAATGACGGCATTCTCTTGGTCTGTGCGCACATCCCTTTTCCTTTAAAAAGATAAAAAACGCCCTCAAACAGGGCGCTTTCTAATTAAGATGCATATTGAGGAGATGTTTCCTCCTTAACTGCTTTTTCCTCAGGTATATGAATACATTTTGTCAAGACCGCACTTGCAAGGTAAAGGGCCGCAAAGATCCAGACCACGCCTTGCGCGCCGACGAGACCGATGAACAGCCAAGCGAGTGCGGGGCCGACAAACGCTGATAAACCTGCAGCCAAATTCAATACAGACATGGCTGCCCCTTTATCTTTTCCTGCCACCGTCGGCACAATTGCACCAATAGGCACATAGCCTGCCAGCAAACCTCCCCAAATAAAGCCGATCACGCTGACAACCGCTAAACTTCCGCCGGAGAAAACAGGTGCATAATATAATAGGACGGTGAAAATGCCGCAGCCGACTCCGCCGAACCAAATAACAGTATTTTTCCAGCCGAATTTATCGCCGACAATACCAAAGATAAGGTTAAACACAATGTTCCCCAGAAAAATCGTTCCCCAAATTTGCAGCCACACATTGGTTGAAATTCCATGCTGGGCCATGTGCATCGGCAAAAAGACTGGAAAACCATATGTACCAATGCTGTTGATGATTCTGATGATTCCGCCTGTAAGCACGCGCGGATTTGTAAATAGAATCGTAACCCCTTTTAAAAGCTCCTCGGCTGTTTCTGATCTTTTTCTTTTCTTCTTTTCAAAACGGTCTTTATTGATAAACAATGCAAAAAATGCACCGAGACATACCCAGAAAATAGAGCTCCAAAGCGTATTCAAATAACCGAACGCTTTGATCGCGTAGCTTGAGTACCAAGCGCCGAACACAAACATGCCGAGGCAATATGCAATCCAAAACCAGCCGACAGCAGTGCTCAGTTTGCTTTGCGGTGTTCTGTAAATGACCCATGTCAAGAAAGAATAAGCAAAAAGCGGGTAACCTAACCCTTTTACGAAGTAAGTCACATACATCACTGGCAGGTTCAGCTGTTCAAATCCAAATACGATAAAAGCAGCTGTACCGATCACATAAAACAACAGCCCCATAAACATCGTTCGTTTTGCGCCAAATGCTTCGAGACATACACCCGAAAACCAGGAAGCTATGGCAAGCGCAATTCCATATATACTAAAAATGGAAGCGGACTGCTGAACGGTGAGCCCGTTTTCGATCAAAAAAGGACTGAGCCAGCCTTGTTCAAGGCCATCTCCCATCATAAACAAAACAACCCCTAAAAATCCCCAGGCAAGCCGCTTCGGTATTCCTATTTTATCCAACATATCTGTCTCCTCCTTAGATGCTCATATCAATCAATTACCGTATTACCTTATTAAAGTTGAAAATTAAATGATTCCTCAAAACAGCAGAAATGCCGCCTTAAATTAATACTTTGATACTTTGCTTTCTGAACCTGAAAAAAAGCGCTGTGTTCGCTTCCATTTCTCATATAAAGCCAATTCTGTCTGACAGTCCTTCGGTTCGATCACCCGGACATTTGCTGACATCTCCTCCGTTAATTGAAAGGTTTCATTGCAAATGACTGCAGCTCCAACAACAGATGCCTGATGATATCCCTCTTGGACATAGACCTTTTTTTGAAGAAGGTCCGCGATATATTGAGTGAGCGCTTTGCTTTGGAATCCCCCTCCGCACACCCAAACATAGTCACGTTCAAACGGAGTAACCTCTGTTAAAATGTCAAAGTTCCATTTGATTGAAAATGCGATCTCTTCTAGCGCTGCACGTACAAAATGTGCCCTCTTTAAATGTGCTGACAGCGGGGCATCAAAAAGAAAACCGCCTCTCGTTAATGCATTCTTTTCAGCCGATAAATAAGAGCCGAGAGCCGCTACACATGCATGGTCTTCTTTTGCAAGTGCAGAAATCTCCTCCTCCATTACTTCGTACGTTTCATTCGGATAAAAAATCTGTTTTAATTTTTGATAATTCAAGCCGGTAATTCCCGGATTCGTTTCCACAAGCCAATGCCCTTGATCTGTGTGACAGTTCAGCCAGGCTTTATGTTTTGTGTCGCCATGATTCGCAGTAATTTTGGTTATTGGCGTTGTTGTCCCTGATACAATGACAATGTCCTCAAGTCCAGCTCCGGTGCTTTTGACAGCCAGCTGTGTATCCCCGCCCCCTGCTATAACCTTAGCATTTATTGAAAGGCCTAATTCGGATGCATATTCATTTGCTATCGTTCCAATTGCTGTCCCCGCTCTAACAAGAGGCGGAAGGATAGATGGAGAAAAGCCGAAAATGTCGCACATCTCTTCTGACCAAGTGTTTTGCTTCACATCAAACAGCAGGGTTTCTGTTGCCTGTGATGGTTCATATGTTAATATTCCGCTCAGTTGGTACGTCACCCAATCACTGATGCTTGTAAAGCTTGCAGTCTTTTCCCATAAAGAGGGCTGGCGCTGTTTTAATCCATAAAGCTTGAGCGCAGAAAAAAGTGCGGTTGGCAGGCGGCCTGTGCGGCTGTATATCTCTTCCCGATCGGGAATGCTCGCCTCCCACTCTCGACCGCGATTATCGATGTTCGGCAGCCCGAGAAAAGGATTGCCGTTTTGATCAATCAAAACAATCCCCTGTCTTTGGCTCGTCGATGTCAAACCAATGATGTCAATATCATGCGAACGGGATAGCGCACGTTTTGCCAAATTCATCACCTGCTTCCACAGCACCTGAGGAGAAAAATAACGGCTGTCCGGGTAAAGCGTCTCTGTGGAATACACAATGTCCTCCCGTTCAACTGTTAGAACACTGCCAGTTACACTCACGACCGCTACCCTCGCATTGCCTGTGCCAATATCAAAAACGAGATAGCCTTTTTGTTTTTTCATTCTCTTAGCCTCCTTTCTTATCCCCCTGTTTTCAGTTCAGTTCGTCCTTGTTAAAAACTGTCGGAATATTAAGAGTTTTTTCACCCTTCCACTTTTTGAGGGCTTCATTCAGTATCGTCACGTGATGATCCTCCACTTCAAATGTTGCTCCAGCGAGATGCGGTGTTGCCAGAACATTAGGCAATGAAATCAATTCATAATCTGATTCCTCTGGAGGTTCATGATAAAAAACGTCTAATATCGCACCTCTGATTTTATGTTCTTTTAATACAGATAAAAGATCTTCACGGTTTACAACAACTGCTCTTGAAGTATTGACGAAAATCGCACTCTGTTTCATCAGATCAAAATACTTCCGATCAATAAGTCCAAGTGTTTCCTCAGTACGAGGCAGATGGACAGAAACGATATCACTGTCTGAATACACCGTTTTAAGAGATACTTTTTCATACAGCGGATGATCGTCTTGAATGTATGGATCGTAATACTTTATTTTACAGTCAAACGCAGTCAGCAGTTTTGCAATCCTTTGACCAACTGCCCCGAACCCAATCATGCCAACCGTTTTTCCTGATAATTCATTTCCTTTAAATTTGACATAAGCCTGTAGGTAATCACTGTCCCACTTTCCATCCTTCAGCCATTGATTCGAGACGCTGGTATGGCGGAGAAAGGTAATCACATTTCCAATAAACATTTCAGCAACGGCTTGTGCATTCCGCCCTGGTGTATAAAAAACAGGTATGCCTCTTTTTGAGGCAGCTGCCACATCCACATTGGAGGGCATTCCCCTGCAAACACCGACAAATGAAAGTTCGGGAACAGAAGCAAATACGCTGTCTGTTACCTGATCAAGCTCAGTAATCAAGCCTGTCGCATTTGTTGCTTTTAGCAGCTGAATGAGTTCATCTTCCCGATATGCCCGGCCTTGTTCCTTCCAAGATTGATAAGCAACTGAGCCAAACAAGTTTTCTAGCTCTTTTCGTCCTTCTTCGTTGTACGGTGCTGTAACCAAAACCGTCATGGTGCAAAACATCCTTTTCATCGTATTTTTCATAAAAAAATCTCTTTCCGAAGATGGAAAGAGATTCATATATAGGCGCGCTCTGTTACAGGCAGACGCCGGTATAAACCTTGCTTTCCTATCTTTCAAGCTGTCGCTTGCTGGAATTGGCACAATAATGTTGCCGAGGTTTCATAGGGCCAGTCCCTCCACCTCTCTGGATAGAAAATGTTGAGTATGTAATTTTCAGAATAAAGAATACGTTTATCATAAAGAAGTCTCATATTGATGTCAATCTCTTTTTTTCAGAATTGACGTTATCATCGGAAATGTTATAATTCTTACAAAATATCTAACTAGAGAGAGGAACTGGGCCATGAAATCTTTTGCCACACAACAAAACGGCATTTTCAAATCCGTTTGCTCGCTGGACTGCCCGGATCAGTGCGGATTGTTAATACATAAAAAAGACGGGAAAATCGTAAAAGTGCAAGGAGACCCTGATCATCCTGTCACAGCTGGAAACATATGCAACAAAGTCCGGAATATGACGGAGCGCATCTATGATGAAAAGCGGCTGACTACACCGCTCAAACGAACAGGTGCGAAAGGCCAAGCGATATTTGAACCGATTTCCTGGGAAGAGGCAATCGATACGATCACCTCCCGCTGGAAACAGCTGATTGATGAAGAGGGAGCTGAAAGCATACTTCCTTACAGCTTTTACGGAAACATGGGGAAATTGACAGCTGAAGGAATGGACCGCCGCTTTTTTTACCGCATGGGGTCAAGCCAGCTTGAACGGACGATTTGCAGCAAAGCGGGATCTGAAGGCTATAAATATACAATGGGCATAAGCGCGGGAATCGATCCTGAGGAAACCGTTCATACAAAACTATTTATTTTTTGGGGAATCAATGCGGTCAGCACAAACATGCACCAAATTACAATCGCCCAAAAAGCGCGAAAACAAGGTGCCAAAATTGTTGTGATCGATGTGCATAAAAATCAAACAGGACGTCTCGCAGATTGGTTTATTCCAATAAAGCCGGGAACAGACAGTGCACTTGCTCTTGGCATCATGCACATTTTATTTAAAGACAACCTTCATGATGAAGCATTTCTGTCCGAGTACACGGTTGGCTATGAAGAGCTCCGTGAACACGTGAAACAATATGATCCTGAAAAGGTGTCGACGATCACCGGTGTCAGTACCAAAGATATTTACCGACTGGCAAAAATGTACGGGGAAACCTCCCCTTCTTTTATCAGAATCGGAAACGGACCCCAGCATCACGATAACGGTGGGATGATTGTAAGGACGATTGCCTGTCTTCCGGCGATCACCGGCCAATGGCTGCACACAGGGGGCGGCGCAATTAAGCATAACAGCGGAATTTTAGAATATAACACAAATGCCTTGCAGCGGCCCGACTTATTGCAAGGGCGCACACCGAGGTCGTTTAATATGAATCAGCTTGGCAAGGTGCTTTTGGAAACAGATCCGCCGATTCGCTCTCTTTTTATTTACGGAACAAACCCGGCCGTCGTTGCGCCGGAAGCAAACAAAGTCAGACAGGGCTTGCTGCGGGAAGACTTGTTTACTGTGGTTCATGATTTGTTTTTAACGGAAACGGCTGCATATGCGGACATTGTACTGCCTGCAACATCCGCTTTTGAAAATACTGATTTTTACACCTCCTACTGGCACCATTACATTCAGCTTCAGCAGCCGGTGATCAAGAGATATGGGGAAAGCAAGTCTAACACTGAGGTGTTCCGATTACTGGCTGAAGCAATGGGATTCACAGACCAGGAGCTTAAAGATTCAGATGAAGAATTAATCCGCCAGGCGCTTGACCATCCAGATAATCCGCATTTGGCAGAGATTGATTACGATGCACTTGCTAAGCATTCATTTATGAAAGCGAAACGCGAAAAGCCACTGTTTCCGGGCGAACTTCCAACGCCAAGCGGAAAAATAGAATTATATTCAGAAAAAATGAAACAAGACGGCTTCCCGGCTTTACCGACATATACACCTCTTGTAACCGATAATGAACATCCGTTTATGTATGTTCCGGGGCCAAACCATAATTTCTTAAACTCAACATTTTCCAATAATGAAAAACACATCAAACTTGGAAAGACGCCAAAGCTCTTTATCAACACAAAAGATGCTGAAGAACACGGAATCGTTGATGAGGCACCTGTACGAATTTGGAACAGCCGGGGAGAATGCCAGCTGACCGCTGCAGTTGGAGAACAAGTACTGCCAGGTGTCGTTGTCAGCCAAGGATTATGGGCGGATGAACAAGGAAAAAAACAGCTTGTAAACGCGCTAACCCCAGACCGATTGTCCGATATGGGCGGCGGCGCCACCTTTTTTTCAGGCCGTGTACAGATTGAAAAGGTTTGAAAAATAATGAAACCCGGAGTATGCCAAGCCCGTATAACATAACATCGACATAATGGAGGCATACACATGGACGTTTTTTTAGGAATTGGTATTGCTTTGGCTGGATATTTTATCGGTGAAGGCTTAAAGCAGATGAACCATACAAAAGGTAATGAACAAAATGATATCTTGCTAATAAAAGAACGGGATATTTACTTTTACATCGGACTTTTTTTAGGAATAACAACGACTGAAGCAAAACAGTTAGCTGGAGACATGGCAGACCTGCCCTACATCGAAATAAACGGAAAAAAATATGTCCAGAAACATATGTTAAAAGATTGGACATTCACATTAGTTGAAAAACATCAGGGTGAATAAAACAAATCTGAGGAGAGCGAGATTCATTGTCACGCTCTCCTCTGTTTAGCTGTATGGATTGACCGCCACCAAAACTTTGTTCCATAAGCGCTGATAAAACGATAAACCACCATCTATGTTCTTTCCTCAAACAACTCAAGATGCCCGTTCCACAACAATAGTTTTTATATTCCGATGACGTGATGATCTTGATGAACGTATGTATCGTAAAACACTTAGAAAACCTATTCGGTTCGAATGTGTGCTCTCATTATGCCCCCATACTGCGCCTTTATCCGCGGAGGATTTTTCAAAAAAATATGAAACCTAAAGCTTTTAGATTCACGCAGCAATGTTAGTGCAATACCCTGAATTTTTATTGAACCTCCATATTTCTCCGATTGGTAAAATTTAGCCTATATACTGGAAGCTGTACGTTTATAAAGGATCAGAGAATCCCATAACCAGTAAATCACTGCAGTTGCAACACTTAACATATAATAAAAGTACGATTGCAATGTCCATGCTATTGATGCAGGTTCATTGATAACAAAAAACAGGAAAGCTGCGATAAAAGAAACCACACTGTAAATCAATAGGTACATGACATTGAATGCTCTCGCTTTTTTCTGCAACTTCATTTGAAGCGGAACAGCAAAAAGGCCATACACCACAAAACCGTATAATAAAGCAATTGCTGCCGTAAACAATGCAATTATCATATCGCCATACATAACGAAAGAATAAAACCCTAAAAACAAACCAAATGTAAGGCTGGATAGCCCTAATGTCATTAAATAATATGATGCGCTTTTTTTCATTTTTTCACCCCCCTTGTTTGATTTATTCACAGTGCTGTTAGTATAAATTCACAACCTTTGTATTTCTTTTATCGAGATGTCTTCCCCAACAATGCGATGATAAAAAGTTTCAAAAATACGACTTTTTAAATAATACGACTGGCATGAAAATGCCTCTCCTGATTGGCCAAAGCGCGAATGAAAAAAGTGAATGAATACCTGATCAACAGACAAAATAAGAAGAGTTGATATTCAACACTTTTCGTAAAGGAGTGAAACCAATGAGTAAAAAAGGAATTCAAAATTCAAGTATTGAACAAATGAGAAATGACCATGAGACTGAAACAGCTTTTAAAGCAGATGATCCCAAAAAACATGGTTCTGAGCCTAAAAGAACGAAATAAGTTCTTACCCGCACTAAAATATCAATAATCTGGAGGAAGAAAAGTGACTCAAAAAAACGGTGCAGACAGACCTGATGATTATAAAAGATTTTCTTCATTAGACAAGGAATATGATTTTCAGCAATCTATAAGCAGCAATACTGAGACAGAAAGTGTTAACACTGAAACACAAACTCATAACAAAGAAAACAAAAATGACACAACAGATGTTGCCGGGAAATACTTTGAGCCCTCAGATTATAAAGGAAGCACGCAATTAGAAAAAGGATTGGCTGAAACTCATGAACAGGTCAGCGATGACTATTTTGAAGGGACGATCGATCAAAATTTGGACTAGCCATACAAACGGAGCTAACTTAAAAGGTCAGTTAGCTCTGTTTTTAGAAACACCACAGTAAAAGTAGCAAACCCCCACCGAATAGGATGGAGGTTCCCACGTAAGTAGCCTGTTTAATATTTAAAACGATTAATGACGGTTTGAAGTTCTTCTGCCAACTGAGATAGAGATTCTGCGGCATAGGAGATTTCCCCCATTGAATGAAGCTGTTCATGTGATGAATTTGCAACCGCTTCTGTATTTGCAGACGTTTCTTTTGTTCCAGCGGCCAATGTATGAACTGTGTGCTGAATCACTTCAACGCCTGATGTAAGCTGTTGAGTTGCCGCTGCGACTTCTTGTATTTGAGAAGTGACCTGTTCCACAAGGTTCAGTATTTCATTGAAATTTCCTGTTGCCTCTTGAGAAAGAACAATGCCTGAGCTCACATTTTCTTGAACAACCTTAATATTGTTTACCGTTTCTATCGATTCATTTTGGATGGTCGCTACCACCGATTGGATGTGGTTTGCAGATTTATTTGTTTCATCCGCCAACTTCCGAACTTCTTCTGCCACCACAGCAAATCCTTTTCCTTGCTCTCCGGCTCTGGCCGCCTCGATCGCTGCATTTAGTGCCAACAAATTTGTCTGCTCTGAAATCGTCGTGATAAGCGAAGAGATATCGCTGATTTCTGCTGTGCTCGCTACCAATGTTTGCAATCCATTGCCGGCTGAATCTACAGATTTATCAATGAATTTCATCTGATCTAACATCTTGTTGACGGACTTAGAGCCTATTTCAGCCTTGTCTCTCATCGAAGAAGAAAGATCCGCTATGTTCCCTGTATTTGAAGCGACTGATGATATACTGTCTAATAATTCAGTGATGGATTCCGCGCTCTTTTCTGTCATTGAGCTTTGCTTCACATTGCTTTCGGCAGCCATCTGCATGGCTCGGGAAATATGTTCAGATGTTGATTTCGATTCTTCCGCGCTTGCCGATAATTCTTCGGAGGAAGCGGCGACTTGTTCAGATGAGCTGCTGATCTGCTTCACAATTTGAGTTAATGAGTGAGTAAAAGAATTAAACGATTGGGCAAGCTGGCCAAATTCATCTTTATTTTTCACTATGACTTTTTTAGTTAAATCAGCCTCGCCATGAGCAATTTCCTCTAGCTGCTTATTCATGCTTCTTAGTGGCACCATAATGGACTTTAACAGCATTATGCTTAGAACAATGCCTAATATTACTGATATCCCTGTGACAATGATAATGAGCGATTGACTCATTTTCCCATTGCCTCGTATTTCATCCTTTAGATCCTCCACCTCTTGATCCAGGCGATCAGACAGCTTATTGACAGCCGGATCTACGACTTCTTTTCTTAATGTTCTTTCTTCTCCAAAATGGATGGTTTCTGCTTTTTTAGGATTTGAAGAGTAGGCTGTTACTACTTGCTGATTCAAAGCTCTATACTGAGTAAAACTTGTCTTAATGTCTTCAATATTGGATTGATACTTCTCTTCATCAATCAAGTCATTAACCCGATCAAGGCTCTTTAAGACATCGTCTGCTTTTTCCTTCATACCCTCGTCGTATTCTTTGTCTCCGGTAATCAAGAAGCCTCTTTCATCATTTGATAACCCGGTCAATTCATATTGGATGTGTTTTATCTCTTTTTGGAATTCCATTTTGTCTTTAAGTTCTTCATTCTTTTTCACAGTAGAAGAAATCATAAATACTGAGGAGCCTCCAATTCCAATAATTGAAACAACTAATATTGATATAATCCCCAGCAATTTTGTTTTCACTTTCATGTGTCGTTTTCCCTTTCCGCACGATGTAATGGCTGAAATAAAATATGTTCAAGCGCGTTTGAATCCAATTCGCTTACGCTCATGTCCATAATATCGACACGTGTTATCAAGTTTTATAGTGCTATTTTCATATGAATAAGCAAATTCTTTACGGCTCTGAATCTTCAGAAAGGCTTCAAGAAAAATTGGCTGTCTTTTGTCGTATAAGTCACTCTTCTCATTTTCTATTAGGCATACAAAAAAGGCTTTTCCCACCTCAAATTGGCTGAACCGGCTGTTTTCTAGAAAATATAATACAATACGCAGCATAATATGAAGGAGCGAACTTTAATGGGGATCATCAATGGTAAAGAATTCATTGACCGATTGAATAAACTAGAAAACGAAATATGGTATGATGGCGAAAAAATAAAGGGTAACATTTCTGAGCATCCTGCATTTAAAGGAATAATCAAAACAAAAAGCTCACTTTATGAATTGCAAACAAAGGATGAGTTAATACATGAAATGACTTATTGCCTTCCTGGAGATGATGATCGAATCGGCATTTCCTATCTCCAGCCTAAAACCAAAAATGATTTTAAAAAAAGAAGGCACATGATTGAACATTGGGCTAGACATACTCACGGAATGATGGGGAGAAGTCCGGATTACATGAATACGGTTATGATGAGCTTTGCTTCGTCAGCGGAGCTTCTCAAAGATAAAGAGAATTGCTTTCCTGACCATATACTAGATATGTATGAACAAGCTGCTAAGCATGACCTTTCCTTTACCCATACATTCATTACTCCGCAAGTGAACCGGTCACAGTCCTATTTTGGGCTAAGTGAAAAACCGATATCTGCTAAAGTCATTGATAGAACCGAAAAAGGTTTAATGATTCATGGCGCACGACTGCTTGCAACACAAGGCGGGCTGACCGATGAAATCTTGGTTTTTTCAGCGCCTAAATTTTTCTTTGAAACAGATGAAGCTTATGCTTTTTCAATCCCTTCTAATACAAAAGGCGTAAAATTCATCACAAGAGAATCATTTGTATTAAGCGACTCTTCCTTTAATCATCCCTTAAGCTCAAGGTATGAAGAAATGGATTCAATTGTGGTTTTTGATCATGTGTTAGTGCCGTGGAATCGTGTGTTTTTTTACGATAATGTGGAAGCAGCTAAAGATTTTATGACAAAAAGCTCCTTTCATGCCTTTACCTTTCACCAGGTTGTCATTAGGCAAATGATAAAAATTGAATTTCTATTAGGTGTTGCACAGCTTCTTGTCGACACCATTAATGTTTCCGAATATCAGCACATCCAAGAGAAGCTCTCAGAAATCATTGTGGGATTGGAAACAATCAAAGCGCTCATTGACAAATCGGAAAATGATGCTCAGTTAGATGAATTCGGCTATATGCGCCCCTGTTTAATTCCTCTCCAAGTCATCAGTACGATCATTCCTAAGCTATATCCTCGATTTACTGAAATCATACAATTAATTGGAGCTAGCGGAATGGTGACACTGCCTACCGAAAATGCATTTGACTCAGAGATACGGGAAGATCTTGACCAATATCTTCAAGCAACCAATACAAATGCTGAAGAACGTGTGAAAATTTTCCGTTTGGCATGGGATTTAACAATGAGTTCATTCGGAACTAGACAAACTCACTACGAAAGATATTTTTTCGGAGATCCTATTCGGATTTCAAGCAGGCTGTATACCAGTTATCCAAAGCAGGAGCAGTTGAACATGATTAAAACATTTTTACATGCAGATACAGAACAATGAAAAAACAGCGGGAAAAGATCCGCTGTTTCGTATTTTTTATTCAGGAAACTGAACATGGCCCGGTACTGTATAGGCTTTGGACGTTCCGCTTTCAGGCAGCTTTGGAATGGTGTCTTTCACAACTTTTCCGCGGATGTCAGTCATTTTGACTTTGAGAGAGCCTGTCCCTAAATTTGTACTCACAAAATGGTTATAGTCCATTTTCTCCATGTTGATCCACTTACCATCCTTTTCATATTCCATTTTCATCACAGGATACTTGTGATTTCTGACTTGGATTGCTGCCCACCACCTGCTGCTGCCTTCTTTGATCCGGTACGTGAAATTGCCGGTGATTGGGGCTTTGACAACACGCCATTTAATATTGATTTTTCCGTCTTTCATATTGCCGATTTTACGGAAGGCATTAGGTGACAGATCAAGAGCTCCCCGAGCGCCTTCGGGATAAAGATCAGTAACATATACGGTTGTTTTCCCTTTTGGCCCTTCAACTTCCAAATAAGAGCCGGCAAGTGCCGCTTTTACTCCACCGTAATTGAGATCCGCCGGATTTATTGCAGTAATCTCCATATCGGAAGGAATGGGATCCAGCAGGAAAGCTCCTCCTGAATAACCTGACCCTGTATACGTTGCATAACCTTCATGCAGGTCGTCATATGCTGCCGAAGCTTGCGGGGAAAAACAGAAGATCGTCAACAAAACCATACCAACAAATGCACTCATGATCTTTTTCATATTTGGTCCTCCTCAAACCAGACTTCAAATGAGAATCATTATCATTATAAGACTCAATCCATCTGGTTTGAAAGAGGAAATAGATTCATAGATGATTTTAAGGCAAATTCACTATCATTCATATATCAAATGTAGCGTACTTATGAAAAAGGCAATACAAATGAACGAATGTGCACTTCAGCCGAATGTCTTATTTTTCCCTCTCAAAATTCGCATAACAATAACGAAATGAGACAGGCTGTTGGCCTGATAACAGCTATACAGGATAAGCTATTTTTCCCCGCTCAGTTTCCACTTAGCTGTCATCATAATGCCAAATATCAGCACAATCGGAACCCAAATAATGAAGTGATAAAAATCAGGCTCAGCCAGAGCAACAATAATAGCCCCCACACAATACAAAATAATAGCCAGTGCTCTTAACACAGTATCTCTTAAGAAAGTCTTCTTCTGCTTCTTAAAAAACAAACGGCCGGATATATCCTCTAAAAGAGAAGCCAAAGTGCCGGTCAACACAGTTGAAGAAATACCTGCGATCCCCAGTTTTTTTGCTGCTGTAGTTTGAATCCCCATAGAAATGCTCATGAGTATAATTAGAATGTGCACAGGAACAAATGCCCGGTAAAAGGAAAGACAAGCAAAGACAAACAAAATGAATGCTTCAAGTGCGAGGGCTTTTGTCACAGCAGAAGGCCAAAGGGTATTTTCCGCCTTCCCTACCATCAATGTGGCAATGATCACGCCGCATATAAATCCGATTAGCGCAGTCAAGGAATTAAAAACAGTGACCTGAATGGATTTGCCGATAGCTAACCCCAATAATACAATGTTTCCAGTCATATTAGCTGTGAACACATGTCCCAGGCTTAAATACCCGATTACATCCACGATTCCAGCTGTTAAACATAAAAGTGATAGCAAGGTGTTTCGATAAGCTGCTGCAGTCAACGGTGTATCAATCCTTTCTTTTATTTTAATTGTTAGTATGTCTTTTGGCGCAATCTGTATTTTTTAAGTAACCCAACATTAATTAGGAAGATAGAACCTATCATTCCTTTCCATTAACTGTAATAATAATCCCCGCAAGGAAATTATTAAAATTGAAAGGAAGCATATTATGATGAAACGACTTTGTTTATGGTTCACCGTCTTTAGTTTGTTTTTGGTTCTCTTGCCTGGAAAAGCATTAGGTGCAGTCGATTTTCCGAATACCTCAACAAATGGCCTTTTAGGTTTTGCCGGAAATGCCAAAAATGAAAAAGGCATTTCTAAAACGGGCACAACGGGTGGAAAAAACGGGCAGATTGTTTACATTCAAAGCGTAAATGATTTAAAAACCCATCTAGGAGGATCCACTCCGAAAATTTTAGTGCTTCAAAATGATCTTTCCGCATCTGCGAAAACAACAGTTACCATTGGCTCAAATAAAACACTCGTGGGCTCTTACGCGAAAAAAACGCTGAAAAATATTTATTTAACAACTTCATCAGCTTCTGGAAATGTCATTTTTCAAAATTTAACGTTTGAACACAGTCCGCAGATTAACGGAAATAATGATATCCAGCTTTATTTAGATTCCGGTATGAACTATTGGATTGATCACGTCACATTCTCAGGACATAGCTATAGTGCAAGCGGAAGTGATTTGGACAAACTCCTGTATATCGGAAAATCTGCAGATTATATCACGATCAGCAACTCAAAATTTGCGAATCATAAATACGGTTTGATTTTAGGATACCCGGATGATTCTCAGCATCAATATGACGGCTACCCTCACATGACAATCGCCAATAATTATTTTGAGAACTTGTATGTTAGAGGCCCAGGTCTGATGAGATACGGTTACTTTCATGTTAAAAACAATTACAGCAACAATTTTAACCAGGCGATTACAATTGCTACAAAAGCAAAAATATATTCCGAATATAATTACTTTGGGAAAGGCAGTGAAAAAGGCGGCATCCTTGACGACAAGGGCACTGGTTATTTCAAAGACATAGGCAGCTATCCATCACTCAACAAGCAAACCTCTCCGCTGACTTCTTGGAATCCCGGGTCAAACTATAGCTATCGTGTCCAATCGCCGGAATATACAAAGGAATTTGTCACGAAATATGCCGGATCACAAAGTACAACTCTGGTATTTGGCTACTGATATAAAAGAGGCCCTGCGTTAAAAACGCTGTGCCTCTTTTTATACTTATAGGCTATTTTTAAGCGATCCTTGTAACTCCATCAAGATCCAGCATCGGTCCAACCAAAAAGCATATGTTTTTTTCCACAATAACTTCTTAAATGGCTTTCTTATTATACCAGTTTATCGCAAGTAAAAAGAAATCATTGTTCTGAACCTGTATTAAATGAACGTTCGTCCCACACACTATTTAAAAACCCCTAAAAAGGATGATGGATATGTGCGGCAGGTTTACTTTGTTCTCTGCATTTGATGATATTATAGACCAGTTTGACATCGATCAATTTTTTCCTAAAGATGAATACCAGCCAAGCTATAATGCCGCACCATCACAAAACATCCTTGCGATCATCAATGATGGATCAAATAATCGCTTAGGCAAGCTTAGATGGGGACTTATTCCACCTTGGGCAAAAGATGAAAAGATCGGTTATAAAATGATCAATGCTCGAGCCGAAACAATTACCGAGAAACCTGCCTTTCGAAGACCGCTTGTCAGCAAACGCTGCATCATACCAGCAGACAGTTTTTATGAATGGAAACGGCTTGATTCCAAAACCAAAATCCCAATGCGGATCAAATTGAAATCATCTGCTCTTTTTGCGTTTGCTGGCTTATATGAAAAGTGGAGCACACATCAAGGAGATCCTCTTTATACCTGCACCATCATAACAACTGAGCCTAATGAGTTCATGAAAGATATACACGACCGAATGCCGGTTATATTGGCCCATGATCATGAAAAGGAGTGGCTTAACCCCAAAAATACAAACCCTGATTATCTGCAAAGTTTGCTGCTGCCTTATGATGCTGATGACATGGAAGCATACCAGGTTTCATCATTAGTAAATTCACCTAAAAATAATTCAGCTGAGCTTCTTGATGCAGAAAATCATATGTAGTGATTGAAATTCTCTAGCAAGAACTTGTCAACTAGCTTTGTTCCTTAGGTGCCAATCCTTCTAGTAATTATGAATATTTAGTACATAGATCAATTAGTTATTTTTAGTATCAGTTTGAAATAATTTTATTATGTAAACTTAAATAAGCAATGTTATCCCTTTCATATAAAATAGTTTACATTTTTATAAAATCGCTTTACTTTTCTATTTTGTCAGCAAAAAAACTGAACCACATTAAACTTATGAAACCTGCCGCACCTGTGATTGCAAATATGATTTAAGCCCATAGAGGTAAATCCATACACTTTCCCTTCTAAGAATTAAATGAAATTTCTTTCATCTTACATGAAGGTCTTCTTTCTTTTGTTTATCCAGTGTAATACTTAATAATATGTTGATGAATGCAGCTGGAAAATATATCAATCCCACTCCCAGAATGCCTAGTATCGTACTTAAACTTACTATGTAATTCTTTGTCATCGTTTGACTGTCAATCAATATTAGAAGTGAAATCAAACCAGCTAAAACACCTATAAACCAAGCATCGCCAACAGCATAAGAATCATCCAGCATCCCTAACCATCGCCCCAATATAGAGCTCCCAATAGCAGTCAAACTGGATAAAAATATGAGTGCTTTCAATCTTGTCCTCCTTTAAAGCCAATCAAACTGGTAGAAATCGGCCATTGAATTTCCATTAGCGGGTGGTTATCATTTCCACATTAACATTTTAAAGCTCATTACAATACGATTCAAGCAGAAAAACCCTACATAACGTATATATAGGGATTTGATAAAACACAGGCCAAAATTCAGCTCTATTTACTTTAAAAAGATATGAAGGGCAGCTGTGTGATCTGTTACGTCTTTACGTACCGGGATATTTCACAACAGGCACTTTCTTCTTACGCAGAGAATCAAGCATGACTGATCCAGCATTCAAGTTGCTTTGCACTAATTCTTTAGGCGTCAATGCCATCCACTGATTGAGTGACACATCTGCATAGCGGTTACTTTTGAACATTTCTAAAAACCATAATGTTTCTGTACCAGTATTTTGTATATAGTGGCCGGCATTAGAAGGCACGTATCCAACGTCGCCTGCTCTATAATCAAATGTGCGGGCAGTCCCATTTCCGATAAATACCGTCATTCGTCCCTGTCCTGTTAGATAATATTGCCACTCATCGCTATTGGGATGCCAATGAAGCTCTCTCATCGCGCCAGGCTCAATCTGAACAAGTGCAGCGGCTATCGTTTTTGAAATTGGGAAGTTAGAAGAATCAACAATTCGTACACTCCCCCCTGGCATTTGAATTGGGGGTTGATTTAACAACTCGTGTTTAAAGGTCATGGGGACTTTTCCATATGGTGACTGAATGTCTTCACTGGCGACTGATCCCGGCACATTCCCTTGGTAGATATAGACTTGCTCAGACGGAAGAGAGTTGAAAGCATTCACTGGGACACCAAAATTTGCAGACAGAACGTCTTTTGGTGTGTGTGCAAGCCAATCTGAAATGGTTAACGTTGAAAACTCAGAAAAGTTTCCATCATCGAATACGAGCAGAAACTCGCAGTGTTCCAATCCCTGTATGGAATGCGGAATTCCTGCTGGGAAGTACCAAAGGTCGCCGGGACCAACATCAGCAATGAAATTTCGTCCGTCTTGGTCAACAGCTGTGATACGTGCCCGTCCCAAAAGCATATAAGCCCACTCCGCTTGCTTATGCCAATGAAGCTCGCGGACGCCTCCCGCAGTTAAGCTCATGTTTACACCTGCAATCGCAGTCGAAATCGGAAGCTGTCTTACGGTGATTTCTCTTGACCAGCCGCCGTGATCTAATTTCATAGGAGCATCAGAGAATGAAAATCTCAAGTTAGGAATCATACCCTCATCTGTAACAGGCGGAACAAGTATATTCGGATTTTGAATATCCCGTATTATATTTCGCGGGCCTGCATCAATAGCTCCAGCTCCATCACTTCGAATAGGCTGCGGCACGTTTCTGTCTTCATGGTTGATTGGTTGTTGTTCCAACAGCATGCACCTCGTTTAAGTAGAAATGAACATGATTTTATTTCAGCCTATGCAGAATCTTAGATTGCTGTGCCTAGGAATCCGCAAATAAAAAAGTGACCACCAATGTGATCACAAATACAGCGAATAAGCTATTTTTTATACCATGGCTTCTTATGTAATTTGATTTCTTCTTTCTGTTTTTTCTGGCCTGTCTTCCACTCCACTTTCACTAATACATCATGTCCTATCACTTCATCTTCAGGCATATAATCAAAGGTGGCGATATGGTCCTCCATGCGTCCCCCACCCGGCATTTCATCACCTGTGTACTCTGACAAATCATAATTTCCCCTGTTATCATACATTTTACCATCTATGTATAAGGTAATTTTTTCTATGACAGTACTCTTTTCGTCCTTCTTGGTCCCCTGCCAATACAGATTTAGAAAATAATTAGGTCCAATTGAAGTTTTGTCTGATTTTTCAAGGTTAGACATCCACAGTCCGCTTTTCCCGCTGCCCTCATATTTCACTTTGTTTCCTGACACCATTACAAATAATGTGATGATACAGATGATCAAGAATCCAGCAATGATCAATAGCCATTTCTTAATATTGTTCTTTTTTCTCATGTTTTTCCCCACTTCCCTAACTCGTTAGTAGGAAAATATGATCAAAATGTTACTGAAAAGAAAATTAAAAACTTCGAATTTAAATTAAAGCTCTTTCAGAGACAAAATTTAAACGTATATCACGCCTTACATACAATTTTGTTTTAAAATGGGCTTTATATTTTGAAAAATCAAGCTAATAAGAGTTTATTAAGTAATTTTTCAAATTTATTTATACTCATGATCTCATGAGTCACAAATCTCCCATCAAAAAAACGCTAAAAGTTGTCCAAATAGCTGGTGACTTTTGTGCCTCTTCTTTCGATGATAACTGAATTGACTGAAATTGAACTCTGAAAATTTCGAAATTAGAGTTTTTTAATAATGAACGGGCTGCACTTGTTTAGGTGTTACTGTCATTATCAGTAAAATGTTAAGTTGAAATGCGCAGTCAGTCACAAAGTCTCTATTCGTATTCAATAAAGACTTTGTGATCATCAACAAACATTTCACTCCCATCGGATAATGTATCCAAAAGGCCTCCTCTGGTTCTTCTCTATAGTCATAAATCACAGTCACTTTGACATTTGACTCAGCTATGATTGGTTTTCCAACAATTATTTTCGTTTTTTCCTCACGCAAAGTAAGAGATCGAATCATCAAAGCCATTCCATCTTTACTGTCTAATTAACGCCATCATCAGTGAATTTAAAGGTCTGTTTTAAATTGCGACCTTCTTGCCCCTTCTGTGTCCAAATTATAACAACCTCTAATTCAGAGGCCTTATCTGCCAGCATAAAATGATTGAACTTCAGCGGTGAGCCATCATTTAAACTTTCAGCTAACATTTTAGAATCTTCTTTTGGTTTGTCACAATTTTCATCGAGGCATCCAAAAAGTGAAAATCTTGTGATTGAATCAGGATCATTTCTATACAATTGCACATCCACTGTAGCTGCATTTTCCCCTATATTTTTGACTTCCAAGGAATATACTTGATATTCTCCTTTTTGAGGTCTCGCAAATTCCTTTACATTTTTTGCTTCACTTACTTTTACTGACCACTGGTCTGTTTTTTGTGTAATAGGCAACACCGTAAAAGTCAGGGCATGCGCTTTTGATTGGCAAAACGTAAATCCAACTGCTGTAAAAACAATTACAGAAAATAATACCCTTTTCACTTCATTTATCCCTCCTTCCTTTTCGCTGGCCGCTCCTTAAAGAATTGATTTTGAGCAATCTACAATCTCTCTTAACCAAAACCTTACCTAAGGTTTTGTCTTTACTGCTCAGCATTTATTTCTTTCGGTATCCGAGATGGAGCTTTGGGGATTTTTCTCAATTTGCTGTTAATCACATCAGAAGAGTATAGTGTAATAATCATCCTTCCCCCATACCTTTTTGCCCGAATTAAGATTGGTTGGTTATATTGGTTTTGGAAGCGAAAGTCAGGACCTCCCCAGCTTACCGTCGCATCCCGTCCGGGCGGTACATATGGTACACTTCTAGTATGAGAATAGCGCTGAACGATCTGCAGTCCTGCACGATCGACTGCATTAAATAGAGTTGAGGACACCTGACAAATTCCTCCTCCTACACCTTCAGACAACTCCCCTTTTACAATAATGGGTGCACTTTTATATCCTTTGTTCCGAGTTCTCATTCCCACAACTTGGTTAAACGAAAACGTCTCATTAGGGAAAACAACGTGATTGTCGATTGCTTTTGCAGAAAGAGAAATATTGTGTGAACGGCTTTTATTGCTTGAGTTAAAATACGTCACGTACTGACCAAGCTGCTGCGTACTGATGTGAGCTAGCAGCTCGCTGTCAACTTTCGGATAAATGTTCATTTCCGGCACTTCTATCTTGGAGGGACCTTGGCCATAAAAATACGCATAAAACTTTTCCATAAACGCCTGTTGATACAGTTTGTAGCCAACCCTGCCCGGGACGATGCTTCCATGATCGTTAAGGACAGCATTTATCGGCTCCCGGTACACTTTCTGATCAAGCTGTTTGATGAATTTACTGTATTTTTCATAGTCAACCATTGGAGTGCCGGGAAGAGGCATTGTAAATTCTTCACGGTTAACAGTGGCAATCGTCCGTCCTTGCTGTGTGACCGTTAAACTGTCCTGCGGCTCACTCGGCTGAGCCAATAAAAAAAGACCAGTGATCAAAATTTGTATCATAAGTCGGTTTACCTCCCGATCATTAGTATGAACAGCCGCTTATCCTTTGATGTATTTCTTCCCATCGTTTGTTTGAATCTTTAGACGTTGATAAAAGCCTTCATAAAAGAGCTATAGCTTTAATGTTCACACCGATCCCTGAGCTCACTGAGGTACACGGTTCATTCAGTCGGCAAGTTTGAAGTAGTTCAGCATCTCCCAGTGATGAGGGATGCTTTTTTGTCTTGTCAAAAATGAAAAGGGTCTCCTATAACAACAACAAATCAATCCATTTCAATATTTTTTTATTGAGAAACGATAAATTTTTTGTTACATTCAATTAGACAACAAATAAATGAGGTGCTTGTTATGAATCGAATGTCGACAATTTTTTTAAAGATATCTTTGGTTCTTATTGGAATTCCAATTCTTGCTTTATGCATTTTTTTAGTGCCTAAGATGGCCAACTATTCAGCAGAATTATTTCCAAATATCGCTTATATAAAATATCTCTTTTTCATCTATTTGTATGTAACGGCGATACCTTTTTACTTTGCTCTTTATCAAGCGTTCAAACTTTTAAGCTATATTGACAAAAACAAAGCTTTCTCGGGTTTGTCTGTAAGAGCTTTGAAGAATATAAAATACTGCGCAGTCACTATCAGTATCTTTTACGCAGCAGGCATGCCTGTCTTTTATCTGATGGCCGAGATAGACGACGCCCCCGGTATCATTGTGATCGGATTGGTTATTATTTTTGCTTCAATGGTGATTGCGGTCTTTGCTGCTGTTCTTCAAAAACTGTTAAAAGAAGCGATAGATATAAAATCAGAAAATGACTTAACGGTCTGAGGTGATGACATGGCGATTATTATCAACATTGATGTGATGCTTGCTAAGAGGAAAATGAGCGTAACAGAGCTTTCAGAGAGAGTTGGCATCACCATGGCTAATCTTTCGATATTGAAAAACGGAAAAGCAAAGGCTATTCGATTATCAACTTTAGAAGCGATTTGCAAGGCTTTAGAATGTCAGCCCGGGGATATATTGGAATACCGAAGTGATGAAAACACACAGGATTCGTAAAAAAATATGTAAGATTAACAGAAAAATAAAGTGATTGGTGGTGAGCTTATGGACATAAACTTATATCCATCTAGCTGCTATACTAAGCGTCCCTTTCAT
This sequence comes from Bacillus sp. FAU18, assembly GCF_056033885.1. NCBI lineage: Bacteria > Bacillati > Bacillota > Bacilli > Caryophanales > Bacillaceae > Bacillus > Bacillus sp. FAU18. The sequence continues at coordinate 1,328,020 of NZ_JBVYHZ010000003.1, forward strand.
ACACGAAGAACACAACTATGGAGGAGGCATACATCATGAGAGCCATAAAACAAATCGTTCATTTTGGCTGGGAACAAGCCCTTTCATGTTTGTTTCCTGCCGTTATTTTTGCCTCTTTGGCTATTACGCAAATCATCCCACTGCCCTTCTTGCCGCGGTATGACTGGCTGCTCATTATCTGCGTTCTCATGCAATTGTGGATGGTGCGTTCCGGTCTTGAAACACGGGATGAATTAAAAGTGATCACATTATTCCACCTTATTGGGCTTGCTCTGGAACTTTTTAAAGTCCATATGGGCTCCTGGTCTTATCCAGAAGAAGGATACTCCAAAATATTTGGAGTACCTTTGTATAGCGGCTTTATGTACGCAAGTGTAGCCAGTTATTTGTGCCAGGCATGGAGAAGGCTTAAGGTTGAACTGATTAAGTGGCCGCCTTTTTTTGCAGTTGTTCCGCTTGCCGTAGCGATTTATTTGAATTTTTTCACCCACCATTTTTCTATAGACATTCGATGGTGGTTATCTGGGCTTGTCATCATTGTCTTTTGGCAAACATGGGTTACATACGAGGTGAATGGAGCTCGTTACCGTATGCCGCTCGCACTTTCTTTTGTACTTATCGGATTTTTTATATGGATAGCGGAAAATATCGCTACGTTTTTTGGAGCTTGGAAATATCCAAACCAAATCGATACATGGAGTCTGGTACACCTTGGAAAGGTAAGTTCATGGCTCTTGCTAGTGATTGTTAGCTTTCTTATAGTAGCATCATTAAAACAAGTTAAGGAGCAGAGTCCCACAAAGGCTGAGATGGGTGAATCTTTTTCTTAGCGTACAAGGTCCCAAATAGAGTGAAAAGCAACGTTCAAATGGTTGCTTTTTTCTTTTATGTAACTCTGCCGGTGAGTATTCATCTTCTTCAAATTTCATCGCAACACGATAACTGATTCAGATTACAACTGCTTTCAACACTTTGACAAACTCATGCGCCGCCGGCGTTATCTCTTCAAATGAATGTGCGATGACGCCAATATCGCGTGTGACTCTAGGAAAGATGTCCTTTTTAATCAATTGATGCGGGACGGATGAAAGTGTAAAGTTTGAAATGATGCCGATACCCAAGTTATTTTTGACCATATTAATCAAGGTTTCGGCATTTTGCACAGTTAAGTTTTCCTTTAATTCGATGTTGTATTGCGAAAATGCGTTTGACATCGCGATTTCATGACCGCCTTTACAAAAAATGAGGTCATCTTGATATGTTTCAAGGTCGACATGCTTTTCAAGTTTTAATTCGTCACGCTGCGGCGGGATGACGGCCACCATATAGTCGTTACACAATAGCTGATTTTCAAACGGTTCAAATGGAGATGCTGCGATCCCGATATCAACCGTCCGATCTTCAACCCATCCTTTTATTTGGTCAGAGGTTCCTTCGATCAATTCTATGCGGATCAGCGGGTAGTTTGATCTGAATGCCGCAATCGCCTGTGGCATGATATTTGTTGAAACTGCAGGAAATGAACCAATTTTCACCTTCCCGTTTAACAGCTTGTTTTCCCGGTTGGCTACTTGATATATTTTGCTTTCAATTCCCTTCATTTGCCTCGCCAGCAGCAATATTTCTTTTCCGATGTCAGTCAGCATTAAACCATGATGTTTATCCCTGATCAATAATTTGAGCTGCAGTGAGTTCTCCAGGTTTTTTATCGCTTTGCTTACCGCCGGCTGAGAGATGAACAATTCTTTTGCCGCTTCTGTAATATTTAATTTCTCCCCGACTTTTACAAATATGTGAAGATGGTTCATGTTCATAACCATTTGGTTATACCCCCAATAATAAAAATGTATTTCAGTTATACATAAATGTAACATATGATAGAAACCAGCACGATATTTAAACAAGAAAGGCGGCTTCATTATGGTAAAAGTTATGCTGGGAATCATATCTGTCACACTTATTTGGGGTTATACTTGGGTTGCGATGAAAGTAGGAATTCATGACATCCCCCCGCTTTTATTTTCGGGTTTGCGCCTGTTCATCGGAGCAGTTCCTTTATTTCTCATTCTCTTCATCCAAAGAAAAAAACTTTCAATTAAAAAAGAACATCTCAAAAGCTATATCATCATGAGCCTGTTGATGGGGCTGGGCTACATGGGGATCTTGACGTATGGAATGCAGTTTGTCGATTCAGGGAAAACCTCTGTTTTGGTATATACAATGCCTATATTTGTTACGGTGATCAGCCATTTTACATTAAACGAGAAAATGAATGTGTATAAAACGATGGGACTGGTCTGCGGCCTCTTCGGACTGTTATTTATATTTGGAAAGGAAATGCTCAATATCGATCAAGGCGCTTTATTTGGGGAGCTGTGCGTCCTTGCGGCAGCGCTTAGCTGGGGAATCGCGAATGTGTTCAGCAAGCTACAATTCAAGCATATCGATATTATTCACATGAATGCCTGGCACCTTATGATGGGAGCCGTCATGTTATTGGTGTTTTCCTCTATATTTGAGCCGGTCCCTTCAGCCGAGTGGACATATCAGGCGGTGTGGTCATTGCTGTTTAATGGCTTGCTTTCCACCGGCTTTACATTTGTCGTATGGTTTTGGGTGCTCAATCAAATCGAAGCATCAAAAGCATCCATGGCATTAATGTTTGTTCCCGTATTGGCCCTATTCTTTGGATGGCTGCAATTGCACGAACAGATCACCATCAACATTATCCTCGGCGCACTGCTGATATGCTGCGGGATTTTTATGAATACATTTACATTTTCACGACGGAAAGTGTGAATGATATACATTTCCCCTGTCATTTGGGCTTCATGTGACAGGAGACGACTATTATGAGAAAGTCTTCTAGAATCCTGACGACAGCCTATTAAACAATGAAAAAAGCTAATGTCTGCATGTAGACATTAGCTTGGCTGGCGTTTAGGCTGGTGAGAATCTAGATTCTTTTTTATTACCATTCTGGCTGATCAAACTGAAAACCGTATAGACCTTTTACTTTAACATCTCCGCAATCTGGATCTTTTGTCAAAATCAAATAATGAGTCTTATAAGGCATCGTCTCAACTCGATCAGTTGCACTCAAATCAAAATGATCCCCTGAAAAGTTTTTTTCACTAACGGTTATTTCATATCCTGACAAAGTCATTCGCATGATTCTTGCGTTAATTGTACATCCTTCAGTATCGAAAATGGTGAATCTGTACCCAAAGTGAGATGTCCAATGGTTTGAATTTAGGTCATCAGACTTCATAAACCATTTTTCATTTTCTGTCATTGTAAAACTCACTTTCTCCTCATCTTTCACGATAACGGCCGAAGCTTCCCCTACATGGATAGTCAAAGCCAAAAGAAATGTAAAAGCTAACATCAATATCTTTTTCAAAAGAGTTCCTCCCGATATCTTTTACTTCAATATATTGGAAGGGTCTTTTCTGATCAAGACAGTCTTCTCCAAATGAATCTTTAGCACCATGAAATGAGCCTTAATAAGAACAGTTTTAACCCAAATCAAACTCTATTCGAAATAAGGCCTACCAATCTATATTTTTTTTAGAGTTTCTGCATTTCTTTATATATCTCCTAGACACATATAAAAAATGCTCCTATAAGTTCAGGAGCACTACAAAAAACTGCTAAAGTGTTTTCTATCGATTTATTGTATTCATTAGCTCAAAGAAGTATTCAGGCTTTTGAGTCTTATTTAGCTTATACCATGAACGCAATGTATCTGGTGCAAATACATCTAATTTTTTTAATACTTCCACCGCAAATTCCAGAGGAGCAATTCCTGATGCAGTAACCAAATTTTTATCAGATACTGCAGGTTCCTTTTCATATAGTGTTTCTCCTTTGTAATTAGGGCAGACCATTTTCATATACTCTAGGTTATTGCTTGTGTGCTTTCTCGAATCTAAGTATCCTTCATCGCGAGGCCCAGGGTTGCCCCACAAATTGCAGCAATAGTCGTACCGAGCTTTAAAGCGTCGCCAACTTTTTTTAAGATCGGCTGATGAATATCTTCTCCCCAAGTGTTTCCTCCGGGTAAAATGATAAGATCTTGACTCCCAAGAGTACACTCATCAAGAGAAATATCTGGTTTTATGCTTAATCCTCCCAACGTAGTTATCATTTCTTTATTAGCCCCTACTGTAACTACTTTTAAAGATGGTGCATCTTGTTTGAAATATCTCCCTGAGTTTAGTTCAGCAATTAAATATCCATATTCCCAGTCTGACATTGTGTGAAATACGTAGAGATAAACTTTTCTCGTTTGCATCCAATAACACTCCAATCACAATTGATAAAGCTTTCTAATAGATGACCTCGCTGACAGCCATTGTCAGCTTTTTTGTTGTTGATATGTAATCTGATTTGCCTATTCTTATATAATACCATGTAGGTGGCAATTACCCTTGTTCTCCCAACTTATTAAAAATATAAGATAAATTGATTCTATGTTTACTAGCGCAAAGGGGTTTGTTACACTAACTGTCATGGGAAACATTTCATTGGAAATATCTCAATTTCATTCCTGCGATGTGAATTAGAAGGTAATACAAAATCATTTGAATGAGGAGGCCTGATGAAGTTGAAAAATAAAGCGTCAATAAAATTTGGAATATGTGTTGGGCTTTTATGTTTAAGCATTTCTGGTTTCACACCTTTTTACAGCTCAACGCATGCCGAAGCAAAATCCATAGAAGACACAAACATGGCAAGCTGTATAACGAATAAAGAATTTGTTCAACTTGAGAAAAAATTTGATGCCAGGCTTGGCGTTTATGCAATTGATACAGGTTCAAACAAGACAATCGCCTATCGGCCGAATGAGCGATTTGCTTACGCATCAACCTATAAAGTTCTAGCCGCAGCTGCTGTCCTGAAGAAAAACTCAATTGAAAAACTTAATGAAGTCATCCACTACAGCAAGGACGATCTTGTTACATATTCTCCAATCACAGAGAAACACCTAGATACAGGCATGAGTCTAAAAGAAATCTCGGAAGCGGCTATCCGTTACAGCGATAATACCGCTGGGAACATCTTGTTGCAACAGCTTGGCGGCCCTAAAGGTTTTGAAAAGTCACTGAAACAGATTGGGGATCATGTAACGAAAGCTAAACGATTCGAGACGGATCTAAACTCTGCGATTCCTGGTGATATTCGTGACACCAGCACCGCAAAAGCACTGGCAACCGATCTTAAAGCTTTCACTTTAGATAACACTCTCACGACTGACAAACGCACGATCTTAACCGATTGGATGCGAGGCAATGCTACTGGTGACGAACTGATTCGGGCAGGCGCTCCAATAGGATGGGAAGTCGGCGATAAATCCGGAGCCGGAAGTTACGGGACACGAAACGACATTGCTATCGTTTGGCCGCCTAACAGAGCTCCTATTGTTTTGGCAATTCTGTCAAACCGCTTTACGAAAAATGCTAATTATGATAATGCTCTTATCGCTGAGGCTGCAAAAGTCGTCCTTAACGATCTCAAATAAAAAATTTGAAGCACAATATTACGAATTCCTTTATCCTTTTGCCATAAAGGAAAAAAGACATTACTTTTGTAAACCCCGCCGTTCATTTTTAATGAACGGTTTTTTCATATTCTCACTAATACCTCTCTTTCTTTAAGTATCTTAAAACACGAATCGTTAACATGAATGGCAAGTTTTCATTTATGAAACCAAGTAAAGTTTGAAACAGACCATCAGAGGTTATCTATACGAGAATTCAATTATTTTTTTTGTAATAATTTATATTGTTGTATCGTTGCACTTGGTGGATTTGACTCTTTTCGTGTATGGAACCACACTTTTATTTTTTCACCTCTTTTGAGATCTTCTGTGTTATCAATCTCACTTAATCCTACAATTATTATGTTATTTTTAAACTTGTTCATAAGTTGTCCTTCAGAAAGATTGTAATCTTCTTTTACTGGAGCTTTTGTATCGGTAATGAGAATTGCCCTTTCATTGTCTTTAAGCACGACATAGCCTACTAGGCTCTGCATCTTTGTTTCTTCTCCGTGTTGTTCATTTTTATTGCAGCCTGCAAGGAAAATAATGGGTATAATGAGCACTATCAAGCTTACTCCGATTTTCGGCATCTTTCTCCCTCCTCTTTAAACTCTTTTTGATCTTTAAAATAAACAACAGGATATCACCCAACCCATCTACTTCTTTTTGCAATTCATAACAGCATACTCCATTCTCCAATTCCTCAACCTTCTTCTTATTCTTTCTCAAATATTTGCATGTGGTAGCCCTCGATATTATCCCCTTACTCATTTTTGCGCTTTCAAATATATTATTGAAGGCCGCTTCTTTCTGGATTCCAGCATAAATATACTTATCCTTACTGTCGTTTACTATCGCAACTTCCATTAAAATCAAAATTTTCACATTTTATGATCCATTGTTCACTTCCAAAATAACTTCCAACCGCTACATAATATATGTATTAATTGTAAATGGAGTTGGTATAATTGAACATGAGGAAAATCTTATTGAGTTCTGCTTTATCCTTTGGCATGCTCATATCCGCGGTTCCCGCATTGGCTGCTGGCACTTCGTCTGAGGTTGCAGTAAAAAGTGATGAGTATGATTATGACACTATATACCGCATTAGTCCTCTGCCAATGGACTTCCAGCCAACAATAGAATACAACGGTTATACTTATACGCTTACACGTCATTATTTTGATTACTCAATCGGGTTTTACACGGCTATTTATACAAAAGTTGTTTAAATTTATAAAGGAGCTTTTTAGCTCCTTTTTCTCTTGTTTTAAGCACAAATACAAGTTTAAATGCTAGTAATAAAAAATTCACTTTAAAGAAGCGCCGCCCGCAAAATGCGGCTTTTGCACACTACGCCAATTTTATATAGAAAAGCCAGACCTCCTCCAAGAGGTTCCAGCTTTTCTTAATGTGCTATCGATCTTCGTTAGTTCAACGGGAACTTAATCATTCGGTACAAATGCAGCCTCCCAGCTTCTAGTTAGGGCTGATGGCGGAATATCTGATGGCTCTCTACACACATCAGACATTATAAGATTTCAATGTAGCCTTCTGTACCATGAACGCGAATTCGTTGCCCATCTTTTATCAGCTTGGCAGCATTTTCAACGCCAACAACTGCAGGTAAGCCATATTCACGGGCTATAACAGCTCCATGGGTCATCAGTCCCCCAACTTCGGTGACTAGGCCTTTTATGGATACAAACAATGGTGTCCAGCTTGGATCGGTAAAGGAGGTAACTAATATATCTCCATCTTCTAAATCAGCATCTTCCATGTTTAAAATGACACGCGCTCGCCCCTCTATAACTCCGGAGGAAACAGGTAAACCTACAATCGCTCCGGCTGGGAGATTTCCTCGTTTATACTCACCTGTAACGATTTCACCATCAGACGTGATAACACGTGGTGGAGATAGTTTTTCATATAATGTGTACTCGTCTTTTCGTGTGCTGATGATTTGATAATCCAGTTTATGTGTGCGTACGACTTCGTGGAGTTCTTCAAAAGTGAGATAGTATATATCTTCTTTTTCTTGAATAACACCCGCTTCTACGAGTCGTTCGGCTTCTTTCAGTAAAGCCTGCTTATAAACGAAGTATCGATTAATCATGCCGTATTTTGGATATTCCCTAAACCCGCTGAAATTCCGGATGATATCTATCATTCGTTTTGTTTCTTTGGCTTTTTGTTCACCATCAGGTAATTGCTTCAATCGATCTAATAACTCTTGTTCTTTCTTCAAAGCTTCCTGTCGCCCTTGCTCAAATTTCCGATGGCTGGCATTAGGCCCACTGTTATTGATATTATTAAGAATCATTGGGATAAGTGTAGTTGGTTTTTCGCTCCATCGAGTTCTTGTAATATCAATTTCTCCGGTACATCGCATTCCGTATTTGCTGAGATAATCATAGATCGCGTCTCGGGTTTTGCTTCCGCCATCAAACTTAGCCAGTTCATCCAAAAAGTTATCATCTTTTACATGTTGTAAGTAATCAATTACCTCTGGATAAGGACGAATCACATCTGCGACGTCTAATAGCGCAAGACCCATTTCTGAAGTAATATTATGGGGTACAGATTGAGAAAGCGTATCTGCTGCGTTTTTTTCACCTAACCACTCGTTCATTTTTTCGTTAATCCATAATGAGGCATTCATAGCAGTGCGAATCACAACCGAACTTTTTGGGTTAAATAAAATCTTCTTTAATTCCTGGATATCTTCCTGAATAAAACGAAATAAATCTGATCCTGATTTCGTTTGGATGTTTTGTTTTAACTCTTCTATCGATGTTTGACTGCTCTTTATCAAATCTGACACGATTGTCGGATCGTTTTCAACTTGAGCCGGCATATCTGCATTGCCTTTGCTTGGATTTGGTGCTGTTTTATCATTTGGTATCGACTTTATGAAATCTCGTCGCTTTATTATGGTCATAAGTGCGTCTTTTAAGAGCTGATCGTGCTGCCCCATGCCTTTTAAGAAAACTTCTCTGCTGTCAGGAGATGCCAGATGATGTGTGACATCAACAAATAGCCTTCCACCGGCTTTACGCATGGGTGCAGCAGTCGTCAACAGAAAAAAAGACAATCCCAGTGGTTTTATGGGATCCGTCATCATTTGTTGATGACCAACAGAAATATAGACGTGATTTTCTTGGTCACTCGCTTCAGGGATGGGGAATAAAGTTGTGATTGGACGACTCTGTACAATATAAAAAGTATCGCGGGCCAAACACCATTCGATATCTTGCGGCTGGCCGAAATGAGCTTCGATCTCTCTTCCAATGCGGGCCAGCTGTAAAATTTGTTCATCAGTCAGTGTTTGAGCCTTTTGCTGATCAGAATCGATCTGCTGTGTTTCTGTTCCGCCTTCTTTTCGTCCGTAGATAGCCAATTTTTTAGTTGCTATTCTCTTATCGATGATTTGCCCATCCTGTACTTTATAACAATCGGCAGATACCAAGCCGGAAACCAGTGCTTCACCAAGTCCAAAACCAGCATCGATGGATAACACCTTTCGGCTTGAGGTAATCGGATCAGCGGTAAATAAAATCCCCGAAGCCTGAGGGAAAACCATCCTTTGAACGATAACGGATAAATAGACTTGGCTGTGGCCAAATCCATTTTGCATACGGTAAATAACCGCGCGATCCGTAAATAGGGACGCCCAGCATTTACTGATATGCTGCAAGATTGCATCGACGCCGATAATATTTAAATAGGTGTCTTGTTGACCGGCAAAAGAAGCATGTGGTAAATCTTCAGCAGTCGCACTAGAACGCACGGCATAGGCATGTTCCTCGCCAAACTGGGAGAGATAGTGAGCCACTGCTTTCACAACATCGGAAGGAATGTCTACTTCCATAATGATTTGCCGAATCTTCCTGCTGATGTTACCAATTTGATCTCGGTCCTCAACTTTTAGCATGGTCAATTGATCCAACAACACTTGTAACGTTTCGTTTTGTTCGATGGCTTTTTGATATCCTACTGTTGTGACACAAAATCCTTCTGGTACTTGTATACCTTGAATTTTTGATAATTCCCCTAAATGTAACCCTTTTCCTCCAACGAGCGAAAGCTGTGTTTTTTCAATTTCATGTAAACCGAGAACCAAAGAACTCATTCTACATCTCCCCTTCAAAAAAAATATTGACAAGAGCTTCCCAGCAGGATATAATAAAATTATAAGATGGATATCTATAACTTTTTAACTAGAAAGCGCACGTAGTGTGATTATATCACCGTGTCTGTTTTTGTGCAATATAAAAAGAACCTGGGCAATTTCACCAGGTTCTTTTCTTAATTTCCGTAACTAGTCACATTAAAAAACTTGGTTCGAGCTGATTCAATCCTCTAAGGAAATCCTAAAGTTGGGTTCTTTTTGAACTTACTTGCTTTGTTCGTAGAGTCCCCATTCATAAATTGGACTTTTTGTTCTTAACAGTCCCACCTTTAACTAGTATAAAGTTATGAGGATCTGGTTAACTACCAGATATTTTTATTTTGAATATGGCTTATGTTTGATAAAGAAGGGTTATGTAAAGGTATCTGTTGTGAGCAAGCGCTGACTACAAAAAATTGATAGCATTCTCATTTAAATACCGTTCTATTAACCTATAGGGAAAGTTATAAAACCAGATGGAGAATACCCTACCTCCAGCAATTCCAAGGCCGTTCACCTATTAGAAAACAACCTTTAACCATTACTAACGATTTTAATAATCATTGATTATAAAACTTCTCAAGGAACGATCAGCAGCCCGTTAGCTACCCCTGATTAATGATGATCTGTTACCACACTGTTACGTTAGAACTTCCACTACTTTGATATCCTTCTGTCGCCATGACTTGGTAAGCCCAATTACTGCCCAGATTCATTCCATGGCTCTTCCATGCGTTAACATGATTGCTGAAAGTGATTGTAGCGTTGCTTCCGGTTGGTCTCTTCGTTTGGCGAACACTCCAGTACTGCGTAAAAGTAGTGCGATCGCCATCAATGGAAGGTGCGTTATAACGTGTAGTTGTATATATGTCATATGTACCCCCATCACTTTTTACAGTACCTTTATACGTTCCAGTAGGTCTATAAGTACCCCATGAATCCACTACATAATATTCTATGAGCGGTGATCTCGTCCAACCATATAAAGTTAAATATCCATTTCCATTCGGTGCCCAAACTCCGGCATTATAGTTTATCGTCCTAAATGGCGAACCTGTAGTCCAACCTTTACCAACAACGAAATTTCCGGTATTAGACCAATTAACACTGTAATTCCCGCCAGACCCATTGACAGCGTTTACTATACCGCCCCCATCAGTCCAATTTTGCCAGTAGTCTGTGCTAGCTGCAGAGGCGGTTGCCGAAAACAAGCTAATACTCATTAAAGCTGCCGATAATCCAACTAAGATATTCTTTTTAAACTTAAACATATGTTACCTCCTATAATATTTTTTTCCGACTTTGAGGTAGCACTCGTATACATTTAAAACATTTTTAATTACTAACGCCAAAGCTTTTGATCGTCCCCTTCAGTATAATACCACGAATTCATGAGCAAATATTAAAAGTATTTGTAATTTAATTACAAATACCTAGAAACACATTATAAGTGGTCTTCTTCCACCATATCCTGATCCTTTTTTCGCAGGATCACAATTCTTGTTTCTAATTCAGATGGAGTAATATCTGTAATGAATTCCCATTGAATCATTGCGTTTAAAGGAGATATACATTAGAGTTGTGAAATTATTGTAGCTGCCTCTTGTCTAATGAAGGGAAGCAAATTTATGGAGAATATGAAGAACTGAAGAAGAAAACAATTAAGGTTATACTAAGAAAGAACTGCTCAATTAGAATTATTGAAAAATTTGAGGATGATAGCTTAGATCAGTTTTACAAAGAAGTTGCAAGATTTTTATTTGAAAGGGCTCTGAAAAAGAAAAAAAAGAATTGACAATCAGGGTAACTGTGGGATGTAACCGAGCCTCCAATTCAAAATAAATATCTTTAAAATTCTTATTTTATTCAGTTATTGAGTACAGTATAAAACCGTACTCAACCGTTATATAGAACATAAATTAACTTAAAATAACATGAGCCTCATTTTTCTTTTCTTGTGTTAAATTATTGATTCTATAAAGTAAGTTATCCATCATCATTATCATTTTCAATGAAATTTCTTCTTTAGCATACATAGTCGGTTTAGCTCCTCCATGTAGAATCGCATGGCGACTAACATCTGAAAGATTTTCTTGTCCATGTTGAAACTGTTCCAATATAAAATTTAAATAAAACTTTCCAATGATATTATCAAAGTTGAACGGATTTTCATCACCTTTACTATCCTCGTCATCTTCAATATTAAATAAAATTTTTAAAAGCTTTTTAAATTTCGAGCCGGTTACTCTCTGTTTAATATCAAAACCATCTATTACTATACCTTCCATTTGTGACAGAATAGAGGGGACGGATATAGCAAACATTCCGAGATTATGTGCATTTAACGATTGTCTTAATAAAGGCAGTCTTTCTTTTAAAAGACTATAATTTTCCCAATGCCTTTTAATTTCATCAATTCTTTGAGCATTGTAATGGTCTTTCATGATGTCATCTATAATACTTTTTAAATTAGATTCACCGTTTTCAACATATTCACGACCTATTTGTCGCATTAAAAGAATATCTGTACTTTCACTAGGTGGATACCCCAGAAGAAATATCACCTTTTTATAATTTTTAATGTCCTCTTTTGTTTCGATAAATCCTTCTGCTATTCTAGTCAATGATTCTTGTATTTCTGGGCGTTTAAAGTGTTCTCTAATACTTATAGATAGGTTAACCAGTGGCTGAATTGATTTTGATATTGCAGTATGTATAGTTTCTGTTGATTCTTCTATGCTTTTAACCCCTTGAATAAAACTGCTCATGTCAATATTATTATTTTTCATTTCCAGAACTCTCCGTTTTTTATCATTTAAAGATTTCACTTGCTGACACCCAGTATAATTCTTTGTTTGCATTTAAATATTCATATACCCAATCTTCTATTATGAATGCATATTTTGATTCCTCAAAAGGATGCTCACTTATTTGACGAATTAATTGCATGCTCTCTAGTTTTTTAACTGATCCATTTGCATTATGTAAAGGGAGCCATTTAGACTTATTCCAAATAAACTCCCCAAGTATACTCTTTTCTTTTTTTGTTAAATTATGAAGGTATGATATCTGATTTTCTTTCTCCTTCTTTTCTTTTTTATTTGCAACAAGTTTGTTTAAATAATTTATCCCAAGAACAGAAATTAACATACTAAATGCGCCTAAGCATAACAATATTAAAATTAATGAAGGTTCACTAACCTTCATATCCCTAAATGAATCAAATTGAAACACTATGATTCCTAACAGGCTAAAAATAATATAACCTACTAACTGTTGGGTCCCCCCTTTTAAAAGATCTACAATTTCTTTAACAACCAATTTATATTCTTCCTTAAATTTTATTCAAACCATTTACTTTTTAAATTGTTCCTTGTGTAACAGAAGAATTGTAGATGTGGATTAGATTTATACCTTTTCCATGACTCTTCTCTAAGATCTAGCCTATACTTCATTTTACTTTTATTTGCAATATTTTTAAAAATTTCTATTGAACAAAAAAAGACAATTAAGTCTGCTCCTCTTTCAAAAACTGTAGCTATAAATGGTTTGAAACCTAATCTTTCACAGGCTTTTTCAGACGATTCAAGAGCTTTCTGAGTAATTCCAATGCTGGGCTTTCCGTCAACTAGAGATTTAAATTTAACTGATATTCCCCAGTTTTCACCCTCTTCACTTCTAGCAAAGATATCAATCCCCACATAATCAAATTTCACACACTCAAACCCCTTGCTGGATAAATAAAAAAGAATCATTTGTTCACCAAATTTTCCTGCTATATCAGCATGCCTTGAACTTTTAAATACTAACTTTCCTCCATCCTGCCCCATATATACAACCTCGCTATGAAATAAAATGATTATCTTACTATCCTATTTTTAAAGCTTTGCTATTTCATACTCAACATTAATATTCAACCTAGATGTTCTCTCAACCTGCTTTTTCGCATTGTTTATATACCAAAAGGCAAATTCCTCTTTTCCAATTAACATAAAAATTTCTGTTATAATAGTGAAGGTCATTGAACTGTAAAATGGCACTTCTTCAAAATTCCTTAGTGATATCCCCCCAGCATCATTTCCTACTTTAATATTTTTCATAGTTGCCCCTGCATGTATAAATTCTGATGCTCGCTTATATAAGAAGACATAACGTGCTTCAGCATTTAAATATTTGGCAAGGTCTCTTAAATTCCTCAGATTACTATAAAGTGAGTACCAATTTTTTGGTTTTTTCTTATCCCACGCATCTTTAACATTTTGAACCTCTTTTTTCTTCAAAAAATTATATAAATGCTTACACGATTCTGACACAGGTATACTCTGTACCTCATCAAAGTTAGGAAATTCATTCGTGAAGATTTCTCTGTGTTTTTTCCCACTATTGGTACTTGAATCGAACATTTCTCTTAATTTGATTTCCTGGTAACAGCTGTGAACCTGATAAGCTATAACCCCCTTATCTTTCGGTTCTGTGTACATATACTCAAAGTACAGTGCTGCTTCGAACATCGATCTACATAGTGGTATCATTCCTTCTGAAGCACCTTTTTTACTCATAATGGCTGCTCCATCCACCATATTTAATATGTGGGCTAAAAGAGTAAATAGAGGTGCATTAAGCTCATTATCACCACACTCGTCATATAGCCGTTTATACATAATATCTCCATAATCTACAAACGAATCCATTAACCTTCCAATTGCATTAAATTCTTTTTGTATATCCTTATCTATCTTCCTGTTTATTAAACTTCTCTTCATCCCTTTGTCTCCTATTTTTTATTCCAAATTAATTGCTTCTTATAAATCTTGCATGAAAGTTGTCACACAACTATTACTCCTAACGCTTTACGACTTGGATTTCCCTTATCTCACATTGCACATTACACCTTGTTTTAAGCTCACTGGCTACCTCAATGACTTCATACATTGTTTGCAATTTAGAAGCCCGGTGGAGGTCGTTAGATGTCATATAACCGTCCTCATCTAACTTAAATGATTTGAAGTATTCCTTGTTTTCAAACTGCAGCACATAAAAATAATCAAGCAAAGGCATAAATCAACCTCTTTTAAATAATTTTGTAACGGCCGCTGCGACAATTGTGATTACACTTTGTTCAAAAGCTCTGTGAAGAGTGGAATATTCTTGCGTGAATGTCGGCGATGGAGTATGAAAAAGAGCATTTAGTTTAATGCTCTTTTTGTTTAAAACACTTCTTTTATCTTGATTCTTTATGCTCTCGGATTAAGACGCGTAATCGTGTTAAGGTTAATTCATGACCGCATAAGGAGTGATACCTTGCTAAAAGTTGCAAAAATTTCGGTTTCTTGCATTGCATTAGTCTTGTGCATATACTCATTGTTCAATCAAAATGAATTATTGTTGATTGTTGTGCAATTATTTGTTGCCGCCCTTTTATCATTAGTCGGAGTTGAAGCGATATTAAGCAAACAAAAACTGTCCGAATATTTACTGTTTGGATCAGCAGCCTTCTTACTTGTTGTAAACGGTGTGAAATTCATAATTTAATTTAATATGTTAATTTCATAGGAATATGGAGTCCCAAAACCAATAAATAAGACCTGCAACAATACTCAGAAATGTAATAATTTAAGCTTCTGAATACAGTAAGAGCATTTGGCGGATAATCAACAGTCCAGAACAAAAACACAGCTAAAAAGGCTACTGCAATATAAATTAAAAAATTGTTCAAACTGCTGAATTTTCTGGCCTTCTTCTTAGCCACACTTGCAAAGGGACAGCAAACACCAAGTAAGTGATTAAAGCGTATAATCCTATGATGCCAATAGTAACTAGCGCGATTGCCATAAAACCAGAGTAAACAAACATATATAGACCAAAGATTAGACCATATGACAAACTTGAAAATGCCAATGTATAAGCGTAACTGTCTAACGCTTTTTGATTGATGCTCAAATCAACACCTCCACTTGTTTCACATTTCCCTTTAAAATCGTAGTTCATTTACTTTATTAAGTTTTCCATCTCGTATTTAGCAATAAATTTTTGACCGTTTTTTGACAATTGTATTCTTTGGTAAGGCTTTGCAGCTACCTTGGTTTTTTCAAGAAGATTAAACGGGATGAGTTTTGGAGCAACATCAAAAAATAAAAATCTTTCATATTCTCTCATATTACCGCTATTTTCAACTCCAATTGTAAAATTGCTTCTATGTACATAAAAAAGCTTAAATAGAGATTGTTCTCTGTTCTTAACTTCTTCGTAATAATTTATATCAGGAAGACTCAATTTTATATTATTTAAATAAGTTAAAATATCTTTATATGAATATCCATCAAATTCATTTTCTTTTGTGAATTTCTTTTCTAATTTAGCAAGTTTTTCCTTGATAATTGAGTTCTCTTTAAGAAGGGAGTAATTTTCTTCTTTAACTTTCTTTAAACTTTCAACTTCATTTCCAGACACCCAGCCTACAAGCTTTTCATCTTTCTCATATTCTTTGAGCGATGCAAACACTGCTAACTCAATATCTTTTGTGTCACTATAAAATTTTGATACTTTACTTAATACTGTATCTTTAAATTGTCTATACTCACTATAATGTTCTCTTTCAATAACATCTTGCCCTTTTTCTTTTACTTTTTTATCCAGAGCTTCATCACTAATTACAATTGAAAATCTAGGTTTTCCTACACTCTCTGCATAATCATACTCCCAATGCGTATAACTCTTATTTGTTTCTTCATCAATCGATCCATATCTACCACCAAGAATTAACATATAAACATCCGATTCATCAATCCAATTTTTTATTGTCTCTTTTTGTGACTGATCACCGGATTTAAACAATTCCATACCAGCGGGTATGTGTCCAGCATTAAGGACAGCTGCAACTGCAGCCTGTCTTTCTTCAGTTAAATCAGTATATGTTGAGGATATAAATACTTGCAATCTTTTATTCATGAAAATTCACCTTTCGTTATAAGATTGGTTTTATTTGAATATTTTATCAATTAGATACTTAATATTGTTGCTAATAGTCTTTCCGCCCTTCGTCAACTTTACAGAAGGATAACCATTAGGTTTTTCATATAGCGTTTTATCTTTACCTTTAAGACGCCTGCCGTCTATCCCGAATCGCTCCAAGCTTCTAACCGATCCGTCCATTGCTATCTCATATAATCCCTCATACCCTGGATTGGTTTGTATTCCTTAGACAACAGTTGAGTACCTCATTTTCATAAAAGATTGATTTTATTTTAACTTACACTCTCACGAAACTTTTCTAACTCCATTTTCGCTAAGAATTCGTTCCCTGCTTTTGAAAGTTGAATTCTCTGAAATGAGCCACCAGATCCTACTTTTTCAACCAGTCCAAAACTTAACAATTTAGGAGCTAGTCTATAATACAAAAATTTTTTATTGTTTTTAAGAGTGCCATTGTTAACAATACCCAACGATAATGTGTTACGAAATTTTTTTAGAGCAGAAAGCAAGGATATTACTCGGCTTTCTCTATCCTCTAGTGCATAATCGGGAATATCTAATAATGTTATAGCTAAATAATTTTTCAATTCATGGTAAGTAAACCTACCTACCTTCTCCTCTGCATTAGCCTGCTCTTTTAACTTTAATAATTCCTCATTAATTCTTTTGTTTTCAATTAAAAGTTTGGCCTGCTCTTTTTGTAAAGTTGCTAAATTGTTAAATTCTTCACCAGATATCCACCCAATTAAAGTGTCATCTTTTTCATACTCTTTAATTGATTCATAAATAGCAAGTTTAATATCTTTAGTATCTTTGTAAAACTTTGATAATTTGCTCAGAACAGTCTTTCTAAAGTCTTTATAGGCTTGATAATTCTCTCTTTCTAATACATCTATTCCGTTTTCTCTAACTTTTTGTTCCAGAGTCCCATCATCAATTACAATTGCAAATCTTGGTTTACCTGCAGTATCTGCATAATCGTATTCCCAATGAGTATAACTTTTGTTTGTTTCTTCATCTATGGATCCATACCTACCGCCTAGAATCAACATATAGACATCTGATTCATCAATCCAACGTTTAATAGTTTCTTTCTGAGATCTGTCTCCAGCTTTAAATAGCTCCATTCCTGCTGGAATATGTCCTGAGTTAAGTACCGCTTCAACAGCAGCTTGCCTTTCTTCAATTAAATCAGTATATGTTGAGGAGATGAAAACCTGTAGTTTTTTCTTCATCGACTATTCACCTTTTCTATAAAAGTACGATTTTATGTAGACCTAGAAAACTTGTAATTACTTCCTATCCTTGTAACTTTAGTATACCATTTTCATCCTAAGCGATCGATATGATTATGACCTTTTTCGAATATCAGCAATTCCTGCAACTTGATGTTTAGGTATGTACAGACTTTATCTAACAGCTCTCTTGGATACCGCTCCATTTCGTCATTGTAAAGCTTTCTAACAGTCGGATACTCGTGATCAATATCCCTGGAAAGTTTCCGGATACTGATCTTTCTTTGGTCTATTATAGGCTTTAAATTAGATTTAATCATTGTTATCACCTCAATTTTGATCACTTATAATGATCATTAAATTTGTAGTAATGGCCAAGGCTTTCAATCTGCCTTGACCTTTCCTTAAATCACGTTAGAACATGTTTAATTGTGGTGGGGTTACATAATTAATAGTTATCTACCAAATGACTGCATTTCTTGAATTTAAAGAGATAAAATATCACCGATAACTAAATAAGTATAGATAATGTACCTTTCTGCTTCATCGAGCGTCACTTCTGCATGAGTTCCTTTGTTTGCAGCCTCGTGCACACCATCTAACCTTTCACCAATAAATTTTAAATGTGATCCAACAATGGACGAAAATTTTTCACTTGTTGACTTACTATCAATATATTGTATTAATCGATTTATATATTGATCTTCACCAATTTTAATGATTTTTCCCCCAGACAGTGAAATAGGCTCGTCTGATGGTGGATAAAGAGAATCAGCAACCTCTTTAATAATTCTTCTACAGGTATGTACTGCATTTGCCCAATCTTCATCATTAGTTGAATTAAGGTTTTCGTATACTGAAATAAATTTTTGAATTGCCTCAGGGCAGATTTCTTTTAGAACAGTGTCAACAGTTTTACGTTTTCGTTTGAAAATATCCTCTGTTATCTCTCCAAATTTCAACTCATGATTTAAATTGAATACGTACTCATACAATCTAGACTTTACCTTTTCAATTTTCCGGGTAAATTCTCGTATAGCATTAGCTAAGTTTTTTCGCTCAGCTGAATTACCAGGAGGTATAATAGGTGAAATAGTTGATTGAGAAGATATTGATATATCTCTGTCATATGCTACATTCATTCGAGCTTTTGAGGCTTCAACTGTCGCTTCCATAACAGCAATTGTTTCGGTGAAGGCTTTTTCAACTTTCTTAGGTTTTTTGGCTTTACTTTTTGGATCATCTGTAAAAAAACGCCTTCCAGACCTTGCGCAAGCTTCCCAAGCTTCACTAGTTAAGTAACCTTCTTCATTTATTTGCAAAGCCATTAGCTTCATATTTTAACCACTCAACTGCATTGAAATCATTGATTAGACGTGCTAATCTTAAACATTTTAAAACAATATGCTGAGTAGGTATCTCATTCAATTCAAAATTACGTAGTATCTCCTCAGATAAATTTAATGCTTCTAAATTTCTATTCTTAACCATTGACTACTGCCCCTTCCAATTTTTACTCTTTAGGTATTTTAGCATATTTTAGGGAACTCTCTACTAAATTGAGATAAAATTGTTGTTTTATTTAGATGCCATAATAAAAAAAGCGTCCTAATTCCAGTTGCCGGTACGCTTTCTTTCTTAATATATAAACATTAAACGACTACGTGCATTCTCTTGTAAATTCAACCCTTCCATATTTAGAAATTTTAATATTCAAAATTTATTCTTTCCACCTTTACTTATATATGGAAATTGAGTATTATTTACCTATGTGAAAAATAGTTAAAAAGTAACACGAAAGAGGTTGTTAAATGAAAAAGTTTTTTGTTACTTTTCTTGTGCTATTCTCCGTAACAGGTTGCACTAGTAAGTATTCTCTAATTACCTTGTCAAATGATGACTGCAAAACAAACTGGGGATTATGTACTGTGTTCCCAAGTAAAGAAGTTAAACTTTATTCTCCAAAGAGTCCTATAAAGGTAGCTGTATTAGATAGTGGAATTAATAGCTCTATGTCTATTTTTGAAAATAGTTCAATAACCTCATATGATGCTATAAAAAATAATTCCACTACAAAAGATTCTTTAGGCCATGGTACAGCCATAGCGGGTGTTATTATGGCTCCTTTAAATAAACAAACAGTTCAAGGAATATCTCCTCAAGTGAGATTATTCGATGTTAAGGTTCTTAATGATAAAGGAGGTGGTGAAGTCAATGATGTAATTAACGGTATCAATTGGTGTATTAAACAGGATGTTGACATTATCAATCTCAGCTTTGGCTTTCAAAAAGACGACAAGGGATTAAGAAATGCTATCAACAAAGCAATTGAGAAGGACATAATAGTAATCGCTTCTGCTGGCAATACATTAGGTCTTTCAACGGATTATCCGGCAAAATATAAAAATGTTATATCTGTTTCCTCTATTGATAAAAACCTTAAAAGAGATCCATTTGCAGCAAAAGGTAAGATTGACTTTGTTGCACCAGGCGTTCAAATTCCTGTTTTCAATCCCAAAGGCGAAGTAAAAACCGTTAATGGAACATCATTTGCAACAGCTTTTGCAACAGGTGTTGTAGCAAATATTCTTTCTGAAAATCCACATTTTCAAAGAGAAGATGTAATTAAAAGCTTAAAGAGCACAGCCAAAGATTTAGGAAAAATAGGCCCTGATCAAGAATATGGTTATGGTTTAATACAATTCCACTCACAATAAAATAAAAAGGAGAAATAAATTGAAATATTTTATTAGCTTTTTACTCGCAGTATTTGTATTTTATAGCGTAGGAACAGAGTTTGTTTCTGCAACAACAAATCAAAATATCAATGAAGAAGAATTAATTGATACTGATGAAACACCAACAGAAACAATTGACAGTGACCAAATTGATTCAGAAACTGAAGAGATATTTGGGGAATCTATTG
Organism: Bacillus sp. FAU18; assembly: GCF_056033885.1. Lineage (NCBI taxonomy): Bacteria > Bacillati > Bacillota > Bacilli > Caryophanales > Bacillaceae > Bacillus > Bacillus sp. FAU18. Next base: position 1,348,869 of record NZ_JBVYHZ010000003.1, read on the forward strand.
ATGACAGTAATGTTGAATTAGAAAGCGACATAAATGGTAATGAAGCAACAATCCAAACAAATATTGAAACAGATGATTTATCTGTCGATGGTGAGTTAGAACTAGATTTAGACACAAGTAGTATGGTTGTCTCTGCAGAAGCAGAAGATGATTCTGGAGAAGTTTTCAATGGAGAATTTAATGTTGAATTACAAGATATAAATGATGATGGAGATTTCATTGCAACTGTAACTGATACGAAAACTGGGGAAGAGTTTAATGTAAATACTGCTGAAGTACATGCATCTTGGTACCCACTAGTTTGGATTGCTATCGTGGTTGCACGTATAGGTATAAAACAAGCTATTAAAAAATTCGGCAAAACTAGTGTTAAACAAGCAACCAAAAAGTATGGAACTAAAACATCTGCTTCAAAAGCTGTCCGTAAAGTTAGTATGAAAAATTTAGACGACCACTACCGTAAGCACAAAAAAGAATTTGGCAACATTACGAAATCCCAATATCTAAATAAAGCTCGAACTTTTTTAGGAAAAGCAACTAGCAAAACTGTTCTTGAAAAAAGAAGCAAGAAAAAATTTGGTGGCAATTATCGTTATTATAAGTATAATAAGAAGACCAATGAATTCTTATCTGTAGAACGACAAGGGAATAAAGATACTATAATAACGTACTTTAAGCCAAAACATCCAAATAAAAAAGCTGGTTATAATTATTATAAAAATCAATAATAGGAACTATATATATTAAAGAGGGATTGCTATGACTAAATTATATACATGTTTAATTTGCGGATATAAAGGATTAAGTGAAAACCCATTAAACAATGATGGTGAGTATCAAAAAACATTTGAAATCTGCCCTTGTTGCGATTTTGAATACGGCTACAGTGAAGATCATGACGTAAGCTTAGGTTTTATTGTAACTCCAGATTATTTAATTGACGCTGCAATTCAGTTATACCGAAAACAGTGGATTGAGAATGGAATGAAAATTGCAAATCCTGAAGATATTCCAGAAGAATTAAGAAACGGTGACTGCTTAAAATTTGAGGTTTTGTTAAAGCAATTGAATAGCCTAAATCTCGATACAGAAAACTTTGAAATCAAGGGATTTAATGGTTATTAGGCAGCTTCAAGCCCCCGGTATGGGGGCTTTCTTATTATTGTAAAGACTATCAGAAGACTGTTTAAGTATTAATATCATTGATTATTCTTTCTCCATATTCCCCTGACCAATACTTCAACTTCTTTAACCTCAACTGTTTGCTGCATCACATCCCTCCTTTTTGTTTTTCGTGTATCAAGCTTGTACAATGACATCATCAAGCAATTCAACATAGATCAATTCTTACCTGAAGGTGAATATCACCCAAACTATAATGTCGCTCCTTCACAAAACATCCTGACAATCATTAACGATGGATCCAATAACCGTCTGGGCAAGCTTAGATGGGGCCTTATCCCTCCTTGGGCTAAAGATGAAAAGATCGGCTACAATATGATTAATGCTCGTGCCGACACTGGCCGAGAAACCAAGCTTTCGAAAGCCACTTGTCAGCAAACGTTGTATCATACCCGCTGGCAGGTATACAGAATACCGTTCTGCATTTTCTTCGCGAGCTTCCACCCACTCATAGTCACCCACCGTCCAGAAACGCGGTGAAGCTTGACCCTCGCTGTCTTGATATTTCAACTCTTGCTGAAGTTCTTTTAAAAACTGAATATCTTGATTCATTCATTTCCTCCTATCTGTTTAAAATCTCGATTTTAAGTTAACTTTAAAGTAAATGTCTTGAGAAATTCCCCTTTAATTGGTAATCTGGCACCTAGGATCATACAAAGAAGGTGATACCTTGAAAAAAATAATCGGAATAATTGGATTAATTGCTTCCTTAATTGTGCAAGGATTTTCAGCAAGCGGTTCGTTGACTCATGAGATTGCTATGGCTTGTCTATTTGTATTTCTAATAATTTATAATTTTGAACATGCTAAGGATTTCTCTAAAAAATCTCTAATTGTTTTAGGAGCAATCTTTATAGCTCTAATGCTAGGTATTTATCAACTCATTTCCTTTAGCGGTGATTACTTTGATAGGCTTGACTTAAATATTGGACTTATCATCTTACTTGAGATCGCTTTGATCATTGTTTTGGTATCTATTGCAGTAAATTTAATGAAACTTATTGCGAATTGGTTAAGGAAAACACCTCATGGTAAAGAGTCTTAACTCTTTGCCTTGTGGTCTCTTATGTATGAAATCAAATGCTTTCCCTAATTCCTTCTCTTCTGTTACCGCTGAGTAATAACAATTACTTGGCCAAATCTTATATTGCATATAAGGATTAATCAGTCGAGATCATTAAGGGATCAAAATATGGCCAAATAAAAAAACGATGGATGCTCCATTTCCATTAAAAAGACAAGATTGAATATATGTAGTACTTCACTCAGAACATTTTGCTTATTAAGGCTATAATAAGTGTTCGTATTAATTTTTCCTGTTACGATAACGATCAAAAACTTCGAGCATAACCATTATATGTAACTGAAATGCAGGTATAAGAGCTATTATATAGGGATTTAACTACCAATATATAGGGGGTATATTAACATCCAAATACTCAAAAACAAGAACAAAAGTGCCCATAGCACCTCTATTTCCACACCCTCCCCAAATTTACATTTTCCTAATATCGCATAAAATCGTCCTTTTCACTTCGTAATCGCTATCGTAAAAGCCTATAATATCAATGTTTTTCCCTCTTCAAATCTCTTCTTATTCATCAATATTTGCTTAAAATACCCCCTTCCCCTTACTCCCACTTATGTTTTACGATCGTTTGCCCTCTATTCACTAATTAAAGTGTCAAAACCCTTATGTTTACTGACTTTTTTAGTTCTTTAAAAATTTTTACGATACGCATGTTAGAGGTGTACTATACGATTTGTCGGTTTTGGGTGACGATTTAACAGAGAAATTTAATGCACTTCTAACTTTTTTAACTGCAATGGGTATCATTGTTGATCCAACGACTCAAGGTATTTATGATAGTGAACAAGCAATGGATTATGATTCACCGAGATAACCCCCTGCCCTTCTCTTAATTGAGGAGGGTATTTTTTTCGCTTTTTCAAATGAAAAAAATTGCAGAAAACTTTACATCCTTTTACAATTTTTTCAATGACTATGTTATGATTGTTTTCGAGAGATTTTTGAAATTTTCAGAAAGAGGGGTTTGAATGAGTAAGATCGCTTCTGAAGTTGTCGCTACTACACTGAATGACTGGTACATTGCTATAAAAAAACAAAAGGTTGATGAATCAATAAAATATTATTCAGAGATAAAGAAACTTTTTGATGAAATGGAAGAAGACCAAGAAGTTCTTGCGTATTATAGTCTATTAGAAGAAAGACATAAAATGTTGCTGCATTCCTCACGAGGAGAACCTTTACAAAAACACACCTATTTTACTGAAGACAATCAAAACTTCATTAAAAAAACAAATGATAAATTAGAATACAACTTTTATTTATTTGAAGCAATGTATGAGGCATACAACCAAAACTATGATCGAGCAATCAACTTATATGGATTAGCTGAGAAAAAGCTTGCAGAAATTCCAGATGAAATTGAAGCAGCTGAATTTTACTCTAAAGTCTCTTACTTATATACTCTTGTTAAACAAAGCATTGTGGCACAACACTATATAAAAAATGCAATTTCAATATATAAGCGACACCCTGATTATAAATGCAAACTAGCTACATCAACAATGATTGCAGCTGCAAACTATGCTGATATGAAACGATTTGAGGAAGCAGAACAATATTACTTAGAAGCAATTGATATTGCAAAAGAAACAAAAGATGAATTTTTAAAAGCTCAATTATTTCACAATCTTAGTATCGTTTATTCTGATTGGAACAAACCTGATAAATGCATTGAATCTCTTGAAAAAGCAATAGGAAATGAATCTTGGTTACATTCGATTTATTATATAAATTCTTTATTCATGATGATTAAAGAACTCTTTAAAATTGACGAAAAAATGAAAGCCATTAATTTTTACAATAAAGCACAGGAAAGACTCATATTAATGGAGAATAAAGTATACGAAGCCAAAATTAGCATCTTATACAACCTTTATTGTGGGGAATTAAAAAATAATTTCAATAGCTGTATTAGTAATATTGAGTTTTTAAAACAGCAAAATGAACTTGAAAGTGTAGATGAATTGTCCTACATAGCTGCAAAAAGGTTTGAATCAATAGGTGCTTTTGAAGAAGCAACGAGCTTTTTCAATGCGAAAGTTTGGGCTGAACAGAAAATGAATCAGGTGGAGGGAATCTTATGAAAAAACTTGTGCTTTGCGTATCTATTTTAGCTGTGATTTTAAGTGGAGTAGCTTTAACGCAATTGAGTACAGATTCACCATCTAACATCCAGGTAGCTGAAAGGCCTGTCGGAGGTTAAAAAAGGTTGATTAATTAATTTAGCCCTACTCAAACATTTGAGTGGGCTTTTATTTTATGATTTATGTCCACCAGTCAGCCCTGCTCTGTGAAGCGCAGTACCAGCAGATGTATAAGAAACTGCTCTAAGAATCGCTTTCGATCCGTATTTACTTCTAATCCCATCCATTACAAACCCAAGTTTCCTTCTCTTTTCATTATCCACTTCAAATAAACTCAACTGTTGATTAACATCATCCTCAATATTTGATAACGTAACTGAGATACTTCTTACTGTTTTACCCGAGTAAAACTTATCAAACAGCATCAAGCAACATCTATATATGTCTATCGTGATATTTGTGGGAAGATCTATTGTTTTGGCTCGGTGAAATCCACCACCAAGATCATCCTTACTGTATCCAATACCCAGGCTGATTGTTCGACCAGCTTTGTTGTGTGTACGTGCCCTTCTTGCGACTTCCTCACAAATTTCCAAAAGAACAGCCTTAATCTCTTCTCTCCTTATATAATCCCTCAGTAAAATCTGACTCTTACCAAAACTAATCTGCCCTTGCATCAAAGGAGCTCCTATTTCTGATAAATCGATTCCATGAGCATGATAATACAACTGGTTTCCCATTATTCCGAACTTTTTCAAGCAGCTCTAAAGGAAATTTAGCTAACTGACCTACAGTTGATATCCCCATTCGATTCAGGTTCCTTTCCATCCTCTCTCCTATCCCCCACATTTTAGACAACGGATGAACTTTCCAAAGTTTATTTGGTACATCTTCATATCTCCAACGTGCAATACCACTCTTTGTTTTCTTACTCTCTAGGTCAAGTGCAAGTTTACTGAGCAACATATTGTCACCAATTCCAACTGTACACATTAAACCAAATTCTCTCCACATGCTACTTTGAATTGCTTTGGCCATTTCTTCAGGATCTTCTTTTCCTGCATCTAAAAAAGATTCATCAATTGAATAGGTATGAACACATTTCTCAGGAACAAATCTGTAAAACAGCTTTGTAATCTCAGTCGAAACTCTGATGAAAAGCTTCATTTGCGGATTTACAATGTGTATTCTTGGATCTTCAGGTATCTCGAACAATCTCGATCCTGTTTTGATTCCAAAATCTTTTTTAAGTGCAGGAGATGCAACTAACACTACACTTCCCTGTCTCTCCGTATTTCCCACAACTGCAAGGTAGCATGTTAAAGGATTAAGCCCCATTGTTACAGCCGATACAGAAGCATAAAAGGATTTTATATCGACACAAAGTATATTCTTACGTGGAAATTGTGAGTAATCAATCATTGTATGTAACTCCTATGATGTTATTCATGTTGATATAAATTGTATTGTCATTCTGGTCTTTTACATGAAGCCTGTGTTGTTCAAAATTAATGTAATGGACTCTGAATGTTCTTTATTCAATATAAATAAGAACAAAAGTTCGATGTAAATGTTGGTAATAAAATATAAAGGTCAATAATGATATACGTAGTATTAATAAAGGAGAGATTCTTATCGACGTGGGAGAGTGAGATGGTGAATGAAGAAGAGGTTAATTGGATTTTTGATTTTAGTTCCTGTTTTGATTATATCGGGTATTACTTTAATCGAATCAAACAAAAAAGCACCTGAAGAAGTTTTAGAAAGTGCTTGGGATGAATTTGGTTTATTTAGTTTTCAAATTGGAATAACAGATCCGGCAATTACAATTGGCATGGATCAGACCAAAAGTGAAGCAAAGCTCCGTGAATATTTAGAACATAATCTGTCAAGAGAAGCAAAGGAAAAATATAAGATCTATATATTTAAAGATGATATTGAAAAGTTGAACAAAGAACATCGAGAGTATCTGAAAGCAAATAACTCTAATAAATAAAATGCCCAGCACTTTTACTAAGCTGGGCTCTATTTCAAATTCAAATTGAATTTTTGTAAGCATTAACTGCTTCGTTTCGCAACAGCATATTATCTTTGTTAACCATGCCTAAGTTGTAAGCTTTTTTGATAATATCTAATACCTGAGAATCTAACGCCGAAAGATTACCGGCTGGATTAAATCTTGATTTCCAATAATCTAAAGAATTATTTAGGTCAAGTGAGCTTTTTTTGTTCTCGGGTTTAACTACTTCATTTTTCTCAAGTTGTTCACAGAATTCACTAAAACCAATGGATTTACTGGGAGCTGAGTTATTTCCCCCGTATCCTTCTGTAGCCAAGCTGCAAAATGCTAAGAATTTCGGATCATAAATAAGATCACTTGAGTTTACATTTACCATCGATAAGCACGATCCTTTCAGAGCTTTTTATAATTGTAGCACCTTTTCCATTTTTACACATGTTAAATATCGACAATCATTCAAATGATTTAATAAGGCTCTGATAAATTTTAATGTTGATAATTACGCAAAAATAAAAGGAAACCATAGTAAATAGGGTTTCCTTCAATCTTGTTTATGTAACGCGCCCAATTCTGGAACAGTTAACTGTCTTATATAAGACGGCTCTCTAAAGATTCGATTGCCAGCTTTAGTGCAGTTAAGCGACGCTCATTTAATGTTTTTTGAGAACTGCCTTCTTTTGCTTTTGCTATTTGTTTTTCAATAGATGGAATGATATCTTGTAGAACTTCTTTATGAGTCAATATGATTTCTTGCTCATAGCAAAAATCTTCACCATTCCAAGTACCTTTTAGGCTTTCTAAACCAATTTTTACAGCGTTCAGTCTCTTTTTGACAAGAGATGTGTTTGAACCTTTTTCTGTCGTGCTTTTATAAGCATTTGAAAGTTTACTAAAAGTTGATTCCAAGGATTTAATGGACAAATCTTGAATTTCTTGGCTAACAATCTTCATATACAATCCTCACTTTTCATTTTGAAAACAACAAATCAACACTTTTTAACAATCCTACTCAATAGCTGAATTAGTACTACGCCTTGAATTTTGCGAGTCGCAAACTACCATATGTGTCTGTCATTTCAAATGTAAATGATGTTAATAGAAATTCTATTAAATGCTGTTGTCAATATATTGTTTGAATTTATAACGTCAAGGGAATTTAGTATAGTATTTCCTGTACATTAAGTTTGCTCACTCAAGGGAGTCTTGCTCATCCCCTATGAAAGAGGGTGAGGCTATGTCAACATCCAGGCAATAATGCTAATGCTTGTATTCGGGTCATTTATAATTGCCCTGTTGACATATATAAATAAAAAATAGACCTCCCTTGAGCCTAAGAACCTGAAGGGATAGGTCTACCAAGAAATCACATCGAGCAAGCCCTTTACTGGGTAGCTTTTGTACAGAGACGGGGTATTGAGCAATTGCAATATTTTTACTTAATCGTCCCAGTCTTCCTCCTCTTCCCAATCATCTCTCGCTTCCTGAATCTTATTATAAAAAAATTCAATAAAGCTTTCTGCAACAGTATCTTGATAACCAATTACCCTATCCCATTCAACTACTGGGCATTCTCCGTCTTTCATTTTATTCGTATCTAGACAGTAAGCAAAGTAATCAACATCTTCAATAACCACAAGTCCATCAGTAAGGCCATAGTGTTCTTTATATTCATTAGTTCTATTTACAACTGATGCATGATCAAAGTTGTAGCCTAAAACTAAAACACCGAATAAACCACCAGCACCGTATTTTTCTAAAAACCATTTATAACTGTTGGGGAGATCGCATTGGAGGTTTTCTTCAATGCGACCAATGTTTTCATGACTTGCGCCTTCTGTAAATATAGCATTTTGTTTATTTTCATTAATAAAGTTCTCAACCTTCGAATAAATCATATAGACACCTCAATTCTCATTTTCAAATTGTTTCGCTCTCCACTTCCAATATCTCTTTCTAAAGCTCTCGTATTGTGCTTTTAAAACCTTATCATTTCTAAAACTTTCACCATCAGACTTAAGCTGATGAATGACATCACTATATTTTGTATGTAAGCTGTTCGGGATTTCAAGCATTGGGCCAGGTTCTTCTTGAATCAAGTGATGTAAATTAATCTGTGTACCGTCTTTTGCATAAGGGGCATTCCCGTTTTTCATAAGCTGAAGATTTGTAACACCGAATTCTGTTTTTTGATTAATATCAATATCTTTCATAGTATACACTCTACGGCTTACATCTTTAACTTTCCCCTTCGCCTTTACCTTCCCCTCTATTTCATATGCTTCATACTTTACTTTATTTAGCCAAGGGGGGCTTATCTTTTGGCCAGTAAACGGTTTTCTTGTTCCATCCGGTATTTTCTTCGCATTAGTCAAAAGTTCATTCTTAAGGCTTTGGCTATCAACCACATTGTATGGCACATTATCGGCTAGAGCAAAGTCGTACTTAGGATTATAAGGCAGCAAATCTGGAATTTTGACGTCCTTAATTTTCTTTCCTGCCTGACTTGCTTTGTTTATTACTTTGCCCGCTGCATCTGCCTTGTTAATGGCTCCTGCACCTTTTGTTCCAAAAACAGCTACAGCCACTGAACCAACAGCGTAGGTTACCCACCTTGATCTAGAATAGGCATCCCCATTCACCATATCTTTTTGATATGACTCTTCTATTGCTGCTGAAATAGCGTCATAGGTTTTCACTGGATGAATAACTGCATTCCCCAGTGCTGAGAGTGTTTCTCCCGGATCGGTGATGAAATCCCATATGCCAGTTACAGTGTCTTTTCCTACATCATATAAGCCTACTCCTACACCTTTTACAATATCCCAGGTGACTTCTCCTGCCTCTTCTAGCTGCTTCGCTTGTTCAATTTGCACTGCAAGCTGTACTTGAGCTGGCTCGAGATTCTCGTAGCCTACTTTCTTAGCAATCTCTAAATATTCATCTGGGTCAGATACACCGTCATTAAGCTTCTTTTTCAATTCCTTTATTTCACGTTCTTTAGCTTCTTCTTTCTTCACGCTTAAATAAGATTCAGAATGCTTCTCAATATCGCCTTTTTTCTTATGTATGTCACTTTCTCTATACGCTTTGGCGTTATAGTGAATCGGAGTGGCGTTCTTCCCTTTGCCTGTTGATTCCTGCAGCTTTTTAAAATCTTGCTGGATGAACTGTTCGTTAGGCTCTGTTTCGACGTATTCTGTTTTTAAATCCTCATCAAGCTTGTTTAGCTTATCGATTGTTTTTTCACGTTTGTCATCTGCAGAAGAAAGTTTGTCTTTGAAGTCTTCTGTTGAAAATATTTCAAGGGGAAGAATATCATTGATGTCGTTTAATATGTCTTTCATTGCTTTTTTCTGTTCAGACATAATGGATTTTGATTTTGTATAGGCGTTAGCCAACTCGTGTTCTAAAAAGGATTCTTCTATGTAAGCATCAGACATCTTAGCATCTTCAAGTTTTGCAGACATGCTGCTTAAGAAAGCAATCTTTATGTCAATTAAATCAATCCATTGATCAGTAACACCGACATGATCATGATAAAATGCTTTAATGTTGTCAGCACCCTTGCCTGAAAACTCACTGTCATCTAGGGTAGCTACGTTTTGAAAAGCTTTTCTTAGCTTCACCATTTGCGACCTTAGTTCCTTATACTCTTTGGTTCTTTTATCGGCCTCAAAGAGTAATGAATCAGCCTCAAATACCTTCATATCATTTCTCCTTCCTAGACTACTCTATGTAAATTTTACCACAGTAATCTATTTGAATAACAGAAAAAGACAGCCAAAATGACTGTCTTATACATCACACTATCTTGTTCTATAATAATTTTCTGCGGTATAGTAGCGCCAATCCCAAAAAGGTTCCCCATTGGCCAATATATACCGGTCTAAAAATATTTCAAAGTTTACATTTAATGGATTATATTCTAAACCACTTTCAAATATATAGAGATAGTTGGGATCACCTTGGTTCACTTTATCTTTATCGATCATTAAATGGCATTCTTCCAATAAGTAGCCAATTGGAATACCATTGATATCTTCAAACAAATCCTCATATTTTAACTCCTCTTCAATCTCTTCAAGGCTAAATAGCTGAAGTCCTCCACCTATATTCTCCCCATCAGAAAGAATCTCAAAAATTTTCGCACCGTTATGCAGTGTCATGAACTTCTGATAATCCTCTGGAAGGGTAATCTGATGTTTAGCTTCAAAGCTTTGAATGTCGTTAAGGGTTGCTTTGTCCTGTGAAAATGTAACAAGGAACTCCATGATATCCCCTTCAGAACAAAACAATTGAATGGCTCCTTTTTCATCTAAAAGACTTTTCAAGCCATTTACCGTCTTATGAACAAAGTTAGTCACATACATCACCCCTTTATTTCCTTTTAACAATAACCCTTTCAAATTCCAAAAGATATGAACAGATCGTGATAGGCGCTCTTTTCAGTGAATATAATGCAATAAATTCTAAAAAGAGGTGCCTTCAAAAAGTGAATTCTCTAATGAATGATGACATGGTAAAGATCATTCGAAATGGCCTTAGCGCATCGCAGCATCCAAAGCGCATTCTTGTTATAGGAGCTGGATTGTCCGGGCTTGTATCAGCATCATTGCTGAAAAATGCCGGTCACAGAGTAACGATTCTCGAAGCGAGCGGCAGAGCGGGCGGCCGTGTCTGCACTTTGAGATCTCCCTTTAGTGATGATTTGTATTTTAACGTTGGCCCGATGCGCATACCGAATAACCATTCGTTAACCTTAGAATATATCAAAAAATTCAAATTGCCAACAAATGTATTTCTCAACAGAACCCCTATGGACATCATTTATGCAAATGGAATCAAAACACGTCTCCAAGTTTTTGAACGAGCTCCTGGAATATTGAGATACCCAGTTGCACCAAATGAACAAGGGAAAACGTCTGAAGAGCTGATGCTTTCTTTACTGCAGCCTATTCTAAATTTTATCAATCAAAATCCAGCGAGAAATTGGCGGATTGTCGAAGAACAATACAAAAATGAGTCGTTAAGTTCTTATTTGAACAGGTATTTTTCCTATGGCGCGATCGATATGATCGGTGTACTTTTGGATATGGAAGCGTATATGGGGATGTCCCTTGTTGAAGTATTGCGGGAATCTATCTTTTTTTCATCGCCCGCTCACTTCTATGAGATAACTGGCGGCATGGATCTGCTGCCTCACGCGTTTCTTCCTCAATTAAAAACAAACATTCTATACCATCAAAAAATGATGAAAATGTCTCAGGGTGAAAATAGTGTTACGATCCATTGTCAGCATCAACAAACGGCAGAATTCACATCATTCACAGCTGATCTCGCTATTGTAACCATTCCTTTTTCAACGTTGCGATTTGTAAAAGTTGAACCATACCATTCTTTCTCTTACTATAAACGAAGGGCCATCCGTGAGCTAAACTATATCAGTGCAACAAAAATCGGCATAGAGTTTAAAAGCCGATTTTGGGAAAAAGCTGGGCAGCGCGGCGGCAAATCTATTACTGATCTACCGATTCGTTTTTCGTATTATCCAAGCAGAAATATTGGAGCAAATGGACATGCTGTCATTCTGGCCAGCTATACATGGGCCGATGAGGCACTGATATGGGACAGTCTTTCAGAAGGAGAGCGAATCCAGTATACTTTACTGAATTTATCTGAAATCTATGGCGATATTGTATGGTCTGAATTTGTGTCTGGCACTTCTTTTAGCTGGAGCCTATACCCGTATTCTGCGGGAGGTTTTACAGCTTTCGAACCAGGACAAGAATTAGAGCTGTATCCCTATATTCCTGTCCCTGAGGGCAGAATTCATTTCGCCGGAGAACACGCCTCACTCACTCATGCGTGGATGCAAGGCGCGATTGAATCTGGAATACGTGTTGCTTATGAGGTCAATCGCTTACCTTAGATCATGCTCACCTTTTGTACTAAAAGATTATTACATTTCATATAATAAGATCTTGATTAGACGGACAAATTCATCACATTAACAAAGTAACCCTTGCATTCCTTCGCCCTCCATGCTATATTCATATAGCGATGAGCTGAATTGTGTAAGCCGATGTACATGCCTTTACGGCACACACGAATGTGGCGTGTGGTGCATCGCCTCAATACGCAAAAGACGTTTGCCTTAGGCAAACGTCTTTTTTGCGTTATCCGATTTTTGTGCCGTTTGGGACAGGCTGATCCGGCTGCAAAAGGACGACATCGCCTTGGCCGGGTATGCCACCGAGGACCAAGACTTCCGATTTAAATCCGGCGATCCGGCGGGGCGGAAAGTTCACGACTGCTATGACTTGCTTGTTGACGAGACCTTCCGGCTGGTAACGCTTCGTGATCTGCGCACTCGATTGTTTTATGCCGATTTCTGTCCCAAAATCTATTACAAGCTTGATTGCCGGTACTCTTGCTTCAGGAAATTCTTCCGCTTTTACAATTGTTCCCGTTCTGATATCCAATTTCTCAAAGTCTTCAATGACTGCCATATCAATAACTCCTTTTTCTCCTATTGTAAAGGAGATATTCAAGATTCGTTTAACCAAATAGCCATTATTTTTTATCTGAATATAAGGTGTTTCGATACAGGCGGGGCGGCATTCCTGTGCTTTTTGTGAACCATCTTGTAAAAGAAGAAAGGTTTTGAAAGCCCAGCGCCTCGCTCACGACGGTAAGGGTTTCATTTCTCTCCATCAGCATTCGTTTTGCTTCCTCAAGGCGAAGGTCGGCAATATAGTGCTGCGGGGACTTCCCTGTCTGTTTTTTGAACCAGCTTGAATAGTAAGCTGGGTGATAATGCTCGATTTCTGCCAGCTTCTTAATCGTCAGCCGCTCAAATAAATGGCTGTGAATGTATGCAATTGAGGCATAGCTATGGGATTGAAGCTTTTCTTTTATGTATTGTACTAGCATATGAAGCGAGTTGGCTGTTCTGGCCTTTGCTTCCTCTGTCAGCAAGTACCTGATCGAAGACCAGAAAGGATCGAGTGCAGCTTCAATTCCCGATCCTGCACGATACTCATCAATTTTCATTGCATGAAGCGGAACATCCAGTACAAGACATTCATTTCTTCCGATAGAACGGAAGCGATGCTCGTACTGCGGCGGAATATATAAAAAATGATCCGGATTTAATTTCACCTGGCGCCCCTCAGTCTCAAGATCTATACTCCCTTCAAGCGGAAAAAGAAATTGGCTGTATGCGTGGTTATGTGAATGATAAAGACGTGTGTATGTCCGTTTTTCGCAAATAATCTCTTGAAGCGAACTCATCAGCAACCCCCTTCCTCTGATTATCTTTTGATCTGGTAATGATGTTCAGATATAGGTAAAAATCCCTTTTAGGCATATCCCCGCAGAAGTCCATACGCTATTTGCCCTTTTGGTTACGCCAAACTTCGCTCTGAGAAGCCATTGCCCTATGCTTTTTTGAAAATAAGCCGGCCATGAAGCTGCCGCTAACCGTTCAATCTTGTGAATGTCATCCATTGCATAATGCCTCTCGCCTATGTATACTCCCTTGATATTATACAATATTCAGAAATATATGACATCCATTCATTTGTTTACATAATATTTTTATTGTTTATTTAATAATCCTGACAAAAATGTCCTAATTGAAAATGACAGGCTTTCTAAAATGTCCTCCTCACGTTCAAATGCTTCTTTTGCGATTAAAGCAGTAAAGCCATGCAGCAGGCTTCTAAGCCCCCTTGTCGCATGAATGGCAGTCTTTTCACTTGCATAGCCGTTTTCAATGAGCAGCTTCGTCACAAGACAGATAATTTGGTCAGAGACGATTTCCGTCCGTTTGTCCTGAACCTTAAGCAGAGCCGCTTCATAATATCCGGGATTTTCAATTGCAAAATCAACATATGCATGAGCTAAAGAAAGCATAGCGGAATCTCCCTTTCGTTCGGTTACGGAGTCCGCCATTTGATCAAAAAGCTTTGTCAGTCCTCTGACAGCAAGTTCTGCTCTGATCGCTTGCAGCCCGTTGATATGGTTATACAATGACGGGGGACGCACATTCATTTTTTTAGAAAGTGCCGCAAGTGAGATACCATTTACCCCTTCCTGATCGGCGATTTCAGCTGCAGCGTCTATAATCATTTTTGGGGTTAATCCTATTCTCGGTGACATGCCCATCATCCTTTCTTTGCTTTTTGGATCGCCTGTCTCATCCGCTCTGAAGGTGATCGCAGGAATTTTCCATGTCCGACAGCAAGACAGGTAGGCGCCTTATCGGCGAGCAATTGTGCGCTTTTGATGGCCTCCTCCTTATTCCATGTAGCGAAGGCGGGAAAAGGAAACGCCCATTTTATCTGGCCTGATACAGCGATTCCTCCGCGCAACTGGAGCGCATCCCCTGCTATTAAAGTGCCGTTTCTAGTATCAATAAATGACATGCTGCCTGGTGTATGGCCCGGTGTAGGGATGGCAAGCAGAGAACCAATTGTTTCACCGCCCGTCAGCAGTTGGTGAGGCTTTGTTTGTATGTGTTTCGGAATACCTCCTTTTATAGGCGTCTGCGGCTCATCTTGCCGCAAGGATGTGTCACCTTGAAGCAAGAATGAATCCCGTTCCGAGATCATGACCTTTGCATGCGGAAATGTTTGTGCCAATGTATCCAGTGATCCAACATGGTCCCCATGTGCATGAGTCAGTAAAATATGCTGAAGCGGTTTTCCAAGCTGGTTCACGGCTTGAATGATTCCTTTATAGCTGCCTGGAAGCGCAGCATCAATAAGGGTGACTTCGTTTTCTTCCTCTACTAAATAGCAATTGACTGGAAACAATGCTGGAAAAAAAGTCAGCTGCCAAACCGTTTGGTACTGAGTAATCCTCATCTTTTTATTCCTCCTAACAAAAACTAATGGTGTTAGTTTTATTATTAACTAACACCATTAGTTTTTCAAGAGTTTTATTATTTTTTAATCGCTACATAAATGTTAACTTGTGCCCGCTGTGGCACTGCGGCACTTTGATCATACATCTCAAAGTCACCTGTAAACGTGCGCAGATGCCGCTTATCCCAAGTCCAAATTTCCTTCCATGTTTCAAGCACAATCTCTTCAATAGGGCCGATTCTGGAAGTGAAAACGGCGTAAGCGGAAGCCGGCAAATCAATGTTTTCATATGGTCCCGGAAGAATGTCGTCGTATTCCTGAAATGTTCCGACTGAAAACGTATATAACCCATTCGTCTCTTGTTCATAATTCGAATATAAGGCAATAATGCTCTTGTCTTTTTCAGACTGTGATAAAAGAGCGCTCATATCCTGCTTCCAGAATTGGTCCCACAGTGCCGGAATCCGCCTTTCTTCTGTCATTTCCAGTGCGTTGCTTGTCCGTTGTGACAGTCCGGCAAATCGTTTCCTGTCTAAGTGTGTCATATGTGAAAAGCCCATACGATCCCCTCCTTTTTACTAAGATTATAGACAAAGAAACCTGACAGCAGTGTGTCAGGTTTCATATATTTTTTGCATGTGATGAATGGTTTCTTTTACTTTATCCCGTATATGAAGAGGCTGCAGAACCTCAATATCCTTTCCGAACTGGAGCAAAAAACCGATCAGCCATTGATCTTCTGGAAGCGAAATCACTGCCCGGCAGATTTCATCTTCATCACAGTGTAGGACATCATATCCGAACCATTCACCTATGCGCTGACGTGCTGCCGGCTGAACAAGAATAACCAATTCAGTTAAACGGTCCTTTTGGTACCAACTCTTATCCCATGGCAAAGTGTCCAGCTGAATGTCTTTTCTGATAAAGGTCTGATGTAAGATGGCCAGATCTTTCATCCGGTTTAGTTTAAAAAAACGAAAATCATTTCTTACCAGGCAGTAGGCATATAAATACCAGTGCCCCGCCTTGCAAACCAATGTATAAGGTTCAGTTTCCCGAAGTAGTGTTTCCCCGCTTGCGCTTGTATATGTAAAAGATATCGTTGACAATCGATCGATGGCGGCGCTAATTTTCTCACGAAGCGCCTTTTGATCCTCGGTATGGCCCCATGCCGTCATGTCAATAAACCATTTTTCTGTTTGATGCTTAAATGCTTGAGCAGAGTGCTCCGGTATAAGATGTTTGATTTTTTGATAGGCTGTGCTGTGAGAAACGGGTTCATACATAGATGAAACGCTCTGCAAAGCGGAAGCAATTGCAAACAATTCCTCCTCCTTCAGCCACTCTCTTTCAAGCCGATACGTTTCCATGATGCCAATTCCGCCCCCGGAACCCTGTGAGGTCACAATCGGAATACCAGCCCTATTGATCGTCTCAATATCACGGTAAATTGTTCTGACAGATACTTCAAACAGCTCAGCAAGCTCTGCAGCCTGCACTTGTTTTTTGCTGATCAATAACACAACCATCGCTAACAAACGTTCCAGTTTCATTCTGCGCACCTTTTCTTCTTGTATTTTCCAACAAAACCATCATAACATTTTGATAAAGCTTGGGCATATCTATTATGCGGCGGAATTCACCTCGCATATGCTATGAAAGCAGGGGTTTCCCCTTCTTTTTTGTGTTCAGTATTTTATTTCAGCTACTATTTCCAACCGGATAAGCATACACTTCTCAACGGAGGGGATTTCACATCATGCATCTTACACTTCAGAGCGTTTATCCTGCCATGATCATCATCTTTTTTCTGTATAAAAAAATTAAAAGGTCCATCGGATACCAGCCGCTGAAGCCCCGCTGGCTGTTCACCCGCGTCATTCTTTTCTCGCTGTTTGCTTTTGGCCTTTCAATCTTCAGCGCCATTCACCCTTTTTTATATGGATATCTCATTTTGGGCATTCTTGGCGGATGGCTCCTTGTCTTTTTCGCTAAGAAAAACATCTCCTTTGAAAAACGCAGAGGAAAGATCTATTTTCGGACTCATATTTGGGTAGAAATGATTCTCTTAACCTTATTCCTGTCAAGATTTCTATATCGAGTGACAGAGCTTTATCTTACCTCGCCTGATCTAAACCGCCTTGGATCATACAGTCAGTCAATCGGAACGGACCCTCTGACAATTGGCGTCTGTTTTCTGATAGCCGTTTATTATATCGGTTTTTCTTCTTTTGTCATCAAGCTCAGCAGAAACGAACTCGAACAGCACGAACACAATAAAGAAAAAGACATCCTTGCCCGCTAACAGCGAGTTAAGCAAGGATGTCTTTTTCAATCATGCTGTGTATGATGGATCATTTGCTGAAGAACATCTAAAACATGTTCATCCTCCGGAGAGTAATAAATCGATGTTCCTTCTCTGCGCGATTTGACAAGCCGGAGATTTTTTAAAAATCTAAGCTGGTGGGACACGGTGGATTGCAGTAAATTCAGCTTTTCTGCAATTCCGTTTACAGCATGCTCACCCTGGGACAATAAATGGAGAATCCTGATTCGGGTTGGATCAGAAAGCGCTTTGAATGTTTGCGCGACTAGAAACAGCGTCTCCTCGTCCAGATCAGCAGCCGATTGTTCCGTTTCTCTAAATTCAGTCATATGTATCACCTTTCTTTATTCATAGTTTTATCTTATAACAAATGCGCTTGAGTGCAAACCAGCCTGCTTGTATTCCATTTCAATCTCATAGTTTAAATTTATGTTTCAAATCAGGTTTTTACTTGGTCTGATATACCGTCTTATGTCATAATAAAAAAGGTCATACTGCTCCAAACATTGAGGGTGAAACACAGTGAAGAAAAAGAGAAAAGGCTGTTTCGCTGCTGCGGGTTTTATGATGATTTTTGTCTTTGTCATCGCCTCTTTTTTATTGGTCCTGCTTTTTTTCAACCGGGATTTAATCAAAAAACTTCCGATCGATACGAAAACCATTGTTTTGGAACGTTTAACCGATTACAAACCCTTGGTGGAAGAAGAGCTTGAAAGCCAAGGACTCTCTAATTATACATCACTCATATTAGGCATGATGTATCAGGAGTCAAAAGGAAAAGGCAATGATCCCATGCAGTCCTCTGAATCTCTGGGGTTAAAACGCAATGAGATAACAGACCCTCAACTCAGTGTTAAACAAGGCATCAAGCAATTTACCCTCATGTACAAGACCGGTAAGGAAAAAGGCGTGGATTTGGATACCATTATTCAAAGCTACAACATGGGGGCAGGTTACATTGATTTTGTAGCTGAACATGGAGGAACGCATACTGAGGAATTGGCAAAACAATACTCCGAGCAGCAAGTCAAAAAAAATCCTGATCTGTATACTTGCGGGGGAAATGCGAAAAATTTCCGCTATCCGTATTGCTACGGTGATTATACGTATGCAGAAAAAGTAAAAGAAAAAACAAAAACTGTTGAAGAATCTTTGCAGGTTGCAACACTTGAAACCATGGAATCCAAGGCTCATGAATAAGAGTCTATCAATTTACTGACAAAAGCCCAAAAATGAATTTGGGCTTTTGCCATGTTTACATGTAAAAAAGCCATACTGAGTATGGCTTTTAATAATACGGTGAAATCATCAAATATACAATAACGCCTGTAAGGCTTACATACAGCCATAGAGGCATTGTCCATCTCGCAATTTTTTTGTGGCGCTCTACCTGCATGCTGAAGCCTCTGATCAGCGTAAACAGCGCAAGCGGTACAATGATTGCAGAAAGGCAGATATGTGTAATTAAAATAAAGAAATAAATCGGGCGCATAATACCTTCTCCGCCATAGAGCGTGTTTTCCGCAATTGAGTGGTACGTCACATAGCAAATCAAAAATAGTAATGTTGTTGTGAATGCGGCTAAAATAAAGCGTTTGTGAGCTTTGATATTTTTCTGTTTAATCATAATCAGCGCGGCCAATAAGAAGATAAACGTAAAGCTGTTGAATATCGCATTAAGCATTGGCAAAATGTGAATATTCGCATGGCTGAACTGATCTAATTTAGGCATAAAAAACAGCACTGCGATTAAACCGTTAATCAGAACTGTCAGCGTAAGGACAATCCCCGTGTAATTTTTCGGTTTATTTTCTGTTTGGTTCATTTGGTGACCTCTCCTAATTTGTACTGGCTATCCAAATCGTATGCAAATTCAAAGAAGATGTCAACGGTTTCGATTGCTTCGTCAGAAATTAGACACACTTCAAAGGCCGGGGGCTATTAGCCCCGGCCTGTTAGGTTTACGCCTCTTTTATCAAATGTTCAATGACCTTATGTTCATTTTCATTCAGCAGGTTCTTTTGAATTTTCGAATGAATGGGTTTATTCATATGCTGATCCAAGATATCTGCCGTTTCTTTATCCCCGGCAATAACCATTCGTTCCCATCTTTTCACGGCAGCTTTTTGATCAAGGCTGGCAGCCAGCCGCTTATACAGTCTCGATTGGTTCTCTGTTATATGTTCCCTCATCCGCTTCTCTTCAAATGGTGCCGCTTTGTCTACAGCGGAATGGCAATTCTTCCAAGATTCATTGATCATATCATACTCATAACGCTCCACCGCCTCAATTTTCCCTAAAACGGTTTCAATAATTTTCACTTCATGCTGCTGAGTTAAAATAAACGCCGTACTTGGGTATGCCTGACGCAAACCCTTTAGCTGATCCAGGACAGCTGTTTCTTCCCAGTAAAATCTTGTATCTACAGGGACTTGAAGCTTAATAGGTTCCCATATGCCGCTGTCGGAAACAAAAAACACGAGACTGCGGGGCATGTCTTTTCCCATTGCATTCAAGTATTGATTCATTTTAGCCCTGATTCCATCCAGACACTTTTCCTCCTCTGGATCACTAGCTGCCAAATACTCTTTTAATCGGCTGAATCCTGACTTTAGGGCAATCTTCCATTCTCCCCCCTGCTGCTCTGGATCTCTCATGTCTGTATTGAGATACAGAGAGAGAATTTTATCCGGCGGTTCCAATTGGACATACTGTAATTTGTTAATCAATGAATCAATCGCCATTCCGATTCCTCCTTTTTCACAGGTTAGTTTTCTTTTTCCTCTCTTAAAAACGATCAAACCTGACTTTCCGCTAATTTCTAGTAATAATGGAATTGTTGTTTACAATACGCCTCTCTTCTAATACAATTGGTAACTGTGTTTCTAAGCTGATTTTTGAAAGGAGTTTGGTCTTGTTTACTATAAAAGAAAAAAATCGTCAAGAGCTTGAGGAAGAACTAAATGATTTAGAATTTCAAATTTATCGCATGCAGGAGAATATGAAGGATTTATCTAAAGATGCCAAAGTGCTTGGTATTGATCAATCGAAACATGATGAGTGGATGATTGTTTCCTCGATTGATGATGGCCAAACATGCAAAATTATGCTAACTGATTGTAAAACGGCTTACCGAGGAAAAGGCTGTTTTTCACTTGTAGCGTCTTACAAGGACGATGCCATTCATATAGGGGATATAACAGGCCCTCCGAATCACGGGTTTGGCTCCATTTGCATGAAATATTTAAAAGATATTGCAAGAGACCACAATATACCGAAAGTCACCGGAGACATCGCCAAACGGGATTGGAATCATGTAGACCGGCTGATTCACTTTTATGAAAAACATCAATTCAAAGTATGTATCGATCATGATACCCAATCCGGCAGCATTAAGTGGGTTGATTTGTAAAAAAGTCTGGAAGAAAGAGCCAAGATATGCTGTAATGGTATAAAACCATTGATGGAGGGTTTTATGTACGCCTCAAAACTGAAAAAGGGAGACGAAATCCGGATCGTGTCTCCCGCGACCAGCATGTCTATATTATCAAATGAAGCAAAAATCCAAGCAAAAACGGCGTTAGAACGCTTAGGTTATCGGGTAACCGTCGCTGAACACGCAAATGAATGTAACGAATTTGATTCATCCTCTATCGAGTCAAGAGTCCATGATCTGCACGATGCCTTTTTTGATCCAGGCGTCAAAGCGATTTTAACGACACTCGGAGGGTTTAATTCAAATCAGCTGCTGCGTTATCTTGATTACGAGAAAATCAAACGACATCCAAAAATTCTGTGCGGCTATTCCGATATAACCGCTCTTTGCAACGCAATTTATCGAAAAACGGGTCTTGTTACGTATTCAGGCCCCTTCTTTTCAACATTTGCAATGAAAAAAGGACTCGATTATACAGAGGAGTATTTTCTTTCTTGCTGCGCTTCAGACGATCCGTTTGAAATTCACCCCTCAAGTGAGTGGAGCGATGATCGCTGGTTTTTGGATCAAGAAAACAGGCGTTTTTATCCTAATAACGGCCCTGTTGTAATCCAAGAAGGTTATGCGGAAGGCAATTTAATTGGCGGAAACTTATGCACGCTTAATTTGCTGCAGGGAACGGAGTATTTTCCTGAAACAGAACATACTATTTTATTGATTGAAGATGATTATATGTCAGACATCCATATGTTTGACCGCGATCTGCAATCACTCATCCACCTCCCCGCTTTTTCACATGTAAAGGCGATTTTGATCGGCAGATTTCAGAATACATCAAACGTATCAATGGATCTTGTAAAAGCCATGATCGAAACAAAAAAAGAATTATCCGGCATCCCGATCATCGCAAATATAAATGCCGGACATACCTCGCCAATTGCCACGTTCCCTATAGGAGGAACATGCAGGATTGAAGCTATTTCGGGCACATCACGAATATGGATTGATAAACATTAATCAGCTTGTAAATTTTTTTACAAGCTTTTTTAGCGCAATCAGTTATACATGCCGCACGAGACATGACAAATGTCATATAGGAGGCATGATGTGTGCTACTACAAAAGACTTCTCTCATTAGCGTATACTGAACCGAGACACACAATGAGAGGATACTTACTATGACTGAACAAACCATTGCACATAAACAAAAACAGCTGACAAAGCAAGTCGCTGCATTTGCTCAGCCTGAAACAAAAAACAGCCTGATTCAGCTTTTAAACACGTTTATCCCATTCTTCGGCCTATGGTTTCTTGCTTATCTCAGCCTCGATGTCTCCTATCTTCTTACGTTAGCATTAACGGTGATTGCCGCAGGTTTTCTGACAAGAATTTTTATCATCTTCCATGACTGCTGCCATCAATCTTTTTTCAAACAAAAACGCTATAACCATATTCTCGGTTTTCTGACAGGTGTCCTGACTTTATTCCCGTATCTTCAATGGCAGCACAGCCATTCGATTCATCATGCGACTAGCAGCAATCTGGATAAACGCGGAACAGGAGACATCTGGATGTTAACAGTAAACGAATATAAAGCTGCATCCAGACGAACAAAGCTTGCATACAGAATTTATAGAAACCCGTTTATCATGTTTATTCTCGGACCGATTTATGTTTTTCTGATCACGAACCGTTTTAACAAAAAAGGAGCAAGACGCAAGGAACGTGTAAACACATACCTTACGAATCTGGCAATTGTCGCGTTGGCTGCCGCTTGCTGTCTGATCTTTGGCTGGCAATCGTTTTTACTGGTGCAAGGCCCGATATTTCTGATTTCAGGTTCAATCGGTGTTTGGCTGTTTTATGTGCAGCATACCTTTGAAGATTCTTATTTTGAAGCGGATGAAAACTGGAGCTACGTTCAGGCTGCTGTTGAAGGCAGTTCATTTTATAAACTCCCGAAACTGCTTCAATGGCTAACAGGCAATATTGGTTACCACCACGTTCATCATTTGAGTCCAAAGGTGCCTAACTATAAGCTTGAAGTTGCTCATGAACATCACGAACCTTTAAAAAACGTACCGACAATCACCTTAAAAACAAGCCTGCAATCACTCGCGTTCCGTCTTTGGGATGAAGATAACAAACAGTTTGTGTCATTTCGGGCTATAAAACATATACCTGTAAGCCTTCCGCCTGATTCACCAGAAAAACAGAAGCTGCGGAAGAACGCCTGATGTTAAAGGAGGTCTTCTAATATACTAGAAGGCTTCCTTTTTATTGTTGGAGGGTGCATTCTGGCTTTCACAATGATAAAGTTACAAGTAAGATGAAAAGCTGAAAATGAGGTAAGATCATGATTAAAAATCATTTTACATTTCAAAAACTAAACGGGATTACGCCCTATATATGGACGATATTTTTCATCCTCCCCTTCTACTTTATATGGAAATCATCATCTACATTTGTTATTATTGTCGGCATCATTTTGACGCTTTTATTTTTTTCGGTATATCGATTTGCTTTTGTCTCAAAAGGCTGGACCATTTATTTGTGGGGATTTTTATTAATTGGCATTTCAACCGCCTCCATTACCCTGTTCAGTTATATTTATTTTGCTTTTTTTATCGCGTATTTTATTGGAAACATTAAGGAACGCGTCCCTTTTCATATTTTATATTATGTCCATTTAATAAGCGCAGCCGTCGCAGCCAATTTCAGTCTCGTATTAAAAAAGGAATTCTTTCTGACACAAATTCCTTTTGTCGTCATTACCCTCATCAGCGCAATTTTATTGCCCTTTAGTATAAGAAGCCGCAAGGAGCGCGAACGGCTTGAAGAAAAGCTCGAGGATGCAAATGAACGGATTGCAGAACTAGTAAAATTAGAAGAACGTCAGCGAATTGCCCGCGATCTCCATGACACGCTTGGGCAAAAGCTTTCTCTTATCGGGTTAAAAAGTGACTTAGCAAGAAAATTGATATACAAAGATCCCGAACAAGCAGCTCGTGAACTGAAAAGTGTTCAGCAAACAGCGCGAACTTCTTTAAATGAAGTAAGAAAAATCGTTTCCTCTATGAAGGGCATCCGGCTCAAGGATGAATTGATCAACATCAAACAAATTCTCGAAGCAGCTGACATTATGTTTATCTATGAAGAAGAGAAATGGCCCGAAAATATCTCATTGCTGAATGAAAACATTTTGAGCATGTGCTTAAAGGAAGCTGTCACAAATGTCGTCAAACACAGCCAGGCTAAAACTTGCCGAGTTGACATTCAGCAGCTCTGGAAGGAAGTTGTGATTACAGTGTCTGACGATGGAACATTCAAAGGAGGAGAAAATTCCTTTTCAAAAGGACATGGCTTACTCGGGATGAGAGAACGGCTTGAGTTTGCAAACGGAAGCCTTCACATCGATGCCAAAAACGGAACCAAGCTTACCATGACAATTCCTAATAATTCAAAATAAACATAAAGGATGGCTTATATGATTAGTATATTTATTGCAGAAGATCAGCAAATGCTGCTGGGCGCTTTAGGATCACTTCTAAATCTCGAAGACGATATGGAAGTCGTAGGCAAAGGTACAACCGGCCAAGATGCTGTTGATTTTGTCAAAAAACGCCAGCCTGATGTATGTATTATGGACATTGAAATGCCCGGAAAAACAGGGCTTGAAGCTGCTGAGGAGCTAAAAGATACAGGCTGCAAAATTATCATCTTAACCACCTTCGCCAGACCCGGTTACTTTCAGAGAGCTATTAAAGCTGGCGTTAAAGGCTATTTGTTAAAAGACAGTCCGAGTGAAGAGCTGGCCAACGCCATCCGTAGCGTCATGAACGGAAAACGCATCTATGCACCTGAGCTGATGGAGGACTTATACAGCGAAGCTAACCCTCTTACAGATAGAGAAAAAGAAGTGCTTGAACTTGTGGCTGACGGTAAAAACACAAAAGAAATCGCTCAGGAACTCAGCATCAAAAGCGGGACGGTGCGGAATTATATCTCAATGATTCTAGAAAAGCTTGAAGTGAAAAATCGAATTGAAGCCATTACCCGTTCAAAGGAAAAAGGCTGGTTTAAATAAAAAGGGATCTTGGCATCTGCCAGGATCCTTTTTTTAACCTGAAATTCCCGTTTGAGAACCTCGTCGCAACCAGAATTAAACTGATCCATATCCTCGCTCCTAATGCCCGCGGAACGATTGTTTGGTTAACAGCCCAATAAAAGACAGGATTGAATGATATCCCTGTTAAAATGGTCGGCCATTGCACATCAGCAGAATTTCTGATATTGATTATATTGTATTTTCAGTATGACAAAGTTGTGCCACTTCGCTCACGAAGCTGCCATGCCCCACTGCAAGAGCCTAATAACACAATAAAAAACCGTCTGAAATCAATCCGATTCCGTAAATGGCATCTGCTACATCCAACTGCTTATTATCTGCCAAAAAAGATACAACATTTCGCTGATCAAAGATAGTAACAACCAGCTATAAATGTCATGATGCCGAATGTCTCTGTCATGTGGAATCAATCATTTACCCGAGAGCCCCTGAATCGCACATAAAGAGAAAAACGGGACCACTTTCTTTTATCAGCATATGATATAAACAGCTCTAAGCAGAACAAAAAAAGACACAAGCCAAAAGCTCATGTCTTTTATCACAATCTATATTTTTAGTTTAAGACTTTAACACTTACAGTTTTGACGCCCCAATTAGAAGCATCACTTTTACTTGGTACAAATACGTCGATTTTATTTCCTTTAATAGCGCCGCCAGTGTCTGCTGCTGTTGCTTCCCCGTAGCCTTCAACATAGACTTTAGAACCTAGCGGAATCACATTAGGATCAACCGCAATAACTTTCGCGTTCGGGTTCTTATTTAAGTCAATGCCTGTAGCTGTAACGCCGGAAATGCCGCCGTCGTTAGCAGTGTAAGCAGTAGCAGTAACTGTTAGTTCTTTTGAAGCTTCTTGATTATTTGTATTTGATTGAACAGCCTTCTCTTCTGTGTTAACAGAAGTTTCTGCCTCAGCTTTTGTTTCTTGTTTAGGTTGCTGTTGTACAGCTTCTTGTTTAGGTTGCTCTTTTTGCACAGCCTCTTGTTTTGGCGCAGCTTGAGGTGCGTTTGTTTGCGCATTCTCAACAACTGTGTTTGCTGCTGTTGCCTGACCTTTTACTGAAAGAGTTGATCCAGCATAGATCATGTCAGAGCTTAAGTTATTCCAAACTTTCAGGTTGTTGACTGTCGTGCCGAATTTTTGAGCAATCTTAGAAAGCGTATCTCCCGCTTTAATTGTATATTGCCCAGTCGTGGTTGTTTCTTCTGAAGAAATGGTCAGTTTTTCTCCTGCAATGATTTTATCAGAAGTTAACTTGTTCCATTCTTTTAAGTCCTTTAGGTTCACTCCATTTTTCTGAGAGATTCCCCAGAGCGTATCACCCTTTTGCACCGTAATTTCTTTTGCAGAAGCGTGAGCTCCGAATGCAGTTGTTGAAAGTGCAGCAACTGCCACAAAGGACATAATCGTCTTCTTCATAAGTAAATCCTCCCTTGTTAGCTTTTTATTGGCGGCTAACAGGTGATATCGTAACACACGTAAATGTCAAATCAATAACAAAAAGATATGATTTAGATTACAGTTCCTTTACATGAAGGATTTCTCTCTGATGGAAAGACTTGCTGAACCCTTGATATAATAGGCTTCGCAGGTCTTTTTATTTTGAGGCGAAACAGAGAAAATAAAATGTGTTTTTTATAGAAAAAAAAGATTGTTTTTCTGTTTTTTTAGTCTGTCATCCTTGCATAAGCTTGTATTTCTTGTAAAAAAAGCCGGCCGTATTTTGCTCTTTTTTGTTCTCCGACTCCTTTTATAGACAAAAGTTCATCATCATTTACGGGTTGTTTTCCTGACATTTCTTTTAACGTTTGGTCAGAGAAAACAACAAATGGCGGAACACCCTGCTCAGCCGCAATTTCTTTCCGAACCATGCGCAATCGTTCAAATAGCTCGTCATTTTCAGTAATCGCTGCCGCTTTTAACGCTTCTTTTCTCGCTACTGATAATTCTCCTTTCAGCACATTCCTTCCTTTACTGCTGACAAAAAGAGTCGGAAACGTTCCGTCTGACATCCTGATGAAGTCGTCAGAAATAAGAAATTCGATAAAATCACTGATTTCGCCAACGGATTGGTGTTTTAATATCCCGTATGTTGAAAGGTCGGAAAAGCCATTTTCAAGAACTTTTTTATTTTTGGAGCCGGCAAGCACCTGGGCAACCATCGTCTTGCCAAACCGTTCTTTCATGCGAATGATACAAGATAAGACCATTTGCGCCTCCCGCGTCACGTCATGGGCCGCTCTTGTATCGGTACAGTTTCCGCAATGTCCGCACGCATCAGGCTCCTTTTCTCCGAAATACATAAGGATAAAACGCTGCAGACAATCTTCCGTATGACAGTAGTCGACCATTTGTCTCAGCTTTTTTAAATCCTGCTTTTGTTTCTCTTCATGTTCTGATTGCTCAATTAAGAAGCGCTGCACCATAATATCCTGCGGTGAAAACAGGAGAACACATTCACTGGCAAGACCGTCCCGTCCAGCTCGTCCTGCCTCTTGATAATAGCTTTCCATATCTTTCGGAATTTGTGCATGCAGAACAAATCTGATATTTGATTTATCAATACCCATTCCAAAAGCAGAGGTTGCCACCATCACTTGAAGCTCATCATTAAGAAACCTTTCCTGCTGCTCTTTTCTCACATCATCAGCCAAACCTCCATGATACCGGCCTGCCCTGACCTGATTTCGTTTCAATCTCTCATATATCCGATCAGCTTCTTTTCTGGTCGCTGTATAGACAATTCCTGCTTCATGCCTGTTGTTTTGCACATATTCGTCTATAAACCGATCTTTATTTTCTCCTTTTACTACTTTAAAGGTTAAATTATCTCTGGAAAATCCGGTATATACCGTGTTTTCTTTTTGAATATGCAGCTGTTTGCAAATATCATCATGAACCTCGGGTGTGGCTGTTGCTGTTAACGCCATGATGACAGGCTTGTCGTGTAATTCACGGAACAAGATTTCAATATTCCTGTAGCTTGGCCTAAAATCATGGCCCCATTGAGAAATACAGTGCGCCTCGTCTATTGCGACCAAAGGAACAACTATACCCTGCAAAATCCGGATAAACTCTGTGGACGTTAGTCGCTCTGGTGTAATGTAAAAAAGCTTATAAGCCCCTTCTTTGAGTCCGTTCAGCCTCTCATATATTTCCTGATTGGATTGTGTGCTGTTAATGTAGGCGGCGTTAATTCCCGCTTCTTCTAACGCATCAACTTGATCCTTCATCAAGGAAATCAACGGTGAAATGACGATCGTCGTCCCTTCAAACATTAATGCCGGAATTTGATAGCAAATCGATTTGCCGCCTCCCGTCGGCATAATGCAGGCCGTATTTTGCCTCGCTTCCGTCACCAAGCGGATCGCTTCATCTTGGCCGTTCCGAAACTTCTCATAACCAAAATAATGAGCCAGAAGGGATTGGGCTCTATGTAACATAACGTGTAAACCTCGCTTTTCCTTGAATTTCTCCCATCATATCATAAAAAAGCGGCCTTCATTTCTTTCACACAAAAATGGAATATTCACTATACCAAACCTTTTTAGATAAAATAAAAAGCCATTTCCGAAAAGGAAATGGCTTTCGCTACGTCTTGCCGTATGCAAGTAAGAAAGTTTTAAACCACCACTCCTCAAAGTGGGTGTTTGCAGAAACGTTCCTGTCGTCCTCTGCAATGGAGGCATGACATTCCGGCTTCGATATAAAACTCCCTATTACAGCTTAAAGGTTAAAACTTAATTAACAATACGCACAAAGTAGCTTCTTTAATATAGTACACCATCAGGCGGTTTTAATCAAGAGGTCAGAACAATTGTTTAGAAAAACTTTTTCCAGTGAATAAAACTGTTTTTTCTCCAAAATACCTGACAATTCGACAAACAAAAAATATATTACAATAAAAAAACAGCCTTTTTCGCTAAAAGCGAATAATTATTTTCTTCTATATTAATGTGTATATACAAAAAGACTCCTATTTGTAACGATAGGAGTCTTGGCTTTATTAGAATTTTGCAGCAAGATCTTTTGCTTCTTGTAAACCTTTTTCAACGATTTCTTGCGCTTGATCAGGTGCTGCATTATGTCCTTCGATGACAACTGTGTGCAAGTCTTGAACACCCCAGAAACCAAGAACTGTTTTCATGAAGTTTAATGACATTTCAAGTGCAGCCATTGGTCCTTCTGAGTAGACACCGCCGCGAGCGTTAAGAAGCGCAACTTTTTTGCCGCCCATTAAACCGACTGGTCCTTCTTGTGTGTATTTGAATGTAACGCCTGCGCGAGACAGATAATCAACATAAGTATGAAGCACTGCTGGCACTGTGAAGTTCCAAAGCGGGAATGCGAAAACAACTTTGTCAGCTTTTACAAACTGGTTCAGATATTTGTCAGCAATTGCTGCTTGTTTTTTCTCATCTTCTGTCATTTCCATTCCTTGACCTGCTTTAAATGTTCCGTTAATCATATCTCTGCCAAGGTAAGGAAGGTTTTCCTTATGAAGATCTAATTCAACCACTTCATCATTAGGGTTGTTTTCTTTATAAGCAGCTAAGAAAGCTTCGTAAAGTTTAGTTGAAACGCCTTCTTCAGCTGTACGGTCGCTTGATTTTACAAATAAAACTGTAGACATTTGTATTCCTCCCGGTAAACTTTTTATATTTACTTACAAATAGTATGTTACTTTCTTTTTTACGCAAAGTCAATCACTTTATTTTGAATATGAGATTTTTTTTCAAAAAAAAGCAAGTACATCTAATATCGGTGTACTTGCTTGCCATTTTTACTTCGAATCTTGTTCACGATCCAAGATTTCATACGTCTGCGAGCTTTTTTGATCAATTGTTTCTTTGTTGGATAAATCTTTTACCTGTTCATGAAACTCTCTTTCATAAGAAGGAGCATCTGTCTCCAGATCATCCTCCACATCAGCTTGGGCCTCAACTGTCATTCTTGCATAAGGAACAGCTTCAAGTCTTTCGTAAGGAATCTCTTGGCCGGTTTTTTCACACACGCCGTAAGTTCCGTCTTTCATCTTTTGTAATGCACGGTTGACCTCCTCTAACAGCTCCCGGTCAATCTCTCTCACTGTTTGGTCTGTCATCCGGTCTGTGACGAGCGTCCCGTGGTCTGCCATATGGTTGTCAACCCCATTGGAAAGCTCCCCCACTTCTTCCGTCATTGATTCTGTTTCCTTTTTCTCGCCAGACAATTCTTTTTGCATATCGAGCAATTTATGATAGAGATGCTGTGTTTGTTCTTTTGTCAGTGCCATGTATATCCTCTCCTTTCTATCCTGTTTCCCGTTTTGCCTTCTGTCAAACATGGGAACATCGATGGAAAGATGAGCTACTGCCTTTTTGAACGGATCGTGACCGCTGGCGTCGATGGTGCTTCGGATTTTCGTTGGCACTTTTTGTC
This sequence comes from Bacillus sp. FAU18, assembly GCF_056033885.1. NCBI lineage: Bacteria > Bacillati > Bacillota > Bacilli > Caryophanales > Bacillaceae > Bacillus > Bacillus sp. FAU18. The sequence goes on from NZ_JBVYHZ010000003.1 coordinate 1,379,425, forward strand.
CTTCTCTTCTGGCGGTATATAATAGGTTGCGCCTATATTTAATCTGCCGCTCAGTTCATCAATGGTCAGCTCGCCGAATTCAAGATGATAGTCAATTTTTTCGACATTCAGCGTTTCAATATGTATATAGGTTTCTTCAGACTCCTGTTTGCTGCTTTGTTTTTGTTTCTCAATCACTGAGAGTCTTTCTTCACATTCACGCAGTTTGTCAAGTTCTGGTTTCAAGCAATGCCTGATCAGCGACCGGAACATTTTTTTCATGACATCACGACCCTTTGCATACTCCTCTTTCGTCTACATATATAATGAGGTATATCCCATAGAAAGGAGAGGTTTTCATGCTTCCGACTAACATCAATATTTCTCATCTCAAGACTAACTCGATAGGCACCGGCTCATCCCTTACCTTTGGTTCTGCGGAGTTAAGGAACAGGTGCTCTGCTATCAAAAGAAATAACGGTTTTGGGGAACAAAATGCAGATGTTATTGTCATGGTCATTCCGATTGAATCAATTGATGACCGTGATGGGGCAGATGCACTCAGTATGAAAATCAATCATCAATAACAATGGTTTTCGCTTGACCTTCGTCTTTTTGAATAGTGATGTATAGGATTCCGTCTTTAAAAATGGCATTCATCTTTCCATGAAGATGATCGGAAAGCGGAATTTTCTTTTCAAAACTTCCGTATTTCCCTTCTTTTTGGCGAAAGTCCTGTTCATTAAAATAGGAAAAGCGCTGCCCCTTCACCACTAAATAATCTCCGTACGATAATATGTGAACGTCTTGTTTACGGTAGCCTGGAAGATAAATTAAAAACTGCACTTCCGCAACAGTATCTACAATATCCATGCTCGGAAATGAAGCATCTCCTTTCCCTCGCTGATCTTGCTGCGCAAACGGAAACGGAGATTGGCCATTTGTCATAAAAGGGGTTTTTTGGTCTTCATCAAATACCTGTTTCCAAAAGTCACCGCCGTACATCTGCTGTGCGAATTCCATCCACTGCTTCATCTTTTCGAAATCCATTTGAAGCCCCCTGTCTTAACATACTTTATAACCGCCAGCATACAACTATAGAAAGGAGGTTTGCCTGTGGTTCAACCAACTCCGTATATCAATATTAATATTTTCATGCTGAAAATTAATTCCTTTGAAAATGCTTCAGCGGTTAACGTAGGACAAAATTTATTGGCAGAATGGCAAAATTCAGATAAAAAAAATCAAGGCTACGGACAGAATTTTGGAGATGCGAGCGGATTTATGGGCACGAGAAGCCATGTGGATGACAGAGACCAAATTGATTCTCCGGCCTCTTTTGAAAGTGAAGCGGTTAACTCCTCAATCAAAAGGAAGTGATGAGATGTTCTTTTCTCCCTCCGTCGTGAATGTCGGCGGATTTAAAATCAATACGATGGACCGTGGTTCCTCTTTAACACTCGGTCCGTATCAGCAGGTCGATTACTTTTTATCAGCTAAAATAAATCAAGGGTTTGGAGAAGAAAATGGCGACTTTACTCCTCTTGTCGTACCGATTTCAAATGTATTAGATGCAGATCTTGTTGATTCGAACTCAGCGAAAAACAGTGTGGTGTAATAAGAACAGGGCGCACATGCCCTGTTCTTGTTTTTATATAAAAAAAAGCCTAACCATTTTTTGAACGGCTGGCTCATCAAATATTCAGCTGCACAAATGCTTTGTCAGCACCGCCTGAACCTCGCTTAAATCGGTGTCTTTCGCAAATTCTAATTCGAACGTTTTGCTTCTTGTCATCAATAAAAGCCCAGTGTCCGGATCAAACATTCCCGCTTCTTGGATGGCAAAGCTTTCAATTGTTTTATATGGAAGAAATACACGAACCTTCTTTTTAGAAAACATTTTATTGTCAAAGAAAATGATCCGCTTATTTGTAAAGCAAATTTGGTCCACTCGGAGCTTATAAATCGATTCTATTCTTTCCCCTTCAACGAGCAAAGCCTCAAGCTTCTTTGCGTCCGTTGATCTGCTAACAGAAAAAATACCCAATGAAGAACCCCTCTTTCTGCATTTATCTATTTGTTTTATCATTCACTACATAAAAATAAGTCCTTTATCCCTATATAAGAATACGACATAGAAGACATTTAAACCATTACGAACAGATTACATTTTTCAAATTTTTGATTTGTTTTTTGGCTTTTAAGCTGTTGTCATCAAGTAATACGCACATATAGAGAAAAAAGTTTCAATATTCAGCAATGTTTTTATAAAAAAGTGGTTTTTAATGATTTTTTTAATTTTGTTTTATATTTCCTGTTTTAACCACAAAAAAACCGCAGCTGAGCTGCGGATTATGTATCGATGTTTTAACAAAATCTGTCTGATGCTTCAAGGAAGCATTACATCTCTTCGAAGTATTCTTTATAATAGCCGCCGACTTTATTCGTATTGTCGACCACAAAGAGAAACTCCTCTGTTTCATTTTTTACTTCATATTCTTTTCCCGGCGTTAAAACGCGGTTTACGATATATTTTTTTGCGTTTGTCTGCACACACTTTACTTTTTTAATTGTTTCTTTTTCAAGCCAATTTTTATGAATCATGATGAAATCTCCTTTTCTTATCTATAAGCTTATTGTAGCTTTTTTCTTTTGTAAATTGCAATATCGGTTATTCATTGATTTTGCCTTGATTTCTATTATAGAATGTTTGTATACGCTTACGTTTGAAGCAACTATCACAGCTTATTTCTGCTATTCAATCCAGGAATCAATGTGCTATCACCAAGAATCTCAGAACAGACCATAAAAAATGACTGGAGGTTTGTTACGGATGAGTTCTTTAACGATGCAAGTGACGAAAAGGCTGGAGACATTTTTACAGGGAACGAAGAAGCTTTATATTGACGGAAAGTTTGTTCCGAGTGCCTCAGGGGCAACCTTTGACACTCCAAACCCGGCGACCGGCGCAACCTTGATGACGCTGTATGAAGCCCAGGCTGCGGATGTGGACAAAGCGGTTAAAGCTGCCCGGAAAGCCTTTGACCAAGGTGAATGGAGAACAATGTCTCCAGCTTCGAGAAGCAGACTGATGTATAAGCTGGCGGACTTAATGGAAGAGCATAAAACTGAGCTTGCTCAGCTTGAAACACTTGATAATGGGAAACCGATCAATGAAACGACTAATGGAGATATTCCGCTGGCTATTGAGCATATGCGCTATTACGCCGGCTGGTGTACAAAAATAACAGGACAGACGATTCCGGTTTCCGGCGCTTATTTTAATTATACGCGTCATGAGCCTGTCGGTGTCGTCGGCCAGATCATTCCATGGAATTTCCCGCTCCTGATGGCGATGTGGAAAATGGGCGCGGCACTTGCAACAGGCTGTACAATCGTCCTCAAACCGGCTGAACAAACACCGCTTTCAGCTCTTTATTTGGCAGAATTAATTGACCAAGCCGGTTTCCCTGCCGGTGTAATCAACATCATTCCAGGATTCGGTGAAGATGCGGGAGAAGCGCTGACGAACCACGAAGCGGTTGATAAAATTGCCTTTACCGGTTCCACTGAAATCGGAAAGAAAATCATGTCCACCGCAGCGAAAAGCATTAAGCGTGTTACATTGGAGCTGGGCGGAAAATCGCCTAATATTCTTCTGCCGGATGCGAATTTGAAAAAAGCCATCCCGGGCGCTTTAAACGGTGTGATGTTTAACCAGGGCCAAGTCTGCTGTGCGGGCTCACGTGTCTTCATTCATAAAGACCAATATGATGAAGTTGTTGATGAAATGGCGTCCTATGCTGAGTCACTCCGCCAAGGAGCGGGACTTCATAAAGATACTCAAATCGGGCCTCTCGTAAGCAAGGAACAGCATGAGCGCGTTCTTTCTTATATTCAAAAAGGAAAAGATGAAGGAGCAAAAGCAGTGACCGGCGGAAGCTGTCCTTTTGAAGCAGGATATTTTGTCGCACCGACTGTGTTTGCGAATGTTGAAGACGAAATGACCATTGCAAAAGAAGAAATTTTCGGACCCGTGCTGACTGCAATTCCGTACGAAACAGTCGATGAAGTTATTGAACGGGCAAACCATTCAGAATATGGGCTTGCGGCCGGACTATGGACAGAGAACGTCAAGCAGGCACACTATATCGCGGACCGACTTCAAGCCGGAACCGTTTGGGTGAACTGCTATAATGTGTTTGACGCGGCGTCTCCATTTGGCGGTTATAAACAGTCAGGACTCGGACGAGAAATGGGATCATATGCCTTGGATAATTACACAGAAGTCAAAAGTGTATGGATAAACCTTGAAGACTAACATGTATGTTTAAAAAACTGCTGCCTGCCAGCAGTTTTTTTCTTTCTGTAATGGCAGTAAAAGACGCTGAATATATATGCTTCTGAAGGAGTTGAACGTGATGGGCACACTTCAGGAGAAAGTGAGGCGTTTTCAAAAGAAAACCATTACGGAGTTAAGAGACAGGCAAAATGCTGATGGTTCATGGACATTTTGCTTTGAAGGACCAATCATGACAAATTCCTTTTTTATTTTGCTCCTTACCTCACTAGATGAAGGCGAAAATGAAAAAGAACTGATATCATCCCTTGCGGCCGGCATTCATACAAAACAGCAGCCCGACGGAACATTTATCAACTATCCCGATGAAACGCGCGGAAATCTAACGGCTACCGTCCAAGGATATGTCGGGATGCTGGCTTCAGGATGTTTTCACAGATCTGAGCCGCACATGAAGAAAGCTGAACAATTTATCATCTCACATGGCGGTTTGAGACATGTTCATTTTATGACAAAATGGATGCTTGCCGCGAACGGGCTTTATCCTTGGCCTGCTTTGTATTTACCATTATCACTCATGGCGCTCCCCCCAACATTGCCGATTCATTTCTATCAGTTCAGCTCATATGCCCGTATTCATTTTGCTCCTATGGCTGTAACACTCAATCAGCGATTTGTCCTTATTAACCGCAATATTTCATCTCTTCACCATCTCGATCCGCATATGACAAAAAATCCTTTCACTTGGCTTCGGTCTGATGCTTTCGAAGAAAGAGATCTCACGTCTATTTTGTCACATTGGAAACGCGTTTTTCATGCACCATTTGCTTTTCAGCAGCTGGGCCTACAGACAGCTAAAACGTATATGCTGGACCGGATTGAAAAAGACGGAACATTATACAGCTATGCGAGCGCAACCATATTTATGGTTTACAGCCTTCTGTCACTTGGTGTGTCACGCTACTCTCCTGTTATCAGGAGGGCGATTACCGGCATTAAATCACTGGTGACTAAATGCAACGGGATTCCTTATCTGGAAAACTCTACTTCAACTGTTTGGGATACAGCTCTAATCAGCTATGCCCTTCAAAAAAATGGTGTGACCGAAACGGATGGCTCTGTTACAAAAGCAGCCGACTTTTTGCTAGAACGCCAGCATACCAAAATAGCAGATTGGTCTGTCAAAAATCCTAATTCAGTTTCTGGCGGCTGGGGGTTTTCAAACATTAATACAAATAACCCTGACTGTGACGACACAGCAGCCGTTTTAAAGGCAATTCCCCGCAATCATTCTCCTGCAGCATGGGAGCGAGGGGTATCTTGGCTTTTATCGATGCAAAACAATGACGGCGGATTTTCTGCTTTCGAAAAAAATGTGAACCATCCACTGATCCGCCTTCTGCCGCTTGAATCCGCCGAGGACGCTGCAGTTGACCCTTCAACCGCCGACCTCACCGGACGTGTACTGCACTTTTTAGGCGAGAAAGTTGGCTTCACAGAAAAACATCAACATATTCAACGCGCAGTGAAGTGGCTTTTCGAACATCAGGAACAAAATGGGTCATGGTACGGCAGATGGGGTGTTTGCTACATTTACGGCACTTGGGCTGCTCTTACTGGTATGCATGCATGCGGGGTTGACCGAAAGCATCCCGGTATACAAAAGGCTCTGCGTTGGCTCAAATCCATACAAAATGATGAGGGAAGCTGGGGAGAATCCTGCAAAAGCGCCGAAATCAAAACATATGTACCGCTTCATAGAGGAACCATTGTACAAACGGCCTGGGCTTTAGACGCTTTGCTCACATATGAAAATTCCGAACACCCGTCAGTTGTGAAAGGCATGCAATACCTTACCGACAGCAGTTCGCATAGCGCCGATAGCCTCGCGTATCCAGCAGGGATCGGATTGCCGAAGCAATTTTATATTCGCTATCACAGTTATCCATATGTATTCTCTTTGCTGGCTGTCGGGAAGTATTTAGATTCTATTGAAAAGGAGACAGCAAATGAAACGTGAATCTTATCAAACGGAGATGTTCAATTGGTGTGAAGCCCTGAAAGATCAGATTCAAAAGCGAGGTCAGCTTGACCAGTTTGAAGATCAAATCGACAAGATGATTGAGGCTCTGGAAGATGACCAAACAACAGAAGAAGATTGGTATAAACAGGCCGCTGCCCTTTATCGGGATATTACAGAATCAGATGATACAAGTGAAAGACGCGCTTATGTTCCTATAGGGAAACACGTGCTGCCAAAGCTTCCTTACAAATACTCCGCCTTAGAACCTTATATTTCACGCGATATTATGGTCCTTCATCATACAAAACATCATCAAAGCTATGTCGATGGCCTGAACAAAGCAGAATCAGAGCTTAAAAAAGCGAGAGCAACAAAGAATTATGACTTAATCACTCATTGGGAAAGAGAGCTTGCGTTCCATGGAGCAGGCCATTATTTGCATAGTATTTTTTGGTTTTCTATGCATCCAAACGGAAAACGGCGTCCTACAGGGGCATTGTTCCAAATGATAGACCTTTCATTTGGAAGCTATTCCGCTTTTAAAGAACATTTTACCCAAGCCGCTAAAAAAGTGGAAGGCGTCGGCTGGGCCATTCTGGTCTGGGCACCTCGATCAGGACGGCTGGAGATTTTAACGGCAGAAAAACACCAGCTCTTCAGCCAATGGGATGTAATCCCCCTTTTACCGCTTGACGTATGGGAACATGCCTACTATTTGCAATATAAAAATGACCGGGCCAGCTATGTCGACCACTGGTGGAATGTCGTGGATTGGCGCGAGGCAGAAAAACGTTTTGAGCAGGCAAAAGAAGTCGTTTGGAAGCTCTATTAAAAAAAGCCCCCTTTCCCCGGGGGCTTCGTGTTTTAAAAAATCCCTACCACATGCAAAAACACGATGATGATGGCAACAGGAGATAGATATCTAATGAGCAGCAGCCAAACCGCAAACCACTTTCGTTTGAGATTGGAACCGCTTTTCAGCTCGTCAAACAAATCCTGTTTCGGTATTTTTAGCGGAACAAAAATCGAAATCAGTAACGCACCTAACGGCATTAAAATATTGCTCACAAGATAGTCGGCCGCATCAAAAATAGACAGATGAAATATAGTGACGTCACTTAAGACACCGTATGATAATGCAGACGGCACACCGACAATAAAAATAGCAATTCCGCCTAACCAAGCGAATCGTTTTCTCTTATTGACATCGCCTTTCGAAAGTACTGCGACCAAAATTTCCAGCATTGAAAAAGCAGATGTCAATGCAGCAAATAAAAATAGAAGTAAAAATGCTAATAAAAAGATAATTCCGAACGGCATTTGATTAAACACAGTCGGCAGCACGTTAAATAACAGAACCGGGCCTTGGTCTGGTTTGAGGCCGAATGAAAAGACAGCTGGAAAAATCGCAATTCCGGCCATTACAGCAACAAGCATGTTCATAACAGTTACAGATACAGCGGACTGTACCAGATTTTCCTGTTTCTCTAAATAAGCGCTATACGTTACCATGACAGATACACCGACACTTAATAAGAAAAAGGATTGTCCCATTGCATATAAAATGGTATTGGCATTAATTGCAGTTAAATCAGGCATCAGGAAAAATTTGATTCCTTCCATCGCGCCATCAAGTGTAACCGAACGCACCATTAAAATGATGAATAATAGAAAAAGCGCCGGCATTAATACTTGGCTTGCTTTTTCAATTCCGCTGCTTACCCCTTTTGCAACAACTAAAATTGTTACCACCATAAAGAGCAGCTGGCCTCCTACAGCCAAATAAGGATTTGAAATGGTACTTGCAAATATCGTATCAAAACCAGATGTTTGCGATAAACCGCCAGTGAAGCCTTTTATAATATAAATTAAAATCCATCCGCCGACGACACTGTAGAAAGATAGAAGAATAAAGCATGTCACCATGCCTAAATAACCGATCCAATGCCACTTCGTTCCTGGAGCAAGTGTTTTATAGGACTGAACGGCATCTTTCTGTGTTCTTCTGCCTATGATGAATTCACCTAACAATAAAGGCAGTCCGATTAAAACCGTAAATAAAATAAAAATAAGTAAAAATGCGCCTCCTCCGCTGGTTCCGGCAACATATGGGAATTTCCATATCGCACCAAGCCCGATAGCTGATCCTGCCGCGGCTAAAATAAAGCCGAGCTTCGAAGACCATTGATTTGCTTCCTTCACCGTATCACTCCTATTTGATCTAACCATTATAAAGGTTCATTGTAAGAATATCTTCCTATATAGTCAAGAACATTTTGATTAGTTTACATCATATATCTATAGACATCTGCCAAAAACTAATATTGAATTATTCAGAAAATTATTTATAATAAGAGAATGTTATGAAATTTGTAAGAATTTCTGCTGAAGTTCTTGATAAGTGTGTTAGGAGTGTTTTTATGGACATCATTAGAAAAATAAGTCATTTTGCAGGACAAACCTTTGGCATATGGGTCATTGTTTTTGCAGTGCTGGGATTTTCTTTCCCATCTTTATTTACGTGGATCAGTTCTTATATTACGATTTTTCTTGGCATTATCATGTTTGGGATGGGCCTTACACTGCAAGCCGATGATTTCAAAGAGCTGGTCAGAAAGCCTTGGCAAGTTATTATTGGAGTAATAGCTCAATATACGATCATGCCGCTCGTTGCTTTCGGCCTCGCATTTGGGCTTCATCTTCCAGCTGAAATCGCAGTTGGCGTTATTCTTGTCGGCTGCTGTCCCGGGGGAACTGCATCTAATGTTATGACATTCTTAGCAAAAGGAAATACTGCCCTTTCTGTTGCGGTTACAACAATTTCTACCTTATTGGCACCTGTTGTAACACCGTTGTTGATTATGCTGTTTGCCAAAGAATGGCTTCCTGTCTCGCCGGGGTCTTTGTTTATCTCAATCTTACAGGCGGTTTTATTTCCGATCATTGCAGGTCTGATTGTCAAAATGTTTTTCAGAAAACAAGTGGCAAAAGCCGTACATGCCCTTCCGCTTGTTTCTGTCATTGGCATCGTTGCGATTGTCTCAGCTGTCGTCAGCGGCAATCAGGAAAATCTGCTTCAATCGGGGTTGCTCATTTTTTCAGTTGTTATCCTGCATAACGGTATCGGTTATTTACTTGGGTTTCTTTGTGCAAAGCTTTTAAAAATGGATTACCCGTCTCAAAAAGCGATTGCAATCGAAGTCGGCATGCAAAACTCCGGGCTTGGGGCTGCACTTGCCACGGCTCATTTCTCACCGCTATCTGCCGTACCAAGCGCAATATTCAGTGTGTGGCATAACCTTTCAGGTTCTATGCTTGCAACATATTGGTCAAAAAAAGTGAAAAAGAAACAAGCTGGATCCAAAAGCAGCAATCTATCACTTTAAATATGCATCAAAAAAGGTACATCACTTTATCGTGATGTACCCTTTTTTATTATCCTTCTAATAAAAGCTGTTCAGGATCTTCCAGTAAATTTTTGATTGTCACGAGGAAACCAACCGCTTCTTTACCGTCTACAATTCGGTGATCATAAGATAAAGCGATATACATCATCGGACGGTTTTCGAAACGCTCTTCATCAATGGCTACAGGACGCAGCTGAATCTTATGCATGCCCAGTATACCGACTTGCGGGCTGTTTAAAATTGGAGTTGACATCAATGAACCGAAAGTCCCTCCGTTTGTAATCGTGAAGGAGCCTCCCTGAAGCTCGCTAAGGGTTAATTTATTGTTTCTTGCTTTTTTCGCAAGCTCGCCGATCTCTTTTTCGATTCCTGCAAATGTCAGGCGATCCGCATCCCGCACAACCGGAACGACAAGGCCTTCATCAGCAGCAACAGCGATTCCGATATCGTAGAATTTTTTAACGATCAACTCATCGCCTTGAATTTCTGCATTCAACAGCGGATATTTTTTCAATGCAGCCACGACCGCTTTCGTGAAGAAAGACATAAAGCCGAGCTTCACTTCATTTTGCTCAAAGAATTGATCTTTGCGGCGTTTTCTGAGATTCATGACAGCCGTCATGTCCACTTCATTAAATGTGGTCAGCATCGCTGATGTTTGCTGTACCTCTACAAGGCGTTTTGCAATCGTTTGTCTGCGGCGTGACATTTTTTGCACTTCAACAGGTTTGTCAAAGCTTTGCTGTGCTTTTTGAGCCTGAGGCTGCTGCTTTTGCTGAGGAGCCGGTTTTGATGCCGGTTTTTCGTACGCTTCGACATCCTGCTTGCGCACTCTTCCAAGCGGATCTCCAGTTGGAACTTGAGACAGGTCAATTCCTTTTTCTCTCGCCAGCTTACGGGCCGACGGAGAAGCAATCGTTCTTGATTTTGCTTCAGATTGTGCTTCCTCGCTCACCTCTTGTGCAGCTGGTTCAGCCTGTTTCTCTTCTTTTATGCTTTCCTTGCTTTCTGCTTTCTCTGTAGGAGCAGGGGCAGAACTTTCACCCGCGCCTTCTGAAATCGTACCGATAATTTCTCCGACCTGGACGGTATCACCCGAATCTTTCAATACCTCTTGAAGTACACCCGATTCTTCTGCTGTCAATTCAACATTCACTTTATCCGTTTCTAGTTCAAGCAGATATTCACCCTGTTCTACATAGTCACCAGGCTGCTTTAACCATTGGGCTATTGTTCCTTCTGAGATTGATTCTGCTAATTCAGGTACCTTAATTTCCGCCATTTTTTCATTTCCCCCTTAGTTTTTGCGAGTCAAGCTATCAGATACAATACGTTCCTGTTCTTTTTTATGAACTGTCGGATCTCCCTCTGCAGGGCTGGATCGTCTTCTGCGTCCAATATATTGAACGCTTACTCCCTCTGGTGCAATCTCTGTCAAATACGGGCTGATATAACCCCAAGCCCCCATGTTCTGCGGCTCTTCCTGCACCCAAACGATTTCTTTCAGGTTCGGAAGTTTTGCAAATAATTCTTTGACTCCTTTTGCCGGGAATGGATACAGCTGTTCGATTCTCGCAATGTGAAGCCACTCTTTACCGTCTTCTAACTTATTAAAATGATCGCTAATGTCTATAGACACTTTACCGCTGGATAATACAAGTCTGGTTACTTTTTCATAGTCATGAGAAAGTCCCGACTGTTCATAAACAGGCTGGAAGCGGCTTTCGCTGAGCTCCTGCACTTCCGACACCGTATTTGGGTTGCGAAGAAGGCTCTTCGGCGTCATAATGACAAGCGGTCTGATTTCTTCACGAAGCAGCATTTTAGCCTGCCTTCTTAAAATATGGAAATACTGTGCCGCGCTTGTCAGGTTGGCAACCGTCCAGTTGTTTTCCGCTGCAAGCTGCAGGAATCGCTCGATTCTTCCGCTTGAGTGCTCAGGCCCCTGTCCCTCGTAACCGTGCGGGAGCAGCATGACTAATCCGGATTTTTGGCCCCATTTCGCGCGTCCGGCAGAAATAAATTGGTCAAAATACACTTGAGCAGCGTTGGCAAAATCTCCGTACTGTGCTTCCCACAAAACAAGCGTTTCCGGTGAATGCACGTTATAGCCGTATTCAAAACCGAGAACCGATCCTTCAGACAGCGGGCTGTTATGAACAGCAAATGATGTGCTGCAGTCAGATAAGTGATGAAGCGGCACAAATTCTTTGCCCGTCTCACTGTCATGAAGCACAAGGTTTCTTTGGGCGAACGTTCCGCGCTCGGAATCTTGTCCTGTTAAACGAATCGGTGTTCCGTCTTTCAAAATTGAAGCAAACGCGAGTGATTCTGCCAAAGACCATTCCACTTTTCTGTCATCATCGAACGCCTTGGCGCGTCTTTCTAAAATGCGCTTTAGCTTGCCGAAAACATTAAATGACTCCGGCCAGTTGATCAATTCGCCATTCAGCTTGCGGAGCACATCAAAATCAATCGAAGTGTCCACATCTGGGAAACCGTTTGATACAGGCTCTGGAAGTTCAATTTCACAGGCAGTGTGTTCCTTTTTAGACGGAACTTTCTGATATGCATCCTCAATGCGCTTCGTTACCGATTTTTCGATGTTTTGAACAACTTCCTCGGTAAGCACGCCTTCTTTTACCAGCTTTTCAGCGAAAATTTGTTTGACGGTCAGATGCTTTCTGACAGCATCATACAGCATTGGCTGAGTGGTTGACGGTTCATCCATTTCGTTGTGTCCATAGCGTCTGTACCCGATCAAATCAATCAGAAAATCTTTGTTGAATGTTTTTCGGTATTCGACCGCAAACTTAACAGCTGAAAGACAAGCTTCAGGATCGTCCGCATTCACGTGAACAATCGGAATTTCATAACCCTTGGCCAGGTCACTGGCATATTTTGTCGATCTGGATTCAGCGCTTTCTGTTGTGAATCCGATCATGTTATTGGCGATAATATGAATCGCACCGCCTACTTGATACCCTTTTAAAGAGCTTAAATTCAATGTTTCAGCTACAATTCCTTCCCCAGGGAATGCAGCGTCTCCATGGATTAAAATGGCCAGCGATTTTGTTTCATCTTGTACCGGGTATCCGCTTTGTGTTCGCGTTTCCTGTGCCGCTCTTGTGCTGCCTTCAACAATCGGATTGATAAATTCCAAGTGGCTCGGGTTGTTCGCTAACGTAATGCGCGCTGATTTTGTTTCAGCGTCTTGAAGCTCCCGATTCGCCCCCAAATGGTATTTGACATCCCCTGTCCATCCGTAGCTGATTCCAATTGATCCCTCAGACGGAACAAGATCTTTATTCGGCGCATGCTGGAATTCAGAGAAGATGATTTCATACGGTTTGCCGAGCACATGTGCCAAGACATTCAGGCGTCCCCTGTGCGCCATCCCGATGTTGACACTTGTCGTGCCTGATTTGACAGATTGTGCAATAATGTCATCAAGAACTGGAACAAGAGCGTCCAGACCCTCAATGGAAAAGCGCTTCTGCCCGACGAATGTGCGGTGTAAAAACTGCTCAAAGCCCTCTACTTCTGTCAATCTTTCCAGCACAGCTGACAGCTTTTCAGCTGAGTTCTTCTGGAACAGCTCGCCAGATTCAATCTTTCTTGTCAGCCACTCGCGCTCTTTGAAGTCATGCACATGGTCAAATTCAAAAGAGATGGTTCTTTTATACGTATTTCGTAAATACTGAATGGCTTCTAAACCGTTCGTAATGTTTTTAGGAGCGTCTTTGCAGATGACTGACGCAGGTATTGCTTTTATTTCCTCTTCTGTTAGCCCGTAATCGGATAATGGAAAAAGTTCGCTCTTTTTCTCATCCTTTCTGAGCGGATTGACGGAAGCGTTCAAATGGCCATAGGTTCGGATATCTTCTGCAAGTCTGACTGCGGATGCGATCTTTTGAATCAGATCGGCTGTAACACGTCCCTTTTCTTTTGTTCCCGAGGCCTCTTTTATATCGCTTGGCGGAGCACCGAGCTCGTCGAACATTTCCTTCAAATCCGGGTCAATGCTGTTCGGATCCTGGGTATACTGATCGTAAAGCTCCAGCGCATAGCCGAGGTTCGGACCGTAAAAATCTTCCCAATTCATTCGTTGTTTCATACTATTTTGAAACATTTGAATATTACCCCCAACTTAAATAATCAAGTGATTGATTCACTATCTTGAAATAACTTTCGAACGCTGTGTCCAAAATTATGTAATAAAAACGCTTCCAACGATATTTTACCACTGTTTGCAATTTGATTCTACCTTGATTGTTCACAAAATAGTAAAAAACCTTTATAAAAAACAAAAAATTTAATCATTCGAAAAAACAAACGCCAAAAAGCATAGGATTAAGGGCTATCCTATGCTTTTATGAAGCAGTTTTTTCAGCAGCGGATACAAAACATCCGGTAGCTGATCAACATCCGGGACAAATATACTGAATTTTCCGTACATATCCTGGATCGTCTTCATTTGCGATTCTTCTATTTCTGAGTTGGAGAGAAAAACATTTATCACTTCTATTCCTCTTTTTCGGGCTTCGATAACCGCCTCACTTGTATCGACGATCCCATTTTGTTCGTAGCCAAATGCGGCCGGCTCTCCATCTGAGAAAACAATTAAGAACTTTTGCGCCTCGCTGCGGTGTAGCATTTTTTTCGTCATCTGCCTAATTGCGTACCCGTCACGGTTATCTTCCTCTGGCTCAAGCTGCATAATCGCCGGTCCAGATTCTTGTCTTAATGATGATTGGAAGGGAATAACCGTATTGAAATAGTTTGGCTGGCTTGTTTCGGTCGCATCATTTGTGTCCTCCCAGAAACCGACAATCTGATGCGGAACCGCTACCGATTTCAACGCTTCGTGAAACAGCACGATCCCTCGTTTTGTTTCGTCCATTTTGTCGAACATGCTGGCTGAACAATCGACCAGCAATGTAAAAACTGCGTCGATTTCTGAAGACGGTTCTTGCTTTTTGTAGAACAGGCGCGGATTTCGCTCAGTGAAGTAACGAAGAAGCTTATTGTTCAGTCTCCCGGCATGAAGGTCTGTTCTCGGCAATGTTTTTTTATGCTCCAGCGTTTTTTGAATCATTTGTTTCAAACGCTTTTGATACGATTCAATCGTTTTTGCCTGCTGTTTATAAGAAAGCTCTTCTTCACTGGTTGCCGGCTGCGGTTCTTTATAAATTGGAAATGCATATTTATTTTCTTTGCCGTCAGCCATACCCGCTCCGTTCGGCTGGTCTTTTTGGGACTCCAGCGCTTCCAGCTTGGAATAGTCTTTCCGTTTCGTTTGTCTGGCTGATCCTTGAACAGAGCCAAGGGCCTGATCTCCATCGTCGCCTTCCCTTGAAGCATCTTTTCCTAAATCTGATTTTGCGCCGTGTTCAATATCAAATTGAAGGAAGCTTTTAGACGGTGCTTCTGTTTCCCGGTGCCATGTCGGCATTTCTTCTTCATGGATATCCTCATCACCGTCTGATTGTTTTGGAAGCGTGATGTCATCACTCAGCTTCGGCGCTTTTTTCTCTTCTTCAAATAACGGCTGTTCTGCAGCTTTTGCGTAGTCAAGCTCAGGCAAAAAGAAGTAGGTGTTCAACATGTCTTTATCGAGCACCTCTTCAAGCCCATCCATGAGGTCCTCAACAATTTTCAGAACCTGCCGTGTCGAATCTGCTTCATACACACGCAAGAGCTGCTGCTCAATAAACGGGCGCATCAGATCGATATCTTCACGCATGGACGGAAGGGTCTCAAGCGGCGATTCCGCTGTGAGTTTGACATAGATCGCGCAAAAGAGCGCATCGGTAAAAATGCTTCGTTCCAAATTTAAGGTCAGCTGAGTTGAGAAATGTTTTCTGTACATGTCTTTTCGCTTCGCAAATACTTGTTTCGTACCCGGGCGCTCACGTTTGATGCATTCTTCGATTCTAATGTCTTCAAGCAGCATAAAGAGCTGCTTGGCAAAACTTTTAAACGTAAGATGGCGATGGATATCATTCAAAAAGTTCGAATACTCATGCAGCGAGCTATATCTTGTTCCGACTGAACGCAGGTAGACGTCGCTTTTCAGACCCGCTTCCATGTCCTCAGCTGCCCTGTCTTTCCAAAAGTGGCTCATATAGATTTTCTTTTCAAATGGATTGTAATAGGACTGAACGCCATACTCCACTTCTACCGCTTCACTCTTGGTGAGTGTTTTGGCCAAATCAGTCAGCATCATAAATAAAAATGAATCAATCGTGCTGTCGTTAAATTTGATAAATTTCATCGCAGCCCCCTCATTCAAACAGAGTTTCTGCAATATTTCGGACGGCCGCTTTTTCCCGATCATCATCAAGCTTTTCTACAATTCCCCGCTCAATGGCACGACGCGGCGGAATATAAGCAGCTAAATCACATGTATCGATTAAAGCTCTGATGGATGCCGCTTCTTCAGACACCTGTCCGTTATTGGCCTGAACGATCAAGTCAGAGGAAAGCGTGATAAATCTGTCAATCAATTTCTCGTCTTTCAAGGCTGACTGAGACATGAGCACTTGTTTCAGCAGCTCGCCTTTAATATAAGGCACATCAATGATGACAAAACGGTTTTTCAACGCTTCATTCAGAGGAACAGTTCCGACATAGCCTTCATTGATGGCTGCAATGACTCCGAAACCGCTTTTAGCCCGTATGACCTCGCCTGTAAACGGATTTGTCATCATTTTTCTGTAATCTAATACACCGTTTAAAATAGGCAGTGTTTCCGGCTTCGCCATATTGATTTCATCTATATAAAGAAAATGGCCTTCCTTCATTGCCTTTGTAACAGGTCCTGAAACAAACTCGATTGTCGCCTGGCCAGATTGATTTTCAATCGTTTTATAACCGACCAATGCCTCAGCGTCCAAGTCGACTGAACAGTTGACGCTGTGCATCGGTTTATGAAAATAGCTGGACAATGTTTCTGCCAGCTTTGTTTTTCCTGAACCTGTAGGCCCTTTCAGCAGGACATTTTTTCCCATGGCTAATGCAATAATAGCGTCAAATAAAATGGCTTCATCCTCCGCCTCATAGCCTGATGTTCCTATAAGCGATTGAAACTCTGGGGAAATAGGCTGCTCTTTATATGATAAAAGCTTTTGTTGTATATCTTCCGGCAATGTTAAGTGCTGTAGTTGAGTTGTCATAGACAGATTCCCTTTCCTATTCATATTCCATTAACGAGTATACTAAAAAAGCCCCTGTATGCTCAATACAAAAGGGCTTGGATGATATTACTGCTTCTCGTTATTTCCCAAAAGGGCTCCGCAGACAATACGCGCACCGGAATTGCCGCTTGGGTTTGTCAGATAATCGTCGGCTTGTTCATGAATAATAAATGCACTTCCGTCCTCGTCGAGAATATTTAGTTTACTTCCTTTTTTCAGTGAAGTGTCAGGCGCATTCATAATGACATCTACCTTTCCATCAGCACCGACTTCAAGGTTCGGCAGATCTCCGGCATGATGCCCCATCGGATTGTTGAAGCCGTGTTCTTTGTTCAGTGGATTAAAGGGACCGCCCGCTGATTCAAAATCTGGCCTGACACAAGAACCTTTCTCATAAATATGAAAACCGAGAGAAGCACCTGGACGCAGGCTGTTTGCGGAAATATGAATATCGAGGCCTTCATCATCTGATTCTTTGATCTCTATAAAACCGACTGCTTTCCCTTCACGATTGACCAGCTGGACATGATGACCAAACGCTGACGTTTCAACCACTTTTTTTTCCGGCACCCGGTTAGGAGGGTCTGGAGGTTTTTTTTGTCCGCATCCGGCAACTCCCAGTGCCGTCAGCATCATCAACAGCAAGAGACGGTACATACTGTCTCCCCCTTGTTTTTTCTAACAGTGTGGTCAATCATGGTCTGGTATAAACAAAAAAGCCTATAAAAGGCTTTTTGTCATACTCATTTTTAAAAATAACTTCTTGCGCCCAAGTACCGCTGTTTCCAATACGAATTGCTGAGATTGGAAATGTCGACGCCCGATGAGCTTGCATGAATAAAATCACCGCCGCCTAGATAAATCCCCATGTGAGACGGGCCGGATTTATATGTGGTAAAGAAGACAAAGTCTCCTACTGACGGCTGGCTGACTTTCTGCATGACATTCCAATATCCTGCCGTACTCAATCTTGATATAGATGATACATTATTAATGAGGTAATAAATGAAGCCGCTGCAATCAAAACCGGCAGGCGTGTTTCCGCCCCATCGGTAAGGCACTCCGACATATTTTTTCGCTTCCGTTATCATTCTGTCAATCTTCGAACCTATTTGAATGTTTGACCCTGAGTTATCTTTTGGCTTTGTTGGCTTTGTCGGATTTGAAGGATTAGATTTTGATGCTCCCGAAATAGTCAGAACCTGCCCGATTTGCAGCACATCCGATGATAAATTGTTTTTATCACGGATGCTTTGGACAGTGACTCCGAGCCGATTTGCAATTTTCCACAGCGAATCGCCTGCTTTTACCTTGTACGTCGTTGTTTTTGAGGGATTGGAGTTTGACGGCTTTTTGGAACCGCTGTTTCCGTTCTTAGGTGAACTGCTTCCTTTTATTTTGAGCACTTGTTTAGGATAAAGTGTATCTGATGTTAAGCCATTTAAGGTTTTTAATTCAGCTACAGTCATATTTAAGCTGTTTGCGATTTTCCACAGTGAGTCACCAAGCTTAACCGTATATGTACTTTTTGAAGAACCTGAAGAATTGGAACCGCTGTTTTTCTTTGATCCATTTGATCCGCTTGAACTGCTTGTCCCTTTGATCTTAAGCTTTTGCCCCGGACGAATCAGGTCACTGCTCAGGCTGTTTAAGCTTTTAAGCTCAGAAACACTCATTTTATGATTTTTAGCAATCATCCATAGGGAATCACCATATGCAACTGTGTATGTTGATGTTTTGCTTGAGTTAGATGGGGATGTCGTGCTTTTTTTGCTGCTTTCAGGAACCTTAAGGCTTTGTCCGACATAAAGCACTGTTGATTTCAATTTGTTTTCGGATTTCAGAGCTGATATTGTCGTATCATACTGGCGGGAAAGTTTCCAAAGAGAGTCACCGCTTTTTACTTTTATCGTTTTTGCTTCCGCGGGTGCTGCGGCCATCGACGACCCAACAACTGCAGAAACAGCCAAACCGGCTACAATCTTCTTTTTCATTCATTCAACCTCCTAAACTGTTTTTTTTGCAAAAACAGCTAGTATTTTGTTTCCAAAAATGGCACACAACTGTTTTATCGTCAATTTTTCAGCAAGTTAAACCCTTTTCAAACATTTGGCAGCATTTTCAGCATCATTCGACCTTTTAACCTTTAAATAAACACCTCACATTTTACATAAGGAGGATATGTTTTTCGAAAGTCTAAGGAACTATTTAAGCGAGGGTAAAAATGATGGTTTTCTATTGATGAACGAAGCAGTTTCTCCTCCTTTCTTGTCTATTTTTCTAATCAATTCTCTATCGGCGTGTCAAATCCCTTCCTCTGCATTCTTATGAAATGGCAAAAAGCCTGTTCTTTCGATAAGAACAGGCTTTTACACTATGCATTTGCTGATTGAGTTTTTTGTTTTACAGCTTCAAGAATGCTATCGGCCGCTTTTTTAGAGCCGCCTGCCGCTTTCAGTGATTGTCCAATTTCTTTTGCCTTTTCAGCATACGAACGATTATTCATTACTTCTTGTATCGTCTCTTTCAGAAGGCTTTCAGATAATTCTTCTTTTTTTAACACTTTTCCTGCACCGACTTTTTCCACCTGATCTGCGACAACAAATTGGTCGCCTCCCATCGGAATGACAACGAGCGGGGTTTCAAAATACAAACCTTCACTTGTACTGTTCATTCCGCCATGGGTCACAAATAAGCTGGCTCTTTTCAATATCTCAAGCTGAGGGACATACGGGCGTACAATGAAATTCTCCGGAATGTCGTTTAACTCACTTGTTTTAATATGCTTGCCGATGGAGAGCACAACTTTACCGTCAAAGTCCTTACACACTTCAAGGCATTGATTAAAAAACTGCTTTTGATTATTAAAAATGGTTCCCATTGAAATAAACAGCACGTTTTCATTGTCAATCTGATCAAATGGGAAATCATTGTTTCCGGCTCTTTCTGTAATGGAAGGACCGACAAATACATATCGCTCGCCAAATTGCTCAGCCAGTGGCTGAAATCCCCTTGATGTAAAGACGATTGTCAAGTCACCATCAGCTAAAAAAACATCAAATGGCTTCTTGATCTCTGCTTGAAAATCAGCATTTAACGTTTCTGCAAGCTGCTGGTATGATTCATAATGAGGCGAATCTTCAAGTGATCCTTTCATGTACGCTCCCATCATTTCCTTCGCAAATTCCTCATTCATCGCAAAGGTTGTACACAATGAAAATCTTGGCAGCTTCAGCATGTTGGCAATGACTTTACCCGCGAGAAGATGGTGATCATATATGACGTAATCATACGATTCATGTTTGACTTCCTCATAAATATGAGTCGCGATATCCTTACAGGCTTTCAAAAAAGCGCAGAGCATTTCTGTGAAATCTCTTTCTTCATCGCCGGTTGCGTTTTTCCCGTAGTAATCTCCCCTGAAATCATGATACTCACGAAACTCTATATCAAGAGCTGTGATTTTTTCTTTATATTCCTTCACTGCGTAGTACGTAATGTTTTCTCCCCGGGATTTCAGCTCCTTCATCACACCGATAGATGGATTAATATGCCCTTCACCGGGGAAACCGATCATTAATACATTAGCCATGCGGCAGCCACCCTTCCTTTAAAAATTTATGTAATATTCTATACGGTACTATAAATACATAAACAGGTAAAGTATTTCACTTAATTAATATTCATCACATATAACTTTTCTACCAGTTTATATTTCCTGTCTTCAAGACAAAAAGCATTCAGCTTGAAGCGAATGCTTTAATAAAGATGCGAATTCAGTCATTTTGTCTCATGATAGGATTCTTAATCAGGCCCTTTTTATTATTTTTACGTTCTTGGTGAAATTAACGGATATAATACACCGTCTTTGGCAAACGACATCTTCCCTGTTTCCTCTGAAACCACGAGCACCAGTGCATCCGTATATCCCGACATACCAAGAGCCGCCCGGTGCCGGGTTCCCAGATGGATATCCACTTCCTTCGTCGTCAAAGGGAGCACATTGGCTGCTGACACAAGTTTATTTTCCCTCACCAATAAAGCGCCGTCATGAAGAGGGTTTCCGGGAAAAAAGATGCTTTCAATTAATGAAGAGCTGATCTCGGCGTGTAGGGAGGTGCCTTTTTGAATAAAATGTTCAACCGGGTCTGCTCTTTCAATCACAATTAAAGCTCCATGCTTATGTTCCGATAAGGCTTTAATCGCCTTGGCCAGCTCAATAAATGCCGGCGTAAATTCCTCAATGTATGATTGCAAATAAAAGGAGGATGCAATCCCCTGCATGTCCTGAAAAACGTGCCCCAAATCATCTAATTCACAAAGAAGGCACTGGTCTTTTTCGTGAAGCGTTTTCAAGATTAGAGATGCATCACCTAATATTTGCTCTAAGTACACCTGTATTTTCCCCTTGAACGCATTTTCTGATATCTGCTCATAGCGCATAGCCTTCATCTCCTGTTCAAATTTCCAACTTTTCACGAATGCTTATCTTATTGATGCACATTCTATTGGTAAAGGAGGGATGTAAAGAATGGAAATCGAAAGAATCATTCAGTATATTTGCACCTTTTTAGGCGTGATTTCGCTTTCTTTTATTTATGCCCAAATGTTTAGAAAAACGAAACCGACAAAAAAAGAATAGGCCCGGCGTTCATTGCTTTTTATACATAAAATGTTATAATTTCTCTCGTTATGAAAAAGAAACGGAGATCAATGTATGATAGAAACTCAAAACGCCCGGGAAAAAATCAAACAGCTTTTGCACATTTTAATACCGATATTCATTACCCAAGCGGGGCTTTCTCTAATGACTTTTCTAGATACGGTGATGTCAGGGAAAGTCAGCCCCGCTGATTTAGCGGGTGTCGCGATTGGCTCAAGCCTTTGGACCCCTGTTTACACAGGACTGGCAGGTATATTAATGGCGGTCACCCCGATTGTCGCTCAGTTATTAGGCGCCGAGAAAAAACAGAAGATCCCCTTTACTGTTTTACAGGCTGTATACGTGGCCGCGCTTCTTAGCATCGCCGTTTTAGTGATTGGATATGCTGCAGTTGACCTTATTCTTGGCCGATTGAACCTTGATATTCACGTGCATCAGATTGCTAAACACTTTTTAGGCTTTTTATCACTGGGAATTTTCCCTTTATTTGTTTACACCGTGTTGAGATCATTCATCGACTCATTAGGAAAAACGAGAGTCACCATGATGATTACACTCAGTTCTCTTCCGATCAATTTTGTATTGAATTATGTATTTATCTTCGGGAAGTTCGGAATGCCGGCACTTGGGGGTGTCGGCGCGGGGCTGGCATCCGCGTTAACTTATTGGTGTATCTGCATCATCAGTTTTTTCATTATTCATAAAAACGCACCGTTTTCTGAATATGGGATTTTCCTTACCATGTATAAGT
This sequence comes from Bacillus sp. FAU18, assembly GCF_056033885.1. Taxonomy (NCBI): domain Bacteria; kingdom Bacillati; phylum Bacillota; class Bacilli; order Caryophanales; family Bacillaceae; genus Bacillus; species Bacillus sp. FAU18. The sequence goes on from NZ_JBVYHZ010000003.1 coordinate 1,401,747, forward strand.
TCTCTTGGAAAGCATGCAAAAACTTGCTCAAAATCGGGCTGCCTATTGGGTTCGCCGTGTTTTTTGAAACGAGCATTTTCGCAGCTGTCACGCTTCTCATGAGCCATTTTCATACAGTGACCATCGCGTCCCACCAGGCAGCCATGAATTTTGCGTCTCTTTTATATATGCTGCCGCTCAGCGTATCCATGGCTTTAACAATTGTTGTCGGGTTTGAAGCTGGTGCAGCCCGTTTTAAGGATGCACGCTCATATAGCTTAATCGGCATCATGATGGCGATCGGCTTTTCTTTGTTCACTGCCGCCTGTATCCTTTTATTCAGAGAGCAAATTGCGGGCATGTACACCTCTGACCCCGATGTGCTCCGGCTGACACAGCACTTTTTAATTTATGCGCTATTTTTTCAGCTTTCCGATGCTGTTGCCGCACCGATCCAGGGAGCACTCAGAGGGTACAAAGATGTGAACTATACGCTTGCGGCCGCTTTTGTCTCTTACTGGGTCATTGGCCTTCCGGTCGGTTATATGGTCGGTACGTTTACAAGCCTCGGTGCATTCGGCTATTGGATTGGATTAATAGCAGGACTCGCCGCCGGAGCAGTTGGGCTGTTTTTCAGGCTGGCAAAACTGCAAAAACGTTATTCTCAAAAACAACACATTTAAAAGAGGTGATCAATCATGGCAAAAAACAAAAAATTATTCGAGTATCTTTCCCAGCATGCGGAAACCATCAGTTCAACGTGGTATGAAACAATCGAGGAGACTGATCCCAATTCCATTTATGCCTCAACAGACCCTGTTGTCATTCACAATTTAAAGAGCCAGAATCTTGCCTTTAACTATAAAATAAACCGTATTTTTATAGATGATGAGGACGTATACTTGCCTATACTGAAAGAATGGGCCTTTGAAGTCACACAGGATCAAGAGCATTTAAAAACTCCTATCCACTATATTATTCGGGAGTTTGTCAGAGTGAGAGATTTATATGTTTCCTATGTGAAAGAATTTGTCCATCTCAATCAGGATACTGTGAAAAGCGAAGAAGCCGAAGACCTGTATCACGCCCTTATAAAAGCGTTTGATCTTGTGATTCATATTTTTATAGAAGAAATGTACAAAAACACAAGCCTTCAGCTTCAGGCCCAAAAAGATATGATTACTGAATTGAGCGCTCCGGTCATCGTGCTGTTTCACAGCGTCGGACTGCTGCCTTTAATCGGAGATATTGATACAGTCCGCGCCAAGCTGATTATGGAAAACACACTGCATCAATGTGCGAAAAAAAAGGTGACACAACTGTATATTGATTTGTCAGGAGTAGCTGTGATTGATACGATGGTTGCCCATCAGCTGTTCAGTCTGATTGAGGCGCTTCGTTTAATCGGTGTTTCTTCAACTTTGTCTGGAATCCGTCCGGAAATCGCGCAAACAGCGGTTCAGCTAGGTTTGTCTTTCGAAGGTATTTCCTTGAGATCCACTCTCGCTTCAGCAATTGCATCGGACTTAAAATTAAAAAAGGTATAAGGCTTAAGGCCTTATACCTTTTTGATTAATCATTCCATTGATACGTCCAATATATTTCTTCTTCAAACCATGTTGCCATAACAGGTTCATTATTTTTCAATTTCTCTTCAAGCTCTCTGAGCATGCCTTCTGTTTGTGTGCGGTGAGCTCTTAACGCATTCATTTTAATATCAGCTACTTCTTTGATATCAAGTACGACATCAGCTTCGCCGAGAACCTCTTCTCTGTTGCGGGTAATGGCCATGCAGATTGTACGCGGACGGTCTTCTTTCTTTTTGCGATATAATGCACGGATAACCGCTTCCCCGCATGCATCATGGTCAGGGTGCACACCGTGTCCGGGATAAAATGTGACAATTAAACTTGGTTTTACATCATCTATGATCTCTTCCATGATATCAGCTAAATACTCATCGTCTTCAAATTCGAGCGTTTTGTCACGGAGTCCAAGCATACGAAGGTCATTGATATCCATTTCTTTGCAAGCGTTGATGAGCTCTTGTTTTCTTAGCAGCGGCAACGTTTCACGATTAGCGAAAAATGGATCGCCCATATTTCTGCCCATTTCACCTAAAGTGGCGCAGGCATACGTAACGGGAATGTCTTTTTTTCTGTTTAAGGCAATTAGACCTGCCACTCCATATGATTCATCATCAGGGTGAGGCAGGATTACTAGTACATGTTCTTTCATTATTATTCACCCTTTTCTTTAAACTGTGAACGGTTTTTCGCTGATTTGCAGAGAAATAGCCAGTTTACCGCCCGGCAGATGTCCCGCCATTAATAAACGGTTTTCTTCATCTACCGTGTATTCAGTCAAGCCTTCAGCATAAATCCAGCCTTCTTCTGTTTTCAAGCCAACGCGGTAAGGCCCGTTACCTTTGATTTTTGCCTGATGATAAGTGACTTTTGCATTGCGGATATACGCAACAACTGTCATGTTCTTTTCATTTAAATGCGCTGAATAAGAACCTGTGGTGGTTTCTAAATGGATATATACAGGGCGGTCCGCATATCGTTCTAAAGATGCTTGCACATCTTCTTTTATGATCGCTTTCATGATTGCTCCCCTCTTTCTTCTTTTAAATACTCTGCACGTTCTGTATGTAATTTGACCAGCTGATATTTCACAGCCGGTTCGAGCTGTGAATTCACAATGCGCTGAATCGCGGCAAAATATTTTTCCAGCATCGGTTTTCGGAGTCTTGGATGTGTTCGTCTATCCAAGAGCTCAAGATCAATCGCCTCTGCTACCGCTTCTGCGTCATTATGTGCGAGAGATCGGTTATTCCAAAGTGAAGCATAGGCTTTCACTATCTCTTTATCATTGTCCATCGTCTTGCTCCTTTATGTCTTACATACATGAAATGATTATACATAATATATGCATCAGCTGAAAAGCCAAAGGCCTCAATGGCTTTTTGACGCCCGTTTCCACTTCACTTGTGAAAACGTAAACAAGAGCAGCGCAGCCCATATACAGCTGAATGTAAAAGCCTTCGAGCTTGAAAATGGCTCATGGTAAACAAACAGCCCGATCAGCAGGGTAATGGTCGGCGCAATATATTGTAAGATACCGACTTGATACAGCGGCAGCCGTTTCGCTCCTTCCGCAAACAATAAGAGCGGCAAAGCCGTAAACACACCGGCCAAAAAGAGAAGCAGCCACGTCCCTCCGCTTTCTGCACCCGCTGGCTGAACATGTCCGCTGAACAGCAAATACCCCAATGCAATGGGCATAATCATGAATGTTTCCAGCGTTAAGCCGATGGCGCTCGGCAGGCTTGTTCTTTTTTTGCTTAACCCGTATAGCCCAAAACTGAATGCCAGCAGAAGCGCAACATAAGGAATGGAGCCGTATTGGAACGCCGAGATGATGACACCGGCTGCCGCAATCGAAACGGCCACTAATTGCAGGCGATTCAGTTTTTCCTTTAAAAATAAAATCCCAAGGAGCACTGATACAAGCGGATTAATGTAATAGCCAAGACTAGCCTCAAGCAAAAAGCCATGGTTGACAGCCCATATGTATACAAACCAGTTGATCGAAATCAGGATAGAGGCAAGAAATAAAGAGAGGATCCCTCCGTTCTTTTTCAGAGAGCGCAGCTCCTGCCATCCTATTTTCCATTGCCGCAAGAAAAAAAGTACGATACACATAAAAACAAAAGACCATATAATACGATGAGCCAAAATATCAAGAGCCGGCAGCTGTTCGAGAAGCTTCCAATAGAGCGGAAACAGGCCCCACATGATAAAGGAAACGGCTGTGTAAATAACGCCTTTTTTTGTTTCTGAATATTGCATTTATATCCCTGCCTTTCTTTAGAGCATCTTATATTATATCACGTGAAAGATCTGGCGGGCATATACTATTTTGTCCGTGAAGAAAGGATGTGAAGACAATGTTTGAGTGGAACAAGTACTTTCCTTTCCACAATCAATTTTCTAAAGAAGCATTAAAAAAAGCTGATCCGAAAGAAGTTGAAACGTATGTCAATCGTGTGATGGAAAGTGTGTTCGGCAGTGATTATGCGGCTCAATTTCCTTTCCGCGATCCTCTCCCCCAAAAAGAACAGCCCGCCAAACCTGATGCAAAACCTGATGTCAAACCTGATATTGATATATTCGAAACTGCAGACCATGTGTTTGTAAAGGTGCCAATCAGCGAAGAATGGCTGGAACAAGTGAGAATCAAACACACATCTCACGAATTATGGTTGGAAAACTTCCCAAGAGCAGATCATCCGAAAAAAGTAAACCTTCCTTGTTTAGTCAAACGCAAAGGAACAAAAGCCGTCTATAAGGATGGCCTTCTGGAAGTCATGTTTCAAAAGCAGCAAGACTACAATATGTCCGAGGTAGAAATCATCCGATAAAAAACGGCCTGCAATCGATGCAGGCCGTTTTTATTAATAGAAGCCGGGATATCCCCCGTATGGCCCGCCGGCACCAAAACCGTACGGTCCGCCTCCGTATCCATAAGGGCCAGGAGGATAGGCATAGGGACGAGAATAGTTAAACAGCGCACTCCCGAGAAAACCGCCTAATAAACCGCCGACTAGAGGAGCGCCAAACAAAAAAGGACTACGCGCCGGATATCCGGCTGGACTTGGGATTCCGCGATAATACGAATGATGAGGGTACATGATTTTTTCCTCCTTTATGTCTGCCTATACGTAAAGTATTCAACAAAGAAGAAAAACGATTGGGCTACGGACTGTCTATGATTGTTACATCACAAGCCCTGCCAATAACACACAGCCTAGCCCTGTAACCGAAAGAACTGTTGTAAGCAGCGTCCAGGTTTGAAATGTTTCTTTCATGCTCAAGCCGAAAAATTCCTTTACCATCCAAAATCCTGCATCATTTACATGACACGCAATGACACTGCCGGCTCCTGTTGCAAGCACCATTAACGCGGGGTTTACACTGCCAGCCTCCATAAGCGGAGCTGCCATTCCCGCGGTGGTAAGCGCAGCCACGGTAGCAGAGCCTAGACACAGACGCAGAACCGCGGCGATGGTCCATGCAACGAATAGCGGCGACATGTTTGTTTGACGGAAAAAATCAGCGACATAATCGCCGACCCCGCCGTCAATCAGCACCTGTTTAAACGCTCCTCCCCCTCCTATGATGAGCAGCATCATCGCAATTTGCGAAATTGATTCTGAAATAGATCTGCTAATTTCCTGCATAGATATTTTACGGGCATATCCCATCGTATAGAGTGCAAGCAACAGCGAAATGAGCATTGCCGTTCCCGGAGTGCCGATAAATTCTATAATGTCTTTTCCTTTTGAATGTTCACTCAATAATAAAGAAAAAACTGTTGCCATTGCCATAAAGATAACCGGGAATAAAGACGTGACAGCACTGATCGCAAAGCCCGGTGTTTCATCCAGCTGAAATTCTTTCCTCGGTCCTAACCCCGATAAGTTTCCATGCTTTTGATATGCACCAGGAAACCGTTTCATCGCAAATTTATTAAATAAAGGCCCGGCAATCACAGTTGTCGGAACAGCGATAGTGATTCCAAAAAGCAGCACCTGGCCAATATGGGCACCGTATGCAACTGAGATAGCAGTTGGAGCAGGATGCGGGGGCAAAAATCCGTGAGTAACATTTAAGGCGGCGGCCATCGGGATTCCCAGATACAGAAAAGGCATTTTTAATTCTTTAGCAATCGCGTAAACAATCGGTATCAACAGAACAAGACCCACTTCAAAAAACAGCGCAACACCGATGATAAAAGAGGCAACCACAACCGCCGCCTGTATTCGTTCCTTCCCGAATTTATCAATCAGCGTAATGGCAATCCGGTAGCCGCCCCCAGCATCTGAGACAAGCCTCCCGAGCATCGCGCCAAGTCCAAACACTAAAGCTAAATGCCCCAGCTGCCCGCCAATTCCAGTCTCAATTGAAAGAACAATTTTATTGATATCCATTCCAAGTCCGATGGCTACTAAAAATGAAACGACAATCAGTGAGACAAAGGTATTTAATTTTACTTTAATAATGAGAAATAACAGAATCAGCACTCCGACAGCTACAATTAAAATCGGCATGGTACCCCTCCAAAAGTGTTTTATATGATTCTCGCGACAATGTTTTGGCGCTTTTCATGCCTAGATGAACAGAAAACGTTTTCATTAATAACTAAAAACGTCTTGGTTATATGATTGTTATCTTTTGATCAACTAATATGTTCATACTAATCTCCTAATCAATGACTGTCAATCGTTTTTATGAGCTTGTCTCGATTATCTACCGCCTAACCCAATGATGTATTAGTTATATGTTGATTAACTTTTGGTTATATGTTATGTTTTTTAAAGTTGACTGCCAATCATTATATTTATCCATAGTCAGGAAGCAAATGAGACAATATGAGAACAGACGGATAACAACTTCACAAGAGGAGGAGTACACATGCCATTATTGCGTTTTGATGTAATTGAGGGCCGTGATGAAAAATCGCTGCAATTGTTATTAGATACTGCTCACCAAGCGATGGTTGAAGCGTTTGGTGTTCCGGAAAGAGACCGTTATCAAATTGTCCATCAGCATCCAGCAAACGAGCTTATAATCCAAGATACGGGATTAGGGTTTCAGAGAACCAAGGACCTGGTCATCATTAGCATGACAAGCAAAGCAAGAACCGAAAGCCAAAAGGAAAAATTGTATGCTCTGCTTGCTGAAAGGCTAAAAGAAAAATGCGGAATTTCCCCTGAAGACCTCATGGTATCTATTACTGAGAATGGTGACGCAGACTGGAGTTTCGGTCTCGGTGAGGCGCAATTTTTGAATGGAAAACTATAAGATTTCGTCTCCCCATAAAAAAGAAGAGAGAGCTCCAAAGAAGCTCTCTCTTCTTTTCATAAATGCGGAAGTCATCAGTATAGAAGCATCCAGCAATACGAAAAACCTGGATCTCCTTTTAGATCCGGTTTAAATGCCAATTGGAAGATGAATGGGTTTTGGCGTAAAATAAGATTTGCATAACAAGATAAATCATTATCCTCATTTACAACAGGCTGGATGCTATAACTTATTGATCATTTCCTATTTTATATATCCCCTTCATATGCACATGACACTTTTGCCAATCCGGAAATGTCAGTCTGTCAAATATAAAAAGTCATGTAAACGGGTGTGAACCGTACTTACATGACTCACCATGGAAACAAAGGCTCTTTTTCAGGTGCCGCTTTCCTTATTTCTCTTCTTCACACACTGTGTCACCAGGCTCGCAAAATTGATCGGCCCATGCCTGCATCTCTTGAAATACAGCTTGAAGCGCTGTTCCTTTTTCAGTTAGCGTGTAGATGACTTTGACCGGCGTTTCAGGGAGAACCTGCCGTTCGATAATCTCGTTTTGTTCAAGCTCCTTCAAGCGCTCTGCCAACATTTTTTGGCTGATCATCGGTATTGTTTCCGTTATCTCTTTAAACCGTTTCGGCCCATCCATTAGCACATGGATGATCAGACCGTTCCATCGTTTTCCCAGCAATGAAAATGCGGATTCCATTTTAGGGCACATCGTATTTCCCACAAGTCTTCATCCCTTCATCTATTGATTGACATGTATTCAATGATCCATTACAATAATCTTTCAAGTTACATTTAGTAAGCTTCTAACTTTTCTATTATCATACCACGTTTATCCGAAGGAGGAAACACTATGACGAATACTCTGGATGTTTTAAAAGCACGTGCATCTGTAAAGGAATATGATACAAATGCCCCGATCTCTAAGGAGGAGCTGACTGAGCTATTAGACCTTGCCGCTAAAGCGCCTTCCGCTTGGAACCTTCAGCATTGGCATTTTACAGTATTCCACAGCGATGAATCAAAGGCGGAGCTTCTTCCTGTAGCGTATAATCAAAAACAAATCGTTGAGTCTTCTGCTGTTGTTGCCATTTTAGGCGATTTAAAGGCAAATGAAAACGGTGAAGAAGTTTATGCTGAATTAGCAAGCCAAGGCTATATTACGGATGAAATCAAACAAACATTGCTCGGCCAAATCAACGGTGCTTACCAAAGCGAGCAATTCGCACGTGATTCCGCTTTCTTAAATGCTTCTTTAGCTGCTATGCAGCTTATGATTGCCGCAAAAGCAAAAGGTTATGACACTTGCGCAATCGGCGGATTTAACAAAGAGCAGTTCCAAAAGCAATTTGATATCAGTGAGCGCTATGTTCCGGTTATGCTAATTTCAATCGGCAAAGCAGTGAAGCCTGCACATCAAAGCAACCGTCTGCCGCTTTCAAAAGTATCAACTTGGCTGTAAGAATATGAAAAACCTTAGTCCGAAATCCGGACTAAGGTTTTTTTATACAATCGCCTCTTTGTACCATTCACGAGCCTGTTCAGCTTCATGCTGAGTCAGCTGATGGCCCCCGTCCTGCCAGAAAACAGAGGCTGATGCCCCGCTGTCACGTAAATAGCAGTAAAGCTCTTCTGATTCTTCCTTCGTGCAAAGAGGATCGTATTTCCCGGCACCGATAAAAACAGGGAGCCCTGCCATATCAGGCAGCTCGATACCCCGAATCGGAACCATTGGATGATGCAGAATAGCCCCTTTTAACACATCTTTATAATGAAAAAGCAGGCTTGCCGCAATGTTTGCGCCGTTTGAATAACCGACTGCAATCACTCGGTCGCGATTAAACTGATGCGTTTCTGCAGCCTCGTCGATAAAATCTTTCAATTCTCTTGTCCGCACCACAAGATCCTTTTCATCAAAAACTCCTTCACTCAGACGTTTGAAAAATCGCGGCATTCCATTTTCAAGCACCGATCCTCTGACACCAAGCAAATGAGCATCAGGGTCTATAAACCGCCCCAATGAAAGCAGATCGTGTTCATTACCGCCCGTGCCATGCAACAGCAAAAGTACGTTGTCAGATGTTCCTTTTTCATAAATATGCTTCATTATAAATTCCCCCTTTTAAAGTTCAGGTAAAATGTCTGTAATTTGTTGTCTATGTTTCTCCAGCCATTCAGGCAGTTTTAAGGAAGTCCCTAGCTCAGCAAACGTTTCATCTGTCATAAAGCCCGGTTCATCTGTGGCAATTTCAAATAAGATACCGCCTTTCTCCCTGAAATAAACTGATGTAAAGTATTCCCTGTCGAGAATTTCTGACGAAGGCAGATGGTTTTCAGCAATAATCGGCAGCCATTTCGCCTGTTCCTTTTTCTTTGTCCGAAACGCTACATGGTGTACCGTACCATATCCTCCGACTCCTCTTTTTTCAGGGTGTAAATGGACATCAATGACACCGCCGACGGCCGCTGAGGTTGCCAGTCTGACAATCTGGTCTTCTTCGGCCACTTTGGTATATCCAAGGCTTTCCGTTAACAATTGTATGGTCGCCTGCGGGTCGTAGGAATATAGCAGCACACCTTTCATTCCCGTAATTGCTTCATTTGTTGTGATCCCGTCAGGCGTCCACTCGCTTTTGCCGCTTTTGCATCCTCCATGATCGCCAGCGGAAGGTCTTCTGTATCATCAAAAATAAGACCTTTTTCACCAAACAACGTTTTTTCCTCTAGGCTCAGCTCGCTTTTCTCAAGACGCTCCTTCCAAAAAGACAGGGAGCCTGAGGGAACTGAAAAGTACACCCGGCCCGCTTGGCCTTTTCCTACCGTTCCCTGTCCGCTTCCTTGGAACGGAAAAAAGGTCATTATTGTACCGGGATCTCCGTTTTGATTCCCAAAGTAAAAATGATACGTTCCGGGATCATCAAAGTTTACTGTTTTTTTAACAAGCCTGAGTCCAAGCGCTTCTGTATAAAATCGCAAGTTTTCTTGCGGATCTCTGGCGAATGCTGTGACATGGTGCAATCCTTCTGTTTTCATTTTCTCACTCCTATTTATCTCGATTTCAAGATATTCATTATTTTAAACCTTTATTCAAAAGGATGCAAACCATGTGTTTTGATTAAATAATTGAAAAAATCATTTTTTTCTAATAATTATCTTGTGATCTTTTCTTACAACTGCTATTATAGTGAGCATTATCATGTTTCAGGAGGAAAGTAAATGGTTAAAAAAGCACTTATTGTTATTCTCATTCTTTTGCCATTCGTTCAGCTCGCGCTTTTGCCGCTTGTGAATCGAAAAGAACCGATTATGTTCGGCCTGCCGTTTTTCCACTTTTGGCTGCTGTTGTGGATTATTATTACGCCGTTATGCTCGTTTGGCATTTATCAGATGCAAAAAAAAGATGGAGGACTTGAATAATGCAAGGGAATCTGACTGCACTTCTCATTACTTCTATTATTGTTTTAACCGTTGTCTGTATCGGCTTTCTCGCCGGAAGAGACAAATCCTCGCGCACTTCTGTGGAAGAATGGTCTGTCGGCGGCAGACGCTTCGGCGGTCTTCTCGTCTGGTTTTTAGTAGGCGCTGACCTTTATACGGCCTATACTTTCTTAGGGTTGACCAGTACTGCTTTTACAGGCGGAAGTGTTGCATTTTTCGCCATTCCTTATTCTGTGTTGGCCTACTTTATCGCCTACTTCTTCTTGCCAAAACTTTGGAAAGTTGCGAAAATTCATAAATTAACAACACTCGCGGATTATGCCCGGGAACGTTTTAACAGTAAGCTTTTGGCAAGCCTCGTTGCCATCGTTGGGGTACTCATGCTTATTCCGTACATATGCCTTCAGCTGAGCGGCATTCAAGACACGCTTCAGGTTGCCGGTACCGGATATATTAACGTAAAATTCGTTGTGATCATTTCATTTATTCTTGTTGCTCTTTACACATTCTTCAGCGGGATTAAAGGGCCTACATATACAGCCATCATTAAGGACATTTTAGTATGGGTCATTATGCTGTTTATGGTGGTGTCCCTCCCTCTCATTCATTTTAACGGCTGGACACCGATGATTGACACGTTAGTGAAGGAAGCGCCTCAAATGCTGACGATACCGGCAGAAGGGCCAAAAGGCATTCCTTGGTTTATCACAGCATCTATTGTTTCCGCTCTGGCACTTTTTATGTGGGCACATGCCGCTACAGGTGTTTTCACGGCGAAAAGCGCTGATGCAGTAAGAAAAAACAGCATGTTTTTGCCGCTTTATAATATCGTGTTAATTTTGGTTATTTTTCTTGGCTTTATCGCCTTTCTTGTCCTGCCGGAAGATACAAATCCAAGGCTGGCGCTGCTGCATTTGATTCAAACATCTTACGGCGGCGTGGCACAAGGTTTTGCATATGCCACTATCGCTCTTGCTTCATTAATACCTTGTTCCATTATGGCAATCGGCGCATCGAATTTATTCGCCAACAACCTATACCGGGATTTGATTCATCTGAATGTGTCGCAAAGCAAGCTGACCCTCGTCACACGTTCAATGGTCTTTGTTGTCATCGGTCTTGCGCTGCTGTTTGGAATGCTGTTCCCGACTGCCTTAGTGACACTCCAGCTATTAGGTGTATCCGGTATGGTGCAAATCTTCCCTGCGATCGCTGTCAGCCTGTTCTGGAAAAACCAAACGAAAGAAGCGACAGTTATCGGATTATTAGTCGGCCTAGCGGTTACGTTTATTGTGTATACCACTCAATCCGCACATGGCATTTATGAAGGATTCTGGGGATTGGCCGCCAACATGATCGCTGTGGTGATCCTGAATCCGCTGTTCGTTAAAAACGCGGGATCCAATCCTGTCATTGAAGGTTTATTTGGCAAAAAACAAGACGCTAATCCAAATCAAAAGGGTGCATAAAAAAACCATACGCGGCAGCCGCGTATGGTTTTTTTACATTTCTTTTTTCAGTGTTTCAATTGCCTTTTCCATTTGCGTATCATTATCAGACAGCTTCTTTTGAAGTTCTATCATTAATTTCGTTGTTGTATCGCCAGTCAGTATGCCTGTTTCTTTCAGCTTCTCTTTTTTCTGGAACTGTTTGACGACAGATACAAAGTCCTGGTCATACGTACTGTTAATCTTTACCTTGTAACCAAGTGCTTTGAGCATTTTCTGAGCCACTTTGACGTTTGTGCCTGTATCACCTGATTTGTACGTTTTATCTGCGTCCAAATACGGCAGCTTCGCGTAATCAGGCAGCTCTGCTTTCACTTGAGGCTTGATGCCTTTTTTGTGAATCCATTCGCCGTCAGCAGTCAGCCATTTGGCAACTGTCAGTTTGACGGTAGAGCCATCATCATATTCTTTTGCCGTTTGTACTGTACCTTTGCCGAATGTCGTCTCGCCGATTAACGGTACGTTTGACGATTCATGAAGGGCAGCGGCCATAATTTCGGCTGCGCTTGCTGTACCGTCATTTACTAAAACGACGGTCGGCTTGGTCACTTTCCGTTCTTTTTCGGCCTTCATGACTTCTTTTGAACCGTTTTTGTATTCAACCTGCATGATGTTTTTCCCTTTATCAATGAACAGGTTGCTCATCGTAATCGCCTGTTCCATTAAGCCGCCCGGGTTGCCTCTCAAGTCTAAAATATAGCCTTTGGCGCCTTTTTTCTCTAAACTGTCAATCGCATCTGTCAGCTCTTTAGCTGTTGTTTCAGAGAAAGAAGTGATTTGAATTTCTCCGATGTTGTTGTCTTTCATCTCTGAATAGACAGTCTCTACAGGAATGGTATCGCGCTTAATGGAAAAATCGATATTCCCCACTCCCGCTCTGTTCAGTTCAAGCTTCACCTTTGTGCCCTTTTTGCCTCGGATTAAAGCGACGGCTTCATTTACATTCATGCCTTTTACGCTTTTTCCATTCACCTTAATGATTTGGTCCCTCGGTTTGATACCGGCTTTTTCAGCAGGTGAACCTTTAATTGGGGATACAATAAGGATTTCTCCGTCTTTCTCCTCTACTTGGGCTCCGATTCCTTCAAAAGATGCTGAAATCGTCTCGTCGAATGATTTCGCTTGCTCTTGATCCATATATGTAGAATACGGATCATCCAGTGATTGAATCATTCCTTTAATTGCTCCGTCTACTAATTTGTCATCATCTGTTTTTTGGTAATAATCACTTTTGATTTGCTCATACGCTTTATTTAATTTGTCGAACTTGCTGTCTCCTGTGCTTGCTGATTTTTGGCCCAGGATACTGGAATTGCCCGTAATAAATAAAGTAAGCGCCGAAGCGACAACTGCAGTGATCAGCACAATAAAAAACAGTTTTAATTGCCGTTTCAATTAAACACCACCTTTTTCTTCTTACATTATTATCATGGACGAATTCTTATTCGTCAACTCGGAGCAGAAATGAAAGAGAAACGCCCTTCTTTTGCTTTTCATAAACCTATGTCTTTATACGACATATGATAAGGAAAAAGGAGGATTCGATATTGAGCCGATATTTAGAAATGCTGTCCTTATTCGGTGTCGCAGGGGCGCACCCAGGCGGGCTGGCTTTTTCAAAAGCGGTCTTGCAAAAGGCTGCGCCCTCCCCGGATCAGCCGATTCTTGATGCCGGATGCGGAACAGGGCAAACGGCGGCTTATTTAGGACATTTGCTGTATCCTGTAACAGTCGTTGATAAAGATCCTATTATGCTTGAGAAAGCGAAAAAAAAGATTTGCGAATGAAGGGCTTGCCATCCCTGCATATCAGGCGGAGCTGGAACATCTCCCGTTTTCTTCTGAGTCCTTTTCCTGCGTCCTGTCAGAATCGGTCCTCAGTTTTTCACGACTGACATCCTCTCTTCAAGAAATTTCAAGAGTTTTAAAACCCGTCGGGATGCTGATTGGTATCGAAGCTGCTTTAAAAAAACCGATGCCCCCTGCAGAAAAGAAGCAAATGATGGATTTTTACGGATTTACTTGCTTACATGAAGAAAGCGAATGGCATAAACTCCTAAGATCCTATGGCTTTCAAAAAACAGAAGCGATGACACTTCTTCCGGAAGACATGGAATTTGAACCAACCACAGAAATGGATTTATCGCAAACGATTGATCCCATCTATTACGATACGCTTCAAACACATTATCAGCTCATGCAGTTATATAGTGAGTACATGGGTCATTGTATTTTTATCGCGTACAAGTAAAACGGCGTATCGCCCCCTGTTTTCGTCCAACCTTTTTTTCCTATCTATCATATGCTGATAGAAAGTCAGGATAGGAGGGGAACAATATTGGAGAGATATTATCATCTTTGCAAAAACCATCAAGGTAAAGTCGTCAGAATTACAGAGAGAGGCGGGAGAGTTCACGTCGGCAGAATTACCCGTGTAACAAGAGACAGAGTTTTTATAGCTCCGACCGGCGGAGGGCCAAGAGGTTTCGGTTACGGATATTGGGGCGGTTATTGGGGATACGGAGCAGCTTACGGTATTTCCCTCGGTTTAATTACAGGGGTCGCTCTTGCTGGTTTATTCTTCTGGTAAGCATAGAACAAATGCTAGATTCACCAGACACAATAAAGCCCGCTTATCTAGTATAAGCGGGCTTTTCATTTTAAATTTTCTTCACTTTTTCAAAGTACTCTTCAAGCGTTAAATCATTATCTTGGATGACCTTTGCGGCTTTTTTGCCTACATAGCGCAGATGCCATGGCTCATATTCATATTTCGTGATATCTTCTTTATTTTTCGGATAGCGAATGATAAAGCCATATTTATAAGCATTGTCCTGCACCCATTTCCCGTCTGCCGTGCTTCCGAACGCTTCATTTAGCTCAAAGCCATTGCTCCGGCTCGAAATGTCCATCGCAAGGCCTGTTTGATGCTCGCTTTCACCCGGGTAAGCGACCGCTTCCTTTGCCTTCTTTTCCCCTTTTAGGCTTACTTCATTGTCAAAAATGACTTTCTGTCTGTCATACGAACGGTACCCTGAGACAGCTGCCAGTTCATAGCCTTCCTTTTTGGCAGCATCGAACATTGTTTTTAATGCGTCGGCCGCTTCTTTTCTGATGTAACGTTTTTGAATCTTTTCTTCAAAAGAAAACTCTACATCAGGTATGACAAGATCGCTAGGTTCATAGTTTCCGGGCAGTGCATATTGTTTATTGACAAGCGCGAGTACATTTTCTGGATTTTGAATGGTTTCCAGACCATCGACTTTTTTAATATCATTGAAATACTGGCTTTCCAATGAAAACTCACTGTTTTGAGTGTTTGATTTTTTGCTGTCAGCTGTTTTTTGTTCTGTTTGCTTTGTTTCTGCTGTGGTTTTCGTATCCTTTTGAGCATCACCGTTCGACATGCTGCAGCCGGCTCCGACTATTGCCGTTACACTCAGAGCGGCAGCCAGTGAGAACCATTTACCGGACTTTTTCATATTACATTACCTTCCTTTTATCAATCGTTTCCGCATTCATAAAGAAGAGGCTGCCGGCACCCAGCACGCCTCTTGATATATTTTATTGTGATACGGAATGTAAAGCCACTTCTATCATATCATGAAATGTCGTTTGACGCTCTTCCGCTGTCGTTTCTTCTCCTGTTAATACGTGATCACTCACGGTGAGAATTGACAGGGCTTTTCTTCCGTGCTTCGCTGCTAATGTATACAATGCAGTTGTTTCCATTTCAACGCCAAGCACACCGTATTTTGCAAGTTTTTCAATTTGCGAATCGTCGTTGTAGAACTGGTCAGCTGTAAATACGCTTCCTACAGTCACCGGCACACCTTTATCCTTTGCGGCATCATAGGCATTTTTTAAAAGTTCGAAATCTGCGCAAGGCGCAAAATCAATGCTTCCAAAAGCGACTCTGTTCATTTGTGAATCAGTTGAGGAGGTCATCGCCAAAATGACGTCTCGCACTTTGACATCTTTTCGAATAGCGCCGCAAGAACCGACTCTTATTAGATTTTGCACATCGTAGCTTTGAATTAATTCATTCACATAAATTGAAATAGACGGAACGCCCATTCCCGTGCCTTGTACTGAGATTTTTTTACCTTTATATGTACCCGTAAATCCATACATGCCTCTGACTTCATTGTAGCATTCTACATTTTCAAGATACGTTTCTGCAATAAATTTTGCTCTGAGAGGATCTCCCGGCAAAAGCACTGTATCCGCAATTTGTCCTTTTTCAGCACCTATATGTACACTCATCTCATATCCTCCTGTAAATCTAAATTATCATCCAGCCCGTCCATTTTACAACGAATGTCATGATGAAACAAACTTCAGCATTGATTATAAAGGAATATGTCGAAAAAAGAAATGTTCGAGGATCTGTTAGGCACTTCCTCAGAAAAACGGATAATCGGGGTGTTAATTTGAAAACCTAACCGCAGGAAGGAGGGGTGGGACATGGGTAAAAAACATCGCAACCGGATCACCGGCCAAAAAAAGAACAATCATATACCTGAAAAAGATATCATTGCAGCTGAAGAAGCACACGGGAAAGAATATTCTGCTGCCAAACGCAAGCCTTAAAACTGCAGAAAACTGCGGGTTTCCGCAGTTTTCTTTTCATTATGTCGTTTGTACAATCAGACGATTGATTTTCCTCCAGCCGGCGGGAAGCAGTTGATAGTATGTTTTCCCTTTTCTGCCTTCATCAATCAAGATCACGTCCCCTGTGGCCATGAATCTTGCATCATAATCACTCGGAACAGTGTCGAATACATTAAACAAAGAGAATGCTCTTTTCAGCACGTCTTGATGATCGCTCCCGTTCAGTTCAGTTCGATAGACGGCTCTGTAGCCCTTTTTTTCGCCAAACCGGGGTGTCTGAAATATTGTCACGTCATAGGAACAAGACTTCTTTTTAAACACGGATAACATCATCAAGATCCCCTCCCTTTTATTTCTTTAACATATTGGCGTTTTTGCTGTGTTTTCCTCTCTCTATTTTTGTCGAAACCGCTTAATCTTTTCGTCAAAACCTTTTACTAGGAAAAACAGAAGCAAGCCGAGGCTAAAGCCTCCTAACACATCTGTCACAAAATGAACCCCCAGATACACTCTGCTTATGCCGACTAAAACAGTAATTACACCGGCTATGATATATACCATTTTTTTATGCTTGGACAAAAACGGGAGATGTTTCACTAAAAAGTAAGCAATAACAGGATAGACACAAGCAGCATTCATGGAATGGCCGCTCGGAAAACTGAAGGATGATTCATGAACCAGCGGTGCAAAATCAGGCCTCACTCTTTCGATCCATTCTTTTAAGACTTTGTTTAACAGCCGATCTGTGCCGAATACTAAGAGCATCAACAGGCCGTCCCATGTTTTTCTGTAGAAAAACAGGCCTGCTCCAATGATGACAATTAGAGGGAGCAGAAAAGAAGAAGCACCAAGATGCGTGATCCCCGTCATGACTTCATTAAGCCATGGCTGACGGATCAAAACAGCTGCCCTGCTTATTGCTTCATCTGCAGATTGAACAGCATTTGTATGAATGGCCGCAGCTAGAATGAGAAAGAAAAGAAACAAACTAACGGGCTTGTACAATTTCAACCACCTCAATTTTTTCAAAAGTCATAGAACATGAATAATAAAACCGGAGCTGACCGCTCCGGTTTTAAGCCTCACTCATCTTCATCCAGCTCTTCATCTATCATACATTTTTCTATCAAATAATCAAAGGTAATATCAGCGATTTCAAACAGCTCATCCTCACTCGGTATGTAGCCCCGTCTTGCAAGCTCTCTGTAAAAAAATTCAGCGATTTCTTCCGTATCAATCACAAGATCTATTTCTTTCATCTCCGTACCGCCTCCTTTTTTATGTTTTATGAAAAAACAGGCTGAATTATACCCGGTGTTCTAAACAATTCTTTCAGTCATATATTGAATAAAAAACGAGCCATGGGAGGCTGACGCTATGATTGCTAAAATGATGGAAGCACTGGACGGAGAAAGATTTGATATCATAATGGAAAAAACGCTCAAAGGAATGACGCGTGTGATGATTTGGGGCTGTCTGCCATATTTTTTATATGTCTTGATCCGTATGTTCACAAACTAACTGAAATGCTCTTTTAAACTTTCCAAAACAAACATCATCATGTCTTTATATTCTTCATCCTGAAACATTTCGTACAGAATTTTGTAGTCATTATAAATATCCAGAAGCTCATCAACAATTGACACAGCAAGGATGTGAAGGGTATCTTGATCTTCATCATCGCCTTCAAACTGAAGAAGAGCAGACGATGCGATATCTTCGCCGATCTCATGGCCAGTTTCTCCGACATAATGGACAAACAACAGCTGATGCACAAACTGGTCCATTTCATATTTTCTAAGCACCAGCGTGAGATCCTCTTCCTCCGTTTCAAGCCACTCTCCATCCTTTAAACGGGTCAGCTCATAAATGATATCTTCCCAGCCATCTTCTAAATATCTCCAAATTTCTGTTCTATGGCCGATAATGCGAAAGAGTTCTTTTCCATAGTCTTTTACATAAACAACGTCCCCAATAAGGAATTCATACTCAATATCAAGCTTCTCCATGTCGACAATGACACCCTCATAATCTTTATAAAGCTGAATAGATGATTCAAAGTATAAAACTTCGTTATGATTGACTTCATAAAGATAGTGTTTATCAATTTGGTGTACTTTTGTGATGGTGCCGACTGTTCCATACATAATGACGACTACGATATCCCCTACTTGGAATTTCGGTTTATTTTGCTTCATGGTGTCTCCCCCTCGCCGCAACATTTCTCATACGCTATCGTATGCCGGGTGAAGCCAATTCGCATGGGCATGAAAACCAAAGGAAATATCCAATTATGGCATGGGAGACATAAAAAAATCCGCAGTGATCTGCGGATGAAACAGCTATTATCTGCCGTGCACTTCAGACTCGTATTGATCCCAAGCTTCATCAAACGTCGCCATCGTGTGAAGGTAATCAGCATTCAGCTCCAAATATGAACTGATTTCATGATAATCGGTTGATGTTTTTGGAAAGCTGTGATCCTCATACGCCTGATTGGCAAATTCACTGATGCTGTCCTTCGGCTTAGGGTGTCTGTATTTCAATAAATAGTGATAAAAGGATTTCATGGGTTTCCCCTCCTGGTGTCTGTCTTTTGTTGTTCTATTATACAGTTCAAGTGTAAAATTACAACAAAAGAATACTGAAACATGACTCAGGAGAAGTCAAAATAGTTGCGTTTCAAAATTCTTTCTGTCTCCATGAGCTGTTGATATGTCAGGCTTTCAGGTAGTTTTTTTGTTTGAATTAAAAGCAGCTGATCCTCAATCTCCTTAACCGTGTTTTCCTCTTGATAAGTCATACCGCAGGAAGAACATACCATGGCAGGGGTGTCTGTCAGTTCTATAGCCCTCGTTCCATCAGGGAGCTCCCAGTACACCGTGTTCCTGCCGGGCACCGCTTCAAGCTCGCCGCACCACTCGCATGTTTTCATGAAGAATCCCCTCCGCATTCAGTCTCTTTCTGTTTTTTCTGCTGCGCCAAAAATTTCTTTTCTTTAAGCTGATCTCTTTTCTCACGCCGATCTTTTAATGTTTCATGCTCCGGATTTGCGATGTATGCCTCTCTCCTTTTGATTCTGTCTACATTTTCAGGTGTAAACGAAACTTCTTTGTCAGCAAAAATGGCACTCAGCCCGATCGGCTCCTTTTTGTCAGCGGTTTCAGGGAAAACAGACTCAAAATAGGCGTCTGCCTGATTGGGGATATAATTCTCTGGTTCCGGATATGACGTAATCACACCTTCAAAATTTCTTAAGATCACTTTGTCAGGACTTTGTGACAGTACATAGTTTGGCTGCAGGGCGATTTTACCGCCGCCGCCTGGTGCGTCAACGACAAAGGTAGGAACCGCATAGCCTGAGGTATGACCTCTCAGCCCTTCAATGATCTCTAAACCTTTGGAAACAGGAGCTCTGAAATGCCCGATTCCCTCTGACAGATCACATTGGTAAATATAATAAGGACGGACTCTGATTTTTACCAAGTCATGCATGAGCTTTTTCATAATTGGAACCGAATCATTAATACCTGCTAATACGACAGCCTGATTTCCGACCGGCACTCCCGCGTTCACCAGCTTTTCACATGCCTCAACGGATTCTTCTGTCATTTCGATGCTTGTGTTAAAATGGGTGTTCAGCCAGACCGGATGATATTTTTTCAATATCTCGCACAGATGATCGGTAATGCGCTGTGGAAAGACGACGGGCGCTCTTGTTCCGATTCTGATGACTTCCAGATGCGGAATGCTGCGCAGCTCTTTTAAAATATATTCTAAAATTTGGTCGTTGATGAGCAGCCCATCACCGCCTGAAATTAAACAATCGCGGATTTCGGGTGTTTCCCGGATATAAGCAATTGCAGCATCAAGCTGTTTTTTGGGGACGCCCATTCCGATTTGTCCGGAAAAGCGCCTTCTTGTGCAGTAGCGGCAGTACATGGAACATTGATTCGTGACAAGAAACAGCACACGGTCGGGATAGCGGTGTGTCAGACCGGGTACCGGTGAATCTTCATCCTCATGAAGCGGGTCTTCCAGATCGTATTTTGTTTTGTGCATTTCTTCAGAAAGCGGCACAGACTGCATGCGTACCGGGCATCTCGGATTGTCGGGGTCCATTAAAGAAGCATAGTAAGGTGTAATATTTAAGGGGATAGTTTTGGTAGAAATTCTGACGCCTTCCTCTTCATCCTCGGTCAGATTGATGACTTTCTTTAAATCATCTAACGTTCTTACAGTGTGTGTCAGCTGCCAAAGCCAATCGTTCCATTTCTCTTCCGGAACGTCCTTCCATAACTCGATCTCCTTCCAATGCCGTTTCGGTTTATACCATTTGTTTTTCAAACGAACTCCTCCTCGCGCATATTTTGACTTACAGTTGCTTGCACCAAATATTCATGTTTTCAAGGCCTTCGGCTATAAAGCAATTATTGATCAGCCTTCCGCCATACTGATAACCTGAATGGTACAACACAGCATTCATCCCAAAAGACGAAGCACGGGCGAGAGAAAATACATGAAAGATATCCTTTCCAGCCATTTCTTTTTCTAACGCCTCGATTAAAAAGCTTGTTAGCGAATGGCCGCGATATTCCGGCAGCACAGCGCAATCGGTTATTTCTGCATGCCCAAGCTCTGGATTGATTTCTGCGCTTGCTGCGCTGATCAGGCGGTCATGATCAAGCATGATATAATACACCGTATTTGCATTCATCGTCTTTTCAATATAAGCGGGGTCAAATACCGGGGTTGGGTACGTGCGGAATACTTTTTTATACAGCATCGATAGCTGGTACATGTCGTTTGTTTCTGCTTTTCTCATCGTAAAAACGGGTGTATTGTCGTTGCGAAGACGGGGCGCTGTGCGATATATGGCTTCGATGATCTCCTGTTCCTCTGTATAAGAATCTGTTTGTCTCCGGCTTTCTGAAAGGTAACGTACCATGACACAAGCCGAATAGCCGAGATAATAGCCCTTTAGATAGCCCTCCGGCGCAAATAATTGTTTGGCAAGGATCGGCTCATCATGCTGCTTCGCATAGACAATGATTTTTTCTGCATTCTCTTCTTTTGCCGCTGCCACGATATCCGGCAGGGCCTTCTCAATAGCTCCGTCATAACGGACCACTCTGATTCGTTTATTAAAGCCGTCATGGTCCAAAACTGCTGTGACACCGCTACTCTTTATTGACTTGAGCATCCGCATCCTCCCCATCTGTATGAAGCCCGCACCAATCCATGACAAAAAGTGCAATAATTTTAGCAGATTCTATCATGGCTTCAACCTCAATGTATTCATTGGCCTGATGAGCCGTTTTTGTTTCCCCCGGCCCGAAAACGATCACTGGTGTATCTCCTGCATGGTACAAAAGCCCTCCATCCGTTCCCCACGGGGAAGCCTCAATAATCGGCTCTGTCTGTTTCATTTTTTGATAGGCTGATTGCAGCACAGAAATTAAAGGGTGATTATCAGGTAAATCATTCGGCAGCCATTGAGCCCCAAACCATTCGACTTGTACGGGATGGCGTTTAAACCATTCGTCATGGTATTCTAAATCCTTCAGCCAGTTTTCCAATTCAAGTTTTACAGCTTCTGGTTTCTCATGGGGAGCAATTCCGCATCTCCCTTCTATGACGACACGGTCTGCAACTGAAGATGGCCAGGCACCGCCCGAGATGGTGCCGATATTCACCGGTACCGGTATTGGGATATTGTCATACAGCGGATCTGAAATTCTCGCATTGCGGACTTTCTCCAGCTCTTGTATCGCTGTGATAACGTGCATGCTTTTTTCAATCGCGCTTACCCCTTCGTAGCGTGTGCCCCCATGTGCGGATAATCCCTTCACAGTGATCCGAAACCACATCGAACCCTGCTGCTTAATAAATAGTTTCATATTCGTCGGTTCAGGAATCAGCGCCCCGTCAGCACGATAGCCTCTCATGATGGCGGACAGTGTACCGGCGCCGCCGCACTCTTCATCTACAACACTCTGAAACAATACATCTCCCTTCAGTTTGACATCGCAGGCGTGCAGGGCTTCTAAAGCAAAAAGAAGGGCTGTATTGCCTCCCTTCATATCCGTTGAGCCGCGGCCGTATATTTTACCGTTTTCTTCGACAGCTTGATACGGTTCATACTTCCAATCCTTTACGCTTCCTTCAGGCACAACATCGATATGGCCGTTCAAAATCAGGGACCTGCCTCCGCCGGCTCCCGTTTTTTTAGCCACGATATTCGGGCTCTCATGAAAATCGGATCGGTTAGATTTAAAGTAGGGATGCTGTTTTAATTGCTTTATGCTTGGCTCCCATACATCAATGTCCATATGAAATTGCCGCAGCTTTTCAAGCACAACAGCTTGGGCGTTAAACTCTGACCCCAATGTGCTTTTTTCCCCAATCAGCCTTTTGAGAAGACGAATGGCTTTGGCCGAATGCTGATCAAGCCACCCGATTACTTTTCTTTCAATGTCTTGCATCCTCATTCCCCCTTTTAAGAAAAAGGCATATCTATTTTGATTTCAGCTTCTGTCAGCCTCGTCACCTCATCAATTGTCGAGCCATTCATCAGCTCTTTTAAAATGAAGTGATGGCTATCGACCTCAAGAACCGCTTTTTCGGTAATAATCAAATCTACACAGCCTGCAGCAGTTAATGGCAGCGTACATCTTTCTGTTAATTTAGGCCTTCCCTTTTGATCTGTATGACTCATGACGACAACCACTTTTTTCGCTTTTTGGGCAAGCTCCATCGCCCCGCCCATACCAGGCACCTTTTTTCCCGGAACAAGCCAATTTGCCAAATCTCCTGATTGGCTCACCTGCAGGGCGCCTAAAATCGTAATGTCAATTTTGCCTTTTCTGATCATCGCAAAAGACATGGTTGTATCAAAATAAGACGCCCCTTTTACAGCGCGGACAGGATATCCCGCAGCGTTGCATAAATGCGCATCCTCTTCTCCCTTTTCGGGACTTTCTCCAATGCCAAGGACACCGTTTTCCGCTTGAAACATGACCTGCATGTCAGGCGGCAAAAAGTTCGGTACCAAGGATGGGATACCGATACCGAGATTCACAATCATGCCCTGCTTAATTTCAGTAGCAGCCCGTTTTGCAATCTGTTCTCTTTCTGCTACTCCCAAGCCCATTTCCACTTCACTCCCTCGCTTCGTACAACCCCCTCAACAAAAACCCCCGGTGTGACAATCATTTCTTCAGAAATCTCACCTTTCGGAACGATACGCTCAGCTTCGGCAAAGGTTCTCCTGGCGGCCATTGCCATAAGCGGATTCATATTGCGCGCGGTTTTGTCATACGTTAGATTGCCGAATTCATCTGCAATGTAAGCATTGATGAAAGCAAAATCAGCCGTCAACGCCTCTTCAATCAAGTATCGTTTTCCCGCCACTGTTACGATGTCCTTTTTTTCGCAAACCATTGGATTATCAATGCCCACATCGGTTAAAATACCGCCAAGCCCCGCTCCGCCGGCGCGAATCCGTTCCGCAAGCGTTCCCTGAGGTGAAAATTGAACCTCTAACGTCCCCTCTGTCATCTGTTTTCCGGCTACAGGATTGGAACCGATATGCGAGGCGATCAGGGTTTTGACCCGTTGATTAACAATAAGCGGGCCGATCCCGATATCCGGGAAACCGGCGTCATTGCAAATCACAGTTAAATCCGTTACACCGCTGTCCAATATCGCTTCAATCAATGAAGGAGGCGACCCGACTCCCCCAAAACCGCCAAACATCAGAACCGATCCATCCCGAACATCTGCAATTGCTGTGTCCATGCTGATTGCTTTTTGAAATGGCGCCATTTAATGTCAATCCTTTTTTAAGTTTTTTTCGACCGCTGCAACAGTTTCTGAAAAAATAGAGATAAGCTCTTCCATTTCACCGTCTGAAATGGTAAAAGGAGGAGCAATAATGACAGCATCTCCTTCTCCACTGTCTATTCCAGCTTTGGAAGGATAAACAATCAGCCCGCGTTTTTTCGCCTCGCTGACAATAATCTGAGTTACCGCCTGCTCTGGCGGGAATATTTTCTTCGTTTTTTGGTCTGCTACAAATTCAACGCCTAATAGCAGTCCTTTTCCGCGCACATCACCTATAATGCCGCTTTGAGATGCCGCCTCATCAAGCTTTTTCTTCAGCACAGCGCCCTTTTTTTCTGATTGTTTGATCAAGCCGTGCTTTAACACATATCGCAAAACTTCAAGAGCAGCTTTGGCTGAATAGGGATGTGCACTATATGTGTGACCGCTCATAATCACACCTGACCCTTGTTTTATCGTTTCAATAATAGAATCAGATACGACGGCAGCTGCAATAGGCGCATACCCCGCACCGAGTCCCTTCCCCAGTACAGCAAGATCAGGTACGGTGTCCCAATGCTCTGTCGCGAGCATCCTTCCTGTTCTCCCAAGCCCCGTCATCACTTCATCTGCAATAAAAAGCACATCGTGTGTGCGGCATACCTCACTTAATCTCTCATAATATCCCGGAGGCGGAGTAATCGCTGCCCCTGCAGCACCAATAATAGGCTCAGCCACAAAGCCGGCGATGAACTGGCTTCCGATTCTTTTGATCATAGTGTCCAGTTCATCAGCTGCAGTCTGAACAAAGTCTTCTTCTGTCTCGTGATTCAGCCGATAAATATGTGGAGCTGAGATAGCTGGATACCGCTCAATGAGATGGGTGAACCGGTATCTCCTTTCATAAAAACCAGACAATGAAAGCGCTCCCAAAGTTATTCCGTGGTAACTGCTCCATCGAGACAAAAAGATGGATTTTTGTGGTTGCTTTTTTTCCTGCCAATACTGAATGGCGATTTTCATAGCTGTTTCTATCGCTTCTGATCCGCTGTTGACAAAAAAAGACCAATTCACATCTCCGGGCAGCTCCTGTGCCAAGAGAGCGGCTAATTGCTCGGCGGGCTCACTCGTAAACTGTGAGCGGTATGCAAAAGACACCTGATCAAGCTGTTCTTTCAGCTTCTCAGTCACATCACGAACTCCGTGGCCGATATTACATGTCACCGCACCTGACGAGCCGTCGAGATATTTTTTTCCGGTCTGATCATAAACATATGAACCCTTCGCAAAACTGACAACCGGATAGGCCGAGCTAAGCTCTGGCTTAATCAAATAACTGCTCATGCTCCCACCTCAAAACCCCTTTTACCATATTGTATGAGTGTCCAAATGGCGGCATGACGTTCCCCGCAAAAACTTTTTCACATAAAAAGAGCCTTCCTAATAGGGAAGGCTCTTTTGGAATTTCAGCATCTAGCAAATAAAAGCGGCTCCAACAATAATTAATAAAATGAACAAGACAACAATTAACACAAATGTATTTGTCCCGCAGCCAAATCCGTAACCGTACCCAGAGTATCCATACATACTGTTTTCATCCTTTCTTATCACGATATACGGCATTTTATGCGGGCCAAGTCCCAAATGGTTTGTGCAAACGCCTATTTCATGTAAGGAAATAATGAAATACAGTATGCACCCGCTCATATTTTTTAAACGTCAGCTTTTCGTAAAACTGAGTTGCACCGTCAGTGCTTGCAGCCACTAAGTAGGCTGCTTCCATTCCTAGTGATTTGGCGATGGACAGCATTTCTTTCACTAAGATACTGCCGTAGCCCTTCCTTTGAAACTGATCTAAAATTGCCACTTCTTCGATTTTAGCCGATTTCTCTTGATGATCGATAAACAGCTCGCCGCACCCAATTGGAACTTTCTGTGCCTGGTCGCTGTAACAAACAACAAGAATGATTATACCTGCTTCATAGAAAGGATATTTTCTTTTTAATTTTTGTTCAGCGATTGCTTCTCCAATATAAATGGAATCGTAAATTTTCATAATAGAAGATCCGTCGCTAAGACTTTTTGCCGTCCCCCATGCGGTTAAAGGATGTCCCATCTGCCCCTTCCAGTCACTAAGCTTCATGTCATATAGTAGCTCATCCTCGACGACAAAACCGCTTTTTACAAGCGACTGCTTCAAACCGAGCGGAAAAACATGCTGCGGCGACGCTTTTAAATGGAGATAATTCGCATCAAGCAGCTTTGGTACGGAGGGTAAAAAGTTAAGTAACCGCTCCAATGGAAACGTATCATGGAGCTGAACAAAGTTATGAGAAAAAATTTGCGGAAGCTGCGGATCTCTGTATACGCTGTAATGATCAAACGATGCCGATTCAGACGTTAACAATATATATTGATGTTCCGTTTTTGAATAATGTCCTGTCATGAACGTCTCCTTTTTATGACCTATACCTTTACTCTGTTGCAATATTCAATTTCTTTATAATCTCATCGTACACCGGATAAAACGGCTTTCCAATTGGAAATTGCTGAATATTTCGGAAAGAAGCGGAGATTGGCTTCTGATGTAAAAAAAACTTCCTTGTTACTTGTTCACTAATCGGGTGAAAGACGCCATTTAGAAACAAAAACGGCTCGCGTTCGATGAAAAACAGACGTCGGCCAGGCGGATTTTTGATCAATTCAGATCGTTTCCACGTAATCGGCGGCCCTTCCGGAAGCGCCTCCATCTCTTCTTTTCCAATTGTCACTATGTCTTTTCTTTGAAATTGATAAAATTGCAACGCATACTGGTCCACAATTCGCCTTTTTTTTCCGGCCTCGATATAAAATATTGCAGGATGGTCAGCTTCCTTTACTAAAATATAATTCGGAATGTTTAAAATTTTGCCAATCCTATATTGGAATAAATATGGGTCTGGAACAGCGACAGTCCGATTTAGATACAAAAAACCCCACTTTTCTCCAACAGGATGCCTTACACCCTGATCAAAAAAATACACATTTTGATCTGAACCTTTTACAAAAGAGCCGTCAATCAAATCGGCGGGCAGAAACCGATATGCATTTTGAAATGAATCTGGGGTTTTATAGGTTGTGTCTAATACTTCATTTATCGGCAGAAATGGGGTAAAGTTGTTGAGTCTCGCCCAAAAAATTGCGTCGCCATGATTCCAATGCTTCATATCATCATCCCAGTAGCCTCCAAATTTATGGTGGATGAGATTAAGTAACGAACGGCGATGCATAACGGAGCAATGATCAACTTGAAAAGCGGCCTGATCAAGCACTGCATTGGCATTTCTGTAGAAATGTGAGATTTCCTCTCCCCTTTCGTTTACATGTACAACTTTTTGTTTTGAATAGACCGCCTGCGCTTCAGGCTTATGTGAAAACTCTTGCACCATACGGCTCAGCCGCTCAGGATGATAAACAGTGTCGTCAGTAAGATAGGAAATGTAATCGCCGTCTGTAAATGGGAGCGCACTGTTAATTAATGTGGCATAACGGGCTGTTTTTAATCGATCTGCAGGATGCACGAAACTGTTATGGTATTGAATGCGCCGGTCATGGAGATACTTGTGAATCACCGCAGTTGTTTCTGCATTCGAATGATCATCCATGATAAAAAGCTCCCAAAGATCATGCGTTTGCTGTATCACGCTTTCGATCGCTTTTTGCAAATAATCGGGTTTGTTGTAACTTGTTAAAATAATAGACACTTTCTCTCCCATCTATACCGCCTCCCGCCGTCA
Source organism: Bacillus sp. FAU18 (assembly GCF_056033885.1). Classification (NCBI taxonomy): domain Bacteria; kingdom Bacillati; phylum Bacillota; class Bacilli; order Caryophanales; family Bacillaceae; genus Bacillus; species Bacillus sp. FAU18. The sequence goes on from NZ_JBVYHZ010000003.1 coordinate 1,429,763, forward strand.
AACATAAAAACGGCTCCGCAGCAAGCAGAGCCTCTGGCATCATTTAAAAAGCACCCCAGCTTACAACACTTGAGAGTGAAACATGAGATCTCGTGTTATTTAACGGGTTTTGGAAAATAACCAAATCAGTCAGAACTTCTTTTACGATGACATTTTGAAGTGTATCTCCGTTGATCAAATTGACTTTTGAAACCGGTACGCCCAGCTCTTTTGCAAAAACAAGCTGGCGTCTGAGGTCAGATGGATTTCCTTCAGAAGACGATTGACGTATCAGCAGAATCAGCAAAAGCAAAATAAAATGCAGTTCATCTTGGTTTTCTTCTCGACTCTAAATCCAAATCATCCCTCTCCCTTATCCTTATCTCTGTTTCACAATATGTGCGACTTCGATTTATGGTATAGGCTATGTCCACTCCATTAAAAAATCAGCATTTTCCTTAAATAGATGAAAAATAGATCAGGTACGGCGTTCGACTCATACCAAATAACAGCCGGAAGAATATGATTAACGTGAGTTCACTATCGAATAGGAGGTGTGTGTAATGAGCTCTAAAAATGCACAGTTAAAAAAGGATTTAATTAAAGCCGTTTTAAGCCCTTTATTTCCAACTGCAACAGAAGGAGGAGAAAACATGGATAGTAATCTTAAAGACTTGCTTGAAGCTGCCATCGATCAAAGAGTAGATGAAAGTGAGACGGTTACGGCAGAATCTCTTTTAGACCCTTCCCTTCCGGCAAGATGGATTTTTGCCAGAGTTACGCCAGGCACGACAATCAGCATTGTAACCGATTCGGGAGACATGATCGGGCCGGTTGTCTTCGTTGCTTTCGATCAGGTTCACGGGATCGTATTTGTAACACAGGAAAGCTCCGTCACTCCAGCAGGCCAAGCTACAACATTAATTGATGTAGACAAAGTAGAAAGCGTTACGTTCTTTTCATAACATCCGATGAAAGTGTTGTATATCCAGTCGGGATACGGAGGAATATATTGTTATTTTAATCGCTGGGCTGAAGAATGTTTTCGGAACACTCATACAGAGTATATGTCTGCAGATACACTTGAAGCAGAAACTTTGGTGAAGATCGAAACGTTTCAGCCGGACTTCGCACTCTTGATGGTTGGAGACCGCGTTCCTCACGACTGGCTGACCTGGTTAAAGGGTAAGGGTATCCCCGTATATGTTTGGCTGACCGAAGACCCATTTTATATGGATATCAGCCTACAGGTAATCAAGCTCGCTGACGCCATATTAACGATTGAACAAAATGCCGCTCTCTATTATCAAGGGCTCGGCTACCAGCACGTCTATTATGTTCCGATACCAGTTAATCATCGGCTGTTTAAAAAAATGGGCACCGAACATTCCTATCATTCAAATCTGTTAATCATCGGCTACCCTTACCCTAATCGGGTTCAGCTTATGAAAGAAGCGGTCCATCTGCCATTCACGGTTCGGGTAATCGGCAAGGAATGGAGAAAATATCTGCCTAAAAAAGTGCTCAAACAGCCGCATATTGATATCGTCAGCACATGGGTTCCACCCGAACAGGCCGTTCATTATTATAATGGGGCAGACATCGTAATTAATGCGCATCGTCCCTATCATTTTGCTTTCAACCAAAATACTATGCGCATCAAAAATGCCAGTTTTAATAACCGAACGTTTGATATCGCTGCATGCGAAGCATTTCAATTAACAGATTTACCCGCGGCGCATCCTTTTTCATCCTTTATTTCTTATCACGGCATGAACGACTTTAAGGAAAAAGCCGCTTTCTATATCAACCACCCTGAAGAACGGCAAAAAGCTGCAGCAGCCAATTATAAAGAGACCGTACCCGCATTTACGTTTGATGAGCTTCCTGCAAAACTAAAAGCGATTCATCTGGCGCTTTCTTGAAAAATCGTTCATTGCTATGAACGATTTTTTTATTCATAGAAAAAAGCAGCTGTACAAGCTGCTTTCTATTCTAGCCGTCAGAACGGTCTTTCAGCTTCCTCGGATTTACCTGTTTATGAAGATCAGGCATTTCGCCGAGATGCTGTGCAATTTGTTCCCACGATACAATTTTGAAATTTTGATTGACGGCTTGTCCGTTATCGATATTTTCGCCGTCCTGCGCCACAAAAATCCCGTACGGATATTTTGGGCCAAGTCCGAAACCGAGAACATCAATACCATCCGTGTCACTAGTACCGTCTATCTTCTCGCCATCTGTAATCTCAAAGTTGGCTACATAGCGATTTTTCCCCTGCCGTTCATACATTGCATAGCTGTTATTTCCTTGACTTGAAGCCATGAGATATCCTTTGCCATTTGGTGCATAATAGATTGTCAGTCCTTCAATATCAGCTGTCAAATGATCTCCTGTCGCACGGTCAACAACCTGCCCCTTTGACCCTCCGCCGGGCTCAGCGTTAAATTTCCAGATGGCCTCATCTTCCTCTGCTATGTATAGGTTCCCATACTCATCATCCGCAACAAGGCCTTCGGTCTGAGAATTCAACTTAAATTCACGCACCTTTTTCCCTGTTACATAACCCTTTCCACCATCAACAATTTCATACTGCTCAAATTCCCCTTGTTTGCCTGTCACTAATGCGTAAAATGCTCCTGTTTTCTGGCTGTGATACAGGCCGAATCCATAAACCTCAGAAATATTGGTGGAAATAGGATGTTTCGGATCTGTAATGCTTTTCAATTTTCCTTTATCCCCGTCTATTGCATATACTTCAATTGTGTTTTTTCCTTCGGACCGGTTGGATGCGGCAGCAATATCAATTTTTTCGCCGTTCAATGGAAAATCATAGCGCAGATCGACATTATTGAGCTTGCCAAACTCATAAGAATGAAGCTGTTTTCCGTCTAAATCATACACGACGAGCCCTGACTTCTTATTTGTCGTAATCAACTTGCTTTTTTCCGGGTGTTTTTCATGAACCCAAATGGCCGGGTCATCTGCTGCGTCATCGCCAGATGCGACCGGATCTGTCTCCGTGTGTGCAGTCACTTTGAAATGATGTTCCTCATTCACATAATGAGCCGACACCGAGGTTGCTGTCAGGCTAAGCAATAAACCCGCGGCAGTGCTTAGCAGCATTGTTTTTGAAACCTTCATTTGGTACCCTCCTCTTTTATCACTATCACTACTATTGTAAAATATATACAGGTGATTACCGTGAGGAAAATGAACCTTTTTTTATAGGGTTTCTGACTCAAACAACTTTTCCCCAAAGTGGTACGTGAGATGGACTTTGTCAGGTTTGCTTTTGAGGAGCGAAATAAAAATATGTTGAATATTTAGTACATTGTTTATTTAGTTTTGTTGTTCCCTAGTTACGTCCGTTTTTCCATTTTCTATTAAAAAAGAACACTTTGTGACATGATCATTCCCCTAAATTTTGTTTTATTGGTTGCTTTCATTAATTCGATTACAAAGTTGAACATATGATGCATGGTAGAGAAACGAGAGTTGGAGGATAAGCCATGCCTAAACAGCAAACAGCAGAACTAAAACCATTTTTCCATAACAAAACAGTTTTAGTCACTGGCGGAACGGGTTCAATCGGGAGTCAAATTGTCAAACGCCTTTTGCTGCTTACACCTAAACAGGTGATTGTATTCAGCAAAGACGACAGTAAACAGTATGTCATGAGCCAAAAGTATGCGGAGGATAAGCGGCTATTATTTGTACTCGGAGATGTACGCGATCACAGAAGGGTGAATCAGGTGATGAAAGGCGTCGATATCGTCTTTCACGCGGCTGCGCTGAAACAGGTTCCGACATGTGAGGACCATCCATTTGAAGCGATCCAGACCAATCTCATCGGCGGACAAAATGTGGTGGAAGCTGCCCTTTCACACCGAGTGCAGCATGTCATTAATATCAGTACAGATAAAGCTGTATCTCCTGTGAACACAATGGGTGCCACCAAGCTGTTATCTGAAAAGCTGTTTCATCAAGCAAACCGCCACGTCCAAAACAAAGGAACCTTGTTTTGTTCGGTCCGCTTTGGAAATGTTCTCGGTTCCAGAGGTTCGGTCATCCCCATATTATTTGAACAGATGATGGAGGGTGAACCTCTGACCATCACAGACAAAAACATGACCAGATTTTTCATGTCAATAGACGATGCAGCTACATTAACATTACAATCGGCTGCTATTACAAAAGGCGGAGAAACTTTTATTTTCAAAATGGAATCACTGAAACTTGAAGAACTGATTCATGGGTTTGAAGAATATGCATCGCAGCACGGGCTCCCGCGGCCGGCTGCAGTAGAAGTGGGCAAGCGTCCAGGTGAAAAGCTTCACGAAGAATTAACATCTCCACATGAAATTGAATCACTGTATGAATGGGGCAACCTTTATGCGATCCTTCCAGAGCCGGAAAAACATCCTGACTTTCGCAAAGTCAATCTGCCTGGGTATCAATCAGATCAAGCCCCGCTCATTACGAAAGAAAGAATTGCTCAGATTATTGAAGAATTGCATCAAGAGAAAAAGGCATAAAAACAAGCCTGTCTATCCATTAGGCAGGCCTGTTTTTAACACTTTATTTATTAAAGAGATGCAGATAGCTTTCGTATCCTTCTTCTTTTAGCTTATGCTTCGGAACAAACCGCAGCGCTGCTGAATTTATGCAGTAACGAAGTCCGTTTGGCCCCGGTCCGTCATTAAATACGTGGCCAAGATGAGAATCAGCAGTTCGGCTTCTTACTTCTGTGCGAATCATGCCGTGGCTCGTGTCCAGTTTTTCTTCCACTTCTTCTTCTTCAATCGGCTTTGTAAAGCTTGGCCAGCCGCAGTGGGAATCAAATTTATCTTTGGATGTAAACAATGGCTTGCCTGACACAATGTCTACATACAACCCTTCTTCCTTATGATCCCAATATTCATTTTGAAACGGCGGCTCCGTGCCGTTATTTTGCGTTACTTCATATTGCATGCGATTTAATGATTTTATTTTTTCTTCTTTATTGTACGCCATTTATTTAGCCCCCCAATGCTCGCTGATAAATCCCGCTCGTCCGGAACCTGTCCGGTAGCGCTGATAATGTGCTGGATTCTTTTTATAAAAATGCTGATGGTAGCCTTCCGCTTCATAGAAAGGTTCAGCTTTTAAAATGTCCGTTACAATCGGATCTTTAAAGATGCCGCTTTCCGCCAGACGTTGCTTGGAAGCTTCCGCAAGCTCCTTTTGTTTATCATTATGATAAAAAATGGCTGCGCGATAGGAGCTGCCGCGATCAGCAAACTGCCCCCCGGCATCTGTCGGATCGATTTGCTGCCAAAATAATTCAAGCAGTTTTTCATAAGGGAATACATCAGGATTAAACGTGATTTGAACGGCTTCACGATGTCCCGTCGTTTCACTGCACACCTCTTCATACGTAGGGTTTTCAGTATGGCCGCCTGTATACCCGGACACCACTTTTTCAATTCCCGGCTGTTCGTCAAAAGGTTTAACCATACACCAAAAACAGCCTCCTGCAAATGTGGCGATTTCTTTTTTTTCAGACATACTGGTGCCTCCTTTGTTAATACGTGGTATTATTATATTATAGCATGTAAAAATAGAATGAAAATGATTCTGCTTTTCAATAAAATCTATAGGTTTTAAGCAATATGCTTATGTAATGGAGGTTCACAAATTTGAAAGTAAGAACACAGATGATGTACGATATGGAAACTTTACTCCGTAAAGTCTTTAAACAAATACGCAATGAAATCAATGAAATTTTAGATAAAGAGCTGTCGCGGAATGAATTCACCATTCTTCGGATCCTCAGTGAACAAGGGCCTAAAAAAGTCACTGAATTTGCGCCTATTTTAGAGGTATCGGCAAGCCACATTACGGCTGTGACCGATGCGCTGGTAGAAAAGGAATGGATTACGAGAATCAGATCGAAGGAAGACAGACGCATCATCCGCATTCATATCACTGAAGCGGGCGAAAAAGTCCTTCAGCACTTTAACGAGAAAAAAACGGAATATTTCTTTAAACGCTTTGACTGCTACACTGATGCTGAACTTGCCACGTTAATCGAGCTCTTCAGCAAACTTGATAAAAAACGGTAAAAAAAAGCACATACCGATATATAGGTATGTGCTTTTCGCAGTGCTTCACTTATTTTTCAGTAAACAGCTTCATTGCTTTCCAGCGGCCATATCTATAATACAAAAATGCCGCGCAGCTGCTAAATAAAAAACTCATTCCGATTCCAAGCCCGATTCCTTTTTGTCCAAGCCAAGCTGAAAATAGAGCTGTGAAAGGATATCTCAACACCCAAAACGAGATCAAATTTAATACCAGAACCTGCAGCATCGCTCCCGCGGCCCTGACGATTCCGTTCAGCACAAAATTAATCCCAATAAAAGGGTAGAAAAATGCGATCCACTTCAAATATTGTTCACCAAATGCGACCGCATCAGGCTCACTGATAAATAACCTTATGAGATATTTACCAAATACCCAAATCATAACCGCAATCACCAGCATGCAGGAAATAACAGCCATCACACCCAGCCTTGCAATTGTTCCCACTCTTTTTTCGTTTCCGATTCCAATATTTTGCCCTGCCATACTGTTGACGGCCGTACCGGCAGCCATTGCTGGAAGCGTGATGATGCTATCAAGCCGCTGCACCGCGCCAAAGCCTGATACCACGTGATCCCCGTATGAGTTGACAACACTCATAATCGCCATCATACCGCCTGTAATCACCATCATCTGCAGACCTGCCGGAATCCCGAGTTTCAAAATCAGCGCGGACTCTTCCCACTTGGGCATTCTCGGAATCGAGAATGGCACAAGCTTGTGTTTGATGACATAAAACAACCCATACAGAAACGCAATGCCCTGTGACAAAATCGTTGAATAAGCTGCTCCCGCTATTCCCATGCGGAACAAAGAAATAAAGAGCGGCGCAAGCACTGTATTCAGTACAACAGCAAACGCAATAAACCGGAGAGGTGTCTTGCTGTCGCCCAGCGCACGAAGCACAGTACTGATAAAGTTATAACCAAACAAAAATAAAATGCCGATAAATTGAATCTGTAAATACGCCTCAGCAAGCGGTATCATTGACTCCGGCGTTTTTAGAAGACGCAGCAAAAGCTCTGAGAGAAAAAAACCGGCAACGCCGAATCCAATGCTTAGGCCTGTTAATAAAACAACAAAAGCGTTAATATACGACGCCATTCCTTTTACATCATCTTTTCCTTTTTGCTGAGATAAAATTGTTAACGTCGCATTGTTAAGGCCCAAAATAAAAGACAGCACGGTCAAAACAATCGTGCTTGATACCGCGGCTGCCCCAAGGGCCTTTGCCCCCAGTAAATTGCCAATCCACAAGCTGTCTATAAATTGAAAGGAAACCTGCAATGCGTTTCCGAGCATAATAGGCATTGAAAACAGTACAAGCTGTTTCAGCACGTTCCCCTGTGTAAAATCGTATGCTTTCATCTTTTCTCCTTGTGTTCTCAAATTTTCTTCGGACCGCACGAAAAAAGAGACGTTGTTTCATGTCTCTTTTTTCATGACTTATCGGTTTTTTTTCGGTCTCGCATACCGAATGTAAACACCATCACACTTAGAAACAAGGCACAATAGGAAACATTCAAATACATTTGATCCATGTCTTCAGCGGCCAGATGATGATAAGCAAGCCAGCCGAAGTACAGGGAAAATGTAAAGGATAATAAACTGAAATACTGGTAAATCCGTTTCATTTTCAGTCACCTCTATTGTTTAGGATGGTAATAGGAAAACTCAATTTCATCTTTTTCTAAATTTATCTTATCCGCTTTGACATACATTCCATTCGTTAAAGGCATTTCTGACAAACGCACTTCAATGCTTTTATCTCCGGGGTGAACATGGACAAATGACGGCAATTCATAAAAGCTGTCCATATAATTTAACACAAAGCTAATTGGTATACTCAATTTCCCTAACGAAAATTTCGTGACATTCAGCTCTACATCACCGTTTTTTTTCACGGTCGGCTCAAAAGCGATAAACGCATCAATAGACGTGGAAAATGCCTTGATTTTCCCTGCGACATGAACATCATCATCAATCTCTACTTTATAATCAAGCTTGTTTGATGCTTTGTCGTTTAAATATGAGTTAACAAACGCAGCTAATGATTCTTTTGTGCTTGTCACTTGAAATCCATACTCGCTCTCAGATGAATCCTTCACCTGAGCCTGTTCCCCCGGGAGCAAAACAAGTGCCAAAAACCCGGCGGCGAGGATAAAATTGATTGCAAGCAATATAAAAAACAGTCGCTTCCACTTATTCATGCTGTCACCCTACTCTTTCGGTAATCCTTCTTTTTTAATGGCTTGATAGACGCGCTTTGCGATAAGAGAATAACCCGTACCATTAGGATGAAAATCATCTTCCTCAGAAATTCGGCTGCTGTCACTTTTTTGATTGAACAAATCTTCGATATGAATGATTTTTGCATGTTTATCTTTTTTCAGCTCTTTTTCAGCAATATGGTTCCAATCCGTGACGACACCATTTATTTCATTTAGTTCTGATAATGTAAACGTAAACGGATTGTACATGCTGACATAAATCAGCTCAGCGTGATCATTCAGCTCGCGAATTTCAGAAATGATTTTTTCAAAGCGCTTTTCGTACGGTTTTTCCGCTTCCTGAAACGGTTCAACGGTTAATTGCAGAAAGTTTTGGCGAAGGATTTTCATCAAATCATTACCGCCAATTGTAAAAAAGACATAATCTGCGTCCTTTATGCCTTTTTGAACCTTTTTATCTTTTAGTTTTTCTAATAAATCATCCGAACGGTTCCCTTTTACAGCATAATTTTTCACGTCGACCGTTTTGACTTGTTTATCTGACCGGATAGAATCCGCCACCTTGCCGACATATCCCTTTTCGTCGGGATCTCCGACTCCTTCTGTCAGCGAATCTCCGACAGCCGCTATGACAATGTGTTCTTTTGTTTTCGTTTCATGGGCTTTTTGTTTTCCCTCAGATGATGTACGTATGCTCGTACACGCAGTAAGAAGCAAAATCAAACTGGCCATGATTGAAAAAATGCGCAGCTTCAATCTTGTTGCTCCTTCCCATTCTACTAGTGGAAAGTGTATCATGTTTTAGAAGATTTGCAAATGCCTAGTCTTCTAGCTTACTTGAGTGTACTGGCTGACTTCACATCGGAAATGATATCATCGTACGGTGTATTCTCTACTCCATTGTAATCTTTCAGCACCTTACCGTCCGGACCTACCAAATAAAAAGAAGATTGATGAATCACTTGGTCCTCTCCCTCCGGCTTCTTTACGATCGCTTTAAAGCTCTTAAGTGCAAACTCCTCAATCTCACTCTGGCTGTATCCCGTGAGAAAATCCCAGTTATCAAAAGATAATGGATAATTTGCGGCAAATTTCTTCAGCTGTTTCGGCTTATCGTTTTCTGGGTCAACACTAAATGATATGATGCGGACATCTATATTTTCGGCTTTCAGTTTTTTTTGCAGATCAGTCATATGAGCGGTCATTGGCGGACATATAGTTTCACAATTGGTAAAAATAAAATCCGCCAGCCATACTTCTCCTTTTAAACTCTCTAAAGAAACGTTCTTGCCGTCTTGGTTTTGAAATGTAAAAGGCTCCACCTCGTAATTAAGCGGATTTTTAATCTGCTGTCCTCCGCATGCACACAAAAACAGAAAAAACAGCCCAGCCGTTAACCCCTTGATAACCTTCATGACATCCACCCTTTCCAGCCAACATAAAAACGCTTTCTAAAACCGTCCTTACTGTCCCATGTTTGTATTCGATACTGAGCAAAAAAAATCCTGCATGCCTCCCCATTAACGATTACAAAGGAGGGCATGCAGGTAAAAAACGGCATGTTACGCGTTGTGCTTTAACACCTCTTGATGAAATACAGCCTGATAATCTGCCCACTTCATCCGGCGCTTCATATAATGTCGGAAAGAATACACTTTTGCCCTGCTGTTTGATGAAAACACTTCTTTTAAGTAGAATTGCAAATGGTGATGTAACATAAAGAAATAGTGCTCATCTTCCTTTAATACAGGTATTTCTGTCACTTTCACCTGAATCCCGTCACCGCGTTTGAACTCTAGGCTTTTGAGTAACAAGCTATCAATCCTCTTTTTTGTTTTTCTTCTATTATATATGATGCCAGCCGGGCTGTCTGTCATTTTGCGCGGTTGTGTAAAAAAATTAGATTAGCAAATGGAACAAGTCCTCATCCTTGTTCACCTCTACATAATGAAACGGTTTTTTGTTCATCCGTTCAATCAGCGGCCCATAATCGGCTTTGTTCTGCAGCTCGATGCCGACAAGAGCAGGTCCGTTGCTTTTATTATTTTTCTTCGTATATTCAAACCTTGTAATGTCATCATTCGGCCCGAGGACTTCGTCAAGAAATTCGCGGAGCGCCCCCGCTCTTTGCGGAAAGTTGACGATAAAATAATGCTGAAGACCTTCAAAAATCAAGGAACGCTCCTTCATTTCCTGCATTCTTCCGATATCGTTATTGCCCCCGCTTACCACACACACCACGTTTTTCCCTTTAATTTCATCCTTGTACAAATCAAGCGCTGCGACAGAAAGAGCTCCAGCCGGTTCAGCAACAATCGCACATTCGTTATATAATTCAAGAATGGATGTACATACTTTTCCTTCAGGCACAAGGAGAATGTCATCAACGACAGATTCCAGCGTCCGGAAGGTTTCCTCGCCAATTTTTTTAACAGCCGCCCCATCTACAAACTTATCAATTTTATCAAGTGTGACGACATGCCCAGCTTTATTTGATTCAAAATAGGATGCCGCTCCCGCCGGCTCAACAGCAATTATCTTTGTATCAGGGGACACGTTTTTCAAATATGTACCTACCCCAGAGAGAAGGCCGCCGCCTCCGACACTTGCAAAAAGAAAATGCGGTTCTGTATCAATGTCGTTTAAAATCTCGACCGCGAGCGTTCCCTGTCCGGCCATCACATCCGGATCATCGAACGGATGGATAAACGTCCGAGATTCCGCCTCACAGCATTCAACAGCGCTTTTATACGCATCGTCAAACGTATCGCCTGTCAAAATAATATCGATAAATCCTTTTCCGAATAGTTCAACTTGAGATACTTTTTGTCTCGGTGTAGTAGACGGCATAAAAATTTTCCCGTGAATTCCAAGATGTTTACACGAAAATGCCACACCTTGAGCGTGGTTTCCGGCACTTGCACACACAACCCCGTTCTCTGTCTGCTCGCTGGAAAGCTGTTTCATTTTATGATAAGCCCCTCTGAGCTTAAAAGATCTGACAACTTGCAAGTCTTCACGTTTTAAATAAATATTGCATTCATATCTCTCAGAAAGTCTGTCATTCCTCTGCAAAGGTGTGTGAATGACAACGTCCTTTACGTTTTGGTGAGCCTTCAAAATGTCTTTCACTTGGATGAGAGAGTTTTCTTTAAGCAACGGTTTCATGTACAGATTCCTTTCTTGTTTTAAATCCCTATTTAATATGCCATTATAACACGAATATTCAAAAAATAAGACAATTATTTTTATTTAATAATTAAAAAAATACAGACTATGTCCACCACATCTTGTGGTAACTTCTGTTCAACCATTATCCTGCAGAGCCAAGAAAAAAGATGATCGTAAAATAAAGGGTGTTTTCAACCAAAAGGCATGATATAATGAAACCAATTAGAACCAAAAGGAGCCAATTGATGAATAGTGCACCAAAACTCAATACATTTCAACATCTAATCGGAGAACATCAAACTTTCCTGGAAGCGAAGCGAATCGCCAAGCAGTTCTCGTTATCAGAGCTTCCTGTCTTAATAACAGGAAAAATCGGAACAGGCAAAAATCACTTCGCACATGCCATACACTTGGAATCTTCGAGAAGCAATGAACCGTTTATAATCGTCAATTGCAGCACCCATTCGGAAGAAACCCTTATTCATGAGCTTTTTGGCCCTAACGGAAACACAGGTGTTTTTCAAAAAGCGGTACGAGGAACCCTTTTTCTTGATGATATATGGTGCATGCCTGCTTCTGTACAAGCTCAGCTGTTAAAAGCGCTTGATTCAGACACGGAGAAACCGCGAATGATCTGTGCTTCTGCAGACCGATCCGTGGAACATACCTTCAGGCAAGACTTATTCTACAGACTGAACATTTTAACGCTCACACTGCCCGAATTATCGGAACGAAAAAGCGATATTCCGCTTTTGACACAGCATTTTCTCTCAAATTCCGATCAGCAAATGTTAATCGATCCCTCCGTTTTTCAGGTGCTTGAGAAGCATACATTTGAAGGCAATGTCAGGGAATTAAAAAACGCTGCAGATTATATGGCGGCAGTATCAAGCGGAGGAACGATTCAGCCATATGACCTGCCGCCATATATTAGAGGCGCGATAGACGGAAAAACGTCGAAGAAAAAAGCGAAGCTGCTGACTTTAATGGAAAAAGCTGAGTTTTTATTTATTTTGGAAACAATAAAAGTATTGAACGAAAAAGGAGAACCTGCCAGCAGACGGATCATTTCTGAACACAGCAAAAATACCCAAACCTCGTTAACTCCTCAGCAGGTCAGAAGCCGTCTCGACTATTTGGAGAAAAAAGATTATGTCACCAAAAGCCGCGGACGCGCAGGCACAAAAATTACCTTTGAGGGCTTGAGCTTTATAGAGACGTTAAAAAATCAAATGATCTAGCGATCGAAAGGAGAATGTACTTGTTTACAATCAAAGAAGAGATCGCCAATGCGATTACACACGGCATCGGTGTCCTCTTATCCATCCCAGCATTAGTGTTTCTAATCATATTTGCGGCTAATTACGGGTCTGCATGGGACATTGTCAGCTTTACAATATTCGGTGTCTCTATGCTGCTGTTATATTTGAGCTCCACCCTGCTCCACAGCATCACACATAAAAAAACGAAGGACATTTTGGAGATTATTGATCATAGCGCGATTTACGTACTCATCGCCGGAACCTACACGCCTTTTTTGCTTGGGCCGCTGAAAGGCACACTCGGCTTTACCCTGTTGGTTATCGTATGGTCACTTGCCCTAGGCGGAATCGTTTTTAAAATTTTCTTCGTGAAACGGTTTATCCTATTGTCAACCTTCGTGTATTTAGTCATGGGGTGGCTGATGATTATTGCAGTTAAACCTTTATATGCTTCACTGAGCGGAGCAGGATTCAGCCTCCTTTTTCTCGGCGGCATTTTATACTCTGTCGGAACCATCTTTTACATTTGGAAAAAGATCCCCTTCCATCATGCCATTTGGCACAGCTTTGTATTAGGCGGAAGCGCTGCTATGTTTTTCTGCGTGCTCTTCTATTGTGTAAAGGTGCCGTTCCTTTCGTAACAGTAACAGAAAAGCGCAGTCTTCACGACTGCGCTTTTTTTATGCACGTAATTGTTTTTCATTGGCAGGTATATAAGCTTTTGAAAAGGACAATTCAATGTCTGCCGGTTTTAAGCGTTTAAAAAACGAGCCCTTTTGCATGTTATCTGTTCCTTTCGTTTCCACCATCACCAACGGAAGATGATAGCGGGCCGCAAGCTCTACAGGATCAATAGAACCATCTAGTGAAAGAATCAGGCTTTGTCCCTTTTCCAGCTGTTTTTTCACATCTTCATATACCTTTTCTGAATCACCGTCTGAAATCACATCCATCCGATCCAACCATTGCCCGATAAAAGGCAAGCGGAACACTTTTGGGTTGGCGATAAAGCCGGCCGGTTCCTCAATATATCCAGCAATTAAGGCCAGTTCAGCCAAACGCAAACGGGGATGCACATACAAAACAGGACCGTGTGGTATTGGCTCTGGCTGATGGATCGTCACAACTGAACCGGAAATGCCGATACAGCCTTCCAAAAACGCCTTTGGCTGTTCGTACACAAGAGTCATCTGTTTTTTGTATGACAGACGGGGATCGAGCATTGTTTGATTAAATAATTGTTTCATATTTTTTAACAGCATATACACAATATAAACCACTAGAAGGCTGTAGCGAACCAATTAAAATCCTCCCGCTTTAGAAGAATTCTTTTTTTCATACATTAGAAATTCGTAATCATACGGGTTTTTTTCGTCTTTGATCCCCTGCTCAGAAGAAACCAGCTTCCAATTGGATTCATCAAATTCAGGGAAGTGACGGTCACCCTCAAACTCGTGATGAATTTTCGTCATATACAGTCTGTCCGCATAAGGGAACAGGTCCGTATAGAGCTGAGCTCCTCCGATCACAAAGCATTCTTCAGGGCCTGAACAAATGTCCAGTACATCCTTTAATGAACTGACAACCGTGCATCCCGGAAATTCTGAAGCCGGCGCTGAGGTAACGACAATATTTTTCCGATTTGGAAGCGGACGTCCGATCGATTCAAATGTTTTCCGGCCCATAATGATTGAATGGCCCGATGTTACTTTCTTAAAGTATGCAAGATCATTGGGCAAATGCCACGGCAAATCATTGTCTTTGCCGATAAGCCTGTTGGCATCCATCGCAAAAATGAATGAAATCATACGCTGACCGCCCCTTTTATATGAGGATGCGGATCATAATCCTCGATGATAAAGTCCTCAAATGCAAAGTTAAAAATAGAATCAACCTTTCTGGCGAAACGAAGCTTCGGAAGCGGTCTAACATCTCTTTCCAGCTGCAAATTGACTTGTTCAATATGATTTTGATAGATATGAACATCACCAAATGTATGGATGAACTCGCCCGGTTCAAGCCCAGTCACATGAGCAATCATCATGGTTAGCAGGGCATAAGATGCAATATTAAACGGCACACCTAAGAAAACATCGGCAGAGCGCTGATAAAGCTGACAGGACAGCTTGCCGTCAGACACATAGAATTGGAACAGGCAATGGCACGGCGGCAACGCCATTTTATCAATTTCACCAACATTCCAGGCGCTGACGATTAAGCGTCTGGAGTTCGGATTTGTCTTAATATCTTCAATAAGACGGGAAATTTGATCAATGGTTTCTCCATCAGCTCCCCGCCAAGAACGCCATTGGGAGCCATATACAGGTCCAAGTTCACCGTTTTCATCAGCCCACTCATTCCAGATCCGCACTCCGTTTTCCTGCAGATAGCGTACATTCGTATCTCCTTTTAAGAACCACAGCAGTTCATGCGCAATTGATTTAAAGTGGAGTTTTTTAGTGGTGAGCATCGGAAAGCCTTCCCGTAAATTAAATCTCATTTGATATCCGAAAGTGCTGATTGTTCCGGTCCCTGTCCGGTCTCCCTTTTTCTCACCATGCTCTAAAACATGTCTGCATAAATCCTTATACTGTTTCATTTTTTTCATCCTTTAAAAGTAGTCTTCTAGTAGTGTAACACAATAAAAAATCATTTCTGAACCCAGAAATGATTTTTTTATAGTCAGCTGACGACAGGCTTTTCATCCTGTTCTTTTTCTTCATCTTGCAGATCCTGATGCGTATGGGCAATTCTGCTCGCCGCTGCTGCAGCAAGAGCTGCCACAATATCATCCAAAAAGGTATGAATACCGTCTGGACTTTCATCAAGTTCCTTAATAATTCCAATCTTCTCTTTATCCAAATAACCGAAATTGGTCAAACCGATCGACCCGTACACATTAACGATTGAAAGCGGGATAATTTCATCTATGCCGTAAAGCGGTTCATCCGTTTCAACAAGGTGCTGCAGGGGCTCGGGGAGAAGCTTCTGTTCTGCAAGCTGATCGAGTGCAAGGCCTGTCAAAACAGCATGAATAATTTCACGTTTGTTCAGGACTTTTTCTACATTCTCCATGCAAACACTGAGCGGCAGATTTGGATTGTATTTTTCCTGAAGTTTTTGAACAATCCGCGCAATATCTTCTATCATAACGCCCCGTTTGTTCAGCATATCCTTTGTTATATCGACCATTTCATTCATTGTGTACTTTTTCATGTCTAATGGCATCTCCTTTAGGCACTCATCCAGTTGGGAGGCGTGTTGCGGTCCCAGTAAATGCTCCCAAGCTCATGATGTGATTGAAATCCATCTTCTGCTGTATGATAATGAAAATTAAACCAGTAGCCGTCATGAGGCGGGTGGTCTCTTCGCACATGGAATCTGAGAAGATCTTCTCCAGTTGTCCGATTGTAAACGTTGAAAATTTTTTCCGTTTTGCCCGCTGAAGGCATGCTTGAGATCACAACATCTTGGTACGCCTCATCATCTTGCAATGTCGCTAAATAATCACTAATCACATTTTCGATTTTTGGCAGGATCTCTTTCCGATAGTCATCCTCAATGACCGGAGCGATTCTGCTGCCGAATTTTAAAAAGGACTGATCCTCAGCGCTGTCAAGGAGCTGTTCCTTGTACGATTGAAAAAGCAGTTCAGGATCTCGCCTGTCATCCGACTCATCATCGTACAGGTCATGCTCATCATAAAAAGCGGTGTAATCATTCTGCTCAAGACTGCTCGGCTGTCCGGAAGGCTTGTCCGCCATAAGGGCAGCCGGAGGAGATACGAGCCCGAACGTTACAATGGTAAATAAAACCACAAGGGTCTTTCTCATCCACAATTTCATGACTGCTTATTCCTCTCTATTTTATTGTCATGTTTCTCTTATTTTAGCACATCCAAAACATGCAAGTCATGTACTATATGAAACTGAAATGCAAATTAGGAGATTCGTTGCTATGCACTTTGTGTAAAAACGCTTACAATATTCCATGAAAGGAGGCTTTCCGCATGATTGACGCTCTGTTTGCCACAGTTTCACTCTTAACATTGTTATACTTTGTCGTCATGGAGGTCACCGATTAACAGAAAGCCCGTGATATGAATCACGGGCTTGTTTGAATGACGCCATAATGGAACAGTGCTGTCTTTCTTTTCATGACGTTAAAACCAAACTGTTCAAACCGCGGGCTTTTCCAGTGGTCTTTTAGCACAACGCTTTTTCTGGCGACTCGTACCGCTTCATTGATACATCCTTCGTGCAAAACGGAACCCTCTGCCAAATCACGTAAAGGCGCGATGCCGTCAGAGGTCTCTACAGGTTCATGAAACATTGGATCGAAATAAACCACATCAACAGAGTTGTCAGGAAGCTGCTTGATGTATTCTAAGCAATCACCATTCTTCACCTGGATTCTTCTCATCGCAGCTTGAAGCTCTTCTATACCCGTTTCCCATGAATGCAGCCCCATCCTCACTAAAACAGACACAAGATGGTTTTTTTCAATCCCAACAACAGAACCCGTTTCGCCTACCGCCATACTTGCGATAATGGCATCTGACCCCAGCCCGAGTGTGCAATCTAAAAACGTATCTCCTTCAGATAAGCCGGCAGCCCGAAGCATAGGCTCTTGCTCGCCCCGTAAAAAGCGTTTGGCTCTGAACATCGCTGTATTCGGATGAAAAAAGAATTTGGCACCTTGTTTCGTATACAGCTCAAACCGCTCTTTGCCGACCACAAGCAAATCACGTTCAGCTGACTTCAGCAGGTGTTCAACCGTTTGTTTATTGCGGCCGCAGTATGGCATATTTAGCTCTTTAGAAAGCTGCTTTGCGGTTTTTATGGTGTGTTCAGACGGTCTATAGCTTGTTGTTATCATCTTCTGTACTCCCAAAAAGAAAATGCCCGGAAAACGGGCATTTAGCAGTGCGCATCGAAGGCAGCAGTCAGATTTTTCATAATTTCCTCCATATCGTGTCCTTCAATTTCATGACGCGGAATAAAATGTACGACTTCTTTGCCTTTCAAAAGAGCCATTGATGGTGAAGAAGGCTCCTGGCCAGTAAAATACTCACGCATTTTCGCAGTAGCTTCTTTATCTTGGCCCGCAAAAACAGTCACCGTATTATCAGGTGTTTTGTCATTCTGGAGGACTGCCTGCGTAGCCGCAGGACGCGCAAGGCCTGCCGCGCAGCCGCATACAGAGTTAACGACTACAAGAGTTGTGCCCTCTGCCTTTTCCATAAAGTTTTCTACTTCTTCCGCTGTTGTTAACTCTTCAAAACCTGCTCCAGTCAGCTCGCGGCGCATCGGTACGACAAGCTGGCGCATGTATTCTTCATAAGCCATTGACATAAAAAAAGCCCCCTCTAGTATCCTTCATCTGAAGTAAAGGATACTATAGAGAGGGCCGGATTTCAAATGTTCACGCCTTAAAATAAAAGAAAGTGTCCCCAGCTATCTAGATTTTCATAATACCGCCGGTGTTGGCACTTGTCACAAGTTTAGAATAACGTGCCAGGTAGCCGGTTTTCACTTTCGGTTCAAAACCTTTCCAGTTCGCTTTTCGTTTTTCCCACTCTTCTTCTGGCACTTGTACATCCAAGATACGTTTTTCAATATCAACGATAATATGGTCTCCGTTTTCCACAAAGGCAAGCGGCCCGCCCTCAGCTGCCTCAGGTGATACGTGGCCGATTGAGAGGCCACGGGAGGCTCCGGAAAAACGTCCATCCGTAATCAATGCCACTTTTGGTCCGAGTCCCATTCCAACGATTTGGGATGTTGGCGCCAGCATTTCCGGCATGCCAGGTCCGCCTTTTGGCCCTTCGTATCTGATGATGACAACGTCGCCTTCTTTTACTTTTCGGTTGATAATGCCGTCAAGCGCCTCGTCCTGAGAATCGAATACGACAGCCGGCCCTTCGTGTCTTGTAATCCCATTCTGTACGCCGCCTGTTTTAATGATAGCGCCGTCCGGAGCTAGATTACCGAATAAAACAGCAAGGCCACCCTTTTCAGTGAATGGTTGATCCAGCGGATGAATGACGTCATAATCCTTTACTTCATGTCCGGCAATGGTTTCTCCAAGAGTTTTCCCTGTAACAGTCAGCGCATCTAAATGAAGCGCTCCTTCTTTCTTGGAAAGCTCATTCAGAGCCGCTGACACGCCGCCCGCTTCATGAAGATCTTCAATAAACACATCCGATGCAGGCGCCAGCTTGGCCAAGTGCGGCACGCGCTCAGCGACTTCGTTAATGCGTTCTAAAGAGTATTCAACGCCGGCTTCGTTTGCAAGGGCAAGCGTATGAAGAACGGTATTTGTAGAACCTCCGAGCGCCATATCGAGTGCAAACGCGTTATCAATCGCTTTTACTGTAACGATATCACGCGGTTTGATATCTTTGCGAATCGTTTCCATTAATTGCGCAGCCGATTTTCTCACAAACTCTTTGCGTTCCGGAGATGTCGCCAGAATGGTTCCATTACCCGGCAAAGCAAGACCAAGTGCTTCTGACAGACAGTTCATTGAGTTCGCCGTAAACATGCCTGAGCAAGACCCGCACGTTGGGCATCCGAACTGCTCTAGTTCTTGAAGCTCGTTTTCGTTGATTTTCCCTGCTTGGTAGGCGCCTACCCCTTCGAATACTGAGGAAAGGGAGATTTTTCGCCCGTCACTTGTTCTTCCTGCCGCCATCGGTCCGCCGCTGACAAAAATCGTCGGAATGTTGATGCGCATTGCCGCCATAAGCATTCCCGGTGTGATTTTGTCGCAGTTCGGAATACAGACCATTCCGTCAAACCAGTGTGCGGATACAACCGTTTCCACAGAGTCTGCGATAATTTCACGGCTTGGCAGCGAATATCTCATACCGATATGCCCCATTGCGATGCCATCATCTACCCCAATGGTATTAAATTCAAACGGCACGCCCCCTGCTTCTCTGATTGCTTCTTTTACGATTTTCCCAAACTCCTGCAAGTGAACATGACCGGGAACGATATCAATGTATGAATTACACACCGCAATAAACGGCTTGCCGAAATCCTCTTCTTTTACCCCTGCTGCACGAAGCAAACTGCGGTGCGGAGCTCTATCGATTCCTTGTGTGATCATATTACTGCGTAATTCTGCCATGGTGATCCTCCTAAATTCTTTCAATTGTTTGATTGGATTTTATTTTGACAATTTTCAGTTTATTTATGGGCTGTTTTTGCAAATAAGATAAATACAGGCCGCCCTCACCTTGTTTTGTTCTTTCATGTTTTTATATTTATATAGCTTTCTTTCGATTTGAACCCTCCAACTATTAATATTGTTACTTACTATAAATAGTTTTCGGATATTTTTCAACAATATTCGAAATAATTTTTATAAAAAGTGAATTCACATAAAAAAGGTGCATGATCTGCACCTTTTTTATCTTTATTCGCCTTTTTTTCTGCTTTCCGTCATTTGTTTCCAAACAGAACCTTTTGCTTCTTCTCCATGCTCAATACGTTCAAGCGCCATTTTGACTTGAAGGCTGACCTCAAATTCGGGGTCATCTTCGGCAGCGCGCAAAGCTTCAATTGCACTTTCATCGCCGACTTCGTACAGGAACATGGCCGCACGCCAGCGAACAAGCTTGCTGGAGTCGCTTAACGACTTGATCATAGCAGGAATGGCTTGAGGATCGCCGATATCAGACAGGCAGTCTCCGGCCGTTCTTCTGACTGATACAGCTTTGTCCTCAAGTGCTTTATACAATAGAGGAAGAACATCAGGTGTTTCAATCATTCCTAAGTACACAACAGCCTGTCTTCTGATGGACACCTTTGGATCATCCAATGCCTTCTGTAAAACCGGGATATCCTCTTCTTTCGGATCCATCTGTTCCAAGTGTGCATAACGCTTTTTCCAGTCCTCATCATCCAGCATGTCAAGCGTTACTTTGTACGCTTTGCGCTGTACAGCTTGTTTTGCTTCGCCCTTTCCTTGAGCGGCTGCTTCAGTCAGTCGTTTCAGCCGTTCATCACTGTATGCCGCCTGAAGCTCTTCTGTCACGTCATGGCCGATTTCATCAAAGTCACCGAATCTGACACCTTGTTCTTTCCAAGCCCGCTCAAACACAACATTGGAAGCTTCAGATCTAAGTTTTAAGATCGCCTGCTGAAAGCGTTCAGGTAAGCCGAAGCGTTCTTCCCGCTCTCCATCGGTTAATTTAACTTGCATAGGAATGCCGCTGAACATCTGCACAAAAACTTTTACCTCTCCATAAGATTCTTGATCAGAACGATTTTCTTCTGCGCTTTCAGCACTTTCCATCCCAAATGCAGTGCGGACTTGCGGTAAAATGTCTTTCCAGTCGTATCTTGCATTCCGTTCAACAGCAAGAAAATCTGCGACGTGATATACCCCTTTAACTCCATCTATTTTAAGGATTTCCGCTATAACAGGCGGTGCGCCTTCTGCTTGCTCAGGTTTATAGTTATTGCTTTTACCCGCCGGAAGCTCTTCCGTTAAGATGACTTTCATTGTATTCGGGCTTGGTGTAGGTTCAATTGATTTTATCTTCATGATCGTCCTCCTATAGCATATCTGTGACTTATTCTATCATAGTCGCTCCAAGCCTTCTATTACGACGTTTTGGCATCAATCCCGGGTATTTCTTTTTCTAATTGGCGGACAAACTGAAGCATAAAATTGTGTCTTTCTTCTGCCAGTTCCCGTGCAGTGTCTGTATTCATCATATCTTTCAGCCGCAGCAGCTTATGAAAAAAATGAGCGTAGGCGCTTCGATCATCTCCATAAAGGCCATGCCCGTTTGCGCCCGCAAACATGAAAGCTCTCGCAATGCCGACAGCACCAATCGCATCAAGTCTGTCAGCATCCTGTACGGCTTTTCCCTCAATTGAGAGCGGCTCGTTCGCCAGCTTTTCCCTGTCTCGAAAGGACATCCTTGTTATAATATGAATCACTCTGTCTGCATTCTCTTTTCCTACTCCGAAAAAAACGAGCTGATCATATACTTCGCTCACAGAAAGCCTGACCGTGTCAGGCAGCTTCACATCAATTAAATCATGAACCAAAGCCGCCGTTTCAACAATGAACAAATCCGCTTTTTCCTTTTCTCCAATATACGCTGCAAGATCTGCTACTCTTGATACATGATGCCAGTCATGTCCAGAGCTTTCCTTAGTCAGGATAGATTGAACCCATGCCCTGATTTGCTCTTCCTGCTTCAATTCCTTCATAAAAGCACCCTCTTTTTATTGCTCTAATAGCTTCACGATATCGTCTTCCAGCTCTTTCGGATTTGTATTTGGTGAATAACGGCCAACGATTTCTCCATTTCTATCCACTATAAATTTCGTGAAATTCCACTTGATCGCCTTAGTTCCCAGCATCCCTTTCGCATGTTCTGTCAAATACACAAACAGCGGGTGGGCGTTTTTCCCGTTTACATCCACTTTTGAAAACATAGGAAATGTAACACCGTAATTTGTTTCACAAAATTCCTGTATGTCAGCCTCTTCACCAGGCTCTTGGTTCATGAATTGATTGCAGGGGAACCCTAAGATCTCCAGCCCCTCCTGCTGATATGTATCATATAATTCCTGCAGCTGCTTCAATTGGGGAGTAAAACCGCACTTACTTGCTGTATTCACGATCATCAGTACCTTTCCCGCGAAAGGCTGAAGTGTCATGTCTTTCCCTGTGATGGTACGTACCTTCATATGATAAATAGACATGTAAGTCCCTCCTATTCCCTGGTGCTGATTATTTTACCTTTTTTAAATCGCAATTCAAAATGTAAACATCAATTAAGAACTCATAAGAAACTTAACGATATGAGCGTCCGTTCATTATCAATTCATATGGCTCATTTTTTATCTTATCATTCTATAAAACATTACAATTCCCTCTGACATCTTTGAAAATCATTTTACTGTGAAACCAAAAGGCATGTCAGTGCGTTTTATTTAAAGAGTTTTCTGTTGTTTCCCCCTCAACACGTATAGATAGATTGAAAATTGGCGTGAAAATTCCTATAATGAAGAAAATTAAACGGGGAAATAATGGAGGTGGCACGTTGCCTATTAATATACCTACACACCTGCCGGCAAAACAGGTGCTTGAAAGTGAACATATATTTGTAATGGATGAAAGCAGAGCATTTCATCAGGATATCCGGCCGCAAAAAATTATTATATTAAATTTGATGCCGAAAAAAATCCAAACAGAGACTCAGCTTCTCAGATTGCTTGGAAATTCGCCTTTACAGGTTCATTTCACATTTTTAATCCCAAGCACACACACGCCGAAAAATACTGCGAGAGAACACCTTGACGAATTTTACACGACTTTTTCCAATATCCGTCACAAGAGGTTTGACGGCATGATTATCACCGGTGCGCCGATCGAGCATTTGGCGTTTGAAGAGGTTTCATATTGGGAAGAGCTCAAGGAAATTATGGAGTGGAGCAAAACAAATGTCACTTCAACCTTGCATATTTGCTGGGGTGCTCAAGCAGGTTTGTATTACCATTACGGTGTGGAAAAAATTCAAATGCCGAAAAAAATCTTCGGTGTGTTCGAACATACCGTTCTTTCAAAACACGAAAGATTGGTAAGAGGTTTTGACGAGCTATACTACGTGCCGCATTCCCGGCATACAGATATAAATATGGAACAGCTTCAAGCAGTGCCCGAGTTAAACATTCTTACCGCATCAAAGGAAGCCGGGGTTTGCTTAATTGTGTCTAAAGACGAAAAACAAGTCTTTTTGACAGGGCACCCTGAATATGATACAAATACGCTCCTTCAAGAGTATGAAAGAGATTTGGAACGAAACCTTTCTACTGTCGAGGCACCTAAACATTATTTTGCAAAAGGCAGCAACGAGCCAGTGAATCGCTGGAAAGCGCATGCCACATTATTGTTTATGAATTGGCTGAATTATTACGTTTACCAAGAAACTCCTTATGAATGGGACTAATTTTTCTTTTTTAGTGATACGCTGAGCAAAAAATATGATAAAATACATCTGATTCAGTCTGCGTATAACAAAAATTTAAAATACTGGAATCCAAATCATTTAAAATTAGCTTAACTTTTTCACTGCATTAATAATTCGATTATGTATTTGTGTTATGTTTATGTATAGACAATAACTCCTTACGATGCATGAAGCTTGCTTGTTGTTGATTACATTGAGGTGAATTTACTTGAATACCAATAAAAGAGTATTAATTTTGACTGCAAATTACGGAAATGGACATGTGCAGGTAGCCAAAACACTTTATGAACAATGTGTACGGCTCGGCTTTCAGCATGTAACAGTTTCTAATTTGTACCAAGAGTCAAATCCGATTGTTTCAGAGGTAACTCAATACCTTTATTTAAAAAGCTTCTCAATCGGGAAACAGTTTTATCGTTTGTTTTATTACGGAGTTGACAAAATCTATAATAAACGCAAATTCAATATTTACTTTAAAATGGGTAATAAAAGATTGGGCGAACTTGTCGATGAACATCAGCCCGATATTATTATTAATACATTTCCGATGATCGTCGTGCCTGAATACAGACGCCGAACTGGAAGAGTCATTCCTACCTTCAACGTTATGACTGATTTTTGTCTTCATAAAATTTGGGTTCACGAAAACGTGGATAAATATTATGTGGCGACAGATTACGTGAAGGAAAAACTGCTGGAGATCGGCACTCATCCAAGCAACGTAAAAATCACAGGAATTCCAATCAGGCCGCAATTTGAAGAATCCATGCCGGTTGGCCCGATATATAAAAAGTACAATCTTTCACCAAACAAAAAAGTGCTTCTGATCATGGCAGGTGCTCACGGTGTATTAAAGAACGTAAAAGAGCTGTGCGAAAACCTTGTCAAAGATGACCAAGTGCAAGTGGTTGTCGTGTGCGGGAAAAATACGGCTTTAAAAGAATCTTTGAGTGCGCTTGAGGCGGAAAATGGTGACAAATTAAAAGTTCTGGGCTATGTGGAGCGCATTGATGAGCTATTCCGGATCACAGATTGCATGATTACCAAGCCTGGCGGCATTACTTTGACAGAAGCCACAGCCATCGGTGTGCCTGTCATTCTGTACAAACCCGTGCCTGGCCAGGAAAAAGAAAATGCAAACTTCTTTGAAGACCGCGGAGCTGCCATCGTCGTGAACCGCCATGAAGAGATTCTCGAGTCAGTCACTTCCCTTCTTGCAGATGAAGATACCTTGCATCGCATGAAGAAAAACATTAAGGACCTTCATTTAGCAAACTCCTCTGAAGTGATTTTAGAGGATATCCTGAAGGAATCAGAAATGATGACTGCCAAACAAAAAGCCAAAGCACTATCTTAATGGCGTACTAGAGAGCATACGAAAATCGTGTGCTCTTTTTATTTATATTCAGCCATTAATAAAAGCGGTTACATTTTTTTATGAAACTTGCCCTTCTTTTGAAAAATAAGCCGTTTCACAACTTGACGGGTGCTCCCAGATGGTGTATAGTTGAACCATCATTTAACAATGAATCAACGTTAAATGGTGACAAAATTTTTTTTAGCACACGGGTGCTACAGTACTAGGAGGAATTAAGCAATATGCAAAACGGTAAAGTAAAATGGTTCAACAACGAAAAAGGATTCGGCTTCATTGAAGTTGAAGGCGGAGACGATGTATTTGTTCACTTCACAGCTATCGAAGGAGATGGATACAAATCATTAGAAGAAGGACAAGAAGTTTCTTTTGAAATTGTCGAAGGTAATCGTGGACCTCAAGCTTCTAATGTTGTAAAACTCTAAACTCAATACATGATGATGAGATGACAAATAGAGGAGAGGCATTCGCCTCTCCTATTTGATTTTCATCTGGATTTCAATCGCCAAAATGTTTTGTTTGCACCTCTGTTCAATCTCTTCAACATACTTTTCCATTGACGGTTTTCCTTTTTTCGCGATATCCGCCAGTTCTTCTAAATCACTGTATATTTCTATAAATGTTTTGTGAAGGATCAACTTCAAGTCTTTATCATCCATAGCTGCGTACCCCTTCTCTATCAAGATACCTCAAATAGTAAAACAGTCCTATTTATTCTGGTTCAATAGTTATATCGGCTTATTTTTATTTTCTTTTCTATTTTGGTACATAAATTTCAAAAAAACTCTGCAAAATAATGGCGGAGGTGTTTTTGGTGACTTCAGAATTTCATAATGAGGATCAGACTGGCTTTACGGATAAGCGGCATCTGGAACTAGCGGTGGAAACAGCGCAGAAAACAACAGGAGCTGCGACGAGAGGCCAAAGCAAAACATTAGTCGACTCTGCATACCAAGTCATTGAGGATGCTAGAGAACTGTCACAATCTGAAGAGCTGGCAGCTCTCGATGATCCTGAATTTGTAAAGCAGCAACAGCAGCTGCTAGATGACAGCGAGCATCAGCTCGATGAATTCAAAGAATAAAAACCGCAGCTTCTGCGGTTTTTATTTTTAGTGGCTGGTTAAGACATCTCCGTATTGTTTCAGCTTTTCACCAACCGTACATTTATTGATACAAAATGAATGCGCATAAGTTTTGCCAAATTCTTTGCGAAACTGCTTCTTAATAAAACAGTCCTTGCAATATTCATCGTGCAGTTCTGTCAGTTCTTTAAAGATCATTTTCTTATCCAATTTCGTCATCTCCGTTACGGTCTAATTTCGTGTGGCTTTCTACGAATTGATGGGATAGAATTTTTTTAGCGAGGCCGTCAGCTTCCTGATTGTCTTTTCGTTGTATCGTTTCGTAGGTTGGAGTAAGCTTCAGCGATTCAAGGAGTGCTTCTATTTTGTCCAGCCATTCATTATGAGATGGATCATAACAAGGCCAGCTGCCGTCAAGCTGATTCAGCACAACAAGCGAGTCCCCTTTGATTGTAATTGAATTTCTGCTTGCCCCAAGCTCTCTTACTTCTCTTATTGCTTCATAAAGCGCTGCGTATTCAGCTTCATTATTGGTTTTCAGCCGGAAGCTTTTATTTTTTCTCAAGCGATGCCGGGTTCCTCCCAATGAATAATAGATGACGATCCCGAGACCGGCCAGTTCGCTCTCCTTATCAAAACTGCCGTCAAAATAAACAGTAATGTCATCAGGTTCTTGAGCAAGCTCCTCTGTCAGCTTTTCCAATTCCTTCAGCGTCCAGCTGCCGCCTTTCTCGTCTTCGAACTCTAGCTCCTTCATGTATGGAAAACGGCCAAGTTCTCTGGCGAGCATACGTGCCTGCTGTGCTGTCAGCCAGTCTTCGCTAAAAAATGAGACGGATCCCGTTCCTTTTGCTTCTATTTTCAAATGCGGTCTGAGCTTCATTACAATCACCTTACCATTCATTAGTTGCCGGGCTTATGCTATAATCAAACCAATCTTACCCCGGAAAGGAAGCTTTTTCATCTTGTTTAATAATTCGTTTTGGATCTTTTTTGCGATCATTCATTTTATCATTGTTCTTTTATTTTATAAAGGATTTGGCAAAATGGGACTGTTTGTTTGGATCGGTTTTGCGACAGTCTGCGCCAACCTCCAAGTCGTCAAAACAGTCGAACTGTTTGGCTTAACAGCGACACTCGGGAATGTGATGTATGGCACAATCTTTTTTGCGACAGATGTGCTGAATGAAAAATACGGACCAGCTGAAGCCAGAAAAGCGGTATGGCTCGGATTCTCAACGCTCCTGACGCTGACATTTGTCATGCAGGGCGTGCTGCTTTTCGAACCGGCTTCCAGCGACATATCACAACCAGCGCTGGAAACGATCTTCGGATTCCTTCCGCGAGTTGCGTTAGGAAGTCTGCTTGCCTTTATCTTCAGCCAAACGCTGGATGTTTATGTATATTCGGCAATTAGAAGGATATTTCCTTCTGATCGGCTTTTATGGCTCAGAAACGGCGGCAGTACAGCAGTCAGCCAGCTGTTTGATACATTCATATTCACTGCAGTCGCCTTTCTCGGCATTTATCCGGCAGGCGTGTGGCTTCATATTTTTATTTCTACATATTTGATTAAGTTTGCGGTATCTTTGATTTCATTGCCTTATGCATATGCAGCCAAAAAAATGATACCTAAAGATGAAAGGAGTTCATAATGCCTACAGAAATATACGTAGACGGAGCAAGCGCTGGTAATCCCGGGCCTTCCGGTATCGGCATTTTTATCAAACATGAGGGAATAGCAGAATCCTTCTCTATTCCAATCGGAGTGCATACAAATCAGGAAGCGGAATTTCTTGCATTAATTGAAGGGATGAAGCTATGTGCAACGCGCGGGTATCAATCGGTTTCCTTTCGAACCGATTCAGATATTGTGGAACGCGCCACTGAGCTTGAAATGGTTAAAAATAAAACGTTTCAACCGTTCGTAGAAGAAATTATCCGATTAAAAGCGGCATTCCCTCTTTTTTTCATCAAATGGATACCGGGCAAGCAAAACCAAAAAGCCGATCTTCTGGCAAAAGAAGCGATTCGGCTGAATGAAAAGAATTAAATCTTGATCATTGGTTCATCCTAATGGCGAGGTGAACTAACATGAAAAAGAAAGATAAAGGCCGGCTGACCGGCGGTGTTACTCCGCAAGGCGACCTGGAAGGCAATACACATAATGACCCTAAAACAGAGCTTGAGGAAAGAGCAAAAAAAAGCAATACAAAACGCTAGAGAAAATCTAAACGATTTCTCTAGCGTTCAGCTTTTCAAGCATACGCTCAATTCCTTTGATTTGGTGGCGGCGAAGCATGTCAGCCGCCTGCTCCATTTGCAAATTAAATAAAGCGTCTTTCAGTGTGCAGGCCAGCGGCACTGAGCAATGAATTTCCGCAAGCTTCCTCGACATCTCCAAATCGCTTAAACCTTGCTGAATTTTTCCCTGCTGTCCTTTTGGAAGAAGAGCAAGATTTTCCAATAAACGGTCAATCGTTTCGTATTCACGAATCAGTTTGTAGGCTGTTTTTTCTCCAATCCCTTTGACTCCGGGATAGTTATCACTGGAATCTCCCATAAGCGCTTTAATATCAATCAAAGCCTTCGGCATTACGCCTGTTTCTTCATAAAAAATCTCTTTTGTATAGACTTTATAATTTCCGATTCCTTTTTGAAGCAAAGCAACGCTTACTTTATCCGTTAACAGCTGAAGTAAATCTCTGTCCCCTGTTACGACCGTAATGTCCGCTTCATTCGCAAATAAATCGGCAAGAGTACCGATACAGTCATCCGCTTCATAGCCGGCAAAGCCAATATTCATGATTCCAAGCTCTGCGGCTGCTTCCTTTGCCAAATCAAACTGCGGAATCAGCTCCACAGGCGGCGCGCTGCGGTTGGCCTTATAATCTTGGAACAAGTCATTTCGGTACGTTTTGCTCCCCATGTCCCAGCAGCAGACGACGTGTGTCGGCTGGAATGTTTCCACAGCTGTAATCAAATGCTTTAAAAAGCCGTTGACGCCGTTCGTCGGCACCCCGCTGTCATTTATCATAAAGTTGCGATGTACGGCCGTGGCAAAAAAGGCCCGGAATAAAAGAGCCATGCCGTCAACCAGCAATAGTTTATTATTATTCATCAGATAACTCCCTTTTCTTTCATTCCTTCTATTTTATCATAAAGCAGCCCAAAAATAAAAAACAGTATCTCTTTAATGAGAGATACTGTTTGGATATTTATCAATCGTTGTGTCTTTTGTTGCTGGCGATCAGCTTTTCAGCTTCGCGTCCTGCGTAAGAGTCAAAATGGGTTTGAAATCCGTTTTTCTTTTTGGCATTGTTATTCGCCTGTGCATTTCTGTTTCCGAGCTTTGTTCTGCCCAACATGAATCCCCCCTTACGTCGGATGCATATAGTATATGCTTCCGGCAGGAGGTTCACTCGCGACAGGATCATCCAGCTTACATGCGGCTTACGTATTCTCTGACCATTTCTTTTGATACAAGCCGTCTTGTCGGGACGATGCCTTTTTTAGCGAGCTGATTCATTTGCTCGGTAATTTCATTAATTGCATCTGTAGTATAAGGCTCATCGTTTTTGCATTTAGCAACAGCTTCTTCAATCGCCAATTCACGCAAATTTTCAAGACGCATAAATGCTTTGATATGCTCGTGCTGTTTTGATGAATGTGCTGAAATTGCTTTATGTACCTCTGACATTAATCGTTCATCTCGCTTTTTTCTATTTAGTCTATCATGACTTGAAATACAAGCCAACTGAATTTTACATTTTTATTGTATTGTCTGAATTTTTCCAGGAGATGCACGCCTGGTACGCCATTTCAATCTCTTTCGCATGTTCCCCTTCCGCATATCCTCTTAAATATGTCTCTTTTTGATCGGTTATTTGCGCGATTGCTTTTTCACCCATATCTTCCTGTAAGCGTCTGAGGTGAGCAGTGTAATGAGAGATCAGGCTTTCTTCTTCATTTTTTATCCATGTCTCTGTGATTTTCGTAAGTTTCATCCGTACAGCTTCGATAAAGGCCGATTTTCCTTTCTGCTCAAAAAACTGCTTCGGTGATTTGACCTCTTTTAGTTCCTGCTCAAAAGCACGTTCTTCTATTTCTGGTTCAACTTCCTTCAACTGTATGCCGTTCGAATGCTGATCACCCGCATAAACGGAAAAATAACCGTCCTCGTTTAATGTTTTTTGAAATTGATCCAGCCATTCTTCATTGATATGCCTTTCGATGAAACCGCTCATGCGAACATCAAGCGTTTTGATTTCCTGAATATATTCAAATTGATATTCATGTAAGGCTGTTGTCATCGCCTTACTGACGTTCTTTTTCCAATCCCCGTTTTGCAGCCCGGGATGAAATGCCGATTTTAATAAATCATTTGCAAAATATGATAATCGCTGTGTAATGTGATATAGCTGCTCTCTTGTATCTTTTTTTACTTTTTCAATGATGGTTTCTGAGTTCCGTCGTTTCTCGATATCGGCCGCTGTCCGCTCAAATGACAGCATAAGGTGCTGTTTCTGCGCTTCCTTCTCTTCTCGGGACTGATGCTGGGATTGGTGAAGCTGAAAAACAGTTTCGCATAGTTTGTCTGCCTCCGAACTGAGCTGCGCTGCTGACGCTTTTTTTACATCCACTTCGATAAACCGGTCTAAGTGTTTTCTTACTTTCGAGAACTGATTATAAAATGACTCCGGTTTTCCCACCAGTTCCTCCTTACTTGATACGGTAAAGAGCTGCGGCTCATAAACCCCTTCTTTTACAAGCTCTGCGCTGACATAATCGGTCACTGTTTCGAGCTCTGTTTTATCTTTTGCAAGGTCTGCAGCATTAATAATAAAAAACATTTTATCCATGCTGAGCGATTCTTTCACAAGTCCAAGCTTTCGCAAAAATGAACGGTCTCCTTTTGAAAAAGAGTGCTGATAATAAGTCATATAAAAAAATGCATCAGCATCTTTGATATATTGGAATGCCAGTTCTGTATGCCGTTTATTCATGCTGCTCGCGCCGGGTGTATCAACGATCGTAATCCCTTTTTCAGTGAGCGGGCATGTATAGTAGACCGTTACCTCTTTCACAGCACAGGCCGTTGTTTCCTCTGCTACATACGGCTTTAATTCAGATAGCGGAATCGTTAATTTCTTCTGTTCCTGTATATACTGCTGATACTTCTCATATGCAAGCAGGAAATTGCTGATCAATTTCACGTGTTCTTCCTGCAGCCTGTTTTTTTTGACTGCCTTTTCCCACTTCTCTGTGAAGGAACGGCCTGCCGGTTCCTTTGGTATTCCGGTGAGCTGTAAAATTTCAGCCGTTATGTCATCCTCTGTCTTAAACACTACATCCGCTGTTTTGTTTAAGTTTCCATTGATTGGCTTTGTGATCTTGTTAATTGTCGCTGTGGTTGGAGTTGGTGAGGATGGCAGCACTCTTTCGCCGACAAGCGCATTGGCAAATGATGATTTCCCCGAGCTGAAGCCTCCAAAAAGAGCGAGTGTAAATTTCCGTTCCTCAAGCCTTTTCACCCTTTCACGAAACGCTGAAGTTTGCTTTAACAACATGCTGCATTCGCCTAAAAGGTCAGACAAAGTGTAAAAGCGTTTGATTTGGTCTTGAAGCGGCATTTCTTGTTCCATTTTGATTTCTGATTTCGGCATCGGCTGCGCCGTCAGCTGGCTTCGGCCTTGTTTCTGCTCTGGAGCCGCCACTCTTGTTTTCTTCGATTTAAACCATTCTGTGTCTATATGCATTGGGCATGCGGACTCTTCTTCCCAAATGGCCCAAAGGCGATCGGTTTTCTCTCGGGCATGATTCTCTAAACGAGCTTGTTCTTGAAGAAAGACAAGTTTTTCTGATTCTTGGACGAGCCGGTCGTTAATCGTTTGCATGTCTTTGGAAACACGCTCTTTCACCATAGCGGAGAGCACCTTTATGATGTCTGCGGCTTCTCTTTTCGCCTCTTTCCGGATGAGCTCTGCCAAGTCTTTTGTATATTGCAATACATATTCAGAAGAAAAGGCTGCACCATGCTTGACCGCGCGTTCAATGATGCTTATATCAAGCGGTGTGCGATAGGCCTGAATCAGCTTTTCACTTTCAGCGGTATAGACATCAAATGCCTTGGCGAGTTTATGAAGCGTGTCTATTATATGCCAATCCGCTTCGGCCTCTGTTCGTTTTGCCACATCAGAGAAAAAAGCATTCCGCCTTTTATCTCTTTCCTGTGCAGTTTTCGCTTTAGAAAAGAAAAAGCCGGTTTTAAAGGAAGGCTCTTGTGATTCTAAAAATGCAGCCGCCAATTCACGCATTTCAAAAGGCGTCAGGTTGGCGTTTTTTAAAATACGATTGATTTCTTCCTGCATCCTCTTCTCTGCCTCAGTCGTTTGTTTTTCGGCCTCATCCAATTGATCACGCAGCGATTGGACCAGTCCAGTTTGGATATTAAGCTGTTCAGCGAAACTCGGAGCGCCTGTTTCGTCTTTCTTCAGCATTTCCGTATGTTCCTTTAGCAGATTACGGACTTTTTGTTCGGTTAAAGCCTGCATATTGCTTTTTGATTGCTGTTCTATTCTTCTTAACTCTTCTCTCAGGGCCCCCATCTGATTGAACGGGTGGTCCGGTTCTGTTACTGACGTAAAATAGAGCGCTTCCTTTGAAATCCCTTCATTGCAAAGCATCTCCTCTACCTGCGCTTTATAGTCTCCAAATTTCGTCTCCGTCTCATCATGGCGGTCAATTTGATTGACGATAAAATACACATTCGGAATGCTTTCTTTTATTGATCTGAGAAACTTTACATTTTCCTCAGAGTGCACGTGATTATAGTGAACGACGTAAAACAGCGCATCCGCTTGGTGAAGAATAGAAGCAGCCGATAGAAAATGCGCATCATCTGTTGAATCTATCCCTGGAGTATCAATATACGCAACCCCGGAATCGATCTCAGTATATCTGTCAAAAATTTCGACGCTTTCAATCTGTTCCCCGTCTTTACAATATTGCTGCACCTTGTCTTTCTGGTAAGCCCCTTCCAGCTCAGCACACGCTCCGTCTGTTGTATGAAGCCGAACTCGCTTTTCCCCGTTTCTGATCACAACAAGGTTAGCGCTTGTCGGAATCGGGCTTGTCGGCAAAATATTCTCCATTAACAGGCAGTTCAGCAGTGACGATTTCCCCGCTGAATAATGCCCGGTAAACGCGATATAAACCTCTTCATCAGCCGCTTTTTTCATGACCGCAGCCAGTTTAACAGCCCTTTGTTCATCTTGATTCTCAATAAATTGCTTATAAAGTTCCCCAGTTTTATGCAAAAGCTCTTTTCTGTTTTGATCTGTCATAAGTCTGAACCCCTTTGTGCCGTTTCAATTGTGAACCTTTTTCGAAAGATCTGAATTCATTCCCTTTTCATTTTACACAAGAATAAACCAAATTTCTTTAGGAGAATAGAAAAAAGCCGCCATTACGGCAGCTTCTATAAAAGAAAATCTGCAACTTTTACAAGTTCCAGATTCATCAAACAGATTTATTAGAGATTCCTTTTAATACAAAACCAATTAATACACTATATGTACAAACCGCTCCAAGCAAAAACAGCATTGTCATTTGCTTCACCATCCTGATTGAGAATCTTTTTCAAATTCATTTTAACATGGTTGAGAATGATTTTCAATCGCTATTTTACGCTGTATTCCTGTAATGCTTTGTCTTCTGCGCGAATTCTGACGCTTAACAACACG
This sequence comes from Bacillus sp. FAU18, assembly GCF_056033885.1. Lineage (NCBI taxonomy): Bacteria > Bacillati > Bacillota > Bacilli > Caryophanales > Bacillaceae > Bacillus > Bacillus sp. FAU18. The sequence goes on from NZ_JBVYHZ010000003.1 coordinate 1,463,738, forward strand.
GCATTGAAAATGGAAAACAGACACATGGTGACGTATGCTTGATAAAGCAGCGGAATCAACAAAATTTCGAGTATAACAACGGCATAGTTTGGATGTTTCATCCATTTATATGGACCTTTTTTTACAAGCTCTACACCTGGAACAACAAGGATTTTCGTATTCCAATATGCCCCTAAGGAACAAAGCGCCCAATACCGTACGATCTGTACGCTTAAAATAACTGCAGCGATACCGAGCCACCAGCTGGACGGCTGTTTATTCATCAGCAGCACTTCGGCAATTAAGGACAGGAAAAAAAGGATATGCATCGTAATGATATACGGATAGTGGCTCTCGCCAAATTCAATTGCTCCTTGCTTCTTTACCTTTTGTTCGTTTTGCCTGGCCACTGCCATTTCTGCTGCTCTTTGAACAATGAGAATGGCGATCAACAACCAAAACATGAGTCAGGCCCCCTTTTCCCAGCTGAATAATAGCAACTCTGATGAGAAACCCGGCCCTAATGCGCCAATCATTCCTCGTTCAGCTTCCTTTTTATGTCCGTTCTGCAGATGGTCTTTTATCACATACAAGATTGTGGCTGAAGACATATTTCCGTGCTTTTGCAAAATGGTTTGCGCAGATGAAAGCTTTTCTGACGACAGCCCGAGACTTTTGATGTATGCATCGATCACTTTTTTTCCGCCTGGATGCGCCAAAAAAACACTGATATCATGGAATGACAGCTTATGTTTGTCCAAAAAAATCTGTACATTTGTTTTGAGCCATTTTTCCACCAAGGTCGGAATGTCTCGTGAGAAAATGACTTTGAATCCTTGATCGGTAAAGTCCCAGCCCATGACATCTTCTGATTGTTTCATCAAAACAGATTGGGCGTCCATTATCTTCGGCGCAAGCTTCAGCTTTGACATCCTGCGGTCCGCCTTCTCTCCGCATAATAAAGCTGCGGCAATGCCGTCACCAAAAAGCGAGGTGCCGATCAGATTGCTTTTTGTTTTATCTTCCGGCTGGAATGTCAGGCTGCACAGTTCGGCAGCAATGACAAGCACAAAAGCCTCAGGATACGCTGTGCAGTATTCGGCTGCACGCGCAAGTCCGCTGGCTCCTCCTGCACAGCCAAGCCCCCAAATCGGAATCCGCTTCGTATATGGAGAAAACGGAAGTTCATTCATAAGCCGCGCCTCGATACTCGGTGTGGAAAGACCTGTACTGGAGACGAAAAAAACAGCTTCCACTTTCTCATAAGGAATGGCTTCTTGAAAAAATTCCGGATGAGAGAGGCACTCACGAACAGCCGCTCTGCTGTGTTTAAGTGTTTCTTCTATGTATATTTGATTTTTTTCTTCAAAGCTGTGCCCCTCTTTATACCATTCAATCGGCTTAACAAACTGTCTCGAATGGATTTGCCCGTTTTTAAAGGAGGATAACAGCCGGTCAATATCCTTAAAAGAATGCTGAAACATATAGCGGGCGAACTCGGCCGCTTTCTCTTGGTTTACATTATACGCAGGAAGACTTGTTCCAATGGATAAAATAAACGCCATGCGATCACCTCTTTGCATACATTGTGCCGCAACAATCTTTTTTATATGCAAAAAACTCCGCCGCGGCGGAGTTAGACTGCTGTTTTTTGTTCAGCGAGGTCAGCTTCTTGTTCTGTTTTTTTGGCTTTAGAAAAAACGTTATATACAATATTTAAGACGACTGCAGTAAAGCTGCCCGCCACAATGCCATTCGTTGTAAGCAGCGTTAAGGCACTCGGAAGCTGTTTGAAAATATCCGGCACAACGGTCACACCGAGCCCCAATCCCACTGAGCAAGCAACAATCAGCAGATTTTCCTGTTTCGCAAAATCAATGCGGCTGAGCATTTTAATTCCGTAAGCGATCACCATTCCAAACATCGCCACCATTGCACCGCCCAAAACAGCGGATGGAATAATGGTCGTGAAAGCAGCGATTTTTGGAAACAGCCCAAATGCCATTAGGATCACACCTGTGACCACAATGACGGCATTTTTTTTGATCCCTGTGAGCTGAACAAGCCCGACATTTTGAGAGAATGCCGTGTAAGGAAAAGCGTTAAAAATACCGCCCAGAAGCACAGCCAGTCCTTCAGCTCGATAGCCTTTAGACAAATCTTTCTCTGTCAAACGGCGGTTTGTCAGGTCACCTAAAGCAAAGTAAACACCAGTTGACTCCACAAGGCTGACAATTGCAACGATGGACATCGTAATGATAGGCGCTGCATGAAAAGACGGCGCGCCGAAGTAAAATGGCTGAATCATTTGAACAACTGCCGCGTCCGAAACATTATCAAATTGAACTTTCCCCATGAAATAAGCGATGAAGGTGCCAATCAAAATACCGATCAAAATCGAGACGGACTTGATAAAGCCTTTTGTAAAACGGTATAGAAGCACAATGATACTCAACACGGTAAAAGCAAGAACAAGGTTGGAGAGATCTCCGAAATCTGCACTTCCTTCTCCGCCGGCCATGTTATTCATGGCAACCGGCATCAGTGTAATACCGATAATCGTAACAACAGAGCCTGTCACGACCGGCGGAAAAAACGATACGAGCTTTCCAAAGAAAAATGAAATAAGAATGACAAGAATGCCTGAAGCGATAATGCTGCCGTAAACTGTTGAAACCCCATATTCAGATCCAATCGCAATCATTGGCGATACAGCTGTAAAGGTACATCCAAGCACTACCGGAAGCCCGATCCCAAAAAATCGGTTGCTCCACACTTGCAGAAGTGTAGCCACACCGCACATAAAAATATCAATTGATACTAAGTAAGTCAGCTGCTCGACGGTCAGTCCCATTGCTTTTCCGACAATCAGAGGAACGACAATGGCGCCGGCATACATGGCGAGAACATGCTGAATCCCTAAAGACAGCGTTTTGCCGAATCCATTTCTCATGAATGAACCTCCTGTACGAAGTACACTTTTCCTTCTTCTAAAGACTGAATTCTTGCCAAAGATTCCACTCGGTAGCCCAGTTTTACAAGTTCTTCTCTTCCCGGCTGAAATGACTTTTCAATAACAATGCCAATTCCCGCGATAGAAGCTCCCGCTTGCTTCACAATCGACACAAGCCCGTGCGCTGCCTGTCCATTTGCCAAAAAATCATCGATAATCAGCACATGATCCTGTTCCGACAGGTGGGTCCCAGACACTGCGATTTGGCTTTCTGTTTGCTTCGTAAAGGAATAAACAGACGCTGTCAGCAAGTTGTCGGTGAGTGTTAACGATTTATGCTTTCTCGCGAAGACAACTGGCACACCCAGCTTCAAGCCCGTCATTACAGCGGGGGCGATACCTGATGATTCGATTGTCACAATTTTGGTAATACCGTCTTTTGCAAACCTGGACGCAAATTCGTCACCAACTCTCTGCATAAGCAGCGGATCAATTTGGTGATTCAAAAAAGAATCCACTTTCAATACCTGATCAGATAATACGACGCCTTCTTCCTCTATTTTCCGTTTCAGTGCTTCCATCCTGTCTTACCTCCGTTATGAGAATAAAAAAAGCATTGCCCGCTCAAATAAAGAGCAAGCAATGCTGATATTACAAAAAACCGTACACGTGCGGTTCCATTGCTCACCCATAGTCGGACATTTACGGTGCCCGGTAGAAACTTGCGTGCCATATCCACGCGATTATATGAGTGTTCCTATTATATTGTAATAAATTATATCAAGATTCTAATCTCTTGCATAGGCTGAAAATAAAAATTCCCGAACTTTATTTTTGTTTTTTTAGATATCATTCGTATTTCAAGGGTATACGATATAAAAGAGCCTGACGACCGCGCCGCCAGGCTTTTGATTATGACAGATAGAGATTTGAATATTTGTTTGATAAATAATCAATTAAATAGCGAACATTCAGCTCTTCTCCTGTTGCATCTTTAATAATGTCTAACGGCTTTTTCCGTTTTCCGTGAATGTGCACCTTTTCCGTCAGCCATTGCTTTATCGGATGGAACTCTCCTCTTTCCAAGAGAACGTCAAATTCAGGGAGATCCTCAAGCATTTTTTGTTTCAGCTGAGCCGCATACATGTAGCCGAGCGCATAGGATGGGAAGTAGCCGAAATCTCCCCCTGCCCAATGGACGTCCTGTAAAATCCCCTCTGCGTCGGTCTGCGGTGTAATCCCTAAATAATCTTGGTATTTTTGATTCCAAAGCGACGGCAGATCTTCCACAGACACTTCATTGCTGAAAATCGCTTTTTCAATTTCATAACGGATGATGATATGAAGAGGATACGTCAATTCATCCGCTTCAACCCTGATAAATGAAGGTTTTGATTCATTGATTGCCCGGACAAAATCATCCAGGGAGATGTCCTTGAACTGTTCAGGTGATGCTTCTTGAATCTTCTGATAGTACGGTGTCCAAAAATGCTTGTTGCGGCCGATAAAATTCTCGTAAAATAATGATTGCGATTCATGGATTCCCATTGATGCGCCGTCTGACAAATTCGTGCCACTGAGTGCTTCATCAATATTTTGCTCGTATATCGCGTGCCCGCACTCATGAATGGTGCCAAAGATCGCCGTCCGGAAATCTTTTTCATCATATCTCGTCGTGACCCGAACGTCTCCTCGGTTCAGCGTAGTTGCAAACGGATGAACGGTTTCATCAAGTCTTCCGCCATCAAAATCGTAGCCAAGCTCCTGTAAAAAATACAGACTGAGCTCTTTTTGCTTTTCTTTCGGGAACGCTTTTGTAATAAAGCTTGTATCTGGTTTATTTCCGGAAGCTGTCACCTGTTTAACAAGAGGGATAATCGCTTCCTTCAGCTCAGTAAACAGCTGATCAAGCACCTTTACCGTGACGCCGGGCTCAAACAAATCAAGCAATGCATCATAAGGATGCTCTTGATATCCCCAATACGTAATAAAACGTTTATTGAATTCAATCAGCTGTTCTAAATAAGGAGAAAACAAGCTGAAATCAGATTTTCCTTTCGCTTCCTCCCACGCTGTTTCTGCCTTTGAACACAGAATCACGTATTCTTTGTATTCAGCCTCAGGGATTTTCTTATTCTCTTCATACTCTTTTTTCGCCAGTTCCACTGCTTTTTTCGTATCTTCCGACAAGTCATCAAATCGTTCATACAGGACATCGATAAGCTCCTTCATTCGATCTGATGTTTGGATATTGAATATATCTGTTGAAAGCTGGCCGATACTTTCGGCACGATCCTCTGAGCCGTTTTTCGGCGCGCCTGTTCTGGAGTCCCAGTGCATTAACGCAACTGCTTCGCTGTAATGTGAGATTCTTTTTAAAAGATCAAAAAATTCTTTTTCATATGTATGTATCTCCATATCCATTCCCTCCCTATTCTAGCCGTTCCATTACAGGCTAATGGAAGGGGGTATGAAAGTCAAATTGTTTGTATAAAAGGCTGCCGGTATGTTTGGCGGCAGCCTTTTTATTCAGTTGATCGTCATTTGATTTTTTGGCGGAGGTGTTCTCCGCTTTTTCTTCTTGATTTTTTTATCTACCCACACTGTTGCCAGCGGGGTTAAGAGCGAGGTGACAATAACACTTGTCGCGATGATTGCAGTTGCCGATTCAGCAACTGGCGCAAATGATGCATTCGCTTCAGCTAATGCGTATGGCACAGCTACAGCCGCCCCCGCCGTAGAAGAAGCGGCCACTCCCGCGACACCATCTCCCCGCGCAATAAAACGATCAAGCAAAAACAAAGAACTGCCCGATAAAATGACGACAGAAACTCCGATAAAAATGCCGAGCAGCCCTGATTGGATCAGCATTCCAAAATTCAAGGTATTGCCGAGCGAAAAGGCGAAAAATGGAATGATCGCCGGCACAACCTTGCTGAATAAGTCTCTGAGATCGTGATCCAGATTTCCAAGTATACATCCAAGTAAAAACGGGATGACTGTCGCTGCCAGCGTTTCCCATGGGAATGCGGCAAGTCCCGTCACACCAAACGTCACCATGGTCATAAAAGGACCAGATTCTGTACTGATAAAGGCGAAAGCGCCCGCATCCTCTTTTCTTCCCATGTGATTCATGAGCGCCAAATACAGTCCGCCGTTCGTTTCATTCATTACCGCGACAATTGCTAAAACAGAAAGGCCTGCAAAAAAGCCGGATTGTATGCCTTCGTCAGGTATAAATTGCGCTGCGATCACGCCGAGCAGCGCCGCAAATCCGACCTTTCCCAATAATAACGTGATTCCTTTTCTTGCGATATAGCCTGAAGAACGAAAATCAATCGTTGCTCCTACGCAAAAGATAAAAACACCCAGTATCGGCAGCGTTCCGGTAATCAAAGCACCCGTAAACCCTCCAAAGAACTCCGCTGTTCCAGGGGCAAACGTGTTGAGCGCCGCTCCAAGAAATAGCGGAATAATCATCATTCCGCCAGGTACCCGTTCAATTGTCGCCTTGATTTTCATATTGTGGATTCTCCCATCCTCCGGTTATGAAAAAACAATTCCACTTACACTTGGAAAACAGCCTGCAAATCCTCTTTTGAACAGCTGCCCAGCTGGCTGCCGACTCCGACGGCGCCAGCTCCGGCTCTAAGCCAATCCGGCACTTCAGACGGATGTATCCCGCCTGTCGGAATAAAGGTCACCTGCGGGAAAGGACCCGCTAAATTTTTCATGAACGGGATGCCAAACACACCGCTTGGGAACAGCTTTAATGTCGTAAAACCGAATGTCAGCGCTTCCATAATTTCGCTCGGAGTCAAGACGCCGGGGATATAATGTGTCTTTACAAAAGATAGATGTTCAGCAAGATCAGCTGAAAAACCCGGACTGACAATAAACTGCGCGCCAGCCTCAGCAGCTTCCCCAGCTTGCTGCGCGGTGATGACCGTGCCCGCGCCAATTAAAATATCTTCCCTATTACGGAAGGATTCGATGATATCTGATGCCCCGGGGGTCGTATACGTCACTTCAACTGCACGAATCCCTTTATCTAATAAACTCTCAATCTGCTGACAGGCCTCCTGCTTATCCTTTGAACGAATGACTGCAATCAGCTTTGCTTCTTTCAGACGGTTTTCAACGACTTTGGACTCCATATTAATAATCCCCTTTCTTTTGGTGAACCGTTCTTTGAGCAGATAAAAAAGAAGCTAATTTCTCCCTGGTCGGCAAACCGTCCATATCCCCCGGTGCTTGCACTTGTAAAGCTCCAATCGCATTTCCCCTTTTCACCGCATCCTTGTACGACAAACCGTCTAGGATACCGCTGATTACACCGACTGCAAATCCGTCTCCGGCGCCGACCGTATCAACCACCCGGTCGACCCGGCAGCCTTCTAGAAATCCTTCACTTGTCCCCGTTTTAAAGTAAGCGCCTTCTTTTCCGAGTTTAATAGCAACAAAGCTGGCACCTTTTTTCAAATAATAGTCGGCAATGCCTTCAGGTGTTTTTTCTCCGGTCAATAGCTCTCCCTCTGCGATACCCGGGAAAAACCAGTCTGCAAGCCCAGCCAGATCATTAATTGTGTGTACCATTGTTGCTTGATCAGGCCAAAGCGAAGGTCTTACATTAGGGTCAAATGAAATGGTCTTCCCTGCGTTTCTCATGTCGTTCATGACATGATACGTGAAGTCTTTCATCTCGGCTGACAAGGCAGGCGGAATACCTGTCACATGCAAATGGCCTGCGCATTGAAAATAATCTCTCGGATATTCAGCTGAAGTTAATGTGCTTGCAGCTGAGTTTTTCCTATAGTAGGTAACTTGCGGGTCGCCTTCTTTCACTTTTGACTTCAGCAGCAGCCCGGTGGGATTTTCGTCCTGCGAGCGGATCACGCGGGACACATCCACTCCCTCTTTTTTAAGTTCCTGTACAATAAACGTTCCGAGCTGATCATTACCGACCTTGCTCATCCATCCCATTCGGAATCCGAGTCTAGCAAGGCCGCAGGCGACATTGCTTTCTGCTCCGGCAAGCCCTTTAGAAAAAGTGGATACTTCATGAAGGCCTCCATACTCATTTGCGTAAAACATGGCCATTGATTCCCCGAATGTCACCGCATCAAGCTTCATCTCTTCCCAACCTCCTCTTAGTTGAGGGCACCTAGGATTAAAGTGACTTTCTCATGATGACTTTTGCCTCTAATTCAATGGTTTGAGGCGCTCCTTTGTCACCTTCAATCCTTTTTAATACACGTTCCATCGCCGTCCTGCCCATATCATGTGACGGCTGGGCGATCGTTGTAATGCCTGGACCGATCAGTTTGTACCACTCCGTATCATCGAATCCTGCAATCCCTATATCTTGAGGGATGCGCAGGCCAAGCTCTTCCATACAGCTGATGATTTTCAGCATAATCAAGCCATTCAAAGCCAGAATCGCTTTTTTTTGCTCCGGCATTTCCTTGTGAAAAGAACGAAGCGCCGCCTTAAGCTGCTCCTTGTCCTTTACGTCAATTTCATGCAATCTAACAAGCCCGTTCACATTTTGAACCAAAGCCATTTCCTGATACACAGCTGCTCTTTCTGCACGAGGGCTGATAGAGGAAATCGGTTCGGTAAACAGCGCGACATCAGTATACCCTTTGCTGTACACCTTCTGAAGAATCTCTTTTGTGATCCATCTGTTGTCAGTCGTTACGGTATCCAGTTTCAGATCCGGCAGTTTCCGGTCAATTAAGATTGTTGGAATTTGCTGTTCAGCAAAAGCGCGCAGTACATCCTTGTTTTCCCCTGTTGCGTTTAAAATCAGGCCCTCAACCGAATGGGCTTCTAGCTTTAAGAGCATTTCCCGCTCTTTTTCAGGACTGTTATCTGTGTTGCACACCATAATGCTGTATCCATATTGATCACAAACCTCTTCGACTCCCCTGAAAGCAGCGACCGAAAAAGGATTTGTAATGTCAGCCACAACAAATCCGATTAACTTGCTTTTTTTTATTTTCAAACCTTGTGCCATTTTACTCGGCCGATAATTCAATTCTGCGATTGCCTTTTTAATGTTTTTCACTTTTTCAGGAGAAATCGCGTCAATTTTTCCGTTAATATAGCGGGAAACTGTCGATTTCGAAACTCCTGCACATTCAGCTACATCTTTGATGGTTGTATGGCCTGTTGTTTTCTTTTTCATTCAAGTGCTCCTGTATCTCTTATATTTGAAACCGATTTCAAAACCGTTACAACAAAAGGATACCATAATTTTAGAATTTGGAAAGAGTTTTTTTAATAATGTGTCAATTCATTATTTTTCCGTTGACTCTTTTCACTATTTATCCTAAAATTTTCTTTGAAACCGTTACCAAAATATTTTCATTCAAGTGATGCTGAAATCCTAACCAAGGGGGAAATATAATGGAAAATCGTTATTCTGTACATCCTGAACAAGTAAAACGCTTTACAACAGAGGAGCTTCGCAGTCATTTCTTAATGGATCCTTTATTTACAGAAAACAAACTTACGATGTATTACTCACATGAAGACCGGGTTGTCATCGGCGGAGCGGCTCCAGGGCAAAGTGAACTGAAGCTTGATGCAGGTGATTTTCTAAAAACAGACTTCTTTTTGGAACGGCGTGAAATCGGGATTATTAATGTCGGCGAGCCTGGTGCCGTTAGAGTCGGCGATGATGAATATGTGCTTCAAACAAAGGATTTTCTCTATATCGGAATGGGTAATCAGGATGTATCATTTTCAAGCCTGAACGGTGAAAAAGCGAAGTTTTACTTCGTCTCCGCTTGCGCCCACAAAAGCTATCCGACACAAAAAGCCGCCCTAGCTGAACTGACACCGGACCGCCTTGGTGATGATGCAGCGTCTAATGTCAGAAGTCTGTACAAAGTCATTCATCAGGATGGCATTAAAAGCTGTCAGCTGATGATGGGAATAACGATGTTAGATCAAAACAACAACTGGAATACCATGCCAGCACACGTTCATGACCGTCGGATGGAGGCTTATCTTTATCTGGATCTTGAAAAGGACTCAAAGGTATTTCATTTCATGGGCCAGCCGGACGAAACACGCCATCTTGTTGTTGGAAATGAGCAGGCTGTCCTTTCTCCCGCTTGGTCTATTCATTCTGGCGCAGGAACATCAAACTATAGCTTTGTGTGGGCGATGGCTGGAGAAAATTACACATTTACGGACATGGATCTCATTCCGATGGATGGGCTGAAATAAGATGGGTTATCTACATGACGCCTTTTCATTAGAAGGAAAAACAGCGCTGGTGACAGGCCCAGGAACAGGGATCGGTCAAGGAATTGCCAAAGCCCTAGCCGGAGCTGGCGCTGATATTATCGGCACATCACATAAAAGCAGCCTGTCTGAAACACAGCAGCTTGTGGAACAGGAAGGCCGGACATTTACATCTTTTACATTGGACATGAGCAAGCCGGAAGCAATAAAGGATTCTGCAGCTGAGCTGTTTGAAAACAGGCAGATCGACATCCTTGTCAATAATGCCGGCATTATTCATCGGGAAAAAGCGGAAGATTTTTCAGAAGAGAACTGGCAGCACGTACTGAATGTCAATCTAAACAGCTTGTTTATTCTGACACAGCTTGCTGGCAGGCACATGCTGAAAAGAGGTCATGGAAAGATTATTAATATTGCCTCTCTCCTGTCTTTTCAAGGCGGGATCCTCGTTCCGGCTTACACCGCGAGCAAACATGCTGTTGCCGGTTTGACAAAATCATTTGCAAATGAGTGGGCAGCGTCTGGTATTCAGGTCAACGCAATCGCCCCAGGCTATATTTCTACTGCGAATACAAAGCCTATTCGGGATGATGAAAAGCGAAATGAGGACATTTTAAAGAGAATTCCTGCCGGTCGCTGGGGCCAAGCGGATGATATCGGGGGGACTGCAGTCTTTTTGGCATCACGTGCTTCAGATTATGTAAATGGACATATTTTAGCAGTTGATGGCGGCTGGCTATCCCGCTGACAAATAAAAAAAGCTGACGAACGATCGTCAGCTTTTTTCCATTACATCATGTGCGGTTCAACAGGCAAGACCTTTTTGACCTCATCAATGATGCGTTCATTTTCTCCGCCAGCGTAAATGTGAATCGAGCCGCTGTCTTGATTCGAGCGAATCAGGCGCCCGATGCCCTGCCGTACACGTAACAACATATATGGCAGATCAACTTCTTCGAACGGATCTTTTTTCGCTCCGTTGCGCTTCGCTGTAAATACAGGATCGTGTGGCGGGAACGGCAATGACCAAATGGTAACATTCTTCAATGCGTCACCGGGAATGTCGAGTCCTTCCCATAAGTGAACTGAACAAAGTACTGTTTCCTCTTCCTCTTGGAATTTCTCTACTAAGCTGCTGATTTCCTCATCACCTTCGAAGAAAATTGGATACGGCAGCTCCCATGCCGCCGACAGCTCTTTAAACTCGTTTAATTCTTCAAAAGAAGGGAAAAGCACCAGCGTTCTTCCTTTGTAACGTTTGATTGTTTCAATCGTTTCAGCCGTTTTTTGTTCAGCGGCCATATCTGTTTTTGCGTATAGATTAATACTCATTTGCTCGTCATAATCATAAGGGGAATCAACAGTTAATGACAAATAATCATGAATCCCAAGACTGTCGGCAATATAATCAAACGAACCGCCTTCTGACAGCGTAGCAGAAGAAAAGATATAAGGAATTTTCTTAGAAAACACTTTTTCGCCAAGTACTTCTGCTACCGTTCTCGGCATCACGACAAAAGTTGATTCTGCTTCCTTTTTCTCCAGCCAGCTGATCGCATCCTTTTGATATAGAGATAATGAATACGCCATTTGTTCAACATATTCTTCCACTACTGACAGCTCGTATTGATCAATCGTATACATTTCAGACTCAAATACAAGTGCCTCACCGATTTTATCAAGTAAACGGCAAAGCTCGTCCGCCGCCTTTTTGACACGCTGGTCATTTTTTATTTCTAAACGGTGTGAACCGGCTACTTCCTTTGATTCTTCAGAAAGAACATAGAAAAATTCGTCGTTTGCGAGAAGCGCATCTTCAATCAATTCTGCAAACTCTTCTCTGATGTCATTTTGCAGCAATCGTTCTAAAAACAATTCAAGAGTAGACTGCTTCACTCTATAGGTTAGCGCTTTTTGCGCAGCAAACTCTAACAAGTGCCCCTCATCAAATACAACTGCACTATGATCAGGCAAGAGCGGCAGCTGGCCCTCTCGTTTGCGTGATTCTTCCGTCCACACATGCTCCATATAAAAATCATGGGAACAAATGATTAAGTCCGTTGACTTGCGGTAGTAATCTCTGGAAAGTGTCAGACCGCATCTGTGTCTCATATCACAAGTCAGACAGTCCTGAAACGAGTCGTAGCTTACGTCAGACCACTCTTCATTCGATAGATTTGCGTACTGCTTACGGTCGCCATACGGATAAAAGCGCTGCATCGCCTGTGACTCGTGGACAAATGACGGTAACGACTCATAAAGATCCAGCCATTTATCATCATCAGAACGCTGCATTGTTTTTTCAAGCTTCTTCAAGCATAAATATTGCTCATGTGATTTTGACAGCCTTGTATCAATTTTCAGATCAAGATGCTCAGCCAGCTTAGAAATATCGCCCTCTTTTTTCACCAGCTGTTCAATTAATGTTTCATCTGCACAAGCGATGATGGCGGGTTTTCCGACATACCTTGCATAGCTGATTGCAAAAAGAAGATAAACCAGCGTTTTCCCCGTTCCCACTCCAGCTTCGGCGAACATGACTTTTTTCTCTTTAAACGCCCGCTCCAGCTGAAAAGCCATAAATACTTGCTCGTCCCGAAGATCAAACCCTTTTTCGGGAAGGATATCGTAAAACACGTCACCAATCCAATTGTTCAATTCTTCATAAAAATTCTTTGTTTTCGTTAAAGAAAAAGGCAAACGTGATGTTGTCACCTAGTTCCAACCCCCAACTATTCGACATTCAGACCACCAATAATATCATTTTCCGCTGATGAATACAATAAAAAAACTTGGCAATGCCAAGTTTTTTGCAGTTTACTTACGATTGATCACATGCGACGATAAAAAAGGATGGTCTGTTGAATAAATATGTTCTACCGCTTTTTCTAAATCAGTTTGCGCATGCGAAATCACAGACGGAGACGAATCAGTCCCGAGCTCCTTCAGCTCGTTTGCTGTTGCGTCAAGCGCCCTTTGAATAAGATTAAAATGTTCGCTGTTCAGCATGAGATCACCTCTGATGGAAATAATCATCATTGTATGCGAACTTTTCATTTTATATACATGCTTTACCGCATGTTATCACCGAAACATGCACAAACTACACTTGATATTCCGTCTCCGGATTATCCGTCTTATCAACAATATTCTATCAGGGAGTGATGTTGACATGAGTTATAGAAACCGATTAGATCAGCATTCTGAACTGTTTCATCACAATTGGACGCGGCCTAAACGTTCTAAGTCTCAAGTAAACGGTCACACTGAAATGTCCCAAACCAACATTATATTGAGAAGCAACGCGAAAGCTCACCGTTGGTAACGATAGAATATGGCTGAAAGATGAAAGAAGACGCATGCAGAGCGTCTTCTTTTTATGCGTTTTCTGTTTTCTTTCGCTGCGGCCTTACTTTTGACCAATATTGATAATAATCCGTTTTAATAAACCCGTTAAAGAGCTTTCGTTTCTTCGTTGCTTTTCTGCCATATGCTTCCTCAAAGTTTTCATTTGATGTCAGCATATACACAGACCAAGTATCAAGCGGCTCGAACGCCTTCCCCATTTCTTTGTACATCTGCTCAACGGCTTTTTTCTCGCCGAGACGCTCTCCATATGGCGGGTTGCCGACAATTACGCCAAACTCCAGATTGGTGGTAAAATCTTTGACCTGCATCTGCTTGAACTGGATTAAATCTCCCAACCCTGCTTCCTCTGCATTTTCTTTTGCGATTTCAACCATGCGGTGGTCTATGTCGCTTGCGAAAATTGTAAGCGGCTGGTCATAATTTGCCTTTTCTTCGACTTCAAGCCGCGCTTTGTTCCACAGATCTTTACCGATCCATTCCCAATCCTCTGATACAAAATCGCGGTTGAATCCCGGGGCGATGTTTTGGCCGATTAGCGCCGCTTCTATCGCGATTGTTCCGGAGCCGCAGAAAGGATCAACAAACGGGCGGTCCGGCGTCCAATTGGTTAATTGCACCAAAGCGGCAGCAAGTGTTTCTTTAATCGGCGCACCGCCCTGATCGACACGGTAACCTCGTTTGTGAAGGCCTGTCCCTGATGAGTCCAGTGTAATCAAAGCCTGATCTTTCAATAAAGAAATTTCGACTTTATACTCGGCACCTGTTTCTTCAATCCAATCATTGGCTTTGCCGGACTGCAGCTTGAGCTTTTCGACAATTGCTTTTTTGACAATCCGCTGACAGTCGGGAACGCTTGCAAGTGTTGATTTTACCGATTTTCCAATGACAGGGAATTTCCCGTTTTCAGGTATAAATGAGCGCCAGTTAATCGCTTTCGTTTTTTCAAACAGTTCATCAAATGTTTTCGCTTTAAAAGAAGCAACCTGAACCTTTATGCGGTCGGCTGTTCTAAGCCAAAGGTTCGCACGGCAGATGGCAAGTGCATCACCTTCAAAAATAACTTTCCCGTTATCAACCTTGCATTCGTATCCTAAATCTCGTACTTCCTTTGCGACAACAGCTTCAATGCCCATTGGCGCCGTTGCAATTAGTGTATACTTCTTCATCGTATCACCCTGTCTTTTAAAACTTTTCTCTTTTCAAGATAAAAGCTCTCCTTATACGGGAGAGCTTGTTTTCATCATTTTAAATGTAAGTGGTCTAACGTTCTGTAAGCCATGTTTTGTTCCGTCGTACTGCAAACGGCTCATCACCTCGTACTCAGGCGGCAATCATCTATCTACAGAAAGCATTCTGTCCTTCTCTTCGTTGAATTCCGTTAAGAAGGTTCCCCTACCAAAATTTGGGTTTCTCGCTCGAGGGGTTTACCGCGTTCCACTCTCACCATTTCTAGTGAGACTTCGTCACTGTGGCACTTTCAAGGATACTCAGCCATATCCGAAGGACGTAGGCTTTTTTCCTGCCGTCAGCCTCTAAAGGCTGCCCTAGCTTATGACTTCGCTAGGCACGAACACTACGGGCATCTCAGCACCGTGCGAGCATGGACTTTCCTCTACAGATTCAAGATCTGCAGCGATTACCCGAACGTTAAGAACATGAATTATTATATAACAACTGATTACAATTTACAAGCGCCATTTTTTTCAAGCGTGATCAATCATAAAGCTTGCTGCCAAAAACGTGTTTTTCTAAGTTAGACAGCCGTTTTAAAATATCAAAGTTTGTTGTGTTAGATTGCACAGGCTGTTTTTTGCTGGCTTCTTCAAGCTGTTTTTTCAGCTGCAGATTTTCCTGCTGCAGTTCTTCAATTTCTTGATGGAAGGTTTCATAATCCTTAATAATCATATCTAAAAATTTGTCAACGTCTTCTTGCTTGTAGCCTCTAACGCCTGTTTTAAATTCTTTTTCCAAAATTTCTTTCGCAGAAAGCTTTACTTTATCAGCAAGCATCTTTTTCACCTCGTATCGTGAATCATCACATATATTTTTTCAGAAATCTGTACGGTTGTCAAATTTCTCTTATTGCTATGAGTAGCTGTCTTCCTCTACTGTCACTCTCAAGTCATCCATTGTAATAAAGTAGATGGGATAGCCATCCTTTTCGCGCCTTTTTTCCGCTGTCCCAAGCATATACTTAGGGGAGCCTTCCTTTTCCGGGTCATATAAAAGCAGAAGCCCGTCGGACTTATCAATGAAGAACTGATTTTTTTGTTTGAATTGAAGCGGGCTTTCATAAGGACGGTGAGTCAGGCTTGCTTCATAGTCTGCCTGAGCCAGAACTGCTTCATACTGTTCCTTATTCGGTTCTTTCCAGTTCTTTTCCTGCTCGTAAAATGGTGTGATGACAGCTACCTTTAAGTCAGGGTATTCTTCCTGCAAATCATATGCAGCTTCTGCCGCCCACAGCTCCGCTCCAAGCTGGCCCGAAATTAAAATCCATTCTAATCCTTCATCCAAAAAAGCAATCAGCCGGTTCTTAATGGCTTTTTTTATGTAATACAGTGCCTTGTCATCCTGCTTAAATATCCCGAGTTCAAACGGTTTATAGCCCGTTATTGCCAATACTTTCATCATTTCACCTGCTTTAAAAAATGGGGCTCCCGTGGGCCCCATTTGTTGTGCTGCATTGTTTACACCATCAAGCTGCACGTTTTCCATACTAGTAGTCGCAGCAAGGTTTTCCTGCTTGAAAATGCTGATGCGTAGCCGGGTCAACATTTGAGAAAGTGTGTGGAAAGTAGTGAACGTGCTGAAAATGCTGGTGGTTTACGTTTGTTGTATGCTGTGGGTGAATGTGCGGCACGATAGTCTTCGAAAACGTATGGTGTTCACAGCAATGAGTAGGATGGACAATTGGCGCCATCATATGCGGTCTGCAGTGATGCATGATAAAATCCCCTTTCCATAAACTTTATTACAATACTAAGCTATGAAAAATAAGGGGTACATGTTCTGATGCAAAGACCTATTTTAAAAGTGTGCAATTAAGCTGTCTTTAAAGTTTGAAAACACAAAAGCAATCAAAAATACCACAACAAAGAACAAGTAAAAAACACCCTTATACATACCAACTCTCCCTTTAAAAATAACTAACGTCATTTTACAGGATTCGCCGCTATTCTACAACAAAATCAATGTGAATTCAGCAAAAAAAATCCATGGCGAAACAAGTCGTCTTTTGCGCTTTCCCGGGGAATATTTAAGAGGAATATTTCCTCTTAAGCCGGGCAATTCTCACATCCAGTTTTTCAGTTTCTTTCTCTGTTAAGCATGCCGCATCGCTAAGCAATTGTTCTGCTATTTGCAATGCTTTTCCGAATGCTTTTTTCTTATGCTCAAAATATTTCGCGAGCTCTATTACAGCAGCGTATCTGCACTTCTGGTTTTGCGAGCGGGACAGGTTTTCCCAAAGCGCCACTGCTTCTTCCAAGCGGTTTTGTTTTTTGTACAGGAGCGATAAATCTAGCCGTGCACTATCCTGGTCCTCAAACGATTTTTCTATAAGCCTTTCCAACTGCTTGATCGCTTGGTCCGTTTCTTTATGAGCCATAAACCATTTCGCCATAGCATAGGCTTCACTGTGTTCTTTTGGCGCATGTGATTCTGAAAGGATTTTTTTAGACATATGGATGTACAATGAAATGAGTGATAACACATCCATTTCATTATGATGCAGGACACCTTTTAAAAGATCCGGCTCTTGCGCCTTTATAAAATGAAAGTAAAGCATTGGCGCCAAGTAGCCCGGTGTGTCTTCTAGTCTGCGGATGCCGAGCTCCTCTTTTTCAACCGTGCCAAGAGATACGCGGTCCATTTTGTGTTTCCACAGGCGTCTAGCTCCATGCAAAAGATCAAAGTGGCCAAACTCCGGAAGCTTCGGAAGTCTGTCACGGATCAAGGTGTGCCTTGTTTTCACCTGCGGCCAATCAAAAGCTTTGCCGTTGTAGGTCACAAGTGATGTAATGTCAACCTCGCTTAAAAAGCTTTGGTACAAGGCGACTTCGTTCCCCGGTTTGGGCAAAAGATGCTGTTTGACTGTCACTCGGTCTTCATATACTCTCGCATGCCCAAGCAAAAAAATGGTATTCCCAGCTCCACCCCCAAGACCGGTTGTTTCTGTATCAAAGAAAAAGAGGTTGTTTTTGTTATACCCTTTTGCTGACAATGTATGCGATAGGCCGCTTTGATTCCACAGTGTGATCACTTCCTCAAGTTCAGAAAAGCTGTATAACCCATGGCGGTGAGAAAGCGGATATTCTACTTCTCTGATGAGGCAATATTCATCTTCGAAGATGAAAGGCTTCATGCCAAAAGCCTCCCACTCTTCTAAAAACGGGATGTCATCAATGTGGTTTTCTTGTTTGCCTGCTTCTATTTTTTGTTCTCCTTCGTCGAGCACCATGTGCTTTTTCATCCGCTGGAGTTTCCCTTTTAATGACATATCCGGCCTCCCTCCTTACGACATTTGATCCAACAGCTGCAAAATTCTTTCCTTTGCTTTTATCCCTTCTATTTCCGTACCTATACAAGACGGACAGCCGTCATGACAAGGACAATGTGCAATCAGTTGTTTCGCCGCTTCATTAATGTCTGAAAAACGTTTAAAGACTTCCTCCGCCAAACCGATACCGCCCGGATAATGATCATATAAAAATATGGTTGGCAATCCGGTATGGGCTGCTTTAATTTGAGAAACAACATGAACATCATTTCGATCACACATGATATACACAGGGACAATATGCTGCAGCACATTCGAGATGCCAAGAAGCAGCTGTTCCAGTGTCTTTTCCCCGATATCTTCATCCGCTGTTTTGATTTCGAGCCAAGCTGCACTTGTATGCAGTTCTTCTTCCGGCAAATGAATAGGTCCAGACCCAATATTTTCAAAAGTGGTCATTTTTATTTTTTTAAAAATGGTCGGCAGGGCATTGACAGTGACGTCTCCGTAGTGCAATGACGTACGGCTTTTTTCTTTCGTTTTATCGGTTTCTAATACCTTCAGCTGAACTGCCAGGTTTGCATCCGTATAATATTCGACATCGACTTTTCTGACATACGCCTTTTTATGGTCCCAATCGAGTTTCTCAACTTGATACTGAACGCCTTCATGCAAATAAATTGCTTCATCATGTAAAAGCGTCATCGCACTAAAACGGTCCATTTCACCGATAATCCTTACATTTGCAATATCCGACTGATCAACTATAACGACATTTTCCTGGGAGGCGGAACGCAAACTGATGTTTGAAGCAGGGAACGACTCACTTGCCCAATGGTACCGTTCGCCGTTGCGGTGAAGAACAGCCTCTTCCTGAAGATACTCAAGAATATCACTGACTTCCATGGCTCCAAATTCTTCATCAGCTCTAAAAGGAAGCTCATAAGCCGCACACTTTAAGTGGTCTACTAAAATAATCAAATTCTCCGGATTGATTCTTGCAGATTCCGGCGAACGATTAAAGAAATATTCAGGATGCCGCACAATATATTGGTCAATCGGTGTTGAATTGGCTACCATGATAATCAAAGATTCACCGTGTCTTCTGCCGGCTCGTCCGGCCTGCTGCCAAGCACTTGCAACACTTCCTGGATACCCCGTCATTACACACACTTGCAGCTGGCCGATATCAACACCAAGCTCTAAGGCATTCGTACTGACCACTCCTAAAATGTCGCCTTCTCTCAGGCCTCTTTCGATTTCTCTTCGCTCTTTCGGCAGATAGCCTCCCCGATAGCCTCTGATTGATTTTGTTCCAATCTCTTTTTTCACAAGCTCCTGAATATGGCTTAAAATAATTTCCACCCGAACTCTGCTTCTGGCAAAAACAATGGTCTGCACTTTGTTTTTAAGGAACTCTTTCGCCAGTTCATTCACTTCTGCGGTTGCGCTCCTTCTAATATTCAGCGGTTTGTTCACAATTGGCGGATTGTAAAACACAAAATGCTTGCGTCCGCTCGGTGCGCCGTTGTCATCGACCAGCCGCATCGGTTTGCCTGTCAGCTGCTCTCCCAATTCCTTTGGGTTGGCAATTGTTGCGGAAGTACAAATAAAAACCGGATCACTTCCATAAAACCGGCAGATCCGCTTTAGCCGCCGGATCACATTTGCCACATGGCTGCCGAACACACCTCGATACGTATGAAGCTCATCGATGACGATATACTTAAGGTTTTCAAACAAACTGACCCATTTCGTATGATGCGGTAGAATGGCAGAATGCAGCATATCGGGGTTTGTAATGACAATATGACCTGCTTTTCTCACCTTTTGTCTGATTGCCGGAGACGTATCCCCGTCATATGTAAAGCTTTTAATATCAATGCCCATTTCATCAATAATTTCATTTAGCTCGCTCTTTTGGTCTTGTGCCAGCGCTTTAGTCGGAAATAAATATAACGCCCGGTTTGTTTCATCTTGGGCGATGGACTGCAGGACTGGGAGGTTGTAGCATAACGTTTTTCCTGATGCTGTTGGCGTTACGGTAACGATGCTTTCTCCTTTTTGCACATATTGAAAAGCGGAATATTGGTGAGTATATAGTTCATCAATGCCCCTTTTCGAAAGGGCCGCTTTGATTCTCTCGTCTATACTTTCGGGCATAGGCCTTGTTTTTGCTTCCCGAGGCTCAATTTCATGCCAATTCACAACGTTTTCATTTCCTTTTAAATCAGAAATGAGTTCAGTCAGTGATTTCTTTTTCATTCTTTACACCTCTTTGTCAAGTACAGTTTACCGAATATTTGTTTGCATGGCTAGGTGCAAATTTTATACAGTTGAATAAAAAAAGCAAGGCATACGCCCTGCTTATTTCGCTTTTATTGTAAGGAGCTTTGATTCGCCTTTACGAGCAGCCTTTTCGCCTGCCGGTACAATTGATCCTACAGCCTCACCATTCATTATAACGATTGGGATGACTGTGCTGCTCGCTTTTTCTTTTATTAATTCCAAATCACATGTAATCAGCGGATCACCGACCTTCACTTTATCCCCTTCTTTAATGTGGGCAGTAAATCCTTCTCCGTTCATATTGACTGTCTCCAGCCCGACATGAATTAAAAGCTCAATTCCCGAGCGAGTCCGAATGCCAACGGCGTGTTTGGTGTGGAAAATCTGAATGACTTCACCTTCAGCGGGAGAAACGATTTCACCGCTAGAAGGTTCCACCGCTATTCCTTCTCCCATCATTTTCTGTGAAAAAACAGGGTCCGGCACATCTGACAGGTCCATTACTGTACCGTCTGCCGGAGAATAAATAACCTCTTCTGTCACCTTTTCCTGAGTTTTGCCCATTCCGAATAATTTTTTCAGCAATGTATTTTCTCCCTTCTCATTCACTTCAACCGTTATCCCTTCATTCACCACTATTTAACCACACTTTCAATTTTGCTTCAATTTATAACAACATCTGGCATAGACGCATAATCTGTTTAAAAAAGGCGGTGGCGAAATTGGAATTCCATGATGACAAAAAGAACGAACTGCAAAAGAAAGAAGAAATCATAACGGAGGCAATCGACACTCTTTTTCAATCCTCAGCGTTCGGCAACCTTATAAACGGATTTCAGAACCTGATCAACTCGAGTTTAAAGGATGTGCAGACGACCATACATGTCAGAGAAAAAGATACTGGTCTGTATATCGATATTACCATTCCGGCGACGTTTCGAGATGGCGAGATCGTCGTTGATGTTAAATCGAGGTATCTCCATGTAACCCTCCAAGAAAAACAGAAACACCAAAATGAGGCTACCTTTACAAGCATGACAAGAACGGTTCAGCTGCCTTATGAAGTTCGCCAAGAAGATATGGAAACGTCTTGGAACGAGCAGACAATGACACTTTTCTTTCCAAAAAATAAGCATGAATGAACGATTCATTCATGCTTCTATCATTTAAAAAAGCTGGTAAATCCCTTTATTAAAGATCCGACCTGATTCATTGCACTCATTACTTGACCTGTCGTATCCATCATTTTATTAAAATCAAATTGCCCATTGGCTTTTTTGAACTGCGACATAATGCTTTGAAATTGCGAAGGCTGCTGTTGATTAGGCCTTGGGATAGGATAAGGGTTAGAAAATACAGGCGGCTGCATAGGCATAGGCTGGATCGGAGCATAGGGCTGATAATAATCCTGCTGTCCATAATGCTGCTGAGGCAGTTGTTGCTCTAAATAACCGGGTGCAGCCTGCTGATAATATCCTTGCATTTGCTGAGGATAATAATAGCCCATTTGCCGAGGATAGCTTCGAGAGCTCCTGTTCATTGCGATTCCCCCTAAACACAACATATTTCTCTTCTATATATGTATGAATGACTTCTATTGTTTGTGTCACAAGTGATGATTAGCATTTGTCAAATTGTGTCGAAAGTTTAAATTTTTTAAAAACAGAAAAAAGTCGAATCATTATGGTACCATATTTTCAATACAGATGAGAGGGGATGCACCATAATGAACGTATCATACTTAAGCAAACGTTTTGCAGAAATGAAGAAATATGAAACAGACTGTATGAATAAACTGATGGACTTTGCCAAGTTCCTCTATATTCAAGGACATCTCAGCATAACTGAGTTTCGTAACAGTATGAAGGTTCTCGAAGCAAATGGAGCAGAAAGCCCGGCATATGAGATGAATTAACGTCCGGCCCCCTATAAAAACGAAAAGAAGACAGCCTTTTACCGGCTGTCTTCTCTTGCAATTTCATCCTTTACTGCGTGCAAAGTATAAAGGACTGATTCAGTGATGTCCTTGAACCGTTTTTTATGAATATGATGAACATATGATTGAAGGACCAATTCCAGGAAATTATCCTTTACGGTCTCAATTTGCTCTTTATGCACATATTTTGGCCGGCGGACTTTTATCAATTCAAGAGCACCCTCTGCCCAGCGAGCCGCCAGTTCATCATTCTCTTCAACTGCAGGCTTTATCGTCTCAAAAAAATCATAAGAATGATTACTGTTTTTTCCTTCCTGATACCGATCAGCGCCTTTTTCAGCAACTTCAATCATTTGCTCGGTCATTTCCAGCAATGTTTGTGATAGCAATACCTTTCACCTCAATGCCTATCGTACCAAATTTCACTCACAAATTCAGCCGATGCGGTATACTTTCTCAAACGCATACCTGTGTTCAGGCGATTGATACAGCTCATTTATACAAATATGAAGATCTATGATTTCTTCTTCAAGCACACTCAGGCGATCGTTTTCCGTTTCCCGCATCTCAGCCTCTAATGCATTTACAGAATGATTCAGGCTTTGCTCAGCTCGCGTTAATTCATCTTCTATATCAGAAAGCATACGGAGAATATCTGTCTTGCTAACATAACCGGACATTCGTGTACCTCCCTTTCCTCGTCTCTCCCGGTTAACATTCTTTGCTCTCAAGGCTCTTTCCTTCCTCATGACAAAACTAGAAGCAAATCGCCAAACAAACAGGTATTCCACGAAAAGCTGAAGTTTTCGACAAAAACACCCGCAAAAATTGTATGATCCTCCTCCTTAATGCAAACGATACTTGTGAGGAGGTGCCGTATGAAAACAAGACCGAAAAAAGCCGGCCAGCAAAAAAAGACTGAATCAAAGGCAATCGATTCTTTAGATAAAAAATTAGGCGGCCCGAACCGCCCTTCTACGTAAGAAGCAAGGAATTTCCTTGCTTCTTTATTTTTTCAGCCACTGCTCCACCGCGAAAAGCGCATGAAGCTGGCGCTTTTTATGTAAATACCAGTCTGTCAATTCAATCTGCTTCGGCAATTCCTCGCGCCTAAAGAACGTTTTCTTTATCTTTCCATGAAACCAATCTGTTTTCGTTCCGTCTAATGAGTGGATTAACTCAGGGTAGCATGTCCTTAGCATAGGAGATGTTCTTTTTGTAATCCCGATCATCTTTTCCATATCAAAACGTGAACCTGAGTGCGGCACTGTGTGCAAAAAGTGATAAAAAGAGGAGAACAATTCTGGCTTGAACAGCAATTGAGACAGCTGCTTTCCCAGCCTTATCCTTTCCTCCGCCTTTGAAAAGCGTTTCACTGAAATGCCGTAAAGAAACCCATTTGAGGAAGGAAAAATAACGGTGTTAAAATGAAACCAGTCACTTAAATAAAAAGGAATCGTGTCAAAAACATTCTTTTTAAACGAAGGATTTTGTATAATAGGTGTTTGGATAGTGTTTTGTTCATTTATAATGAGGGCATACATTAGCCGCTCCGTATTTCGCTCATGCCAAAAACGGGTCCATTCTTCCGACATAAATTGTGAGACGCCAAACACATGCAGAAGATGAAACAGCGGTTTCCCGACTCTTTTTGACCAGTGGTATAAAAGAAGCTGCGGATAGGCATCCGAAAAAATAAGCCAGTTCGCTCTTTCATAGGCTAAAAAGAACCATTCTTGCTGTCTCTCACGGAGTCCAAGCTGAAACAGACTGCCTTTTAAGTCAGTCATTGACCAGCCGGCATTACGAGAAACGAAAGAAGCCAAAAGCGACCATTTGATTTCCGGATGACGGTCGTAAAATGCTTTATAAGCATTTGTTCTTGAAATGTTATCCGCGTTTTTTATTTTTGTCTGCCGCTCAATCCGGCTCAGAAGCTTTCTGATGGTCTGTTGTTCTTGCACGTTCATTCACTTCCGTCATGATTAGTTTAATAAGGAGGATGAGAAAGTGATTCGGTATCCTAACGGAAAAACATTTCAGCCGAAACATTCGGTTTCATCCCAAAACAGTCAGAAAAGGGCCCCGTCTTACAGTAATCGCGGAATGACCCTCGAAGATGACTTAAACGAAACGAATAAGTATTATCTGACAAACCAAATTGCCGTTATACACAAAAAGCCGACACCTGTTCAAATTGTAAATGTCCATTATCCAAAAAGAAGTGCCGCAGTGATTAAAGAAGCTTACTTTAAACAATCATCGACAACAGACTACAATGGGATTTACAAAGGGCGGTATATTGATTTTGAGGCGAAAGAAACGAAAAACAAGACCTCTTTCCCCCTGCAGAATTTTCATGACCATCAAATCGAGCATATGAAGCAGGTAAAGGCTCAAGACGGTATTTGTTTTGTTATTATATCCGCTTTCGACCAGGTTTATTTTTTGGAAGCCGATAAGCTGTTTTATTTCTGGGACAGAAAAGAAAAAAACGGCAGAAAATCAATTCGAAAAGATGAGTTGGAAGAAACAGCTTATCCGATTTCTCTTGGATACGCACCCAGAATTGATTATATTAGTATTATTGAACAGCTTTATTTTTCGCCATCATCTGGTGCGAAAGGTTGATTAACGAAAGGTTGAGATGTTATGTCAGATCAATTTAACAGCCGTGAAGCTCGACGAAAAGCGAACAGCAAGTCGAGTCCTTCACCGAAAAAAGGCAAGAAACGAAAAAAGGGCGGATTGTTTAAAAAGACCCTTTTCACTTTACTCATTCTGTTTGTTTTAGGCGTAGTCGGCGGTGCTGTTACATTTGCCGTCATGGTTTCTGATGCGCCGTCCCTTGATGAAAGCAAATTGAAGACGCCTTATTCATCAACGATTTATGATAAAAATGGAAAAGAGATCGCCGAAGTCGGCGCCGAAAAACGTACCTACGTCTCGATAGATGAAATTCCCGATGTTGTAAAAGAAGCCTTTATCGCGACAGAAGACGCTCGTTTTTATGAGCACCACGGGATTGACCCTGTCCGTATCGGCGGTGCTTTAGTTGCCAACTTTAAAGACGGCTTCGGGGCTGAAGGCGGAAGTACGATCACCCAGCAGGTCGTCAAAAACTCCCTTCTTTCACATCAGAAGACGTTGAAACGGAAGGTGCAGGAAGTATGGCTTTCGATTCAGCTGGAGCGCAATTACTCTAAAGATGAAATTTTAGAAATGTATTTAAACCGGATTTATTTTTCTCCTAGAGCATACGGTATCGGAAAAGCGGCGGAAGAATTTTTCGGCGTTACAGATTTAAGCAAATTGACTGTCGAACAGGCTGCGACGCTTGCAGGAATGCCGCAAAGCCCGACAGCGTACAATCCCGTTAAAAACCCGGATAAAGCGGAAAAACGACGGAACATCGTACTCAGTCTGATGAAAAAACAAGGATTTATTTCTGATTCTCAATATAACAAAGCGAAAAAAGTGGCAGTGAAAGACGAAGGCGTCGTGTCACAGAAGGAATATGAAAAAGCAAGTACAAACAAATACAGCGCATTTGTTGAAGAGGTTATGAAGGAAATTGATGAAAAATCTGATGTCGATCCATCTGCTGACGGATTAAAGATCTATACGACATTAGATACAAAAGCACAAGATAAACTAGATGAATTAATGGACGGAGACACCGTCGGATTTACTGAAGGCATGCAGGGCGGCGTTACCCTTCTCGATACGAAAACCGGAGAAGTGCGGGCGATTGGCTGCGGAAGAGATTCTACGGTTGGTGGCTATAATTACGCGACCCAAGCCCAGCGACAGCCTGGGTCTACCATTAAACCTATTCTCGACTACGGTCCAGTGATTGAAAATAAAAAATGGTCAACTTACGAGCAAATTGATGACTCAGCTTACACGTATTCAGATGGAACACCTATTCGAGACTTTGACCGTTCCTATAAAGGGGTCATGTCTATGCGTGAAGCCCTCGCCCAATCACGTAACATTCCGGCTCTAAAAGCATTCCAAGCAGTCGGAAAAGATGCAGCAGTTGATTTTGCTAATGGACTGGGGCTCGGATTAAATAAAGAAAAAGTGTATGAATCATATTCTATCGGAGGATTCGGAGAAGGTAATCCCGGTGTCTCTACTCTAACTATGGCTGGAGCATACAGTGCATTCGGAAATAACGGAACATATAACGAACCGCATTTTGTAAAGTCTATTGAATTTAACGATGGCACAAAGCTTGATTTAACACCAAAATCAAAGTCAGCAATGAGCGATTATACTGCGTTTATGATTACAGATATGCTGAAAACAGCTGTTAAAACAGGTACTGGACAGCTTGCACAAGTTCCGGGAGTGGAAGTTGCAGGTAAAACAGGTACAACAAACTTTGATGAAGCGGATATGCAAAAATACAATATCGCACAAGGCGGGGTACCAGATTCTTGGTTTGTAGGATATACACCTCAATATACCGCTGCTGTTTGGACAGGTGTAGATTCTCAAAATAAGATAGGAAAAAAATCTTTAAATAAAACAGAGCAACAGATTGCAAAGCGCATCTTCGCCCAGCTCATCGCCGATGTCGATGACGGAAGTGGATCATTTGAGAAACCTGACAGCGTAGTGGAAGCCTCTGTAGAAAAAGGCTCAAATCCTGCAAAACTGGCAGGGCCAAATACGCCAAGCGATAAGAAGCTCACAGAGTACTTTGTTAAAGGCACAGCTCCTTCTACTGTTTCTAAAACATATGAGAAAGAAGAAAAAGAGGAAACAGCTAAATTGTCTGGTTTAAACGTGAAATACGATAAAGACAATCAATCTTTAACGTTAAGCTGGAATTACGACGGAGATGCGACCTTTGCTGTTAAGCAATCTGTTGATGGCGGCAGCTACTCAGAAATTCAAAACAGCTCTGCAAAAGAGGCAGTCATTTCGGGTGTGCAGCCAGGATCTGTGTACAAATTCGAAGTAACAGCCGTCAGTGATGATGGCAAAAGTACAGCTTCCACATCCTATGAGGTGCCAAAAGCTGAAGACGATGAAGATAAAAAAGACCAGCAACAAACGGATGATGAAAAACAAGATGATGAGAAGACTCAGGATGATACACAAACTGATGATTCTCAAAAAGATGACGGTCAGACGGATCAAGATCAGACAGATGATTCAACAAAAGATCAAGACAAAAAACAAGACAATACGAACACCAATCCGTCCGACAACAATAACCAAGACCAATCAAACGATAACGATAACGACAACAGTAACAACCAGGATACGTCGGATGGTGATTCGAACTCTGGCAAGAATGATTCAACAGGTTCTGACACGAATAAAAATAAAACAGACACATCTAATAAAACACAAACAAACTCATCATCAATTGAAAAAACAAATTAAACAAAAAAGCCGTCACCTTTGGGGTGATGGCTTTTTTGGTACACAATAAAAAACCTCCCGTTTTAAGAGGAGGTTTTATCGATTCATCGCATGATATTTATAAAAATGCTTTTTCATTTCGGTAATCAGCTCATCAAGCTGAATAAAGCAATGGTATTGGGTCGGCTTAAGAAGAATAAATT
Source organism: Bacillus sp. FAU18 (assembly GCF_056033885.1). NCBI lineage: Bacteria > Bacillati > Bacillota > Bacilli > Caryophanales > Bacillaceae > Bacillus > Bacillus sp. FAU18. Next base: position 1,491,607 of record NZ_JBVYHZ010000003.1, read on the forward strand.
CCACTCGTTCAGCCCAATTAATCGGCTTTGCGGGATATGATTTCTCCCTCAGTTCTTGCCAATCGAGTGATTTCACCGGCTCACCTGCTGTCCAATGTAACGAAGCCAGCAAACACACAATGCCCTTTAACATTTCGTTTTGGTCACATCTCGATTTTCGTGTTTGAAAGACTGGGAGAAGTGATGCTTTGATGTCATCCCACACTTCAAATAAAAGCGGAACGTATTTCCCGCTGTCTTCCCATGGCAAATCGCCTTGTAATTCCGTGCAGAAATCAAAATACACGGGATTGGTCTGCAAGGTTTTCTTCATATCCGAGGAACTCTTCTGGTCAAGACTGCGCAAGTATTGCTCATAGGAAGCCAACACTTCTTTTGCTTGCGTCATCGTTTCACCAGTCCTTTTTTATCCCTCTTCTGCCCTTCTCTGCACAAAGAAAGCAGCGGGCACTCCGCACAGCGCGGAGATTGGGCTTTACAGTGATATCTGCCGAAGAAAATAAGCCGGTGATGCGTAACGGACCAGTCTTCTTTGGGAACCTTGCGCATCAGCGTCTTTTCAACTTCCAGCACCGAGTCCTTCCACCGGCAAATGCCCAATCGTTTGGTGACTCTCTCCACATGGGTATCTACGGCAATGGCCGGCACGCCAAACGCAACGGATACCACTACGTTTGCGGTCTTTCTCCCGACCCCTGGCAGTTTGACAAGCTCATCGCGGTCTCTCGGTACTTCTCCGCCGTAATCTTCAATAATCATTTTACTCAGCTTTTGAATATTTTTCGCTTTATTACGATATAAACCGATTGATTTAATATCCTGCTGAAGCTCTTCCAGCGGAACAGCCAAATAGTCTTCCGGCCGTTTGTATTTTTGGAATAATGTTTTGGTCACTCTGTTTACAAGTGCATCTGTACATTGCGCAGATAAAGCAACAGCCACCACTAATTCAAAAGGATTGGAATGAACCAGTTCACACTCCGCATGAGGAAACATGTCACCTATCTTGTCTAAACAGAATTCAATTTGTTTTAGATTTAACACGATTGTCACCTTTTCACTTTATTGTTCAAGCCAATTGTAAAAAGGAACCTGCCTTTTATACTCTTTTTGCGGTTCATTCTGCTTTGCTTGTACACGCCGGAATTTTTGGCTGTGTATTTTTGCCTGCTCCACAGTTTTAAGCCCGTTTTTCTTCCATTCAAACAAAATGCGGTCAATGTAGCGGAAACTGAGTTTTCCTGATAGTACAGCCTCTTTTAACGCGTGTTTGATCAGTTGTGCATCATGCTGATCTTGGTCCTGCCAGATCGCCAGCGTTTCACACTCCAAAGGCGATAACGGCCTTGCGAACTCTTCCTCAAAAATGGTATAAAGGCTTTTTTGTTCCCCTTCTGCTTTTCTTTCCTGTGTTTGATTCTGTGCAAGCTGAATATACTCGTACAGCTTCCCCCATAAAGGCTGAAGAGAATATTTCTCAAATTTGATGCCGTTTTGATCCTCGCATTCTTCAATAAACAGAAAGCCTTTTTGAATAAACATCCGCAATCTGTTTGTGCATTCTTCAACAGAAATTGACATACCTTCCTGCAGTTGATTCGGTGTAGGAAAATATGATCCTTTTTCTAAATGCATTTTAATTTTTAACAGCAGAATAAGTTCTGTTTCATTAAGCCCAAGCTGTTTATAATGCGTGAGCAGAAGATTGGGAATGGTTGATGTTCCCTGCTCCTGCATATCAATAAATTGCTGTTTTTTCATCGTCACACCTCTTACTGTAAAGGATTGTATTGCCCCTTTACTGTAAAAAGTCTCCCTTACAGGAGACTCTTTTTTGTTTCATTTGAATGTATTACGGATACAGACGGTTTAACAGTCTTGGGAACGGAATCGTTTCACGAACGTGAGGTGCTCCGCTGATCCAAGCTACTGTCCGCTCTAATCCAAGGCCGAAGCCGGAATGAGGAACTGATCCATATTTTCTAAGTTCAGCATACCATTTATATGCGTCAGAATCCAGTCCATGTTCTTTAAGACGCGATTCCAAAAGTTCCATATCGTGAATCCGTTCAGACCCGCCGATGATTTCTCCATAGCCTTCCGGCGCAATCAAGTCAGCGCAAAGCACAACGTCCTCACGATCAGAAGCCGGCTGCATATAGAACGGTTTTAAGGACGTCGGATAGCGAGTGATGAATACCGGTTTGTCATAGTGTTCAGCAATCGCTGTTTCATGAGGCGCTCCGAAATCATCTCCCCACTCGATATCGTCAAAGCCTTTTTCTTTCAGAAATTCAATCGCTTCATCATACGTGATTCTTGGGAACGGGGCTTTGATTTGCTCAAGTTTTGACGTGTCTCTTCCCAATGTGTTTAATTCAATTTTACAATTTTTAAGAACTGATTGCACGATGAAAGAAACGTAATTTTCCTGTACTTGAAGGTTTTCTTCAAATTCTACAAACGCCATTTCAGGTTCGATCATCCAGAATTCGATTAAGTGACGCTTTGTTTTAGACTTTTCCGCTCTGAATGTCGGTCCGAAAGAGAATACTTTTCCTAAAGCCATTGCCGCAGCTTCCATGTAGAGCTGGCCGCTTTGAGACAGATATGCATCTTCATCAAAGTACTTTGTCGCAAAGAGTTCTGTTGTTCCTTCAGGTGCGCTTCCAGTCAGAATCGGCGGATCCACTTTTACGAAGCCTTCGTTATTAAAGAATTCGTAAGTCGCGCGAATGATTTCATTACGGATTTTCATGATCGCATGCTGGCGCTTTGAACGCAGCCATAAATGTCTGTGATCCATCAAAAATTCCGTTCCGTGTTCTTTTGGTGTAATTGGATAATCGGTCGCTTCGTGAATGACTTCAATATCTGTCACAGCAAGTTCATATCCAAGCGGAGAACGCTCGTCCTCTTTGACAATCCCTTTTATATAGAGCGACGTTTCCTGCGTCACTGATTTAGCTGTTTGGAAAATGCTTTCTTCCACTTCCGCTTTTACTACGACACCCTGAATAAAACCGGTACCGTCCCGAAGCTGTAAAAACGCAATTTTCCCGCTTGAACGCTTATTAGCGACCCAAGCTCCGATCGTTACTTCCTCACCTACGTGCTTGTACACTTGGTTGATTGTTGTTTTCAACATATTTCCCTCCAAAACAAGAAAGACATTCGGAAGCTCAATGCCCCGCGAACTCTTTTATCATCACTTTATTATACCCGCTCTTAACTAACCGGGTCAATGCAGATAAAAAGCGGCTTTTCTGTCAGCCGCTTTTTGATCTGTTAGCTATGTTTTTCTACAAAACGCTTGATTCTTTCATTGGCTTTTTCAAGAAGATCTAACGATGTTGCATAAGAAAGACGGACATTCTCAGGAGAGCCAAATCCGGATCCTGGAACAATCGCAACTTTTTCCTCCTCGAGAAGCGCTTTAACAAATTCATCTACATCTTTGAAACCGCAAGATTGAGCTGCCTCTTTTGCATTCGGGAACAAGTAAAAAGCACCTTCCGGCTTCACACAGCTGAACCCTGGGATTTCTATGAGCTTTGCATAGATCGTATTTAATCTATGTTCAAATGCTTCTCTCATTTCTTCCAATGGCTCAGAAGGCCCGTTATAAGCCGCAATCGCTCCGTACTGTGCGATTGATGTCGGGTTTGACGTGCTGTGGCTTGCAAGGTTCGTCATCGCTTTAATAATGTCTTCAGAGCCTGCCGCATAACCGATTCTCCAGCCTGTCATGCTGTGGGACTTCGATACGCCGTTTATAATGACCGTTTGTTCTTTCAGTCTGTCTGACAGCTGTGCAATGGAAACATGTTTCTTTCCGCCGTATGTAAGTTTTTCATAAATTTCATCTGACACAATCAAGATATCATGTTCAAGGCACACTTCACCGAGTGCAGATAGTTCTTCTTCCGTATACATGACACCAGTCGGGTTGCTTGGAGAGTTAATAACGATTGCTTTTGTTTTTTCCGTAATTGCATTTTTCAGCTGCTTAGGCGAAATTTTGAAGTGATTTTCCTCAAGCCCTTCTACATAAACAGGCTTTCCGCCAGCGAGTTTCACCTGCTCCGGATAGCTTACCCAGTAAGGCGTTGGAATAATAACTTCATCTTCTTCATCCAAAATCACTTGGAAAAGGGTATACAGAGCATGTTTGGCACCAGTGCAGACAATAATTTGAGACGGTTTGTATTCAATATTCTGGTCGCGTTTAAATTTCTCTGCAATGCTGTTTTTCAGTTCAGCCAAACCACCGGAAGGCGTGTATTTCGTATGGCCCTCGTTCATCGAACGTACAGCGGCATCAATAATATGCTGCGGTGTATTGAAGTCAGGTTCTCCTGCTCCTAAGCCGATGACATCATGGCCTGCGGCTTTCAGTTCTTTCGCTTTCGCTGTGATTGCCAGTGTGGTTGATGGTGTTAATGCGGATACTCTTTTTGCCAGTTTCAACTTGAACTCCCCCTAATTCGTCTTAAGGCGTGATATTTTTAAGAATCTTTCCAGTTGTAAAGTCCACATAACTTAAACTGTATTGCCCTTCTTTGTCTAAGTACGTCACTTCCCAAAGCAGGACGTTTCCTTCTCTTGCCAGATGAACCTCTTTTTGCTTTGAAACCAGCCCTTCATCCTTTATGATTTTCGCCGCTTTGTCTTCAGAGATTCCCTCTTTCGCTTCTTTTGAGAGAATTTTTGCTTTTTTATCAGCAGGAACCCAGACATATATTGCAGTGCCTTTTTTATCCGTTCCCTTTACAACATAATATTTTTCTTTTCCGACAAATGTTTCGACTTGATCAACATTGGCGAGATCGGTTTCTTTTTTAGCTTCAGCTGCTGCTGCTTCATGCCCCTCTTCCTTTTGTGCCATGGCTGATTTATAAATGCTTGCCGAGACAAGAAGTACTGCTAAAAAAATAATACCAAAAATGACGGTAAATATTAATGCTTTTTTTCTCATCTTCTCACCTACGTACGATAAATGGTAAAAACGGCTTGGTTTTTGTTTTCTTCATCCAGCGCAAGGCCGAACATCAGATTATCTCTTTTCAGTGTACGATTCAATGTGTCCACAATTTTATACAGATCATCAGAATGCTCTACATTAATTGTTGAAAGAATTTCGATTTTACTTTCCATTTTTTCATCCTCCAGTTTGAACAAATATTGTTAGTCATACTCCATTTCAGGACACGCCATACTAGTATCACAGAGCGGGAAATCCGCTTTTAAATAAAACACCATCCTACTCCCACACCGCAAAAGCCGCTTTAAGCGGCTTTTAATCTTTTTCCCCTGCAACATAAGCTTCAAGCTCGCTGTCAGTCATTTCGGATACTGAGGATGTCGGCAAGGCATCAAGAAACAGCCGGCCGTAACCAGCGGTCTTAATCCGTCTGTCCAATATCATAATCGTTCCTTTGTCTCCCGCAGAACGCAGCAAGCGTCCGATTCCTTGCCTGAAGGTCAGCACAGCTTCCGGTAATGACACTGTTTGAAACGGATTCTTTCCTTTTTTGCGGGCAAGCTCACATTTTGCAGCATGAAGCGGGTGATCAGGGGACCGGAATGGGAGCCTCACGATCATTACTGTTGTCAGCTCATCACCAGGGAAATCAACGCCTTCCCAAAAATGATTTGTTCCGAGCAGGATCGCCTGATTGGATGTTTTAAAAGTCTTCATCAGTTTGCCGGGACTTCCGCCTGTAATCCCTTGTGCCAAGAGCTGAATGCCGGAAGCACTCATGTTATGCTTAAGCTCCTGGTGAACCTTTTTCAGCATATCATGGGATGTAAACAGCACAAGGATTTTAGGCTGTTTTTCCTTGGCCATCAGTTCGATATAACGGGCTGTATCCTGTATAAATTCAGGTTGCCCTGTATCCTGAATTGATTTCATATCCTTTGGAATCATCACCTGCATACGCTCATCGTAAGAAAAGGGTGACTCAATTCTCATTGTCCGCGGGAAAAAGTCACTCAGTCCCAGTCGTTCAATCATAAATTGAAAAGAACCTTCGACTGTAAGGGTTGCAGATGTCAGCACCACACTATTTTTGCGCGCGAAAAACTGATCAGCCAGAAGTTCACCAGGTTCAAGAGGCTGTGCGTAAATGGCCACTGCATTTTTCGCACCCTTTGCATCTATTTCAATCCAAACCGCTTCATCGTCATCAGACCTAAAGAAGAGCTTCTGCAACGTCTGACAGTAATGCTGCAAGCCTTTCATGCTTCTTTGGTATTCATCGGCTAAAAAGACGGTTTTGCTCTTCATACCCTTCAAATGTTTTTCCATCAGAGATGACTGCGCCTCAAAAAGCTGCTGCAAATGTGTCAGCATGGAACAAAGCCTCTCCGCACCATCCGTTAAGATCGACCAGCTTTTATCCTGGCTTTCTTTGTTCACCTTAAACACTAGACGGTTCAAGTCTTCTTTAGGTTTTCTTCGTTTGACAAAAGAATGTACAGAGCTGAAGAAAGCATCACTTTCTGCTTGAACGTGCTGAAGCCACTCTTCCAATTCGAAAAATGAATCAACCGGCAGGCTGTTTCGCTGGAATAGCTGTCTCATCTTTTTTAGAAGTCCCTGCTCCTTCAGAGTGCCGATTCTGCTCAATTTCGTATGCAATTCTATGTACGTGGCTCTTTTCCCTAAATGTTCGCTTGCCGCACGTTCAAAATGGTGTGCTTCATCAATAATAAATGTGCCGCTTTCGGGAAGCCTTTTTTTCTGACTGCCTTCATCGGTCAGCAAAAGGGAGTGATTAGTGATCACCAAATCGGAGCGCATAGCAATCTGTTTGGCCCGCTCGTAAAAACCGATCACATGCTCACTGCGACTTCTTTTATAGGAGTCATCGTCATAAGCCAATCTGTCCCACAGCAATTTTCCGCCTGAAGGCAAATTCAGTTCCGCTACATCTCCTGTATCTGTCTCTGTCAGCCAAACGAGAAGCTGTGCCTTCGTCAGTACGGCATCATAATTATCATCTTCTTCATGAAGCACCTGTTCAAATTTATACAGGCATAAATAATGCGATTGCCCTTTTAAAATCGCCGCTGTTACCGGAAATGGAAACAGATCTTGGACAATCGGCAAATCCTTTGTGAGAATCTGCTGCTGTAAAAGCGTCGAATACGTGCTGATTATGACCGGCTTTTTTGATTTCTTGGCAAAAAGCGCAGCCGGAATAAGATAGCCAATCGTTTTTCCGATGCCCGGAGGAGCTTCAATCAGCGCATGCTCACGATTGGCAAACGCATCAGCCACCTCTCTCATCATCATCATTTGGCCGTCTCTTTTTTCATACCCAGGCATTAACTCTGACAGCGCTTTTTCATTTCCCGCTTCCCAGCTTTCGATCTCAAATGAGAAGTTCTCGTCCTCATTTATACGAACATCGATAGCTTCAGGTTCTCTGACAGAAAACGAAGAAAAGCGCGTATAGCCCGGTATCTCGGTATGTCTGTTTTCATTAATGAACATATCCAACAAATGCGTCAGATCACTGATGAAATGCTGCGAAAGCCTTCTTAACTGCTTTAATGTCGGATAAGGAAGCTGCCGCAGCTTTTCAAGGATTTCCAAAAAAATAAGCCCTGTCACTTCAGCATCGCTGTCAGCCCGGTGCGGCTGATCATGCCGCAGCTGAAGCTCCTCGCTTAATTCCGTCAGCTTATACCCTTCAAATCCCGGAAAAACAATGCGTGAGAGCTCGACAGTATCAAGCACTTCACAATCTGGGAGCTGAAAGCCCGCCTTATGTAGCTCATACTTGACAAATCCAAGGTCAAAATGGATATTGTGGGCGACAAAATAAGCGCCGTCAAGCAATTGGAATACTTCTTCAGCAACTGCTTCAAATGGCTGTTCATTCTCAACCATTTGATTAGAGATTCCAGTAAGCTGCTCAATAAAAGCAGGGATTGATTTATTTGGATTAATGTATTTTGAAAACCGCTCAGTAATTTGTCCATTTTCGATTACAACCGCTGCGATTTGTATGATTTTATCGCCTTTCTTCGGCGAATTCCCTGTTGTCTCTACATCTATAACAACGAACCGTTGCTTATTCATTAAAATGGACACCTCAATTCTTGCATACGACAAAAGTGTAACACGTTTTGTACGGAAATGGAGCGGCAAAACCGTTTTACTCTCAAAATCTTAAAAGAAAACCCCCGATAAAGGGGGCTTTTCTTCTACAAAATTGTACGGGCTGGTTCGTTCCCCAGCATTTGTTCAATTTTGTTTTGATCATTCAGAACAGCCACTTTCGGCTCGTGGCTTGCCGCTTCTTGATCAGACATCATTTTGTAGGAAATAATAATGACCTTATCTCCTTCCTGCACAAGGCGTGCGGCTGCACCGTTTAAGCATATGACGCCGCTTCCCCGTTTACCAGGAATAATATACGTTTCAAGACGTGCTCCATTATTATTATTCACAATTTGTACTTTTTCATTAGGAAGCATTCCCACAGCATCAATGAGATCTTCATCAATTGTAATGCTTCCCACATAGTTTAGGTTTGCTTCCGTAACAGTTGCCCTGTGAAGTTTGCCGCTCATCATTGTTCGATACATATTATATTCTCTCCATTTCTCGAATATCAATAATGATATTATCTATTAAACGCGCTTTTGAAAAAGCAACTGCAACAGCGAGAATCATCTTTCCAGCAATTTCATTCACAGGCTCGAGTTCCGGATAGGAATAAAGCTCTACATAGTCTATGGTTCCGCTAGTCGTTTCAATGATTTCTTTTGCAGCTTTTATCACCGCTTCAGGATCTCTTTCACCGGCTTGGATCAGCTCCGCACTTGTTTGAAGGGCCCGATACAGCTTAGGCGCTTCTTTTCTTTCCTCAGCTGTTAAGTATACATTGCGAGAGCTTTTGGCTAAGCCGTCTTCCTCTCTGACCGTATCGACAGGAACCAATTCAATATCCATGAAGAAGTCACTGATTAACCCATCAACAACAGCTACCTGCTGCGCATCTTTTAAACCGAAATAGGCACGAGTCGGCTTGACTAGATTGAAAAGCTTCGTCAGTACGATCGCGACCCCGTCAAAATGTCCTTCTCTTGAGCGCCCGCATAACACGTCTGTGCGTCTTTCTACATGAATCGTGACATTCTTTTCACCGGGATACATATCCTTAGCATCTGGCGTAAAAAGAATATCAACTCCGGCGTTTTCTGCAAGAGCTGCATCCCGCTCAATATCGCGCGGATATGCTTCAAAATCTTCATTAGGGCCGAATTGTGCAGGATTCACAAAAATGCTCATAATAACGGCGTCGTTTTCTTGTCTTGCTTTGTCTGCTAAGGTTAAATGCCCCTCATGCAGAAACCCCATCGTCGGAACAAATCCGATTGACTTGCCCTCTGAATGATATTGTTTTATGGCTTCTTTCAGCTGTGAAATATCAGTAATCTGTCTCATCTTATTTTCCCCCGTACAAGCCGTCCAGCACTGTCTGGTTCATTTGAAAGGAATGCTTTTGTTCAGGGAAAGCACGATGTCTTACATCCTGAACATATCCGCTGATTGCTGTTTCGATGGTTTCATCAATGCGCGTATATTGCTTTACAAATTTAGGTGTTCTCTCAACACCGTGGCCGATAATATCATGATAAACGAGAACTTGTCCGTCTGCTTTCACACCAGCCCCGATTCCAATGACCGGTATGCTTAGCGTCTCGGCAATTTTGGCTGTGAGTTCTGCCGGCACACATTCCAGCACAAGCATCATAGCTCCTGCTTCTTCGCATTTTATACTGTCTTCTATTAATTTTTTGGCGCTTTGTTCGTCTTTGCCCTGTACTTTATAGCCGCCCAGTACGCCGACTGACTGCGGTGTCAAACCTAAGTGACTGACTACTGGAATGCCTCCAAGCGTTAATGCGCGAATGGATTCAAACACGCCTTCTCCGCCCTCAAGCTTCAGTGCGTCAGCTCCGCTTTCCTGAACGATAGCCGCTGCATTTTTTAGCGTATCTTCCTTGGACAGGTGATAAGACATAAACGGCATATCTGTCACAATAAAGGTATTCGGCGCACCCCTTTTAACGGCTTTTGTATGATGGATCATGTCCGCAACTGTCACACCGACAGTTGAATCAAGGCCGAGGACGACCATTCCGAGTGAATCACCGACTAAAATCATGTCAACTCCCGCTTGTTCAGCAAGTTTAGCTGCCGGATAATCATAAGCGGTCAGCATGACAATCGGTTCTTCAGACTCCTTCATTTTTAGAAAATCCAGTTTTGTTTTCATGTTTTCTCCTCCTCATGTTTAGAGGAGATGATCTGCCGTTTTCTTCTGCAAGCCAAAAAACCTTCCGTTACAACGAGAAGGATTCTTCACTTTCTAAAGTTCGGCGAGTTTCATCCCTCTGTCCCAGTCCTTTTTTGGATCAAGGCAGACTGCTGCAATGTCTATCTATTTTAATAATAGGTGCAGTTCGCAGGCGATACTGCCCAATGGAAGTATACCAAAATCAACGGGCTTGTACCAACACATTAGCCCAATTCGATATCGGCAGAATAGATTTTTTTAATGCCTTCGTTCGTTTCTAAAAGCAGAACGCCTTCATCATTTATACCTAACGCCTTACCGTAAAAGGTTCCGTTTAACGTTCTGGCTCTCATATTAGTGCCAATACCGAGCGCATAGCTTTCCCATAAAAGCTTAATCGGCGTAAATCCGTGCGTCATATAATCCCGGTACCGTTTCTCAAAGCATAGTAAAATATGCTGGATGACGCCGGCCCGATCAATTTTTTCCCCAGCAGCTTGGCTGAGGCTTGTCGCGATGTCCTTCAATTCATCTGGAAAATCATTAGGCTGCTGGTTAACGTTAATGCCGATCCCAATGATCACTGAACGTACGCGGTCTTCTTCAGCCTGCATTTCCGTTAGGATGCCAACTGTTTTTTTTCCGTTAATCAAAATATCATTTGGCCATTTAATATCCGTTTGGATGCCTGCTGCCTCTTCTATTCCCTGCACAACAGCTACTGCAGCAAGCAGAGTCAGCTGCGGTGTTTTTTGGAGCGGAATGTCAGGCCGCAAAATCAGGCTCATCCAAACACCGTTTCCTTCTTGAGAATGCCATACCCTAGACATTCGGCCCCTTCCGGCTGTTTGTTTGTCAGCTACCACGAGGGTGCCTTCCGGTGCGTTATTATTCGCGAGCTCATGAGCCGTTTTTTGCGTGCTTGAAAGAACGTCATGGTAAATAAGATGCTGGCCCATCACTTCCGTTTTTAATCCAAAACGAATTTCGCTTTCACTGAGTTTTCCGGGCTTTTTGATGAGCCGATATCCTTTTCTTCTAACGGCTTCTACTTCATAACCCTCTTTCCGAAGCTCTTCAATATGCTTCCACACAGCAGTTCTTGAACAGCCGAGAGCATCACTGATTTTTTGGCCGGAAATAAATTCATTGCCGGCCTGAGAAAATAATTCAATAAGGTCTTTTCTTAATGTTGACCGCATGTCTTCAGCCACTCCTCTATGTGTTTCTTTTGATTGGAGAGCTTCCCTGTCACAACAGCCTGCTCGATCCGCTGTAATTCTTCCGACACCCATTTTCCGGCCGGCCGGTTTCGAAGCGCAAGCAAGTCCTTACCCGTGATATCAAGGTCCTTAAGGCTTTTGATCGGCAGGTTTTGATAAGTGTACTGAATGTCCTTCAGTTTCTTTTCATCCAGTTTTTCGTTTTGCCGAAGCTGCGATATTTTGGCCGCTGAGAGCAGTGCTTTTTCCCCAGCTCTGTACATTGTCATTGCGTCAAGGCTCTGGCCAAACGTACCGGCAATGTGAATGGCTTCCTTGATCACTTTTCCCGGGAGCTTCCAGGCTTTCAGGAAAAGGGGCGCGTCTTTCAAAACTATGCCAAGGTTAATTAAAAGAGCAGCCCAAAGCTCCTCACGGGATGTTAAAGAGAAGAATGGAAACTCACTCGTTGAAATCAGGTTTTCTCGTTTATGATAAAAACCAGGAAGCTCTTCATACAATCTCGTTTGAATGAGCGTTTGAAGCGCCTGGCGAGAAGCTCTTCCCTGCAGCAATTTCTCGAACTCTATCGTTTTTCGTTCGACTGAAACATGGGAGAGGAGTGATTTTTCTTTCGCAATGGCTTCTTCTGTTTCCGGTGAAAGCGTAAAGCCAAGCTGGCTCATAAAGCGTACGGCTCTCAGCATACGAAGCGCATCCTCTTGAAATCTATCCTCAGGCTTTCCAACGGTTCGAATCACTTTCTGATCAATATCTTTCTTGCCGCCAAAATAATCAAGCACCTTCCCATCCGCTGTCATGGCCATCGCATTGATCGTTAAATCTCTGCGTTTTAGATCCTCTTCTAATGATGAGATAAATTGCACTTCTGACGGTCTTCTGAAATCAACATAATCAGATTCAGTCCGGAATGTCGTGACTTCATAGGTTTCATCCTCCCAGAGCACAATAATGGTCCCGTGCTCTTTGCCTACATCAACAGTCCGCTGAAACAGCCGTTCTACTTGATCAGGTGCCGCATCTGTCGCGATATCGACATCTCCGATCGTTCGTTTCATATAGCTGTCACGAACTGCGCCCCCGACAAAATAAGCCTGATGGCCCGCTTCGATTAAGATGCGGAGCACGGGAAGTGCTTTGATAAAAACTTTTTCCATGTGATCACTCCGGTTCTGCTAAATCGGCATAAATCTGTTCATACTGGCTGACAATTTTTTGGGAAGAAAATTCATTTTCAAGCATCTCTATTGCCGCCTTTGTAAAACGATTGCTTAGCTGTTCATCTTCTAAAATGCTCATCGCGCGGGCTGTTGCGGCCCCAACATCACCGACGTCCACCAAAAATCCGCTCACATTGTTTTTAATAACCTCAGGGATACCGCCAATGTTTGTTCCGATACAAGGCACTCCGCAAGCCATCGCTTCAAGCAGGACAAGGCCGAAACTTTCTTTTTCAGATAGCAGCAGCTTCAAATCGCTAATAGAATAAAGCTCTTCAACACGGTCTTGATTTCCAAGCATTAAGACTTGGTCTTCCAAGCCATATTTTCTGATAAGCTCGCAGGCTGTCGATTTCTCCGGACCGTCTCCGACTAAAAGCAGCTTCGCTTTCGTTTTGCCAGCGATATTGCGGAACACACGGATGACATCCTGCACGCGTTTAACCTTTCTGAAGTTGGACACATGGATGACGACTTTTTCATCTGGTAAAATTCCATGTTTCTCTTTAATCGCCTCTGTGTTTTTCTTCAGATACACGCGCTCGTCTATAAAGTTATAAATCGTTTCAATTTTTTTCTCCGGTTTAATTAAATCGTACGTTTCAGCCGCAAGCGCTGAGGAGACGGCAGTCACCCTGTCTGATGACTCAATAGCAAAACGGATCAGATCTTTTAGAGACGGATCATAACCTAACACTGTGATATCCGTGCCATGCAAAGTTGTAACAATGCCGATATTGCGTTTCAGCATTTGTTTTGCAAGATAGGCGCAAACGGCATGCGGGAGAGCATAGTGAGCATGGATAATGTTTAAATTCTCCCGTTCCGCCACCTCTGCGATTTTGCTTGCCAATGTCAAATCATACGGAGGATACTTAAAAACAGCATATTGATTAACCTCAACTTCATGAAAATGAATATTAGGATGATATGTATTCAGTCTAAACGGAATGCTTGATGTGATGAAATGGATTTCATGTCCCTTTTCAGCAAGCTGCTTCCCCAGTTCTGTCGCAATGATACCTGAGCCTCCAACGCTCGGATAGCATGTGATTCCTATTTTTAGTTTTCTCATTGTTCGCCCCCAAGCACATCATGATCAAGCATCAGCATCCGTTTGGAAAAGAAACCTTCGGCATACTCCACGCCCGCTTCTTTACCGTAAAGCTTTTCTCTCGCTTCAACGATCTCAATATACCCATTCGTCAGAGGAGTAGAAACGGAATCCTTTGACGGGATAAACTGGCTTTTGTAGGCGTTGAGGCTTTGTTTCTTTGCCTCTATTGTATCCGAGATATCAATGACAAAATCCGGCTGATGAAAACCATTTATCATATAATAGTAAACCTTGCTGACTTTATGCGCCGGAAGGCTTTTTTCGTCTTTATATTTATGGATTCCGGCGGAAAAGATCGCTTCTTCCACCAGTGCAGCCGCATTGCCGTGATCCGGGTGGCGATCCTTTTTATACGGCATAAAAACCGCTTTTGGCCGACAGGTTCTGATGACAGTGACAATCGACCGAATTGCCTGATCACTCATTATTAGGCCGCGGTCTGGAAGCGTTAGCTGAATTCTTTTATCTGCGCCTAATATGCGGGCTGCTTCAGCTGCTTCTTCTTTACGTAAACTGACCGTACCGTTAGAAGAGAGTTCCGCTTCTGTCAAATCGCATATCATTACTTTTTTTTTCCTGTTTGACAAACTTCGCTATTGTGCCGCCCATTCCGATCTCGACATCATCACTGTGGGCGCCAAAAGCAAGAACGTCAGCATTATACATTCGGCTCTTCTCCCCGAAGAAGGTCACGGAATTCGAAAACACCTTCATCAAGTGTACGGACGAGAATTTCCGCAGTACCCATATTTGTGGCGAGCGGAATGGAATACACATCACATAACCGGATTAATGCCGAGACATCCGGTTCATGCGGCTGCGCGGTCAGCGGGTCGCGCAAAAAAATGACAAGATCGAGTGCATTGGCAGCGATCAGTGCACCGATTTGCTGGTCTCCCCCTAAAGGACCGGATTGAAAACGTTCAATTTGAAGACCTGTCGCCTCTTGAATTTTCAACCCTGTGGTTCCGGTTGCGTATAAATCATGATTCTTTAAAATATCCCGATAGGCAGTCGTAAATTGAACCATGTCCTGTTTTTTCTTGTCATGCGCGATCAAAGCAATTTTCATTGTTTATCCCCCCGTCTAATCAATGATATTTTCTAAACCGTACACAAGCTGATCAATCTTCATGACTTGTTCGACTGACAGTTTAACGCCTGACATGAAAGAAGCACGGTTATAAGAATCATGGCGTATCTGAAGCGTTTGGCCATCCATGCCGAACATGACCTCCTGATGCGCGATCAGGCCCGGAAGACGGACGCTGTGCAAGCGAATGCCGTTTTGCTCCGCTCCTCTTGCTCCTGGGAGAATTTCTTTTTCATCCGGATGTCCTTGCTGCTTTTCTTTACGGACTTCTGAAATCATTTCCGCTGTTTTAAGCGCAGTTCCGCTTGGTGCGTCAAGCTTCTGGTCATGATGAAGCTCAATAATCTCAACATCCTCAAAATAGTTGGCAGCCATTTTTGAAAATTTCATCATCAGTATCGCACCGAGCGCAAAATTTGGCGCGATGATGGCTCCGATCCCTTTTTCTTCTGTTAAAGACGTGAGCTCTTTTAAATCAGCTTCTGAGAAGCCGGTTGTTCCGACAACTGGACGGACTCCGTGCTCTAATGCAATTTTTGTATGTACTTTTCCGATTTCGGGCGTTGTTAAATCAATCAAGACATCCGGTTGTGTTTCTGTAAAGCAGGTATGGATATCTGTATAAATTAAAGCATCTGACTCAACAGGCATCACATCAGATAATTTTTGCTGATCGTATGTATGGTCTATGGCCCCGACAAGGTCAAAATGAGGTGTTCGTTCTGCCAATTTAACAGCTTCCTGCCCCATTCTTCCACGCGGTCCCGCAATGACTACTTTAATTGTTTCGTTTGACATCTTGATCTCCTCTACTTTCCTTCTTCTTTTCTGGTCCAGCGATCTTTATCTCTTGTATTAAATTTATGCATGACTCTGTCGTGGGCTTCCTCTAAAGAGATATCAAGAGAGTTGGCTAAACAAACCAATACAAATAGCACATCGCCCATTTCCTCTTCCATGCTTTTATCATCTTCAGTCGCTTTTTTTGGTTTTTCTCCATAACGGTGATTCACTTCTCTGGCAAGCTCGCCCAGTTCTTCAGTCAGCCTCGCCATCATGGCCAGCGGGCTAAAATATCCTTCTTTAAATTGGCCGATGTAACGGTCTACTTCAGCCTGTATGTCTTTCATTGTTTTATCACTCACTGAACGAAACCTCCTATCATCCTCTTACATGTTAGCTAATTCAGATACGTTTGACAAATGTTTAAGCACGTTTGCTGTTTTCTTTTTCATCCACTATAATATAAACGCTATCTAATGGAAGGAAAAGGGGTTTTGTGTGATGCTTGGAGAAATTAGATTAAAAAACATATTTTTTATTTTAATCGGAGCGGCAATTTTTTCATTTGGCTTGGTTCATTTCAATATGCAGAACAATCTGGCTGAGGGCGGTTTTACAGGTATTACACTTTTGCTTTATGCCCTTTTCCACATCAGCCCCTCTATCTCGAACCTGGTGTTGAACATTCCGATTTTTTTTATTGGCTGGCGTTTGCTCGGCAGGACAATGTTTGTTTATACCCTTGTCGGCACTGTAGCCTTGTCTTTGTTCCTCAGCATCTTTCAGCGATATGAAATCCATATGCCCCTTCAGCACGACTTAGCGCTCGCCGCTTTATTTGCCGGCGTATTCATCGGAGCCGGACTGGGTATTATTTTTAAGTTCGGCGGTACGACAGGCGGTGTCGATATCATCGCACGTTTAGTGAATAAGTATTTTGGGATCCCGATGGGCAGAACGATGTTTGCTTTCGATGCCTGCGTCATCATTTTGTCTTTGCTTACTTATCTCTCCTATAAAGAAGCGATGTATACGCTGGTAGCTGTATTTGTAGCGGCAAGATTAATCGATTTTATTCAGGAAGGCGGATACGCTGCTAAAGGCGCTACGATCATCTCTTCGAAAAACGACCTGATTCAGAAAAAGATTCTTGAAGAAATGGAACGGGGCGTCACCATTTTGAAAGGACAAGGTTCCTACACAAAAGAGGATATAGATGTACTTTATTGTGTGGTGCCGAAAAACGAATTGGTGATGCTGAAAAGCGTGATTAACTCCATTGATCCCCATGCCTTTGTAGCGGTAAGCGATGTTCACGATGTGCTCGGAGAAGGATTTACGCTTGATGAAAATAAAAATCCGCTTCCGCGCTGACATGTAATAGAAAAAAGGCGGCTGACCGCCGCCCCTCATCCTTATTTAGGGTAGTCCCTTTTTTTCAGCTTGTTTTTTTCCGCTTTGTACTTTCTGTAACCGACATAGGTGAGAGCAGTAATGATGATACTGCCGGTTGTAATGATCACCCAGAGTAAAGACGGATCGGCATCATCCTCCTCCACCCTGTCAAACACATTTTTCAGGTCATGCTGAAGAAGGGAAAGCCGTTCAAGCTTCGTGCTCTCTGTCATTTGCTGAAATTCCTCTTGCTCAATAACATCTATATGTTTTCCGACTGTTTCAAGCTGATCCTCTGATACATCGATTGTAAGACTGGGGTAAATCAAGTCATATAAACTGATAAATTCATTCCATTTTTCATGAAAGCTTGTGCTTCCATTCTTTTGGACATCTCGCTTCAGTTCAGTAAAAGCTTCCATAATCGGTTTTTCCAGTGAGCCCCAAAGCGGGTCAGACCGATTGTCAACCGCATCCATCAGCATTCTGAACTGCGCGGCTGCTCTGAGTTTTTGTGTGTCTGATGTATCAGCTTGCTTTAAACTCCGAACCATATCATTATAGCCCAATGTGATTTGACGGATTTGGGCTCCCGTTAGCATGGGGTCTTGCTGTTTTTTCTCAGCGGATTTTAATGTTTTTTCAAAATACTCCAAGACTTGTAGCGCCTCTTCATATTTCGCCTGTCGGGTCATTTGAAAGACTGTATCGGATAAATCATTCAATTCCTCGAGGCTTCCCCGCTCTGCAGCCTTGGCATTTCCATTATAAAAAATAAGTGCAATCAACAAACAGATCGTCAGCTTTCGTTTCATGCAGGTCCCTCCCACTCTCTCTCCTTACAGAATATGAAGAAAGGGACAAGGATAGACCAACATTGTCTTTACATCAGCTCAAGCTTCGTTTGCTTTTTCGAGACCACAAGAAAGTAAGCGAGCGCGATTGAAAAGATGCTTAGCCAAAATGTTCCGTATCCTATTTCAGTCATATAATCAGAAAGCATAGAATACCGCGGCATCATATTAAACAAGTAGTCAATGACATCGTTATGCAGTGTCCAAACTGCAGCAATTGCAAGATGCCAAAATGAAAAACGAAAATACGGACTGTATAATACGCCTTGAACTGCCATTGCAAAATGCGAAGCAATTAGCATGTAGCCCTCCCATGGCAAGTCACCAGTTACTGCAAGCACAAGAAAATTCATAGCTACCGCCCATAGGCCATACTTTACGAGGGTAACTAGCGCAAGCGCCTCAAAGAGCGGAGCATTCCGTTTCATGAGAAAGGCAAGCAGCACAAACAGAAAGAAAAACGTTGCTGTCGGACTGTCCGGAACAAAAATCAGGAAACGGGCCGGTGTCTCCAGAAGCTGCGGCAAGTACCAATAGTAGCCGTAAACCGTTCCCAGAAAATTAATGGCTAAGACAAGAATAAGCATCGGCCGCTGCCCTAATACATATTGAAACCATTTCACATCGAATCAACTCTCAGTCTGTAAAAATAATATGTCCATATAAAAAAGCTGACGCCGGGTCAGCTTTTGATAATAAAAGTATATCCTTCCATTTGACAATTCACAATACGTTATTTTGCGGTTGTTTCAGAAATAAATTTTGCAAGTTCTTCGAGCTGCTTATCATTTCCTTTGAACACACCCGCCGGCATTTTGCCTTTCCCTTCTACAGCGATTTTTTTGATTTCTTCCGGTTTCAGCCCGCTGTCAACCAATGAAGGCCCAGCCGCTCCTCCCTGAAGGTTATCCCCATGGCAAGAAATACAGCCCTGTTCCTTAAAGACCTTATATCCTTCTGCATTGGTGTCAATGTCGGCTTCTTTTGTGATTTTCCCCTGTTCTTCTGCCTTGGCCCAGTCATGAGTAGCAACTGACTGCCACGTCAAAAATACAGCAGCGGAAATGGCCAGAAGCATCATACCGACAGCGATCGGACGCTTCCACGGCCTTCTTTCTGTCCCTCTGTCTAGGAATGGAGCCAAAAGCAGGGCCCCAAAAGCGAGACCTGGCATAATCATGGCGCCGACCACTGTAAAGCTTCCGGCGGCGTATTCATACTTCAACAGCTGGTATAAGAAAAGAAAATACCAATCCGGCAGCGGAATATAACCAGTATCAGTCGGGTCCGCCATTCGCTCCAAAGGCGGCTGATGCACAATCGTCAAAACGAGAAAACCGATGAGAAAGACAGCTCCAACCATCCATTCCTTTAACAAGAAATTTGGCCAGAAAGCCTCTGTTTTACCGGGATACTCCGAATAATCCTTCGGTATATTCGGCTTTTTTTCAGCCGGTATCCTTGAGTCGCCTACAAATTTCATCCCTTTGCCCCGGTGCATGTCATCCCCTCCCTTTTATTCGCAGATCAAGAGTTTAAAGCGGTCCTGAAATCCCCTGCTTCCGGATCATAATAAAATGTGCAGCCATCAGCCCGAACAATGCGGCAGGAAGAAAAAATACATGGATCGCAAAAAACCTAGTCAGCGTTTGGGCGCCTACAATATCCGGATGCCCTGCAAGGAGCGTTTTAACTTGCGTTCCGATCAAAGGCGTGGCTTCGGCGATCTGCAGCCCGACTTTTGTTGCAAACAGAGCCTTCATATCCCAAGGAAGCAAGTAGCCTGTAAAGCCAAGACCGAGCATAACAAAAAAGATCAGCACACCGACAATCCAGTTCAGCTCGCGCGGTTTTTTATACGCGCCTTGGAAAAAGACCCTCAGCGTATGTAAAAACATCATCACAATGACCAGGCTCGCACCCCAGTGGTGCATCCCCCTGACAATCTGGCCGAATGCCACTTCATTTTGCAAATAATATACCGATTCCCAGGCATTTTTGATATCAGGCACATAATACATCGTTAAAAACATTCCAGATAATACTTGGATAACGGTTACAAAAAACGTCAGTCCCCCAAAGCAATACACAAACGCAGAGAAATGATGGGCGGGATTCACATGTTCCGGTACTTCGTGATCGGCAATATCCCTCCACATCGGTGTAATATCAAGCCGCTCGTCTACCCAGTCATAGATTTTGTTCAGCATGTCACCCTTCCCCCTTAGGCTTTGCTTTTCCAAGATACAGGAAGCCGTCTTTTACTTCTTGCTCATAATGATCAAGAGGCGCAAGCGGCGGCGTGCCAGGGACATTGGTGCCGTCCTTTTCATAGAGTCCGTAATGGCATGGACAAAAGAATTTATTCGGGTTTTTAGGATCACTATTCCAGTTCACCGTACACCCTAAATGTTTACAAATTGGCGAAAGTGCTACAATTTCATCCCCGTTTTTGAAGACCCAGGCTGATCTTGACTCTTCTGACTCATACCAGGCATCGACTTGATTAATTTTAAAATCAAAGCGCTGCGGCTCTTTTGTCAACTCATCAACGCTGACAACCTGAACCATATCCTGCTTCCCCGTCGATTTTAATACCGGGTCGAGTGCGAAGCGAACCATAGGCATGAGCATACTAGCCGCCATAAAACCTCCTACGCCTGTGAGCGTGTAATTCAAAAATTGACGTCTGGATATATCATGTTTTCCGCCCATCTCTTCTCCCCCCTCTAGGTCACCCCTGCAAACTGACTAAAATAGAAAATATTGCAATAACTCTAGACACCCTCATAATATATGAATCTCTCAGCAAGGTCAATATAGCCAAAATATTGTTTATAAGGAAATGTAAGTGTTTTTATGGAGTGCTCCATAACTGTAACAAAACGTTCAAAATTTCAGCAGTGCGTTCATCCAATATTTTTCTTTTTAAAGAGTCATTTAAATGCTCTAATGGAACAGACGGTGTAACAATCATTTTGCCTAACGCATCCTCAGCTCTCCAACTTTCGTCAGATGTGAGCAGGACAACATGCGGAAATTCCGTTATCAGCTCTTCCCGCAAATCCTTAAGCCCTTGAACGGTTATTTCATTTCTATCAACATATGTATAAGGAGGAAGTAAATATACCCGTCCCTTTAACTGCCTTTCAAGTTCTTCTGAGAGAAGCTGCGTAAACTCGCCTTTCTCCGCCGCCATTTTAAAATGGTTATTAACCCTTATGCTAATTAATGGAATGACAGCGGTATCAATGTAATCCTTAGCTTGTAAATAGTCCTTGGCATCAGTGATTCTCCACCTCATCGTTCTCCCCCTTTACGGCAACAAGCCTTGCAATTCACTGCAAGGCTGGTCATATTATGTGAGCTGATTTAATTGGCGCGATAATTGTTCAAATGCCTCTTTATCATGACGATCTAACGCGTCGTCAATGTCTTTTAATAATTTTTCTCTTTGGAATGTGGAAATAGCGTGCTCTAAAATCTGTTCCGCCAATCCCTGATCTTTTTTATTCTCAAAAAGGTTTTTCGGAATATGCGGGTTGGACTCCAGCACCGCCGCATATTCAGGTGAGCTGTAAGCCGAACGGAAATTAAGCTGGATAAACAAATCCTGCTGTTTATTTAATCTAATATCATGAAAAGATTTTTCCGCGTCGGTAGTCATGACATTCTCTTTATAGAACCGGAACGGAACTTCTTCAACACAATGTGTTGACATTATAATGCCTCTCGGGCAAAATTCAGCCTGCTCCACAAAATGAACCTTCTCCATGAGAGAATCATGGCTCATTAAGTAGTTCAAGATCCAAACGCACTCTCGGCGCTTTAACTGATAATGGTTTAAAAACCAACGGATAAAATCTTTTTTCTCATTGACAGAAACAGGGGTCTGCATGTAATTCCCTCCTCTATCGTTCGTATAATCTATATACTTATATGTTCCACATGAATGGTTAATATTCCTGCTTATCTAGAAAATTCATCCTCGATTCGCAAAATCGTTTCTTCCAGCTCTTCATTGGCTCCGTCCATTTCAAGAACCTTTTTCAAAAGCGGCAGCGCTTCTTTTTGAAGGCCTTCTTCTAATAGGAAGCTTGCGTATTCATATAAGAAATCTCTATCCTCCCGGTAATGAAGATAGGCAGCCTCAAAGGATTGTTTTGCTTCCTCGTATTGCTCTAATTCAGTATATGCGCTTGCAAGATACCAATTGTATTTCGGATCTTCTTCACCGTAGCTTCGAACCTCTTGAATAAGATCAATGATCTGATCATAATCCTCTTCTTTGTGATACACGGCAAGAAGTGTATGAAGCGCCTCGACAAAGCCCGGATCAAGCGCAAGCGCCTCCTGAAGCAGCTTTTTCCCCTCTTCTGACTTCCCGATTTTTAAGGCCATTTTGGCGGCATAAAGGAAAAGTTCTTTGTTATATTCATCATATCTGATCCCCTCTTTTGCCGTTTTTAATGCCTCTTCATACATTCCTTCAGCTTCATAGCTTTTCGAGAGCGGCATATAAAGTGAAGTATAAGATGGATCAAGCTCCTTTAAATCAGACAGCTGCTTAATAGCTGTTTTCACAAGCCCCGCCTGTAAGGCTGTAAAACCATAGCCGAAAATCGTATTAGGATCAGGATTCTCATCGACAGCTTTCTCGTAACATGGAATGGCATCCTCAAATTCACCTGAGGCGCTTAACGATTCTGCCAGTCTTTGATGGACATTAACGCCTCCGATCTCACTCTGCTCCTCAGCCGTTGTTTTAAAATATTGAACCGCTTTTGCATAGGCTCCCTGTGTAAAGTAAAGTTCTCCCAGTGCAAAATCAATAACCGGTTCATTGTCCAGAATGGACTTTGCCTGTAAAAGCTTTTGTTCACTGACTTCGAATAACCCCTGCATCTGATAAAGATCCGCCATAAGCAGCAAACTTTCCGGATATGATGGATCTGTTTCCGGAATAGTCTCCAGCACAGCGAGGGCTTTTTCTTCTTCGTCAATATCTATTAAAAGTTCAGCGTAGAAATTCGTCAGTTCTGTTTCATTTGGATATAAATCATGTAGATCACTAATCAGTGAAATTGCTTTTTCTACATCGCCCCACTCGTAATAAAGCTGGGCTGCAATGGCTTTATCTTCATCATGCAGCTGTTTTTCAGCCTTCGAGAGCGTGTTGAGGCCTTTTTCTGTTTCACCTGCTTCAACTAATTTTATGGCTTCTTGAATCAATGTATTCAAATCGGACCGGTCCTTTCTTTTCCTATACAACATCAACCATACAAAAAAGCTTTATTTGTTCGGGTTAATCTTATCATAATTCAGACGAATGCCCCCGGCAAATAAGATGCTTCTGTACGGAAGGGAATTATTGAGTCTTATTAGTTTACCAAAAGATCTTGAGATAGAAAATGAAAAAAGGAAGATCGCCCTCTGTACAGTAAAGCAGCTCTTTGACCTGCCGGCTTGTAAGTAAAGCACATCCCCCCTTTTCGTTTTTCTATCCCCTCTATAAGACAAGCTATGTTTTTTCGCCTCGAATTATGATCTGCATAAAAAATCCTGAAGTAAAACTTCAGGATTTTTTCGAAAGCTTATTTAAATGCTCGAAGAAGGTTGGATAAGAAACGTGAATGGCATCCGTGTGCTCGATTTCAATCGGCTCCTCCGTTATACAAGCAGCAATACCAAGCATCATTCCGATTCGATGATCTCCGTGGCTGGACACTGCAGCGCCGCCTTTCAACGTTTGTTTGCCATAAACCTTCATTCCATCTGCTGTCGGATCAATTTCAGCACCCAGCTTGCGAAGCTCAGAAACAACAGTATCAATACGGTTTGTTTCTTTCACTTTTAGCTCTGCCGCGTCCTTGATAACGGTGGTTCCTTCCGCCTGAGTCGCAAGAAGCGCGATGATAGGGATCTCATCAATTAAACGCGGAATGATATCTCCTCCGATTTCAACTGCTTTTAGAGATGATGTTTCTATAATCAAATCTCCATAAGGCTCTGCACCGCTATCAGCAGATGGTTTGATTTCAAGTTTTGCCCCCATGTTTTGAAGGACGTCAATAATACCTGTCCGAGTCGGATTTAAACCTACGTTTTTCAATACAATTCTGCTGTTTGGAACCATCGCGCCAGCAGCAAGAAAAAATGCGGCTGAAGAAATGTCTCCAGGAACAAAAATATCTGCAGCTGTCAGTTTCTGGCCACCAGCAATGGAAACACTCGTTTGATCTTCAGAAAGCTTAACGCCAAAAGCAGAAAGCATCCGCTCAGTGTGGTCCCGAGATTTATGGGGCTCTGTGACAGTTGTTGTGCCCTCAGCCTGTAATCCGGCCAGCAAAACAGCAGATTTAATTTGCGCGCTTGCAACAGGTGATACATAATCAATTCCTTTTAATGAGGCGCCGCTCACTGACAGCGGTGTAAACTCTCCACCGGCTCTGCCGTCGATTTTAGCCCCCATTTTTTTCAAAGGCTCAGTCACACGCTTCATTGGGCGCTTCGCAATGCTCTCATCTCCGGCTACCGCGCTGTAAAAAGGACGGCCCGCCAATATTCCGAGCATCAGGCGAATCGTTGTACCTGAATTTCCGACATCTAAAAGGCTTTCTGGCTCTTTCAGGGCATCGATTCCTTTTCCGTAAATCACGACATCGCTGCCGCTTTGCTCAATGTGAACACCCATTTTTCTAAAGCAATCAATCGTGCTCAGACAATCTGCTCCCGGCAGAAAGTTTTTAACTGTTGTTGTGCCTGCCGCTAGCGCGCCAAACATAACAGAGCGGTGAGAAATGGATTTATCACCGGGAATATGTATTTCTCCATGTAAGGCCTGCACCTTTTCTCGTTTCATTTTTTCCACCTCAATCAGCATAAAAAGTTTCATATTCCGCCCGGGCTTCAATGCATTGTTCTGCCCTTTTGCGGTCGTCATCAGACTGAAAACTGATCCTTAAAATCCCGTTAATATCTTCTCGTGTTTCGATAATGCGGATATTCGTGATACTGATGCGCTCCGCAGCTAAGATCGCTGTTATCTCGGATATTACACCCGGATGATCGGGTACATCCACGTATAAATCATAAAATGCAGGTATCGCTCCCTTCTGCCGAAGCGGCAGCCCGTCACGATAATCCTTGGCGGTTTTAAAATAACGAAATAGATTTTCCGCATCTTCTTGTTCTACATATGTACGGATCTTGTCAATTTCACGAATCCACTCATCAAAACGGTCTAAGATTTTATCTTTATTATGTAATAAAATATCCCGCCACATTGCCGGGCTGCTTGATGCAATCCTTGTAATATCTCTGAACCCGCCGGCAGCAAAACGCTTAACAAGCGGATACAGGTTTTCCGAATGATGGGTTTGGTGAACAAGACTGGCTGCTACAATATGCGGAAAATGACTGATTACACTTGTAACGCCATCATGCTCCTCCGGCGACATTTCCACAAAATGGGCATTCGTCCCCTTCAGCAGGTTTTTTAACTGTTCCACAGCTTGTTTGTCCGTTTTCTGGCCTGGCGTTAAAATATAAAATGCATTTTCAAACAGGAACTCCTTCGCAGCGGCCACTCCTGATTTATGTGAACCCGCCATCGGATGTCCTCCGACAAATTGATAGCGGCTAGGCAGCACTTGATCAGCGTAATCAACCACTTTTTGCTTTGTGCTTCCTACATCCGTAATCAAAAGCTCATGTTCAATTCCTGAATGAGCCAGCTCTTCAAGCATAACCAGTGTTTGTTCAACAGGTGTCGCAATGATTACTGTAGCTGCCTCTTTCGCACCGCTAATAAACGAATCAGCACGATCGTCTATCACACCTAATTTTAATGCCGCTACCGCCTGTTCATCAGAGATGTCGATTCCGATAATCCGTTTGCCGGGATGATTTTTTTTGATGGCTAGGGCAATCGAACCGCCTATCAATCCGAGACCGGCGAGCAATATTGTATCTTTCATTTGATTCATACGTCATCACCTGGTTTATAGACTAAAGAGGTGATATTTGATCACCTCTTATAAAATTTCAGCTAAAATTGCAAGTATTTCTTCATTTTGCTCTTTTGTTCCGATCGTAATCCGGAGTGATGTCGGGAAACCTAATGCATTTCCTGACCGGACGATATAGCCTTTTTCCAGCAGAGCCTGAAACAGTTCATCAGCAGGACGTTTAAAGTCAATTAACACAAAATTTGTCTGTGAAGGGTAGCACTTTAAACCATGAGTTTTCGCAAAATCATAATACTGCTGAAGGCCTGCATTATTTTGCTCGACACAGGAAGCAATAAACGCTT
The DNA here is from genome assembly GCF_056033885.1 of Bacillus sp. FAU18. NCBI lineage: Bacteria > Bacillati > Bacillota > Bacilli > Caryophanales > Bacillaceae > Bacillus > Bacillus sp. FAU18. Next base: position 1,517,928 of record NZ_JBVYHZ010000003.1, read on the forward strand.
GATCATCAAGTGCGGCAATCGCCGCAGCCTGGCCCAGACGGCTCGTATTAAACGGCTCTCTCGCCGGCTCAATCTGGCGAATCAGGTTCTCGTCAGCAATTCCGTATCCGACTCTGAGCGCTGCCAGACCGTATGCCTTTGAGAATGTGCGCAAAATCATCAAATTCGAATACTTGCTTAAGAGCGGCACAGTTTCCGGGTAATCCTCTGCTGTTACATATTCATAATATGCTTCGTCAAGAACGACAAGGACACGAGAAGGAACGCGCTCCAGAAATGCGAGTAATTCTCCTTCAGATGTATAAGTGCCAGTCGGATTATTCGGGCTGCATATCCAAACGACTTGTGTCTGTTCGTCGATGGCTTCTAACATGGCGTCTAAATCATGTGAGCCGTCGGGACGAAGTGCAATTTCACGTACTTCAGCACCTTCAATGACCGCATTATGTTTATATTGCGGAAAAGTGGGGGCAGCAGTAACCGTGTTTGTTTTATCGTTTAAAAATGCCCGGCAGATGATCTGAATGATTTCATCAGAACCGTTGCCGAAAATAAGTGATGTTTCGCTGACATTGAGGTGCTTACTGAGCCTTGTCCGCAAAGCGGCGCTATACCCATCCGGGTAAAGGGCTAGCTGTTGAATCTCATGATGAAGCGCCTCTTTTGCAGCCTCTGAACAGCCGTAAGGATTCTCGTTTGAAGCAAGCTTCACCACTTTATCCAAGCCATATTCTGATTTCACTGCTTCAATCGGCTTTCCAGGCTGATAAGGCTTCAGCTGTTTTAAATGTTCTTTGATACGCAAATCAGTCACCTCATTTTAAACTGTACAAGCCGCCAAACGCCATTGCGTAATCCTCAAACTCCTGCAGCGCCTGATTTCTCGTTTCAGCGCTGATGAGCCGGTCCTTTAATTCTTCTATTTTTCTGACGAGCGCACTTCCCACTACGACACCGTCACTAATTTCATTCATCTTTATGACTTGTTCACGGTTTGATATACCGAACCCTACAGCAACCGGAACAGTGCTGAGATTCTTCACTGTCCGAATGAACGGGTACACGGATGAATTGAACTCATTGCGGACACCGGTCACACCCAGAGAAGACACACAGTAGACGAAGCCCTCGGCTTGTTCAATAATGGTTTTCAAACGGCTTTCGCTTGTCGGCGCAACCAAAGAAATATACGTCACCTCATGGCTTTTACATTCCTCTTGAAGGATGTTGCTTTCTTCTAGTGGCAGATCCGGAACAAGCAGACCGTCAATATGATTTTCCCGCAGTAAAGCGAAAAAGTATTCTTTGTTCAATTGTAACACAGGATTATAATACGTAAAGAGGATAATCGGAATATTCACTCCGTTTTTTTTCATTTCTCCGCCTAATTCGATTGCCTTTACGATATTCATTCCTTGATCAAGTGCCCGCTTTGAAGCCCTCTGGATCACCGGACCGTCTGCAAGCGGGTCAGAGTATGCAACACCAAGCTCCAATGCAGTGGCGCCTGCTTTTTGGAGTGACTTCGCCAGTTCAATCGAAACCTCAGGAACTGGATCGCCCGCCGTAATAAACGGGATAAACAATTTTTCTGATGGTTGAAGATCCAATTTAAACATGGGCTTTCACCTCTTCTTCCAATACCTTCATTAATGTGTTGACATCCTTGTCTCCCCGCCCTGATAAACAGACGAGAATGAGTTGACCGCGATCCATTCCTTTGGCGAGTTTGAATGCTTTCGCTAACGCATGGGCAGATTCGATTGCCGGCAAAATCCCCTCTTTTTCTGACAATAGCTTTAATGCATCCACCGCTTCTTCATCGGTGATACTGTCATAAGTGACACGGCCGCTCTTATGCAAGTATGCATGCTCCGGACCGATTCCAGGATAGTCGAGACCGGCTGAAATAGAGTAGGGCTCAATAATTTGGCCGAACTCATCCTGAATGAGATAAGTCAATGAACCGTGAATAACCCCTACGGTTCCTTTCGAAATAGTGGCGGCATGAAGAGGCGTATCAATTCCTTTTCCTGCTGCTTCAGCGCCGATCAGTTCAACATCTTCATTTAAAAATGCCTGAAACATACCCATCGCATTGCTTCCTCCGCCTACACATGCCACTACTTTATCAGGCAGAGTGCCTTCAATACGTTTCAACTGATCCTTTGCTTCCTCTCCGATCATTTTTTGAAATTCACGGACCACTTGCGGATAAGGATGCGGGCCGACAACTGATCCAATCATATAAAAGTGATCCTCACAATGCTGAACCCAGTACCGGATCGCCTCATTTGTGGCATCCTTCAATGTTCCGTTTCCGCTTGTTACAGGCACTACCTCCGCTCCAAGAAGCTTCATGCGGAAAACGTTCAGAGACTGGCGGGCAACATCCTCTTCACCCATAAACACAGTACAGGAAAAGCCGAATTTGGCTGCAACTGTTGCAGCGGCAACGCCATGCTGGCCGGCACCGGTTTCAGCAATGATTTTCGTTTTGCCCATTTTTTTAGCAAGCAGCGCTTGACCTAGCGCATTATTGATTTTATGAGAACCTGTATGGTTTAAATCTTCTCGTTTCAAATAGATTTTCGCGCCGCCTAAGTATTCAGTGACTCGATCAGCGTATGTTAATGCAGTCGGCCGTCCGGAATAGTCCTTTAACAGCTTATAATACTCTTCACGAAAAGCGGGATCATCCTTGATTTGTTTAAATGCTGTTTCTATTTCATCTAACGGCTGCATGAGTGTTTCCGGAACAAACTTTCCGCCAAAATCACCGTATCTGCCTATTTCATTCGGATATGGATACATATCGGTTCATCCTTTCTTCTAAAAGCCTCATCAGATTCTGATCTTTTTGTCCGTTTTTTTCAATTCCGCTGGCAAGGTCAATTCCTTCTGGCTGCCATTTCAATAGGCCTGTGATGCTATCCGGATTCACGCCGCCAGCGATAAAGCAGCGTTTACCAATAGCCGCCTGCTGATATTCCGGCACACATTCCCAAGAAAATGCAACACCAGTTCCGCCTCTAGACCCTTTTACAGATGAATCAATCACAAAGCCGTCAACATTATCTTTAAAGCGGGCTATTTCTTGAGTTGTGTTATCCTGATGGTGAAGCGCCTTCCATATTTCACAGCCTGTCAGCTTGCGAAGCGCATCAGCATCCGCCGGTTTTTCATCACCGTGAAGCTGAATGACGTCGAGCTTCAAGCTCTTGGCAATACGTGACATCGTCTCTATTGATTCATTAACAAAAACACCTGCAACCTGTTTTTCGACACGAACTTGGTTCAGCCATTTTTTCACATCTTGCGGAGATACTTTTCGTTTGCTTTCAGCAAAAATAAAGCCTAGGTAATCAGCCTGTGATTCCGCCGCAAGCTGCAAATCCTTTAGTGACTGAATACCGCAATATTTTAATGCCGGTTTCTTCACAACCTCACTCCCCAAACAAAGCATGGATTGCTTTACGCTGAGAAGTTTGTCTCATCAATGATTCACCGATAAGTACAGCTCTTGCCCCATGTTCATTGACAAATGTTAAATGTTCTAAAGAACCGATTCCGCTTTCGCTGACAAGCAAGGATTCTTTCGGAACGAGAGATGCGATTTGTTCTGTCTGCTTTACAGATGTTTTAAACGTTTTTAGGTTTCGATTATTTATGCCGAGAATGTCGGGTGTGAACACTTTCAATATTTGTTCTAGCGTTGATGCATCATGAACCTCGACTAACACGTCCATCCCCTTTTCACCTGCTTCTAGATATAATTCATGCAGGTGTAAGGGATCAAGCACCTCGCCGATTAACAATATGGCATCCGCTCCGATTCTTCTTGATTCCTCTACTTGAAGAGAATCAATAATAAAATCTTTTCTAAGTACAGGAATCGAAACAGCACGCTTTACGTCTGATAAATAGCTGTTTTCCCCTTGAAAAAACGGGGTGTCTGTTAAAACAGAAATCGCATCTGCCTTCGCAGCCTCATAGTCTTTTGCAATCTGCACAGGCACAAAATCCTCTTTAATAAGCCCCTTTGACGGCGATGCTTTCTTCACTTCAGCAATCAACCCGATAAACCGATTCGGGCTTGCCAGCGCCTCCTTAAATGAATGTTTCTCGAAAGGCTGCTCTACCGGCAGAACCAGTGTTTTCACTTCTTCTTTCTTTTGTTTGATGATTTTTTCAAGCATAGATCTCTTCCTCTTTCTGCTTTAGTCGTTCAAGCTGCGCGGCAGCGCCTCCGCTTGTAATCGTCTCTAACGCCAGCTCCGTTCCTTCCTTCAGTGAGGCGGTAATTCCCGCCGTGTAAATCGCAGCACCCGCATTAAAAGCCGTAATAGATAAAGCGGAACTACTGCTTTTATTTTCAAAAATATTCTGAATGAGATAAGCGCTCTCTTTCGGTGACTGCACCTGTAAATCTTCAAGTCTGCCATTTGTGAAACCGAAATCTTCGGGTGAAACGGTATATTCCCGGCGCTCTCCGTCCTTTAATTCAATCACGTCGGTCGGTGCTGTAATTGAAAGCTCATCTAAACCGTCACGGCTTGATACAAACATGACGTGCTTCGGCTGAAACGTCTCCAGTGCGCTTGCCATCAGTCCAGCTTTTTCAACAGAATAGACCCCAATCACCTGACGCTTCGCCTGTAAAGGATTGCTGAGTGGCCCAAGCAGATTAAATACCGTTCTGAAACCTAGCTCTTTTCTAGTACCTGCTACATGTTTCATAGACGAATAGTAAAGCGGCGCAAAAAGAAATCCCATATTGTTTGTTTCAATGCTGCTTTTGACCTTTTCGGGAGTGGTTTGAATAGAAACCTCTAGCTCCTCTAAAACATCAGCGCTTCCGCTTTTAGAAGAGACAGAGCGATTGCCATGCTTAGCGATTTTCGCGCCAGCTGCCGAGGCAACAATTGCCGAGGCCGTTGAGATATTAAAAGTGGAAATACCGTCTCCCCCTGTTCCGCATGTATCAACAATATCAGGAAGTCCATCGACTGTAAGAGCGTGTGCCCGCATTGCCTTCACAAAACCTGTAAGCTCTTCTGGCGTCTCTCCCCGATGAGCAAGAATAGACAATATACCACCCATTTCAGAAGGAGTCATTTCCGCTGCCATCATCATATTCATCAGCGTTTCAGCCTCACCGGCAGTAAGGGTTTTTCCGTCAACGCACAATTGTAGAAATCTGTTCATCAGCTTTACCCTCCTTGCTATGAAACATGTCTTCTGCAATATGAATCGTTTTCAGCAGCGCACCGGCTTTATTACAGCTTTCTTCGTATTCGGCTTCCGGAACAGAATCAGCAACAATGCCAGCACCTGCCTGTATCGATGCAACACCGTTCTTTACACTCATCGTGCGAATCGTTATACAAGAGTCGATATTCCCGTCAAACCCAATGTAGGCAATACACCCTCCGTATGTCTCTCTCGGTGTTGGCTCGAGCTCTTGCAAAAGCTGCATGGCACGGATTTTGGGTGCGCCTGTTAAGGTCCCCGCCGGGAAAGCAGACATCAGTGCATCGACAGGATGAACCCCTTTTTTCAATCGGCCTGTAACCACCGAGATAATGTGCATGACATGTGAAAAGGAAACAATTTTTGTGAACTCCGGCACAGAAACAGAACCATACTCTGCTACTCTGCCGATATCGTTTCGGGCAAGATCAACGAGCATGTAATGCTCCGCTTTTTCTTTTTCATCCTTCATGAGCTCAACCTTCAGTCTCTCATCTTCAGCTTTGTCTGCACCGCGTTTTCTCGTACCGGCAATCGGGTGGATTTCTAAGTGCCCGTCTTGAACGTGTATTAACCGTTCCGGAGAGCTGCCGACTATTTCTCTGTCTTGCAGTTTCATATAATACATATACGGAGAAGGATTGATGATCCTAAGCACTCGGTATAACTCAAAAGCATCTGCTTTTATCGGAACCTCAAATTTTTGTGACAAAACGCCCTGAAAGATATCGCCTGCTTTTATATAGCTTTTGATTTTTTCTACATCAGCCATAAAAGCCGATTTTTCATAATTAGAAGATACCGTCTCAAAGCTGGGCGTCTTGTATGAATCAGCAGAGAGAAACAGCTCTTTTATGTTTTTTTGGTCCATCATTTTTTCAATGAGATTTTGAAGCTCTAGATGATTTTGATGGAACACATCCATTTTTTCGTTTTCTGTTTCCTCTCCAGTGAGTCTCGCATATTGGATAAAGTGGACGTTTTTGGTTTCATGATCATACGCAATTAATGTCCGGCAAACAAACAGCATACACTTTTCCATGTCTGTTTCTTTTGTATGCGAAGGAACAGAAGGCTCAATCAGCGGGATCATATCATAGCTTAAGTACCCGACAGCTCCGCCGACAAAAGGAATGCCAAGCTGAGGTGTTTTGATTTTGTATGTGGTATTCATCCAGTTCAGCACTTCTTTTAGTTCATTTCCTGTGTAAAGAGATTTGCTGTCCTGATCAGCGGCCGAAAAACGGCCCTGCTCTTCTTTAATTGTGAGAAATGGATTCAGGCCGATAAACGAATATCTGGACCAAGTGGATGTATCGTCCTTGCTTTCAAGAAGATACGTAATCTCCCTGTCAAGCTTCTCTATCATTTGAATGGGTGTCAGTGTATCGACTGTGAAGGTCTCCACAATCGGTATCGTGTGGTGGGACAAGCTGTCCTCTAAAAATGCGGAAATGTTTGATTGGAAATTCATTGCTCTCACTCCTTATGGCAAGGAGAATGAGAAGATGGCATGAGAGGATAAAATACTATATAACAAATAAACCCAAAAGAAAGACTTCTTTTGGGTAGAATAAACATACATGTCTCAGCTCAACTAAACTCATTCTCTGCTACCCTATTCTCTAACTCAACTCATTCTAATCGCTTTATACACACTCTTGTGTATTTCTAAGCTATTCTTATCGTATTACAATTCAGTATTTTTTGTCAATGATAAATCGGGCCTCAATACGACGGCTTTTTCTAAATATACATGTCTGATCTGATCCTGAGGGACATCTGTCTGGACCGTCATCATGACTCTTATGCACTTTTTCAGACCGCCTGTTACGTCCATTTCCTGCATACATGTTACCGGTACATACTGCCATCCTGAAAGCTCGCGAACAGCTTTTGCCGGGAAAACAGCGTGCAAGTCAGGTGTAGCCGAAAGAAGGATTTGAACAACATCTTCCGGTTTTGTATGATTTTCTTCTATGATTTTCTCTAACAGCTGTTTTGTTTTTTGTAAAATTTCTTCTTCAGTATCCCGTTCAACTGTAGTTGCTCCGCGAATTCCGCGAATCATCATGATGTCTCCTCCAATCGCCATTTGTTCAGCCAGCACTCAAGTTCATTTCTGGAAAAGGTATGATCAGCAACTTTCCCTAATTCGTTGAGCACAATAAACTGAATCTTCCCGCCACGGGTTTTCTTATCATTCATCATACGGTCCAAGAGAACCGAAGTTTCCGTCTCTTTTCTGATTTGACTTGGATAACCCAGGCTTTTTAGCCAGCTGACCAAACGTTTTCTGTCCATTTCACAGCCTACAGTCTTTTCGCTTATATATAAAGCAAACTGCATTCCGAGGGCTACGGCATCACCGTGAGTGATCTGCCCGTATCCATATTCCGCCTCAACGGCATGACCGAGCGTATGCCCGAAGTTTAAGTAAGCTCTTATCCCCTCTTCTTTTTCATCCTGCTGAACGACAGACGCTTTAATTGAAATACCTTTAAAAATCATGTCATTCAGCTGATCACTTGTGATATCACGCAGTGAGTGGATATTCAGTAGCTCCTCCAGAAACGCTCTGTCATAGATAAAAGCGTGTTTGATCACTTCTGCCATTCCGGACCGAAGCTCTTTTTCAGGCAGAGAACGCAGGAAATCTGTATCATAGAGCACGGCTTTCGGCTGATAAAACGCACCGATTAGATTTTTTCCAAGCGGATGGTTCACGGCTACTTTTCCTCCGACTGCGCTGTCATGCGCCAAGAGCGTCGTAGGCATTTGAATGAAATCAATGCCCCGCATAAAAGTGGCAGCCACAAAACCGGCAAGATCCCCTACAACACCGCCACCGAATGCGATGATGCATGAGGAGCGATCCATATGAAATCGAATCGCTTCACTCTGCAGCTTCGTGTACATATCCATTGATTTCGCCTGCTCTCCGCTCGGCACCGTCACTTTTTTCACAGGCCATTTTTCTTCGAGCAGGTGAAGCAGTTCATCACCGTACAGGCGATCCACTTCTTCATCGGTAACAAGCATAATGCGTGTTAATGGCCTGTTTAGCGAGGTTAATAGTTCACAAGCCTTTTTTCTGATACCTTGTCCGATAAAAACAGGATATGACGAGGAAGCAGTTTGAACATGCAGTGTCTTCATTAAAATTCCCTCGACAGTTTTCTCATATTCTCCACATTTTCTTTAATGCGGTCAATTTGATCTAATCCGAATTGTTCAACGACTGCGTTCGCAATTTCCCAAGCGACAGCCGCTTCAGCGACTACACTTGCCGCAGGAACAGCACAGCTGTCTGAACGTTCAATGCTGGCGGAAAACGGTTCTTTCGTTTCAATATCGACACTTTTCAGCGGTTTATACAAAGTCGGAATCGGCTTCATGACTCCGCGGACAACGATTGGCATTCCTGTCGTCATGCCGCCTTCCAGTCCGCCAAGTCTGTTAGTAGCACGGGTGTATCCTTTTTCCTCGTCCCAAATGATCTCGTCATGGACTTCGCTTCCATTTCGGCCTGCCGCCTCAAATCCGATGCCGAATTCCACACCTTTAAATGCGTTAATTGACAGAACAGCGGCAGCAAGCTTGCTATCCAGCTTGCGGTCATAATGGACATAGCTGCCCACGCCTACCGGCATTCCCTCGACAATGACTTCTACTATTCCGCCGATGGAATCTCCGTTTGCCTTTGCTTCATCAATGGCAGCCATCATTTTTTTGCCTGCCTCTTCATCGTAGCATCTGACAGGAGACTCTTCCGTTACGCGCTGCAGGTCTTCAATTGACGTATATTCTGTTTTTTCAGCTTTAACAGCGCCAATTTGCAACACGTGGCCCGCCACCTTAATGCCAAGCTCAGAAAGAATCTTTTTAGCTACAGCCCCTGCCGCCACTCTGACAGTTGTTTCCCTTGCTGAAGAACGCTCAAGCACATTTCTCATATCACGATGATTATATTTAATTGCACCGTTTAAGTCAGCGTGCCCGGGTCTCGGTCTGGAAATCTGGCGCTTCATTTCCTTTTCTTCATCTTCTGTAATCGGAGCGGCGCCCATGATTTTTGTCCAATGCTTCCAATCGTTATTTTCAACTACGAGAGCAATTGGTGAACCGAGTGTACGTGCATGGCGCACCCCGCTCATAATTTTGGCCTGGTCTTTTTCGATCTGCATGCGGCGGCCGCGGCCGTGTCCTTTTTGGCGTCTGGCAAGCTCAAAATTGATATCTTCCTCCGTTATGTAAAGCCCGGCAGGTACACCCTCAATAATGGTTGTCAGTTGGGGGCCGTGTGATTCTCCGGCTGTTAAATATCTCATGACTTCTTCTCCCTTCATCGCATTAACGCTTTTAAGTAAGACTACTATAACATATTTTTCAGCAAAAAGTCAGTCTATCTTTTTTGATAAAAGAATGTATCGGCTGGTACTAGGCCAAATTTCTCGGGGTTGAAGATTTGCTCGGTGCTGCCGACAAAAAGAACTCCATTCTTCTTCAAGCTATGTGCCATTTTTAAATACAGCTCTTCCTTCGCGCTTTCTGTAAAATAAATAAATACATTGCGGCACACGATTAAATCAAAGTCTTGTTCATAACGATCCGCCAGCAAATTGTGCTTTTTGAATGTAATATTCTTTTTGATTTCCGGTTTCACTTCATAACTTCTATTTGCGTTTTGCGTAAAATAACGATCTTTCACAGAGAGCGGCACTTCCTGTAAAGACCGCTCCTGATAAACGCCTTTTTTCGCTTTTTCCAATGCTTTTTCATCAATATCCGTCGCCAAAATCTGATAGCCCGGAAGACCTTTTTGCTGGTCCAAAAGCATGGCAAGCGTGTATGGCTCCTCCCCCGTTGAGCAGGCGGCACTCCAAATCTTTAAAGGCCTAGAGGTTTTGATTAACGGCAGAATTGCAGTCTCAAGAACTTCCCATCTTTTATAATTACGATAAAATTCTGAAACATTGATCGTCATTCTGTCCAACGTTTCATTTAAGAGAGCTTGATCCTTTTCCAATGCCGCCGCAAAGTCCTTAAAGCTTTGGAACCCCTTTTTCTCATAAAGTGACGTTAGCCTTCTCTTCATTTGTGCTTCTTTATATAGTGTTAAATCGACTCCGGTTAATTGTTTCCATTTCGTTGTAAATACGCTGTATGTATCCATCTCTACTCTCCCAGTCTCGCTGTCTTTTTGTCCTAGTATAGCTTGTTTTATCAGGAAATTGTATTGTTTCAATAAAAAAATCAGCTTTTCAGCTGATTTTAGATCGTTGGGAAAGGCAGAGGTCTGATGCACACTGCCATTCAACACTTTATTCACTTTAATGTAAACCTTTACAAAACAGATCAAAAACCGGCGGCATTATATGATGCCGGCTCTGTTACTTATTTTCACAATGATTAATAGATCCAGCCTGCCATAAGCTGTTGATATGATACTAATTCTTCATTCTTAAAGAAAATGTTAATCTCGCGTTCTGCACTTTCGAGAGAATCAGAGCCGTGGATGATGTTTTTTCCGACAAACATGCCATAATCCCCACGAATCGTACCAGGTAAAGCTTCTTTAGGGTTTGTTTTCCCGATCAGCTGTCTCGTCACTTCAATGACATTTTCGCCTTCCCACACCATTGCGAATACAGGTCCTGAAGTAATAAACTCAACGAGCTCTCCGAAGAAAGGCTTTCCTTGATGTTCGGCGTAGTGTTTCTCAGCCATTTGTTCAGTCACTCTCATTAACTTGGCGCCAGCTAATTGTAAGCCCTTACGTTCGAATCTAGATAAAATGTCCCCAATGAGCTGACGTTGGACACCGTCTGGTTTCACCATGATAAAAGTCTTTTCCATCATATTCTCCACCCCATCATTATGTATGTATAGGCTTTCACACTGCACACCGAAATCGTAACATCTTTCTGATAATTAATCAATCCGGGGCGGAGAAATTTCTTAATATCTACAAAAATTAAAATTTTCTTTTACCGATATATTTTGCGATGGCTGCAAGAGACGAGCGTGCGCGCCCTCGAGGAAGCGTGTTTAATTTCTGAAAAGCTTTCTGCAGATACATTTCGCTTACTGCCATAGATGCTTCAATCGCATCTGTTTTTTTGATTTCTTCAATGATTGGTTCAAGCTGTTCCTGCGTTGTCTCACTGTTAATCAATTTAAGCTGGTTTTTTAATGCAGGATTTTTCAGGGCATACAGCACTGGCAATGTGACGTTTCCTTGAAGCAAATCTCCTCCAACGGGTTTACCCAGCTCTTCTTCAGTTGAAGTAAAATCAAGAATATCATCAATAATCTGATAAGACATGCCGACGTAATACCCAAACCAGTACAATGCCTTATGAATCTTCTCATCAGCCCCAGACGCAATAGCACCGAGCTGGCAGCTGACCGCGATCAAGAGAGCCGTTTTTCTTTTGATACGGCGGAGATACGTTCTGAGGTTTTGTTCCATGTTGTATTTGTCTTTGATCTGCTCAATTTCCCCTAGACAAACTTCAACGATCGTCTGTGACAAAATCCTATGGGCTTTCGGTTCGTTAATTCTCGTCATCATTTCAAGAGATCCCGCAAGCATATAATCGCCTGTGTACATCGCAATACGATTGTCCCACTTTGCTTTGATTGTCGGTTTCCCTCGGCGAAGCTCCGCATCATCAATAACATCATCATGAACCAAAGATGCCATGTGAATCATTTCCAGAGTGACGGCGACATATTTAATCTTATTAATATCGTAATCGCCAAACATGCCGGAAAGCAGTACGAAAACAGGCCGAATACGTTTCCCTCCGGCCTGCAGCAAGTGAAGACCTGCCTCGCTTAAAAGCGGGTAATCGGAACGTACGGTTTGTTCAAGTTCTCTCTCGATTACATCAATATCGTCATTTAAAAAAGAGTAGGCCATTTTAAATTTCATATCATTCACCCAAACATCTGTGTTTTCATTTCCATCCGATATGCGTGGCAGCGACTCCGCCAGTAAACGAATGATATTTAACATTTTTCAGGCCCGCCTCTTCAAACAGGCCTGCCAGTTCCTTCATTCCAGGGAAGTCTCTGGCTGATTCTTGAAGCCAAGAATATTCTTTATAGCTCTTCGCAAACAGTTTCCCGAAAAACGGCATAATGTACTTAAAGTACATAAAGTAAGCCTGTCTGAATCCGAACATTTCCGGCTGGGACGTTTCCAGACATACCACCTGCCCGCCCGGCTTCACTACACGTCTCATCTCTTTCAGTACAGTCAAGTAATCAGGGACATTGCGGAGTCCGAAGCCAATGGTGACATAATCAAATGTATCATCATCAAAAGGAAGCTCCATCGCATTTCCGTGCAGCAGTTCAATTTGGCTGAATCCGCCGTCTTTTACTTTCTGCTCGCCGACACTCAGCATATTTTCACTGAAATCCAAGCCCTTGATCTCGCCGCTTTTGCCGGCCGCTTTTGCAAGAGCGATCGTCCAGTCAGCCGTTCCGCAGCAGACATCAAGTGCTTTTGCGCCTTCTTTTACATTCATGATGCGCATCGTTTTGTCGCGCCATTTTTTATGCTGCTGAAAACTGATGACAGAGTTCATTTGGTCATAGTTTTTATATATTTTTTCAAATACTCCGTGTACGCGCTGTTCTTTTGAGTCCTGCATAATGGTTTACCCTTCTTCCACTTTCTGATGATAGGTTTGATCTTGGCTGATTGTCTTCAGACGGTTTATTAAAATGTTCTGAATAGGTGAATTTAGAGGCAGAAGTGACTCAATGCTGTTTTTCGCTTTTTTAAAACAATCTTCTAATATCTCTTCTTTTGTTTTTCCCAGCTGTATAAAACTGCCGATCACATCCAGAAATGCATCATTTCCGTTCATAAGCCGCTTAAATACAAAAAAATCACTCGACAGCTTTTTCCAGCGCGGGAGGTTGAAGTGTTCCGCCACACGATGGAATAAAGCTGATTCAACGATGCCGACACTTTCGAAAAAATCGTTTTCGTCCTTGAAAGAACGGTCATATAGACGAATTTTATGTTCGTTGATTTCTTTAATGGCTGTAGCAAGCGTCCGAATCATGTAGATATCCTTCATTTCAGATAGTAAAGAGTAGTACAGCCCGCTGAAATAATCGCCCGCGAGAACAGTCAATTGGCGGTTTTTGTTTTCGTCTCGTTTTATGACTCTAGCTGTCGTCACTTCATCATGGGTATCAAGGGCGCTTTGTACAAGCATCGCTGTTACAATATAATTTTCTCTGTCGTTGTTTTTTATGGCAGCTTCTTCAAATAAAGCATGAAAAAGAAGAAGCTTATCCTCATCAATTTTCGGCGCAGAAATATGCTTCGCTAAATAAGGATGAGACAGCTTTTGTTTTAATTTCGTGTTCAGATTGGCTAAAGTTCCGTAGATGTCTTGCAAAAATATCACCCTTGTCCCCAAATTCACATTTATTTCTTAATCTATGTATGAGTTTTATCTTTTCATTCGCTTACGCAGGTATCATTATAGCATAAAAAAAAGAAATTGGCTGTATCCTCCCGCTGTTTGCGAGCATTTGCTTTTAACAGCGGGGACAGCCAGCTTATTTTTTTTCGCTTTTCATTTCTCCGTACGCGGTTTGAATCAGTGCCTCTCCTCTGACTTTAATGGCAGAAGTATGCTCTGTAAACTGAGCGATGATCACTTCTCCCTTGTCGAGTTTTTCGGAATGGTGAAACTTTGTGTCTGTTCCTCTTGTCAGGCCGATCACATTCACTCCGTCCTCAACGGCTTTAATGACGACAAAATCACTTGAATGCTTTTGGTTCATTTATAGCACCCTCTATCTTTATTAGTCCTGGCGTTTAATATGTTCCAATACTTCTGCACGGGCAGCGGCATCATCTTTAAAAACGCCTCTGACTGCTGAAGTCACAGTTTTCGCACCCGGTTTTCTTACACCGCGCATCGTCATGCACATGTGTTCCGCTTCAACCACTACCATTACGCCATGCGGATCAAGCGTTTCTACGATGCTTTCTGCAATTGTAGAAGTGATGCGTTCCTGAAGCTGCGGGCGCTTTGCAACGGCTTCAACGGCACGTGCCAGTTTGCTGAGTCCTGTGACCTTTCCGCCTCGCGGGATATATGCAACATGTGCTTTTCCATAAAAGGGAACAAGGTGATGCTCACACATAGAATGAAACGCGATATCTTTTACAAGAACAAGCTCCTCATGGTTTTCACCGAAGATAGTCTGGAAATGTTCTTTTGGATCTTCATTCAAGCCGGAGAATACTTCGGCATACATCTTTGCGACTCTTTTCGGAGTATCAAGAAGCCCTTCTCTATTCGGGTCTTCTCCGATCGCTTCTAAAATTTGACGAACAGCTTGTTCGATTTGCTCTTTATTAACTTCTTTCATGTTCTATGTCCTCCACCAATGAATACATTTAATTTCGATTCTAGCACATATGCCCCGCTAAAAGCAAAGTGAATGCCCTGTCAGGAAGCCCATGCTCTTGAAATATGAAAAGCCCCTTAGAAAGGGGCTTTTCTGTGAAGAAATAAAGTGTATGTAAGCTAGATGCATACACGATCTATATTCACAATTATTTTCCGGCAACTGCGTCTTTAAGCGCTTTACCTGGTTTGAAAGCAGGTACTTTGCTTGCTGGAATTTCGATTTCTTCACCTGTTTGAGGGTTGCGTCCTTTACGTGCAGAACGTTCACGCACCTCGAAGTTACCAAAACCGATCAGTTGGATTTTATCACCGTTTTTAAGTGCATCTAAGATCGTATCAAAAACAGAGTCAACTGCTTTTGTAGCGTCTTTTTTAGACAATTCGCTTGCTTCTGCAACCGCATTGATAAGTTCTGTTTTGTTCATGCCTTTCACCTCCTCCCAAAAGGATACATTCAGTTCGTTTATTATCATTTCTTCACAGTTCAGTCTGATTCTAAACCTGTCTCAGAAAAAAATGAGAGCAAGTAAGAGAAAGACAATTAAACGGCTTTTTAAGAAAAACTGCACTCTGAGGAATGTTTGTCCAACAAAGTGAAGAATTTCTGTATGTAGAGTAACACATATAAAAAGCCATATCAAGCATTTTAAAGCGTCAATCCCTTGCTCGTCAAGGATTTAAGGTGATTTACCGAACAAATATTCCTTTTTTTCCTTTTTTCATCCTATTCCTTGATCCTTTTCCATTATTAAGAGCAAAGAAAAAAGACCTCCTATTCTATAAAGAGGTCTACCGGTATTACAGGATGATGGCGATTAAGCCGCCAGAGCCTTCGTTTATGATTCTTTCTAATGTTTCTTTTAATTTATACCGTGCGTTTTCAGGCATTAATGACAGCTTTGCCTGAATCCCTTCTCTCACAATTGAGCTCAACGACCTTCCGAAAATATCGGAATTCCAGATGGAGAGCGGATCATCCTCAAAGTCCTGCATTAAATAGCGTACAAGCTCTTCACTTTGTTTTTCCGTTCCGATAATCGGGGCGAATTCGCTTTCGACATCGACTTTGATCATATGGATCGACGGAGCGACAGCTTTCAGCCTTACACCGAATCGCGAGCCCTGCCTTATAATTTCCGGCTCATCGAGACTCATATCAGCTAAAGCAGGAGCTGCAATGCCGTATCCCGTCTGTTTGACCATTTTTAAGGCATCAGACACTTGATCATATTCTGTTTTCGCATGGGCAAAGTCTTGCATGAGCTCAAGCAGATGGTCTCTTCCTCTGATTTCGACGCCCACAACTTCTTTTAGGATTTGATCATATAGATGATCCGGCGCGTACAAATCAATTTCTGCCACCCCTTGGCCCAGCTCAATTCCGGCTAATCCGGCACTTTCAATGAATTCAAACTCGCTGAATTGGCCGACAACCCTGTCTACGTCCCGGAGCCGTTTAATATCCTTAACCGTTTCCTTCACGGACTCCTGATAGCTTTCACGCAGCCAATGGTTTTCTTTCAGCACCATTACCCAGCTTGGGAGATTGACATTCACTTCAAGCACCGGAAACTCGTAGAGGGCCTCTCTGAGCACATTCAGCACATCTGATTCCCGCATGCTCTCTACACTCATTGCCAATACCGGGATATCATATTTTTCGCTTAAATCCTGGCGCATGGCTTCCGTTTCCGGGTGATACGGCCTGACTGAGTTGATGACCATAATAAAAGGTTTGCCAACCTCTTTCAGCTCTTCAATGACTCTTTCTTCAGCCTCTATATAGTCACTTCTGGCGATATCTCCAATGGTGCCGTCTGTCGTAATGACAACTCCGATGGTCGAGTGTTCTTGAATGACTTTTCGAGTGCCGATTTCAGCAGCCTCATGAAATGGGATCGGTTCTTCGTACCAAGGCGTATTGATCATCCGCGGCCCGTTTTCATCTTCATATCCTTTAGCGCCGGGCACTGTGTAACCTACACAATCTACTAATCTTATATTCACATCGAGTCCGTCTGACACATGAACAGACATCGCCTGATTCGGAACAAATTTAGGCTCTGTAGTCATAATGGTTTTGCCGGCTGCGCTCTGCGGCAGTTCATCCTGCGCTCGGGCCCGGTCTGCTTCGTTACTGATATTCGGGAGCACCACAAGCTCCATAAATTTTTTAATGAACGTGGATTTTCCTGTACGGACAGCACCTACGACTCCTAAGTATATATCGCCTCCTGTTCGTTCAGCGATATCCTTGAAAATATCGACCTTTTCCAAGTGATCCCCTCCCGGACTTCCTATCCTTTTCAATTTTATTAAGCTCTTTCAATCAAACACAGGACACTATATGTGTATGACGTTGTCCTATTTGAATATGACATCTTTAGAAAATTTCTCATCCTCAATCTATTAATATAAAAAAACCTTTCTCCCTATTTGTATGCAAGGGAGAAAGGTTCATTCCTTTTTCATATCATTTTCTAAAAAAACAGGTTCCTGTTTGTCATTTACCGTATATGTTACAGAAAACGCGGGGACAAAGGGGGTTTCCTGCCAAATCATATCCTGGATTTCAGTCCCGGGTTTAAACGTTTTCTTGCTTTTTTTGAGGCAAGAAGCCAGCTCAGTCCGGTAATCGGCATATATTTCTCCGTCTCCGTCAATCATAAGCGGCAAGGAATTCCCTGAGATTGGGCTTGTCACTGTAAGAGAGCTTCCATCCCCAAGCTTCTTCTCATCGAGTGTAAATAAATCACGAGATAGCACATCCTTGTAAGGCGGATATTGATGCTCCTGACGATACATTTGGATGCGCAATTTCACATCGCGAATTTTTTCTGCCATCTTTAAATCAATTAATTTAACAGTCGGATCGTTCTCTACGTCAACAAGCACGTATTGATAGTCTCCCCCGCTTTCAAATGCCGTACTTGGAGGTTCAGCTATGTATCTTGGCGCTAACCGGTTAAAGTCTATCGGATATTTTTGATATAGCGGTGTCGACATATCTTTGGTTTGAATGGGAAGCAGCCCTCCATTTGCCTTTTGAAATTCATCAACAGCAGATTGAACCTGCTTTAGCTGGTCTTGATAAGGAATGGCATGCACACTGCTTTTCCGTTCATTTGGATATAAACATCCGGATAAAAACACGACTGCCGCAAAAATGATTGCGCACTTCAGTTTACCCATACAGCACTTCCTTTTACAGCTTTATTCATTGACAGGGCCGCTAAAAACCACGACAAACACAATAATTCCAGATATGAGCATACACATGTATGCGAATGATGAAATCGCAATCTTCAAAAAACGGTTTTGGCACTTAAAGCGGCTTAAATAGATGGAAGCTACAGCCAGAAACATCAGACCCATGGACCCTAGAGCAAACCACATTTTCATCAATGCCAGATTCAATGACGTGCGCCTCCCCGATATGTATGATGTAAGCGTTATATTATATTTTAATATACAGCGCCGGAAAAGATCAACCAGATTTTCCATCCTTTGATAGAACAAAAAAAACTGAAGCAAAGAGGGGGACCTTCACTTCAGTCAAATTGACTATATTCACCTGCACGTTTAAGAAACACTCTCTTGGACTTCGATGCTATAGTATGCGACATGGCATACAGATGCATCCTCTATTGCCTAAATCGGCAAAATGTTTCAGGAGATCCCAAGACTTGGGTGTTCTTCTGTTTTTCGGGCTTTCGTTCAATTAAGATATGCGTTTCACCATACGATTGACACTTTTACTTCACTTGATTTTCAAACGTATTTACCAAATCCTCCATCTCGTGGGTTTTCCCTCTCGCCATTAAAGATTCAACAGCGGTTTCCACTTTTTGTCCGTTGAATAGGACCTGATGGAGAGCTTCTGTAATCGGCATTTTAACATCATATTTCTTCGAAAGCTGGTAAGCCGCTTTCGTCGTGCGGACGCCTTCAACTACCATTCCCATCTCTTCAAGAACATCTTCAAGCTTGTACCCTTTTCCGAGCAAATTGCCCGCACGCCAGTTTCTGGAATGAACACTTGTGCACGTCACAATCAGATCGCCTACTCCTGTCAATCCAGAGAACGTCAAGGGATTTCCGCCCATTTTCGTTCCGAGTCTCGCGATTTCGGCAAGTCCGCGTGTAATCAAAGCAGCTTTGGCATTGTCGCCGTACCCTAAACCATCTGTAATTCCTGCAGCAAGGGCAATAATATTCTTTAAAGCCCCTCCGATTTCAACTCCGATAATGTCAGGATTTGTGTACACCCGAAAATTGTGATTAATAAATAGATCCTGCACCTCTTCTGCTGCCCTCATGCTCTTTGAAGATGCAGTAACAGTTGTGGGGTGCCGCAGCCCTACTTCTTCCGCATGACTCGGGCCGGAAAGGACAACGATATCTTTTCTGACATCACTCGGGAGCTCAATTTCCATAATTTCAGAAATGCGCAGAAGTGAATCTGGCTCGATACCCTTGCTGACATGAACAAAGACTGCCTTTTTCGTTATAAAAGGGACAGCCTGTCTCAGCACTTCACGAATTGCTTTTGTTGGAACAGCAACGATAATGAAATCCGCGTCTGAAACAGCTGTCTTCATATCCGTTGTTGCCTCAATAGATTCTGGAAGCTTGACGTTCGGCAAATAATCTTTATTTTCATGCTGATCATTGATTTGATGGATCAGATCTGCACGGTGCCCCCACATGGTTACATCGTGATGATTATCAGCTAACACTAAAGCCAGTGCTGTTCCCCAGCTCCCTGCTCCGAGCATTGTGACTTTTTTCATATTTGCTTCACACCTTTTTATTTTCTAGCTCTTGCAAATATTTTGATTGGTGTCCCCTCAAAACCGAACGCGTCTCTGATTCGGTTTTCTAAAAACCGTTCGTATGAAAAATGCATCAATTCCGGATCGTTTACAAACACAACGAAGCTTGGCGGCTTTACCGACACTTGAGTCGCATAGTAAATCTTCAAACGAGAACCGTTATGAGTCGGTGTCGGGTTCATTGCCACAGCATCCATGATGACATCATTTAAGATGTTCGTTTGAACTCGAAGTGAATGATTTTCACTTGCTTTGATAATCGCAGGCATCAGCGTATGGATCCGTTTTTTCGTTAAGGCAGACATAAATAGGATTGGTGCATAATCCAGAAATTGAAAATGATCGCGAATATTTTCTTCAAATTCTTTCATCGTGCTCTCATCTTTGTCAACAGCATCCCATTTGTTTACGACGATGACGACGGCCTTGCCCGCTTCGTGTGCATAACCGGCGATACGCTTGTCCTGTTCAATAATGCCTTCTTCGCCATCCAGCACAACCGCCACGACTTCTGAGCGGTCAATCGCTTTCAGCGCCCGCAGTACACTATACTTCTCAGTCGTTTCATAGACTTTCCCTTTTTTTCGCATACCTGCAGTATCGACAATGACAAACTCCTGCTGGTTGTAAGTAAATGACGTATCAACAGCATCTCTTGTCGTTCCAGCCACGTTGCTGACAATAACGCGTTCTTCGCCGAGCATTGCGTTCACAAGTGAAGACTTTCCGACATTCGGACGTCCGATCAGACAGAATTGAACAACTTCCTCATTGTATTTCGTTTCTGGAATGTTTTTAAAATGCTCTGCAACGGCATCCAGTAAATCACCCAGTCCGAGTCCGTGTGTTCCCGAAATTGGATACGGCTCGCCAAAGCCTAGCGAATAAAAATCATAAATATTCGCTCTCATTTCTGTGTTATCCAGTTTATTAACCGCTAAAACAACAGGCTTTTTTGTGCGGTATAAAATTTTCGCCACTTCTTCATCAGCAGCTGTCACGCCTTCACGGCCGTTCACCATAAAAATAATCACGTCCGCTTCATCCATGGCGATTTCAGCCTGCTGGCGAATCTGCGCTAAGAACGGCTCATCACCGATATCAATACCGCCCGTATCAATCAAATTAAAATCATAATTCAGCCATTCAGCCGAGCTGTATATCCGATCCCTTGTCACGCCAGGGGTATCTTCTACTATTGAAATTCTTTCTCCCGCAATCCGGTTAAAGATTGTGGATTTTCCTACATTTGGTCTCCCGACAATGGCTACGACAGGTTTACCCATAGTACCCTTCCTTTCAATCCAGCCGCTTTCATTTTTACATAAATTTTCAACCGGTTATTAAAATCATTTCATTCACTTTTATGAAAAGAAACCCTTCAGAGGAAGGGCTTAACTCATTTATTATATCAGTTTTTACTGGGATCACAACTATTCTTAAAAATGTTTCACGATCAAATACACGTCATCTCCGATTCTGTGAGCTATTCCATCAAGGATCGCCTCAAGATTTTTAGCGAAAAGCTCCATCTCCTTTTGGTCATTGCAAAAAAAGACAGGTGCTCCCCCTGCAACCCGGTTTCGATTTGTCGTGATTACAGACAAAATCACTTTCGTAAGAGATTCACTCATCCTATCACCTTATCCTGATTTTTGATAAATTCAGTCGGCATTCTAATCGCATTTTCCAGGGTTGGAACATTGCTAATAATTTGAACAGCCGTTTCGGGATGGTGAATTTGCGGGAGAACAAATACTGCCACTCTTCCATCATTTAAATCCCGTTTTGCAATTGGTGTCAAAGATGGCTCTCCTGAATCCCGATAAACCCCGAGCACATTGGAAACATCAAATAAAATGGCCTGACGCTGCCCTAAATTTGCTATCGTCGCTGCTGAATTAAAGTTTTTTGGCGTTAAAATAAAGCCCATGCCATGCTTTAAAATCAGTTCCTGTTTCTCTGGAAGCCCGATATTCATCATATAAATATTATCAACAAACAGTCCCGGACCGTCAAAGCGCGGCTTTATGTACTCGATGTCTACAATATCCTTCAACACACTGCCCGACATAAATTTCATGGCCAGTAAAAAACAAACGACAGCCGCTATGACAGCAGCCCAGATGGATAAAAACACATACGCAGAGGTTGTCAAAAGCGCTGTAAAGATCACAATATAATTTCTGCTTTCAAACGCAATGGCAATCCCCTCAATATATGTGCTTCCTCTTGAGACAAGCTCATACGAATCCATTTGCGTCAATGTGTTCCGCTCCATGTTTCGGACATCTCTAAATTGCGTCGCTGCCAATGTTAAAAATGTGATGGCCGTAAATTCCTCCTGCAAAAGCGCCGGCATAATAATTGCACCTAAACCAGCCGCTATCAACCCCAGTGCGATGTGAATCACTTTCCCATGAACATAGGTCGGATACTGGCGGTAATCCGTTTTCAGCATATAAAGCCTTGTCGCAATTCCGGCAATGACCCCAGCAATAATCGGATAGATGTAATCACTCATGACATTTTGGTAGCTCCTTTGTTTGATCTTTTGCTTTTCTGACCAATCTGGCTTGCGAGGTGTTCGTATTTAGATATGCCAAACAGCAATATCATCCCCGCAGAACACGCATTCAGCCATTGAAAGCCGCCGACAGCCATAGCCCCGGCCAACTTCTGGATCACAAATGAATACACCAGTTCGCCTTGGCACATCCCTAGGACAAATAAGACAAGCTGCTTCTCAAAATTCCTTTCAACAGAAGCTGTTAAAAGCACTATTAATATAACAGCAGCCCACTCAGGTTTTATGATGAACCAAACAGGGTCATATAATGCAAAAAGATAAACAAACGCATACGCGGCAACAAGCGTCAGATAGACCATGATGTAACGAAAACGATACATTCCCAAATACGCGGCATAGACACATCCGCAAACGAAAAACATCATATATGCAGCATTCAGGGAAAAATATAAAACGATGTCATGTATGCTTAGAATAATATTAGTTAAAATAAAGACAGAGACGGCAATTCGTCTTTTCGTCTTTTCAAAAATAAATGTTGTCAAAACCCAAAGAAACCACATTGACCAATAGTAATAAAATTGTTCCATTTTACTTCCTCCATATTCCCAGTATGGAGTTCAAGCACATTTTTTAAACAATCGATCTCACATTAAGGAGTATGATCATGGGAAAAGACAGGCAAGAGAAAAAACTCAAAGCTTCAGGCAGAGTCGAATCAGACCGCGACCAGTCCATTCACTATGACGGAGCGACAAGCCTTGAACAAAACGGAAGATTCAAAAAGCGAAAATCATAATACAAAAAGCCCAAACCACATATGGTTTTGGGCTTTTATCATTTATCGCACACTATAGCTTGATGTATTGACCCCTCTCTCTGTGAGCCAATGATGGGTTTCACCTTTGATCACAAGGGGCGCCTTTTGTAAATCGGCAATCGTTCTGGCACCCAGCACGGTCATAATCATCTTTAATTCCTCAAGGATCAGCTGAATCTCCTCAAGCAGTCCTTCCTCACCACTGTCAGTCAGCGCTTTTAAAAAATGCCCTGCCATTCCGGTGCAAGAGGCCCCAAGCGCAATTGCCTTTGCCACGTCAAGTGCATCTTGCAGACCGCCAGAGGCGATCATGGTGCTTGCAGGAAACTCAGAGCGGATTTCCGCCAAACTTGCAGCTGTCGAAATGCCCCACGAGTTAAAAAAGGAGATTTGCCGCTGTCTTCGGAGATTTTCGATTTTCGAGAAATTTGTTCCCCCGTAACCGCCAATGTCAACAGCTGCAGCACCAGCTTCATACAGCTTTCCTGCTGATTCTTTGCTCATACCGAATCCGACTTCTTTCACAATGACTGGTACACTGACCCGGCTGCAAATTTGTTCAATACGTTCCAGTGCGCCGCTAAAGCTTCTGTCTCCTTCAGGCATCACAATTTCCTGAATCACATTGAGGTGGATCTGCAGTGCGTTTGCTCCAATCATCTCAACGGCTTCCTTTGCCTGAGCAGCCGTTGCCTCGCTTCCCAGGTTGGCAAAAATCAGCCCGTTTGGGTTTTCCTTTCGAACAATTTCATAGGAAAGACGCTCTGATGGATCTTTTAATGCTGACATTTGCGATCCCACAGCAAGGGGAATTCCAGCCTGAGAAGCCGCTCGCGCAAGCGATTTATTAATCTCATATGTAAGTTTTCCGCCGCCGCCAGTCATTGCATTGATAAAAATCGGCGAACTGCTTGAAAGTTCGCCGATTTTTGTGGAAATATCTACTTGTTCTAATGCAAGATCGGGCAGACTGACGTGAACAAACGTAATATCATCAAGACCTGTTTCCCGCTTCTGGCCGGTGGACAAGGCATGATTGATGTGTTGTCTTTTTCGTTCTGCTCGAGTCACGTTTATCACCAATTATTTTAGTTTATTCAGCTTATCTCCGATCAGATCTCCAAGCTGGAAGCCAGTGCTTGTTTCTTCCTTCGCTTGATATTGACGGTAATCTTCCTGATCAGCTTTAGGCGTTTCTTCAAGTTCACGCATGCTTAATGAAATGCGCTCCTCATTTTCATTCACATCAAGAACCTTCACTTTTACAGTCTGTCCTTCTTCAAGGACTTCATGCGGCGTGCCGATGTGTTTATTGGAAATTTGAGAAATATGAACGAGACCTTCAACACCTGGAAGGATTTCAACAAAGGCACCGAAGCTTACAAGACGCTGTACAGTTCCTTCAAGCACATCGCCAGGCTTCACTTTTTCGCCGATTTGGCTCCAAGGTCCAGGCAGTGTATCTTTGATTGATAAAGAAATACGTTCATTGTCACGGTCAACCGATAACACTTTCACTTTTACTTCTTGTCCCTCTTCAACAACGTCAGACGGCTTCTCTACATGAGAGTGGGAAAGCTGTGAAATGTGTACAAGTCCGTCGATGCCTCCAATATCAACAAACGCGCCAAAGTCAGTCAGGCGCTGTACTTTGCCATCAAGTACACTTCCAACTTCAAGAGACTGAAGAAATTCTTGTTTTTTATTCGCTTGTTCACTTTCAACAACAGCACGGTGTGAAAGGATCACGCGGTTTTTATCACGGTCAAGCTCTACAACGAGCAGTGACAGTGTTTTTCCTTTATAGTCAGTGAAGTCTTCAACGAAATGTGCTTCAACAAGTGATGCCGGAATAAAACCGCGAACGCCGATATCAACGACAAGGCCGCCTTTCACGACATCTTTCACTTCAGCTTCAAACACTTCTTTTGTTTCAAATTTTTTCTCAAGGTCTTCCCAAGCGCGGTCTGCATCAACAGCACGTTTAGATAAAATCAAAGCATCGTCTTCCACTTTTGTTACTTTCAGGTCAAGCTCGTCGTCTACTTTAACAACATCCGATGCTTTCTCTACATGAAGACTTGATAATTCACTGATTGGAATAATACCGGATTGTTTGACATTGATAATTTCTACATCTACATGTTTGTCTTCTACCTTTGTCACAATCCCTTTAACTACATCTCCAACCTCTGGCACTTGAACATCAATTTGATTCATTTCCTCTGTCATTTGAATAACCTCCTTGGTCCAAACCTACACAGCTTAATTAAAACGGTTTGAAAGCTGAACATATAACATGCCCGCTTTTAGCCGAATATGTATTAAAGAATCATCCAAAAAAGTTTTTTGAATGATCAATAAAAAGTTTTATTAGTATTAACTTCTAATAAAAGGACAGGTTTGTCAAGCAATAACATTCTATCTTCGTTGAAAAATTCAAAAAAAGTGGCATTTGACATCCTCAGCGGGACTTTTGCTCCACAGCCTCGAGGATTTTATCAGCTACCTCTTGAATGGAAAGCGATGTCGTGTCGATTTCAAGAGCATCTTCTGCTTTACGCAGCGGAGATACTTCACGCTCTGAATCAAGCTTGTCTCTTCTTGCAATTTCCTCAATTAATGTTTCGTAGTTGACATCAAAGCCTTTTTTCACATTTTCTTCATAACGGCGTTTCGCTCTCTCTTCAACAGATGCCAAAAGAAAGATCTTTACTTCTGCATTTGGCAGCACATGCGTCCCGATGTCACGACCATCCATGACGACGCCGCCTTTTTCCCCAAGCTGCTGCTGGCGTTTCACCATTTCTTCTCTGACACTTCTATGCTTGGCCGCAATTGAAACTTGGTTGCTGACTTCATCTGTTCTGATCGCCTCAGTTACATCGGTGCCGTTTACAAGCACTTTTTGTCCATCTTTTGTTGTAATCAGCTCAATGTCTGTCCGCTTTAGCAGCTCAGCCAGTTTTTCTTCATTTGTAAGCTCAACGTTTTCCTGTAAAGCCGCGTACGTTATCGCCCGATACATTGCTCCTGTATCAATATATATGTACGATTTTTTCTCAGCCACAATTTTGGCAACGGTGCTTTTCCCCGCAGCTGCCGGGCCGTCAATTGCAATCGATAATTTCTTTTCCATAATTCCTCTCCTTGCTCTTTTCTCCTCTATGGATTGTATCACGAACTTTATGAAAAAGGGTGAAAAATTGATGAATAATTAATGTTTGAAGGTTTCAATCCTATTGTTTTCCTCCATTTTATCCACCCCTTCATATTGAATCACTTTTGATACGTATGGTTCAATATGCTGATAGTGAAAGAGAAATTGGACACCAAGTAAAATGATGGCCTGAATGAACAATAATTTGATCAGCAGCCGTTCAAATGTTTTCATTGGAGCACCTCCATTACAAATAGTATGGAAGTGTTTGCCGATGTTTATTCCATTCGGGCCTTTCTTCTCTTATTTAACTGGCGCCGGATGCAGTATTGAAGCAAAGCCTGCTGGTCACCTGCTGCAATTTCTGAATACTCTAAAGTCATTTTGCGTTTTCCTGACTTGGGGTCATCAAAGATTCGTCTGACAACTGCTTCTGTTTCTATTTGACGTGTGTGCTCCTCTTCAGGAAGACGGATGATCAGGCGCAATGATTCCCCCGATTGAAAAGAAAGGCCATTAGCTAAAACCACGGCGATGCCGCCTGCACTGATGTTATAGGATAGTGTGCGGAACTCTTCTTCATTTCCCGGCTGAATTTGCACATCTAATACCGCATCAGTTCTTACATATTGGCGGCGCTGGATTCTTTTCATTTTTTCACGGGGAGGCACTTCAAGACAGATCATTTGAAGTTTGTCCTTCACTTTACCTTTTATACGACTTGTAAAGCGATAAGGAACTTCGTCTTTTCCCACAAACTCTACCGTTACTTCCATATCGTTATGTAAAATCACAGTTCGCCCTGTAACTACATCAACAGGATACGCGATCAAAAGTTCATTGTTTTCGATGCTGACCGCCTTGCTTTTTGCCTTTTTCAATTCATTTTCTTCTATATATTCTAAAAGTACATTTTCTCCAATCTCTATCATTGACTTCACTCTTTCGCATTCAATATACTCACGTTTTTATTAAAGCACGTAATGAAAAAAAGGAAAAGACATTTAGTCCTTTCCTCCTGTTTTTTATAGGTCTTTATATATAGGTTCTGCATTTTTTAGTTTTTCAACCTTTTCTTCCGATCCGTCTTTGGCATTGATATACATTCTGAATGTGTCATTTTCAATTGTTCCAAGCATTTCGTAGCATAACACTTCTTGACCTAGTTCATTTGTAATCAAAGCGAGCCTTGTTTCTCTCACTTGTACATTTTTATTTAATTTAGACTTTGCCTCTGCTTCAGTAATTGCAGGCTTAGGTATGGTTCTTTTTCTGTGAGATGTGAGGAAGTCTCTTGCTGAAAAGCCGACAACCTCACCGTCATCCAAGGCCACTTTTATACGAATTGCCTCCGGGTACATCCGGACTTTATTTTCAACAGGAACATATGAAAATACACCGATTTTATCATATTGGGCGCTTTCATCAATTTCCAAATCATCTGTTCCAAATCCGTTTTTCTTCAAAAATGCAAGCGCTCGGTTCGATCCGTCATTTAAACTGATTTTCTGATCTTTCACTTCTCTGTTTTGGATCAAATATACCGGATGCCCGCCCTTCTTCGTAATATCCATATAAATCACTGCTTTATGGTCTGGATCTTTCATGCTGATGCTATATACATCGCGATTTGTTTTTTTTCCGCTCTTTACCACTTTAATTGAATAATTGTCATCTGGGGCAAAGCGCTCAGCAATTTGTTTTGCTTCCTGTTCGGAAATTTGTTTTCCCTTCAGATGGCTGAAGCCTTTCTCTTCTTTTTTCGTGCTGGTGAAACTCGGGCCAAGATCAGTGCCAGTGGAGAATGCACCAACATTTTTTTCGACTGTTTTAAAGCTGTTGATAATCGTATTATCACTTTGTTTTTCGTCAGAAGCCAGGGCCATTTCTACGTCCATCCAACGAAGGTTTTTGCTCATGACAAGGTGCTGAACATGACGCAATTCATTTTGTATATCTTCGGACTGCTGATATAGCTTATTTAGTGATGTATACTCGTTTTTATCAAGCGGCTTTTGGTCCAAATCTCTGACTGACGTTTTATAGCTGAAATCGCCGATCTTTGATAATAGCTCTTCAGTTTTATTAAACGGCATTAATGTAAGCGGCAGCTGACTGACGCTGTTATGAGCTTCTGATGTAATCCTCCACACATCGATCAATGCAGGCGACAGTGATTTTTGGCTGTTCATGGCAAGTGTTGTTCCGATTTTATCATGAAGCTGATCCACCTGATAGGTAAGCTCATGAAACGCCCGCTGATAGTTATTTTCAGCATGAAGAAGAACTGCGTCTTTTTCCTGGTGTTCTTTGTATCCCCAGTAGCCTGTACCGACTATTGCAATACCAAGCACGGCGATTAAAATTCCTCTGATCATTTATCACACCTCTTTTTATGCTTTCTCATATCTGCTACTCACAGAAAATGTGTTTACCGATTCTTTTAATCTGCGGACGCCCCCAAATCCACGGACTTGTAGCCGTATCCGGATTAAAGTAGTAAAGTGCTTCCTCTGATGGGTCCCAGCCATTGATGGCATCCAGCACTGCTTCTCGTGCCGTTTCATTCGGCTGCATGTAAATTTGTCCGTCGGCTACTGCTGTGAAGGCAAGCGGCTCAAAAATAACCCCCGCTACTGAATTTGGAAATAACGGGCTGTTCAAACGGTTTAAAATGACTGCTGCAATAGCAACCTGCCCCTCGTACGGCTCGCCCCGGGCTTCGCCATAAACCGCTTGAGCAAGCAGCCTGATATCGTTGTTGGAAAATCCACCAGGCATGTTCGCTGCTACCGCATCCTGTTTTCTTGCTTTTGCTGGTGTATTGTTTTGCTGTTTATTCGCATTCGCTTTAGGCTGCTGCTGCGTTGTTTTTTCCGCAGGCTGTTTCTGCCGTGCTTCTGCTTGTTGTCTTGCTTTTTGTGTTGCTGCTTTTGATGGTTTCGTCTGATACTTTAGCGGAATTTTTCCGTAATGCGTGAATGTATTCCCTTTATTGAGCTGTTCCATGACATATTCACGATAGTATTTTGATTTACATATTAAGGTTTGCTTTGTTTTAGCTCCTACAAGGCCGTCAACCTCTTTTAACCCGAATTGATCCTGAAAATTTCGAACTGCCCAGTACGTCCCCCATCCATAAACCCCGTCAATTTTTCCGTTATAATATCCGTTGTATTGAAGACGCGCCTGAAGTTCGACCACATCATCCCCTGTTGCCCCTCTTTGAATGACCTGATTCGAAAAGGCAGAGATCGTTTCAGTATTAATAAACGTCGTTATTGTAAAGGAAAAAAGGATGAGACATGCCATAATCGATCCTTTGGACTTCATCTTTTCAAGCCTCCTACTGCAAATTTTTAAGTGTAATCGTATTTTCTGTAACGAGGTTATTTTTATACACTCTTTCCTTGTTATCCCTCAGAACATAAAAACTGCACACAAAAAAGCCGCACGGTTGCTGTGCGGCTTCTATACTTGCATCATATTAACGGAACGAGCTTTTTTCGCTTTACGCAAACCGAACCACCATAAAAATACCATAAATGGAAGCATATAATAAATCCAATTGCTAAGCGCTGTTAGGATAAAATCATATGATCCATGCAAAAGGGATGGGACAACTAAAGAAAGAGTAAGCCACTTTACACGCGCCTTATCAGCGGAAAAACGGGCTTTTCCAAGGTAAAATCCCATTATAACGCCAATCAAGGCATGGCATGAAACAGGCAGCAGCGCCCTGACAAACGCATGCTCCACGCCGTGGCCAATTAAGTAAAGAATATTTTCGAGGGTTGCAAAACCGAGTGATACACTTGTACCGTACACAATCCCGTCATAATGCTCATCAAAGTGGGCGTGCGGGTAAACACTGATCATCAGTATAAACCATTTTAATGATTCTTCCAAAAACCCCGAAGATAAAAAAGAAACGAAAAAACTTCCGCCTCCTACATTCTCTTTTTCAAGTACATACTGGATAAACATTATGGGAAATACAAGAACAACCCCGAGAAAAAACGACCGAAGCACCATATGTACAGGTTCATTATCATACTGATCTTTTAAATAAAAATAACTTAATAACGCGATGCCGGGGGCAATTCCTGCAGAGATGATTGCAAACATCAGGCAACCTCTTTCCTTTATATTCCTACGTCTATCCTACCATGTTGTTTAAAATTTTACATCTGTCTGCACTTAAAAAAACAAAAAGAGCATACGAATGCATCATATGCTCCTTATCTTTAATGGTTTTCTCTTTTGGCGATTTCCGCTGCGATATGCCCCCCGTGAAACCTGCCGTTTTCAATAAATATTTCATTGGCATTATTTCCCGCAGCAATAACCCCGGCAATAAAGACACCTTCAACGTTCGTTTCCATCGTTTCTTCGTTGAAAAATGGACGCCCTGTTTCTTTATCAATTTCAACACCAATTTTTTCAAGAAATTGATGATCGGGATGATAGCCTGTCATGGCAAATACAAAATCATTTTTAATGGTAATGAGTTCTTTCTCTCCTGAGCGAAACACAACTTCATCCTCGGTGATTTTTTCGACACAAGCGCCAAATTCCATACGGATTGTACCGTTTCTGACGAGGGCTTCAAATTCCGGCAGAATCCACGGCTTAATGCTTGGAGAATACTCATTGCCCCTATATAAAACTGTCACACGCGCTCCAGATTTCACGAGTTCAAGGGCGGCGTCCACGCTTGAATTTTTCCCGCCGATGACAACAACATCTTTATCAAAATACGGGTGGCCTTCTTTAAAATAATGAAATACTTTCGGCAAATCCTCACCGGGTATATTCATATAGTTTGGATGATCATAATAGCCTGTGGCGATGATACAATATGGCGTCGTATAGGTCTCTTTTGACGTCTCAATAACGAATGTGTTATTTTGCGTTTTCGTCACTTTATGCACCATTTCAAACGCATTAACACGGATGTTTTTCCGTTTAACGACTTCACGGTAATACGATAAAGCCTGAATTCTGACAGGCTTCCTGTTCTCTGTAATAAATGCCACATCTCCGATTTCGAGCTTTTCACTTGAGCTGAAAAAGGTTTGATGCGTCGGATAATTGTAAATACTGTTAACGACATTGCCTTTTTCGATGACGAGGGCATCAATGCCAATTTGTTTTAGGTGAATGGCAGCAGATAGTCCGCAAGGCCCTCCGCCTATAATAATTGCTTTTTCTTGAATCATTTCCGTCAACTCCTGCGATTGGCATTTCACTTCATATTTTTCTATTTCCGAATAAAAAAATCTCCTATTTTATCATAGGAGATTTTTTATTTTTATGCAAATCATCAACTTATATCCAGCCTCTAAAACGCGAAGCTTCAGCCATTTTGCGAACGCCGACCATATATGCAGCGAGCCTCATGTCAATTCTTCGGTTGTTAGCCATTTCATAAATATTGTTAAATGATTTGACCATCATTTTTTCTAATTTTTCTTCTACCTCTTCTTCACTCCAGTAGAAGCCTTGGTTATTCTGAACCCATTCAAAATAAGAAACTGTTACGCCACCGGCACTTGCCAGCACGTCTGGTACAAGCAGAATGTCCCGGTCTGAAAGAATTTTTGTTCCTTCAAGCGTTGTTGGTCCGTTCGCTGCTTCAACGACAATTTTAGCCCGGATATTATGGGCATTTTCTTCTGTAATTTGATTTTCAATCGCAGCAGGAACGAGAATATCACAATCCAGCTCCAGCAGCTCTTGGTTGGTAATGGTATCGTTGAAAAGCTTTGTTACGGTACCGAAGCTGTCGCGTCGGTCGAGTAAATAATCGATATCAAGGCCTTCCGGATCATAAAGTCCGCCATACGCATCTGAGATGCCGACAACTTTTGCCCCCGCATCATGCATAAATTTTGCCAAATAGCTTCCCGCGTTTCCAAAGCCTTGGACAACGACACGCGCACCTTTAATATCGATGCCTCTCTTCTTAGCCGCTTCTTTAATACAGATGGTAACACCTTTTGCTGTCGCAGATTCTCTCCCGTGAGATCCGCCAAGCACAAGCGGTTTGCCTGTAATAAATCCAGGCGAATTAAATTCATCAATTCTTGAATACTCATCCATCATCCAAGCCATGATTTGTGAGTTTGTAAATACATCCGGTGCCGGCACGTCTTTTGTCGGGCCGACAATTTGGCTGATCGCTCTGACATACCCTCTGCTCAGACGCTCCAGCTCTCTAAACGACATATCCCTTGGATCACAAACAATTCCGCCTTTACCACCGCCATATGGAAGATCAATTATGCCGCATTTTAAACTCATCCAAATTGAAAGCGCCTTCACCTCTTTTTCTGTTACGTTCGGGTGAAAACGTATCCCGCCTTTCGTTGGACCGACAGAGTCATTGTGCTGCGCACGATATCCTGTGAAAATCTTTACTGAACCGTCGTCCATACGAACAGGTATTTTTACCGTTAATAATCTCATCGGCTCTTTTAACAATTCGTATACCTCTTCGGGATATCCCAATTTTTCCAGAGCCTTATGTATTACGGTTTGGGTTGATTTTAATACATCAAGTTTGTCCTCTTCTGTATGACCGGTGTTTCGATCGGCTGCCATTTGAGTTAACCTCCTAGAATCTTCTGTTTCTCACATGCTCCCTTTCAGAGAATAGTATACACCTTCATATGATCTGTGCATAGAATAAACGTTATGTTTTTCCATGTTTTTTAACGAAAAAAAACTGCTGAAATCAGCAGTTTTCCGTTGCATTCTTATGAAAAATGAGTTTGTATCGTCTCTACGGCATTACCGTCCATAATGAGCTTACCATACTCTTGCAGGCGATAAATCGTTAAAGTTGTCGGATTGCCGTATTCAGCCAGAACCGCCACAACCCCTTCAGCCGTATGTGACCCTAGATCTTCAAGGCTTAAAAAGTACTGCCCGTCATAGTGGTAGACAGTTCCCCCTGTGATACCGATTCGCTGTAAGCTTTCTGAAAGCTGAATGATATCTTCAAAGGAATGGAATTGATATATGATGTCCGCGCTTTCATCAAGCTTGACTTGCATTTCGATGTAATCATCATCATACTCATCGTCTTCTGAATCGGCGTCTTGGTTCTTTGTTACAATCACGACCATCCCTTGTGCTTGGAGAGAATACACTTCCACTGCAATCGGTCCATTCGCTTCAAAGCCGAGCTCTGTATTTGCTTCATTCATCATATCTTTAAATAACTGGTGGACTTTAAATGAGTCCTTCCAGAGGTCTTCTTTTGTCAATCCCCGGTCTGTCAAATCATCGAGGGTTAAAAAGATTTTGATCTTATTATAATTCAGACGCTCAAGCCGCATAACGTTCCCTCCTGCCTCTACTTGCACACAAATCATATAACACATTATATGAGATGATGAGTCATAGGTTCTTAATTGTTATCAGTTTACACTGAGTTCACTAGTAAGACAAGCACAATGCAGTTTTTATTGCCATATGGATTTTTGCTTTTTAGAAGTTATTCTGGCCCGCAAAGAGTCACAATGTGTGTTTCAGGCTCAGCACCTAAACGAAGAGGCACTTTTGTCGTGCCGTAGCCGTTGCTGATCAGATATGCCGCGTTTTTAACAATACCTGTTTTCCCCAGTTCATAAGGGCCAAATTTTCCAAACCTGATCTGGCCTCCATGGGTATGTCCGCTGAATATCACATCAATACCGTCATCTTCATTGATTTGTTCATGAATCTCCGGATTATGGCAAACCAGAATATTCAGCTGGTTTTCATCAAGTTCTTTGATGGCTTCCTCATAATGATCCATCTCCATCCTGATATCATCCACCCCCGCAATCGCAATCGTATGTCCATTGTATGAAAACGGGACTGACTCATTTCTCAGAGTGATGACGCCGTGCGCTTTAAATATGGAATACAGCTTATGCTGCCTGACTTCATAATCATTATTCCCCCACACAAACACGATAGGGACCCCGAAATGTACGAGCCTTTTGATGTTTTCCTCGATTCTCGCACTGGGCACCCCGCCCTCAGCTAAATCACCGCCGATTATAACCAAGTGGGGGGCATGGCTTCGCGCTTTTTCTAAAAGGTCTTGATCGATGAGACGTTTGTGAATGTCTGAAATAAAAAAGATTGTCAGAGGCGGCTTGCCCTTCATCTTTGATAAAGGAAACGTATGTGTCTTCAAATGATTGCCTTTTGCTGTTGCATACATTTTTGCCGTCATTGCCGCTGCCGCAACAGTTAGAACACCGGCAATTTTCACTGATAGCTTCATAAAAACTCTCCATTCTTTTTAGAACTTATCAATAAGACGGACAATAAAAAAAAGACGTTTCTATCGTTTGAGAAAACGCCCCATTTTATTTACTTTCAAAATATAGATTAATGTCATATTTGTGCTTCATCATGTGAAAAACAGACTCTCTCGCCTTCCATTTATCAGGCTGCGGCCAGAGATCAGTGCTTTTCTGAATAATTTCACATCTCAGTTTATGGAAATCAGTCTCGGATTTTTCTTCCTTTTTCTTGAAATAATATGAAGTGCAGTAGGCAAAAGCGGTTGCCAGCATCCAAAATAAATAAAAGGTATGGCTAAGTATTTCTTGAAGTATAAGCTGAGGCTCCGGGCTTTTGATCATGATCATAACACATAATAAGCCTAGGCAGATAAGTGAAGCCCATCGCCATCTGCGGCATTGTGCTGCATAATTTTCGAATTTTTGTTTTCGTTTTACCAGCGCTTGGAGCATCTGTTTGGTCGGCGCGTCTGTAAACTGATCCAGCTGATTCCATAAGGATTCCATACGCTTCACACCTTGTCCATTTTCATTGCTACAATATATGAACGTAAAATAAAAATAATACCCTATTCATCCATTAAGGGGATGTCCAAAACTTGTCCGGTGTAAACATCATTTCCATTCAGATGATTATACGCTCGAATTTTTTCTTCTCCTGTCCGGCTTTTATAATACTTCATGGAAATGCGGTATAGCGTTTCTTTCTTTTGGACGGTGTGCTTGACAACGCAATTCGGCACATTTTGAACTGGCTCAGCCGGCTGCTGTTGCTGTTCTTGCTGTTGTACTGTTGATTGGGAAGAGGAAGCAGCCGCGGCGGTTGCTTCCTCCTTATTTGCCGAGTCTTCTTTTTTCGCTACAGCAGTCTGTTTCTTATCAGCAGCTGTTTTTGCCGGCTCTTTTGGCTTGGAATTTTCTGGCTCTTTTTTTGACTCCTTCTGCAGTGCGGTTTCTTTAGTGTCTGCGGTATCGTTTTTATCCTCTGATTTCGGGACAACCTCATATTTGCTTTGGCTGCTGTCAATAAAGACATCTTCATAATCGTCATGATTATCCGGGTGGCTCTTTAGATAAAATAAGGTGACTAAAACGATAACCGGCACAAATACAAATATTACTGCGAGCACTGTGAATAATGGCGTTTTTGTTTTGCCTTGCTTTTTTTTCTGTTCTCTTTGATTTTTTACAGATTGTCTTGTCGGAAGGCTTTCTCCATCATCGACATAATCGTTCGCCAATGCGGCGTTTTGATCTTCATAAAGATTCTGGGCCTTTCTTCTCTCTACTCTCGACATGTTCGTCATGTTTATCCCTCCTCACATGTTCAAAACGAATCTGACAGGCAAACACGGCATCAATGATAAAATGCGCCGTCATCGGAACAAATAAGTTGCCGGTCCATTCATACATCAGACCGAGCAAAAAGCTGATTGCTGTCACCATAATAAATAACAGCCATTTTGACAAATACCGAAAGTGCAGAGCGGCAAATATAAGGCTGGCCGCCCATAAACCGATATGAGTCTGCAGCACTCCTCTGAATAACATTTCTTCCGCGAAAGCAATCAGAAGCGTTAAAAATATAATATGAGGGATTGACCTCTTACTGAATATTTTTTTATTGATTCCGCCGTCATCATATAAATGAGACGGAAACCATTTCATTACTGCCATATCGGCTAAAATAACAATAACAGCTATAGAAACACCATACCAGATGATTCGCATATCGCGAATGTCCCAGAGCTTTAATACGTCCCGTACATCCTCAAAAAAGAACAGTCCTGCTGCAGCAGCGGCAAAGATGATGAGTAGCTGCGTCAAATATAACTGCTTCAGCATATCACGGTCAGACATATGCTGAATATAATCTTTTTGCTGTTTCAGTTCAGCTCACCTACAGTCTGCAAGCTGAATATCCGGTGCAATTCCGAACTCCAGCTGTCTAATGGCGCCATTTTACTCCGTTCCCCTTTTTGTTCATACAAGGATAAATCAAAACCGCAATGTGAACAGCACGGGTGGTTTCCGTCATCAGGCTCGTATGATTCATCAAAGTAGGTTAACAGTGCCTGCCTTAAACAGCCGTCACGCTGAAGCAAAAATGATACACGGTGCATTTTTTCCAGCTTCAGCTCCATGCGATATGAAATTTCTTTCTTCATCAGTTCAACTGATGTTTTTCCCTGCATAAAGAGATGAATCATCATACGGGCCTGTGTCTCTCCGACGCCATACTGAAGTAATACGTCACGCAGCCTTCTCTCATCCCGCTCCTCCGTCTTCTCTAGCACACGGATCACGTCGGCGATTTCTTCAGCTGTGACACTCTCCATCTGGATAATCTGTTCCTGCAATTCAAAATCCCCTGGCGCCCGCAGCAAAATGCTGACACTCGGCTTTCCATCGCGGCCCGCTCTACCGATTTCCTGCATAAAAGCTTCTGCCGTCTGCGGGAGGTGAAAATGAATCACATATCTGATATCGGGTTTATCGACACCCATTCCAAACGCATTCGTACAACATATCACATCAAGCTGGTTATGAATAAACTGCTGCTGAATTAAAATCCTGTCCCCTGACTCCAAACCGCCATGGTAAAAGTCGGCTCTGCTGCTCGTTTTGCTTTTAATTTCACCCGCTAATTCCTCAGCCCATTTCCGTGTCGGACAATAAACAATTCCCGGGCCTTGCAGGTTTTCAACCAGCTGAATGACCCTATCTATTTTTTCGGCAGTGTCCGCCGCATTTTCAACCCTCAGTGCGATGTTTGGGCGGTTGACTGAGTTGAGATGGCGTACAGCATGCTGCAGATCCAGCAGGTTCATGACATCTTGCAGCGTTTCCTTTGTAGCCGTGGCGGTCAATGCCAGAACGGGCGGGTGTCCAAGTTTTTTTCTCAGCTGTCCGAGCTTTGAATAATCAGGCCTGAAGTCGTGTCCCCATTCAGAAATACAATGCGCTTCGTCAATAACAAATAGGCTGATCGGGACGCTTTTCAATTTTTCCAATACATATGGAGACTGTAAAGCTTCAGGAGACAAGTACAAAAATTTATATCGATGAATATGTTCTAAAACAAATTGTCTTTCCTGCCTGTTAAGCATGCTGTTCAAAGCTGCAGCACGCTTTTCCCCCCGGGCTTTGAGCTGCTGCACCTGATCCTCCATTAAAGAAAGCAGTGGAGAAACGATTAATACCATGCCGTCAAGCATATAACCAGGCAGCTGGTAGCAAAGCGATTTCCCTCCCCCAGTCGGGAGCATTGCAATGGTATCCTTCCCGCTGAGTATGCTTTCAATAATGTCCTGCTGCCCTTTTTTAAAGGAAGTAAAACCAAAAAACTGATATAACGTTTGCTGTAATTTAGTCATATTGCTGCACCTGCTTTGTCAATGCCAGTCTGATTTGAAAGTAGCTGAACCGCTGTTCCAGCCCGTCGCGAATTTGTTTGATTTTATTCGTCCGCATCCGTTTGGCAAACTCTGCGATTCGGAGCTGGTCTTCTGCTGATACATAATCATTAATCATAAACGTAGGCTCATGGAGAGAAATCTCGACAATGTGGTCTTCAATCGTCGCTGTTTTCAGCTTTCTGATTTCAGCAATTCGCTGTATCGGAAACCCTTGTTTGACCATCTGCCATGTTTTCCTCGTCGACTCTGTCAGGGCATTATCTAAATGCACATCAGAAAGGAGATCCTTTAACAAAGCATCTTCACACTCCGGAAGAGAATGAATAAAATAATGTACCGAAGCCCAAAACATGATATAGACATACCATTCATCTTCTTTCAGCGTATCAGCAAGCTGCCTGTTCGTATAACCGATCCGATGGTGCGAGGTTAAGGAGTAGACAAAAATTTGCGCTGCTTTGTTTTCAATCTTTTTTAAATGCGCCTCAAGCATGGCAAAAAGGCTTTTTGCCATCTCTATATGATCCGTATGCCGGGACAGGTATTTCTTTACCCAGTGAAGTGTCTTATGATCCTTAGTGACAGGGATATACTGCCTGCTCCCTTGCTGTTTATGGGATAGGACCTGCACAAGCAGCGAAAGCCTTTTCCAAAGCACACCGGCAGCCTGCTGATAATGAGCGCCGTGACAATGAACGGGCCAAGGCCGCTCGCTAAGGGCATGCCTTAAAACTGCTGCGCCGCTGGCTGTCACTTTGTATGTATCAGTTTCAGACATTGGCGAGAGATATGAATGCTTTTCAAGCTTGTCAAGCGACTCAGAAACATCGCTTCTCGAACATTGCGCCGCCATTCCAAAGTATTTTGCAGTCTGAAATAAGCCGGCATCTTGAATGGTTTGTGACGATCTCTTGCCTTTGAATAGGTGAAAAACAGCGCTTCCCGACCGTTCCCCGTTTATTTTGCAAAGGCAATCGAGAACCATAATATCGAAGTAATTTAATGACAACCTATCCACCTACATTCTTCCTGACAAAAATCGTTGATTTGCTCCTTTTATTTTAACAGATTTCAAACAGAAATCGACGTTTAAAGTCATCATTAAGGGGGATGTTATGTAGATAACCCCTTATGTGATAAGCATTCTCAATCATTTTTCTGTTGAAATGTGGCAGCAACATCATTACAATAAGTAAGAGGAATAGGTGTTAAATTGATTAAATATAAAGATTGATCCATTTGTTCCACCAAGAACAATCTGGGAGGTTTTATTCATGGCAAAGTACACAATCGTAGACAAAGATACATGTATTGCATGCGGCGCTTGCGGAGCTGCTGCACCAGACATTTACGATTACGATGATGAAGGCATCGCGTTCGTAACGCTTGATGAAAACAAAGGTGTTGTCGAAGTTCCTGAGGTACTGGAAGAAGATATGATTGACGCATTTGAAGGATGCCCTACTGATTCCATCAAAGTGGCGGATGAGCCATTTGAAGGCGACCCGCTTAAATTTGAATAGAAGTAACTAAAAAAAGCTCCCGAACGGGAGCTTTTTTATTTAATGGATATGTGCACTTCGCTGCTGCTCAATCCATGGCTAAGCTTGATAAAAATTAGTGAGAATACAACCGTAATTACAATACCTTTTATCATGTTAAACGGCAGGATACCTGCGACGACTGCTGTTTTTAGCGCGCTGTCGGATAATGCCGGTGAATGTAAAAACCACGTGTATGCCGGAAGTATCAGAACATAATTTAAAATACTCATTAAAATGGTCATCGCTGCAGTTCCCAAAAGCAGGCTAACAGCCAAGCCCTTTGCTGAGTTGAGTTTTTTAAATAAGAAAGCAGTCGGCAATATAAAGAGTGTTCCTGCAATAAAATTCGCAACTTGCCCTACAGGAACTCCGGCCATGCTTCCCTGAATGATATACTGAAGAACATTTTTTATCGCTTCTACGGCAATACCCGCCAAAGGTCCGTAAATCAGAATGGCAATAATAGCGGGAACGTCGCTAAAATCGATTTTCAAATAATCCGGAAGACCCGGAAACGGGAAATTTAACAGCATCAAAACAAATGCAATGCTGCTCAGCATGCTGACCACAACTAATTTTTTTACTTTCACTTCATTCTCTCCTTTTCGATCACATCTTACTCGAAAACGGAAAGGTTCTTTTCCAGCCAATAAAAAAACCGCTTCATATATAAAAGCGGGGTTTCGAAAATTAGGCTAGGCAAAGAAACGTTTGAAAAATTCAATTTCAAAACGCTTATGAACCTCCATCTTCTCCCATCCAGACTGTACTGTCGGCTCCGGAATCTCACCGAATCCTGCTGTAAGACAGCTCGCGGGCTTAGAGCCATTGGCTCATCACCGCCGGTAGGGAATTTCACCCTGCCCCGAAGATTGATCATATGAAATTTAATTACATTATAAACGATAACTGGTTGGCTGTATAGAGAATTGCTTCAAATTATATATATTACCTGCAAGCTGTCAGATCATTGATTTATTAGGCTTTACTTTTATCCTTTACTGCGTCAATACACGTTGACACTCTTTTGAGAATATGTTAAATTATCAGATATTTAGTTTGTCAATTTAGGAGGAAATCTAACGATGTTTCGAGTATTGGTCTCAGACAAAATGAGCAACGACGGTTTACAGCCACTTATTGAATCAGACTTTATTGAAATCGTTCAAAAAAACGTAGCAGATGCAGAAGATGAATTACATACTTTTGATGCTCTTTTGGTGCGAAGCGCGACAAAAGTAACAGAAGACCTTTTCAACAAAATGACTTCTTTAAAAATTGTCGGAAGGGCCGGT
The DNA here is from genome assembly GCF_056033885.1 of Bacillus sp. FAU18. Classification (NCBI taxonomy): domain Bacteria; kingdom Bacillati; phylum Bacillota; class Bacilli; order Caryophanales; family Bacillaceae; genus Bacillus; species Bacillus sp. FAU18. Next base: position 1,558,545 of record NZ_JBVYHZ010000003.1, read on the forward strand.
GTCGGTGTCGATAATATCGATATTGATGAGGCTACGAAACACGGGGTAATCGTGATCAATGCTCCGAACGGCAACACCATTTCGACAGCTGAGCATACATTTGCAATGATCTCTTCTTTAATGAGACACATTCCGCAGGCTAATATCTCAGTGAAATCCAGAGAGTGGAACCGCACAGCTTATGTCGGTTCAGAGCTTTATGGAAAAACGCTTGGTATTGTAGGATTAGGCCGAATCGGAAGTGAAATTGCACAGCGTGCGAGAGCGTTCGGTATGACTGTGCACGTTTTTGATCCTTTCTTAACGGAAGAAAGAGCGAAAAAAATCGGCGTAAACAGCCGTACATTTGAAGAAGTGCTTGAAAGTGCGGATATCATTACCGTTCACACGCCTTTAACAAAAGAAACAAAAGGCTTATTGAATAAAGAAACGATTGCAAAAACGAAAAAAGGCGTTCGCTTAATTAACTGTGCGCGAGGCGGAATTATCGATGAGGCAGCACTTCTCGAAGCTTTGGAAAACGGGCATGTTGCGGGAGCAGCGCTTGACGTTTTCGAAGTTGAACCGCCAGTTGACAACAAACTTGTTGATCACCCATTAGTCATTGCCACTCCTCACTTGGGAGCATCAACGAAAGAAGCACAGCTCAATGTCGCCGCCCAAGTGTCAGAAGAAGTTCTGCAGTTCGCAAAAGGCCTGCCTGTCATGTCAGCTATCAACCTGCCTGCCATGACAAAAGATGAATTTGCTAAAATTAAGCCTTACCATCAAATTGCAGGAAAAATTGGCAGCCTTGTATCACAGTGCATGAAAGAACCAGTACAGGATGTTGCCATTCAATATGAAGGCACAATTGCTAAACTTGAAACATCGTTCATTACAAAAGCCCTTCTGTCAGGCTTTTTAAAACCGCGCGTTGACTCTACTGTTAACGAGGTCAATGCCGGGGGTGTCGCAAAAGAACGCGGCATCAGCTTCAGTGAAAAAATTTCCTCTTCTGAATCTGGATACGATAACTGCATCAGCGTAAAAGTGACAGGAGACCGCAGCACCTTTACTGTAACGGCTACGTATATTCCTCATTTCGGAGAACGAATTGTCGAGATCAATGGATTTAATATTGATTTTTATCCGACAGGTCACTTGGTGTATATCCAGCATCAAGATACAACAGGTGTCATCGGCCGAGTAGGACGTATTCTCGGAGATAATGATATTAACATTGCAACCATGCAGGTTGGCCGTAAGGAAAAAGGCGGAGAAGCCATCATGATGCTTTCCTTTGACAGACATCTGGAAGATAAAATTGTGAAAGAACTAACAAATGTCCCTGATATTGTGTCTGTGAAGCTCATTGATCTGCCATAATCAAAAAAACTCAAGCTATATAGCTTGAGTTTTTTTATTGTTCTATCCCCGTGTGTTTTTATGCAAAATATCTAAGACACTCCTTAGCTCAGAAACAGGTATTTGACCTGGTGCGGACGCCTCTTCTCCAGCTCCAAAAGTACAAGCCGATCCAAAAACCTCACCGCTCAGCCTGCTGATGAGCCCTGTTGCAGCCATTGACATTGTAATAATGGGGCGGTCTGCATATTTTGTTTTCATTGTATACGTCGCATCAAGCAGTGTTAGGAGATCTCCAGTATTATTCGGCATGACAGCCATTTTTGGAATATGCGCGCCTAAGTCCTGCATTTTTCGAAGTCTGGAAAGAATCTCATCTTTTACAGGCGTTTTTTCAAAGTCGTGATTTGACATCACCACATAGACGTTGTTTTCTTCCGCCATCGATACTAACGCTTTTACATTTGCATCACCTGAAAATAATTCGATGTCTATCAGATCGATGTCTTTTGTTTGGATTGCCGATTCCAGCAAAGCAAGATAGGAGCTTTCGTCCATCTCCATGCTCCCGCCCTCTTTGTGGGTTCTGAATGTAAATAGAAATAGCTTGTCTTCTAAAGAATTACGAAGCTTAGAAATGAGCTTTGTGACCGCTTCTCTGTCATTCGCTTTTTCAAATACGTCGACTCTCCATTCAACAATGTCCGGATTCAGTAATTTTACTGCCTCTGCTTCATTCAGAATTTGTTTTTCCGTCTTTCCCATCAGCGGAACGATGATTTTCGGCATTCCTTCCCCGATGGAAACTCCTTTAATTGTTAACACGTTCACTCATCTCAAATCCTTTCAATCGTTACCTTGTTTTATTATACACGTACAACTTTTTTTTGAAAATTTCTATTATATGAATAGCAACTAAAAAAGAGCCTCAAAGGGCTCATTTTAGTTTAAGAAAATCGGATTTGGAGCAGCCGGTACCGGAATTGCATCTGATACGTCATATTTGCCAATTTTTTTCGTTCTGGTTTCCGTAAAGGTCACTTCTGTGAAGCCAAACTCTTTTGCGGTTAAAAGTAGTCCCTCAATCATTAAAATACCGGCAATAGAATCATCAACTTCTGAGTCCTTTGAAAAGCGGATATATAAGTGTTTCTGTTTCTTCGTTACAGATTGGACAGCACCCGCTTGAATAAGAGGTGTCGTATCTTCTTGGCTGCTCGATTCCATTTCCTTAATCGCTTCTTTTACTGTATCAAAAGAATTATTTGACGGAACGAGAAAGTCTTGTCCTTGTTTATTTTGGTACAAGTAGTAGGATCGTTTTGACTGTTTGGGAATCGAAATTTCCGTAAAAGTGCCATATGAGCCAATCCGAACCCCAGTCTCATTTTGATCCGATAAAAATTTGACTTTTTCATAAGGACTCCATTTTAAGGATTCTTTAAGCAATTTTTTTAACAGTGTATCATCTTTTACAGAAAATGCCGTAGCTGGCTGATGGACTCGTATACTTAATTCCTTCTGCTTTGGTTTTTCTTTTATTTCTACTTCATCTATGAAGGATGGAATTGTAATGGCATGATCCAAGATATCCAATTCACCACTTACAGTCAGCATGTCCTGGATCGTTTGGTATGCATTTGTTTTTTGAATGCTGACGGGTATGATTGCGGATGTATCGGCATCAGCAACTGCTACAGTGATGTAATTGTCTTGTTCCTTTTCAGGTACAACAAACGATGTATGATCCAGGGATGATGCAGCTTTTGGGCTGTCTTCTGTCTCAGTTTTTGTTACTGCGTTCTCTTGGGACGCTTCTTTTTGTTGAGGCTGTGCCTGATCAAAGAAATGAGGAGAAATAATGAAGGCGATATAAACCGCAATTGCAGCGGCACACGCGGGGCCAATCCACCTGACAGCGGGCTTATTTTTACGCTTTGCCATCGTCAGCCGCTTGTAAATATCCTGAGGCGAACGATGGTCTTTAACTGCCGGAAGTTGACTTAACAACTCCTTTATCTGTTCTTCGTTCCATTCTGACTTCATCATCCATTAGCTCCTCCCTCAAAAGCTCCATATGTTTCCGAAGTACTTTGAGCCCTCTGTGTTGGGTCGTTTTTACTTTGCTTTCCGAGAAGCGCAGAGCCTTGGCTGTTTCCTGTATTGAATATCCCTGAATAAACCGCAAGATAATCACAGCTCTTTGATCGATTGTACATTGATCAAGCGCAGCATAAATTTCCCGGACATTTTCATGTTGAACCGCAAGTTCGTCCGGCAGCAATTGCTGATCCCTGACATCCTGTGTATCCCAGTCAAATGTACCGAGTATACGCTGTCTGATTGTTTGCTGTTTACGGAACCAGTCTATCGCAACATGGCGTGCGATAGACAAAAGCCATGTTTTTTCACTGCTTCTTCCTTCAAACGTATGATAAGAATTTAATACCCGGATATAAACCTCTTGAAGAAGGTCTTCTGTCTGGTTTTTATCCTTTACCATATAAAATAAAAATTGGTACAAATCTTGATGATATGTATCATATAATAATTGAAAGGTTTCTTCCATTTGAAACCCCTCCGTTCACTTTTTTGTCGTATGAATAGCTTGAAAAGTTACATTACAACTATATTACGAGTAACTGGAATTTGGAAGGGAATTTATATTAACATATCCTTAAATTTTATTAATGTTGGCTATTAAAAAAACACCCGCTCAGTCAGCGGGTGTTTCTTATGGAACAAGATCCTTCGGCAAATTCAGACTCGATTTTACCGTTTTGTCGGAATATAAAAAGTAAATGTTGTTCCTTTATCTATTCGGCTGTGCACAGTGATTGATCCGTTGTGGGCTTCCACGATATTTTTAACGATAGCCAGCCCTAACCCGGTTCCTGATCTGCCCCTTGTCCGCGCTTTATCTGCCTTATAAAACCGCTCAAAGATAAATGGCAGATCTTCTTCCGGTATGCCAGACCCGGAGTCTTTGATATCAATTTTCAATCCATCCTTCACAGAATGGACTGAAATGGAGACACTGCCACCGGCTGAAGTATGCCGCAGCGCGTTATCAATCAAATTGGTAAATACCTGCTCCATCTTGTCTTCATCAAACATAAATTCCTCTTCTGTGAGAGAAATGTCATTTTGTAAAGCTATATTTTTTTCTTTCGCAACACCGGAAAACTTCCGAATGATCTTTTCTAAAAACTCATTCACATTGATTTTTTCATAATGTAAGCCTGTATGGCCTGATTCCATTCGGGCTAAATCAAGCAAATCATTAACTAAGCGGCCCATTCGGAGTGATTCATCATAAATGATTTGGGCAATTTCTTTCCGGTCTTCTTCAGAGCTTGCAATGTCATCGACAATTGCTTCACTGTATCCCTGAAGCATGGAGATCGGTGTTCTCAGCTCATGACTGACATTTGCGATAAAGTCCTCCCGCAGCTTATCAAGGCGGCGTTCTTCTGTCATGTCACGCAGTACGGCAACCGCTCCTCTGACGTGCGATTCCGCATAAAGCGGCGACATCAAAAGCACCCATGATCTGCCTTGAAGCGTCATCTCAATCATTTGTTCTTTTTCAGTGCTGACAGCGTTTTGAAACAGCTCTTTTGCTTCGGGCGGAAGGTTGTCGCCTTCTTTAATATTCATGTTCTGTTCATAATACCAAGCCTGAAGAAAACGTTCAGCCGGCGGGTTGGTCACAAGAATCGTACCGTCAATATTAATGGTAATAACCCCGTCAGCCATACTGCTCAAAATGTTAGAAAGCTGCTCTTTTTCTTGATTGAGCGCATTGATATGAAAGTTAAGCTGCCGGCCCATTTGATTAAAAGCGGTCGCCAGTTCACCGATTTCATCCTGAGTTAAAATCGGGATTTTTGTATCGAACTTGCCCTTCGCCAAATCCTGCGCGCCTTCTCTCATTTTGCGGAGAGGGTATGTGACCCTGCTTGATAAAAAGAATGCGAAAAATGTGGTCAGCACAATCGCAATTCCAGCGGCAAGAAAAATATAGCGGGTCGTATGTTTTGTTGTATCTTTAACGGCAAGCAAAGACTGGGATAAAAAGACCATGCCTTTCTTTCCGTCTTTTTCATACGGGACACCTACAATCAGGTGTTCATTATCCGTGTCTGTATCGCTCAGTCCCGTACGTTTGCTTACTTTTTTATGGTCTTTGAGAGCTTTATTTAAGTCTTTGTCATGCTGTATTTGCTCAACCGTAATAGACGACAGGCGATTTTTATCATTCGGGGAATACCAGTGGTTCTTCTCATCCTGAATGATGGCAATGCTTGTTAAGTTATCAGCGAGCTCCCAAGTGATTGACCTTGCCAGTGCCTGGTCCTCGTGATTTTCTAGGATGACAGCAACTTTATTCGCAAGCTGTGTTAAATCATTCTCGGCTTCTTCCACATGGTAGTTTTCAATAAACTCCAGCAAAAGAACCGTTAAAATGAACAATACGATCAAGACGAGTGAAAGGATCGTAAACCACAGCTTACCTACTACGCTTTTCCAAAATTTCATTCAGCGCCGACCTCAAATTTATAACCTACACCCCATACGGTGACAATTTTTTTCGCAGCTTCCGGAGATACCTTGTTCAGCTTCTCTCTCAAGCGTTTGACGTGAGTGTCCACTGTCCGTAAATCACCAAAAAACTCATATTGCCACACTTCTTTCAGAAGCTTTTCCCGATCATACACCTTGTCAGGCGTTTTCGCTAAGAAATATAGAAGCTCATACTCTTTTGGCGTCAGGCTCACTTCTGTTCCATCAGCTGTTACGCGGTGAGCATCATGGTCTATGGACAGATGTGAAAACACGAGCACATTTTTCGTCGGTGTATTGGCATTGAAATAAGAGGTTTGGGATGCTCTTCTCAAAAGGGCCTTTACACGTAGCACGACTTCTCTCGGGCTGAACGGCTTAACAATATAATCATCTGTTCCCGCTTCAAACCCCTGCACCCGGTTTGCTTCTTCTCCTTTTGCGGTCAGCATGATAATGGGTGTCGCTTTTTTTTCGCGAATTTGCCGGCACACTTCAATTCCATCAGTCCCCGGCATCATCAGATCAAGCAAAATTAAGTCATAATTGGCTTCTAGCCCTTTGGCAATGGCTTCATCACCATTTTCAGCTTCATCTATAGCATAATTTTCACGTTCAAGATACATTCTTAAAAGGCGGCGAATTCTGGCTTCGTCATCAACTACTAATATTTTTGTTTCGTTCGTTTGGTCCATGTTTTCCCCCTGCTTTCCTTCTGTTACTTTCATTTTATTAAATCGTGAGAAAGTTTGAGAACTGTGTCGCTTTCAAAGGACTATGCATAAGAATGAAGTCCGGCAAGCACAAGATTTACGAATATTAAATTAAACATAATAATAGCAAAACCGATTACGGCCAGCCATGCTGACTTCTCACCGTGCCAGCCTCTTGACAGTCTTAAATGCAAGTAAGCGGCATAGAACAAAAATGTGATCAGCGCCCATACTTCCTTAGGGTCCCAGCCCCAAAATCTGGTCCACGCCAGCTGAGCCCAAATCATTGCAAAGATCAGCGCGCCGAGTGTAAAGATCGGAAATCCGATTGATACGGCCCTGTACCCAACCTCATCCACCAGATCAAGATTGACGTTTTTCACCAGCGGATGTAATAGAGCGCTGATTCTTTTTCTGATGATCAGACGGAGAGCCCCATACAACACAAGACCTGCTCCAAATGACCAAATGACAGTGTTCACTTTTCTGCCTGAGAAAAGCGCGGGAAGATCAACAAGCGGTTCCATTCTTCCTTCGGTCAAAAGCTCTCCCTGATGTGGACCGACAAGCGCGGGCATTTCGTACACCATCACGCTTTTTTCTTTACTTTTGTCCACCCAGTTAAACTCCGCTTCATAGCCTGCAAGACGAAATGCTGATGTGATTGCAATAAAGGCGACGGTTGTGACCAGGATAAACATAATCGCTTCAAGCCAGAAGGTCTTTTTGCTTGGCTTTGTCTGGTCTACATGCTTCAAAAGAAAGATGACACCAGCGACAAAGCTGATGGCAAGTATAGCTTGCCCAAGCGCGGCCGTTGTTACATGAATATACAGCCAGTTGCTTTGGAGCGAAGGAATTAAAGGCGAGATATCTGTCGGAAACATGCTGGCGTAGGCAATCAGCAATAAAGCAATTGACAGCGTAAACAGGCCTAATGAAGGCAATCTATAGAGAAAATAAAGAATGATAAACGCCAAAACAAGCATCATGCCAAAAGCGGTGGTGAATTCAAACATATTGCTGACCGGCGCATGGCCGCTGGCAGCCCACCTTGTGATGAAATATCCAAGGTGGCAGAAAAAACCGACAATAGAAAGGGTGATTCCAATGGTGGCCCATCTGTTTGGCCTGCCCTTTTTATCTTTATTCCCGCGTATGGCCCCGCCGAAAATCGGGACAGCGATTAAATACACAAGAAAGGCCGCATAAAGAAAATTTCCGCTCAGCTCTGCCATGACATCACTCCCTTTTCGCCTATTTCTGTGTTTTGATTAATTCTTTTTGGTCCGCCGGTTCAGTCAGTCCGGAATCAGCCAATATAAATGCTAAATCCTTCTTCAGGCCAAACCAGTTTTTATTGGTATGCCCCGCTACCATAACTGCGCCGTCCTGTGAGTGCAGCCAAATTCTTCGATGCTGCCAGTACATACCTTGAATGACACCGATCATAAAAATGGCTCCGCCGACAGCAAGCACCCAGAGTGTCAGATCCTTTCTGACTGTAAGTCCAGTAATGTTTTTCGTTTCGACATGGTCAAATTTCAGCTTGTATTTATTATTGCCTGATCCTTCGATGGTTTCTTGGATGGCGACAAAGCTCTTTTCGCCTTTCGGTTTGTCCGGCGTTATGATATTAAAGACAAAAGCCGGATTGTTAGGGATCTTTGTTTTTGTGCTCGGCTCTCCGTCCTGATTAAAATAGAAGTCTGGCAGGTAGCTGGCGATTTCCACCTTGTAACCGTTGCCAAGATCATAGACCGAATCTGGATCCAGAAGGTTGATCTTCAGGCTCCCAAAGGATTTTTTTGTTTTTTTATCAATCAGCTGGAACACCATTTGGTCAAGCTGATTCTCTTTGTAATCCACTTGGTAAACGGAAAAAGAATCAAAACGCAGCGGCTGATTGACACGGATGTCTTCTTCTGTTACTTTTTTCAGCTTCGGCTTCTCGCCATAAACAATTTTTCCTTCTCTCTTGTAGAGTACGGCATCGGTTTGAAAGTTCTTTGCCACTCTACCGTCCCCGACTCTGTCAATGGCATCTGCAAATACCTTTTTTTCCGTTTTGCTGTTATAGGTCTCTACGCTGAATTGATTGTTTTTCAAATAATATTTTCCGTCTGTACCCGGAATTGCTGCAGTTTCGCCTTCTCTGACCCAAAGCGTCTCATCGACGTACATGCCAGGCACAAATCTCAGCATCGCACCAATCAGAAAGATGATCAATCCAATATGGTTGACATACGGGCCCCAGCGGGAAAAGCGTCCTTTTTCAGCAAGAATGCTGCCCTCTTTTTCTCTGATTCTATAATGTTTTTTCTTTAATAGAGCAACTATCTTTTCTTTCGATTCCCCGTTCAGTACAGTAACCGTTTCACTGAACAAGCGCTGCCTTCTTAAAAAAGCCGGGCTCCTTCTGACGCCTTGGTTTTTTAACGCTCTGTACAACGGAATGACCCGATCAAGGCTGCAAATCACGAGTGAAATGCCGATCGAGGCAATGAGCAGCAAATACCACCAAGAACCATATAAATGATGAAACCCGAGCAAATAATAAAGCTGGCCGAACGTGCCGTACTGCTCCTTGTAATAAGTATCAGCCTGTGCGCCCGGAGGCAGATAGGCTTCCTGGGGAAAAATGGTGCCGAACGCTGATGCGGCAAGGGTTATGACGATAAGCCATATTCCCACCTTAACCGAGGAAAAGAAATTCCAAATTTTGTCGATGATCGTTTTGTTATAGGTTTGTGAACGTCTTGCGCTTCCGTCATATCTCATATCAGCGAGCGGAGGTTGAGTTTCCTGAAGAGCTCTTCCGCACGATTCGCATAAAACGGTTCCGACCGGGTTTATATGTCCGCATTCACATTTGACTTGCTTCATCCCGAAGTCTCTCCGGGTTTTATGAGATTCATATAATCGTGTATCATGCTTTCTGTCATAGTGCCGGTCACCACCTTGACAACTTTTCCTTCCGGATTGATCAAAAAGGTTGTCGGAAGCGGAGATACGTCATAGGCATCAAGCACTTGGCGATCTGTATCCAGAACAACCGGGAAATTGACTCCGTAGGATTTCATAAAATTATGTACTGCTATCTTTGACTCCCCAACATTTACAGCGACAATTTCAACACCTTGGCTTTTAAAATGCTTATATTGGTTTGCCATATAAGGAAATTCTTTTTTGCACGGTTCACACCATGTACCCCAGAAATTCAAAAAAACACCTTTCCCTTTTAAGTCACTGAGCTCGATACGTTTCCCATTCGTATCCTCAAGGACAAAATTCGGTGCGTCGGACCCTTCGGATATACTCTCTTTGCCGGCAAATACAGCGTTGTAAATGGTATAGCCGAGTGCGCAGATTAAAACGAGAAGGATGCCGGTCCGAATGAATAAACGCCTTTTTTTCTTCATTGTCCACTGCCCCCTTCCCCCTATTGCAGATCCATTCAATTATATCATTGCACGTTCATTTCACATTTCTTACTTTTTGAAGGTTATGTGAAATTTAGAAAGCGTTTTTACCGTGATCTGCCAGTGCTCTGAGCCTTTTTACTTCGTGAGGCGTAAGCTCTCTGGCATCGCCCGTGTGCAGGCCACGCAGGTTTAAAAACGCGTATTCCTCACGCTTCAGCTTGATTACCTCATGTCCGATCGCTTCAAACATGCGGCGCACCTGTCTGTTGCGTCCCTCATGGATGGTCAGTTGAATAATGCTTGTCTGCTTTTTCTTATCCAAGGACAGCAGCTTCGCTTTAGCAGGCGCTGTTTTGCCTTCTTCCAGCCTAATTCCGCGCTCCAGCTTTCTGAGCAGCTCTTTAGGCGGGATTCCTTTCACCTTCGCCACGTATGTTTTGTCTATTTCATACTTAGGGTGCATCAGCTTATTGGCGAATTCGCCATCATTGGTTAAAAGCAAAAGACCGCTCGTATCATAGTCCAGACGCCCAATCGGATATATGCGCTGCGGAATATTTTTAAAAAAGTCCGTCACCACTTTGCGTCCTTTATCATCTTGCGCTGCGGAAATAACGCCTCTTGGTTTATATAAGAGAAAGTAAACCGGCTCTTCGCGTTCAACCTTTAACCCGTTTACCTCAATCTGATCAGAACCGGTGACCTTAACACCTAGCTCTGTTACTACTTTGCCATTCACCTTTACTTTTCCTTCTTTAATCAGCTCTTCTGCCTTTCTGCGCGACGCAACTCCGGCATGAGCAATCACTTTTTGCAGTCTTTCCATGTCTTTCACCTCAAGTATTATCTTACTTTTTTCAACCTTAACAAACAAGCTTTTTCAAATTCCTATGCCTAATCTAAAAAAAACGCCGTTTTCAGGCGCTCCCAAATAATAACGTAACGATGATGATAGATGCAACTACGCCGATTAAATCTGCAAGAAGTCCCACCTTTAATGCATCACCCATTTTTTTAATGCCGACTGCTCCGAAATACACAGTCAGTACGTAAAGCGTTGTATCTGTAGATCCCTGCATGACGGAAGCCAGCCTGCCGATAAAGGAATCGGGCCCGTATACTGCAATTAAATCGGTCGTCATTCCGAGTGCGGCCGTACCGGAGATCGGGCGGATCAGAGCAAGCGGCACTACTTCAGCAGGGATGCCGATAGCGGAGAAAACCGGTTTTAAAAGATCCATTATAAAATCAAGCGCGCCTGATGATCTGAAAACAGTTATAGCGACAAGCATTCCGACTAAATAAGGGATAATGGAAAAGGCGATTTCTATCCCCTCTTTTCCGCCTTCGACAAACGATTCATATGTCGGAACCTTTTTGATCGTTCCATAAAGAAGAATTCCGGCAATAATGATTGGAATCATGGCTAAAGACAGCCAGTTGATGATTTCCATCCGCTCACCTTCCCTTCTTTTTGCGGCGGTAATAAAAATACCGATCAATGATAATGGCACCGATTCCGGAAATAAGCGTTGCCAAAATGCTTGGCCCGACGATATCTGTCGGCGTTTTGGAGGAATAAGCCATTCGGACAGCGATCACCGTTGTCGGGATGAGTGTGATGCAGGACGTATTAACAGCTAAAAAAGTAATCATCGACCGGCTTGCTTCCGATCGGTTTCCGTTCAGCTTTTTCATTTGTTCCATTGCTTTAATGCCAAGCGGAGTTGCTGCATTTCCGAGGCCGAAGAAATTCGCCATAAGATTAGATAAAATATAGCCCATCGCCGGGTGATCCGGCGGTATATCAGGAAACAGTTTAGATATAAAAGGCCTGCACATCCGGCTGAAAATATCCAAAAGCCCTGACTGCTCGGCGATTTTCATTAAGCCAAGCCAGAAAACAAGCACGCTCATCAATCCAAATGAGATCGTAATCGCTTCTTTCGCACCCTTAAACACGGCTTCATTTACATCTTGCAGAGTTCCGTTGCACATCGCAAAAACGAGTCCGATCACGGTTAAACTGACCCAAATTATATTGACCATTTTGCTCCGCCTGCCGCATTCAGAAAGATTGATTTAAACGTTTCAAAAAATTGTTTCTTCGGTTTTTGATGCCGCTCATTTTCATAATAGATCGGCACTTTTGCGATGGTTGCATCGTTGAACATGATCTCCATGTGCCCTACGATGTCAGGGATTTTCGAGGCATCTTTTTCCCATGCTTTTTTCGGCTTGAGCAGTGTGGTATTAATTTTCACATCTTCTTTTTCCTCTTCGGTCAGCAAATAGGTGATATCACGTTTGATAAAAGCCTTCGATTCATAAAATGTGCCTTTCAGCTTTGGAATATCCCCTTTTTTTGCAATTAAATAGGTTTGATAATGCTCAAACACATAGTTAAACATCTTCATATGGTCATCCCAATCATTAGGGTCATTAATGGTGACGGCTATCAGGTCAATGCCGTCCTTTGAAGCCGTAGAGACCAGTGTCCGTTTTGCAAGTTTTGTATAGCCTGTTTTTCCTCCTGTGCTGTACGGATAAAGCATGGTCAGCAGTTTATTTTTGTTTTTCCATACGCTTTCCATTGTTTCCGCTTTGTATATTTTTGTGCCTGAAATCTTTTGATAGTCTTTCAGCTTCATAGCATATTTTGTTAAAATGGCCATGTCATAGGCTGTTGAATAATGATTTTCATGGTCGTCCAATCCGTGCGGGTTTTGAAAACGGGTGTTTTTCATACCAAGCTGCTCGGCTTTTTGATTCATCATATAAACAAACCCATCGAGGCTCCCACCGACATGCTCAGCAATCGCGACAGCGGCATCGTTTCCTGATCTTAGCATCAGGCCATACACAAGATCTTTTAGCTTCACTTTTTGACCTTCTGTTAAATAAATGGCGGAGCCTTCTGTTCTGACAGCATTTGCCGAAACCGTCACCGTTTGATCCATTTTGCCGGATTCGATGGCGAGGACGGCGGTCATAATTTTTGTGATGCTCGCGATCCGCCTTTTTTGATGCTCATCCTTGGCATATAACACTCTGCCTGACGCACCGTCAATAATGATCGCGCTCTTTGCACTGACATCTATAGCAGCATGTGCTGTATTCACATTTACAGTTGCAATAAGAAAAGAAATCATGATCACGAATACTGCTTTTTTGAAAATGCGCATGTTTGCTCACGTCCTTGTGGTGGTTTGTACAAGTTTATGCGCACGTCCATCAGTTATGAATAACAATTATATTTCTGGAAGCAAACATAAAAAAACTCTCCCTGAAAAAGGGAGAGTAAACGTTATCTGATTGGCGCCATGCTTGATCCGGACGCTTCGTAATGAGCCAGCTCTTCCCTCATTTTCAGAAAGGCAGCGCTCAACGGCAATAATAATTGCTCAAGCGACGCAGGAACAGCATGATAAAACTCAATTGCGCTGACCCCTGTATAAGACGCCCGGCTATTTTCACACCACGTGTCTTTTTTCGGCATAAAGAACTCTTCAATGCATTGGTGATACACATTATAAAGTGTTTTTTCCGCTCTGGCTTCCTGAAAAGGCTCCTGCATCAGGAGACGGCGGCACGCTTCTGCGCCTCCTTCACAAAATACTGCCATTCTTCTCAGAGTGCTCAGCACATCACAGCAGTATCCTTTTTCAATAGGCAATTCAGCCTGTAAGGACTCAAGCGTCGTTTGATTTAGGTAATCGTTCACGGTATTGACAACCATTGATAAGAATTCGCCTGTTTTTTGAGTCTGCGCTCGCACAATCGAATGTCCCATTTCGTTTGGTATCTTCCCCTCATGTCTTTGTCTCTCACATTTTGCTTCTTTCATGATAGCTTCTTCCTTATATCTTATGATGATGAAAAAGCGCGATTCATTAAACTTCTATTTTATATCTTCGAAGGTTTGGTTAAAGTTTTCAAAAAATAAATCTGCTTCTTCTTGAAGAACGTCTTCTTCCGCATTTTCAGGCAGCGGCGGAAGCTCGTCCAGCGTTTTCAGACCGAATTGTTCAAGAAAAGTCGGCGTAGTACCGTATAAAATGGCCCGCCCCGGACCATCGGCACGCCCTACTTCACACAATAGCGCCTTCGCGACAAGACTGTGTAAAATCCGCTCTGATTTTACTCCTCTGATTTCTTCAATTTCTGCTCTCGTAATTGGCTGTTTGTATGAAACAATGGCCAGTACTTCTAAAGATGCTTGAGAAAGGCCCTTTGACGGCACTTCAATCAGTTTTTTCAAGTAAGGCGCAAAGTCTTTTTTGGTAGAGAGCATGTACGTATCTGCATACTCAATAAGTTCAATCCCTCGTGTATCTCCGCGGTATTCGTCCGCCACATCCGCCATGATCGTGTTCAGTTCAGGCTCTTCGATTTCAAGCACTGTTAACAGCTGCTTTTTTGTAAGCCCTTCATCGCCTGCCGCATAAAGAAGGGCTTCCACAATAGCTTTCCAATTCACGATATCAAGCCCCATGAATGGATTCACTCCCCGTAATGTAAATATCTGAAAAATTGTGCTCCTGTTCAATGAGGACCAGCTGATTTTTCATCAGCTCGAGAACAGCTAGAAAGGTCACTACTAAATGTTCTTTTTGCTCATATGGAAACAGATCCATAAAGTTGATTCTCGTTCCTCTAGATTTCAAGCTGTGCACGATTTCGTTCATTCTGGCTTCGATTGGTATGTCCTGTCTTGTAATTGTTGTTTCCATCGGCCTGTTAATTTTTTTGCGTTTCAGCACTTTTTGAAAAGCTCCGATCATATCATAGACCGTGACAGAGAGCTTTTGCTCAGACTGTTTTACTTCTTTTGCATATTCACTCAAATCACTCGGCGGTTTCGTGAACGATTTTTGTCTTTCTTCTTCCCGTTCTTTTAAATCCTTCGCCGCATCTTTATATTTTCGATACTCAATCAGCTTTTCAATCAGTTCCTCCCGCGGATCTTCTTCTTCAAGTAATTCATCTTCAAAAAGCTCCTCCTCTTGCTTCGGGAGCAGCATTCTGCTTTTAATGCTGAGCAGCGTGGCAGCCATAACCAAATACTCGCTGGCAATATCGAGCTCAAGCACACGCATCGTATGTACATATAATAAATATTGTTCAGTGATCTTCGCCACAGGTATATCATATATGTCAATTTCAAGACGATTGATTAAATGAAGCAGCAGGTCCAATGGGCCCTCAAACGTATCAATTTTCACTTGATATTCTTCCATCTTCTCACCATTTTCAAGTATCACTCTCATTGCCGGAAAAACTGGCTACCCTATAGTATAAGCCACCAAAAAGCTCTCGTCCAATACTATTTCATTTCCTGTTTTGAACAAGTTGGTACAGAATATTCAAAACACGAGAGGTGTTTGCTCGGAGCGCAGAAGCGGGAGAAAAAGCCTTAGCTTCTGGTTTTCCTTTCTAAGAAGCAATAGAGGCCGAGCGTTCTTTTTTCCTTTTATCCCTTCTATGGTACACTAAAAGCACATTAAAGGAGGAAACACCTTGTATCCGAAAGCTTATATAGATTATCTCGTTGAGTTTCACGCGACACGGGATTATTTTGAATGCCATGAAATATTAGAAGAATTTTGGAAGGAAGATCCGCCAAAGAAACGAAAACGCTATTGGGTGGGCTTTATTCAGCTTGCAGTTGCTTTATATCATCACAGAAGACAGAATACAGCTGGGGCAAAAAGACTGATGGCGAACAGCATCCGGATTCTTCAAGCAGAACACCGGGCAGTCGAAGACTTAGGGCTCGATCATGGCCGTTTGCTCGAACTTATGCAATCGGTTTACGAACAAATCGAAACGGGCTCTGCCTATAAAAGCATTATGCTGCCAATCAAAGATGAAAAACTGGAGGAAGCATGCAGGATCGAATGCAGGAAAAAAAAGTATACATGGGGGCAGCCCAGTGCACTCAGCAACATATTTCTTATCGACAAACACCGTTTACGGGATCGGACTGACGTCATCCGTGAACGTGAAAAAGAAATAGAACGCAGAAAAAAAAGCAGAGACTGATCACAGCCTCTGCTTAATTATTGTATGAAATGTCTTGATCCTGCTGACCTTGACAACGTTCGAAAAAGCTCTGCGTTAATTCATTTGGAACCAGTACTTGCGTTTTGAATAAATGCTTTAAAGCATCCATCATCTGTTTTCCGATTCCTTGATGGCGATGAGAAGGATTCACACTGATATGCCGGATCTCAACCTCAGAATCCTTTTTTTCGACTCCGATTGCTCCGACGATATCCTCGTCCTCTTTCCAAAGAAAGAGCTGGCGGTCTGTATCCGTTTCGTAGTCCTTAATTGTCTGCTGAAGCTGCTTAAGGTCTTTTTCATTCGGCATAAACGAAAGAAGCCCCATCGCAATCTTTTCAAACGATTTTTTATAACGAATTAACATAAAAACCCCTCTATATCCAAAATGTCCAGTCTGCTATTAACGGATACGAATAGGTGATCCGTTTTCTCACATTATATCATTTTCGCCATATTTTTAAACTGTTTTCAGCAAATTATTCAAATGAGCGGTTTAAATTTGCCATTTCAATGGCAGAAACAGCACAATCTACACCTTTGTTGCCCGCTTTTGTGCCGGCACGCTCGATAGCCTGTTCGATGTTTTCAGTTGTTACAATTCCAAAGATGACAGGTACACCAGTAGTATTTGCTGCTTGCGCGATGCCTTTTGCAGCTTCATTGCAGACATAATCGTAATGTGTCGTCGCGCCTCTGATGACAGTGCCCAATGTGATAATAGCATCATATTTTTTTGTTTCCGCCATTTTTTTCGCAGCAAACGGTATTTCAAATGCGCCTGGAACCCAAGCCACATCAATATCATTTGTGTCTACGCCATGTCTGAGCAGCGCATCTTCTGCTCCGCTCAGCAGCTTGCTCGTAATAAAATCATTAAATCTTCCTACTACAATTCCGATTTTAAGACCTGTACCAACTAAATTTCCTTGTATGATATTCATATGATTCCCATCCTTTTTTGTGATATTTGTGATTAGAAATGAAGTAAATGACCTAGCTTGTTCATTTTGGTTTGCAAGTATTTTTTATTGTGTTCTTTCGCCTCCATTTGAAGCGGCACTCTTTCTGAAATACTGAGTCCGTAGCCTTCAAGGCCTGCGATTTTTCGCGGATTATTCGTCAAAAGCTTCATATTCCGGACACCGAGGTCGCGTAAAATTTGTGCTCCGATGCCATAGTTGCGAAGATCCGGCAAGAATCCAAGCGCCTCATTGGCTTCTACGGTGTCATAACCTTGTTCCTGAAGCTTATAAGCTTTTAATTTATTGATTAAACCGATGCCTCGTCCTTCTTGGCGCAAGTAAAGGAGAACTCCACGGCCTTCTGCGGCAATTTGGTTCAGCGCGGCGTGCAGCTGCGGTCCGCAGTCACAGCGATGAGACCCAAACACGTCACCTGTGAGACATTCTGAATGCACCCGGACCAATACCGGTTCTTCTCCGAACGGCACCTCTCCCATCACAAATGCGACATGCTCTTTTCCATCTACCTCATTTGTGTATCCATAAACCTTAAATGTCCCAAAATCAGTAGGCAGCGTAATGTCAACTTCACGCTCGACAAGTGTTGTCAGATTGTAACGGTATTGAATCAAATCCTTAATGGTGATCATTTTTAATTGATGCTTTTTCGCAATTTCAATGAGCTCAGGCACTCTCGCCATCGTTCCGTCTTCATTCATAATTTCACAAATGACGCCGGCTCCTTGGGATCCGCAGGCTTCAGCAAGATCAACAGCAGCTTCTGTATGGCCCGCTCTTTTCAGGACACCTCCTTTTTTCGCAATCAGCGGAAAAATGTGCCCCGGACGCTGAAAATCAGATGGCACGGATTTGCTGTCCAGTAATGCTTGAACGGTAAAAGATCTTTCTTGAGCGCTGATACCTGTTTTCGTTTCACGATGGTCTATGCTTACGGTAAATGCAGTGTGGTGAGAATCTGTATTATGCTCAACCATAGGGTGAAGATCAAGCCTGTCTGCGATTTCCTCACTGAGCGGCGTGCAGATCAGTCCTCTCCCATGTGTCGCCATAAAGTTAATGACTTCCGGCGTTGCATGCTCGGCAAGAGCCACAAAGTCTCCTTCATTTTCTCTGTCTTCATCATCTACAACGATGATGACTTCGCCTTTTTTTAAAGCGTCCAGTGCTTCTGCTATCGGATGAAACATGCAAATCTTCCTCTCTAAAAGCCGTTTTCGCTTAAGAAGGCTTTTGTTATGGTTTGTTGGGTCTTATTTTCATTGGCTTTATGCAAAAATCGATACATATATTTTCCGATCATATCGCATTCGATATTCACTTTAGAGCCGATCGTTTTTTCGGAAAAAATTGTTTCGCTGATGGTGTGCGGGATTAAAGAAATCGTCACAGTATCATCTGTCAGGCCGAATATGGTTAAGCTCACGCCATCCACAGTAATTGATCCCTTTAAAACCAATGTTTTTGTTAATGACGGGTCCATTTTTAAATCATAGTAAACTGCGTTGCTTTTCTCTTCAATTCGTGTGATTTCCGCAGTTCCGTCGACATGGCCTGAGACGAAATGACCTCCGAAACGGCCGTTTGCCGCCATCGCTCTTTCCAGATTTACTTTGCTTCCTTTTGTTAAATCATTCAGAGACGTAGCTTTGACTGTTTCAGGCATAACATCCACTGTGAATTGATTTTTTGTAAAATCAGTGACAGTTAGACAAATGCCGTTCACTGCAATGCTGTCGCCAAGATGAACATCCTCTAAAATCTTTGAGCATTTAATTGTTAAGGCCATTGAATGCCCTGCTTTTTTCATGGATTCGATTGTGCCTGTTTCTTCGATAATTCCTGTAAACATGGTCACCATCCTATTCCTTTGTCGGTTTTGCCGTCAGTTTGATATCACGGCCGATTTGGGTTATATCAGTGAATTGTAATAAGGGGACATCTTTCATTGATTGAAAACCTTCACCGGAGATTAAGCTGGGAGCATGCGTTCCTCCGATTAGTTTAGGGGCAAAATAGAAGATGATTTCTTGAAAACAGCCTTCTTTGACAAAGCTTCCGTGAACAGCTGAACCGCCTTCCACATACACCGACATGATGCTTTCTTCCGCTAGGATCTTCAAAACATCGGGAATTTGAATGCGCTCGGTTTCAAGTGTAAATATGTTCACTCCGAAAGCTGAAAGCCGTTTTTTCTTTTCCTCGTCTGCGCGTGCCGTCGTAAAAATCCATGTCGGCGCTATTTGATCGCAAATCACTTTAGCGTCCTCAGGAATCGAGAGTACGGTATCAAGTATGACCCGAACCGGCTGTTTTGTTACATTCGGCAGTCTGCAGGTTAAGCTCGGATTGTCGGCTTTCACTGTGCCAACTCCGACTAAAATGCATTGGTGTGTTTTCCTGTATTGCTGAGCATCCTGTCTTGCAGCCTCTGACGTGATCCATTTGCTGTCACCCGTGCTGGTAGCTATCTTGCCGTCAAGGCTGGCAGCCGCTTTTAGCGTGACGTACGGAAGGCCGGTCCTCATAAAGTGCAGAAATTTTTCATTCAGCCTCTCCGCCTGGTCTGCCAGGATGCCTTCCCTTACCTCAATGCCGGCTTCTTTCATCATGCTGATCCCTCTTCCAGCCACAAGCGGATTAGGATCTCTCATCGCCACGAACACTCTTTTGATGCCAGAGTTGATAATCAATTCTGCACATGGCGGTGTTTTTCCGTAATGGCTGCACGGTTCGAGTGTAACGTAAATGTCGGCACCCTCTGCATGTGCTCCAGCCATATGGATGGCATGAACTTCTGCATGAGCTTCACCATATTTTAAATGGGCGCCCATTCCGACAATTTGTCCGTCCTTTACGACAACAGCACCGACGAGCGGATTGGATTCGGTCTGTCCTTCGCCCTGCTTCGCAAGATCTAATGCCAGCTTCATATAATACTCTTCCATTTGGTTCCCTCCCTTCTTTTGTTATTTACCGTCAAAAAAAGCCCCGAATTCATAAAAAATTCGGGGCTTTAGGTATTTTACGCAATAGGAAATAACACTATGCATTTTTGAACCATTTGCATAGCGGTTCATCATCCTTCTCCCATCCAGACTTTCACTGTCGGCTTCAGCTTAAACTGAATCCACCGCGTGCTTATGCACACGGGTCACGGGCTCTAAAGCAAATGTGCTTTACTACCGCCGGTCGGGATTTCCACCCTGCCCCGAAGGATACAATCTTTATTCATTTGTCCTTATTGGCTATTATAGCGATCCTTTTTAAAGTACGCAATGAAATAAACTTACAATTTGAGAAAAACAAAACATCACCCTTCGATCTGAAAGGTGATGTTTTGTTAATCATTCACTTTTGCAACCTTGATTAATCCGTCGATCCGCTTTGATTTGCTGAAGTATGCCTTAATCTTGTCACCTTCTTTTATATCAGATAAATCCTGATTTAATTTTTTTCCGTTGAAGATGATTTTCGTTCCGTTTTCTGCTACTCCATGATACTCTGAGCCGTCAATTTTCGTCACTTTATATTCCTGGATGGTGTATTCCTCTTCTTCCGAGGACAAGGTTTGTCCAATTGCTGTCGGAACATCCTTCAGCTCAACATCATTTATGTACATATAACCGCCTGCAAGTAAAAGCAAAAGCACTAACAGAATGGTAATCTTGGTTTTTATTCTTCCCATTTCTAAACCTCCAGCCAATATGAATCTATTCATTCATATGAGTTATTCCTTTTTTTCATGAATAAAAAACCGTAAATTCTCGTAAATTATTAATATAACGATGCATAACGGGAATATGTTTCACATTTCTGCAAAAATTTCTTTTCTATAGATATACGAATTTATGTTCTGTTTTTAGGGGATGACCGTAAAAAAGATATAAAAAAAGCAGCCCCAATGGGAAACTGCTTGATCCTAATTTGTTTTGCGCATTTCGTTAAACGGGTAGAAAACAAACTTTGACGTACCCGCAATTTGTTTTTTCGTGAAGAGGCCAAGTCCGTTACGGCTGTCCATGGAATTCCGACGATTGTCACCCATCACAAAATACTTGTTATCAGGCACTTTAACCGGGCCGAAATCATCGGTCAAATGGTCAAAACCGTCCTGTTTCGCTCTCTTTTTATTAGCCGCCAAATAAGGTTCGTCCACCTTTTTCCCGTTGATATAGAGCTGGTCATTTTTCATCTCAACCGTATCGCCGGGAAGGCCGATAATACGTTTGACATAGTGAACATCATCTCCGTTTAACACGACGATGTCTCCTCTATCAAACTCGCCGATGTATTTGACTGTCATATTAACAAAGACCCTTTCACGGTTGTGAAGTGTAGGATACATAGAGTCACCATCAACGACATACGGTGCAAAAATAAAGTTGCGGATGAGCAAAGCAAGAACGACAGCAATCACAATTGCTTTTGCCCATTCTAATATTGATTTTTTCTTCGAAACATTTTCTGATTTCAACTGATTTCCTCCAATAAACAACGGTCTTCAATTTATGTTATCACGAATCGAAAAAAAATCCCATTAGGACCATTGAAGTGATTTTACAAACTGTTAATCTTCATCTTCTACCCACATCATGCCTATTTTTTTCTTGTCGATCATAACTAGGCCTGAAAATTCAGAAGAAAGAGAGTTCTCATATGCTAAATCTTTAGGTCGTATATAAGGCATGAGGTTACGAACAGTTTGTTCATTTATCTCCCAGTCCATGATATCCATGGCACTTGACAAAACAATTCACATCAAGAAGGTTACTGGAATGTTTGCGGCAACCTATTTCACAGGTGATAATCGCACCCCGTTTTTTGCTTTCATAATATGTTTAAAATCATTCAAGCTCGAAAACATGGATTAGCCTCCAAAAAATAAATCCAATATATTCCCGGCAGTTGAAGACTCTTTATTATAAAACTCTGAATATCCGCAGTTCTTACAGTAAACCACTAGAAATCGGTTATGCTGCACGTCAAACAGCTTTGATAATCCCGTGCCGGTTGTAGCTATTTCTTTTTGTCCGGCTTCAGTACTGCCGCATTTTATACAGCCTTTGTTGTCCATATCGCGATCTCCTTTTCATTACATCACGTTTGTTTGATTTATTTTACTACAAAATACCAATCCCAATGAACCATACTACTTTAAAGTTTGCTTAATTTTGATCACCCGTTCTTTACATTCTAATTGGGTTCGTTTCTCAGCTTGGTAAATCTTCTGGAGAAACGGAAAAGCTCCATGACCAAAACATTTAAACTCAGCTAAACACCGCCGAAGGCGTAACCCGCAGCAACATCACTCGGATACTGCTCATTAACGTACACACGCCCCAGCCCGATGAGGAATAAAACGATAATAAACAAAAAAACGCAACAGTTTGCAGACGCACCTTATGAGAATGACGAACAAAAAGATAAGCACAAAAACCAAAAATGACAAATGCCGTTAACGTCTGTTCGCTCGGGAATGGATATAATACATGACTTTCCAAAGGAGCGTGAACAGGATGAAGGGAATGAAAGAGCCGTCTGATTCCCTCTTCATAAAGCTCTCCACCAATGACTAGGAAAAATAAGAAAGAGAGTTCGATTTTCCGGTCTTGCCCTTTGAATACTGTCCAAAGAAGAGTTAGAACAATAACGGCTAACAGAACACCTCTCGACGCAAAAGCTTTCTGAATTGCAGCTGGGCCCAGTCTATACCCGATCCAATACGACATGCTCACTCCCGCACAGCTCCCCAATCCGGCCGCTAACATGCTTAGTTTCTTGAAACACGAGAACACCGGCATAGCCCATCAGAAACTCTCTAGATTCTGGTAAAGCTAGAAGCTCTAACATTAAGACAATAAAAAGACGGCATATCCATGCTGTTCAAATAACCCCGTCAAAACTTGCACGTGTTTCTCCTTAAACTTTTTTGTTCTTTTATCATTCCCAATCCACTTTTTGTATAATCAGCACAATTTTATCTTCAGTCGTCCGACAACATTGTCTATGGCGGGATCTTCTCTTCCTATACTCGTCACTCATACATTCTTTTTTGACATAGGAGGAGCAACAGCATGAAATGGGAGGAAATAAAAGATACGCAGGGAGTTTGCCAAAATTTTGGGCAGTTCGTTCTGCCACCGAGTCAGGTGTTTGTTTGCCTACCTCATTCCTTGGCCATTCCCCATTTTTCCCGTTTGAGGTTCGCAATGATAAAGTATTTGACTTAGTTTCGTACATGAAGAGGTAAATTCTTTGCTCACCGAACTAGGATACAGCGCATGACGATTACTGCATTGCATAACCACTGGTTATTTAGTGAGCCGTGTGCAATGTATATGCACTTTGAGTCAGACAGTATGATCCTATTACATTCGCCAGAAAAGCAGCTGCCGCATTCAGAGTAGTTAAAAGAATAGACAGATAGCTAGTCTTCCGGAAGCTTTAAAGGAGGCGCTTTTTTCGAGCATTTTTATAAATCAATGAAAACAGGCATCTCCTAAATATTTTTGCCATTAAGTTTACGCTAATCAACTCTAGCACTAATACATATAAAAAATAGAATGATATGAAAGGAGACTTGATAGTATGATTGATTATCCTATTAATATAAACAACGTTTCCGGGAACAGTGTAATTAACGTAGGCGGCGCTTTTATGATCAGGCCTTTAACTTTGTCCAAATCTGTGTTTGGCTCCGGAGGTTTAAACACAGGAATTGTCTTTGAAAATAACTTTGTAAGCAAGGCTAAAATGATTAATCATCAATTTACTGATCAGAACGTCACCAAAACTTTTTAATGTATTTATTTGGGGATTGAGAAATCTCCTTCCTTAAAAACCCGGTTTACCAACCGCCATCAGCACTCGGCGGTTTTTTATTGAACATTTTTGGCCAATAAAAAAAGCTTCCTCTCTAAGAGGAAGCCTTTTGCCTGCCGATTAGCCTTCTACGCGAACTTCTTTCATGACATCGCCATTAGACATGTTTTTCGCGAATTCTAATCCGCTTGTTACTTTACCGAATACAGTGTGAACACCGTTCAAATGAGGCTGTGGCTCATGAACGATGAAAAATTGGCTGCCGCCAGTGTCTTTTCCGGCATGTGCCATAGAAAGTGCGCCCGCCTCATGTGTATGCGGGTTGCCTTCTGTTTCACATTTGATTGTGTATCCCGGACCGCCAGTACCAGTGGGTAGTGGGTCATTAACCCGCCCCTGATTCACAGGATTATAAGCACCCTCAAGAGCTTTCTCAACAGTAATGTTAAACCTGATTACAATAGATTCCTTGCTGATTACAACCTCATCCACTACTTTAGACAGCATGGTCTTTCTGCGCTCTAGGCTAATGCAGTTTCTATAGGTCTCTACCCAGTTATCTAACTGATGCTTTAACTTTTCAAGGTCAGTGCTTTTAACCTCTGCCTCTTGTATTTCCTTATTAAGCACATCAATCTTACCAAGCAGCTCAATTTTTTTACTTCCATACTCCTCCATCTTTTTAGAAACAAAGTCTAAACTCATTGAGGACTTACCTGACATGACATCATCAAAAAGGCTCTCTACATTAATAAGAGCTTTGCTGACCTCAGCATACTGCCCCTCTAACTCTTTTAGCTGTATCTTTCTTGAGTCAAGCTCCTCAAAGTCAAAGGAGTCTTTTTCTGCATCAAAAGCATCTAAGTTAATTGTGCTGATGGTAGACAATACTTTATCCTCAACTTGCTGATCTATTGTGACTGCTCCAAAAGCTCTCTGATTGTGTCCAGCAGGATTATTCTTAGCATTGTGACAAGTATACCTATAAGTCCTGTACTGATTTACTGTGCCATCCTTTCTCTTATTTTTCTTTACTGAAAAGTCTGCTTTAAGCTTTTTGCCACAATAACCACAAACAGCCATACCTGATAATAACAACTTTGAGGGAGTAGGTACTCTGTTTTTCTGAGCAGTAATGACCTCAGTATTCTTGCTTTTATCTACTGAATCCTCACCTGATTTATTTCTTTTATCCATGATCCCCTGTACTTCTTTAAACTGCTCCTTACTTATAACAACTAGCTCAGGGTTAAAGGGCTGTAATAACCAGTCATCTCTTTTTACTTCTTTTCTAATGCCTCCTCTATTTCCCACCTCTTTAGAAGTGTTATACCTTTTATAACCCATATAAATAGGATTTCTTAACATCCTTGTAATAGTATTGTGCCTCCACTGTTTGCCTCTTTTTGCAACCTTCATTTTATTAAGCTCCTGAGCAATCAATGCGCCACCTAATGACTTTTCAGTTACCATATCAAAGATCATCTTCACAATCTGAGCCTCATCAGGATTAACAACCAATTTCTTTATTGTCTTATCTTTCTTACTGTTTCTTTTCTTCCCAGTGTCCTCAAGCATATAGCCATAGGGAATAGTGCCCCCAAGGTAAGCCCCTTCTTCATTTAACTGTCTCATAGCATCACTTACCCTCATGGAGGTCTTTTTACTTTCACCCTCAGATTGCCAATACCTTATAAAATTCATTAAGGAGTCTGCGTGATCTTGATTCTTGATCTCGCCTTCTTTAACAGTCCACACCTGTACACCTAATTCATATAATGAAGCAACATACAGGCTGTACTCCATTTGTCTGCCTAGTCTGTCAGAGTGGTAGAGTAGCAGTATGTCAAACTCCCCATCTACTGCCCCCTGTTTTATGACTTTCAATGTATTTCTATCCTCTATAGCTGTTTTATATCCTGAGATTTTCTCTGTTAGTTCTTTTGTTATTTCCCAACCATTTTTCTCAGCAAAGGCATGACATTGGGATTTTTGCAAAGGAATATCATCTCCCTCTGCTCCTTGTCTGTCTGTAGATACCCTGTAAGATGCCCAAACTCTTAGTTTAGCTGCCAAAATACTTCCCCCTAAATATATTAGTTATATCTGTAACTTATAGCTGATTATCTAAAGGAAAGTATACTATACACTATACTGTAATTCAACTTTTCAACTATATAATATATTGTAAGACACTTTTGAGACAAAACAAAAAGGAGCATTATACCTCTGCTCCTGTTAAGTGATTTCTTATGATGGTCTTTCTAAGCTGAGAAGAAAAGGACTCTATAGCTGCCTGTGACTGCTTAGCATCTTTAGTAAACTCCAAGACAGTAACCCTGCCATTCTCCTTCTCTAAAGAGGTTAATCTGTGATAATCCCCCACATCCTCATATTTATAGGGTTTGCCTCTGTACAGTATGTCCATAAAAGCTCATCTCCCTGAGATATTCTTAATTCTTAGTTAGAGGAGCATTTATTAACTGTGACAGTAACAAAAAAAAAGAGAGAGCAGTTAAGCCCTCTCCTTAAAGATTATTCAGCATCAAATACTTTTACTTCTTTCATTGTGTCACCATTCTGCATGTTTCTTGCAGTTTCTAAACCTGATGTAACTTTACCAAAAACAGTATGCACACCATTTAGATGAGGTTGTGGCTCATGTACAATAAAGAACTGGCTTGAGCCTGTATCTTTTCCTGCATGTGCCATAGATAGGCTGCCTGCTTCATGAGTGTGAGGGTTTCCTTCTGTCTCACACTTGATTGTTTTTCCACTTCCACCCATACCTGTGCCTGTAGGGTCGCCACCTTGGCTTACAAATCCTGGAATAACTCTGTGGAAAGTAACTCCATCATAAAAACCTGAGTTAGCAAGGTTCTCAAAGTTAGCTACTGTGTTAGGAGCTTCATTAGGGAACAGATCAAACTCAATTTTTTCCCCATTCTCCATTAATATGTATCCTTTTTTAGCCATGATTATCAATCTCCTTTCAGATAAACAAGCCTCATTATAGCACATTTAGCACCATAATAAACATTAACACTCCCAAACAAAATACATGTGTGCCATAAAACCATACTTTGTCAGATACAGTCACAAGCCCAAAGTAATCAGATACCTTCTCCATAACTGATCTATTGCTCAACCTTTCAAGCTCCTGCTGCTGTGCTAGTATCTCCTGATACCTAGTGTCTGTATATACTCCTGAGTTAGTTCTAATCATTACAGCCACTCCCCCATTGCCACTATAATGCCTGAAAGGATAAGGCTGAAAATTATGGTATCCCAATTCTCTCTAATGAATCCAAACATGACAAAACTCCCTTTATTCAAAATGTAATACACTATACTGTAACCATACCCACAAAAAACAACAGAGCAATTCTGCTCCCTTATTACACTATCATATAATACACTATACTGTAAAGTAATTTTCAAAATAAAAAGAGAGCCTTAACAGCTCCCCTACTAGAGGGCTGATACCTCTGCACCCTCATAAATATATGGCATTTCTTTAAAGTCATACTTTTTAAGATCATCAATACTTTTCAATGTGGCAGTTATGCTGTCAACAGCAAACAAACCCAGTTTTAAAGGTTTAGGCACAATTAAAATTATTGGCTTTCCCCAAGCCCAAGCATAACCAATAATCCAACCTAAGGAAACTGATGGCTCATCTGCAAGCAATACTAATCTGTCTACTCTTTGAATGCCATTTCTACAGTATTCCAAGTACTCACTTACCCAGTCATGTTCTTGTACTGTGTTTTTAAAATAAGGAGTCATTTCTTTTCTAAGTGTTATTAATTCTATACTGTGTGGATTTTTCAACAGCATATTTTCAGCTTGCTCAAGCCTTGTCCTTCCTTGGGTAGTATGCATATCTCCTATAATAGCTACTTTACAGTTACTCATATTCAAACCTCCTAACTGCATTTATATAGGACATATATACCCCTCCCATAACTGCCAAAACATGAAACTGTATTACAGTATTTTGAAACTCTTTTGAGACATAAAAAAGCCCTGATTTCTCAGGACTTAATAGTAAGGGATACCCCTTTTACATTTAATTCAATTTTTTCAGAAGTTTGACCATATTCATACACACTTTGCCAATCAGTTACTGAATACTCCCCAGTCAGCAGTGCTCCAGCAAGCTCTTTAGCTATGTGATCTGATACCCCTACTACCTTCTGAGTCTTTACCACTTTTTCCACTTCTTCTATTTTAATAAGTCTAGGCTTCATCAAAATACCTCCCCATAAAACTTGATCTCTTTAGGATTAGAAAAGTCATACTTTGCAACCTCATCAGTGCTGACAAAGTAAGCTTTACAGCTCTCACTGAGCATCAGGTTTACAGGTACTCCCTGCTTTTCTTGCAGTAAGAACACTGGCTTACCTTTTGCATAGCTGTAGCCCATTTCCCATGCTGTGCCTGCATCTGTTTTATCCTCAAAGTAGTCATGTACCACTACTACAATATCTGCCCAGTCAATGTGGTCAACATCATTCTTAAAGACTGCCTGCCTCCACTCAAAAGAACCAAACTCAAGCTCCTCAATCTGATTCCTCATAGGAGAGAATACCTCAGCTACATGAGGGTTAGCTGTCAAAGCTTGCTCAAGCCTTTTAACTTCCTCAATCTGCTCATCTGAGAAGAATGGAGAGGCAAGGTAAACCCTCAGCCCTTTGCTGTTTTTAGTTGTGATCTTTCCTGTGTTACCTTCTACAGCAGGCCTGCTGTCTCTAATGTTTTCCACTGTCACAGTAACTGCCATTAGATCAACTCCCCCAATCCTACAGCACCTGAGGAAATTAATCCTACAGCTAAGTAAATAACCTCATCCCCCAGTCTGTCTACTTCCAAAGAAAGAGCCAAAGTAAGTAAAGGGTTGTCTCTCTTTTTCACTTCATCTGCCTGATCCATTAACTTAGATACATGCTTTTTCAGCAACTCCTGATAAGTCTGTCCTACAGCTACTTTTACAAAAGGTACAGTAACCTGAGAAAGCTCCCCAGTGGCTTTTACAACTGCGATAATGTTATTGAAGCTTGCAGCAACCTCAGTCACTAGCTCCTGCTCAGTAAGATGCGTGTAAGTGTTTGTCATATTAAATGACCTCCTATTTGTTTTATCAGCCTTACACCTCTTAATTAGATGGAGCTTTTAAAGTGTGACACTCAGGAAAATTACATAAAAAAAAGAGAGAGCATTCTTGCTCCCTCACATGTATTACATAGTTAATTCATCTAATAACTTTTTGCCTTGTTGCCAAACCTTTTTATCAATAGAGGTAACTCCTAGCTTATGTCCTCCTCTACTCATTGCTGTGATTTCACCAAACAGCATACCTTTCTGAGCAGAGTAAGAATCAAAGTTACTCCAAGTCAATGATTCTATCTTAGTGTTAAATAGCAGTTTACCAATAAAAATAAGTCTCTTGTTTGAAATTGCCATGATGCCTGTAGTGCCTGCATCTTTCTTAGTGCCTACTATATTAATACCCTGTACATTACCTACAAAAGCGCCTAGAAAAAACTCACCATTTAGCTGCTCATTCGCTAATGCCTTAAAGCATCCTTTTACCATAGAGGTAGTGTTCTTGGGTAGGCTTGCTTTCAGCTCCTCAGCAGTATGATATTTCTGCATAGTCTCTAGTCTAGCCTCTAGCTGTTCCATGTATATTGTAACTTCCTTTACTTTAAAATACTTGCAGTAACAGTATACTGGAATATAGGAAAATGTCAATCTCAGCTAATGAAGGCTAGTTCTTCCTCTGTTACATAAGCTTTACCAAGGGAAGTCTCTACCTCATAGGAAACCCTAGCAGCGCCCACCTGTATGAGGGTTATAGTGCCAACTTTCCCACCAAACTTGTAATCTGTAAGGTATGCCACTGTCTCAACATCAGGAGACTCAAGCTCCTTAGCTGCTCTGATTCTCACCCTGTTACCTACCTCATATATAGGCTCAATAACTTGCTTAGCCTGTTTTACAGTTTCTTCTGCTACATCAAAAATGCTGAGCTGCACCATTAAACCTTTTGCCTCCCTGTCTTGTCTACATTAAATCTAGGACTCATAACCTTGATTAAGTAGCTCTCATAAATCTCCTGATAAATCTTTCTACCCTCATAAAACACAGAGACATACACTGCATCTCTTTCAATGTACTGGCATAGGTCTTTGTTTCCTTTAGGAGTACCAAAATGCTCCATAACCCTTTTGCCTACATTCACAGAAATGCCAATGTACAAAGGCTCTAGGTATTTATTGTAGAAGGTATATACCCCTCCCCTACTTTCAAACCTAGCCCCCTCCTTTATTTCATTAGAGGATAAAACAGTATCAGCTACAGGAATTACTAAAGCCTCCTCAGCAATCAACTCATCTAAAGTAATCAACACTATACCAACTCCTCACCCAATACATTAGACAGGCAGGGCAAAACTGTGACATAAAAAAAAAGGCAGAGCCTCAGCTCTACCATCCTTTTCTGACATATGAAATACTTCCCTGCTGTACACCAAAGCCCATAGCCTCATTAGTATCAGTTACCATCAGATCAATTCTGTTAGACCTAGACATGATAGCTCCCCCTGTGTCCAAAGCTATTCCTTTAAAACTTTGTCCATTTACACTTACAGACAAGATGCTCCCATAGGGAATGACACTAGGGTTAACAGCAAGAATCCTGTACCCCTGATAGTAAATGCTGTCTGTAACATCCTTGCCTGTAGCTGTAACTATCTTGCCATTGTACCTGTGTGACTGTGCCTCACTAGGCTCATGGCTGTAGGCAGTAAACTCAAAGTTTTGAGACTGATTAGATACTGGCTGTGATTCTTTCTTTGGTTCAGCTTTTGTGACCTGCTTAGTCTCCTTCTTGGGAATGTCCTTAACCTCAGTTTTGACAGTCTCTTTAGTGTCTCTGTCTACATAAACTATTCTTTCCTTATACACTACCTTTTCCTTTACCTCAGTCTTTATAATAGGTGTGATACCATGCTCTGTCAGGTATTCTTCCCTTGCTACACTAGGGATAGGAGGGATCTCATTAACCTTGATACACTCCCCCTGATCTGCATTAAAAGGCATCAGCAAAGGTAAAATACTTGCTATAGCTACTAACATAAAACCATCCTTTGTAAAAAGAAAGGAGAGCCACTTTAATGACTCCCCTTCTGTATTTTTTAGTACTCAGCTTTCTTAACTGTAGTCCTAGATAAGCTGTCCAATTGCTTATTAACCTTGTTATTGAGAAAGTCTAAGGTTTCATCCTTCATGAGCATTTGTTTCCTGTGTCTCCTTTTGACTTGAACATCAGAAAGGATAGGAAACTCCTCATTACTTACTTTATCTACATCCTTGTTTTTCAAGTCTGTAATCAAAATGTAATCTGCTAAGAACCTCAGTGCATCAGACTTAGGCATCTTACCTGTTAGAGTGTAATATTCCTCAATCATGTCATTTACTTTCTGATTCCTTTTAGCAACAGAGGGAGCATCCTCTAGCTTTGTGTTAGCTAATTCCTCTGCTCTGTCAGTAAACTGCAACATGTAGGCTGATACTGGGATAGTGAGAGCCATCATGCTACCTCACCTCCCTTATCCATAGCTTTCCACTCATCAAGTACCTTCTGTATCTTGACTTTGAGCAATCCTAAGTTAAACTTAACAGCCTGAGGAGTTACACCCAACATCTTACCTGTCTCAACTAAGTTGTAGCCCTGCCTCCACACAAGGTCTACAGTCATCCTTTGTATCTCAGTAGGTTGCGCTAACTCTAAAGCCTTCTCTGAGTCAATGATGAGGTGAATAATTTCAAGGTCTCCTTGCTCTGCATAAGAGTAGGACAGCTCTCTATTTTTCAATGTTCTTTCAATCTCTGCTAATGTGTAATGATCTTGAGTAGCCCTCTCTAATTTACTGCTCATTAATGACAACCCCCTCAAGAACCTCTTTAACTCTTTCCTCAAGCTCAGCAAGGGTATAAGAGTTATCAATGCACACATCATAAGGACACTGCTGAATAGCTAACTCTGTCTCATGGTAGAAGTCCTCAAGGTTAAAGGTATCTCCCTTAGCCTTTGCCCTAGCTACCCTTACATCAAAAGCAGCAGTAACTTTCACAACTGTAAAGCCTTCTTTCATAGCTCTGATTGCCTCATTAGGCTGCCTTACATCAGTAATGATAATGTTAGACTGAGACCTCACTGCTTTATCAAAAATATTGGAATTAAAAAGAGTGTCAATCCATATGTCAGGATTAAGCACTCTAAATGATTGACCTATCTGCTGTAGATGCTTTCTAGGCTTGCCCTCTTTGTAAGCTTCAGGAAAATACTTTCTGATAACCTTGTGAATACCATCAGCAAAGGCTAGGAAGTAGGTAGCTGCATTGGCTTTAATGTGCTTTTCCATAAGCTCAGCTACTGTATCCTTTCCTGCCCTGATCTCTCCCAAAAGGGCTATTTTAATTGGTTTTTGTATTAGCATACATGCAACCCCTATCTCTGTATTTAGTGGACTTTCTAACCTGTCTCACTTCTTAATTAGAGAAAGGGTTTGCATCTGTGACACAGATCATGTAAGATGGTAACAGTTACAGGATAATGTAACATGGATAAACTGGAATTAACTGAGACATAAATAAACATAATATATGACAGTATAGATACAAAGTGGAGGCATTGGTTGTTATGAAAAAGATGAAGGTTAGCACCATATTAGAGGGTTCACATAGTCTAATGAATGATGTAGTCATAGGTACTGCAAAGATTTTAGAGGATGCTGAGATTGTTCTAAAAATTGATGACTTGCTGAAAGAAAGAGGAATAACTCAGCAAGACCTAGCAATGATGACAGGTATGAGGATTGGTACTGTATCTCAGATTGTTAATGGTAAAGGTATCAGTTTCAATAAGGTGCAGCTACTGGCAATCATGGTAGCCCTACAGGTGACTAATCTTAGTGACTTGATAGAATTTAGATTACCTCAGGATATTAAAGAAAAGTATGAGCAGAACAGTAAGGAATGGGTAGAAACTAGAGAGATGCCTATTGAGTTAAAGGAATTGTACAGAGATAACATGGTTAAGGCTACAGTGAATAAGTTAAAGTAAATTAACTTAACTTCACTTAAATGACTTTGCCTTAAACAAAAGTATTGCAATAAAAAAAGGAGCAGGCATATGACCTGACTCCTTTTTCTTTTACTTTTCTTTACCCTTTATATTCACTACCATGTCACAGATTATCATTGTACACAGGATGACTGTTAAGCATACACACACCATCATTGGACATCCTTTCTAGGTACAAGCTTGATCTCTTGAATTAGGTTGCCCTGCTGATACACCCTAACTACCTTGTACTCCTCATTAATAACAGAGTACACTTTTCTCTCCATGTCATCATAGGTCTCAGACTTCTCAAGCTCTAGGATGATGTCATCATAGGCTGACTCAATCTCCTCAAACTCATGCTCCTGACCTTGAGCCTTAGCCACTGTGTACTGGTCAAACATTGATTCCTCTTGATTGTTTACCTGAGTTTCCTTGTCCATGTCAACTATCCACTGGAAAGGCTCTGTCATGCCATGATGATCTACAGTCAGTAGCTGTGGCTCATCCATGCCCTCTACATTAACCTTTACTAGCAGATCAGCCTCATGTAGGCTGTAGCCATTAATTTTGACTCCCTGCTCTTTTTCAATTCTTTCTATAGTTGAGGCAGCAATCTCATCCAGTTTGCTTACCATTAGCTTAGTGTCAATATCACCTATAAAAGTTACTTTCATCTATCATTACTCCCCTACTGTAATTTTGTATATATCTAAGTCTGAAAACAAACAAGTCTCATCACAGTACAAATAGCCATCATGTGCATAAACTTCCTGACCTGCTACAATGTCCTCAAAACAATCCCTGCACTGCCCAATAACCTCAGGCTCTTTATCATCAGGCTCAGCAAACCTAGCCATAGTGTCTAATCTACTCACCAATGTAGCCCCCTTTTCTTCTTAGCTTTCTTCTTGAAGCCTTTAAAGAAAAGTACTCCTGCTGTAGCTAGAATGGCTAGGAAAAGCACTGTACTAAAGATTCCCCATCCACTGACAGAGTTATTAGCCTGTGTCTGTCCTGATACTACTTTTCCATCCTCAATTACTACAGTCTCATTGTCATCATCCATCATGTCAGCCATAAACATGAAAGGTATCCAGTCCATAGCAGAGCTGCTGGTATGATGATAGTGATTTACAGTGCTTGAAGTATGAGAACTATGTGAGCTGTGGGTAGGAGTGGATGTCTTACTCTCAGCCTTTTTAGTTGTGGACTTTTTAGACTCTGTAGCCTTCTTCTTTGTCTCAGCCTTAGCTTTTGCTTTATCAGCCTTTGACTTACTTAGCTTGATAGACTTGCTAGGCTTAGAGGTCTTACTGCTGCTACTGGATGACTTACTACTGCTCTTACTGCTTGAGCCAAACCATCCTCCTGAGCTTTTGCTTGAGCTACTGCTCTTAAAAGAGCTACTACTTGACTTAGGAGTACTACTAAAAGATGATCTTGATGAGGATATAGGCATTAAATAACCTCCTTCTTATAAAACTGCGCTCTCATAATCAGATCAGAAAAGTCATCAATGCCTAATGAACAAAAGCTTGTATACCTTCTAACCTTTTGATAGTTGTCACCATTTTTATAATAGATGGTTTTACCTTCATTGAGCCTATTGATAGCCTCATGCACACTGATTTTCTTATGTGGGTCAGTT
The DNA here is from genome assembly GCF_056033885.1 of Bacillus sp. FAU18. Classification (NCBI taxonomy): domain Bacteria; kingdom Bacillati; phylum Bacillota; class Bacilli; order Caryophanales; family Bacillaceae; genus Bacillus; species Bacillus sp. FAU18. The sequence continues at coordinate 1,593,253 of NZ_JBVYHZ010000003.1, forward strand.
AAAACCTGTCTCCATGTAGCTGTACCCATGCAACCAAAGATTGTTACAATGTTACTGGCATCACTGTTACACCCTTTAGTCTCAGGTTTAACCAGAGTTTTGTACTTACCTCTGTAGTCCTGAGTTTCCTCTACCTTTACCTGAGTACCAATGTATTGAACAAGAGCGCAATCTGTGATCTCATAGACTTCACCTTGCTTACCATCTTTCATGATTTCCCAAAGCTTTAACTCTTTCCCTACTAAATTCATACTAGTTAGCCCCCTTGATTACTACTGCTTTTGTTGGTACAAAGTTTAAAGGTCTATCCTCAGGCTCAGTCATTACATTTATGTAACTGATACCTCTAGCATCACATTCTCCCTTTAAGGAAAGGAAAGCCTGTACTGTCATCTCAACATCTGCCATAGCCTGATGATGGTTCTTATAATCAATGCCATAATGAGCTACAATCTGCTTTAAGCCTGACTTTTTCTCAGGATAGAGTAGCTTGAACATTGACTTAGTACAGATAAAATCATTACTATTACTAAAAGGTAGAAAGCTCAAATCAAAGGATGCAAACTGAGCAATAATAATGTCTTTTCCAATAAAGCTAGTAAGAGCCTGTAGAGCATACTGCTCATCCAGCCCATTAGCTAACTTTTCCTCAGTCAGCCCAGTAAGCTCCTTAATGTAATCAGTAAGCCTCTGACCTTTTCTCAGCTTTACAATTACATTCATTCTTCCAACCTCATTAAAGTGAGCATCTAGCTTAACTGCTCCAATCTCAGTAACTTGCTCAGTCATAGGATTTAAGCCTGTAGTTTCAAAGTCCAAAACTGTGTACACACAATCAGCCTCCATAGCTTTTATTAATTGCTTACACCTCTTAATTAGATGGAGGCATAAAAGTGTGACAGCATAAAAAAAGAGCAGAGAAATTAATCTCTGCCCTCATATAGTCATCCCACAGCAACCCATTTAGTAATCTCAACAGTCTCAGTAACCTGCTCAACCTCAGTGACATCTGTGTCATATTCATATTCATAGTAGGAGAAATAGCTTCCTGATCTTGTGACAGCAAAGGCATAGTGTTTACCTTCATATTTGAAAATAATTTGACAATAAGAATATTTACCTTCATCTGCCCAATCATCTTGCTCAACCTGCTCCACATCTACCCAACTGTCCTCATTGCCTTCCTCTTTGTAAAAACCTGACTCATCATGAATGGATTCTAATTGTTTCTCTGTAAACTTCACAGCAGTACCCCCTAGATTATTTTATTTACACTTCTTAATTAGAAAGACTTTGGTAAGGTGTGACAAAGAGAAAAGAGCAGAGAAGTTAATCTCTGCCCCTTTTGTGGTACTCAAGTAGCTTGTATCCTGTGTTTTGTATCTCAGGAAGGCTGTAAGGTAAGTCATAGCCTGAGCTACCATCAAACTTAGTAAACTCAGTATAGTAGACAGCCTTCTTAGACTCCTCAGGGTATTTTTCTTGTAGCTGTACAAGCTCCTTACTCCACAGATCAAAAGTGTAATCTGCTATGATGTTTTCATTTAACTGATAATACAGGAAGGAGTGGACAAGTAGCTGCCTTCTCCTCCTGCCAATCAGCTCTATAATGGTCTCTCTCAAAATTAGGCTGCCTCCTCAAAAGGTTTTCTGCCGCAGCCTTTTTCTACCCATTCAGCAAAAGGAATGCCTTCTCCCCATCTAACCATTACCTCTGTATCAACTTTCAAAGGTACATCAAGCTTAACTACACCTTTCATGATGTTTTCTATCTCAATGATCTCCTCAGGAGTAACTGTCTCAGGGATAAGAAATAACAGCTCATCATGAATAGTAGCCATCATTCTCCACTCTGCTCCTTTTCTTTCTAAGTGAGCATTGACCTCAATCATTGCCTTTTTAAGCATCAAAGCAGCACTACCTTGGATGATGGCATTTACAGACATCCTAGCTACCCTTTGATAATCTTTGTTGACTTCCCAGTACTGTTTTTTGAGGTTTCTAGGTAGTGGTTCTTGCCATATGTTCCCTGGTTCTCTGCCTAAGATATTTACAACCTTTGCATGTAATGCGTGGTACTGTTTAGCAATGACTGTGTGCCCTATAAACCTTCTCTTTCTGCCTTGCATTGTCTCTACATAACCTGTCTCATCAGCATGTGCTACCTGTTTAGCCATCCATGCAGTCATTTCAGGGTATGTGCTGTAGAAGTCATCCATAAACTTCTGAGCCTCAGGTACACTGATACCCAGTGATTCTGCAAGACTAGGAACTGTGATTCCATACATTACAGCTAAGAGTCCTACCTTCATCATTTTTCTTGGATGCTTAGGCAGGCCTGCTTTCTTATAGGTCTCTCCATCAGCCTCAAGACAAGCCTCATAAGGCAGTTTAAATATCTTGGAAGCTAGGGAAGCATACAGATCAATGTTATTCAAGTATGGATACTGTAACCCTGCATCTCCTGACATGTGTGCTAATGTCCTTGGCTCAATCTGAGAGTAGTCAATACCAAAGATCAGATAACCCTTAGGAGCTACTATCAGCTTTCTAGCCTTTGGAGGCAGGTTTTGTAGGTTAGGGTCTTTACTTGCAAACCTTGATGTAACAGTAGCTGACTGATTAAAGCTTGAATGCAGTTTACCTGTATTCTTATTAACCTTCTCAGGCAGTGGCTCTACATAAGTAGAGAGCAATTTGTTAAGGTCTCTGTATTCTAAAATCAGCTTTAGATCAGGCTCATGCTTAACAAGCTTTTGAAGTGTCTTAGCATCAGCTTTCCTTTTACCTGAGATGTCAGGAAGTTTCAACTCATCATACAGCAGCGCAGATAACTGGGCAGGAGAGTTAAGGTTAATACCCCCAAACCTCTTTATAATTTTCTTCGCAAGATCAAATACCTCAGCCTGTAGCTCTGCTTTGTACATCTCAGCAAAAGAAAAATCAATCTCAAAGCCTGTCTCCTCCATTGCCAATACAGCAGGTGTAAGAGGTTGCTCATAATTAAAGTACACATCATACAGCTTAGGCTGTTTCTCCATCATGCTTAACTGCCACTTGTACAGCTTTAGACATAAATGAGTATCCTTACAAGCATAGTAAGTACACAGCTCCATGTTTTCATTTGAATAGAATGCCTCAGGCTTATTAGAGAACAACTCCCCAAAGCTAAGAGATTTGTCCTCAAAGCCAAAGAATCTGCCATACTTTGTAGCAATAGCTTTGAGACCTTTCTCATCATTCTCATTCAGTACAGAGTGAGCAATCATGGTATCAAAGTAAATGTTATGCCTTATTGTGATGCCATCCTTTAAAAGCATATGGCTATCAAATTTACTGTTATGCAGTACAAGCTTTGTGCCTTTTCTTTCTAGGTGAGGCTTGAGCTTCTTCATAACATAGCCCCTAGTTAGCTGCTCATGATCTGAGGTATGTCCATAAGGGATATAAAAGTTTTCCTCTACATCACCAAACTCAAAAGTAAGGGAAAGCCCTACTGTTCTATCCCACCACTCAACTCCTGTAGTCTCTGTATCTAAGGCAACCTCAGCACCTAAAGCATAAGAATCCTCAAATAACCTGAGTACCCAGTCCATGCCTGCATGAGTATTAACAGTATGATAATTCTCAGGCATATTAGCTAAGTAACCCTTGATAATCTCAGCTTTTCTAGCCTCAGCTAATTGCTTGTATAAATTCAGCGCATGGGCTTTTGAGAACTTTTTGAGACTTTCAACACCCATACCTAACTGACCTGCCTCAATGGCAGTCTTTACATCAAGCAGCCTATCTTTATCCTTAGGAGTAATCTTAGTCTGAAAGATACCCTTCTTGTGCTTACCTGTAGTAGAAGGGTATCCAGTTAGCCAAACTTCTTCCCATGTAGGCTCATAGTTTTTCAGCTCTTTCTTTTTCTGTGCCTCTGACACTCTAGCTAAGGCATCACCTTTAGTGTCTGTTTCAAAAGACACCCCTTTAAAAAATTCCATAGAAAAAACCTCCCCAACTTTTCAACCCTTAGTTAGAGAGGTCTGTTAAAAGTGTGACACTATTCAGCTTTTCTGCTTGGCAATAGCTTCCTTAGCAATACTGTTACTACTATCCATAATGCAATACATATCAGGTAAGAGAAATGGATTCCAAAAGCCCCTAGAGCAATCATTAGCAGGAAAGGCATCAGCAAAAAGTTGACACCTATACCCACTGCTACAAGCAAACCAACCAAAATGATTGCTAGGCAGCCCATAGTTGTAAAGTCTTTCATTACTTAGATGTCCTCTTGTACTTATTGTAGAAGTAGAACACTAGGAAACACTCAGTACCTGATAAGATAGTAGAGATAGTGTTAGTGATAAAGAAAGCACCTGCTGTATGCATTACAAAGAACATGTACACTGCATAAATTTCCATGAATACAATACCTACAAAGATACCACCAAGATACAGCCTGCTAAAGTCATGTACTGATTTTGTTTTGATAATCTTGAAAATCTGAGGTAGGTATCCTACTGCTAAGATAAAGCCCCCAATAAGTTGAAGTAAGTTGAAAAATGCTAATACTGTCATATTATTTAATCCCCATTCCATTTAATTTTTGTTTGACTTCCTGTACTACTTGTTCTGCATCCTCAGGGTTATTGACTACATCAAGCTTGTCCATATCTACAATAAGCACCTGTGATGCCTTGTAGTGATTAAACAGCCAATCATCATAGCCCTCCCAAAGGGTTCTATAGTAATCAATAAGGCTAGTATCCTGTTCAAAATCCCTGCCCCTGAGTCCAATCCTGTACAGGACAGTCTCAAAAGAGGCTTTTAAGTAGACCATTAAATCAGGAGCCTTCTTAGGCAGCTCATCTAGCTCCTCCATCATATTGTTAAGCAGGTTTTCATACACTTGAAACTCAAGGTCTGAGATTCTGCCTAAATCCTTATTGACCTTGGCAAAGTACCAATCCTCATAGATTGATCTGTCTAGTACATTCTTGTTATTGCCTAGAGCTTCCTTGATACTCTTAAACCTTGTATCTAAGAAATGAAGCTGTAACAAGAAGGGATACCTTTTAGCCTGTATCTCCTCATCTGATGCTGTATAAAACAGTGGTAGAATAGGGTTATCATCTACAGACTCATAAAACACCTCACTGTCTAGGGCTTCACCTAGAACCTTGGAAACTGAGCTTTTGCCCAGACCAATCATCCCACCTACTACAATCACTGACATTTCCTCCCTCTCCCCTGCAAGGGTATTACTTACCCTCAGTAAACTGCTTTAGATTGGCTAGTAAGTCCTGATTCTTTTTAAACTCAGCACCTTTAGCCTCTTTAGACTTCTCAGTCTTTTCAATATCCTGCTCAAGCTTGCTAATCTGTGATTTAATGCTAAGCACTTTAGCACTGTCAGCCTTGATCCCTTCTTGTAGGACAGTCTGTGCTTTTTCCACCTCATTGACAGCCTGACTAAATACACCTACAGCTTTTGATACATGTTTTTGAGACTGGGCAATAACTTTACTCATTACTTGTCACCTCCTTCAGTAGAGAGTGAAATTTGGTAACATTCAGGGCAGACTGGCTTATAGATGTTTTCACTGCCTAACTCAATCCTGTTATCAGAGCCTGATGTTTTTACAGTTATAGTAGCCTCCTGCTTTCCACAGTCAGCACACTCAGCAGTAAGTACTTTTACCTCATCTGCAACAGCAATCAGCTTAGCTGTGGTCTCAAAAGGCTGTAACTTGTAATCAGTGTTAAGCCCTGCTACATAGATTGTCTTGCCATCTTCTTCCGCATGAGCAGTGACCATCTCTACTAGGTCATCCTCAAAGAACTGCGCCTCATCAAACAGCAAAACATCTGCCCCCATTATTACAAGAAAGTCCTGCAAGTTTACCTGTGTGTCAGGATTAATCACCAAGGCTTTTACTGCTTCCCCATTATGAGTAACAATCTCATCATCTGAGTACCTGCTGTCTACAGAGGGCTTAATAAAAAGGACTGTCTTGCCTGCCTCAGCTTCCTTCTTACCTGCCTCTACTAGAGCAGTTGACTTACCTGCAAACATGCTACCTGTGAATACTGTTAGTTTTGACATTTAATGTCCTCCTTTGTCTTTTCACCTCTATAATTAGAAGGGCTATCAGGAAGTGTGACAGCACAAAAAAAAAGAGACAGAGCTTTTAGCCCTGCCTTCTTTTGCTTATTCATCTTTAAGAGTAAACTTAATGCCTGCATTCTTTAAGTCTAATATACCTCTCCTTACCCCATGGTTATATGAGGCAGTGTCTAGCATTGGGTTTTTAGGCTCAATTTCTGCATTCCAAGCACTTTCCATAATGTCCTCTACAATCTCCTCAGCAGTTTTCTTAACCTCATAACCAACAGTTAGAGCTAAGACAAAATCTGCATCACTGAGAGTGTTAGCCTCTACTCTGTTCTGCGTAAAACCCATCCCATTAATCTTGTAATCAATGACTGTGGAGATGTCTCTAAACACATTGCTGTATTTATCTCCTAACTCATTTTTAATGGAATCCATTGCCTTTGCTTGCTTTGTTGTTAGCTGTACTTTTTGTGTCATTTATATGACCTCCTGTAATTGTTTTCACTTCTTAATTAGAGGCATACCTGTTAAGTGTGACAGGCAAAAAAAGAGAGGAGCTAATCAATAAGCCCCTCTTGTTTACAATATGCAATTAGTACAGCTACAGCATCAGACTCATCATTGTTCTTAAACTTAACTGTAGTATCACCCATTATGTCTCTAAACTGTTTCAAAACTGAAGTAGCTACCTCATCCTTAGAGGCTTTCCCATTCCCAGTAAGTTGCTTTTTAATGGATGGAGGAGTGATCTCAGAGAAGTCATCATGGTTAGCAATGTGAGTCATAAGCTCAAACACTCCATTAACTTTGTATATCTGCTGTGTAGCTACAATCCTAGCATTAGAGAAACTTCTCTCCTTTACTACTTTGTCAATCTCATATTTTTTGTACAGCTCTCTGATCTCCTTAGCTATGTAATTCAGTCTAAAGCCTGTACTTCTTTTAGCAAACCTCTTAGTACCTATAGAGCCGATCTCTATAAGCTTTAGAGACCTGCCCTTGACCTCTCCTACAGCATAGCCTGTATTAGACAAGGAAAGGTCAAAAGCAATGATTATCATACCTCTGTAGCCTCTAAGAGGTACTTGTAGCCTGAGAAGAAAGATAGTTCCTTATCAGCAGGCTCAATACCATCCTCTACATGCTTAGTGACAGTAGCAAACTTGTCTAGGATTTCCTCTGCCATCTCATCTGTGATATAAAGGTGAAATGTTCTGATGTCTGGCTTTGCCTCAGCACCCTTGCTCCACTGATCTTTAGCTACACCCTCATACATTACAATGTAATCCCTGATACCAAACAGCAGATAATAAGAGATACATTGCTTGATATGGCTGTCAATGACTTCCCTCATCTTGTAGTAGCCTACCTGACCAATACTATTAGACTTAGTTTTAAACTCAAAGCCTACCCTTGTACCATCTTTGTAGACTAGAATGCCATCCATCTTACCATTAAGGATAAAGCTCACACCTTCATGCTCAAGCTCTTTCCACTGTAAGATATTGTCCTCCCATGCAGGTAAGCCCTCCTCAGTCCTCTCAACAGTGAATGAAGGGTTAGGCAGCACCTTCTCCATGTACAGCAGGTCTCTCTGAGTAGCACCATGAATGGCTGTACTATTCCTTGTCCACCTTTGATGGTAAGGGTATCTCTCCTCTTTCTCCTCAACCTTCTTACCTTTTAGATACAGGTCATAGATGGTCTTACTTGCTCCTGATGGATTAAACTTTACTTTGTCCTTAGGATAAGTAGGCTCAGCATCAATCATCTCAATTTCTTTGAGTCTCTGCTGTACTAGCAGCATCTCAATCTCTTTATCTTCCTTTACCCTGTTAAGGCTGTGGAATTGGTTAAAGTCATCCAACAGACTCCTAGCCATTTTCTCCCCTTTTGTAGCAGTATCAATACCCAAGACCTCAGCCCTGAGCTTGTCTGCTCCCTTTCTGTTAATGACAGACATTGTAAACTCCCCCTTATTAGTAGTCATCTCTATAATTAGAAAACTGTTGACAAACTGTGACATATGTGTTATTAACCTGTAGCCATAAAAAAAGAGAGCTATTTTTTAGCTCCCTTGCTTTTGCCCCAAGTGAAGGCAGACAGTATAATGTCCAGCAGGACACCTATCAGCTCAACCCACATCAGACATGCAGCTCCTTTTTAAGCTTCTGCTTGTCCTTCTTCCTGTCATACTTCTTCTTACTGTCTTTCACCTTAGTCACTGGCTTGATCTGCCATACAGCCCTGCTGTTTGCTTTCTGTCCAATATAACTCATGAGATATAATCATCCTTTACAATGCAGTAGTCACTGTGAAACTTCCTGTATACAAAATCCCACCTTTTACCCTCTAAAATGTAATAAACCATCCTCTCAGATACTCCCTTTTCTACAGCAATTTCTGATACTGGCTTTTTAACAAAATGGTAAAGATGGTGGATGTTATAGACATCTCCCTCTGATAAGGTCTTTGCAGTCACTGTGCTGATCTTTGCTGCCTCATCTTCTTCCACATAGTAGACAGCACTCTCATACAGCTCTACTAGGAACTCATGGCACTCAATGACATCCTCAAGCTCTGATAAGCTGTCAACAGTGTACTGCTTATGCTCCATGTCAATAGTGACCCTTTTGCCCTCTGCAATATAGGGCAGTGCTTCAACAAATGTTAATTTCTTTTTCTGTGCTGTCAGCAAGGTGAAAGTATCCTTGACTGCCTCCTCTGTGATAGACACAGTTGCTGAAATGTAGTTATTTACTGTGAGCCACCTTAAAGAATCTCCATCATAGATCATCTTATCTCCTGTGCTGTCCTGACAGAATACTGCCCCCTTAGGTAAAAGCATCCTTTCCATTCTCTCTACAATCTGACTTAGAGTGTATTGTCTCATTTACTCAGCCTCCCTAATACAGAAAAAAGGAGGAGCCTAAGCTCCCCTCAGTTTCTTAGATATTGTCTAAAATGCTCTCCTCAGTATCCTCAATCTTTTCAGATGAAGTGTCAGGCTCTTTTTGTCCTGCTTCTTCCTCATCTAACTGGATGTGAGGTAAGTGAGTTGCTACATCAAAGCCTGCTTCACTCAACAGCTTAGCTAAGAACTTATCATCCTTAGGCTGTAGAATGTCATCAAAGAACTCAGGCTCAACAGTGACACCATTAAACTTGTCAAAATTGACTTTATCCTCAGGCTTCATCTTCAAGATAGGATTTAGACCATAGCTTGTAGATGTGTCAGCACCTGTCCTCTTGAGGTTAAAAGCAATCTCCTCAATGTTCTCTGCATACTCCTCAATTCCTGAGATGAGAGTCTTTGCCTGATTCTTAGAAACATCAATAGCTACTAGCTCACCTGTTTCAATAGAACCAAAGACAAAAGCATACCTTTGTTTCTTGTAGAGACTATTAAACTTCTCTCCACCCTTTGCATGTGCCACAAGCAATGGAGAGCTTTCTGCTACTGGCTGATTATAAATACCAAGGTTATAATCACCTGCTGCATTGTACTCTACATAATCCTTGACACCCAGTACCCTAACTTTATGAGCCTGATTGTCTTTAAGCCTTAGATAGATTTTTTTAGTATCTACCTTCCCCTTATTGGCATTTTCTTTTGCCTGATCTCCTCTAGCTGTAATTACTGACATACCCTTTTCCCCCTGTTAGCCCTATGAGCTATTATATTTTGTGAGTGGGTATCCATAATTAAGCTAGGAAGGTACAGGACTTGAACCTGTAATAAACCTTCCATGATACAAAAAAAAGCTTTAAATCCTGAGAGCTGAGCCATCTCAGGCACTCTAACTTGTTACCTCAGTGCATGACAGCTCTCTACTTGTACAGGCTGTAAGTAAAGCTTTTTGTCTTTTGGCACAGGGCACAGGACTTGAACCTGCTCTCCCAGTTTTGGAGACTGGTGTGCTACCAATTACACTAACCCTATATGGCATCCTAGACAGGACTCGAACCTGTGACCCTCTGCTTAGGAGGCAGATGCTCTATCCACTGAGCTACTAGGATAAAAAATTAATAATTTTCTGTATCAGGTATTCTCTACTATATGTAATACTGTAATACAAAAAATAAAGTAACTAAAAAAGAATTACACAAAAAACTGTAATCCACTATTGCTAATACTTGCCACACTGTGCTAGACTATTCCATGTGAGAACATGTAAAAGTTTATACACTTTTTTCTTAGCTAAGTAATTAAGTAAGTAAGTAGGAGGCTGAGGAGCTTACTGCTCCCCCTCTCTCACTTCTATAATTAGACTGTCACCTTAAAACTGTGACAGACTGATTTCAAAGTTTCTCTCAGATGCAAAAGCTTCAAATCTAGCAAATGCTCTGCTTTTCTTTTTTTCTAGCAGTGGCAGGAGCTACACCTAGAGTATCTGTTAGAGCCTTAGTGATTTTTCTTTTGATGTCTCCTGACTCATGTGATGCTGTTAAGATCACAGAGAAAGTAGTCTCAATGATGGTCTTATCATCCTCTGAGGCATCCTGAGAAAAGTCAGTAATAAGCTCTTTAGCAAGTGAAAATACATCAGGAGTATCATTGCTCTCTACATTCTCTACAGCAGTGTTAAAGACTTCCTCTGTATCTGTAGCGTACTGATGCTCTACAGCAGAAAGGAAAGAATCTGTTCCACTATTTATAGAGGCATCCAGTGACAAAGCTTGTCTGTTAAATTGCTGAGACTTTCTTTGGTTAGCCTTAATGATATTGTCTTGTATTTTCCATTCAACACATCTTTTTAAGTGGGCTGTAAAATAGCTCCCTTTTTCTACATCATAGCTATCAATAGATGAGTAGACAGCAAGGTAAGCCTCTTGTACAAAGTCATCCTCAGGAACATTCAAGCCTCTTGAGTTGTTATAGAATTTGTATGCTAGATGCTCTGCCAAGTCTTTAACTGCTGACATGAGCTTATTAAATACTGCCTCATCTCTTGTAGCTTTGTACTCCATTGCTAATGCGTTAATCTCAGGGTTAGTAAGTTGAGTGTTTTCTAATGATTTCATAAATAATGACCTCTTTCAGTTTTTTGTAGTTACTTGAGAGCAGTTACAGTATTCTGTAATCAAAAAGGGCATAAAAAAATAAACCTCCTAGAAACCCAGTTTCTTAGCAAGACAGTATACTGTAAGCAAAAAGACAATAAGAAACTAGACCTCTGTTAAAAGGAGGCTTTCTGCATAAAAGTAAACTGTATTCTATTTTCATATATTACCCTATCTCATAACTGTGTTAGACATTGACACTATACTGTAATCACCTAAGTACTTAGTTATAATACACTATACTGTAATTGCCTGTCCATACTTAATTTCAGAACAACTGTTCTTTTTTCTGTTTAAAAATGTATAGCAATAGACCTCAGAACCTACAGCCCCAAGGGATATACCAATCTCTCACACTTTTTTAGGTCTTTCAAAATGGTTAAATAGACCTATCAATTAACAAAAAAAGGAGGCTTACAGAAAGGAAGGAGATAACCTCTCTACCTTCTCTGTAGCCTCTTTTAGTCTGTTTGGTGCTATATCATTTACATCTTTCAAACCATAAGGGATGGGCATTAAACTGAGGTCTAACTTGCCCATTAACCTTTTCTCCAAGTCCTTTCTAAACCTGTAGCCTGCATTATCATTATCAGTGGCTATAACAAGCTCCTCTATAGGTGAGTTAAGGAGTAGCTTCTCCTGCTGTTTTGACATACTGGCTGAGCCAAATGCTATGGCAGGTATCCCATGACTCCACAGGTACAATGCATCTGTCTCTGACTCTACAGCAAAGACTCTCTTGAGCTTGAGCTTGAAAATGAAGTGTAATCCAAAGATGTGCTGCTTGATCTTTTGACCATCCTCCAAGTACCAAAACCTTTTATCTCTGATTGACCTAAATTTCAGGTTAATGATCTCTCCATGTTTATCAAACCAACAGAAAACAATAGCCTGCTTATCTCTGTCATAACCTATCTTAAATGCCCTCTGTACCTTCTCTGTAATGCCCCTGTTAGTGAGGTAAGGGTTTCTATACATGAAAGGCTCTAACTCCTCTTTAGAGACAGTCCTGTAAGGTGCATCTATCTCAGGCAGCCATATGTCTAGCTTGAAACTATCCATGTCAGAGTAGATTGTCCTGTACTTCTCAAGCAAGTAATCTCTAGCCTCATCATAAGTGACACCCATAAGGAAAGAGAGCAACTTGATAAAGTTACCCTTTCTCCAATCCTCATCATAAGCACCTGAATCAATCCATGTGCCATCCTCCATATTAACTGCGAAAGAAGGAGTATTTTCTTCCCTGAAAGGAGAGCAGGCCTGTAGCTTGTTACCCCTTACTTTATACTTAGGGAAGGCATCAAGGTAAGGCTCAAGCTCCTCAGCTATATCAACCTCTAACTCCTGCTCATGAATCATTACAGCCATTAAGACTGCACCTCCCCCAAGATGACAACATCATCAAACTTAACCACTGTTACAAGGTTAGGCTCTTGATCTTTTCTGACAGCAAGGAAAGGCACAGCAACCTGTGAGCCATCCTGTACTACTGATGCTAAACTGCTGTCCTCCTTAACCAAAACCCTTCTCCCTACTAAACTGCTATTGTAAACCTGATATGACATGTGTATTCCCCTTCCTAGATTCCTCTTTATCTGTAAGCCAATTTCATGATTGACAGTATACTGTAACTCTGTAGGCATAACTAAATTAGATATAGTCAATGGCTGTAGCCTCCTTGATATACCCATGGTTAAAATCGCAATGTAAAGTTAGCTCTTTGTTGACATGAGGAGTCCTTGCCTTACTCAGCAATATTTTACCTACCCCATCTCTTTGGTCATAGCTGAGGATAGTACAGGCATCTTGAATAACTGCAATAGTCTCTGAGTACTGATGTATCTCAGGAGGCTTAACCATTCTAGCCCCAGTCTCATCATCCTCTTTGTTATCCTTCTCAGCACTTGTAGGAGTCTGATGGATTACTAGACCTGCTACCTGATGTCTGCCAAAGACCTGCCTAAGCTGTCTGCTTGTATTTGACATATTATTTCTATTCCCATCTTTGCCTTTATGGGTCATGAGGTTAAAGCCATCAATGATTACCATGCCAATATCAGGGTTAGCCTGTAGATCAGCCTCAATAACATCAATAGACAGCCCCTCAGGTAGATGCTCCATAGTCTTAATGATGTAAGGAGTCTCATTAGTGTCTTTAAAGTTATCAAGATATGATCTGTAAGCTTGCTCATCATCTAACTCTCCTAGTTTTAAAGCTGCATTGTTAAAGTGCCCAATTAGAGTGTCATTCCTTTGTGACTGCTGTACATTGGACAGCTCAGGAGAGTAATGCAGCACACCAAATTTATTAAGCCAAGCTGTCACCCCAATATGAGAGCCTAGCCATGACTTACCTCTGTTTGTGTATGCCTGTAATAAAATGTAATCTCCTAGTTCAAAGCCTCCACCTAACCACTTAGTCAAGCTGTCATATGGAGTAGGGATAAACTTAAATGATCTGTTTTCCTTATTCTCCTGATAAGTGTTCCATCTTTCATCCCCATTAACAGCATAGTTAACTCCTGAGTAGCTTGTAGCATTAGCCATGCTCTGTATCCTGCTAATCTCATTAGCCATCCAGTTAATGTACTCAACACCCTGTAACTCATCAAACTTCTTACCTGCTTCTTTTTGAAGCAACATGACAGCCTCTCTCTTTGCTGTGCTGTTCTTCAATGCTTTGGCTAAGTATGCAAAGCTGTCAGCAGTCTCAGGCAGGTAGTTAAAGCTCTCAAACTGCCCTACAACTGTCCTATAGTCAGGAGTCTGCCCATGCTCAGCAACATAGCTCTGTACAAACTCATAGACCTCAGGGATATTGTAAAAATCCACCTGCTTGATGTTATATTTATTCATTATGTGAAAGTTGTTTTCTTCTAGTACCTTACTTATTAGCTGATGCTCTATCATGCTCATGATTACTGCCCCCTACTTAAATAAGCTGTCAAGTCTGTTATCTTTGCCTGTGAAACCTAGTTTTACTGTCATCCCTGCAATCCTTGAGGCTATCCTGTCTCCTAAGCACTTAGACAGCTCCTCTAGGCTCACATTGCTTGTAAAGATGGTAGTCAGCCCATTAGTAGACCTATAATCTAAAATCTCATACAGCTCATCCTCATAAGCCTCAGAGATTCTACTGCCCCTAGTTGCAATATCATCCAGTACTACAAGCTCAGTCTTTTTGACTGCATTTTTTAGAGAGTAATATCTTTTACTAGCTTCCTCCTGCATCTCTCTTGTGCCCCTAAACATGGCATTGAAAGAGTTTTGCATTTCAGTTGACTTTACAAAGATTGCAGGGTTAATTTCCATGCCCTGCTGACCTTTCAGATAGCTTCTACACCTCTCAATTAGAAAGTGATTTAAAACTGTGACAGCAGAGGTAGTCTTTCCTGTACCTGTTCCAAAGGGATTGTCATTAGTAGGAATTGAGTACAGCAGCAAGCCTGCATTTTTCTCCTGTACAAAAGTCAGCACATTTCCTGTATACTGTCTGATGATCTTGTATGCCTTAGGGTTGTCCTCCTCAATAGGGAGATTAGACAGCCTAGCCCCCCTATACTTCTTAGGTACACCTGTAGTAGCCCACATGCCCCCTCTGCCACCTTCTACACCATGCATGAAGGTACAAGCAAAGCAAGTATAGTCACAGGTTCTAACCTCTTTATCAAATGAGCAAGTATGTTTTAATCCAGTCATTGTAAATCCCCCTTAAATGTTAAACAGGCTCATAGCTCTGTCTGTATCATCTTGAGCCTTAGCTGTTTCTATTTTTGTGTCTAACTGCTCTGCTTTGTCTGCACCCTGCTTATGGATGCCATAGGCTGTATTTGCTAACCAACTTGTAAGCATTGGAAGTGTAGGCAGTGGGTACTGTTCTGATGCCCACCTTTGCTGATACTGGGTTATAGCAATTCTGATAACAGCCTTTAGGGTTTCCTCATCAAAGTTAGGAAGCAGCTTCTTCTTGATCTGAGCTAACTCAAATCCATAGTTGAATACATAACCTGTACCAAAGGTATCCTTATACAGATCACCCCAGTAGATAGCCACATCTCTACTATTGAATGCTTTCTCTTTTTCTTTCTGCTTAGCAGGCTCTACAGTCTCCCCTACAATATCTGTATTAGTGACTTTGCCCTGATGGATGTAATAAAGGCTTTTCTGTCTCTTACCTCCACCTGTCAGTTCCCTTCTGAGTATGTGCTGACCATCAAAAGTGATCTCTAACATTTCATTGATGTTCTTATTTACAGTGGTAGGACTTTGCCCTGTCAGCTCAGCTAATTTCCTTTGACTAGGGAAGCACTTACCTGAGGCATCCATGTGAGAGACAATAGCCATCAGCAAACTAAATCTGTTAGCACCAAGCTCCTTGATTAACCCTGACTGTATTGCCCCTGCATCAATGCAGACTCTTAAACTTTCCTCTACACCATCTGATACAGTTGAGTACTCTCTTTTAAAGTCCACTGAGAGAATAGGCATTGATTTTTCTGTCATTCTGTTTCCTCCTACTTTGTTTCTGCCTTACACCTCTCTTATTAGATAGGAGTTTTAAACTGTGACACCTTAGACAAAAAAAATAAGAGAGACTTTGACAGCCTCCCTGTGTTTCTGCTATATAAAGATTCTTTGTTACAGTTTCTGATACATAACCTTATTACTTATAAAGAAAGATATATATATATAAGTAGTAATGTTAGGTAACAGTTTCTGTAACACTAAATGAAAGATTGTATCAGTTTCTGATACCTAACATTGTTACAGTTTCTGATACATAAAATGAGCATAAAAAAGAGGAGGAGCAATGAAGCTCCTCTCAGTTTCTTGCCATTATTTAACTGAGACATACTTTGTATTAGCAGTAATATATAGCCCTGATTTAAGCTGATACATCTTACTACCCTTAACAGTTAGCTCTTTTTTGATAGTGAATGCCTCACCTTTTTTAACAATCTTGCCCTTATCATTCCAGTCAGCAGAGTTGTAAGTGTAAAGCTGTGCTGCTTTTACAATGACCATCTTTTTACTGGAATTAGATTCCTTACTTGCTGTAGATGTTTTGGAGCTTGTAGACTTAGAGCCTAACAGCTTTTTAACACCTGCTTTGAAGGCAGTAAACTTAGAAGGGTCAGACACAAAAGGTGCAGGACAGTTTTTACCTGTAATGTCATAGTGCCTGTAAATGTCCTTTTCAGTAAGCTTGTACTGTTTGCACAGCTCAGCTACAACCTTCTCAGCCCTAGCAATTGTTTCAGCATGGATAGTACCATTTTTCTCTACACACATCTCTACACCAATGGTAGTCAAGTTTGCATTACCACCCTTGTAGTAAGATGCTGTAGCTTTAAACTTGGCAATTTTAGAAGGCTTGTCATTAGCATGGTAAGCAACTTCATTCAAAGGAACAATCAGCCTAGCCTCTTTCCTGTCTACAAAGATATGAGCAGAGGCATACCTTTCAGCAGCAATACAAGTGCCATTGAAATAGTTTCTCTCATTCTTAGCTGATGCATTAGGTGTAGCTGTCCAGTGAATAACAATGCCTTTAACCCCCAAAAGCTTCAAATCAGGTCTAGTGTATTCATTTACTTTCACATAATCTTTAATGTAACTAGCCATTTATATCCTCTCCTTTATTGTTTTTGAGACACAAAAAAGACCAAGAGTATTAACTCTCAGCCTTGTCCTTCTCATTCTGTAGCTCTTCCTTTTCAGACACTACTTGAGCAAGCTTGTCTTTAATCTGTGAAGGAATCTTTACTCCCAGCGCTGTAAAATTCTCAATGATTGACAGACCTTCATTACCAATTGCAAGCCAAGTCATCAATGTTCTAAACACTGGCATACCATCATTGACCAAGATGTCTAGCAGCGAAGCAAATACAATAGCAAGCAACATGCCTGCTTTCTTGATAATCCCCATGTGCATAATGGCAGATTTCAGCCTTTTGTTTTTAGCTCCCTTGAGCAACCCAGTTATGACATCCAGCAGCATCATAGCCACTAAGATAAATACTGCATTGTTATAGTGACCTGATACAAACTCAGTTACTGAGCCTACCAGCCCTACAATCCACACAGAAAAGTTAGATAAATAAGACACTTTTGAGACCTCCCTCCCTATCAGCTATCTATGTCTGTAAGTAAAAGACAATAAAAAAGGAGACCACAGACAATGACTGTCTAATAGCCTCCTTACTTCTATGTCCAACTGACATAACTTATTGAAAGTACTACTCAGCTTTTTCTGCTGATTCTTGTCCTTTTTCTTCCTGTAGCTTAGCAATTACAGCCCTTGATACCATCAGATCATGGTTAACCTTCTTTAGCTCATTTTGATACTGCTCAATAATAGTAGTAGTATTGATCTCCATTTCCACATACTTCACCCCTTTTACTTGTTCACTTCTATAATTAGATAAAGGCAAAGAAAAAGAGACAGTCTTATTGACCTGCCTCTAATGCATCTAACCTAGCCTCAAGCTTACTGATCTGCTCCCTTTGCTGTTTGACTAAAGGTATTAATAGAGTCCAAACCCTGTCATACTCAATACCTTCCACCTCTCTATGACCTTGCTCATCAGGTTCACCATACAGGACATACATGCCAAGACCTGCCTCAACCAAGTCCTCTGCAATTAAGCCATAATGCCTCTCCAAGAAAGGAACATCAAGGCTGTCAATGTCTACATTAGGGTCTTTAGCCTTTGCAGTGATATACTCAGCTAATTGCTCAGTGCCCACCTTGTCAAACCATGACTTAGGCTTTAGGTCTAATACCTTCTCTGCAAGCTCAGAAGTGTCAACTTCTTCAATCTCAAGCTTATACTTACTAGCAGATGTAGACCTTCCCAAAGTACCTGAGCTAGTAATATACATGTTAGGAGAGCTTGAGTATGTCCTGTTATAGACATCCATTGACCAAATCCTGCCCCCTGCTGAGTCACCATAGACATAAATACCACTTCCTGCTACAGAGGCATCACTCTTAAAGATAGATGTACCATTAGAAACAAAGTAGGTATTTCCTGTACTTCTCCCATGAAATGAGCCTTGTATCCACACTGCTCCACCTGTAGTGACTGTCATCTGTGGTGTGCTTCCTGTGGCAAACTGTAAATCACCTGAGGTATTATTCATACCATAATCAGCCTCTACAATCTTCCACCCATTACCACTCAGCCATTCAATGCCCTCACCTGAGCCTGGGTCATTAATAGTGATATGGTTAACATTGGATAAATTATGGTTTTTCATATCAAGGTCAGTATTTACAGCTAAAGAGCTATACCCAGTGGATAAGGACTTTGCTTTTACATCTCCCCAAACATCTAAGTCTGACCACACCTCTACTTTGTTGTTAAACACAGTACCAGTAGCAGTACTAACATAGATGTTATCAGCAATTAGCTGTAATTCCCCATCATTTACAATGTGACCTAAGCCTAAGCCCATAGCTTTAGTGCCATCAGTGAAAGCAACACCATCCTGATACACTTTTGCTAAAGATTCAACTTGAGAGAGGTCTACATTGGCTGTGTCAGGGTCAGTAACACCTGCTTTAAACCTGACAAATCTAAACTCTCCTCCATCAAACCTAGCATTATTGACCTTATTATCAATAGTCTGATTAGTCTCAATAACAGCGCCTTTAACAGTTCCACTGAAAGTAGCTGTACTTCCCAATACAGCCCCATCAAAATTGATCTTTTTAGCTGAAAGAGTAATCAGCTCAGGAGATTGGTTAATTGCTGAAATGACACCATTTTTCTCTACCTTAGTAGTGATAGAGTCAGCAGTCTGCTTGATTGAGGTTGCCATTGTGTTAATTGATCTCTGCTCATTGACTAGGATTACAAAGCCTGCATCTGTACAAGAGTAATTGCCATTCTTCTCAGTATCAAAAAGGCTAACCCAGTTAACTGAGTCCTCTGATACCTGTACCTCATGCTTGTATGACCTAAGATCAGACCAATACAAGTAAAGGTGAATGTAATCAACATTGTCATAGACTTGACCTAGATCAATCTGCACCCACTGTGAACCATTTCCTATAGAAGTATAAGGATTATAGGAGCTGTAGTTATCATCTGTCATGACAGTAGGATTAGTCATTGTAGTGGATGCTGTAGGTGTTTTCCCTTTAGCAAGGTTAACCCCTTCCTGCATAACTCTCAGCTCTACAATATGGTTGCCTGCATTGGTAGTGTTACCATTCATAAGAACCCTGACATACCTCATTTTCACAATGTCTGCCCCAGTCCTTCTAGCAATATCCTTGACCTCTGTAGCTTCTACCTTAGACTCTAAAGCCTCAGCAGTAGCAGTGATCTTGGCTGTATTGCTCTTTAACAGCTCTGATAGCTTGTCATAAGAAGAACCTTCTAAAGAAAGTGTAATCTCATCCTCTACCTGCTTAATTCTACTCTCAGCAGATGTAAACCTCTGCACCCTGCCTGTCTCATCTGTCTCATAATCAGTTTTTGAGACTCTTGAGTTTACAGCATTGTCTACCTCTGTCTTAGTGTATGTCTCAGCAATATTAGCCTTGTTTTTAAGCTCCCCACCTACATACTCTAAATCAGCCTTATCAGCAATGGCAGTGTTAAGTGTGTCCACTGTTTCATTGAATTTAGTCAAAGGTGTTTTCTGATCTAACTCATACTCTACAGACTGCTTAAACTCATCCAACTCCTCAAAGGCAGTTACTACCTGAGTGACCTGCTTTTCTTGAGTAGCAATGATAGCAGAGCTATTGACAGGAACAATAAAGCCCTCAGAGGATTCTTTATGAGTGCCATGTCTATCAGAGTTATACAGCCTTACCCAGTTAACTCCATCCTCAGAAACATCTGTGTAATGACCATTGTAAGACCTTTCATCACCAAAGTAATGCCACACTCTGATGTACTCAACATCCTCAACAACACTGCCAAGATCAAGCAGCACATACTGTGAGCCTGTAGCTGTACCTACAAGAACTGTAGAGTCTGCAATCTCATCAGTCAGGTACTCAGGGTTAGTAAGCGCAGCAGAGCCTGTAGGGATGATACCTTTAGCAATATTGACACCTTGCTTAAATACCTGTAGCTCAGCCCATTGGTTAGAACTGTCTACATCTGAGCCATTTATCCAGTCTCTGATATATCTCACTTTTAACCTCTGTGCTTGAGTAGAGAACAAATCATCTTTTGTAGGTAACTGGCTGATGGTATTCTGCATCTGAGGGATCTCCTCAGCCTTATTCCAAATTTCTTCCTTAGCAGAGACTTTGGCTTGTAGCTGTGCGATCCTTGCATTAACAGGAGGCACTACAGCAAGATAATCCCCTAGCTCTACAGCATCATTAAGGGGATTAGTCAGAGACCTGCTCAGCTTTCTGATTCTAGCTGTAAGGTAAAGCTCAGGCTGTACTGTCTTGTCCTGCACAAAGATTGTATCTCCCAGTGCTACCCTCTCATGCTCATAACCTGCGATCCTCTCAAGCAGAGCTACCTCCACCTTATAAGTCAGCTTAGGTCTATCATTTTCCTGCAAGGCTGCTACAGTATTACTGAAAAGCTCCTGAGGAGAAGTGGCATTATCATCCTTGAATACTCCAAAGATATGCTCCCCATTGCTGTACAGCTTTAGGGCTTCCTCAGAGTAAACATAATCACCTGTTATCTTGTAGCCTTTAGGGATAAATTGGGTAACACCCGGCGCATCCTTGAAGGTAAGAGGTGTGCCACTTTCATCAGTTTTACCTACACCTATAAGAGCAGTAACTAAGCTACTCCTGTCCTCAATCCTCTCCACACCTGTAATGTCCTTACCATGCATGAAAGGCTTTCCTGTTTTGTTCCCTAACTGCTCATACACAGAAACTCTCTGAGCAATGATGGTAGTACCTTTAGTGACATATTCAAAATCAAGCTCACCACCATACTGCTTAACAACAGAGACAAGTGCCTCAAGCTTTGTTGGATAGTCCTCTATAGTTACATCCTGTGTGCCAAGATCATCAATAGAGCCTTTCTCCCAAGGCATACCCTCTAAGATATGGTCAAGCACCTTATCAATAGTTACAGATGTGAAGGTAGTAGGTCTGACCACTCCTTTTATTAAATCATCCTGAGCAGATACCTCAGCATAGACCTCTTTATAATAAGTATTTGTATCAGAGGTCTCAGTAGTCTCAATAATCCTGTATAGCCTGTAATCTCCTTCATATTTAGGATACAGAAGGTAGTTACCTGCTACTACAAGGTTAGATTTCTCATGGTTAGCAGGGATTGACAGAGTAAGAGTATCAGTCATCTCATCTAAGTCTCTCTCCTGTAGATCATCATAAAAAGGCAAAGAAAAAGGCATCCTGTTAGACAGGACACCTATTGTCACCTTATCAAAATCAAGCAGATATATATTTTGCATTTCCATTAACATTTTCCCCCTTACAGTGTTCTTTCTGTGTATGTGATTGTTCCATTAATGAATGAATTATAAGGAGTCACTATCAGTCCATTCTCTCCCTTTCTCAGCTTAATAAAGGTGCTAGCAGGGTTAAGGTACTCAAAGAAAGGCTGACCATTTTTTAGTATTGCTCCTGTTTCATTGTCAATCTCTAGTACATCTCCTGCCCTCATAATTAAAGGTACTTGCTCCTCTTTTACCTGAGTATCAAGAGTTTTTACCCTGATGTCCTTACAAGCCATGTAACAAGCAGTGTTAGTGTTATAAGCCATCACACCAATCTGCGCCTGTGCTACAGGTCTTGTGTAAAGCTCTCTACTGTCAGACCACCTGTAGTAGAAAATCCTAGTGTATCCTCCACTCTCATTCTCATTGTAGAGGCTGATGTACCACACATTTTTATTCCTTTTGATTAACCAATAGCCATCAAGGTTGTTATGCTTACTAGGCACAGTCTTACTAAAAATGATGTCAACATTGAGACCATTAATAAGCTTTACCTCTGCTGTAAGTCTCCTTGACTTAGAGGTGTCATCCCTCACTGAGGCTACAAACACTGGATAGCCATTAGAATCATTGAGCATAAACTGATTTCTACCCATTTTGTCAGCTTTGTAGGTCTCAGCAGTAAAGATGCTGTACTTAGAACCTGCTGGCATATAGTATCCATTCTCAAGCTTGTACCACCCATTACCTGTCTTTTGCAGGACATTGTATTTTTCCCCTACTTTTCCTGTTTTCTTGACTTTGTACTTAGTGGATGAGCCTGCCCTCATGCTTACACTTGTCCTAAGCTGTACAGTGCCTATATATCTGTAAGTAGCATCAGTATCAATCCTAAAAGTGTACTGAGTCTCAAAGTTAGTCACTGATTGTGCTAGTGGTTTTACTACAGATGCACCATGCCACCCACTGCCTGTGCCATAATCAAGACCTGCCTGCCTGATTTCAACATTTCCATAAACCTCCATAGAGCCTGTGATTGTTCCATAGTTTTGAGATGCAGGCACTGTCCAACCATTCAGTGACTTGAGGTAGTCCTTTAATGCCCATCCTCCTGCATCTACCTTAGTATCTGCATCAGCATCTACAGCTAGTGGGCTGCCAAGGTCAATAAAGTCCTCTCCTGCAACAATAGAGAAGTCAGTTACATCCTCAGTCATTTCAAATCTCAGCTGAGGGTAAGTATCTGCATTTCCTGTATTAGTTAGCTCCAATACATCCCCACTGTATGAGTCAGGTATCAGGTACTCTCTTTCTAGCCCATAGATATAAGGGTCAGAACAGGTAAAAGTCAGTGTTCCCTCTCCATAAAGAAAAGACTCCTTAATGTCAGAGTCTCCTGTAAACTTAGCCTTGTAATACCTGTTAGGGTTATCCCCTAAGATCAGCTCTTTTTCTTCATCATAGTAGAGCCATGCTGACAGCTCCTCTAATAGACTAGGCAACACATTCTCCTCAGGAGATACAATAACTACATCTATGCTTATCTCCCTGCTGCCTACTGTGTTCCCATAGTCATAAACACCTGCCCTGCCCCCTACAGCCAGTGTGTTCTGACTAACAGGAGGTAAGATACTGTGATTGATATTAATTACCCTGACAAAACTAGGCATAGGCAGCTCATTAAAATAAATTCCTGCAAATTCAGCCATTTAAATTCCCCCTATAAAATAAAAAGCCCAAAGGGTATTAACCCCTCAGGCTTATTGATTAAGTAAAGGAGAGCCTACCTTTAGCTCTCTCCTTTTTGTCTTGCAATCTATTCAGCTCTTGTGCAATCCTCTGAATATCTGCCTCCTCTCTTACAACCAACTGTCCTACATGAATGGAAGTATTAGAGTTACCTTTTGCAGAATCAGGCATAAACTTAGACACTGCTTGAGCAAATGGCTTCATCCTTCTTTGAGAGGACAAAGGCACAATTGCCTCAGCACCTTTCTCACCTGCACCAATGAGAGTAGAGCTGTCCAAGATACCACCTTTTGCGTGCCAACTGACTGACATCTTAGGTAGTTTTGGTAAGTCCTTAACAGACCATCCACCTAGAGAGAAATGAGGAATCTTTATAGCTTTAAAGATGTCTCCAAACCCACTCTTGATTTTTCCTGCTATTGACTTTGCTGTATCCCAAATGCTAGTGATCTTACTTTTCACACTTGAGATAGCTGAGGATACCTTAGATTTCACAGAATTGAAGGCATTCACAAAGAAAGATTTCACTTTCCCAGTTACTGAGGACACCTTAGAAGTAATTCCTTGAATTACATTCTTGATTACTGAGATAACCTTTGTCACCACAGACTTAATAGCATTCCAAGCTGTAGAGAAAGCTGATTTAACTGCTGACATTACAGTTTTGGCAGCTCTAATAAGATTTTTAATGCCATTAATAATGTAATTGAGAATAGGTTTTATTACAGCATTGTAGATAGCATCCCAAGCCACCTTAAATCCTGTCTTAACAGCACTCATAACCCCCTTAACTTTAGCAATCAAAGTGGTAACAATGCTCTTAATCTTTGAGATGACAGGCTTAATGACATTGCTATAGATTGCATTCCACACAGTTTTAACAGCATTAACATAGTTTTTCCATGCAGTGACTATGAAAGTGATTGCTGTCTTAACCCATGACTTAACCTTATTCATTACTGCTTTTACAATCCCTACCAAGGCATTCCACCCAGTAGCAAAGGCATTCCATAAAGGAGCTAGTAATGTAACTAAAATCCCAATGGCAATTAGGAACACAGTCTTTATCACATTCCATGCAGTTTGGATTACTGCTTTGATAGCATTGAATACAGTAGATACTACTGCTGTCAATCCTGACCAAATTGAGGAGAAAAAGGCAGAAAGTCCTGACCATATTGCCATAAATACAGTCTTTATGCCATTCCAGACAGATGTCCAAAAAGCAACTACAGCCTGAATGTAAACCATAAAGGCAGCCACAAAAGCACTTACCAATGATTTTAAAAACTCCCAAAAAGGAGCAAACCATGCTTTGATAGCATTCCACGCAGCTATAGTGTAAGCTGAGATTTCATCCCAGTACTTGTAAATCAATACAGCTACTACTACAATGCCTGTTACAATCAGCATGAATGGGTTAGCCATAAAGATTGCAGACAAAGCTCTAAAGGCTGTGCCTATCAGCTTGAATGCAGATACAAGCTTTGTACCACCTGTAGCCACTAAGCTGAAGCCTTTTGCTAAAGCACCCCAACCTGTAGCCATTGTGCCAATTACAGACAAGATACCTCCAATACCTGCAAGGATAATAGGTAACACTGCTACAAAAGCACCTACTGCTAGGACTACCTTCTGCATATTAGGAGACAGCCCCATAAAGGCATTAGACATGTTTTGGATAGCAGAGACAATAGTAGGCATTACATCAGAAATAGCCCCCCTCAACACATCCCCTACAGGCTTAATGGCAATCTGTATCTGATTCCATGCCCCCTGCATTTCCTGTGCAAAGGTCTTGTTATTCTTAGCTACATCAGCACTTGCACCTTTAACATTGCCCATGTGGTCTACAATGCTACCTGTGGAAGCAATAACATCCTTCTCCATGTCCTCATACTGAGTACCAAACAAGGCTACTCCAATGGCATTTCTGTCTGCCTGATCTTTAACACCTGATAAAGCTTGGACTACTTGAGCATAACCTTTCTTAGCTCCTTCTCCACCTTTAGCAAAGGTCTCAGTCATTTTGTTAGCATCTAACCCTAGTGCTTTAAAAGCCTCTTTAGATGATTCTGAGCCATCTTTAGACCTGATACCAAATTCCTTAACAGCATCTCCCACTTTGTCTAAGTTGAAAGCCCCTGATTTTGCTCCTGAGATAAGAGTGTTAAACATGTCCTCTCCACTGAATCCTAGAGTCTTGAAGTAGACAGAATACTCATTCAGAGTGTCCATGTAATCCCCTGCATAATCCATACCATTCTGATAACCCTTAGCAATCAAGTCCATAGCTTCTGAGCCTGATACACCAAACTGAGTCATTAACTGCCCTGCTACTTTTGAGACATCCCCTACATCAGTTCCCATGACCTTGCCTAACTGCATTGCCTGCTCAGACATAGAGGTCAATTCACCTGTAGATAAGCCTTTCATATTTTGTGAGACAGTTATGATACCATCTGAAACCTCTTCAAAAGAGCCTACTCCTGTGCTTGCTACAGCATCAAGTACCTGCTCATAGTTTGCTAGTTCAGAGCCTGATGCACCTAACTTAGTTTGAAAGTTAGCCATTGCCTGATTGATATTATCTGAGGCTACTAGAGATGCACCACCTACAGCAGCCAACCCTGCTGATAAAGGAGCAATGTTTTCCCCTAACTCATTGAAGCCCTCACCTGCTTCTCTGAGAGTCCTTCCCACATCACCTGCTTTTTGGGAAGCTTTGTCCATAGCAGAGCTAAAGTTCTTGAGCTGCCTCTCTACAGCATCCATGCCACCTAAGGTTATTCTAGCTGTTAACTCTCCAACACTTGCCATCTTTACCACCTACCTTTTTTTGATATAAAAAAGAGAGCCATTGCGTCAGAGGGTTTATTCTCCAAGCAACAGCTCTCAAGATTTCTAGGTATTTAATTGAGACTCATCAAGACCAAACCTACCTAACAGCTTAGTCTTTTCCTCCTCATAGTCTTTCTTAACAGTAACTTTAGGCTTGCTTTCTTCTTCTACATCCTCAAGTGACTTGTAAAGACCTTTCTTGAGCTTCAATGCATCAGTAGACTTCTTCATGTTTCCTGATGACATCATCAAGTTTGCTGTAAACCATGCCTGATTATTTAGCAGCTCATCTAACTGATACTCATGCCAAAGCAGATTACCCTCTACCCTCTCAAGAAACTCAAAGGCATCCATAGAGTAGAGAGTCTGCTGATCTAGTTTAAGTAAGCCATAGCCATACTTATAGATGTTCTCTATAGTCAGATTAGCTAGACTTACTTTGGTAAGTTTTTTTCATTTAAGCTCCCAAATACCTCAGATAGTTTCTCTGAAATAGCAGGCAACTCACTAAGGTCAATCATGTAGCCCACTTCCTCATAGCTTAGATCAGGCTCCTCATGGATAAGACCTGCCCAAATGATTGCAAGAATTACCTCAACATCAGAGGCTTTCTCTTTATCTTTTAAGTCAGCCATCACAATGCCATGCTCTTTCTTTAACCTGATTAGTGCCATTAAAGGAAAAGCAAGTTTCCTCTCTTTATCTAACATTACATCTACTGTTTTAATAGCCATCCTATTTCCCCCTAAAATAAAATAATGAGGAGCAAGGCATCCGCCCTACTCCCCTATATGTCTAACTACATATTCTGTTTTAAAGTGATATTAAGCAGATTGAGTAGATTCTGTAACAGCACCCTTAGTCCTTACTAAAGGTGAAGCACCTTCAATAGACAGAGAGTAAGTTACAGCATCATCTTGAGCAAACTCTAAAGGCAGGTCAACAATGTACCCAGTACCACTGTAAGTTACTCCATCAAGATCATCAGTAGCACCTACCCTGATCTCTGCATCTACTGCTACCCTATCATTGAAGGCATCCTCAATAGCCTCTAAAGCTACATCACCAAGCACTACAAAGCCATCAGCATCAATAGACCATGATTTAATACCAGGCAAGCTGGATGCCCAACCTCCTGCTGTCTTATCTGTAACCTCAATAGTCTCAGCTTCCCTGTTTAGGGTTGCTCCTGTTTGTCCACCTAGAATAAGTGTAGTACCATCAGCTTTCTTGATTTTTAACAGGACATCTACACCTGCCACCTTTTTAGCTACTGTCATTGTTATTTCCCCCTTAAATTTCCCCATTAAAAAAAGCCCTAAGTTTTTAAACTAGGACTCTAAAATCAATGGAATAAAAATATCTATTTTCTTCATCTTTACCTAGAGAGCTAGGCATCATAGACTGCGCCATCACTTGGACAATGTAAGCATCACCAATGGAAACATTAGTAACACCATGCAGTCTCATAAGTGCCTCATTAGCTAACTGCTCAGCTTCACTAGGATGGATGTCTCTTGTTGTAATAGTAAGTACAAAATCTGATAAAACTCCCTTAGGCAGTACACCATCCCCAACCTCTACCATCATTGCTCTGTCAGGAGAAGTGGCAGGGAAAGCTAGAGGGTAAATCTCATCAGAAAACCCCAATAGCTTGAGAAAGTCTACAATATCAGTGATACTCATGAGCTTCCCCCTAACTCAAAGCCTGTCTATATTTTTCCTCAAGGTAGTCCATGTAGCCTGACCTATTCATTGAGAGTGTATTCTCTAAATAGCCCTTACCTACTGGAACTGTACCTCCCCCAAATTTAGACTTGCCTCCCTTTTTCTTTTTGGACTTAGAACCTAACTTGTAAGACTTATCATGAGTCCACTCAGCATAGTTAAAGCCATTATGGACAGCAGAGAACCCTACAGAACCCTCTATATATCCACTTGCTACATGTATCTCATGCTGTGCTGTCTTTTCTAAGAAACCACTGTCATGAGGTGCTGACTTGGAGGCTACCCTTTTAGCATCTAAGATGACATCTAGCATAGCCCCTCTCATAGCCTTTTTAACTCTGCCATTGATAAGCTTTGACTTGTCCACAAAGTCAGCTTTTACAGTAAACTTAGCCATCAGACAGTGACCTTAACAGCAACAGGAGTGCCTGACAGATCATGCTTGTAATCAATAGCTAGGGGCTGTTTCTTGTGGACATTGCCCCAGTCATCTGACCACTCAATTAAATCCTTATAGCTGATCTGTGGTACACCTTCAAAAAGAATATTAGCTCTGTAAACTACCATCTCTCCTGAGGCTACCTGTATGGACTCATTGGTACTGTTATATGTTATTTTGCAAGGAATAGCCTCACCTACACCTGTAGATACAGGTAAACCCCACTTGTCTAAGGCGCTGTCAGCTTTTAGCAACTTAGCCACATGAGGCATGGGTACAAAACCTAGCATAATCAATCCCCCCTATAATAGAGGTACTTGCTGTGCCTATCAGTCCTAGACTCAATGCCCATCCTGTAGGTATCAGTAGAGTAATTCACAGCATAGCTGCCCACTCTCTTTTTCCTGATGCTTGAGATACCATAGTAATTAAGTATCTTAGGAGAGATTGTTCTATCCATGTCTTTAAGCTGTACTTGAATGCCATCAATAGTAATCATCAATGTACCCATCTCAGCTCTCTGCATGGAGTCATCCAGCTTCAATAGCCACAGCACTTGCTCAGCTACATCCTCCACTGGAATAACCCCTCCCTCTTTATAGACATCAGGTAGATACCTAAATAAAGTATGCTGAGCCTGATTAACTGCCTTTTGTTTGACAGCATCATCAGAGGCATCCCATAACTTAGAATGGAGAATATTCTCATCAATAAACTGCCCAACCTCTACCTGTGTCAGCATCAGTATCTACCTCCTTACTCAGCTTTTTTCTTTGCAGGAGCTTTCTTAGCAGGTGCTTTCTTCTCTGCCTTGATAGCCTCTACCTTATAGCCCAAAGTCTCAGCAATGGACTTGCCTAACTTCTCATCCTCAAAGATGCCCTCACCCTTTTTAAACTGGACTCCTTGAAACATCTCACTGTAATTCTCATTAGGTACAATCACTTTTACTGCCATTTAAACTATCTCCTCTCTAGTAATTAGGTATAAAAAAAGAGGACAAGACAGGAAACTCCTGCCCTGCCCTCAATTATTTACTGTACTGATTAAGCAGCAGCCTCAGCAGTAGCCTTCCTCATAGCAACAGCTTTAGGATGGAATACTGCAAGACCTACAAACCACTCAATCCTAGTCTTGATCTGTGGAGACTCACCAAGCTCACCAAGAGACCTAACAGAAAGACCTGATTTAGACTGTAGGCCTGATACAGCTTCACCTGCACCAAACTTAACAGCAAAGATCACATCATCCTCAAGCAATTCTGAATCAAGATCAATGATGTCAACATTTCCATACTGTGTAACTTGTACACCAAAGGAATTTTTAACATAAGTGATCTGACCAGTCCTAGCCTCACCTGTAAGCTTCCTTCTTGTTTTCTTGTTCATGATAAGAGCATCAGCGCCACCATAAACCTCATCAAGAAGAACATCAAGGTCAGCAACTAGATTACCTGAGTTAGCAAATTCCATTCCAGTACCTGCTACCCTTTTCTTTAAACCATTGAATGAGTTAGCATCTACAGCTACATCACCATTGATGAAAGTTTTCTCATACTTATGTGCAATAGACTTAGCTGTAAGTGCTGTCTGAATAGCCATAAGATCATTGATGTTAGAGTGTACTTCCATTTGGAAACTATCAATAACTGCCTCTCCACCAAGGATAGTAAGAAACTCAGTTTCTTTCCTAGTAGTAGGAGCTACAGTGTTATAGTTAGTGTTAACTGCCCTAAACTCTACTCCTGCTAATGATTGCTCAACATTGTAAGAATAACCTGAGCCTTCAATATTCATAAAAGGCAATACTGCCAATAGTTTTGACTCAGTAGCCATAGTCTCAATAACACCTTTTTTAAGGACATCTTGAGTAAGGTCTACAGTCTGTGCTAGTGTTAAACCTGCCATTTTTATTTTCCCCCTTGAATTTTGGCATTAAAAAAGAGAGCCTTTAGCTCCCTGCCATTCTGTTTATTAGTTTTAATTAGTTTCTTGAAAATGCTTGGCTAAAGTAATGAGACATCTTTTGCTGTGGACTCATCTTACTTACAGCTTTAGGGTCAGCTTGAGTAAGCTCTAAAGGCTTCCCAATTTCTACATTTAGCTCCTGCTTAGTAAAGATTCCACTTTCCTCAGCTTTAGTAATCCAAGCTAATTTACTTACTGCATCTCCATCAGGTATCAAACCATGAAACTCCTCAGGAATTGCTTTTACCTTATTCTCAACCAAAGACTCTACAACAGTGGAAAGAGATTTAACTTGAGTTTTAAGGTCATCTACTTTAGCCTCTGATTTCTTTAGCTTAGCTGTTAAGTCAGTTACTTCATTCTCTTTGTCAGTTAGCTGACCTTTAATCTGTACCAACTCATCAGACTCAGCATCCTCATCTTTAGTAGGCTCTTTAGTTTCCTCTGACTCTGTTACTTCTTCCTGCTCTGTTTCTGTCTCAGATTCTTTGTCATCTTTAACCTCAGGCTCTTTTACTTCTTCTACCTCTACCTTAACTGTGACCTCAGGCTCTTTTACTTCCTCTGTCACTTGCTCAGTTTCTGTAGCTTCTGTAGCCTCAGTCTGTACAACTTCATCAGGCATATTGCTCCTCCTCTCTCATCTCAGGCTCTCTACCTGAGTCATATATATGTCTAAGTAATAGGGCATAAATAAAGTAAATCAGGAAAAAACTTGACTTTTTTCTAAAATTATGCCCCTTTTTTCTTCTTCCTCACATATTTCCTACTATCCACATTTCCTATTTGAGCCATTTTCCTTCTGTGCTGTGCTATCTCATCAGCAGGTAACATATCCAGTGATCTAATAGAATGGACACCATGCTCACAGTTTGGATGAAAAATCTCATTAGTAGCTTTAGCCTGCTTGTAAGTGATGTAACCCTTTGTTTTACCTGTCAGAGAAATAACTAAGCCTTCCCAGTTCTTACAGGCATCCTCTGCCCCATGATCTGAGATTACAGCTAAGTCAAAGCCTGTCTCCTCTGACTCATGAGTAACACCTTCTATAAAAGCTTGATTAGTCTTTGTGGTCACTACCATTTTGCTATAGGTAGCTAAATCCCACTTCCTACCTGCCCTGTCTGTGATACCTACAAAGCCATCTTTAACAATGGTCTTACTGAGACCTTGCTTAGAAAGTTGCTTCAATAAATCCTTTTGCATGTCCTTATAATTACCATTATTTAAAGAGTGGTATTGAGCCACTTTTGAGACAGTCTGCCTAATCACTGATTTAATAGCTGATGAGGTATTATTTGTGGCTTGTAATATATCCTTATGAGTGTCAGCTACAATAGCCTCTATTCTTGCCCTCTGCAATTTATTGAAAGATGCTGAGCTTACAGCTTCCTCCCAGTTCTTAGCCTCTTTGACTGACAGCAAGTGGTATGCTTGACCATCTTTAAAGGATTTTTTGATTAGCTTCTCTATCTCTTTGTAGAGAGCCTGATCTAGCTCCTTTAGCCAATAATTTATCTGTCTCATGATCTGAGCTTCCCTTATAACCTTGGGGTCATCAGGATTAAACTGTAATTGTAAGATTAGATAGTCCAACATCTGCTTATATTGCTTTGACAGCATCTTAGCCATCCTCTTTTTACCCCTGTCATACTTTGGAGTAGGCATAAAGCTCATCTATATTCCTCCTATAACAAAAGAAGGAGACAGGATTACTCCTGCTCCTCCCCAGTTTCTTCTTTTTCTTCTGCTGGCTGCTCAGCTTCTTCCTCATCATCCTCAAGATCATTAAAGATGGATGGGGATGCTGTAGCTTCCTTCTCAGCCTGAGCTGACTGCTCCTCCTCAATCCTTGCAATCTCTGCATCTGCTTGCTCCTCAGTGAGACCATCAAGCTTCATGATTGCTGTTTTCTGAGACATTGTGACTGCGCCACCTGTCCTGATGTTAGCTAGGTTAGCCTCTTGTAGCTCATCCTTATCAAGACCATCAGTAAAGGTAAGTTTTGGAGTTGTAATCTCATAATCAGAGATACCTACCACAGACTCTAAGTACTGGGCAATTAAAAAGACTCTTTTGAGACCTTTCTCATAATACTTTCTTTTCCTCTTGATCTTGGCTAACAAAGAATTAAGCCTAAATCTGATAGCAAGACCTGAGCTGCCTGATGTACCTGAGTCACCTTTACCTAAAGCTACAGCAGGAATTTCAGCAGTAATCAAGATCATGTCAATGATTCTGTCAATCTCTGAGTAGGCTTCCTGTAGCTGCCCATTCCAAGTAACATACTGAGGAATAATGTCTTTACTGTTACCATCAATCTCAAATACTTTAGAATTAGCTACATTAAAAATAGGTCTGCCCTGCTCATCCTCAGTTAGTAATCCCATTGGTAACGCTATAGCAGGATCACTGTGCTTGTCTAAAATTGAAGCCACTTGACTAAGCCTATTGTTAAGCTCATCAAACAAAGGCTTTAGCTCTGAAAGGTCATCTAAGCCCTCCCAGTGGTCATCTAAAGAGAAATTAGGTACATGCACTACCAAAGGCACTGGAACCCCTGTAAATACCTCCTGAGGGCTTCCTATAAGGTCTCCAATCTTAAAGTCAATAGGAGTACCATCAGCCTCAGTTACCATCACTGTGAGCTTAAATTGGTTGTAAATGATTTTCCCTGCATAATGACTCTCAATATTAAGAACCCAGTCAGATTCCATGATCTCTTTTGACTCATCATCAACCCTGATAGGAATGGCTACATGGTACGCAGTGATAAGATTTTTATTGTGCTTGGCAACCTCAGGAAAGACATATCCTGCATCAAGAGTCTCAATAATAACCCTTGGATTATCAAACTCAGGAGGATACATGCCACCATACTCCTGACCAAATCTAACCTTAAAGAAGCTGTCTCCCCTGTAGGCATTGGCTAAGGCTGACTCATAGAAAAGGATGTCAAGATCATTAGCGTCTTTAATCCTGTCTAGGGCTACTTGCTCCTTACTGTTATCCTCTTTACCTGCTGATACCTGTACTCCATCTCCAATTAAAAAGTCAGCAGACTTCTTGGCTATAATGCCTGCTAGATTGACTGAAACATACAGCCTCCCATTTCTATTAAAGTTGTGCTTTCTGAAAAGCTCCCCATGTTTCCCCTCAATTAAAAGCTTATTTTCTTTGTACCTGTTAATCCTGTCTTTATGCTCAATAGGAGGGTAAAACTCCCCTTTAGAAAACATCTGATTAAATGTAGACATCAATTATCCTCCTTATTTTTGGTAACAAAAAAAGCCCAAAGGGTTTTAAATCCCCTCAGGCTTGTACCAAAATCCTCTTTTATTTACTCTTGTCATACCTATTGCTGATGCCAAGCTGTCAATGCTGTCATCATGGTCATGGTTAGGGTATTGTAATAGCTGTTCTTGCAGTATCCTCTGATTCTTTTTAATCCTGATGACACCCTGCTCAAACAATGGCTCTAAAGCCTCTATTCTTGACTCCTTCCTAGTAGTAGGGTTAACTGGCACTATCCTAGTAAAGTACAGACCTCTCTGTACTGCCCTAGATTGCATCTGCCTATAGATGTCATACTGTGCCTGAATGGTCTCAACTCCAAATTTCTTAGGCTGATATTTTTCAACCATGTTAAGAGCCACCTCCATTGCTTGAGAAGGTGTACACTTCTTAGCCCAACTCTCTAGGACATAAACTGCTCCTGTCCGTCTATCCCTTGCAATGATATTGATTGCATTGTAGTCAGACCTGCTATTTTTACCCATAGCAATATCCCAAAAGCCTACAATATCTAAATGATGACTAATCCTGCTCCTGCCTTTTACATCCTCTACAAACAGATCAGAGTCCTCAAAGTATAAGAAATAATCCTCTTTGAAAATTACTGACTCATCATCAGAAGGTTTATTCAAGTACTCAGAGGCAAAGGCTCTGCTGCCAATCTCAATCTTTTTCTTAATCAGATCAAAGTAGCTAAACCTGTCAGCCCACAGCACCTCTACTCCCTCATCCATGATCTCCCTGTTTTCAGCATAGAAAGCCTCTGCCTCAGATTCCCTGTAGGGGTTGTCAATATCTCTGAGCATGTTCTCAAGCTTTTCCCAGTAATCTTGATGCACCGGCTCACTGATGATTGCTGAGTACATCTTAGAATCATAGCCACTCCTTCTCATGATGTTAGGCAGCAAGCCTTGACCATGCACAAGAGTACCCATGTAGATAATTGCAGTCTTTTTAGGGTCTCCTAAAGGCACTACAACTGAGTTAAACCAATGGAGGTTTTTATCCCTAAGGTCTTTGGTGTTTGTGTTCTTAGCTGACTCTAAATCATCACAGCAAATAAGGTCAGGTCTTGCATTCTTAAACCTAGAACCCCTGAGCTGTCCACCCATTGAGGATGACTGCACTTTGATCTCAGAGAAGGTTACAAAGCCCTCCTGATTATCCTCAGGGTTAGCTTTTTTGTTAGGTGAAAGATGCTCACCAAAGTCCTCCCTAAGCTTTGCATTGCTCTTGAGGTTAGTGGAAATAAACTCTACAAAGTTTTGAGACATGGAGGCTGTCTCTGAGATGATTACAATATATTTTCTTGTCCTGTAAACCACAGCATGTGTAGGGTACACATTGGACAGGTATGCAGATTTACCACTACCCCTACTAGAACCCCAACAGATATTTTTAATTGGGTTAATGGTAGTCAGCTCATCCAGTTTAGCTGTCAGCTCCCTGTGAAAGTCAGGAGCATCATCTATAGAAACTCCTTTAGGTATCAGGTTAGTCTCATTCTCAGGGTTTTTATCATCTGAAAAGTACTCATATGCAAAAAAGAGACTATCAAAGTAGCCTCTTGTCATCCTGTATACCTTGCTGTAGTATTTGATTTCCTCAAGCATCTCCTCAGCAGAGTCTCTGTCTCCTTCTTGAATATAATTTAAAGCATCAATTCTCATTTCCTCAATTTTACCCTCAAGTCTTGAGGCATACTCAATAACCTCATCTATAGGAGTATCCTTGAGCCATTTGATTAAATCCATTGCTAACATTTTAGCCCTCTCCCCTTTATTCTCACTGTCTCAGATAACCCTATATGGGTTAGCCACTTACTAGCTCATCTGAGGGCTGTTTCATAAAGGTGAGGGCAAGAAAAAAAAGAGACAGCAGTTAGTTAGCTGTCTCCCGCATTTTACCTATTTAGAGTTTTCCCTCCTCAAGTGCCTTAATCTTTCTGTAAAGAGTCGCTTTTGAGACTCCTGTGATCTCCACTATTTGAGGTACTGTATGCTCACCCTTGGAATAGAGGTCTAATGCAAGCTCTACCTTGTGCCTACTTTTTTTAGGTCTGCCCATTCTAGTGCCTTTAGCCTTAGCCACTGCTACACCTTCTCTGATTCTCTGAGTGATCTGCTCTCTCTCCATCTGAGCTAAAGCTCCCATTACAGTAAGAAGAAACTCAGCCATAGGATTTCCATTAGTTGTATCTAACCAAGAATCATTAAGAGACTTGAGGGATGCTCCTTTGTTCTTGATGATCTCCACTATCTCAAGTAAGTCCTTTGTAGACCTGCTGAGTCTGTCAATGGCTACAATTACTACAGTATCTCCCTCCTCAAGCTCCTCTAACATCTTGTTAAGCTCAGGTCTCTCCCTTTTAGCGCCTGACATCCTATCAGCATAGATATGATCTACTCCAAAAGCCTTTAACTGCTCCTCTTGTCTGTCAAATACCTGCTTATCAAGTTTTGTAGATACCCTCATATAACCTACAGTCTTTGTAGACTTCTCCTCAGCAGGCTCAAGAGTAAGAGTGCCTTCATTTAATTGCTTTGCAATATCTTGGAGAGCAAACCTGCCACCCTCAAATTGAGTTAGAAACTTTTCCTCTTGCTTGTCAAAGACTTCCCAGTTCTTTTTACCTTCTGCTGTAGTGCCATTTGCTTTAACTGTGTAACGCTTTTCCATGTTCAGTCATCTCCTGTTTGTTGTCTCTGATTACAGTTTACTATAATTACACTATACTGTAAAGTAGGTTTTGAAACTTTTTTGAGACAGGAAAAAAGGGCGAAAAAAAGGAGGGCTGCTAAGCCCCCTCTGATAGCTGTATATCCTGTTTTAATTGATGCTTTGCCCAGTCAGTGAAGTGATCTAACTTGCTATAAGGTACTGAAAGTGACTCACCTGCTGTAGATGAGGTGCTTGCAAGGTTTAGCCTCCACTCAATAAATTCAGGTCTGAATAGTGGAAAACCATTGATGATCTTTGTTGTCTCAGACTCCTCATGGATTTCATACATCAGCATAAGGTCTCCCTCAAAGTCTCTAATGTACTTGATGAAAGCATTGCCCAACCTTAGACCACCTCTGCTCTCCTTCTCTTTCAGCATTCTTCTAGCCATTGGAGTATTAGAGGTTATGTGGATGTAGTATCTTTTCACATCATCCTCAGCTACAATATCTACACCCATTACAGAATCAATCAGAGGATGAGAAATAATTCTTAAATGCGGCATACTTTCCCTCAAACAAGCCTCAAAGTGCAGCTCTATCACCTTACTCATGTATGTCCTAGTCAGCCTCAGCTTACAAGCCTCTACCATAACTGTAGTTACTTCTACCTCAGGCTTATTAGTAGCAAACCAAGCTAACATTTTATTGATGCCTGAGTTAACATACTGCTTTTGTGTAGGTAGTGTATCTTGAGACTCAAGAAACCAATCAAACAGCTCAATTAAGTCCTGCCCAAAGCTCACCACTTCCTCTACTTCCCTTACTTGAGCTTTCTCAGCAGCAGTAAGTGTAGACTTATCTAACCTTTCAATAGGCTTGTACTCCTCTGTAGCTAACAAACGCTCAATTTCTTTGCTTGTAAGTAATACTGTCATAAACAGGCCTCCTAAAAAGTCAAGGGTTTTGCCCTTGTTACCTCCCTAGTTAGAAAAGTCTGTTAAATCTGTGACAGTACAAAAAAGACAGGACTATGAAAGCCCTGCCTGAGGTTTACCATCCAAAATTATGAGGTAAGTACACTTGTTGCTGTGTTCTGATGATGTCTCTAAGATCAGTCTTAGGCTCATGCAGATCAGTCTCAGTTACCCTGATTAAGAATCTCCACTCATGCTCTTTAGCAGGCTGTGCTGTGTGTAAATCCCACCAATCCCACTTAACAGCAGTACAGCTAGGAATGTCAGTAGCTGTGTACTTGCCCTCAGCAAGACCTTGAGTAACCTGCTGATTAATCATGCTGTACAGTTTAGAGTCAGGAGTGTCAGGCACTTCCAGCTCTACATTGTTCTGATCTAAAAATTGAGTGAGGCAGCCCTGCCCAGTAACAAACAGGTGAAAGATACTAGCATCCATGTCCTCCTGTGCTTGAATGTTAGGAGCTTGCTTCACTGTAGGATTAAGCTCAGCTCCTCTAGGCACTCCATCACTGTGCCAACCTGATAATGCAGGTGAAAAAGTAGGCATTAACATGTGTACTTTTGTGTCTACAATGATGTGCTTTTTACTGAAAGTTAAATCCATTGTTCCAATAGCCTGCCTAGTAAGCTCTCCCCCAAACTTGAGAGCATCCTCTAGTGAGGCATTGTGCAAAGCAGGAGTGTTTTTAATCAGCTCCTGACTGGGCTGCTCAACAGTCTTGCCAAAAGTGATAGGATTTCTGTTAAATGTCATTTTCATAGGTATTCCTCCTAAGTGTCTTTTCATATCCCTAGTTAGACAGGCAGGAGAAAGTGTGACAGCATAAAAAAAAAAGAGCAGAGAAATTAATCTCTGCCCCCATATAGCACTCTTATCTGATCTTCAAGATGCCTAATGTGTCCAAGCATGGCTCTGTACTCCTCAGGAGTCAAGATGACTGCCTCTGCTTCAAACACATAGCTGTCAATAAACTCAGCATACTGCTTAGTTACTTCTATTTTATGCTCCATACCTCTGCCTAACTCTTGCAGTACCTTCTTTTCAAGGAAAGGCTCTCTCTTGGGGTCAAACTCAAGCTCCTCTTTTGGAATATACAATCTAGCACCAAATTTATTTTTACTCAAATCCATACTGTAAGCCATACTATGACCTCCTTCTGTTTTAACCTTTAATTAGAAAGCCCTGCCCAAACTGTGACAGGCAACAAAAAAAGCAGAGCTGTTATAGCCCTGCCTCATGCTATATTCTGATATGTTTTGCCTGTTTTAATATTAGAAATAGTAGCTACAGAGGTGTTAAACAGATCACTCAGCTTTCTACAACTCAAGCCATTAGCTAAAAGCCCCCTGATTTCCCTTACCTCCTTATCAGTAAACCTTTTTCTATAGGTCATTCCTTTGTTAGTAGGGATTTTGCGACTTTTATGGGCTTGTCTGAGGTTATCTGCAAGGGATAGCACCTCCAAGTTAGCTAGGCTGTTATTGTCCTTATCCTCATCTATGTGATTAATTGTCTTGCCAACTGGATTGAGACCTCCTGCTACAGCAATAATATTGTGTACTGTAGTAGTAAAGATCATTCCATCAAGGTAGCCACTCGCAAGCTTATAGCCTGAGTTATTGCACTTTTTAAACTCAGTGCCCTTTCTACTAAAGACTTGCCCAGTCTCTGTGTTTGGAATAAAAACTCCTGCGTCAAGGAATCTCTTAATATGTCTGTAAGTTGATAGCTCCATGTAAAAGCCTCCTAGAGTATTTTTCAACCCTTAGTTAGAGGAGACTTTTGAAACTGTGACAGGCAACAAAAAAAGCAGAGCTGTTATAGCCCTACTTATTCAGCAAGTTTACCTAGTTGTATTGTTGTCATTGATTGATACTTGTGAATGAAGTTAAGGCAGTCACTCATCATGTTATGGTACTGGGTACTGTCTAACTCTTTCAGAGAGTAGTAATAATCTGTGGGGTCAATAGTGGTGAGGCTGTTAAGTATATACTTGGCTACATTTACTGCATCTGTGAGATTGATATCTGATCTAAAGTAGCCCCAATCCTCAAGTAAATACCAAACCTCAGCAGGAGTACCTTTTTCCCAATGTTGTATTTTTTTCACTCTTTCCAACTCCTAAAAGTAGAACACTTGTTCTTGTTTATAGTCTAATAATAGCAGAATACTGGATATATGCAAGGCAATAACTGGGTATGATGTGGCAAAGCTTTTAGATCAGTAGAGTTACTTTAGAGTTGCTGTAGAGTAATGGTTATTGATATGGATGCATTTTCTGTAGAGTTGCTGTAGAGTAACTGGAAATGAACTTCCACCAAAAAGGTATTTTCCATTGTGTAAATGTTAGAGGCACTTGCCCTAGCCCCTCCTACCCCTGTTCCCCCCCTGTAGCCCCCAAAAAGCTTGAGCCATTTTATTTTTATGTAGAGTTTCACAGCAGAGTAACAGAGAGTTAGTGTGTATCAACAGTCTCATAAACACCTGATTCTGAGACAGTTATTTAATCATTGATACATAAGGCTTTAAACAGTCTCATAAGTTAGTCTCAATAAATAAAATAAAAAACAGACAGAGCATCACTGCTCTGCCTTTGCTTAGATGTTTTTCAATTCAGATAGTATATCTGTTAGAGACTTCTCATCAACAGACTGATTAACTTCTTGTACATCTTTAAGTCTGCCTTGATTCTTGAGTACCAATTCAATAGCCTTAATCTTAGTACCTTCTTTAGCTTTAGGGTTATTAATAATCATCCTTAGCTGTGTGTAGGTATCTGCTAGAAAGCTTCTCTGTACTTCCTCAGACTGCCTGATAAGCTCATCATTAAATGCCTGCCCCTTCTTCCATTCATACAGGGTACTAGGATTGACCCCCACCTCTTTAGCAATCATCTCATTGGTAAGCCCATTAACATCCTTGTATACCATTAGGGCTATTGCCTTGTATTGCTCAGGCTTTAATGCCTTCCTTTTATTTTTCACAGTGTATCCACTCCCCTTTTCTTGTACTTTTCTCACCATCATCTCTCACTTGCCTTGCAGCACTTGCCTTATATTTACTGTCATTTAACAGCCATTTAACTTGTCATTTACAGGTCATTTAATCCCTTGATATTACTGCATTTATCAGACATTTAACTGTCTTGTACATCCATTTATTTGCTATCATTTACAGGCATTTAACTGTAAAAATAAAGCTTTGCCACAGTAACAACAAAAATCCAAGATCAAAAATCAGCTTGCTCCTACATTTAACCTCCATTTACCTTCTATAATCAGAGACATGATCTCTAAATATCTTGGATAAAAGGGTAAATAAAAAAGCCTGACAGGTAGCTAAAAGCTATCCATCAGACTCATCAGAAAAGACCCTTTAGAGGTAACAATAGGAGACAACTTAGAGAGAGATTTTGGAGGCTGATAACCCTCTAAAAGGTCATTCCCTCTCTCACTACTATGTCTAACTGTAACAGCCCAAACAAAGTGTCTCCTTACATTTATTCTTATTCTTTATCTTATTCCTTATACTGTTTCTATACTGTTTATAACTGTTATTACTTTTATACTGTTTTAAAAGAAATGTTATATCTGTTATTCCTACTATGTAGTTAGCTGTAACACTCTAAATAAAGTAATTTTACTGTACTAAATATTGTAGCTAGTACTTTAAAAGCTCCAAACCCTTGATATGACTAGCCTCAGCCTGCCTAAAAAATTCAGATACCCCCTCCCCCCAGTCAAAAACTGACCCCCTATAATTAGCTTTGTGTTACAACCACTGATACAAAAAAAGGAGCAAGCATCAGCCTACTCCCTTTAATTAACAGTTATTCTACAGCATTCTCAGCCTTTTTGGGCTTTCTTCCCCTTTTCTTGACAGGTTTAACTGCCTTCTCAGGCTCAACTGCCTCAACTGCATCCTCTACTTTTTCTGCCTTAGGCAGGTCAGTAACAGTAAGATTCTTCTTGGACACAGCATACAGGAAGCCCTGACTTCTGACAAACAGGTACTGACCATTGTCCTCTAGCTGCTCACCTACAATATCCATATCATCATTCTTAAACTGTTTCATACTCAAGGTATCACCTCCTCAATACCTTAGTTAGACCCCTCTTTATAATCTGTGACAACAAAAAAACCTAACTGCGGTCAACAGTTAGGCATATGTAGGTAGGAGCATTACTTTGATTAGACATTATTCAGTTATACTTCATTTTTTATTCTTACTTTTATAAAATGGTGTACTACTTTACTGGTAGATCAAACTACTATTCCCTAAGAGTTTGCAGTTTTGAATATTAATATTCAATTAACTGCCTATATAGGGTTATCATTATTCACTATCAAATATATTTATGATATACAAATATACAGTTTCACTAAGCCTTCCCCTCAGTCACTGCCTGTAAGGTACAATCTACTAAAAGCACCTTACAAGCATTACCCTAGAGGAGGGAGCTTACACAGCCATTTTCAGACTGTGCTTTATCAGGAATGTTTGTAGCTCACTTATCATGGTAGCAAGGTACTCATTGTCAAATTGTAACATCATATCAATGACCTCACTGTACTCCTTTTTAGTGACATGGTTGTGAAACTCAGTAAGCCTGCTCTCAGCCCAATAGATAACTCCTTGAAGCCCTATCTCTGAGGCTGACATCCCCACCAAGTCAAAAAGTAGCTCTGATAGTGTGCTAGGTACATCCTGCACCCAAACTGTATTTTGTTGTCTAATCAAAGTAAATGCCTCCTGTAAATATCTTATTATGCTAAACCTACCAATCTATTTTAATGTTTCCTCTATAGGTAGTCAATACCATAAAAAAAAGAGCTGATTGCTCAGCCCTTAAAAAAGCGCTCCCGCCGACCAAGCAAGAAACGCTGAAACATAGTGAGAAGCAAAGGTATTGACACCTTACTCCCTGCACAAAAGTATACCACACTAGAAATAATAACAAAAGAGCTGATTACTCAGCCCCTCCTGTTTCTTCTTTCTTCCTCAAACTTCTCCACCTGTTCCCACAGCTTAGCACTTCTGTACCTTCTAACCCTGTACTTATCCCAAAGCATCCCACAGCCACCAATAGCCATGATGATGAGTATTATCAGTATTATCACAGTTACCTCTCCTTTTCTCCTCTAGTATAGCAGAAGGAGGGTAACCCTGATTACTCAGCCCTCCATAATACATAATAGCTTTAGGTGTGCCTTAACTTCCTGTTTGAAGTCATCCCACTGCCCTAGCTCCTGTACCTTATCCTCTATGTCTGCTAACCTGTACTGAGCTTGCTTAGCCTTGAAAAACAGCTCAGCATACTCCTTAGCCAATTCCTGCACCTAGCTTGCCTCCTCCACCTTATCTGTAGCTACCTCTATGAGGACATAGCTTGCTCCTGCCTCAATATCAATGTCTTTAATATCTGATGCTTTAGGAATGTGATTCCCTTGCTGCTCCTCTACAGCTAAAAGCTCTCTTAGTGCATCATGAGCCATAGCTACAGCCTCCTGCATTGTCTCACCATAAGTGAAGCAGTTTTCTAAATCAGGAAAGCTAACCATATATAGACCTGTGCCATCAAGTTTTTCTCTGTCAATCTTTGCATAATATTTAAACACTGCCATTTTAAAGTGACCTCCTAGAGTAAGTAATACCCAATCCTGTATTATATGTGTTATTATACAGATTGAGAAAGAGCAGGGAAAGCTCTTAGATGAGCTTAACCCCTGACTGTTTGGATAATTCCCTTAGGAAAGGCTTTGGTATATCTCTACTGGGATGGTTAGGAACAGGAAAGTTTCTGTTCGTCAGTGGGCTATACCATATTACATGTGAAGTTCCATTTTGGCGAATGACTTCACAGCCTTGTTTCCTGAGGGTTTTTGCTACTTCTCTATATCTCACTTCTTCCCTCCTCTCTACTCTTTTAGTATACTACAGTTACAGTATACTGTCAAACACTATCTTGTAATTTTTGATACTTTTTTGATACTTAATATGAAACAATTAGCCTTTGCAAAAATTAGGACTTTTCTGTAAAATATTGTACATACTGACTAAAGGAGGGTTTTTTAATGACTGAGTTAGCCTCAGTGGATGTAGCTAACCTCATCAATGACTGGTATGTTCATATCAGAAAGAGAGAGATTTCTCAGGCTGTAGAGCTTAGAGACAAGATCATTGATGTGCTTGAGGACATGGAGGAGAATCAAGATGTACTTCTTTATTTCAATATCTTAGATTATAGGTTTAAAGTCCTTATGGAGGATTTAGCAGGGAAAGAGCCTACTTTAACTGATGAGGAAAGAATAAAGACAGATGACATGCTGAGGTTTTATTTCTTCCTATTCAAGGGAATGTTTGAAAGCTCAAGGAATAACTACTCTCAAGCACTGTCTCTCTTTAGGATGGCTGAGAAACAGTTAGATAAGGTATATGATGAAATAGAAAAAGCTGAGTTTCATTATAAGCTAGGAAGCCTGTATTACTTCACAAAGACCACCTTATTATCTTATCATCACCTATCACAAGCTAAAGGTATTTATAAAGGGCATGGTGGCTATGAGAAACAGGTTATCAACTGTGACATGCTGTTAGCCTTGAATTATATTGATGATGGCAGATTAGAGACAGCAGAGGACATGCTAAAGGACTGTGTAGAAAAGTTGAAAAAGTCAGGAGATAATCACCTCTTAGCCTTGGCTTACTATGACTTAGGCTTTTTGAAGATACAAGAGGACAAGCACTGTGAGGCTATCCAGTTCTTTGATACAGCATTCAAAACTGACAACCTTAAAGAGAATGCTCCTGTATCTTATCTACAGTGTGTGTATGAATCTGCAAGGTCTAACTACA
The DNA here is from genome assembly GCF_056033885.1 of Bacillus sp. FAU18. Taxonomy (NCBI): domain Bacteria; kingdom Bacillati; phylum Bacillota; class Bacilli; order Caryophanales; family Bacillaceae; genus Bacillus; species Bacillus sp. FAU18. Next base: position 1,637,336 of record NZ_JBVYHZ010000003.1, read on the forward strand.
AAACTGGGGAAACAGCCAAAGCCCTTGAGTGGGTAGATGAGGGCATTAAATTCTCAGAACAAATAGACAATACAAATTTTTCTTTAAAATTCTCTATTCTGCATATGTGCTACAGCTCTCCTCAGGAGTCCATAGAGCAAGTTAAGGCAAACATAGACAAGCTTGAAGCTAGACAGGCATATGTGGACATAGAGGCACTGGCTGTAGATGTAGCTCATGTGTATAGTTCATTAAATAATTATAAAGAATCTTCATATTTCTTGGAAAAGGCAATAAAATCAAGTAAGCTAACAGGTAAGGAGGTCATTTAACATGAAAAAACTTGTTATAGCTGCTATTATCACTTCATCTCTTGGCTTACTTGTGGTAAGTACCTTAAACACCCCTCAGGCTGACAGATTCCAAACTCTACAGCATGACAGTAATGAGGTAACTGTAGCCTCAAGAGGAGCAGGCTCATAAAGAAAAAAAAACAGAGAGGCTTATGCAGTCTCTCTGTACTCATTTGTATTCACTTCTACAAACACCAAACTAGCCCCCTCAGGCGCTTTAATGGCTACACCTTACTTAGTATCAGACACAAGCAAACAGCCTTCTAAAGCCTCCTCAGCACTCTCTAAAGCCCCACTAATGCCCTCCCCTAAAAAAAGAGAAGCTGTTAAGCCCCTCTCTGTATCTCATATTCAAATTGTATGCTTTTAGATAGTTCCAAAGAAGAAAGTAGGCTTGACAGGTTAAGATTAGTAAGGGCAACAGGTTTAGGGTGGGTATTTGACTCTGTACCAGTTCCGTGCGGGCAGCCGCCTTGGCTGACGAAGCCAGGAATCACTCGGTGGAATGTAAGCCCGTCATAAAAGCCTTCGTTCGCAAGCTTTTCAAAGTTTGCAACAGTTCCAGGTGCAGCTTCAGGATAAAGTTCAAATTCAATTTTGTTCCCGTCTTCTAATAAAAAGTAACCTGTTTTCAATTGTATGCCTACTTTCTTTATTTTAATTTTCAAAGGAGATTATGTATGATAGGTTATGGCCTGTCTCTCCTTGTCGCGGCTATTATACCACACCTTTCGGGGGAAAACGAATCTCCCGGCTTTACTAAAAAATAAAAATGAAACCTGAATCTCTTTATCTCCGTCTAACCTAACGGAACTGTATTTTTCATGATTCAGGTCCTCACAAAGCAGCACTATCCAGCTGCTTGTGAAATTGAAGGAGGTCAAACTGCTTTGAAGAAAATTTGGATTGGAATGCTGGCAGCGGCCGTTTTGCTGCTGACGGTTCCGAAGGTCAGTCTCGCGGATGCCGCAGTTGGAGATGTCATTGTAACACTTGGTGCTGATTTGTCAGAATCCGACAAACAAAAAGTGCTTGATGAAATGAATGTCCCTGATAATGCCACAACGGTAACCGTGACCAATAAGGAAGAACATGAATATTTAGGAAAATATATATCGAACGCACAAATCGGATCGAGAGCGATTTCTTCATCCTCAATCACCATTGCCAAAAAAGGCTCCGGATTGAATGTTGAGACCCATAATATCAGCGGCATCACGGATGAAATGTACCTGAATGCACTGATGACAGCCGGTGTTAAAGATGCGAAGGTGTATGTTACAGCACCGTTTGAAGTATCTGGGACTGCGGCTTTAACTGGATTGATTAAGGCGTATGAAGTTTCTTCTGACGAAGCGATCTCGGAGGATGTTAAGCAGGTCGCCAACCAAGAGCTTGTCACGACATCAGAGCTTGGAGACAAAATCGGTAACGAAAATGCGGCAGCCCTGATTGCAAAAATCAAAGAAGAGTTTGCTAAAAACGGGGTGCCTGATAATAAAGCTGACATCGAAAAACAAGTGGATGACGCAGCTTCTGATTTAAACGTCACACTTACTGACAGCCAAAAGAATCAGCTTGTCTCCCTATTCAATAAGATGAAAAACGCTGACATTGACTGGGGACAGGTCAGTGACCAGCTAGATAAAGCGAAAGATAAGATTACGAAATTCATAGAATCAGATGAAGGCAAAAACTTCATCCAGAAAGTCATTGATTTCTTCGTATCTATCTGGAATGCGATTGTATCTATATTCAAATAGGAAAAGCGCCGAAAAATCGGCGCTTTCTTTTATTGCTTTACACCCGTTTTAAATGGCAGATCAAGTTTTACAATATCTTCGTATGTTTCTCGCTTCACGACTAAATGAGCCTCACCGTTTTCGACAAATACAACGGCGGGTCTCGGAATACGGTTATAATTGTTGGCCATGCTGTATCCATAAGCGCCTGTACAAAAAACGGCAAGAAGATCGCCTTCTTTTACTTCCGGCAGGTCAATATCCCAAATCAGCATATCTCCGCTTTCACAGCACTTTCCGGCAATTGATACCGTTTTGTCATGCGCTTCTCCGATCCTGTTGGCTGCCGCAGCTTCATATTTAGCTTGGTAAAGCGCAGGACGAATATTGTCGTTCATGCCTCCGTCTACAGCCACATATTGGCGGACACCCGGCACTTCTTTTTGAGAGCCAACCGTATAAAGAGTTGTGCCTGCGTCTCCCACGAGAGAACGGCCCGGTTCGATCCAAATTTCCGGGATGTCAAAACCGTAACGGGAAGCATTTTCTTTCACAGCTTCGATAATTTTTTCAACGTATTCAGTGGCATGAAGCGGTTCATCATCTTCCGTATAACGAATGCCGAAACCTCCTCCAAGATTCAGCACCTTGGATACAAATGAATATGAATCTCTCCACTCGTCTAGTTTTTTGAAGATTTTTTCCGCCGCTAACACAAAACCGGCCGTATCAAAAATTTGCGAGCCGATATGGCAATGGACACCCAGCAGCTGAATGTGTTCCGATTGTAATACTTGTTCAATGGCCCGTTCAGTTTGTCCGTTATGAAGATCGAAACCAAACTTTGAATCTTCCTGGCCCGTTGTAATGTAATCATGCGTATGCGCTTCTACTCCGGGCGTGATCCGAAGAAGAACATCGATGGAGTGACCCGTTTCTTTACATAGGTCTTCAAGAAGCGCTATTTCATAGAAATTATCCACCACAATGCAGCCGATGCGGTGCTCAAGCGCCATGCGCAGTTCTTCCCTGCTCTTATTGTTCCCATGAAAGTGGATGCGTTCCGCCGGAAAGCCTGCCGCAACAGCCGTATATAGCTCTCCTCCGGATACGACATCTAAAGAAAGTCCCTCTTCCTCAGCGAGCTGAATCATTGCGACTGATGAGAATGCTTTGCTCGCATATGCCACCTGTGCTTTTAGCCCTGCAGAAATAAACGCCTGCTTAAAGCTTTTAGCACGCTCACGTATTAAAGCCACATCATATACGTAAAGAGGTGTACCATATTTCTCCGCTAAATAGAGAGCATCCACACCTCCGATTTCTAAATGACCATGTTGATTTTGTCTGCTTGTGCCGTGTAAGAACAATGTCATTCCCTCTTTCTCCGCTTATGGATGAAAGGACAGTTTTATGGACTGTCCCTTCATAATTAAGACATACATTATCATACTCTTCAGTCAGTTTCAATGCGATTATGAATTGGTAGGCTGCCTTAAGCGATTTTTGGGGTGAACGATACTGGGTCTTACTTTTGCGCCAGGTTTCGCTGTGCGGACAAGAACCTGCCACAGCGCCTTTCCGTTAAAGGGAATCAATGGCCATAAGTACGGTGTCTGAAGGGATTTGATGCTTGCCATGGCAATAATTAGCACTGTAAATCCGATGACGAGCCCTTTTATATGAAATAAGGCAACGAGTATCATGAGGACAAGACGGCTCATTTTGTTTGCCAAGCTTAATTCATAACTAGGCGTCGTAAAGGTTCCAATCGCCGCAAGTGAGACGTACAGAATCACCTCAGGAGAAAAAAGGCCGACTTCAATCGCAATCTGCCCGATCAGAACAGCGGCAATTAAACCCATTGCTGTCGATAAAGCCGTCGGGGTGTGAATGGCAGCCATTCTGAGAAACTCGATTCCTAAGTCAGCTAAAAATATCTGCAGGATGATCGGGATATGCGTATCTTTATTTAAACCAATAAATTTCATGTTGTCCGGGAGCAGATCAGGCTGAAGCACAAAGAGAAACCAGATCGGAAGAAATAAAGTAGAAGCAAGAATACCGAAAAATCTTACCCATCTTAAAAAGGTCCCGACTGAAGGCGCCTGCCTATATTCTTCAGCATGCTGCACATGGTGAAATAAAGTCGTCGGGGTAATGATTACACTCGGCGATGTGTCCACTATAATGATAACATGGCCTTCTAGAACATGATTTGCGGCCACATCCGGTCTTTCTGTATAGCGCACGAGCGGAAAAGGATTATAGCTTTGATTCACAATGAATTCCTCGACAGTTTTGTCTGCCATTGTTAATCCATCGACATCAATGGATGCAATTTCTTTTTCTACGATCTCAACCAGATCCGGATCAGCTATATCTTCTATATAACAAATGCTTAAATCCGTCTTTGACCGCTCACCAACTTTAGTCATCTTGACTCGAAGGCGTTCGTCTCTGATCCGCCTTCTGAGAAGGGCCGTATTGACGACGATATTTTCAACAAATCCGTCTCTGGCTCCCCTGACTACCTTTTCCGTATCAGGTTCTTCCGGGTTTCTGCCCGGATAGCTTCTGACGTCAATTATAAATGCGAAACCTGCACCTTCAACAATGACCGCGACGAGCCCGGACAGCACTTGGTCGGTGGTTTCATCCAAGGTTTTTACTTTTTCGACCTGGGCGTTAAGCAGCCTGTTTTCGACGATGTCGACCAGCTCATCAGGGTCTTCTTTCCGATTGTTAATGGCAACAAGCTCTCTCATTAAATGAATAATATAGGCTGTATCGCACAATCCATTTAGATAGTAAAGCTGGATCTCTTTGTCTAAAATCGTGAGCTTGCGAACACCTACATCATAGCTTGTCCCCATCCCGACACGGTTTTTGAAGTACTCTTCATTTTTAGCTGGATTCCGATAAACCCGAATTTTCTCTTCCTTGTGGTCCGGCATGATACCCGCTCCTTTCTAAAATAAACTCGACCGCTTTCATGGTGATTGGCGACCCTTTTGAGATATCGTCTTTTCTGCCCATTTTGCCGATATCCCCGATACCGACAATAAGCGGGAGATCAAGTTTATCAAGGCAATAGACTGTATCTCCACTCATTCTGTGGTCATCAAATTCTCTTTCCCCGACTTTATCGACGCCGTATTCAGTTATTTCTCCATTGCGGTCAATGCTTACATCGACCCTGGTCCATTCAGCCTGATGTGTTTTTGACGCGACCGCAATCACACCGAGCACTTCAATAGACGGATGGGTTGCGACATAGGTTAGAGCGGCTTCTCCCGGACCCTCTCCTTGAAGGCCTGAGTCGTCAAACATGACAAATACAGGATCATACGGTGCTGAGGCGATCAGCTTGACAAGCTCGGCGCCGCTGCGGGTGGAAGGATTCCCTTTTGATTGTGAAATACACCGACCTCCCACTTTGCTTGCGGCGTATTCAATTGTTTTAGCGGCATAAACATCCCCGTCTGTTACCAGTATGACCTTGCGTTTTGTCGTCATGTCGGCATTATCCTTTCGGTTTGAAAATAACAGCTACGATAAAGGCGAAGAGAATAGCGGCTGAGATACCGGCCGAGGTCAGCTCAAAAATCCCCATGCCGATTCCGATAAATCCGTGTATATGCGCCTGATGCATGGCACCGTGCAGAAGACTGTGACCGAAGCTGACGATCGGAACGGTAGCGCCTCCTCCGGCAAATTCAATAAATTTATCGTAAATGCCGAAACCATCTAATATTGCACCGATTACAACAAATGATGTCATGACATGAGCTGGCGTCAATTTAAAAATATCCAAGAGCAGCTGGCCGACGATACATATGGCCCCGCCGCAGACAAAAGCCAAAAGGTAGTCCATGTTAAGATGCACCTCCTGCACGCTCAAATACAACCCCGTGGGCGATAGTCGGGATGGTTTCTTTTTGCTGGATCATCGTCGGGCTTAATAGCGCCCCGGTCGCCACGACAAATACACGGTTTAATTTTCCTTCTCTCAGCTGCTTAAAAATATGAGAGTAGGTGACAACCGCTGAACAAGCACAGCCGCTCCCCCCGGCAAAGACCTGCTGATCCGGAGTGTAAATCAGAAGCCCGCAATCATCATGCTTTGTGCCGACTGGATATCCATCTTCTTTTAAAATGTCTTTTACGATTGGAGAACCGACGCCTGACAGGTCACCTGTCAGGATTAGATCATAATCATCCGCTGTCCGGTTGAGATCTTTAAAGTGCTGCTTAATCGTATCAGCTGCAGCCGGAGCCATAGCCGATCCCATATCAAAAGGATCTGTAATTCCTAAATCAGAAACCTTTCCGACAGTCGCACTTGTGATTTGGATATCACCCGGTGTCTGACTGATGACAACTGCACCGCTTCCGGTTACAGTGGAGGTAGCAGTGTCCGGTTTTTGCCCTCCGTATTCTGTCGGATAGCGAAACTGTCTTTCCGCAGTTGCATTGTGACTGCTGGTGGCAGCGAGTGCCCTTTTGGCAAACCCGCCATCAACTAAGGCTGATGCGACAGCCACTGTTTCCATTGATGTTGAACAGGCGCCAAACATACAAAGAAATGGGATTTTCAAGTGTCTTGCCACATAGTTAGCCGTCACGTTTTGGTTCAGCAAGTCGCCTGCCAGCAATAGGTCAATATCATCTTTTGTCAGATTGTTTTTTTGAAGCGCAACATTAACAGCGTCTTCCATCAGCTGCCGTTCCGCCATCTCCCAGCTTTTTTGATTACAATGCATTTCGTCATAGGTTTTATCAAATAAAGAGCCGAGCGGTCCGTTTTTTTCCTTTGGTCCTGCTGCCGTTCCCGCTGAGTTGACAAATATGGGATGTTCAAATACCCAGGTTTGCTTTCCTGTTAATTTCATTTTCTTCTCCTCCTATGACATCAGTTTCTCAAAAGCAAACCGAATCATTCCAACGATGTATGCAGCTACAACTCCGAAAACAATAACATTTCCTGCCAGTTTAAACATATTTGTCGCTACTCCAAGCACTAATCCTTCGCTTTTATATTCAAGAGCCGCGCTTGCCATACTGTTGGCAAAACCTGTGACAGGTACGGCTGAACCTGCGCCTGCGAATTGTCCGATTCTGTCATAGATGCCGAACCCTGTAAGCAGGGCAGAAATTAGTATCAGCGTTGCAGCTGTTGGATTCCCCGCAGTTTTTTCATTGAAATCAAAAAAATGGATATAAAAATTTTGCAGACCTTGCCCAATTGCACAAATCAGCCCGCCCACTAAAAAGGCTTTTACACAGTTCCAGACGTAAGGCGGCTTAGGCTGATATGTTTTCACTTTTGATTTGTAATTTTCTTTTATGTTTGTCATCTTGAATGAAACCTCCTTATGAATGGTCAATAAAGTACAGCCAGTGAAATAAAGATCCCGCGATTTTCCCAATCACGATGGCCATTAATAAAATAATGATTTTACTTCTGAGCCCGATTCGTTTTGCCAAAATCGGCAGGACATTTAAAACCTCTGTAAGAGCAGCCGCTAGCATCCCGACGAACAAACCTGCCAGAAGCCCGACCGGCACAGCTATCCATTTTGTTAGATAAAGATGATTCATATGAAGCGTCTCCCATCCCCCGCAAACCGCGCCAAGAATAACAGCCGCTTCATAAGCCTGAACAAATCTCATTGTTTTGGTGAGCTGCATCAGCCGCGGAATGATTCCCATTACGGTTAAAAAAGCAACGAAACCCGCCCCCACCGTTATGCCTCCGCCGAGCCCGACAAAAATAATGAACAATACACTAACGATCATGCAGATCCTTTATGGTTTCTTGATTCTCATGCATGGCCACATATTGATCGAGATCAAGCTGATAGTTAAACATCTCAACCTCCAGCGGGCTGGGCTCTTCATTTAGGCGCTTTTTAAATATGTGGTTAAAAAACACGATCATCCCCAGTCCCAAACCGATGCTGTATGGGATTTGAAGCAAATATGGATAGTCATTCCTCTCTCCGGTTATGATTTCATATAGTGCGATATGAACATCTCTCATGCTTACATCCTCATGAAAGTTCATGATGGCAAGACACGATCCAATAAACAGAAGCAGCCAGACACCGATAAATAGAACCGTTGATAAATTTCGCTTTCGATACTGAATTTCAACAATGGTTTCTGCTCCGCCTACGGTTTGAACATCAAGTGCCGGATCTTGTAAATGAATGGCTCTGAGGACTTGTATGATATCCAGAATTACGATATTTTTATCTTTTTCGCTCACCTGATAAAGCGGCATAGCCGAAAGTTTCTTTTTCAGCTGAAGCTGCCCTTCTATTTGTGCGGCATCTCCAACGGTAATAATATCCCCTGGATGTGCCAGCACCCGGTGGCGAAGCCGGATAAATATTCGTCGTTCCATCATTGATCACCATCTTTCGGTGGTTATATATGTAGTATGTGGTTCGATTTTGTTCTCATTCATCCGCTCGAAAAGACCATAAATTACCACGCTTTTGCACACAAAAAAGCTAGCCTGCACTGCAGACTAGCCATCCGTATGATCCATTTGAACCTTGATCTGTTTTAATATTTTCTTTTCAAGCCTGGAAACCTGAACCTGAGAGATCCCGAGCCGCTCAGCCACCTCGGACTGTGTCTGGTCTTTATAATATCTGAGATAGACGATTAGTTTTTCCCTTTCCTCCAAATCGCTGATCGCTTCTTTCAGCGCAATTTTGTCAAACCATTTTTCTTCTGAGTTGTCAGCGATTTGATCGAGCAGGGTAATCGGATCTCCGTCATTTTCATAGACGGTTTCGTGAATCGAAGATGGAGCCCTTACCGCCTCTTGGGCCAGTACAACATCCTCAGCTTCAATCTCCAAATGGTCAGCGATCTCCTGCACCGTCGGCACTCTGCCCAGTGTTTTCGAAAGCTCATCCTTCGCGCGCCGGATTTTGTTTCCAAGCTCTTTTAATGACCTTGATACTTTTACGGTTCCGTCATCACGGATAAACCGCTGGATTTCTCCGATAATCATCGGCACTGCATACGTTGAAAAACGCACATCATAGGTTAAATCAAATTTGTCAACAGATTTTAACAGCCCGATGCAGCCGATCTGGAAGAGATCATCAGGCTCATATCCTCTGTTTAAAAACCGCTGTACGACAGACCAAACAAGACGCATGTTTTTTTCTATGAGGAGGTCTCTTGCCTGCTGGTCGCCATTTTGGCTTTGTTTGATTAATTCCTTTACTTCATGATCCTTCAGCTGACCGTTTTTGCCGTTTTTCTTAACCTCCACATCCATAACAAATCTCCTTAATTACAAAGCGCTTTGCTTTTTGATAAGTGCTTTGTTAAGCGAATCGTTGTTCCCATTTCAGGCGATGAATCGATACTGACATCATCCATGAAATTTTCCATAATGGTAAAGCCCATTCCAGAGCGCTCAAGCTCAGGCTTAGTCGTAAATAGAGGCTGACGGGCTTCTTCAAGATCTGTAATGCCTAAGCCTTCATCACGAATAGTCATATATACGACATGATCTTCCAGCGTCACTGAAATGTAAACTTTCCCTTCACAGTTCTCTTCATATCCATGGATAATCGCATTCGTGACAGCCTCTGACACGACTGTTTTGATTTCAGTCAGTTCATCCATTGTCGGGTCCAGCTGAGCTATAAATGAAGCAACTGTCACACGGGCGAACGATTCATTCTGACTGAGGGCAGAAAACTCAATGTGCATTTCATTTTTCATGATGCCACCCCCAGTGTCAGGAGCGCCTGCTGTTCAGATTGTTCAAATCGGATAATTTTAAACAGACCCGACATATCAAACAATCGCTTCACCGCAGGAGAGATAGCGCAAACGACCATTTCCCCGCCAATTTGCTTAATTTGCTTGTATCTTCCTAAAATAACGCCAAGCCCCGAGCTGTCCATAAAGGAAAGGTCCTCCAAGTTCAGCACGATATGGCGAATATCATCCTTCTCCAATGATTGAGTCACTTTTTGCTTCAGGGTTTCAGCCGTATGGTGATCGAGTTCGCCTGTTAATCGAATACAAAGCACAGATTCTTTGACATTCATGTCAATTCCAAGGCTCATGCTCATTCCTCCTTGATATGATCGGATAATGAGTGTTTCGATTTCGACGGAATGAATTCCTTCACCGTGACAAAACTAGTGGTCATTCGGCATAATTACTTAAATTTTGTCCAGTCTCCCATCGTCCGCTTCAAGAATGTGATAAACCCGGCTTTCTTCATATCTTCTTTTGCAGCAACAGGACTTTCAGCGAGTACTTCTCCATCCTTTTTCAGAACAAGAGTGCCAAGCTCTTGGCCTTTTTGAATCGGAGCACTAATATTGTCCTTCATCTTGATTTCTTTTTTCACATCGTTCATATCCTCGCCTTTTTTCGTCAATATTGAAATCGGCTCAGATGTAGTGAGTTCGATAAATTTTTGTTTCCCTTTTTTGACCTTTACTTTTGCTACTGTTTCATTTCGTTTATATAAAGGATGCGTTTCATACTGGCTAAAGGCGAAGTCAAGCATTTTTGTCACTTGCGCGTTTCTTTCTTTAGGCGTGCTCGCTCCGAATACAACCGCTATGGCCCGCATGTTTCCTTTTTTAGCCGAAGCAGTCAGACAATATTTCGCTTCGCCTGTATAGCCTGTTTTTACGCCGTCTACACCAGGATAAAATTTGATAAGGCGATTTGTATTCACAAGCCAAAACTTTTTATCTGTATTTTCACGCAGATAATCTTCATACGTGCCGGTAAACTTCGTAATTGATTCGTATTTCAATAACTCCTTAGCCATGATTGCCATATCATAAGCAGAGCTGTAGTGTCCTTCCTCGGTCAGTCCTGTTGGGTTTTTAAAGGATGTATTTTTCAATCCCAGCTCTTTTGCTTTTTTGTTCATTTTCTTCACAAATTCTTCTTCAGAGCCGGAAATAAATTCAGCCATGGCGACGGAAGCGTCATTTCCCGAAGCGATTGCGATGCCTTTCAGCATTTCTTTGACAGTCATTTCTTCGCCGGGCTCAAGGAATATCTGTGAGCCGCCCATTGACGCCGCATGCTCGCTTGTACGGACCTTATCACTCATTTTGATTTTGCCTTTATCTAAAGCTTCCATAATCAAAAGCATCGTCATAATTTTCGTCATGCTTGCAGGCGCCAGTCTCTCATTGCTGTTCTTGTTGTAAAGCACTTTTCCCGTGTCACGTTCTATCAGCACCGCAGACTTCGCTTCATGAGCAAGCTCCGATGTACGTTTTCCGTCTTGTTTTGCAAATGCAGACGGTGCAAATGTAAGCAGCATTATACCAATCAACAAAGTGGATAAAAGACGTTTCATCTCAAAAGCCCTCCATTTCATAATCCTTTTTATTTTTTCCAAGCGGGATGGTTTTATACGCCACTGATGGAAAATGTTTCGAATTTTGGGCATAAAAAAAGACAGCTGTGTGATATCAGACACAGCTGTCTTTTGGTCCTGCATTGATTCATATTTATTCGTACTGAGCGACGATCGCTTTAACAAGCTTCAAGAATCCAGCTTTTACTTTTTCGGTCACTTCCATAACTTCATCGTGACTTAAAGGCTGATCCAGAATTCCGGCTGCCGCGTTAGAGATGCAGGAAATGCCAAGAACCCGCATTCCCGCATGATTCGCCACAATGACTTCCGGAACAGTAGACATGCCGACAGCATCAGAGCCCATCGTTCTTAAGAAACGGACTTCTGCCGGTGTTTCGTAAGAAGGTCCTGTCACAGCAGTGTACACGCCTTTTTGAATTGGGATATTAAGGTCTTTCGCAATCTTTTCAGCCAGGCTGGATAGATCTTTGTCATAGGCTGAAGACATATCTGGAAATCTGGCGCCGAAATCAGCTTCGTTTGGCCCGATTAACGGGTTTGTTCCCATAAAGTTGATATGATCGGTAATAATCATTAAGTCTCCCGCACGGAATTCAGTGTTGACACCGCCTGCGGCATTTGTCACGATCAACGCTTCCACACCGAGCGCTTTCATCACGCGTACAGGGAATGTGACTTTCTCCATTGAATAGCCTTCATAAAAATGAAAGCGGCCCTGCATTGCAATGACGGAAACTCCTTCAAGAGTGCCAAGCACAAGCTGTCCGGCATGCCCTTCAACAGTAGATACCGGGAATTCAGGTATGTCTTCATATTTCAGCTTGACCGGATTTTCGATTTCGTCCGCCAAAATGCCAAGACCTGAGCCTAAAATAAGGCCGATCTTCGGAGATTCCGGCAGGTTTTGTTTAATAAAAGCGGCTGCGCGTTCAATTCTGTCCTTCAAGAAACAGTCCCCCTATTGTAATAAAGATAAAAAGCTTTTCCCGTATTTCGGTTTATTCGTTTGGAAATTATCAGCGATCGTTGCGCCGATATCAGCAAATGTATCAGCAAGCGGCAGCATTTGCGCTTTCTTATGTTTTTTGCTGTAAGCGAGAATCGGCACATACTCGCGTGTATGGTCAGTCCCATGATGAATCGGATCATTGCCGTGGTCGGCTGTAATAATTAACAGATCGTCTTCTCTCATTTTTTCAAACACTTCCGGAAGCCGTGCATCAAATTCTTCAAGCGCGCGTCCGTAGCCTTCAGGGTCACGGCGGTGTCCGAATAACGCGTCAAAATCAACAAGGTTCGCAAAGCTCAGACCCGTAAAGTCTTCTCCCAGCGTATCGATCACCTTGTCCATTCCGTCCATATTAGAAACCGTTCTGCGTGAAGAAGTAATGCCTTCTCCGTCGTAAATATCAGAGATTTTACCGATTGAAATCACATCTAAGCCGCTGTCTTTCAATTCATTCATGACAGTACGGTCAAACGGTTTAAGGGCATAGTCATGGCGGTTTGGCGTCCGTTTGAATTGACCCGGCTCTCCGACGAACGGCCGTGCAATAATGCGGCCAACCATATATTTCGGATCAAGCGTCAGCTCTCTCGCCGTTTCGCAAATGCGATACAGCTCCTCAAGCGGCACAACCTCTTCGTGAGCGGCAATTTGCAGAACAGAGTCAGCAGACGTGTAAACAATTAAAGCCCCTGTCTCCATGTGCTCCTGACCAAGCTCATCCAAAATCGCTGTGCCGGAAGCCGGCTTGTTTCCAATAATTTTGCGGCCAGATCTCTTTTCCAGCTCTTGAAGCAATTCATCAGGAAAGCCTTCCGGGAACACTTTAAATGGTTTATCAATGTATAAACCCATAATCTCCCAATGGCCGGTCATCGTATCTTTGCCGTTTGACGCTTCTTGCATTTTTCCATAGTAGGCAAGCGGATGTTCTGTTTTTTCTACACCTTTGATATCTTCGATAAGACCAAGGCCGAGCTTTGCCATATTCGGCATATGTAATCCGTTCATATGCTCGGCAATATGACCGAGCGTATGAGCGCCTTCGTCATTAAAGTCAGCGGCATCCGGCGCTTCGCCGATTCCGACTGAGTCCATCACAATTAAAAACACACGATTATATTTGTATGCAGGCATCTTGAAAGCCTCCTTTTTTTCTATACGTCTATTGTATCGCTAAGAGGTCTGACAACTCAAGTATAAACCGTTTTCATTCCCGTTGACAATGCATTTGGAAATAATGAGAAACTTCAATATTTTCTGTCGCTCTAAACAAAAAAGCCGCAGCCACCTGCGGCTATGCTCGCGGATGAAACTGCTTGTACACATCCTTCAGCCTTGTTTTCGTCACATGCGTATAAATTTGCGTCGTGGATATATCCGCATGACCGAGCATTTCCTGCACCGCTCTTAAATCTGCCCCGTTCTCAAGCAGATGCGTCGCAAAGGAATGCCTGAGCGTATGCGGAGTCAGCTCTTTCTTAATGCCGGCTTCCAACGCGATTTTTTTCAGGTTCTTCCAAAATCCCTGGCGGCTGATCTGTTTGCCGTGATGATTTAAAAAGAGGGCGTCAGATACATTGTTCTTTAACAGTTTTCCCCTGGCTTTTGTCATATATTCCTCAATGGCGGAAGCGGCGGCTTCACCAATTGGCACAATCCGTTCTTTTCTTCCTTTGCCGAAGCATCGGATAAACCCCATAGATAAATGAACATCTGCCGTTTTCAACTCAATCATTTCACTGACTCGTATGCCTGTCGCATAAAGCAGCTCCAGCATTGCTTTATCCCGATAGCCGAATGGGCTCGTCAGCTTAGGCGTGTCCAATAATCGCTCGACTTCATTGAGTGCAAGCACCTTCGGAAGCGCCCGTTCCGTCTTTTGTGTTTCGATATGAACGGAAGGGTCCTTATCCGTTGCTTTTTCCCTGAGCAGAAATTGATGAAAAGAGCGAATGGATGCCAAATGCCGCGCCGATGTCTTGCCGGATTTCCCCGAGTCCTTCAAATGCTTTAAGTACTGGATAATATGTATGCGGGTAACGTGATTCCAATCCGTAACATGAAGGGTTTCTGTTAAGTAGAGAGAATAGCTTTTCAAGTCACGTTCATAGGATACGATCGTATTTTGAGAGAGCCCTCTCTCTACCATAACGTAGTGGATGAAATCCTTTATTTGATCTTTCACTCTTGATCTACTCCCCGTTTTGGTAAAAAAAGATCAACCGGTCGAACCATCCGCCTTTTTCATCCTGATCCATTTCAACAACTTTTACAGCGGAGCCTTCCGGTTTATCATACCGATGATAGTTTTCATACTCTTGATTCACCCATATCATAGCATAATAGAACAAAGCGGTAAAACCGGTAAACAGGATGAAAACTTTCAATGCATCGACAGCTGTTTTCAGGAATCTTCCCATGTCCTAATCGATCCTTTCCTATGGTTCCAGTTATATAAACCATATGCCAAATCAGAAAGGTTTTATACATAGAAACAGCAAAAAACCCTTTCCCCATGAGAAAAGGTTCGCGCTCGGCACCGACTATTCAGTTTCTTTTCCGTTACAGCGGTGGCAAATGCCGTGAAACGTCAATCTATGATCTTTAATCTTAAATTTCCAATCACGTTCAATGATTTCTTCCACGTCTTCAAGCAAATCTTCTTCAATTTCATCAACGGCTCCGCACTCCATGCACACCAAGTGGTGATGAAAGTGAGCTGCGCCCTCTTTCCGAAGGTCGTAACGGGACACACCGTCTCCAAAGTTAATTTTATCTACGACTTTTAATTCAGTTAATAATTCAAGCGTACGGTATACTGTAGCGAGACCGATCTCAGGAGATTTCTCTTTTACGAGGAGGTATACATCTTCTGCGCTTAAATGGTCTTCTTCGTTTTCAAGCAGCACTCTTACTGTCGCTTCACGCTGTGGCGTAAGTTTATAGCTGGATGAGTGCAGTTGTTTCTTAATTCGATCAATACGGTTTTCCATGTCTTTCCCTCCTACGCCGCATTCCATGACTCATTATAACAAAATACGCGCAGAGTTCCAACTATAATTATTATAAACTGATAAATAAAACGGTTTTCTTTTAATAATGATTTTAAAAAAGTCTAGATGTAAGCTTTTCCATTAAAACAGGAGATAAGTATGCTTCAAAGAGAGATGAGATCAGCGCTAAAAACAGAATGACCAGCAGCACAAAGGCATACCGCCCGAACCATTGAATTGGCGCGTCATGCAGGCTTCGTTTCACGAACAGCTGTCTGATTAACTTTAAAGAAAACGCAATTGCACATGTGCCCATAATGAGATAAGCCGGAATCAGCAGCACATTTTGCGGCAAAACGGAGACAAATGATAGGAAAAACCCGCTTACTCCCATCTGATTGACTAAAAACCCGACAGTAAAGCCGACGACGATCCCTTTCAGAAAGATCATAATGAAAATAATCGGCATCCCAATGACGGAAATTCCCAGTATCCACATCAGGCCTAAATACTTTGCATTATGAAAGATACTTTGCCCAAACATATCAGCTGAACTTGCCTGTTTTCCATCCGAAAGCTGTCCAAAAAATTGACTTAAGTAGTAGTATAAATCTTCTTTCTGGCTGATGGTCATACTGTTGACAATAATCGCGCCAAAGATGACACCCATGAAAAATAGCACTGACACAAATATATAAAGAGAGAGATGATCTTTGACATGCCTGAGAAACATGTCCTTATAAGAGATTTTTCGCATACCGTTTCCTCCCGCCCGCTCTAGTGATTTGATTTAATAGATTGTATGAAAGAAACAGAAAAACATGCCCTTTTTCAAAAAGAAACGATAGAGACGAATGCTAGGCGGCTTTTTGGGGCACAAAAAAATCCTTATCATCAACTGCTGTATGATCATAAGGATTCTTATGCTTCCGTTTATTCAAAATCTCTTTTTTGCTTTTTGTCATTCTTTCATGTGTGCTAAAAGATGGTGTGCTGCCTCTTGATAATAAGACGTCACGTCCGCCGTTTCTCAATCGATGCTCCCGCTTCTTTTTCGCTTGGCTTTTTGCCATGTGATCACTCCCTTTTTTATTTTCATAGTAATGATAACAAAATTGAGCAATGATAAGAAAAAAACAGCACCTGCTATGACAGGTGCTGTTTTTTCTTAAAATATCCATTCTTCTGTAATAAAATAAAAGAAAGACTTCAAAAGGACGGTGTCTTTCCCATGTTCCACACAAGAAATTCTTCTCAAAACGCAGCCGAATTTGTTCTTCTCGACCAACTTGTCGAAGAGGATCATCTGCTTCGAAAAATCGATAAATACATAGACTTCTCTTTTATCATTGAAAAGGTTAAGCCTTACTACAGTGAAAACAAAGGCCGCCCCTCACTTGATCCGCTGATTTTATTCAAAATGATGTTTATCGGATACCTCTATGGTATCCGTTCAGAAAGACAGCTCGAAAAAGAAATTTACTACAATATGGCGTACAGATGGTTTCTCGGATTGAACATAAACGATCCAGTTCCGCACCACTCCACCATCAGCTGGAACAGACGCACACGTTTTAAAGATACAACCATCTTCCAAGATATTTTTGATGAGATCGTTCTTCAGGCCATCAATCATGACATGGTGGGCGGACGTGTCCTATTCACCGATTCCACTCACCTTAAAGCCAATGCCAACAAGCATAAATACACAAGAAAAACGATTGAACAGGATACACAAAACTATATCAAAGATTTAAATGAAGCCATCCAAGAAGATCGAGAGGAACACGGAAAAAAGCCACTAATAGTCAAAGAGGAGGTGAAAGCTGAAAAAGAGATCCGCCACAGTACAACTGATCCCGAAAGTGGATATCTGTATCGCGAAAACAAACCAGAAGGTTTTTTCTATTTAGATCACCGCACAACGGATATGAAATACAACATTATCACCGATGCCCACGTCACACCGGGAAATGTCCATGATTCTGTGCCTTATCTTGACCGATTAGATCACCAAATCGCACGATTTGGTTTTCAAGTAGAAGCTGTCGCCCTTGATTCCGGATATTTAACAGCTTCTATCTGTAAAGGATTATCTGACCGTCATATTTTTGGCGTCATTGCCCACAGACGATATCACCCTACTAGAGGCTTGTTTCCAAAATGGAAATTTCATTACGACATTGAAAAAGACAGGTACATTTGCCCGAACCAGCAAACACTCACATACTCAACAACTGACCGAAAAGGATACAGGTCATATAAATCACATCCTGAAACATGTTCCTCATGCCCTTTTCTTGAAAACTGCACAAAATCAAAAAAACATCAGAAAGTCATCACCCGGCATGTATGGGAAGACCAAAAAGAAAAGATCAGGCAAAATCGCTTGTCTGTTTCAGGAAAAAACCTCTACAAAAAAAGAAAAGAAAAAATAGAGCGAAGCTTTGCAGGATGAGGGGAAAACGGAATGTGAGCGAACAAGTTCTCCTCACAGCCGCATGCCAGAACATGAAGAAGATTGCCACATACCTAGCCAAGCAAAGCTAGGTATGTGGGAGCTCTTTTTCTGTTATTGAAATCAGCTGAATACCTAAAGAAACAGCACACAACAAAAAAGCTTGTAGAAAAAACATCGTTTTCTCTACAAGCTGAGCACTTGCTATGACAGGTGCTGTTTAGCTACATTTATTTCACTGCTGTAAGAGCTGCATGCTCGACAGCTGCTGCTACCGCATGATGGACTTTTGAATCAAGCGGCTGAGGGACCACATCACCTTGTTTTGTGCAAGCTGCGATAGCCTCTGCTGCTGCGACAAGCATATCATGATTAATTTCCCTGCTTTTTGCATTAAGCGCTCCTCTAAAAATTCCCGGAAAACCGAGTACATTATTGACAGAACGCCCGTCAGCTGCATATGCGGCGCCAGCCTGCAGTGCGGCCTCCGGCTCAATTTCCGGCTTCGGATTCGATAAAGCCAAAATCACTTGACCAGAACGTACAAATGCCGGTTTTATTAAACCTGGAACGCCCGTTGTAGCAATGACAATATCACATGTTTTCATGAGCTCCTCAATACTGGAAACTGCCTGTCCGCCGTATTGTTCGAGACGGTTCATTGCTGACTCTGATTTGTCTGTTCCGTATACAGCATTCACACCATAAGCCATGAACATCCGGCAGATGGCCACGCCTGCTGCGCCAAGGCCGATTTGCCCCACTTTCGCTTCCTTCAGGTCAACCCCCGCACTCCTGCATGCCGAGATGGCAGCTGCCAGCGTCACTACAGCTGTACCATGCTGGTCATCGTGCATAACAGGAATGTTCAGCTCCTCTTTTAGGCGATCCTCGATTTCAAAACAATGCGGCGAACCGATATCCTCAAGAAGGATGCCGCTAAAGCCCGGAGAAATATGTTTTACTGTTTTGATGATTTCTTCAGGATCACTCGTATCAAGCAGTATCGGAATGCCGCTAATACCCGCCAGCTGATCAAACAAAGCAGCCTTTCCTTCCATGACAGGCATGCCAGCCACAGAGCCGATATTTCCAAGGCCTAAAATTGCGGTTCCATCTGTTACAATTGCAACAGAATTGCTGATCGTTGTATAAATAGAAGCTTTTTCAGGTTCTTTTTCGATCAGTCGGCACACGTCTGCAACACCTGGTGTATAGACACGTCCCAGCTCTGCCAGTGAACGGATCGGCATTTTGCTTTTCATTTGAATTTTTCCGCCTTCATGTGCGGACAGGACTTCATCAGATACGGTGTGAAGCCTGATCCCTTCTCCGAGTGCCTGTACAGCCGCGATCACTTCCTGAAGCTGTTCTTCATTCTCCACTTGAACGGTAATATTCCGCATTGTGTAATTGGGTCCGACTTTTACCGTCTCCACTTCACCAATATCTCCGCCCAGAAGGCCGATTGCCGTAGCCACCCTTCCAAGATTTCCGGGAACCGAAGGCGTTTCGATCATCAGTGTCCGAATCATGTGTTTCGCTATCATTCAGTGATCCTCCCCTATTAGCCTAGTTTTTCGGCTTTAACTGTATTGTTTTTCGTATACCATATAAATTTTCCTGTATAACCATAGATAATTGCAAGACCTATTGCTACAAAACTGAGCCACATAAACGGCAGATAAGAGAAGGTAGAAACACCTAAAATACCAGCCATGTAAATCCCATTATCAGACCAAGGAACCATCCCCGAAGTCAATGTTCCCCCGACCTCTGAGTTACGTGATAACACTCTTCTGTCCAGATGTAAGCGATCATAGCTGTCTTCCATAATTTTCGGAGTCAAAATAAGGGATACATACATCGCACAGCCGAAGATGTTTGCTAAAAACGCTACGATCAGCGTAGATAATGTGACATTGCCGGCTGAAGTTAATTTCTTTTCAAACGTTGAAACAATGACTTTTAACACGCCGAGTTTCTCAAGCAGACCGCCAAAACCAAGGCCAAAGATAATAACGACAAGAGAATCAAGCATACCGACAATTCCACCGCGGTTTAACAAGCCGTTCAAAAATTCAACATCAGTTTTAATAGAGAAGCCGTTGTACGCAGTTGCAATCGCATGGGCAATATCCATTCCTTGGAAAACAACAGCCCAGATTGCACCGAGTAAAGCGCCAATTACGATAACCGGCATAGATGGCTTTTTCATCGCCAATAAGACTATGACGACAACTGCCGGGATCAGCATCCAAATATGAATGTCAAACGTGTTTTGCAAAGATGATTTTAAGAATTCAACTTTATCAAGATCGATATTTTTCCCGCCGTACATAAATCCAACAACTGTAAAGAGTATAGCTGTAATGACATAAGCAGGTATTGATAAATAAAGCATTGCTCTCACGTGAGCCAATACATCGACTTTTGATAGTGAAGAAGCTAGAACTGTACTGTCAGACAGCGGAGACAGCTTGTCCCCGAAATAAGCACCTGAAAGAATAGCTCCCGCTACAAGAGGAAGCGGAATGCCTAAACCCTCTCCAATTGCGATCATGGCAATGCCGGCAGTTCCGACTGTTCCCCATGACGTTCCTGTTGCCACAGACATAATGGAACAAATAATTAACGTTGCCAGTAAAAAGATACTTGGGTGAATAAATTCCAGTCCGTAATAAATCAAAGTCGGCACAACGCCTCCGGCAATCCATGTTCCGATGAGCGCACCAACTGAAACGAGAATCAGTACGGCTTCAAGGCCATTTGATATCCCATGTACAATCGCATTTTGCAAATCTTTATAAGAATAACCGAGTCTTATACCTAAAAGCATTGCAATAAACCATGAAACAAAAAGCGCCAGCTGTATCGGCAAGTCGAGAAAGACTGTAAACGATAGAACAAGTGCTAAAAATACTCCTAGTACAATAATAATTTCAAATAGTGTTGGCAATCTTACATCCTTCAAAAGAAGTCCCCCTTCATGTAAAAGCTAAAACGCTTTCAATATATAGTGCAACACGTATACTATACTTCCTCATCCCTATGTTGTAAACAGCTTATTCATCCGACTATTCGGAGATGAATAAGCTGCATTTCGCACAAATTTTATTTTTCTAATAGTTCTTTCCCTGCGATACCTGGTTTGGTCATCTCATATGGGTTTAAAATAATATCCAATTCTTCTTCAGTCAGCACATCATGCTGCAGACAAAGGTCACGGACTGATTGGCCTGTCATAATCGCTTCCCGGGCAATTCTGGCTGCCGCTTCATACCCAAGATGCGGATTGACTGCAGTGATCACTCCAGCGCTTTTTTCTACATATTGCTTCAACCGCTTTTCGTTAGCTTCGATGCCTTTTAAGCAATGATCAGTGAACGAACGGAAGCCGTTGTTCATGATGCTGATGGATTGAAGCAAATTAAAGACAAGCACGGGCTCCATGACGTTCAACTCAAGCTGGCCGGCTTCTGAAGCAAGGCAGATTGTATTGTCGTTTCCGATAACCTGGAACGCAATTTGGTTGATCAGCTCCGCCATAACCGGATTGACTTTCCCCGGCATAATAGATGAACCCGGCTGACGTGCAGGCAGAGAAATTTCCGCAAGCCCGGCGCGCGGTCCCGACGCCATTAAGCGCAGGTCGTTTGCGATCTTCGACATGTTCATCATGCAGACTTTTAATGAAGCTGATACCTCTGTATAGGCATCTGTATTTTGTGTCGCATCAACAAGATGATCAGCGCCGACAAGAGGAAGCCCGCTAATATCAGCAAGGTGCTTTACTACCTGTTTGATATATTCAGGATCAGCGTTCAGCCCTGTACCAACAGCAGTTGCGCCCATGTTGACTTCATACAGGTGCTGGCGCGATTGCTTGATTCGTTTGATATCACGCTCGAGAACACGGCTGTAAGCTTCGAATTCCTGGCCAAGACGGATCGGAACCGCATCTTGAAGGTGTGTCCGGCCCATTTTAATAACAGAGTCAAACTCCTGTGCTTTTTGCTTAAACACACTATGCATATCTTCCATTGTTTTCAGCAGTTTTTCCAAGAGCTTCAATGTGGAAATATGAATAGCAGTCGGGAACACATCGTTCGTAGACTGTGACATGTTCACATGTGTGTTTGGACTTAAATGGATATAATCTCCCTTTTTATGGCCCATGATTTCAAGCGCCCGGTTTCCGATAACCTCATTCGCGTTCATGTTCATAGAAGTTCCGGCACCGCCCTGAATCGGATCGACGATAAACTGATCGTGCCACTTGCCTTCCAGAATCTCGTCAGCGGCTTGTACGATAGCTTGGCCAATTCCTTCATACAGCCGTTTCACGTCCATGTTGGCAAGAGCCGCGGCTTTTTTTACAATCGCCAGTGCGTTAATCATTTCCTCATGGATTTTGTATCCTGTGATCGGGAAATTTTCAGAAGCACGGAGCGTCTGAATTCCGTAATAAACATCTGCTTCAATTTGTTTTTCCCCAAGGAAGTCTTTTTCCACGCGATATTCTTTTTGGCCGTTTAACATAATCTTTAACCTTCTTTCTCTTTGCTGGTTATCGTTTTTACATTTTACAGGACAACGTCATCAGCTATCGGCGTTTCCATAATTCTCTTGACGACAGGAAGATCCGAAGACTGACCTAGCGCCCACATCAATTTTGGCACAATTGCTTCTGTGTTCATATTTCTTGATCGGATAATTAAGTCTTGGTTGACTCTGCGGCCAACTTCGTAAATGCTCATGTCTTCGCCTTCTTCAAGACATTGAGTCGTAATGACGACGACAATGCCGCTTTCGATCAGCTCATTCACTTTTGACAAAATGTCCCTGCCTTCAAACGGCACCCCTCCGCTGCCATAACTCTCAATGACAATCCCTTTATACAAGCTTTTAAGGGCATCAAACATTTCGGGCTTTAAGCCTGGATGCAGCTTCAGCAGACATACATCTGTGCATAGTGAAGTGTCAACTGTGAAGGTGTCGTTCTCAGGTTCCGTTACTTGTTTGTTGTATTCGATCCCGTCTTCATTGATAAAAGCGATATATGGGTAATTGATGCTTTCAAATGCGTCGTAGCTTTTCGTTCTTAATTTGATCGCACGCGTTCCCTGAATGACTCTGCCGTCAAATACAACATAAACGCCGCCCACGCCTTCACAGGCAAATCGAATGGCATCTGTAATATTTTTTTTAGCATCGGTTTTTTGGAACGTGATCGGAATCTGCGAGCCGGTGATGACAATCGGCTTTTTGGCATGCTGCAGCATATACGATAGTGCGGCAGATGTATAGGCCATTGTATCTGTACCGTGAGTAATAACAAACCCGTCATAGGCATCATAATTTTCCTTAACGGCTTCCGCTATTTCCACCCAGTATTCAGGCTGCATATTGGTGCTGTCTATATTCATAAGCGACTGAGTTTCCATTGTGTAATCGTTATCAAGTTTTGATACGTAACTTAATAATTCATCAGCCTTGACTCCGGGAGCCAGCCCATTTTCCCCTTCAACTGAAGCAATCGTTCCCCCAGTTGTCAACATCAATAATTTTTTCATACCATGCACCTCTTCACTGTATCTAAAGATGGGTTGCGAGAAGGTATTCGCTTTTCGCATACTTTTAATGCAATTATAGACACGGAAAATAAAATACGCAAGACATTATTATTCAATTCGCGTACACTTCCTAATACCTATATGATATAATCAGCTCAAGGTGAAAAAGGAGCGGAAGTTCATGAATCTAGATCGTTTAACTGAATTGAGAAAAAAGAAAAATTGGTCGCTTCAATATACAGCTGACCTTCTCGGTATCGCAAAAAGCACATATGCCGGCTACGAGTCAGGCTACCGACGGCCTTCACTTGAAGCGCTTGCCATGCTGGCTGACCTCTTTGACACAACCTGCGATGAACTTTTAGGCCGCGAGAAACAAAAGCAGACTGCTCCTCAGGCCATAGAATTGGCCACGTGGAGCAGCCTTGACTTTACCATTTCTGTTGATGGCCAGCCGCTGAGTGAAGATGAAATCATCCAGCTGATTACCTTTATACGCACAAAAAGAAAAGTACAGGAGGAACTGAGTTAATCATTAGCTCACGGTTTAATTTTACCGTAGGTTCCTCCTCCTCCGGCTTTCAATTCCAGTTTTCCGGATCTCGCTTTTACGATAAGCGCCGCGGTTTTCGGCGGGACAACGCGAGCCAAATCTTCTTCTGCAGCCTCGTGAAGAACAGCCATTTCTGTTCCGAAGGCTTTTTTTAGTTTGTCCAGCGTTTTCGGGCCTACACCCGGAACAAATTGCAGCGGGATCTGATGTACATATCGCGGACGCGGGACGCGAACTCCAAACTGATCACTCAATTCATGCAATCTTTCGCTGACTCCCTTGGTAAATCTGGCATTTCCGCAATTCGCGCACGCTGTTTCCCCGCTCACAGCAGGCTCTCCGCACGCTTCGCAAGCCGTCTGATAATATTTCCCCAATAACGGGTCCAAGCCGTAATTTGCGATAATTTCCCTGTCATCTTGTCCCTTTAATGCAAGAGCAAATTCAGTAAAATCAGCTGACTGCACATATAGTTCATTATATTCTCTGCCGATTTTCCCCAACGAATGCGCATCAGAATTTGTTAAAAAAGGATACGGATTCAATTCAGAAACGTGTGATGCCATGTCTGTATCACAGCTTAATCCAAGCTCCACCGCGTCTATCATAGATGGATCAAAAACCTCAGTTAAGCTTGATTTAACCCCTTTTCCATATAAGCTTTTATGCGGCGTAAAGATATGGGCGGGGATAAACAGGCCGCCCATTCCCTGCACTTTTTTTTGCAGGTTTAAGCCCGTTTCATAAATCCGCTGCGAGCTTAAATGAATATTTTTCAGCCGGGCTGACAGCCAGTTTGAAAACTGCTTCATAGCAGCCAGCGTCGGCATAAATACGAGCACATGGATCGGTCCGCTGCAGGCTTCATCATAAATCTCCAGCTCGCTCCCCAATAAAAGAGTCGTGCTGCGATAACGGATTCCTCCCCCGTCAAGCTCGCGATATTTTCCAGATGAAATGCCTTCCTCAAGCTCTAGAATGACTTCCGGAGAATGACAGTCGATAATGCCGAGGAGTTCAATTCCTTTATGTTCACTGGCTTCAACCAAAATTCTGTCCAGCGTTAATGTTTTGGCGCCTGTTATTTTGACAGCCCTTCCTGTAAAGGTCCGGCCGATATGAATGTGCAAATCCGCGTAAATCTTTTTCATTTTTGTGCTTGGAGCGCTTCTTTCAGCTGAAGATACTGAATCGCGTAGGCTGTTTTAGCATCGTATACTTCACGCGATTCAACCAGCTTTAGCGCATCTTCAAGCGTCACCTCCATCACTTCAACAAACTCGTCCTCATCAAGCTCCCGTTTTTCTTCAAGCACAGAAAGCTCCTCAGCAAGAAAAACGTGAACGATTTCATCTGCAAATCCGGGTGATGTATAAAACGCAGTTATTTTTGTCAGTTTTTTTGCTGTATAACCGGTTTCCTCTTCAAGTTCCCGAAGTGCCGTATACTCCGGCTCCTCACCTTTTTCAAGCTTACCGGCCGGAATTTCAACGATCGTCCGCTCAAGCGGCTTACGGAATTGTTTGACCATGATGATTTTCCTTTCATCTGTAACGGCTAGTACCGCTACAGCTCCAGGGTGTTTCACAATTTCACGTTTACTGGCTCTGCCGTTTGGCAGCTCTACTTCCTCGACATAAAGATCAATGACTTTACCCGAAAAGATCTGTTCTTTGGCAATTGTTTTTTCTTCTAATGATTTCATTTCTTCATCTCCCGTTCTGTCTCTATATGATGCCCCATACATTTTATCATACTAGAGCAAAAGGGGGCTTCTTCGTGAAAGTGCACCGCATGCCAAAAGGTGTTGTCTTAGTCGGAAAAGCATGGGAAATTCGGGCGAAGTTAAAAGAGTATGGACGCACATTTCAATATGTGAAAGATTGGATCTCAAAGCCATAAAAGTTGAAACTTTAGCTCCTTTATATTACGGTCAATACAAAGCCTAAAAAAGGAGTGTGCACATGAGAAAGCGCAAATTGGGTACATCTGATTTAGACATTAGCGAAGTCGGACTCGGCTGTATGTCTCTTGGAACTGAAAAAAACAAAGCATTGTCCATTCTGGATGAAGCGATCGAGCTTGGCATCAACTATTTGGACACAGCGGATTTGTATGACCGAGGACGCAATGAAGAAATTGTCGGTGATGCGATCCAAAACAGACGCCAGGATATTATCCTGGCAACAAAAGCGGGAAACCGTTGGGATGACGGAAGCGAGGGCTGGTATTGGGACCCTTCAAAAGCTTACATAAAAGAGGCGGTAAAAAAGAGCCTTACACGGCTGAAAACAGATTATATCGACCTTTATCAGCTTCACGGCGGCACGATAGAGGACAACATTGATGAAACGATTGAAGCGTTTGAGGAATTAAAACAAGAAGGTGTCATCCGCTACTACGGCATTTCTTCCATCCGCCCGAATGTGATGAAAGAATATGTAAAAAAATCAAACATCGTCAGCATTATGATGCAATTCAGCCTGTTTGACAGACGCCCTGAGGAATGGCTCCCGCTTTTAGAAGAACATCAAATCAGCGTAGTCGCCAGAGGTCCTGTTGCCAAAGGGCTCTTAACTGAAAAACCGCTTGATCAAGCTTCAGGCAGCATGAAACAAAACGGGTACTTGTCCTATTCATTCGAGGAACTGACAAATGCCCGCAAGGCAATGGACGAAGTGGCTCCCGATCTTTCCATGACAGAAAAGTCGCTGCAGTATCTGCTAGCACAGCCGGCTGTCGCTTCAGTGATTACAGGCGCCAGTAAGATTGAGCAGTTACGGGAAAATATTCAGGCAGCAAATGCACGGCGTTTAACCGAAGAGGAAATCAAAGCGCTCCAATCTCATACGAAACAAGACATTTACAAAGCTCATCGCTCATAGCAGAAAAACCAGCACCTGGACGGGTGCTGGTTTATTTATATTGATGCCAATCCATTTGGCTTTCATTTAGGAGTTCTTCAAAGCTCTTATTTTTTTCGATCTCTTTTTTCTTTCTGATCTGTTCTGCTTTTTCTCTTTCCTGCCTCTTTTCATCCTCTTCCTTCAATTGGCTCTTCATCTCCATAAGCTTTGCTTTGATATCGGATTGAAGGCCGTCTTTTAGCTGGTGCTTATCAGCGGATTTTTGTTTTTTCATGCAGACTTCCCCCATGTTTGGTTTTGAAGCCAGTTTATCACGGAGCATATACACTGAACAAGCAGACTCTCTTCTGATCACTTTCTCAGCGGAGCAGTGTTTAGGTATAATGATTTTAAACACGAATTACCTATATTTAGTTGAAAGGTGCTGTGACTTGTTGAAGAAAATCTTTTTGGCCATTGGCGCTCTCGTAACAGCTGTCATCGCAATCGGAATTGTTTTTTCGAATATGATTCTATTCATCAAGAGAAAAACGGATGAAGACATTATCAAAAGAGAGACAGACGACGGACATGATGTGTTTGAATCATTTGAACAAATGGAGAAAACCGCTTTTGTGATACCCTCCGCTTACGGGTACGACATAAAAGGATACCATGTTGCACCGCATGACACACCAAATACCATCATCATCTGCCACGGGGTGACGATGAATGTACTGAATTCTCTTAAGTATATGCATTTATTTTTAGATCTCGGCTGGAATGTGCTCATTTATGACCACCGCCGGCATGGCCAAAGCGGCGGAAAGACGACCAGCTACGGGTTTTACGAAAAGGATGATCTCAATAAGGTTGTCAGCTGGCTCAAAAACAAAACAAATCATCGCGGATTGATCGGAATTCACGGTGAGTCGATGGGAGCTGTGACCGCCCTGCTTTACGCTGGTGCACACTGTAGCGATGGCGCTGATTTTTATATTGCCGATTGTCCGTTCGCATGTTTTGATGAACAGCTTGCCTACCGGCTGAGAGCGGAATACAGGCTCCCGTCTTGGCCCCTGCTTCCTATCGCCGACTTCTTTTTGAAGCTGAGAGGCGGCTATCGCGCACGCGAAGTATCTCCGCTTGCTGTCATTGATAAAATCGAAAAGCCGGTCCTCTTTATTCACAGTAAGGATGATGACTACATTCCTGTTTCTTCAACCGAGCGGCTTTATGAAAAGAAACGCGGGCCGAAAGCGCTGTACATTGCCGAGAACGGTGAACACGCCATGTCATATACCAAAAATCGGGATACGTACCGAAAAACGGTACAGGAGTTTTTAGACAACATGAATGATTCAACAGAATAAAAAAGCGAAAGGCCTCTTCGGCTCTTTCGCTTTTTTATGTTACAGAACGTCGGTAATGCCATCCATATTTTCTCTGATCCATTCAATCGCAAGATCTATCGTTGTAAACTCCTGCGTCTCAAAGGTCATTTCATCCTGCAATAGCCAGACATCTTTCTTGATGGACTCTGCTCCTCCAATTGACCAGTGAAGCAAGGTATAGGGATGGTTTTGATTCAGGAAGGATACCCACGTTTTATTTTGTGCTGTGTTCTTCATTGCCTTCAGCTTTTGTTCCACGTTTCGCGTCTCCTACTTTACTAATATGCTCATTCTGGGGCTGAGCATTTCAGCCGGGCTTTTCAGCGCCAATGTTTTGGCTTTTTCATTGTAATCGATCGTCATTTGATCGTCAAAAAACACTTTTTGCGACGATTGGATATACAGCGGAATGCCGTTCGTTTCCAGCTGCTCGCACTGTCCCGTTAATTCTTCTGCCAGCCAGATTGTCGGGACACCGCTTACCGCGCAGCCGCATCCTTCTGCATCGTAACGAAGCTGGGCTTTTTTCCCCGGGTTGGCATCAAACGCCTGCTGCAGTGCCTGTTTTGCTGCATCTGTCACATGTATGTTCATAAGGTGAAACCCCCGTTTTCATCATTTTCGCTATTGTAGCATACAACACTGCCATTCGCATTGTTTCTGCCTTTTTTCCACCGCTTCGCATTTTCTTCTGCAGTCTTGATCCACTCATCTTTCCCTTGTATGTACTGATTGATGCTGTCAGGATGCTGGGCCGCCAGCCGTTTTTTGAGAACGGCGTATTCCTTCGCTATGTTTGGATGAGCTCTGAGATAATCTCTGAATAACAGATGCCTTTCGATAGCAGGGTTTCCCTGTTCGTACATATGGACATGATGAGTGCGTTTATTTCCGCCCTTTTGGAAATAACGCCTGCCCGCTATGCCGTTCTCACCTTTTGGTATATAGCCGTTAGCCTTCATTTGTTCATCAAATTGGCTCACGGCTTCAATGCTTCTGACTTCAATTAACATATCAATGATTGGCTTCGCTGCCATGTTCGGTATTGATGTGCTTCCGATGTGATGAACAGCGATAATCTCTGGCCCGAACACCAGCTTCAGCCGTTCTTTTTCTTCATCGAAACATTCTGCCCATTTTTCGTTGTAGAGAATGACCTCAACTTTTCTTTTCGGATACAAATGAAAGACCGACAGCAATAGACCCTGCGCTGCTTTGACGGTTTCTGCCTTTTGGAATCCGGCCTGTGTATAGAGTGACACGGCCGGGATATTGTTCTCGGCTGTGACTACTTCGATTTTCTCAGCGTCTTCATTATGATCAATGACAAATTGCAGAAGTGATCGTCCAATTCCTTTTCTGAAACCGTCAGGATGCACAACAAGCCTGCAAATGGTGAGATGATGCATGTTTTTCTCATATGAAATGACACCGATCAGCTTGCCGTTTTCCCGATATCC
This sequence comes from Bacillus sp. FAU18, assembly GCF_056033885.1. NCBI lineage: Bacteria > Bacillati > Bacillota > Bacilli > Caryophanales > Bacillaceae > Bacillus > Bacillus sp. FAU18. The sequence continues at coordinate 1,667,096 of NZ_JBVYHZ010000003.1, forward strand.
CGCAAACCGTTCATGAGATGCTTGAACATCCTCCACCTTCTCTTGTAAAGCGGGAATACCGTCAAAACCGATAATCTCTGTTTCCTTTATGTAGGCGGGGATCTGTACGGCTAAAATCTCATGCGCTATAGCGTCTTCCTTATGCTGGAGAAATTCAATCATTCGTGTTCCTCCTGAAACAGCCGCTGTCTGTCGACTTTTGTGACGCGGACTGCATACGACTTGTACCAAACGCTTTTTCCTTTTTCTTTTGCCGCTTGATGTTCAATGTGATGCCTCCAATGGTTAATTGCGTCCATACTGTCCCAATAGGAAACTGTGATGCCCCTTCCATCCGCTTCACGTACGCTTTCCACGCCTAAAAATCCAGGCTGATCCGCCGCAAGCGATACCATCCGCTCCGCTGTTTCTCCATATCCTGTGTCATTTTCGCTTTTAACAGAAGAAAAAATGACTGCATAGTAAGGAGGCTCAGGTGTTTTTGATAAAAAATCCATCATATTTCCCCCTCATATGTTTTTGACAAACAGTACCCTGTCTTGGCCCGGGCCATCATAGTTTGCAAACACTGAGATGCCATTTACCGTCTTGGTGCCCTTTTCAATATCAAACCCCAATTTTGTGTGATATGCGATTGATACCTTATTCACAGGTGAAGTGACGCACTTTACCCGGGTGCAGCCTCTTTGTTTTACTGTTTCGATAAATACATCATACAATTGTTTCCCAATTTGCATTTTTCTGAAATCTGGATGCACACCGGAAAAATGAATGTACGCCGTTTCAGGATCCGATTGCGATTGAAATCCGATTAAAAATCCCGTCATGCTGTTATGTTCGGATGTAATAAAGCTTGTGTCCTGAAAATGCTCAAAAAATAGTCTAGGCAATTTTTCTTTCAGCTGTCTGCCGCCCCACCATTCATTCAGTACAGACGTTACCATTTCATAATCTGAAGACGTGATTGTTCGAATATCCATTACGGTTTGATCTCCCTCCGTCTGGCAAAACGAATGTCAGCTCTTTTTCTCACAATATAAAAATTATATTTTGCCTGGCTGGAATTGTAAATGCCTTCTTTCCTTTATCATACGTTTCCAGACTGCCGAGGGAACAATGTTTGATCATTTTAAACCTATTTCTCCCCCAAGCAGGAGGAGAAACTTTACAACACAATATCAAGCACTTGATCAAGTTTCAGCTTATAAAGCTGATCCTCGTCTCCTTTTATCCATACTGCTTTTTCAAACTCTTCATACCGGCAGATTTTCCCGGTGCAGCGGACAATCTCACCGTCCTGAAAGCAGCTGACAGTGATATCCTGAGCGAACTCCATCGCGGCGCAAAGCGTTTGATTCATCTCTTCCAGCTTATCGGGGTCAAGGATCGGCTTTTGCAGCTTCTGTTTAAGTCGCTTTCTCTCCAGCAGGCTTTGCTTATGTTCCGGCAGAAACATCCTGCTCCCTTCCCACAGCAGGTTGCCCCTTTTTAAATGGTCGTTCATTTATAATGCCCCCCTATTTTAGCCGCACGTTCAAATGCCTGGCCTGCCGCTGTCAGTGACGCCGCCCTGATGATTGCTGTGTCGCCGAATCGATTTTTAATGCCGTCCATCACATAGCCTAGGCTCATTTTCTTTGCATAATCCTGAAATAAATTGAGCTGCCATATGTCATCAGATGAGAGCTGAGACAGATTGACACCGAGACGGCGGACGGGTTTCCCGTCCCAAAATGTAAGAAACAGCCGGCGTACAGCCTCATATACATCCTGCGTAGAATTAGTCGGCTCTGCCAGCTTCACTTGCCGGTTGAAGCCCGTCGGCCAATCAAAATCAGCACCCCGGCAGCTCACTGACACTGTCTGTCCCATGACCCCGGCGTTTCGGCTTCGCCTGCACACTTCTTCACTCAGCTCAAGCAATACGACCTTGATTTCTTTGTCAAAGTGTTCGTAGTCTCTCGGGAGAGTCATTCCATGGCCTATCGCCTTTTGCCCGTCCAGAGACGAAGTTGACACAGGGGAATAGTCGATTCCGTTTGCCGTCATCCACAGCACGTGGCCGTTAATGCCCCATTTCTTTTTTAAAAGATCGAGCGGAAAAGCCGCGAGCCCGCCGATCGTGCTGATGCCCATTCGATTTAAATGATGCTTCATGCGGCTCCCGACACCAAACATGCTGCCCACCGGGAGCGGCCACATTTCGGTTTTCATATTTTCTTTCGTTAAGGTAAAAATACCGTTTTTATTCTTTTTGGCAAAATTGTCACACGCAATTTTGGCCAGCGCTTTGTTAGGGCCGATTCCGACCCGTGCATAAACGCCGATCTCCCGCATGATTCTGCCCTGAATGCTTTTCGCGATCTCCATCGGCGTCCCAAACAGCTTCTGGCTGCCTGTAATGTCCATGAACTGTTCATCGATAGAATACGGCTCCACAAGGTCTGTATACTCCTCGAGAATGGCCGTAATTTGCAGTGATACATCAATATACCGTTGCATACGCGGCCGGAGCACAACAGCCTCAGGACACTTTTCCTGCGCCTCCCACAGCCGTGAAGCATTTACCACACCCTTTTGTTTCGCCAGCGGGCAGGCAGCCAATACGACTCCGCCCCTTTTTTCAGGGTCACCCGAAACAATGACGGGCCTATTTTTCAAATGTGGATTTTCCGCTTTCTCTACAGATGCATAAAACGATTGCATGTCAACGAGAAAAATCACTTTTTCTTTCATCATACACACCTCTAAAAAGAACTTATGTTCGTTTTTCATTATATGCGAAAGTATGTTCGTTTTATACTGGTAAATGATTCTTGTCTGACAGAAAATATGATCCAAGGGTTTGAGAGAAGAAAAACATTTAGTAGAATAAAAGCGAAGCATAAGGATAGGAGAGTCATGATGGAGAAATTTGTCGAAAAAATGATGGGACAGGCATTGCGTCAATACGGCAGAAACGTTGCTATAGATCCGTTAAGCCCGTATGAAAAACAAAGCCTGAAAGCGGCTCTACAAGAGAGACGGAATGAAGAACCGGATGAGGATTTGCATGCGCATATAGAAGATATCATTTATGACTATGTCACAAACCAAGGCCTGTTCTCTTAAACGCATGACTGTCAGTTCGTTCAGCCGCTGATGCGGCTTCCCTTTGAAAACACCGCCCGAAACAAATAAACAGTTTCAGGCTTACAGAAAAAAGCAGGATTTTCTCACGCTCCATAGATTCATATGGCCTGGCATAAAATTTCCCTCAATGTTCGCGTAAAACGGAATAAGCTGTCCATGATCACGCGTATACACTTTTTCTAAGAGATGTGCTCTCTTGTTCTGTCATGCGGTCCATCGGTTTTCAGCTTACATCTTGATCTCATAGCCGGTTTCACTGCCGATATGATCTACGTCCTGGCGGCTTAAACTAACACACTCTCACTGACCAATCGCTTTGCTTTTCATCGGACATCCCGTCATTTTCCTTCTTCAATTTCAAGATGTAAACTCCGTCAGCCACACGCATCCTCAACGCATAGTATATTGCCATCAATACAATCAGGCATACTACATGTCAAAAACGAAATATTTTGAATGATCTATTGGAGAAGGAAATTTTTTCATATATGATAGACAGGAGAGAATATAATTCATGAAGAAATGGAAAGATATCCACCCGATCAGCTGGACAATTATAATCGGAACCATTTTCGGCAGAATGGCAACATCGATGAGCATTCCTTTTTTAGCGATTTATTTGACAGCCGTCCAAGGCGCATCAGCTTCCTATGCAGGGCTGGTCATTGCCGCGAGCTCATCAGTCGGCATCCTCGCAAGCTTTTACGGCGGATATATCTCAGATAAATTCGGCAGAAAAAACATGATGCTTGTATCGATTTTTGGATGGATGCTGGTATTTGCAGGCTTTGCGGCGGCATCTCATCTCTGGGTGTTTTTTGTAGTTAACGCATTAAACGGTCTTTGCAAATCACTGTTTGAGCCCGCTTCAAAGGCCTTGCTGTCTGATATGACAGAAGAAAAAACGAGACTGCTAGTTTTTAATTTACGCTATGCAGCTATTAATATCGGCGTTGTCTTCGGACCTGTGCTTGGCCTATATTTCGGCTCATCGCAATCGACTACGCCCTTTTTGGTGCCTGCAGTCATTTACGGACTATACGGAATTGTGCTTGCCCTCCAATTTAAAAAACATCCATCCTTATCAGCACCAGCCCAGTCCCGAAATATGAGCGTGCGGGAAGCGTTTATGATCACGCAAAAGGATTATCTTTTTACCATTGCTTTGGTCGGCATTACGCTATGCACCTTCGGCTACTCACAATTGAGTTCCACATTCCCTCAGTATATGGCGCAGAGCCCCTTGATCGGCAATGGAACGAAGCTGTATGGGCTGATGCTGACATTAAACGCAATCGTTGTGTTGGCGACGCAATTTCCCATTGTCCATTTTGCAAAACGGTTTTCGCCGCTTTGTTCTCTGATGCTCGGTAATGTGATGGTTAGTATCAGCATGGCCATTTTCACCGTATCGCACGGTGTTCCATCTATTGTGATGATTGTCATCACATTTACAATCGGCGAAGTTCTTTTGTTCTCTATGATGGATTTGTATGTAGACCAGATTGCAAAACCAGGATTAAAAGGCACTTATTTCGGGGCAATCGGTTTTTCACAGCTCGGAAACGTCATCGGCCCTTGGGTCGGGGGGATATGTATAGACCTGTTTGGCGCTGGCCGGCCGATTTATATTTTTTCTGTCCTGAGCGGCATTACCCTGCTCGGCCTGCCATTTTTAGCGTTCGCCTATCGGCAAATGAAAACAGAGACCACAAAACACCGTTCCCGTCTGGAAAAGCCGCTTTACATAAAAAACGGAAGAGAATGAATCTCTCCCGCAAACACGAGGTGAAGAACATGAATATAGGTGATGTAATGTTTCAGCTGTTTGTATTTATTATATTTGCTGCTGTCGTCTTTGCGGCTGTTACAGGCTTCAAGTATGCGAAAAACCGAAAGGCGCAGCTGGATCGCATTGAGAAAAAGCTGAACAGCCTGTCCGAAGATCACGATTAACAGCTTGGGGCAACGAGCTCTACCTTAATCCGGTCTGGATCCTCACAAAAGACTGCATAATGCCCGTCTCCTCCGGCAAAAGGATGCCTGTCTCGGTACAACACACGATAACCTTTTGCCGTCAATTTTTCAGTCATCTGATCGACTTGAAGCTTGGATTCAGCATGAAATGCGAGATGGTTCAGACCGACTCGGCATCTATGGTATTTCGGCTCTAGAAATGGCTCTTTCGCCTGCACAATCACTAGGTAAAAACGATCTTTCTTCCAGCTGATGCCTGAGCTCCATTTTTGATACTCTTTATAGCCAAGTTCTTTTAAGAACCAGCCCCAAAACCGCCTAGACGCCTCCAAATCAGAGACATACAGTTCGATATGATGCACAATTTCATACCCTCCTTACCAGCACTTCCTCGACCTTATGCCCGTCTCCCTTACGCAAAATGAGATCTGACCTGAATTTAGTCGGCAAAATATTTTCATATAAATTCGGCCGGTTGACACTCTCCCAAATCGAGGCTGCCATCTCGTCAGCCTCCTGATCGGACAAGTCTTTAAATTTATGAAAATATGAATCAGGATTTTGAAAAGCAGTTTCCCGAAGCAGGCGAAAACGCTCTAAATACCAAGTGAAAATCCGGCTTTCCTCCGCATCCACATAAATCGAAAAATCAAAGAAATCGGAAACAAAAATACGCGGGTTTTCCCGGTCATCCTCCAAGGTGGGCGACTGAAGGACATTAATACCTTCAATAATCACAATATCCGCCTGTTCTACAACCTCGAACACACCTTCCTCGCGGTCATAGGTTAGATGGGAATACACCGGGGCCTTTACGCTGTCCTTTCCTGATTTTAAGTCATTCAAAAATTCGAGCAGCGCCTTTACATCATAGCTTTCAGGAAACCCTTTTCTAGACATCATATTTTTCTTTTTCAGCTCGGCAGTAGGAAATAAAAAACCATCTGTCGTGATAAGGCTCACTTTTGGACGGTCAGGCAAACGCGAAAGCAGCTTCTGCAAGATCCGCGCCGTCGTGCTTTTTCCGACTGCGACACTGCCGGCAATGCCGATAATAAACGGAATTTTAGCTGAATGTGGGTGCTTCAGAAAAACATTGACATGCTTATTGCGTTCAGCCGCAGACTTGACATGCAAATGAAGCAAGCGAACAAGCGGAATATAGATCGTTTCCACTTCTTCAACAGATAGATAATCATTCAATCCTTCCACAGCTTTTGCCTCTTCTTCAGATACAGCAATCGACAAATGCCCCCCAAAACCAGACCAAGACTCCCGATTGTGCTGTGTATATAAAGTATGTAAGTTAAGTTCTTTATTTTTCACTGTTTACACCTGACTCTCTGTAGGTTAAAACCCTTACAAAGATTGTAACGGAAAACCTTTTCACTGTCTGCTTATTTTTCATTTCGTTTTTTTAGCAAATCAGCACCAATTCGGTTATACGCAGCCATTTCATCTTTTGGAACCATGCTTCCTCCCGTTCCCCAGACGACATGTACGGCATGTTCCATCTTATATTTCTGACCATAGCGCCTTCCCTCTTCTGTCGAAAAAAGCTGAACCGGCCCGAACATGCCGGCAAGAGCAGAGGGCTCTAAATATTTATTTTCAGATACAGCCAGCATATGAAGCAAAGTATAAAGCGTATTGTCCTCTACCGTATAACAGCCGCTCAGAAGCGGTTCAATCAGCTTGCCGACAAATCCTGACGGCCTCCCTACGGCAAGTCCGTCAGCAGCCGTCTGATTATCCAGGCCGATATCCTGGACGGAGATCTTCTCGTGAAGTCCTGAATAAAGCCCTAACAGCATACAAGGTGAATGAGTTGGTTCTGCGAAAAACACATGAACATCATCTCCGTATAAAAGCTTCAGCCCAAATGCTACACCGCCCGGTCCTCCGCCGACGCCGCACGGCAGATACACAAACAAAGGCGTCTCAAGACTTGGCTTTATATTCATACAGTCAAGCTGTGTTTTTAATCGGCTTGCAGCAACAGCATATCCTAAGAACAGCTGACGAGAATGTTCATCATCAATAAAATAACAGAATGGATCTTGTTCCGCCTGCCGTCTCCCTTCGTTCACCGCTTCGCTGTAATCTGTTTCGTACTCCATAACAGTGACTCCCTTTTGGCGGAGGAGATCCTTTTTCCACTGCTTAGCATCGGCGGACATATGCACTGTCACGCGAAACCCGAGTGCCGCGCCGATGATGCCGATGCTTAAACCTAGATTTCCTGTCGAACCGACAGCAATCGAATAGCGGGAGAAAAACCCGGTAAATCGCTCTTCCTGTAAGATACGGTAATCATCGGTTTCCTGAAGCATTCCTTCTTGAAGCGCTAGATTTTCAGCATGCTTTAACACTTCATAAATCCCGCCCCTCGCTTTAATCGATCCTGAAATCGGAAGCTCATGGTCGCACTTTAAAAGCCATCTTCCCGGAAATGGCTGCTGATATGCCGCTTCCAGCTTTTCCTTCATATGCTGCACCTCAAAAAGCGGAGACTCGATGATTCCTTTAGCGCCTTTCGTCTCAGGAAACACCTCGGCAATGTAAGGTGCAAACCGCCGCATTCTTTTTTCCGCTTCCGCTATCTCGGTTGCCCACTCATCTGCACGGGGTAATGGCCCCTCTTTCTTGCCTGAATTTGCCCAGAATACAGGCTCTGCATCAATCAGTTTCTGAATAAACGGATCTTTAAGCAGAGCATGAAGGACTTCTGAATGAACTGACATTCAACAATCTCTCCCTTCCACTATCAAAAACTGCCTCGTGAGAAACAAGCCACTCCACCACAGGCAGTTCCATCATTATTTTTTCATGAGCGCGCGTCCTGCCAGCTTTTCTACAAGAGCTGGAAACAGCTGATACAGCTTAGTGCCGGCATTCATTAAACGCGGAAGATTGATCTCCCGCTTTTTCGTAAAAATTGCAGCTGTAATTTGAGCTGCCACGTCATCAGGATCAAGCATCCAGCGGCCGACATTTTTGGCGTAGTCCCCGCCTTTATCAGCAATGGAAAAAAAGTCCGTCTGAATCGGTCCCGGGTTGACTGTCGTCACATAAATGCCGGTTCCCGAAAGCTCCATCCGCAAAGCGTTTGAGTAACCTAACACGGCATGTTTGGTCGCGGAATACAGGCTAGACTTCGGTGTTGCGATTTTCCCCGCTTGAGAGGCGATATTGATGATATGGCCCTTTTTTTGCTCAAGCATTTGCGGAAGCACCGCTTTTGTACAGGCGATCAGGCCGAAGACATTCACATCAAACATCGCTTTCATGTCATCCAATGTAGAGTCTAAAACCGTTTCAAATATACCGAAGCCCGCATTGTTAATCAGTACATCAACCGAGCCGATCTGATCGCGGACCCGGGCGATATCCTCTAGGCGGCCGATATCCAGAGGAAAAATCTCACATTGTCCGCTCCATTCCTCGGTTATTTTCCTTTTGATTTCTATCAAACGATCCTCGCGTCTAGCCGACAGCAGGACATGGGCTCCTTCAGCCGCGCATAAATATGCGATTCTTTCACCAAGCCCTCCTGAAGCGCCGGTTATCCAAATCCTTTTTCCCGCTATATGTTTCACCCATTTCACCTCTTCATTGTTTTAAAGTATGCGGTATTTCCTTCCCAATATGACGTGATGGCTTCTTCAGCCTCCAACACATCAAGGTGACCTGCCGTTTCTGACATCGTTAAAAACAATTCCTTTTCATATACAGCAGGAAAAAGCTGCTGACAGACCTGAAAAGCGGTCATCGGCTTTTCATCCAGCATGCGACGCACATCCTCCGTCCTGTTCCTCTGCTTGTCAAAACGCTTCTCAATCAGCGCTTGTACACTGGTGATAGGCTCGCCGTGACCAGGAAATACGATTGTTGGATCAAGTTGAGACAGCCTTCGCAATGACCGCTGATAATCCACTAAAGGCTTTGACCTGACGTCTCCCGTTTTCGGCGCTTCCAAAATCGGATTAGACGAGCTGTTGGCCAGCAGTAGATCGCCGCCAAGCATCCTTCCGCTTTTTTCATGGAACAGAACGATATGCGATTCAGCATGTCCAGGCATCTCCAACACAGACCAGCCCTCAAGCCCATCTATGCCCATACCTTCTCTGATTGATTTTGTCAGAGATCTCGTACAGGAAAATGCGTACGCTGATCGAATCAGCTTTTCCGCCTTCCCCGTATCAAATGGAACGCCTAATTCAGGCAGCAGCTTTTGAAAAAAACGTTTTTGCCAATCCATAAAGGCTTGATTTCGGCTGATATAAGGTTCGTTGAATGCATGCCCAATCACTTCGATTTCATCTGAAAAGACATCAAGCAAGCCTGCATGATCAGCATGATGGTGAGTCAGTACAATCTGCTCGATATCTGACATTTTCACATTTACAGCGGCAAGCTGCTCTTGTAAGGCTCTGGCAGCCTCTTTTGTATTCGGTCCGGCATCGATAAGTGTCAGTGCATCACCTTTTACGAGGTAAACGATAACATCGCCAACAGCAAACGGCGTCGGGACGCGGATCGCAATTACATCTTCAGTTGTCATCCTTTCGCTCCTTGTCTTCATTCATTATTCATATTTTAGCTTTTTCTCGGTCTTGTGTCATTATTGCAGAATGAGAACAAACCTTTTTGAAAAAGCTATTGACATTAGCTTATCCGCCATTGCATAATGAACAACAAACTAAAACGAGAACCATTGGAACGCTATGACGAGGAATAGTATACAAGGCAATGGCCTAAGAGAGCGATACCCCCGGCTGAAAGGTGTTGCGGCCCGCTTGTTTGTAGAACCTGCCCTCAAGTCGCGGTTAGGAAAACCTAAACGTTTCCCGCGTTACGGGATTTGAGCTGAGCACAATTTGTGCTAATGAGGGTGGTACCGCGAACCTTTTCGTCCTTTACGTGATGAAAAGGTTTTTTGTTGTTCTGATAGAAGGAGGATATCAATGAAAAAGATAGGATTTGTCGGCGCCGGGTCAATGGCAGAAGCAATGATCAACGGCATTTTGCAAAGCGGCATCACAAAACCAGAACATATCTATATTACAAATCGCTCAAATGACGAGCGCCTGATTGAATTAAAGGAAACGTACGGCGTGCGTCCATGCAGAGATAAAAATGAGTTTTTCACTCACACCGATATCATTATCCTCGCTTTCAAACCGAAAGACGCGGCGGAAAGCATCGACAGCATCCGGCCGTATATCAAGGACCAGCTTGTAATTTCAGTACTTGCAGGCCTTACCATTGAAACCATTCAGCATTATTTTGGCAGAAAGCTCGCGGTCATTCGCGTCATGCCTAATACATCAGCGGCAATCAGAAAATCAGCAACCGGATTTTCCGTAAGCACGGAAGCAAGCAAGAATGATATTATTGCCGCAAAAGCTCTATTGGAAACAATCGGTGATGCAACACTGGTTGAGGAGCGGCATCTTGACGCTGTCACTGCAATCGCAGGCAGCGGCCCGGCCTACGTGTATCGTTATATTGAGGCGATGGAAAAAGCGGCACAAAAAGTAGGATTAGATAAAGAAACGGCAAAAGCACTCATTTTGCAGACAATGGCAGGGGCAACAGATATGCTCCTTCAAAGCGGCAAACAGCCGGAAAAGCTGCGTAAAGAAATCACCAGTCCTGGGGGCACTACAGAGGCAGGTCTTCGCGCTTTACAGGACTCCCGCTTTGAAGAAGCAATTATTCACTGTATTGAAGAAACAGCTAAACGGAGCGCAGAAATCAAAGAACAGTTTGCCGGTGCCGCCTTAGAGAGACATTCTTAGATGTAAGACAGAAACAGAAGGCACAGTGCCTTCTGTTTTTTATTTTTCCCGCAACAGCTGGCCGGCAGATTCTGATTGCTTTAATAGCGCGGAGATCGTAAATGAAAGCAAATCGGGAAGCACTTCAAAGGAATAAGGCATATACAATCTTTCCGTCCATTTATGCGGGTCTTTACCAGCCGGACCGACATTTAAAACCGGGACATATAAAGCCTGATTTTTACCGCTTGGCAATGAATATCCTCTGTTAAAGAGCGGCATATTGCTTGTGTATGCATCAACCTCCTGCTTTTCCAGCTGAAGATAACTCAAGTCCGAAAGTCCGGGGAAGTACTGAACCTCCCGTAATGCAATGCCGTATCGCTCAGCCGCATAATGCTTTAACTGATCTGCTGTATTTCTGATCAATTGATCATCCTTTGAAGAAACAGCTGGATAAAGCGGCGGACTATAAAACAGAACGATGAGCGGCGCATCCTCCTTACAAAGCGAAGCAAGCTCAGAAACAATTTTCGTCGAAAAATCCCTGTCTCCAAGCTCCCCCCTGTTAGCAAAGGCATAATTTAGAGCCCGCTCTGTTTCCGAGATCCCCGCACGCTTTTTTGCACGCGAGACCAACTCATCAAATGTCAAAACAGTGACGTCCCGCTCAATCGGCTGAAATGGCGCAAATTGTTGAAAATCCTGTGTTTTCTTCCGAACGTTCGACATGATTTTCTCCGCCGCCTGTTCTGCTGTTTTAAGCAGCATCTGATGCAGCTCACTAGCTGAGCGTTTCATTGACAGCACATTAAATAATGTGACAGCTGTATGCGGTGTCTGGACTGAATATGCCTCTTTCAAGTCCTTTTGCATTAAGTTTACCGGCGGCGGAGTGACCTCGCCATCAACCTTTTCGCAATAATCAGCATTCAGTTCAAGCAAACGGTTAATCTCAGATACCATTAAATTTGCGTTTAGGCCTGAAAACGGCTCTCCAACATGTGTCTCAATCCCCTTGCAGAAAAAACCCGCAAGCACCTTGCCAATGCTTCCTGTATAAAAATATTGCTGCTGATCGCCGGGAAATTTTTCAAACATCGGTTCGGCATTCAGGCAAGCGGTTAATGTGATATCATGCTTTTTCTCCATTTCCTTCAATGCAGGAATCGCTTCAATCATGCCTCTAGAATTCACTTCCTCGTCCGGAACCGTTATCAACAGCAGATTGCCCTCAAAATGTCCGTTCATTGCCCTCTCCAGCATCGACAGTTGAACACAAAGCCCCGCTTTCATATCCATCGTCCCTCTTCCGAACAGCCAGTCTCCGCTTTCGGCATCTCTTCTCACACGTTCCGGGAGCAGCTCTTTTTTCTCTAAAAAGGAGCTCAAAAGCTCAGCAGGCTTGCAAGCCATATGTTTAAATTCGCCGTAATCTTCTATGTCAACGACATCAAAATGACTCAGCAGAAGCACTGTCTTTTTGACATTCTTCTTTTTGACTAGAGCCGTAAGAAAAGATCTGCCATCGTCCATCGGATGAAGTGTTACATCATCAGGGTGCTTTTGAAAATAGGGCTTGTCCTTCAAAATAAAATAAAGATACTCTGCAAGTGCTGCCTCGCCCTTTGAACCGGTGATGCTTTCGTATTGCACAAGAGAAGTTAAAAGTGCCAGCAATTCGTCCTTCGTCTGCCAATTCATTGATTCCGCCCCTCCTATGAATAAAAATGCTTCTATACTGAAAAATAAACTGATTTCTCGTCTATTATACAGAAATGTTTGACAAAAGCGGTTCTTTTGAGCAGTTTATATGACGGGAAAGAAATGACTTGATATAATCAATCTCTAAAAACCTTACGGGAGGCGAAAGAAATGGCCAGAAAATTATTTACACCTATTACAATTAAAGATATGACGTTAAAAAACCGCATTGTCATGTCGCCAATGTGCATGTATTCTTCTCATGAAAAGGACGGAAAATTAACACCGTTCCACATGGCACATTACATATCGCGCGCAATCGGCCAGGTCGGACTGATTATTGTAGAGGCGTCAGCGGTTAACCCTCAAGGACGAATCACTGACCAAGACTTAGGCATTTGGAGCGACGAGCATATTGAAGGCTTTGCAAAACTGACTGAGCAGGTCAAAGAACAAGGTTCAAAAATCGGCATTCAGCTTGCCCATGCCGGACGTAAAGCTGAGCTTGAAGGAGATATCTTCGCTCCATCGGCGATTGCGTTTGACGAACAATCAGCAACACCTGTAGAAATGTCAGCAGAAAAAGTAAAAGAAACAGTTCAGGAGTTCAAGCAAGCGGCTGCCCGCGCAAAAGAAGCCGGCTTTGATGTGATTGAAATTCATGCGGCGCACGGATATTTAATTCATGAATTTTTGTCTCCGCTTTCCAACCATCGCACAGATGAATACGGCGGCTCACCTGAAAACCGCTATCGTTTCTTGAGAGAGATCATTGATGAAGTCAAACAAGTATGGGACGGTCCTTTATTTGTCCGTGTATCTGCTTCTGACTACACTGATAAAGGCTTAGACATTGCCGATCACATCGGTTTTGCAAAATGGATGAAGGAGCAGGGTGTTGACTTAATTGACTGCAGCTCAGGCGCCCTTGTTCACGCAGACATTAACGTATTCCCTGGCTATCAAGTCAGCTTCGCTGAGAAAATCCGTGAACAGGCGGACATGGCTACTGGTGCCGTCGGCATGATTACAGACGGTTCAATGGCTGAAGAAATTCTGCAAAACGGACGTGCCGACCTCATCTTTATCGGCAGAGAGCTTTTGCGGGATCCATTCTTTGCAAGAACTGCTGCGAAACAGCTCAATACAGAGATTCCGGCCCCTGTTCAATACGAAAGAGGCTGGTAATGCCCATAAGAGATATCCTGTTGAGGATATCTCTTTTTTTATTTTTAGAGAAACGATCGGCTAAGGTTCTCCGTCTCCCTAGTAGAACCAATTAGAGGAGATGACTCCAATGAAATCAGCTTGGATGGAAAAGACATATACAATTGACGGATGTGCGTTTCATACACAGCACCGGAAAGGATCAAGCGGTGTAACGATTGTCTTTGAGGCCGGCTATGGTACTTCTTCTGAGACGTGGAAACCATTAATGGCGGACATTGATGATGAATTTGGCATTTTCACATATGATCGGGCAGGCATAGGAAAAAGCGGGCAAAGCAGAGCTAAACGAACAGCTGATCAACAAGTGAAAGAATTGGAGAGTTTGCTTAAAGCAGCTGATGTAAAACCTCCTTATTTGGCTGTTTCACACTCATACGGAGCTGTCATCACCGGTTTATGGGCCTGCAAAAACAAGTATGATATTATCGGCATGGTCCTTCTTGACCCAGCTTTAGGCGATTGCGCCAGCTTTACCTTTATACCCGAAGAAATGCACAAATCACATACGAGAAAGATGATGCTTGAGGGCACACATGCAGAGTTTTCAAAAAGTCTGCAGGAGCTCAAAAAGCGGCAAGTCCACTTAGGAAACATGCCTCTTCTTGTGTTGTCATCAGGTGAACGGACTGAGAAATTCGCTGCTGAACAGGAGTGGCAAAACTTGCACAGCAGCATATTGTCTCTATCTAACCAAAGCGGCTGGATTCAAGCTAAAAACAGCTCCCACAACATCCATCATGATGAACCTCATATCGTTCACTTGGCTATTTATGACGTATGGTGCGCAGCGTGCCAGCAGGCCGCTCCTCTTTACCAGGCAGTCAATTAACGTAAAAAAAGACCGGGCCGTAAGGGATTCCCGGTCTTTTATATTATTTTGTTTCACGGTGAAGGGTATATTTCTTTAAACGCGGTGAATATTTTTTCAGCTCCAAACGGTCTGGATTGGTGCGTTTATTTTTTGTTGTGATGTAATTTCGGTCTCCCGTTTCAGTGCAGGCTAAAGTAACATTTACTCTCATAATTAACATCTCCTTATAAAGCGTAATGATTACGTTTTATTATACAACGTCATCATTAATTGTCAAATAAGAGCTCTGCCTTCAGCCTCGCGGGACGTTTACCTCTAAGAAATCATATGCCGCCACGCTATTGGGGAAAACGTCAACCGCTTCTTTTTGAAGCTCCAAAGAAGCATCTCCCTGATATCTTGCGCTGATATGGGTTAAAATGAGCTGCTTCGCTCTTGCTTCTTTCGCTGTTACAGCCGCTTGTTCCGTTGTACTGTGATAATAATCATAAGCAAGTTTACGGTCTTCCTTAGCAAAGGTTGCTTCATGAACAAGCACATCACAATCCCTCGCAAGCTCTTTTAGTTTGTCACTTACTCTCGTATCACCGGAGAACACAACAGATCTTCCCTTTTTAGGAGGCTCCAGAAAATCATTCCCATTGATGATTCGTCCGTCTTCAAGCGTTACCGTTTCGCCTTTTTTGATTTTCTGATATACAGGTCCGGGCGGGATGTTCATTTCTTTTAATACATCAGCCTTCAAGGAACCCGGTACGTCTTTTTCCTGCACACGGTACCCAAAAGCTTCTACTCCATGAATAACAGATACCGCTGTGACAATAAACTGATCGTCTTCAAACACGATTCCTTCTTCAATTTCTTGTATCGCAAGCGGATATGTCAAATGGGTTTTCGTAACGGCAAGGCTTGTTTCAATAAACGCCTTGATCCCTTTAGGTCCGTACACTGTCAGCTCGTCCTCTCCGCCTTGAAAGGAACGGCTCCCCAGAAGCCCCGGAAGTCCGTATACATGATCGCCGTGCATGTGTGTAATAAAGATTTTCTCTATTTTACGAGGTTTAATCGTTGTATGTAAAATTTGATGCTGTGTGGCTTCCCCGCAGTCAAAAAGCCATACCGAACGCCTTTCTTCAAGCAATTTTAATGCCACCGACGTTACATTTCTCGCCTTGGCGGGAATGCCGGCTCCTGTCCCTAAAAAAAGTAATTCCACGTTTCCTTCCTCCTACTAGAACCAGATACCTACAAGAATACAGGATCGAGCGCAAAATGTGAATCTTGCCTCTGAAAAGAACAATCCTTTCGGGCTAGAAACATTTTTTCAGCATTCTGCTTAAAAAAGGGCTTAAATGTTTGCTTTCGTTGAATTTTAGATTTAAAATGAAGGAAATATACGGGGTGTACTAAAATAAAGCTTCGAATAAAGTGAGGTACTTTTAGTGAAAACAAACCAACAACCAAAAGCAGTAATTGTCATATTCGGTGCAACTGGAGATTTAGCAAAACGAAAATTGTATCCGTCTATTCACCGTTTATATCAAAACGGACAAATCGGAGAAGAGTTTGCAGTGGTAGGAGTTGGAAGAAGACCTTGGTCTAATGAGGATCTTCGCCAAACTGTTAAAACATCCATTTCCTCAGCTGCAGATAAGCATATAGATGATTTCACGTCTCATTTTTACTATCACCCGTTTGACGTGACAAACCCTGGCTCTTATCAAGAGCTTAACGTATTGCTTAACCAGCTGGAAGATACATATCAAATTCCTAACAACAGAATGTTCTACTTGGCAATGGCTCCTGAATTCTTTGGAACGATTGCAAAAACATTAAAATCAGAGGGTGTAACAGCTACAACCGGCTGGTCCCGCCTTGTCATCGAAAAACCGTTCGGCCATGATCTGCCAAGCGCACAGGCATTGAATAAAGAAATCCGCGAAGCATTTACGGAAGATCAAATTTACAGAATCGACCATTATCTAGGCAAACAAATGGTTCAGAACATTGAAGTGATTCGATTTGCCAATGCGATTTTCGAACCGCTTTGGACAAACCGCTACATTTCAAACATTCAAATCACATCTAGCGAATCACTAGGCGTTGAAGACCGCGCAAGATATTACGAAAAATCAGGCGCCCTTCGCGACATGGTGCAAAACCATATTATGCAGATGGTTGCCCTTCTTGCAATGGAGCCGCCGATCAAATTGAACACAGAAGAAATCCGCAGCGAAAAAGTGAAGGTGCTAAGAGCACTGCGTCCTATTGCAAAAGATGAAGTGGATGAATACTTTGTGCGCGGACAATATCAAGCCGGTGAAATTGACGGTGTGCCTGTTCCTTCTTATACAGAAGAAGATAATGTCGCTCCTGACTCCAATACAGAAACCTTTGTTGCCGGCAAGCTCTTGATTGACAACTTCAGATGGGCTGGTGTTCCATTCTATATCCGTACCGGAAAACGAATGAAAGAAAAGTCCACAAAAATTGTCGTTCAATTTAAGGACATTCCGATGAACCTGTACTACGGCAATGAAAACAACATGAATCCGAACTTGCTTGTCATTCATATTCAGCCTGACGAAGGCATTACGCTTTACTTAAATGCTAAAAAGCTTGGCGGAGCAGCACACGCGCAGCCAATCAAACTCGATTATTGCAGCAATTGCAATGACGAGTTGAACACCCCTGAAGCATATGAAAAACTTATTCACGACTGTCTTCTTGGCGATGCAACAAACTTTGCACACTGGGATGAAGTTGCCCTTTCTTGGAGCTTTGTCGACTCCATTTCTGAAACATGGGCAGCAAACAAAACCTTATCTCCTAACTACGAATCAGGCTCAATGGGACCAAAAGAATCAGATGATCTTTTGGCGAAAGACGGCTTGCACTGGTGGAATATATAAGTAAGAAAAAAGCCGAAAATGCTCACAAGCATTTTCGGCTTTTTTCAGCTATCACAGAGGTATAGCACTCTCTTTAATAACAAAACCCCCAAAGCTCTAAAGCTTCGGGGGTTTCTATTGATTACTTCATCCATTCAGTATGGAAGATGCCTTCTTTGTCGGTACGCTCATATGTATGAGCGCCAAAGTAGTCGCGCTGTGCTTGGATTAAGTTTGCAGGCAGTACGGCTGTGCGGTAGCTGTCATAGTAGGCTAATGCGCTTGAGAATGATGGCACCGGCACACCTTGGGCAACTGCAAGTGAAATCACTTGGCGAAGCGCTCCTTGATAGCTTTCTACAATATTCTTGAAATAGCTGTCAAGAAGCAGGTTGTCAAGCTCAGGCTCGCGATCGTAAGCTTCTTTGATCTTCTGAAGAAATGCCGCGCGAATGATGCAGCCACCGCGGAAGATCATAGCGATTTCACCATATTTCAGGTCCCAGTTGTATTCTTCAGAAGCAGCTTTCATTTGGGCAAATCCTTGCGCGTATGAGCAGATTTTACTCATAAACAACGCTTTTCTGACCGCTTCAATCAGCTCTTCTTTATTTTCTGTAACAGGCTTCACTTCTGGTCCTGAAAGAAGTCCGCTTGCTTTCACACGCTCTTCCTTCATAGCTGAGATAAAGCGTGCGAATACAGATTCAGTAATAATCGGAAGCGGAACGCCTAAGTCAAGTGCGCTTTGGCTTGTCCATTTTCCTGTTCCTTTTTGCCCTGCTTTATCAAGAATCACATCAACAAGCGGTTTGCCTGTCTCTTCGTCTTTTTTTGTGAAGATGTCAGCCGTAATCTCAATCAAGTAGCTGTCAAGCTCGCCTTTATTCCATTCAGCGAAAACTTCATGAAGCTCATCAGCAGAAAGGCCCAGCACCTGTTTCAGAATGAAATATGATTCAGAGATCAGCTGCATATCTCCGTATTCAATTCCGTTGTGCACCATTTTTACGTAATGGCCGGCGCCGTCCGGACCGATATATGTCGTACAAGGTTCTCCGTCAACTTTTGCAGAAATGGCTTCAAGAATCGGTTTTACAAGCTCATGTGCTTCTTTTTGTCCACCAGGCATGATAGAAGGTCCTTTAAGCGCTCCTTCTTCTCCGCCGGAAACGCCTGTTCCGATAAAATGAATGCCGCTTTCAGCGAGTTCTTTGTTACGGCGCTGTGTATCTTTATAGTATGTATTACCGCCGTCAATTAAAATATCATCCTTCTCTAGATGAGGAAGAAGAGATTGAATTGTCGCATCTGTTGCAGTTCCCGCTTTAACCATTAATAAGATTTTGCGCGGTGTTTCCAAGGATTGGACAAATTCTTCAATGCTGTATGTGCCAACAACATTTTTTCCTTTTGCCTCCTGTAAAAACTCCTCAGTTTTACTGCTTGATCTGTTGTAAACAGAAACAGAAAATCCCCGGCTTTCGATATTTAAAGCCAGATTTTTACCCATGACCGCAAGTCCGATAACGCCGATTTGTTGTTTTGACATATTCTAACGTCCCTTCTGCAAACGTTTAATCATTTTAAAATTTAAATTAAAATAAAATGATATTTATAATAAAGAAATTACCATACATTCACCCTTTTTTTCAAGCGATTCAGCTTTTCTTTTCATCTTGAAAAAAATCTTTATTAAAGCTTGTTCCCTTTGTTTTGCTCTCCTCTTTTTTTAACGTTGCCCCTTTTCTGATCAGTTTGGTACCGTACTTTTTATTCAGCTTTTCCATCATCTGCTGAATGGGCTCATCCTTCGCATCTTCATTAAAGCTGAACAAATCGAGCTGTTTATATGCCTGCTCTTTTTCTACTAAATCCGTTCCGGTAATGCCAAGCAGCCTGACAGGATTTTTATTCCAATGTTTAAAAAAGAGGTGCTCCGCTTCTTTCAAAATGTCATTTTTTTGATCAATCGGGTTTCTCAACGTGGTGCTTCTTGTGATGGTTTTCCAATCCGCATATCTAATCATAATAAAAAGCTTCGAAGCCATGACTTCCTTACGCTGTAAACGGTCACTCACAGAAGCCGCAAGCTTTCTAAAGACGCCTAACAGCTCTTCTTCATCACTGGAATCATGGGAAAGTGTCGATGAGTTGCCGACGCTTTTAAATTCGTAAATGCGCTCCGGGTCAACCGGCGCATGGTGAATGCCATTTGCTTTATTTTTAAGGCGCGGACCGTTGATGCCAAGCAGGCGCTTCAGCGAGTGTTCATCAGCTGCAGCTAGCTCTCCGATTGTATGGATGCCGAGTCCCTTCAGTTTTTCCGCTGTCTTTTTGCCGACTCCGTGCATCTCTCCAACAGGAAGCGGCCACAGGATATCAGGCACTTGCCTCTTTCTTAAAATCGTGATTCCAAGCGGTTTTTTCATATCAGACGCCATCTTAGCGAGAAATTTATTCGGCGCGATCCCTATGCTTGACGGGAGCAGCAGCTCTTTTTGCAGCCTGCTTTGGATTTCTTTTGCCGTCTCCAGCGCCCGGCTGCTGTATGGTGTATCGGTCATGTCCATATAGCCTTCGTCGATGGAGACAGGCTCCACCAGGTCAGTATATTCACGAAGAATGGTAAACATCGCTCGTGAAGAGTTTCTATAGCGGTCAAAGTTCGGCGGAAGAACGATGAGCTCAGGACAATGGCGCTTCGCTTCCCAAACCGGCATCGTTGTTTTGACGCCGCGCGCTCTTGCTTCGTAGCTGCATGTTACCACGATGCCCTTTCGCTCCTTTACGTTTCCGGCAACTGCGACCGGCTTTCCCCGGAGAGCCGGATCATATGCCATTTCAACCGACGCATAAAAGCTATTCATATCAATATGGAAAATAATTCGGCTCTTTCCCGGCATAAACAAATCTCCTTTTCGTTCATTAGACAACAGCTTGTACATATAGTAAAATGAAGGTATTGAATGGATGTGGTGACAATGTTTGTGGAATCGATAAATGACGTTTTATTCTTAGTCGATTTTTTCACAATTATTCTTCCTGCTCTGACGGCAATCGGGATTGCATTTCTCTTACGGGAGTGCCGTGCGGGCGAGCAATGGAAATCAAAACGAACAGATGAACATCAGACGGTCTTTCACATTAACCGAACAGACTTTCTTATTATTATATATCATCGCATTACAACTTGGATACGTAAAGTCTTCCGAATGAATTCGCCTGTGAACGATGATGAAGACGCCGGTTCTCTTCTTTTATAAACTGCATTTATAAAAAGGAGGAGAACAAAATTGTTAAAAACATATCAAAAATTTTTGGCTATGGGTATCTTTTTGATCGTATTATGCTCGGGTAATGCTGCATTTGCAGCGACTAATCAGGTGGGAGGCCTCAGCAACGTAGGTTTTTTCCACGATTATTTAATCGAACCGTTTTCCGCTCTGCTTAAGGGTGTTGCCGGGCTGTTTCACGGAGAATACGGACTCTCTATTATCCTCGTAACCATTATTGTGCGTATAGTTGTATTGCCTTTGTTTGTCAATCAGTTCAAAAAACAGCGCATCTTCCAAGAGAAAATGGCCGTTATTAAACCTCAGGTTGACAGTATCCAGGTTAAGTTGAAAAAGACGAAGGACCCTGAAAAACAAAAAGAACTGCAAATGGAAATGATGAAGCTGTATCAGGAGCATAATATCAACCCGCTTGCGATGGGCTGTCTTCCAATGCTGATTCAGTCTCCGATTATGATTGGGCTTTATTACGCGATTCGCTCAACACCTGAAATTGCGTCACACTCGTTTCTATGGTTCAGTTTAGGGCAATCTGATATTCTCATGTCCCTTAGTGCAGGGATTATGTATTTTGTTCAAGCCTATATCGCTCAAAAACTGAGCGCGAAATATTCCGCTGTCCCGCAAAACCCTGCGGCGCAGCAATCCGCAAAATTGATGGTGTTCATCTTCCCAGTGATGATGACGATTTTCTCGCTTAATGTCCCGGCAGCCCTTCCGCTGTACTGGTTTACAAGCGGACTGTTTTTGACAGTGCAAAACATCGTCCTTCAGATGACGCATCATAAAAGTAAAAAAACAGCCGCTCTTACTGAGTCGGTGAAATAAAAAAGCAACCCCGCGCGAAAAGCCGGGGTTGTTTTTTGTTACTTGCAAAGCATACCGCGCCAAACAGTCTTGTTTATCATAGCTGAAGCAGAAATGGCCATCCAAAAAATAGCCGTATCGTTTAAAAAGAAGGAAATAGGGAATACCTTTACTCACCTCCAAACGAAAGGAGCATATACGTTGGCGGAACACTTTCAGCAAAAAAACATTTCTGTACCTGAAGGAATCTGGATCATGAGACAAACCTGGAATGATGTCTTATTTGCTCACTGGCCTGTTGATGTTTCTATCCTTCGCGCTTTGGTACCGTCCGCTTTAGAATTAGATACATATAACGGGCAAGCTTGGATCAGCATGCTTCCCTTTATGCTCACGAACCTAAGGGCGCGTTACCTTCCTGCCATTCCCGGTGCGCGTGCATTTCCTGAGCTTAACCTCCGCACCTATGTCACGTATAAAGGCAAGCCTGGCATTTATTTTTTCAGCTTAGATGCCGATCATCGGCTGGCGGTCCTTGGCGCTCGCACATTCTTTCATCTGCCTTATTTTTACGCGGATATGAAAACCGAAAAAAACGGTGATGGCATTGACTATATCAGCAAGCGGAAAGATGACAAAGAAGCAGCATTCCACGCCGCATACCGGCCCATTTCAGCGCCTTTTACAGCGGAAGAGGATTCGCTCGATTATTGGCTGACGGAACGATACAGACTCTACACCACTTATCGCAACAAGCTCTATTACGAAGACATCCATCATCATCCTTGGCTGCTGCAACATGCCGAGGCCGAGTTTTCCGTCAATACGGTGGCTGATGCTCACGGCATTACATTGCCAGAGTCAGACCCCTTGCTTCATTACGCTAAAAAACAGGATGTGTTATTTTGGCCGCTTAGGAAATGGAGCTAAAAAAACCCGATGCGGGAAATCGCACTCGGGTTTTCTTTTTTTATTTTGCCGCCTCTTCAATAATGGCAACAACCATTTCTGCCGTTTTAACGAGCTCTTCGATCGGCATTTTTTCATTTTTTGTATGGATTTGCTCATAACCGACAGCAAGATTGACCGTCGGGATGCCATGGCCAGCGATTACGTTCGCGTCGCTTCCGCCGCCGCTCGTTTGCAGCTCGCTTGGACGTCCGATTTTAGCAGCCGCTTTTTTCGCGATTTCAACAACTTGGTCGCCGTCTTGATATTTAAAGCCCGGATACATAACCTCAATTTCGACTTCTGCGCGTCCGCCCATATCAGCAGCTGCCTCTTCAAAAGCAGCTTTCATTTTTTGAACCTGAGCTTCCATTTTCTCAGGAACTAAAGAGCGCGCTTCAGCAAGAATATGAACTTCGTCGCACACAATGTTTGTCTGTGTGCCGCCTTCAAACCGGCCGATATTAGCTGTTGTTTCTTCATCGATACGTCCCAATGGCATTTTTGAGATGGCTTTGCTAGCGATTGTAATCGCTGAAATACCTTTTTCAGGTTCAACCCCGGCGTGAGCGGTTTTCCCGAAAATTGCCGCTCTTACCTTCGCCTGTGTCGGCGCGGCCACAATGATATTTCCGACTTTTCCGTCTGAATCAAGAGCATAGCCGTAGGATGCAGTGATCATAGAACGGTCAAGCGCCTTCGCTCCGATCAGACCCGATTCTTCGCCTACTGTGATGATGAATTCAATCGTGCCGTGTTCAATGTTTTCTTCTTTCAGCACCTTAATCGCCTCAAACATTGCAGCCAATCCCGCTTTATCATCAGCGCCTAAAATCGTCGTGCCGTCAGTTTTGACGTAACCGTTCTCTACAACTGGTTTTACGCCGTTTCCGGGTACAACTGTGTCCATATGAGATGTAAAATAGATCGTATCTGTTTGTTTTGTCCCTTTTAGCGTGCAAATCAGATTACCGGCTCCGTGGCCCGTGATATCCATTGTATCGTCTTCTTTAACGTCCACACCTAAATCAGAAAATTTTTGTTTCAGCACTTTGCAGATTTCAGCTTCGTGCTTTGTTTCTGAATCAATTTGGACAAGCTCTAAAAATTCTTCCAGCAGGCGTTTTTCATTCACCATTTGTAAGTCCCTCCATATTAAAGCGGTATGTTACCGTGCTTTTTTTTCGGTCTCTCTTCTGTCTTATGTGCAAGCATATGAAAAGCTTGTATCAGTCTTCCCCTTGATTCTTCCGGCAAAATGATGTCATCGACCATTCCACAAGCGGCCGCTTTGTATGGGCCGGCGTTTTGCTTTTTGTATTCAGCTGTTTTTTCGCGTTTCGTCTTTTGCGGGTCAGCTGAAGCTTTGATTTCCTTTTCATACAAAATCGATGCCGCACCTTCTGGACCCATCACTGCGATTTCAGCATTCGGCCATGCAAACACAAGGTCCGCTCCGATCGCTTTGCTGTTCATGGCCACATAGGCGCCGCCGTACGCTTTTCTAATGATGAGTGTGACTTTTGGGACAGTCGCTTCAGCATAAGCAAACAATAATTTTGCTCCATGCCTGATGATTCCATTGTGCTCTTGCTGAATACCCGGCAGAAACCCTGGGACATCTTCGACAGTCAATAGCGGGATATCAAATGCATCACAAAAACGGATGAACCTTGCTGCTTTATCAGCAGCGTCAATCGTCAGGCTTCCCGCCAGATGCTTCGGCTGGCTCGCCACGATGCCGATTGCTTTTTCACCCAGCCTTGCAAACCCAATGACAATGTTCTTCGCAAAAAATGGCTGAATCTCAAAAAAAGACTGCGGGTCGGCCAGCTCCCTAATCACCTTCCGAACATCATAAGGCTTTGTCGTATCAGCAGGGACAAGATGGTTTAATAACGGTCTGGACGCCTCTTTCTCTAGCTTCGGCTCTGTTGTCCGGCCATTCAGCGGCAAATAAGACAGCAGTTTTCTCACCCCTGTCAGAACCTCCTTCTCCGTATGCCCGGAAAAGTGGGCGTTTCCGCTGACGGCATTATGTATCCCCGCTCCGCCTAAGCTCTCCGCATCAACCTGTTCCCCTGTCACTTTTTCAATCACCTTCGGGCCGGTAATAAACATCCGGCCGGTCTGTTCAGCCATAAATATAAAATCTGTGAGTGCCGGAGAATATACAGCGCCTCCAGCGCACGGCCCTAAAATAACCGATATTTGCGGAATGACTCCGGAATATAAGACGTTTCGGTAAAATATGTGACCGTATCCATCTAATGATACCACACCCTCTTGAATTCTCGCACCACCTGAGTCATTCAGCCCGATAATCGGCGCCTTATTTTTTGCTGCCAGATCCATCAAAGCGCAGATTTTCCTGGCATGGGTTTCGCCAAGCGCCCCTCCGAACACTGTGAAGTCTTGTGCAAATACATAAACTGAGCGGCCGTCAATTGTGCCGTACCCTGTCACGACCCCATCCCCTAACATGCGCTGTTCTCTTGTTAGCACTTGACTTTCCATGAAGGGATGTAATTCGATAAAGCTGTCCTGATCTAGAAGAAATATGATCCTTTCCCGAGCAGTGAGCTTGCCCTTTTGCCGCTGCTGAGCCAGCTTTTCCTGTCCTCCGCCTTCTTCTGCCTGCTTGCGTTTCGTGTATAAATGATCCATGTGCTCATTCATGTTCATTGTGTTGGTCTCCTTTCGGTTCACAAAGCTCTACAAGAACACCGTTTGTTTCCCGAGGGGAAATAAACGCGATCTTTTTCCCATTTGCCCCCTGTCTTGGATACCTGTCAATCAATCGAACATGCCGGTCAGACAATGCTTGAAGCTGTTCAGATAGGCCGTTGCACAAAAACGCAATATGATGCAGTCCCTGCCCTTTCTTCTCCAAAAATAAACGGACGGGGCTGTCAGCTGTCAACGGCTCTATCAGCTCAAGTTTGACGCTACCAGCTTGAAAAAAAGCAACATTCACCTTTTGCTCTTTAACCGTTTCTTGATGAAGAAATGCAAGCCCCAATACATTTTCATAAAAGCTTCTAGCATCTTTTATCGAAAAAACGGCTATCCCGATATGGTCAAGCCTGTTCATTTGCATCCCTGCTTTCGCTAATAGATATCGCTTGTCCACCCATTCAAAACACGCTAAAATATAGACAGATTGTTTAAGGAGTGAAAATCATGTCTCAAAAACTGATGAAAAGCGTTTTGATCGTGATTTTGGGAGTTTTTATTCTTTCAACTGTACTCTCAGGAATCGTCATGTTTCTATAACGATAAAAAAGCAGGCGCCTTATTCAATGGGAATATCCTGCTTTTTTATCAGAGCTTTATGCTCGATGGCAATCTCCTCAAAAGAGCGGTTATCGTCCGTAATCAGCACTCTCGTTCCTACTGGTATCGTTTGAAACAAATGAACGACCTCATCGTTATGCATACGTATACAGCCGTTAGACACAAATTTTCCTACTGATTCCTCTCGGTTTGTCCCATGAATTCCATAAATCCGCCCGTCCGTTCCTTTCGCGTCAAATCCGATCCATCTGGCCCCAAGCGGGTTGTCAGGAGATCCCCCTTCAATATTTTTCTTTCTGTAGTAAGGATTTTCAGCTTTTACCGTTACCGAAAACTCTCCTTCAGGCGTCAAATCATCTGTTTTTCCAGTCGCCACACTGTACACGCCTTCTACTTTGTTGTCGAGGATAACAGCAAGTTCATTTGTTTGCTTGTTGACAATAACATATGGATCACCCGGCAGCGGATTTTCGCCGAGCGGCCAAATCGGTGAAATCATCATAAAAATCGAACATAAGAAAAAACGCATAAGCTCCTCCTTTTTCATTAGGTTGACCAATGAAGGAAGAGCTCATGCGAATCATCCGAGTGATTTTTGCGCTTTTATTCCTTTAAAATAACTTTTAATCACTAAATATTGTTCCATTTCGCCGAGAAGATGGAAGAGAGCGGCCCTCGCTTCAAATTCCTCTCTAGTCGCCGGAAGCGGCATCTCCTCAAATTCTTTTCTCATGTCAGCAAGTCTTTTCAGAAATTTGTACGCTGTATTCCCAGGGTGTATCGCCTCCCGCAAATCATGAATAAATTCAGCGATCATTTTTCCCTGATCTACCGTAATGGAGATCGATGTCACTTTAGGGAGAAGGCGTTCGATAATTTCAAATTGCTTTTCTCTCATTTTAAAATAATGATAATGCAGATTTTCATAACGCAAAATGTGGTTTTGCACATCTCGATATGCCAGGTTTTTAGCCTCCGTAATGAGCTGGTGCGTTTCCGGAATTTCTTTTCCTGACCAATCTTGCTCACCAGTTAACAAATACCGTTCGATTTCTGCAAAAATGACAGCAAAGTTATCCTCTATCTTTTTACGGTAGGCAATCAGTTTCCGGTCAAGACTAGGCATATACAAGTTCATCAATAGAGCGACGCCGATGCCAACCGTAATCAGCTGAACTTCATTCCAGATGAAAGCAAGCGTAATGCCGCCGGACATGTATAAATGAAGGATAATAACGGAACTGGTGACGATACCCTCGTTAATTTTTAACAAAACCGTTATCGGAATGAATATCAAAAGAAGCGCTCCGATAACAAACGGGTGGTAGCCAATAATCTCGAAAAAGAGATAAGAAAAAACAATTGCCAGACAGCATGCCGCAAAGCGGGCCCATGAGGCCTGAAGCGACCGTTTTTGTGTGATTTGTATGCACAAAATGGTGATGATTCCTGCTGATGCGAAGTTTTGCAAATGCAATAACTGGCTTATATAAATAGCCAAAGCTGTTCCAAGCGCGGTCTTTATTGTGCGGTAACCAATTTTAAACATGTCGGACTCCATTTCTATTTGTTTCTTCAATAAAAAAGAAGAGGCGGCCAGCCTTCTTCTTTTTTATATTCTATAATATTTTCTCTAAAAAGTCCTGCGCTCTTTTGGATTTTGGCGACATAAAAAATTCCTTCGGGTTGCCGTCTTCGACAATCATTCCTTGGTCCATAAACAGCACACGGTCTGCCACTTCTTTTGCGAAGCCCATTTCATGTGTGACAATCACCATGGTCATGCCGGTTTCGACCAGCTCTTTCATCACCTGTAGCACTTCTTTGACCATCTCCGGATCAAGGGCAGATGTCGGCTCGTCAAACAGCATGATGTCCGGATTCATCGCAAGAGCCCTGGCAATCGCGACACGCTGTTTTTGTCCGCCAGACAAACGGTTTGGATAGTCATTTCGCTTTTCAAACAAACCAACTTTGCGGAGCAGGTCCTCAGCTTTCTCCTGTGCAGCCTGTTTTGATTCTTTTTTTACATTGACAGGCGCGTACATGATGTTTTCGAGAACCGTTTTGTGCGGAAAGAGATGAAAATGCTGAAAAACCATCCCGATGTTTTCCCGGACCTTTAATGTGTTGGTTTTCGGCTTCGTAATCTCTGTGTCTTTTATTGTAATGGTTCCGCCGTTAGGCTTTTCCAACAGGTTTAAACAGCGTAGGAACGTTGATTTGCCTGAGCCTGAAGGACCGATCACGGCCACAACCTCACCCTCAGCGATTGTTGTTGAAATGTTTTTTAATACTTCGTGTTTCCCAAATGATTTTGACAGCTTTTCAACCTTAATCATTGGATTTCAGCTTCCTTTCTACAGCCTTGCCGATAAACGTTAAAATCAGGACAAGCACATAATAAATCAATCCCGCGATAATGAGCGGCTCAAGGTAATTGTAAGTGGCGGCGCCAGCTTGATATGCGCGTCTCATGACATCACCAAGCCCGATGACGGTGACGATCGCCGATTCTTTTGTTAACGTAATTAATTCATTCACAATTGCAGGTGATATATTTTTGAAGGCCTGCGGCAGCAGCAGATCCTTCATCATTTTTCCATACGGGACACCGAGTGCAACAGCAGCTTCTTTTTGCCCTTTATCAATGGCATTGATTCCGGCTCTGATAATTTCCGATACATAAGCGGCGGAATTCAAAGACAATGCGACAACCGCAGCCCAAAACTGGTCAATTTGAAACCCGAGCAGCTGAGGAAGGCCAAAATAGACAATCATAAGCTGCAGCACTAAAGGCGTGCCTCGGAACACTGATGTATAAAAATCAGCGATCCAGATAAACGGGCGGAATGTGCTGATCTTGCATAAGCTTAGCACAATACCGAGTATAAGTCCGATAATAGCAGATACAACAACAATTTTTAATGTAATTGCCAAGCCTTCTAATATAAAAGGAATTTGGGGGATCGTTGCTGAAAAATCCAAATTCATAGCCTTTGTCTCCTTTTCTTACAGGAAAAAAGATTTCCTATTCAATAAAAAGGCTCAACGAAAAAGTTGAGCCGCTTTTTTTACTTCTCGCCAGTGAACCATTTTTTCTTCAATTTCTCAAGCTCTCCGTTATCTTCCATTTTCTTGAGCGCTTTATTGAATTTGTCTGTCAGTTCACTGTCCTTTCTGAAAGCAATTGCTGAACCGGCTTCTTCCGCTTTCGCATCAGGAATCACAAAGCCTTGCAGGTCATCATTTGATCTGAAATACCCTTCTGCAACAATGTCTTCAATAATCGCGGCATCGAAGCGGTCAGATTTGATTTCCTGCACCAAATCAGAAATTCTGTTGCGGTCTTCTGTTTTAAAACCATATTCCGGAGAAAGCTCTTTCCCCTTCTCTTCCTGAATAGAGCCAAGCTGAACGCCAACTGTTTTTCCTTTCAGGTCTTTCAAAGATTGAATGCCGCTGTCTTTTTTGCTGACAATCATATGGTTCGCTGTATAATACACATCTGAAAAATCAACTTGTTTTTTACGCTCAGGCGTTGGTGTCATTCCTGACAGAACAAGATCCACCTGTTTTGATTTAAGCGCTGTAATTAAGCTGTTGAAGTCCATATCCTGCACTTCAATTTCATAGCCTGCCTTCTTCGCCAGAGCTTTTGCCAACTCTACATCAAAGCCGACAATATTATCGCCTTCTTTATATTCAAACGGTTTGTAATCCGCCGAAGTACCCATAATTAATTTTTTCTTGCCGCCTTCTGATCCTGAATTGCTTGAGCCGCAAGCAGATAATGCAAAGGTAATGCAGGCAGCTACAAGTAATAAGAGCCATTTTTTCATGATCCATTTCCCCCATATTCATTACTTTTGGTGTATTTGAATATTTATTCGTTAATTTGTATTTTAAACAGTTTCTTATTTTTATGCAATACTATTTTTAAAAATTATCTTCAAGCTTATCTTTCCAGTGATCTCTTTTTGAAATTACTAGATAAAAATAAAATCACTGTACAATCCGATTGAATAATCCTTTAATATTTATTCATATACCCTTGGAAATTTATGCACAAAAAAACCCGGGCCGCTTGGGCATCCGGGTTGTTCGTCTTATACTTCTTCACAATATTCTTCAAAGGCTTCCTGCAGCTTTGCCACTACGGCCATCGGCTCGTGGCCTTCAATTTCATGGCGCTCTACCATTTTCATGATCTTTCCGTCTTTCAAAATCGCAAAGGACGGAGAAGATGGCGGATAACCTTCAAAATAGTCACGCGCACGCGCTGTCGCTTCTTTATCCTGTCCGGCAAAAACGGTGACGAGCTGATCAGGTCTTTTATCATAGTGAACGGAATGGTAGGCTGCCGGTCTTGCAATTCCTCCGGCGCATCCGCAAACAGAGTTTACCATGACGAGCGTCGTTCCTTTTTTCGTAAGTGCCCCATCCACCTCTTCGGCTGTTTTAAGCTCGGTGTATCCGGCAGCTGTTATTTCTTGTCTCGCTTGGCGGACAATATCATTCATAAATAAATTAAAGTCCATGTTCAATGAAGACCTCTCCTTTTTCATCATCTGTTCTTATGATAGCAAGGAAACGTCCATATCGGCAAATGACTTTGCTTCGCCGTGCACTTTTTTTGCTCTTCGTTTACTGCTTACAGAAAAAGGGGATTATATAACCAGAAGTAAAATAAAGGAGCAGTTGTATATGAGCCACCGGAAAGCGTTACTGATTCATAACGGAAATGCCGGCAACAAAAATATAGAAAAAGCACTTGGTGCTGTGGTGCCGGTTTTATCTCACCATTTAGATGAGGTGATTATTAAACAGACAAAGAAAAAGGATGATGCGTATCATTTTTGCCGATCCATTGATGATACTGTCGACACCGTCTTCATTCTCGGCGGCGACGGCACGATCCATCAATGCATAAATGCTATCAGCGCTCTAGAAAGAAAACCCGCTGTCGGAATTTTGCCCGGCGGCACGTGCAACGACTTTTCAAGAGTGCTTGGCATCCCTCAAAATCTTGCAAAGGCTGCGGAAGCACTTATGTCAGGAAAAAAAAACAGCGTAGACGTATGTCAGATGAATGACCGTTATTTTTTAAATTTCTGGGGGATCGGCTTAATTGCAGAAACGTCGAATCAAATCAACGAAACGGAAAAAGCATTATTGGGAAAAATCAGCTATTTTACAAGTGCATTGCGAACCGTCTCATCCGCTGCATCGTTTCCGATGACATTAAAAATTGATGGAGAAGAAATTAAAGAAGAAGCC
The DNA here is from genome assembly GCF_056033885.1 of Bacillus sp. FAU18. Taxonomy (NCBI): domain Bacteria; kingdom Bacillati; phylum Bacillota; class Bacilli; order Caryophanales; family Bacillaceae; genus Bacillus; species Bacillus sp. FAU18. The sequence continues at coordinate 1,698,252 of NZ_JBVYHZ010000003.1, forward strand.
GTTATGCTGCTTGTGATGAATGGCCAATACATTGGAACGAATCGAATTCCTCTGCCCGATGCCAGTATTGAAGACGGCTTACTTGATGTTCTCATATGCCGCAACACCAACCTCACCGCGCTGCGGGAGCTGATGAGCATGGAACAGGGCTCAATTGATCGTTTTACCGGAGAGCTGTCCTATGTCCAGGCCTCCCGTATCGAGATTGAAACAGACACTGCCAAAAAGGCGGATATGGATGGAGAAGTTTATACACATACACCCGCAGTCATTCAGGTCCTGCCGCAGCATATCGACATGCTTGTTCCCGCAAATGAATAACTGTCATAAGGCTTTAGAAAGATTTTGCAAATCCGTTGACTCTCCCCTAGGAGGAGGTCTTACAGTATAAGGGATACACACTTGAAAAAGGGGAAGTCATATGGAGAAGAAAAATATTACCTTAACTATATTATTAACCAATTTATTTATTGCTTTTTTGGGGATCGGGCTTGTGATTCCAGTAACGCCGACCATTATGAATGAATTGCATTTATCGGGGACCGCGGTCGGCTATATGGTTGCCTGCTTCGCTATTACACAGCTCATTGTCTCACCAATAGCCGGACGATGGGTTGATCGCTTCGGGCGCAAGATCATGATCGTGATCGGCCTGTTGTTCTTTAGTGTGTCGGAGTTTTTATTCGGCATTGGAAAAACAGTTGAGATGTTATTTATCTCCCGTATGCTGGGCGGTATCAGCGCAGCCTTCATTATGCCTGGGGTCACGGCTTTTATCGCAGATATCACGACCATTAAAACACGGCCAAAAGCGCTCGGTTATATGTCAGCCGCCATTTCAACAGGATTTATTATCGGCCCCGGCATCGGGGGATTTTTAGCAGAAGTCCATTCCCGGCTGCCTTTTTTCTTTGCGGCAGCTTTTGCACTGATAGCAGCCATTTTATCAATCCTCACGCTGCGCGAGCCGGGACGAAACCCTGAAAACCAGGAAATAAAAGGGCAGAAGACAGGCTTTAAACGGATTTTTGCCCCCATGTATTTCATAGCTTTTATCATTATCTTGATTTCGTCTTTTGGTTTAGCATCATTTGAATCTTTATTTGCATTATTCGTGGATCATAAATTCGGTTTTACGGCCAGCGACATTGCCATTATGATTACAGGAGGAGCGATTGTTGGCGCCATTACGCAAGTCGTCTTATTCGACCGCTTCACAAGATGGTTTGGCGAAATCCATTTAATTCGGTACAGCTTAATTCTCTCGACGAGTCTGGTATTCTTGCTGACAACGGTACATTCATATGTTGCGATTCTGCTGGTTACAGTCACCGTATTTGTCGGATTTGATCTCATGCGGCCTGCGGTAACGACTTACCTGTCAAAGATTGCGGGAAATGAGCAGGGGTTTGCCGGCGGTATGAATTCAATGTTTACAAGTATCGGCAATGTATTCGGGCCAATTATCGGCGGAATGCTGTTCGATATTGATGTAAACTATCCCTTCTACTTTGCAACGGTCACCTTGGCTATAGGGATTGCACTGACCATTGCTTGGAAAGCGCCTGCACATCTTAAAGCCAGCACGTGATAAGAAGCGCATTCTTTGTGTACTGCAAAGAATGCGCTTCTTCTTTATACTGATGATAGAAGGAGTGATGGCATGAAGGAATCGTATTACTCAATTGGGGAAGTTTCAAAACTGGCAAACGTGTCGATTAAAGCGCTCCGTTATTACGATAAAATTGATTTATTTAAACCCGCCTACGTCGACCCGAATACCAGCTACCGCTATTATACGGATTCTCAGCTCATTCATCTGGATTTGATCAAATCATTGAAATATATCGGCACACCTTTAGAGGAAATGAAAAAAGCACAGGACTTAGAGATGGAAGAACTGTTTGCTTTTTATACCGAGCAGGAAAGGCAAATCAGGGAGAAATTAGACTTTTTATCAGCACTGGAGCAAACCATTTCATTGGTGAAAAAGAGGATGAAACGGCAGATGGAATATCCCGCGCTCGGTGAGGTATTTGTTTTAGATGAAGAAGAAATACGGATCATTCAGACAGAGGCAGAAGGAATCGGGCCTGAAAACGTGCTCAACGCCTCCTACAGCAAATTAAAAAAATTTATCGAGTCAGCAGATGGATTTACGAACAATAGCTACGGCGCTACTTTCTCTTTTCAGCCCTACACCAGCATTGATGAAATGACTTACCGTCATATTTTCACGCCTGTATTGACGAATAAACAGATTTCATCAATTACGCCGGATATGGAAATCACAACAATCCCTAAAGGGAGGTATGCGTGTATCGCGTATAATTTTTCGCCTGAACATTATTTTCTCAACTTACAGAAGCTTATCAAATATATCGCGGACCGCCAATTAACAGTAGTCAGTGATGTATACGAGTTAATCATACCGATTCATTACTCCCCGAAAAAACAAGAAGAATATCGGGTTGAAATGAAAATACGGATCGCTGAATAATACAGCATAGTAAAAGAGCATTTTTTGAAACAAAACTTCAAAAAATGCTCTTTTTGCTTATTTAGTAAACAGATGTCTTCTCGTCAATCGATTCTAAAATTTGTTTCACACGTCCCAGGAATCGTCCGCACACGAGACCGTCAAGCACTCTGTGATCTAAGGACAGACACAGATTAACCATGTCTCTGACAGCAATCATGTCATTCTCCATGACAACCGGGCGTTTGACGATCGATTCTACTTGAAGAATCGCAGCCTGAGGGTAGTTGATAATGCCCATCGACTGAACAGAGCCGAACGAACCTGTGTTGTTGACGGTAAACGTGCCTCCCTGCATGTCATCTGCAGTGAGTTTTCCGTCTCTTACTTTTTTAGCTAGGCCGGTAATGTCTTTCGCAATGCCTTTAATTGTTTTTTCATCAGCGTTTTTAATCACCGGAACAAATAAAGAATCCTCTGTGGCAACTGCAATTGAAATATTGATATCCTTTTTCTGAATAATTTTGTCGCCCGCCCACATGCTATTCATTTGCGGGAATTCTTTTAACGCCTGAGCGACCGCTTTTACAAAAAAGGCGAAGAACGTTAAATTAAAGCCTTCTGTCTTCTTAAAGGAATCTTTTATACTGTTGCGATATGCAACCATATTTGTGACGTCGACTTCCATCATCGTCCAAGCATGCGGAATTTCTGTTTTGCTTCGCTTCATATTGGAAGCAATTGCTTTTCTTACACCTGTGACAGGGATTTCTTTATCACCGGCTGCAGACGCAGGATATGACGTCTCTTCTTTTGGCTCAGGTTTTGATGCAGACTTCGGTGCAGGAGCTGCTGTTTTCGGCTCCTCAGGATTCTGTTCTTGCACGCCGCCTGTTTCAATTAAGCGCTGAATGTCTTTTCGTGTGATGCGCCCGCCGGCACCTGTTCCTGTTACTTGTTCAAGATCAATGCCATGCTCTCCGGCCAAACGGAGTACAGCTGGCGAGTAGCGCTTTTTATTGGGCTGATCAGCTGCTTCGGCACTTTTTGCAGCAGGCGTCTCAGCGGCTTTTGAAGCAGCTGGCTGTTCTTGTTTTTGTTCAGCCGGATTCGCGCCTTCTGTTTCAATTTTGCAAATCACTTCTCCGACTTGCAGGGTTTGGCCTTCTTCTCCCACAAGCTCTGTTATCGTACCAGTAAAAGAAGACGGAACCTCTGCATTTACCTTATCTGTCATGACTTCCGCGATTGGATCGTATTTGTTCACTTTATCACCGGGGGCGACAAGCCATTTGCTGATCGTCCCCTCTGTTACGCTTTCTCCAAGCTGCGGCATCGTCATTTGTTCAATTGCCATGATTGTATCCTCCCTTACGTCTTTAAAACTCCGCTAATTCTCTCATCGCCGCTTCCACTTTATCAGGGTTGACCATAAAGTATTTTTCCATTGTCGGCGCATAAGGCATAGCCGGAATATCAGGACCTGCAAGCCGTTTGATCGGCGCGTCTAAGTCGAACAGACAATGCTCGGATATAATTGCGGCTACTTCGCTCATGATGCTGCCTTCTTTTGTATCTTCTGTAACCAAAAGAACCTTTCCAGTTTTGGACGCAGCTTCGATGATGGCTTCTTTATCAAGCGGGTAAACTGTTCTTAAATCCACCACATGCGCTGAAATGCCATCTTTTTCGAGACGTTCTGCAGCTTGTAAGGCGAAGTGGACACACAGGCCGTATGTGATCACTGTGATGTCGTCGCCTTCCCGTTTTACGTCAGCCTTGCCGATTGGCAGGACATAATCATCAGCCGGAACCTCTCCCTTTATCAGACGGTACGCCCGCTTGTGCTCAAAAAACAGCACTGGGTCTTCGTCACGAACTGCGGCTTTTAATAGACCCTTGGCGTCATATGGTGTTGATGGCATGACAATTTTCAGTCCGGGCTGGTTGGCGAAAATTGCTTCGACTGATTGAGAATGATACAGGGCTCCGTGCACGCCTCCGCCGTATGGCGCTCTGACGACAATCGGACAGATCCAGTCATTGTTGCTGCGGTAGCGGATTTTAGCCGCCTCAGAAATAATTTGGTTGACTGCCGGCATAATGAAATCAGCAAACTGCATTTCAGCAATCGGTCTCATTCCGTACATTGCCGCTCCGATACCGACTCCTGCGATCGCAGATTCAGCAAGCGGCGTATCCATAACGCGCTCTTCCCCAAATTGTTCATAGAGTCCGGCTGTTGCTTTAAACACACCGCCTTTTCTTCCTACATCTTCCCCAAGGACGAAAACGCGAGAATCTCGTTCCATTTCTTCTTTCATCGCCAAATTGATTGCATCAATATATGACATTACTGACATTTGTTCTTCCTCCCTACTTCGCATACACATAATCAAGCGCTGACTCAGGAGCTGCATAAGGGGCGTTCTCCGCTTCATCCGTCGCTTCATTTACGATTGCCATAATTTCATCCAGCATGGTTTGTTCTATCTCATCGGACAGCAGGCCTGTTTCCTTTAAGTAAGCTTGATAAGTAAGCAGGGGATCACTTTTTTTCGCTTCCTCTACTTCTTCACGGCCTCTATAGCTGCTGTCATCGTCATCACTGGAATGTGGTGTAAGGCGGTAAGAAATCGTTTCAATTAATGTCGGGCCTTCTCCTCTGCGCGCCCTTTCGCGTGCTTCTTTAACCGCTTGATAAACTTCCAGCGGATCATTTCCATTCACAGTTACGCCAGGCATCCCATAGCCTATGGCACGGTCGGAAATGTTCTCACATGCGACTTGCTTATCGTAAGGCACTGAGATTGCGTATTTGTTGTTTTCACACATGAAAATAACCGGCAGCTTATGGACAGCGGCAAAGTTCGCCCCTTCATGGAAATCGCCTTGGTTTGAAGACCCTTCCCCGAATGTAACAAAGGCTGCGATATCCTTTTTCTCCATACGTCCCGCAAGCGCAATACCGACTGCGTGCGGCACTTGCGTTGTAACCGGAGATGATCCCGTCACAATGCGGTTTTTCTTTTGTCCGAAATGCCCCGGCATCTGGCGGCCTCCTGAGTTCGGATCTGCTGCTTTTGCAAACCCGGACATCATTAAGTCCTTTGCTGTCATGCCAAACGCGAGCACGACACCCATGTCTCTGTAGTACGGCAATACATAATCCATTTCACGGTCAAGTGCGAAAGCCGCTCCTACCTGTGCTGCTTCCTGCCCTTGACAAGAGATTACAAATGGAATTTTGCCAGAACGGTTTAACAGCCACATTCTTTCATCGATTTTTCTTGCTAACAGCATGGTTCTATACATATCAACGGCTTCCTGATCAGTCAGCCCTAGTGCTTGATGTCGGTTTGTACTCATTCAAGCCCCTCCTTTATGCTTTTAAAAATGAATGGCTTTGCCATCTGCGGCAAGCGCTGCTTCTCCAATTGCTTCAGAAAGCGTTGGATGCGGGTGAATCGTTTGCCCGACCTCCCACGGCGTTGCGTCCAGCACTTTGGCAAGACCCGCTTCAGAAATCATGTCGGTGACATGCGGGCCGATCATATGAACGCCGAGAATATCATCTGTATCTCGGTCCGCCACGATTTTGACAAAACCGTCGCTTTCACCGTATACAAGCGCTTTTCCAATCGCCATAAATGGGAACTTGCCGATTTTGACATTATGCCCGTTCGCCTTTGCTTCGTCTTCGGTTAAGCCGACACTGGCAGCTTCAGGGCTTGAGTAAATGCACTTCGGCACAAGCGTCGGATCAAGCGGATGCGGATTGAGACCTGCAAAATGCTCAACAGCAATAATTCCCTCATGTGAAGCAACGTGAGCTAACTGGAGGCCACCGATTACGTCTCCGATTGCATAAATATGAGATTCCTTCGTTTGGCAGCTTTCATTGACTGAAATCATGCCATTTTCAGTAACAATATCGGTGTTCTCTAGGCCGATGCCTTCGATATTTGCCTGTCTGCCGATGGAAACAAGCATTTTCTCAGCAGAGTAGGTAACGGTTTCTCCGTCTTTTTCCGCTTGTATGCTGATATCGTCTGATGTTTTTGTCATTGTGTCAGGCAGCACTTTTGCCCCTGTTATGAACTGGATGCCTTTTTTCTTAAGAAGACTTTCCATTTCTTTTGAAATCTCTAGATCTTCAGTCGGCAATATGCGATCCGCGTATTCAATAACCGTTACCTTCACACCAAAATCATGAAGCATAGACGCCCATTCGATACCGATAACACCTCCGCCGACGATGATGATTGATTGTGGCAGCTCCTCCATTTGGAGCGCCTCATCTGAAGTCAGTACAGACTTACCGTCCGCTTCAAGACCCGGAAGCATTCTCGGTCTTGATCCTGTTGCAATGATCACTTGTTTCGGGATCAGCATGTCATTTTCTTCGCCATTTCCCCGCTCAACAGAAATTGTTCCCGGCAGCGGAGAGAAGATTGACGGTCCAAGGATACGTCCATATCCGGTGTATACGTCAATTTTTCCTTTTTTCATTAAATGATTTACACCCGCTGCAAGCTTATCAACAACGGCTTGCTTACGCTGCTGCACTTTTTCAAAGTTGAGGGACACGCCAGCCGTTTCCACCCCAAATTGATCGGCTTCACGAGCTGTCCGGTATACCTCTGCGCTTCTAAGCAGCGCTTTACTCGGGATACAGCCTTTATGCAGACATGTTCCCCCGAGTTTTTCCTTTTCCACAACGGCTGTTTTTAAGCCGAGCTGAGCGGCTCTGATGGCCGCAACATAACCGCCGGTACCGCCGCCCAGAATGACTACGTCATACTCAGTTGCCATGGTGACTCACTCCTGTCTGTCTATTCAATACGATATTGTTTGGATTGCTCTTCGCCCTGCAATACTCTGAGCGCCCCTTGGGCAAGAGACTGCAGTTCATTTTCACCCGGATAGACTAAAACGTCTGAAATCCAATCTATGTATGATCTGATAGCAGAAACAAAGCTTTTGCCGTACGCAAGGCCTCCCGTCAGCACAATCGCTTCAACTTCGCCTTTTAACGCCGCGCTGGCTGCCCCGATTTCCTTTGCTACCTGATATGCCATGGCATCATAAATGAAGCGGGCTTTTTCATCGCCCCCTTGAATCATCTGTTCCACTTTTACTGCATCATTTGTACCGAGATAGCCTAAAAGTCCGCCGGTGCCAACAAGCTTTTTCATGATTTCTTCTTTTGTATATTCCCCTGAAAAACATAGATCAACAAGATCTCCCGCAGGCACTGTTCCTGCTCGTTCAGGACTGAATGGTCCCTCGCCGTGTAGGCCGTTATTGACATCTACCACTCGCCCGCGGTCATGGACGCCAATTGTAATACCTCCGCCCATATGGGTAATAATCATTTTCATGTTCTCATATCGTTTGCCAAGGGAGGCTGCCGCTTTACGAGCGACAGCTTTTTGGTTTAACGCATGGAAAATGCTTTTCCGTTCAATTTCAGGCATGCCTGAAACTTTCGCAAGCACTGACATTTCGTCTACGACAACAGGGTCGACGATATACGAAGGGATATTCAGGCCGTCAGCGATTTCCCTCGCGATAATGCCGCCGAGATTAGAAGCATGCTGACCGGCGTAACCGCTTTTCAAGTCCTCAATCATTTCATCATTCACTACGTAGGTCCCGCCTTCAATTGGCCGAAGAAGGCCGCCTCTTGCGCAGACTGCATCAAACTTTGAGATATTGATTCCCTGTTCATGAAGCGTTTCGAGAATATGGTTTTTACGAAATTCATACTGATCAATAATTCGGTCAAATCGCTGCAGCTCTTCTATGTTGTGTCTCAATGTTTTTTCAAAAATGCTTCTTTCGTTATGAAAAACACCGATTTTCGTTGAAGTTGAGCCTGGATTAATTGTGAGAATGCGTTTTTCGTCAAGTAGCACTTTCATAACCTCCAGATCAATTTCTTAACGTCTGCTTAATACACTGTGGCCGTTTTGCAAAAACTGGCTTCTTGAGCGGCGCATGCGTTCAATCCGTTCCTCTGCTAAGCGGTCAGCCGCTAAATATGCAGGAATGCCGTCACGCTGAGAAATCTCAAGTACACGCTCGATATTGCCGTAAATGCCTTCGACTTTTTTCAATGCACGTTCTGCATTATAGCCGTAAAGCTCATCTGCCACGTTGATAACACCGCCCGCGTTAATCACGTAATCCGGTGCATAAACGATGCCCATTTCGTGAATTTGATCACCATGGCGGGTTTCTTTTAATTGGTTGTTAGCCGCACCTGCGATCACTTTCGCCTTCAGCTGTTTAATGGTATCGTCGTTAATAGTCGCACCAAGGGCACACGGCGCATAAATATCGCAGTCTTGTGAATAAATGTCATCAGGATCTACAGCACGGGCGCCAAAATCTTCAACTGCACGCTGTACAGATTGTTTGTTGATATCCGTAACGATTAAGTTTGCTCCTTCTTCATGCAGGTGGCGGCAAAGGTTATAGGCTACGTTCCCAACACCCTGTACAGCAATGGTTTTTCCTTCAAGAGAGTCGGTTCCGAAAGCAGCTTTAGCTGCTGCCTTCATTCCTCTATACACCCCGTACGCTGTGACTGGAGAAGGATTTCCAGAAGAGCCGAAAGCAGGAGAAATCCCTGTAACGTAGTCTGTCTCATCATGAATGATATCCATATCCTCGACCGTTGTACCCACATCTTCAGCCGTGATGTATCTGCCGTTCAGCCCTTGAATATAGCGGCCAAACGCGCGGAACATTTCTTCATTTTTGTCTTTGCGCGGATCGCCGATAATGACTGTTTTTCCGCCGCCAAGGTTTAAGCCTGCCGCCGCGTTCTTATAGGTCATGCCTCTAGCCAATCTGAGCGCATCTTCAATTGCCGCTTCTTCATTTTCATATGTCCACATTCTCGTTCCGCCAAGCGCCGGACCAAGCGTTGTATCATGAATCGCGATAATCGCTTTTAATCCAGATTGTTCATCATGGCAGAATACCAATTGTTCGTAATCGTATTTCTCCATATATTTAAAAAGTTCCATGTTCGTTCCTCCTAATGTGTGTATTCTTCAGATGCGCATATTGCCAGCGCAATGGAATACAGTTTATTTTCAGCAGAGTCCGCTCTGCTTGTTAAAGCAATCGGTGCTTTTGCTCCTGTAATGACAGCCGCCACGCTGGCCTTGGCAAAATAAATCAGTGATTTATATAAAATATTGCCGGCCTCAATTGTTGGGACGAGAAGGATATCTGCGTTGCCCGCTACGTCTCCCGAAATTTTTTTCTGGGCCGCGGCAATTTGTGAAACTGCGTTATCCAAAGCAAGCGGTCCATCAACAATGCAGCCTTTGATCTGGCCCCTTTTGTACATTTGAGCTAGAGCAGCTGCATTCACGGTCGCTTCCATTTTTGGGTTCACCGTTTCAACCGCTGCCAGAGCAGCTGCTTTTGGCATATTGTTCCCTACTGCATGGGCCACATGAACTGCATTTTGCAAAATCTGCCGAAGCTCTTCCAGCGAAGGGGCAATATTCATTGCCGAATCTGTTACAAACATCATTCTGTCAAAATCCGGTATATCAAACACAGCCACGTGGGAAAGGACACTTGATGACCGAAGCCCCTCCTGTCTGTTCAATACCGCTTTAAGCAAAACAGAAGTCGGCACATTCCCTTTCATTAAAACGTCCGCTGTTTTATGATGTACAGCACGAACCGCTAATTTCGCCGACTCCTCAGGTGTATCGGCATGGACGATTTCCACTTGATGCCCTTGCATGGATGATGTCAGCTCGTTCAGTTTTTTGCTGTCGCCCGTTAACAAGAAACGGGCGGATAGGTGCTCGGCAGCCAGCTTTACAGCCCGGATCACTTCCTCATCCTCAGCATGAGCAACCGCAATAGTCTTGTTTTTGTGCATCGACGCTTTGCCGATTAAATCTTTCAGCTTCATCTGCTACCACCTTTCTTGTTTCGACTCCGCCTTTTATTATGCAAGTTCCGTGCCAGCTCTTAAGGGTGCTGTCATACCAGATATATTGAAACATTCGTGCAGATGTTTGCGTTTATTCTGCAAATTATTGCATGCCTTCATTTGCAAGGCCATATTTATCCATTTTGTAATATAAATTCCGAATGCTGACACCGAGGGCTTTCGCTGTTTTTGTCCGGTTAAAATGATGCTTTTCGAGCGTTTGCTGGATCAAATGCGCTTCAAATTTTTCTACTGCGACAGACAGCTTTTCCCCTTCAATATCCGGAAAATCAAAACCTGTCCCCTGATCTGTGTCATTTTCTTTTTGCTCAAGTTCAAATATAGGCAAATGATCTTTTTCAATCCATTCCATATGCGGATTGAGAAAAATCATGGCTCGTCCAAGGACATTTTCAAGCTCGCGGACATTCCCAGGCCAATGGTAAGCAGATAAGGCGCGCAAGGCTTGCTGCGAGAGCCCTTTTACATTCCTGCCGTAATCCCGGTTGATCTTTTGGATAAGTCTGACGCTTAGTGCTTCAATGTCCTCCAACCGCTGACGCAAAGGCGGAATGGAGATGGGATAGCGGTTGATCCGGTAATACAGGTCTTCGCGAAACTTTCCATCCGCCATCGCCTTTTCAATATTTACATTTGTTGCCGCGATCACTCTGACGTTGACAGGGATCGCTTTCGTGCCGCCCACTCTGACGATTTCCTTTTCTTGAAGGACGCGTAGCAATTTGGCCTGCATATTTTGTGTCAGTTCACCAATTTCATCTAAGAAAATACTGCCGTTATTTGCTTCCTCAAATAAACCCTTTTTACCGCCGCGCTTCGCTCCTGAAAACGCACCATCCTCATAGCCGAACAATTCTGATTCGAGCAGGTTTTCAGAAAGGGCTGCACAATTCACGCGAATAAATTTATTGTATTTCCGGTCGCTTTCGTTATGGATGGCATGGGCGAACAGTTCTTTTCCTGTTCCTGATTCCCCGCGCAGCAAGATGGTTGCCGGTGTTTTCGCACCGAGCTTCGCCTGCTCAAGCGCAACCAGCATTTGCTCGCTTTTGCCGATAATGTCGTCAAACGTGTATTTCGCTTCAAGCGTGCGAATAATTTGTCTGGCGCGATTAAGCTCCGCTGTCAGCATTTTAATTTCGGAAACATCGTGAATCACGCCGACGCTGCCTTTCAAAATCCCGTCCACAATCACTGGTGCTACATTAACGATGACCTCTTTTTCATTCGGGCCGACCTTCATTCTGACACCGCGGACAGGACGTCTTGTTTCAAGCACCTTTAAATGCATGCTTTCGCCTTCGGAAATATCAGTGTTTGCAGGCTTGCCGATGACTTCTTTTTCAGAAAGCCCCGTCATTTTCGTATACGCTTTATTGATTAGCAGGCCAATGCCGTTTTCATCAACGACAGAAATCGCCTCATCGGAGGATTGAATAATTGCCTCCAGCATCGTACGGACCTGCTTTAAGTTGGTCACTTCCTCTGCCAGCTCGACCGCATCAGTGATATCTTTAAACACACAAAGAGCCCCGAGCAGACGTCCGCCTTCATCAATAATCGGCAGCCTTGTGGTCACAATTTGCAAATGATCGCCTAACAGCTGCTTCTGGTTGTATTCAGGCACTCTTGTTTTTAAAATCCGCGGCATCTTAGTGCTCGGAATCACTTCTTTTATTGGGCGCCCAATGACTTCCTCACGTTTTTTCCCGACCATTTTTTCGGCCATATGGTTAAAGAGAATGATTTCTTCATTGATATCAATAAAAATCATTCCATCATGGGTGGAATTAAAAATTCTGTCATATTTATAGGTTTGCTCTTTTAGCATTTGAATCAGGTGCTGCTTTTCTTCCATCAGCTGAAAAACGATGTATGCCATTTTTCCCGGCATGACAATGGTATCTTTATGCTTTTTTTGAAGGAGCTCGTCAAACACGGCTTGATCGCCGGTGGTATGAATGACGATATCCGGTTTTTGTTGTATGTAAGGTTTCCAATCAGATGAAACGGCAATCCCATACTGTTCTGCTTCTTTCAATCCCGGCGCCTCGGGGTCTTTGTCAACTACGGCAATGATATCTATGATGGCTGTTTTAATCAGAATATGTAATAACGCCGTTCCCCTTTTGCCGGCACCTACTATCAGTACCTTTTGCATCCCGATACCCCTTTGCATGAAAAAATTTGCACACCTATTTATTCCGTTGCAATAATTTGCACAACCCTATGTTACCACGTTTTCTTCTCTTGACAAAATATTTTTTCCGCTGGACAATAAAGGAAATGAAAAGATAAAGGGGTTTTCTGAAGATGAGCCGACTTCTTGCGCTTTTAATATTAGTCATCCCCGGGGCTATTTCTGCTTTAGGCATTAAACTGATGAGAGATACACTTTTCGGCCATACAATCAAGCCATTTTCAGCTCTTTGGCTCCAAGGGTTGTCAGGATTCATCTTTTTTGCGATCGGCCTCTATGTGCTGGCCGGGTTCATTTTATACAGAGACAGAAAACGCAATCAAGTCAGCCCGCGATTCAGAAAACGATAGCTGAAAAAAAAGCCGGAGAATGCTCCGGCTTTTTTGTTACACTATTCGTCAGGCAAAACGGTCTTGGCAATCGTTTTGTCTAACGCTTCATAATCATAATAAGAAATCGTATCGTACAGTTCTTTTCGTGTCTGCATATCTTGAAGTCCTTCTTTTTGTGACCCGTGCTCCTTCATCAAACCAAACATCCGCTCACAAGCTTTTGCCGCCGCCCGAAGCGAGGTGACAGGATATATCACCATGTGAAACCCCATATCTTCGAATTCATCGGCACGATAATACGGCGTTTTCCCAAATTCAGTCATATTCGCAAGGAGCGGAACGGGGATACGCTCAGCAAACTGGCGGAATTCATTCTCCGCCTGTAGCGCTTCCGGGAAAATTGCGTCCGCTCCCGCCTCAATGTAAGCCTCTGAACGTTTTATTGCGGCATCAAGCCCTTCCTGCGCCCTGGCATCAGTACGGGCAACAACAATAAGGGAGGGTGCCGTTTGTTTAATGGCTTTTATTTTTTGCGCCATTTCCTTTATCGGAACTAGCTGTTTGCCATTTAAATGTCCGCATTTTTTTGGGAGCTGCTGGTCTTCTATTTGAACGGCTGCTACCCTGGCTTCAAGCATCTCCCGGGCGGTTCGGGCGGCATTTAAGACACCGCCAAATCCCGTATCGATATCCACAAGCAGAGGCAGATCAGCTGCACGCACAAGATCTTTGGCCCGTTCAGCTATCTCTGCCGATGTGATGATCCCTAAATCAGGCAGCCCCCTGCTGGCTGTATAGGCAGCACCGGACAAATAAATAGCAGAAAAACCGGCTTCTTTCGCAAGCAAAGCGGCCATCCCGTCATGGGCGCCGGGAATTTGAAGAATGTCCGGTGCTGACATCAGCTTGCGGAAACGCCCGGCAAGCTCCTCTTGTGACGATTGCTTATTGACGATCCACGACATGAAACAAATCCCCCTTTTACATGCAGAACATGTCTACGAATTCATTTACGCGCATCGTTTGTAATGTCTCATAGCTGGTACAGCGCTCATAAATGTGTTTGTGCTGTTTATCAGGAAAATGGGTTTTGAGATTGCCAGAAAACTTTTCCAGCAGTTTCGGCACTGCTTCCTCTCTTCGAAAACGATGGCCGAGGGGAAACTCACATTCCACCATTTCCGTGCTCGTTCCGTCTTTAAAATGAACCTGAACGGCATTTGAGATGGAACGTTTATCAGGCTTCAAATAATCCTCGGTATATGTTTTATTTTCAGTCACTTCCATTTTATCACGAAGTTTATCTATTCTCGGATCACTCGCTGTTTCAGCTTCATAATGCTGTGCCGTGATATCACCAAAAAGCAAACCGATTGCTGTAATGTATTGGAGGCAGTGATCACGGTCTGCCGGATTGTGGAGCGGGCCTTTTTTATCAATGATTCGGATAGCGGATTCATGCGTTCTGATGACAACTCGGTCAATCTCGTCAATCCGGTTCTTTACCTGCGGGTGAAGAATGACGGCGCACTCCGCCGCTGTCTGGGCGTGAAATTCCGCAGGATAAGACACTTTAAATAACACATTTTCCATGACATAAGCGTCGAGCGGTCGGGCAAGCTTGATCTCTTTCTTATTGAATAAAACGTCTTGGAACCCCCAACCCGGTGCACTCAGGGCTGTCGGATAACCCATTTCCCCTTTTAACGACATCAGCGCCAAATGAACACCTCTGCTCGTTGCATCTCCTGCCGCCCATGATTTACGCGAGCCTGTATTCGGTGAATGGCGGTATGTCCTCAATGCTGCATTGTCAATCCATGCATTCGAAAGGGCATTTTTGATTTCTTCTCTTCCGCCGCCCAAAAGCTTTGCCGCAACAGCGGTTGTCGCAACTTTGACAAACAGCACATGGTCAAGGCCAACTCGATTTAAGCTGTTTTCTAACGCCAGCACACCTTGAATCTCGTGCGCTTTGATCATCATCTCAAGTACGTCGCGTACCGTTAACGGCTCTTTTCCTTCAGACAGCCTCACTCTTGATACATAGTCAGCAGCGGCAAGGATCCCTCCCAAGTTATCGGATGGATGCCCCCACTCCGCCGCCAGCCACGTATCATTGTAATCGAGCCAGCGAATCATGCAGCCGATATTAAACGCTGCCCTCACAGGATCGAGAACATATGACGTTCCCGGCACTTTGCTTCCATTCGGCACAGTCGTTCCTGGAACAATCGGGCCAAGCAGCTTTGTGCATTCCGGATACCGTAGCGCCAAGATCCCGCAGCCCAGGGTATCCAGTAATACATGCCCCGCTGTTGTATACGCTTCGGCACTTGTAATCTCTTTTTCAAGCACATAGTCTGTGATTTCTTCGATAACACGATCCGTTTTCGGCATTCTACCAACTCCTTTCATGACTTTGTTTGATATCGCGGGCCCATGTAACTGACACGGGGACGGAAGAGCCGATTATTGGCATGCTGTTCGATCACATGAGCGCATAAACCGGACGTTCTCGCGCTGAAAAAGACCGGCGTATATAAAGGAATCGGTATGCCGAGCATCCAATACACCGGGGCAGCATAGTAATCCAAATTCGGGTAAAGCCCTTTTTCCTTCTCCATCAGCCGCTCACCCGCTTCGCACATCTCATATAAACGATAGTCACCGGCTTTATCGCATAATTGCTGCAGCGCCTCTTTCATCATGAGTGCTCTCGGGTCCATTTTTTTCATATACACCCGGTGGCCGAAGCCCATGATTTTTTCTTTTCTTTTCAGTTTTGTTTGCAGAAGCTGCTCAAAATCAGATGTCGTTTTTGCCTCCAAAAGCAAATACATTACAGCTTCGTTTGCTCCTCCGTGAAGATTCCCTTTCAGGGAAGCGACAGCCCCAGTCAAAGCCCCATAAAGATCTGAATGTGTAGATGCAATGACCCTGGCCGCAAAGGTTGAATTCGGCATCTCATGCTCACTGTACAGGACGAGCGACCGGTCAAAAATCTGTTCTTCCAATGAAGACGGCAGTTTCCCTGTCATCATGTATAGAAAATTCGCACTGTAGGATAGGGTTTGAAGCGGAAGAATCGGCTCTTTCTTATTAATGATCCTGTAGCTGGCAGCAGTGAGGGCAGGCATTTTCCCAAGAAGCTGATAGGCGCGTTCTTTGTTTGCGGAAGGAGACCGATCATCAATTTGCCGATCATAGCCAGCAAGTGCCGACAGGCCGGTACGCAGACTATCCATTGGATGAGTGTCCTCAGGGAGCAGCTCAAGCAGACGGAGATGATCAGCAGGCAGGCTTGAGGCACTGTTTATTTTATGTTCCAGCGTCTCCATTTCACTTTCTTCTGGCAGCCTGCCCTCCAGCAATAAATGGACAAGCTCCAGGTAGCTTTTTGTTTCAGAAAGTTCTATTAAATCATAGCCTCGTATCAAAATCTGGCTGGACTGGGTGTCAAGATAAGAAATATGAGTTTCTGCCGCAATCACACCGTCCAACCCTGGAGAATATTGCTGTTTCTTCTCCATATCCTCAACCTCCGTTTTTGCGTTTTTTGTCTATCAGGTTCCGCCAAGCAAATACTTGGAAATAATCAGTCTTTGAATCTCATTCGTCCCTTCATAGATTTGCGTCACCTTTGCATCGCGAAGCAAGCGCTCAACCGGATAATCCTTCATATAGCCATATCCCCCATAAATTTGAACGGCGTCTAACGCCGCCTTCACGGCTGCATCGGAAGCAAATTGTTTAGCCATAGACGCTTCTTTTCCACAATTTAGGCCACGGTTATGGAGGTCTGCAGCGTGGTAGACAAGATGTCTTGCCGCCTCAGCCCTAGTCGCCATATCAGCCAGCTTAAATGAAATGGCTTGATTGGCTGCGATCGGTCTTCCAAATTGCACTCGCTGCTTCGCATAATTAACGGCATGCTCAAGAGCCGCCTCTGCAATTCCGAGCGCCTGTGCCGCAATGCCGATCCGGCCGACATTTAAATTCGCCATAGCAATGTGAAAGCCATCCCCCTCTTTGCCAAGCAAATTGGCTTCAGGCACTTCTGCATTATCAAAAATCAGTTCCGTAGTATTGGAGCCATAAAGCCCCAGCTTTCTTTCTTTTTTTCCAACGGTAAAACCGGGTGTGTTTTTTTCAACAATAAAAGCCGAAATCCCGTGCCTGCCTTGATCTGGAGCTGTTAAAGCAAATGTGATATAGATATCAGCTGCTCCGCCATTCGTTATGAATATTTTCGATCCGTTTAATAGATATTTGCCGTTCTTTTTGATTGCTGTTGTGCGAAGGCTCCCGGCATCCGACCCCGAGTGAGGCTCCGTTAGTGCAAATGCGCCCAAATGGTCTCCTGACGCGAGCTTTGGTATATATTTCATCTTCTGTTCTTCGTTTCCGAAATACAGAATCGGATTTGTGCCGACTGAGGTATGAACGGAGAGAATCACACCGACAGCCGCGCTGATTCTAGAAATCTCATGAATCGCCAAAATATAAGAAACAACGTCCGCCCCGGCACCGCCGTATTGTTCCGGCACCGGTATTCCCATCAGGCCGTATTCGCCCATTTTTTTGATCAGCTGAAAGGGAAATTCGTCCGTTTTCTCCATGATTTCCGCAGCGGGAGCAATTTCTTTTCGTGCAAAATCACGCACCATTTTTCGCATCATGACTTGCTCTTGGGTTACATGCAACTCGGCCACCCCCGGATGGAATAGACTTCAGGAAGTCCTCTCCTCATAGTCATAAAAACCGCGTCCGCTCTTTTTGCCAAGCCAGCCTGCTTTGACATACTTGCGGAGCAGCGGGCAAGGACGGTATTTGGAATCGCCAAGGCCTGATTGAAGGACTTCCATAATTGATAAACACGTATCCAGTCCGATAAAATCCGCTAATGCAAGCGGCCCCATCGGATGATTCATGCCCAGCTTCATCACTTCGTCTATTGCCTCCGGCTTAGCCACTCCCTCATACACGCAATAGATGGCTTCATTAATCATTGGAAGAAGCACACGGTTGGAAACAAACCCAGGAAAATCATTGACTTCTACCGCTGTTTTCCCCATCTTCTCCGCTAATGCCATAACATCTAAGGCCGTTTCTTCTGATGTAGCCAAGCCGCGAATCACTTCAACCAGCTTCATTACAGGGACAGGATTCATAAAATGCATGCCAATAACCCGTTGAGGACGGTTTGTTACAGCAGCGATTTCTGTAATAGGCAAGGAAGATGTATTGCTGGCCAAAATCGTATGAGGCGGGCACATGCGATCAAGTGTTTTAAACATCTCAGTTTTTGCCGCCATGTTTTCTGCGATAGCCTCAATCACAATGTCCGCATGCTCTGCCTCCTCAAGCGTTTGAGAAATCGAAATGCGGCTGATTACGCTCTTCACTTCCGTCTCGGTCCTTTTTCCTTTCTCAGCATCACGGGCCAGCTGTTTCTTCAGCCGTTTCAATCCTGCCTCCGCAGCCTCTTTATTCACATCATACATCCGCACATAAAAGCCCGCGTCGGCGGCTGTTTGAGCAATTCCGCTTCCCATCTGACCTGCGCCAGCTACCATGATTTGTTTGATTTCCATTCAAATCCCCTTTTTCATCATGTTTTAATGAACCTGCACTAAGACGGCGTCTCCCTGTGCTGCCCCGCTGCAAATAGCGGCAACGCCCAGCCCCCCTCCCCGGTGCTTTAATTCATAAACAAGCGTCATGAGAATTCTTGCCCCGCTCGCGCCGATCGGGTGGCCGAGCGCGATGGCACCGCCATTTACATTTACTTTTTCAAGATCGAAACCTACGATTTTTTCACATGTCAAAACAACTGAAGCAAAAGCTTCATTTACTTCAAACAAGTCAATATCTTGGACAGTTAAACCGTTCTTTTTCAGGAGCTTGTTAATTGCAAATCCCGGCGCTGCCGCCAGCTCGTGCGCTGGCATTCCCACAGTTGAAAAACCAAGAATTGTAGCCAGAGGCCGTTTGCCAAGCTCAGCAGCTTTTTCCTCAGACATCAGCACGAACGCGCCGGCTCCGTCATTGACCCCAGGAGCATTGCCGGCTGTGATAGAACCGTCACTTGCATAAATCGGAGCAAGTTTCGCGAGCTGATCCAGACTTGTGTCACGGCGAATCGCTTCATCTTTATGAACAACGTTTGGTTTTCCTTTTCGACCGATCCAGTTGACGGGAACAATTTCATCCTGAAACTTCCCTTCATCGGCTGCCTTAGCTGCCCTTGCATGACTTCTCAACGCCCATTCGTCCTGCTCTCTTCGTGAGATTGCATATTCCTTGGCAGCTGTATTTCCGTGAATAGCCATGTGCACCTCGTCAAACGCGCACGTTAATCCGTCATACACCATTAAGTCCCTAAGCTCGCCGTCCCCCATCCGTGCTCCCCAGCGCCCGGCGGGAACGGCATACGGGATATTGCTCATGCTTTCCATTCCCCCGGCAACAAGTATGTCCGCATCCTGCGCCCGAATCATTTGATCACATAAAGTGACAGCGCGAAGGCCGGAAGCACAGACTTTATTCAGTGTTTCTGACGGCACACTCCAAGGCATTCCCGCCAGACGGGCAGCTTGACGGGAAGGTATCTGCCCTGAGCCGGCCTGGACAACCATGCCCATGACGTTTCCTTCTACATCATCTCCAGAGACTCCAGCCCGTTGCAGCGCCTCCTTCATCACAATGCCCCCAAGCTCAGCAGCTTTCACCTCTTTCAATACTCCGCCGAATTTGCCAAATGGCGTTCTTGCAGCACTTACAATGACTGTTTTCCTCATGGTTTCACCTCATTCAGAAGATAGACAGCGCTTACAATTTCTAGTTGTCTTCTATGAATGTATGCTTTGAAACGGGCATGAATGAATGAAAAAAGAAGGCTGCGTCAAACAGCCTCCTTCTAAACAACTATTCATTTTTCAGCAATGCCGCAGCCTTTTCTGGAAAGTCGGTAAACATGCCGTCTGCTCCCGCTTCAATGAGACGCTTCATATCTTCCGGACGATTGACTGTATACGGCCTTACCTTAATCGAACTGTTCCTCATTTTCTTCAGCACTTCATCTGTGGCCCCTGGGCTGTTTAGCTTCGGGTGATAGCCGGAAGCCGGAATAGATATGATATATTGATCTGCCTGATAAAGCACATCTGAAGTTAATACTGCCCGTTCGATATGCGGTGCAAGCCGGGCGCATAGCGCCAAGCTGTCATGATTAAAGGTGGATAGGATGACTCTCTCCTCTACATTGAATCGCTTCACTGCCTCCAGCACTTTTTCTTCCATTCCCTCATAGCGGATCACGCTGTTTTTTAATTCAATGTTGATGAGAAAATCCTTTTTTACCGCCCACGAGAGCACATCTTCTAGCAGCGGCACTTTTATATCGCTGTACGCTTGATCGTGACCAGCGGCCGCATTCGCAGTCTTTACCTCATCATAGGTTGTATCCTTCACGAATCCTTTAAGTGATGTCGTGCGGTTAAGTCTTTCATCATGAATCACAACAATGCGTCCGTCTTTCGTCAGCTGTACATCAAGCTCTATCCCATCTGCTCCGGCTTCAATTCCTTTTTCAAATGCAAGCATTGTATTTTCGGGAAATTGACCTGATGCCCCCCGGTGGGCAAAAATCTTTGTCATCGTTTCACCTCAAACCCTAAAGTTTTCTCCATTATACTTATTTTGTCGGCTCCACTCTAGGATTAAGGCAATCTACTGATCATAATAAGAATCAATGCCGTTGACAATCGCATCGGCGGCCTTTTGCTGGTATTCTTCACTTCCCAGCTTGTCCGCATCAGAGCTGTTAGTGATAAACCCAAGCTCCGCCAACACGCTTGGCATTTGTGAATATGTAATGACGTAAAAGTCTGATTCTTTCACGCCCCTGTCTCTCGTTTGTAAGGAAGAAACGAGCTCTGACTGAATATCGGATGCCAGACGCCGGCTGTTCTCCCCTTCATAATCAGATTGAAAATACGTTTCTGTTCCTGAAGCTGAAGCAACCCCAGAATTCACATGAATGCTGACAAAAAGGTCAGCCTGATTGGCACTTGCCTTAGCCACTCTTTCCTCCAAGGTCAGAAAATGATCGTCAGACCGGGATGCAACAGGATTGGCTCCCTCCTCTTTTAGTTTGTCTGTCACATGCTCTGAGACAGCCAAATTAATATCCTTTTCAAAGAGCCCGTTTCCGACCGCTCCACTATCTTCACTGCCGTGTCCGGCATCAATATACACCGTTTTCCCTTCTATCGGCTCTGCTGCCTGTGCACAAGGCGCGAGCGTCAAAGCCAATCCGCACAGCGCCAAGCTCCTCCATAACATTCTCAACTTACTCCCTCCGGTCTTTTTATGACGAGTTCTTTCGCAGCTGAATATCTTCCAGCTGTAAAGTTCCATTATCCTTCTTTGTATATTTCACCAGGACATGTGTCTGATCTGGCAGTGATTCACATTCATCACGTTTATCCTTCGGAACTTGTATCATGGTTTCTTCTCCATTAAGAGAAACCGCAATCGTATGAGGATCAGCCGAGCCAATGTATTTTCCCTCTTCGGTAAACCTTGGCACTGAGTCATCCGCACTTGCAACACTGCACCCCGAAAGAAAGAGCGCAGTAAACAGCAAAAGAACCGTTTGTTTCACATGACCACCTCTTCCTGATGTTTGGCTTTTATCTTTGACCAGAATGGCGAATTTGTAAAGACAACGCGAATGCAGGCGAGCAAGTTCCATGATTTTCAAAAGGGCTATACGACCCGATCATTTCCTGTTGTTAGAAAGATAACGAGCAGATTTGTCTATGAGGATGGCTCTAATTGAGGCGCCAATTAGAAAAAATTAGCGGAAAGAAGCAACTTTTTATTCATTTTAAAAAATTTGAGAATAGGGTGAGCAAATCGTTTGACGGGTGGGTCAGCCAAGCGTAACCTTTTAAAGGATATTTACTTTATTGAAAGAAGTTAAAGCCATGAAAAAATTCGTTCTGCTGCTGGCGGCAGCTGTCATCACATGCTCCATCGGCCACCAAATCAGCGGCGGCTACAAAGGTCCCGAAAAAGAGCGGCGAAAACATCACTCTGCATTCAAGATATTCAGTCGGTAAAGCAGATCAATTGCATTAATTTTTACATATAGGCTAGAATATGTGCGAATCCAAACGAAAGAAGATGATCAAATGAATCCTAAGTATAAGCCACTGTTTGAACCATTTACGTTTAAAAGCGGCGTTACAATCGACAACCGGATCGCGGTAGCACCGATGACTCATTACGCTTCTAATGAAGACGGTACAATATCTGAAGCGGAGCTCGACTACATCATCCCCCGTTCAAAAGAGATGGGAATGGTGATTACAGCCTGCGCAAATGTTACACCGGACGGAAAAGCATTCCCCGGGCAGCCGGCCATCCATGACGATTCCAACATTCCAGGTTTAAAAAAGTTAGCACAAGCCATTCAGGCACAAGGCGCTAAAGCCGTTGTACAAATTCATCACGGCGGTATTGAGTGCCCGTCTGAGCTCGTTCCTCAACAGGATGTTGTGGGGCCAAGTGACGTGTTTGATAACGGCAAACAAATTGCTCGCGCATTAAAAGAAGAAGAAGTGGAAAACATTGTGAAGGCGTTTGGAGAAGCGACAAGACGCGCCATTGAAGCCGGCTTTGACGGTGTCGAAATTCACGGGGCAAACGGCTACTTGATTCAGCAGTTTTATTCTCCGAAAACCAATCAGCGCACGGATCGCTGGGGAGGAAGCGATGAAAAACGATTAGCCTTCCCGCTCGCTATTGTCGATGAAGTGAAAAAAGCCGCTTCAGAACATGCGAAGGGTGCGTTCCTAGTCGGATACCGTCTGTCTCCGGAAGAACCTGAGACACCGGGATTGACAATGACTGAGACTTATACGCTTGTTGATGCTTTAGGGGATAAAGAATTGGATTATCTTCATATCTCACTGATGGACGTGAACTCAAAAGCGCGCCGCGGTGCAGATCCGACTCGCACACGCATGGACTTATTGAATGAACGTGTCGGAAACAAAGTGCCGCTGATCGCCGTCGGTTCCATCCATTCCGCTGATGACGCGCTTGCCGTCATCGAAAACGGTATTCCGCTAGTCGCTATGGGACGCGAAATTCTAGTTGACCCTGACTGGACGGTAAAAGTAAAAGAAGGCCGTGAAAAGCAAATCGAAACAGTGATCAAAGGCACAGATAAAGAAAAATATCATTTGCCTGAACCGCTATGGCAAGCAATTGTGAACACGCCAGGCTGGGTGCCTTATAAAGATTAATATGCAAAGACTGCCGTACCGATTCGGCAGTCTTTTTTCCCTTTATATAAATAGTTTGTGTACACATCTAAACAGCAAAAGAAAGAGCTCCCCACCTACTTCGAAAAGAAAATCTAGGAAAAACCCCTCACGCTTTCTTGCTTTTTTCTTTTTCATTCGTACGTCTCCTTTTTACATTAATACGCCTTACTTACGATTTTGCAGGAGAAAGGTTTCATTTTATAACGGACACATCTGAGTCGATCATGCTTCGTGATCCTATAAGATGTATGAATGAACCAAAAGTGCAGGTAATACCGCCATTAGCTTTCCTTACTTTTCAAACCTATCCTTTACTATATGCGGATACTTACTATTCTTCTCCCATACTAACAAATGTCCCCAAAACAAAACGCCTCCTATTTATCAGCGCAAACTAATAAATAAAAGACGTTTGATTTAATGACCACTTAATAAGCTCATGTTTAAGAAGCCTTATGTTCTAATCTCAGCTTATCCGCAACCATTGCAATGAATTCACTGTTGGTAGGTTTAGCTTTTGTCATGCTGACTGTATAACCGAACAACGAGGAAATGGAATCAATGTTTCCTCTGCTCCATGCCACTTCAATTGCATGGCGGATCGCTCTTTCTACACGGCTTGCGGTTGTGTTAAATTTTTTGGCGATGTCCGGATAGAGGACTTTTGTAATGCTGCCGAGCAATTCGATGTCATTGTATACCATTGAGATTGCTTCGCGCAGATAGAGATAGCCTTTAATATGGGCTGGGACGCCGATTTCATGGATAATGCTTGTGATGCTCGCGTCGAGATTTTTCTTCTTTGGTTCAGGCTGGCTGCTGCGTATAATACTGCTTTGCGATGATGGCGCACGATGCGTCACACTGCTGGCATTTCCGCTGACCTGGCGGATATGGCCGACAAGGTTTTCCATATCAAACGGTTTGAGAATAAAGTAGGACGCGCCTAAATCGACGGCCTTTTTCGTGACATCTTCCTGTCCAAAGGCTGTCAGCATAATGACATTCGGCTGTTTTTTCAGATCTGATTCCCTCAGCCTCTCTAAAACCGCAAGTCCGTCTAAATGCGGCATAATAATATCTAATACGAGCACATCGGGATCTTTTTCTTTAAACAACGACAGGCATTCCTGTCCGTTATAAGCAACGCCAATCACTTCCATGTCTTCCTGTCCTTCTATATATTCACTTAACAGGCTTACCAGCTCTCGATTATCATCAGCAACACAAACTTTAATTTTCTCCACGTTTCTTCCTCCCCAAATGTAGTTAACAGGATTCACCCTTGCTACATGTTTACATTCGACAAAACCGCTATATACCCTTTAAAAAAATCATAATCACCAATATTAGTGGCATATCTTTGTTATTCTATGTTTTTCTCTGTTTTTCGACTAAAAATGAAATTTGACAAACAAGGAAACGTGAATTTGTCGAAAAATCTTCTTTTGTATATTTTACCTTATGTATTCTGAGAAGTGAAGAGGGATCAAAATAAAAAAACTGCCGGAAACTCCGGCAGTCAGCTTGCTTTTTCTTTTCCGTAAATATCGATTCCTGCTTCTGACAGCATCCATTCAATATGAACACCGTAGCCGCTTGTCGGGTCATTTACAAACACATGGGTGACAGCGCCGATCACTTTTCCATTTTGAATGATCGGGCTTCCGCTCATCCCCTGTACGATGCCTCCTGTTTCTTTCAACAGCCTTGGATCGGTAATTTTCAACACCATTCCTTTTGTCGCAGGGAATTTTTGCGGCGTTGTACTGACGATTTCAATATCGAATTTTTCTACTTTGTCATCATCAATAACGGTTAAAATTTCAGCCGGTCCTTTTTTGACTTCGGTAGAAAACGCAACCGGCAGTGCTTGATCTGATATGTTGTTTTGAATCGGCTGATGCAGCGTGCCGAAAATTCCAAATGGGCTGTTTCTGTTAATATCCCCGATCGTTTTGCGTTCTGAGGAAAATCGCGCCAGTTTTTCTCCCGGATTACCGCCTGTCCCTTTTTCAATTGATGTTACAGTGGATTTAACGATTTCTCCATTCTCCACAACAATTGGTTTCTTTGTGTCCATATCGGAAATCACGTGGCCAAGTGCTCCGTATTTTTTTGTTTTCGGTTCATAAAAGGTCATAGTGCCGATGCCGGCAGCAGAATCTCTGATATATAACCCGATTCTGTATTTACCTTCTCCTTCATCCTTTTCTGGGATCAGCTTCGTTTTGATTTTCTGTTTATCACGTTTGATCAGTAAGTCTAAAGATTCACCAGTTTTCCCAGCCTTTTGAATAAATGGGGCTACATCATTCATTTTTTCAATTTTCTGTCCATTCATCTCAATAATGATGTCGCCCGCTTCAATTCCGGCCGTTTCTCCCGGAGATTTTTTGCCTTCACTTGTATTAATTTGATGAAATCCGACGACAAGAACACCGACGGAATGAAGTTTTACGCCGATTGATTGTCCGCCAGGTATAACTTTTAAATCAGGAAGAACGTGCACTTTTGTTTTTTTAATTGGAAATCCGGCAAGATCGTATACTAATTCTGACTCACCAGATTTTTTGCCCGTCACCTTGATTTCATGCGGATCTTTCTTTACTGTAAACGCTTCTGAGGATTCTGATGTCTGAGCGTTTACCGATAAACTCGTTTCAATCGCTTGTGTTTGGGTTTCAAATACTCTCATTTGCGTTGGAATCAGTAAATATTCTTTTAGCGGTTTGCATAAACCTACACTTAATAACGAAACAAGGAGAATTAAACCTACTGCTTTTCTGATGTTATCGGGCATTCACTACTTCACTCTCCTCGCTCCTATCCCACACCTTCTTTATGACTTGCTGCTACATCATTTAATTTTGCCTTCTGACGGCTTATTTATAACTGTCATATGAAGAAAAACATTGGATATACTGATGAACGAATGGATGTGCACGAAAAAAAAAGCTGCGCTTCTCACGCAGCTTACCCAGTTGTTTTGACTTGATCCGCTTGTTTTAAAAGTTCTTTCGCATGGCGTTTCGTTAAATCGGTTACTTCGACACCTGCAATCATGCGCCCGATTTCCGCTACCTTTTCCTGCTTAGAGAGCGGCTTGACACGTGTCGTCGTTCTGCCGTCTTTTAAATCCTTCGCAATATAAAGATGCGTATCGGCCATGGCAGCCACCTGAGGGAGGTGTGTAATACAAAGCACTTGTGATCCTATTGACACCTTATGGATCTTCTCAGCGATTGCCTGTGCGACCCTCCCGCTTACACCGGTATCAACCTCATCAAAAATGATCGATGTCACATCCTGTTGTGAGGAAAAAATGCTTTTTATGGCAAGCATCACCCGTGACAGCTCTCCACCTGAAGCAACTTTCGAAAGAGATTTCAGCGGCTCGCCTGTATTGGTTGAAATTAAAAATTTCACCAGGTCAATCCCTTGTTCAGTCAGCTGAACGGGCTGGCCGTTTACAAGCGGCGCCTCTTCATTGCGTGACGCTGTTCTGACCTTAAATTCCGTATCAAAAGTTGATTTTTCCATGTACAGGCTTTTTAATTCCCGATGAATCTCATCAGCCAGCTTTTTCGCCCATGTTTTTCGGATTTGTGACACATTTGCCGCTTCCACTGCGACATCTTTGCCGACGGAGTCAAGCTCCTTTTTCAAGCTTTGAAGGTGGCTGTCCCTATTTTCAATTTGGTCAATCTCTTCTTCAATTTTAGAAGCATATTCCAAAATGTCTTCAACAGTGGCACCATATTTTCGTTTCAGCTGTTTGATTTCATTAAGTCGCGTCTCAATATAGTTCAGGCGTTCCGGATCAAATTCAAGCTCATCCAGCATATTTCTCATCTGAAATGTGGCATCCTCAAGCAAATAGTAGGAGTTCGAAACACTTTCAGACATTTTTTTCAGCGGTTCGTTAATATCAGATATATCTTCTAGCTGCGCTGATGCCATTCCGACCCAGTCCAATCCGCCATGCTCACTGCGAAGCGCGTTATATGCATTTTGCAGCGACTCATATATCTTCTCAAAGTTTGAAATTTGCTGGCGCTCTTCTTGGAGCTGTTCATCTTCGTTAAGCTCAAGCTTTGCCGATTCGATTTCTTCGAGCTGAAATTGAATAAGATCAAGGCGATGGGCCATTTCCTGTTCGCTTTCAGAAAGCTGCTTAAGCTTTTTGAGAAGCTTCATATACCGCTGGTACCCTTCCTGATACGTTTTGAGCGCGCTTTCCACTTCGGCCCCGGCAAACTTGTCCAAAAGCTGGAGATGATTTTCGTCTTCCATTAACAGCTGGTTATCGTGCTGCCCGTGAATATCTAATAAAAGCCTGCCGATCTCTCTTAGCGAAGCAATCGTGACAAGCTTGCCATTGACACGGCAAACGCTTTTCCCGCTCGTGCTGATATCCCTTCTCATGACGATCATTTCGTCTGAAACGTCAATACCCTGCTCAGCGCATACGCCTAAAACAGGATGGCCGCTCTCCAACAGAAACAGCCCTTCAAGTTCGGCTTTTGCTTCCCCATATCTAACAAATTCAGATGATCCGCGGCCTCCGACTAAAAGAGAAATGGCATCTATGATAATGGATTTGCCGGCTCCGGTTTCTCCTGTTAAAACCGTAAGCCCGCGTTCAAAAGAAACCGTCAGTTCCTCAATAATGGCAAAGTTTTTAATCGATAGTTCAGCTAACAAACAGCATTACACCTCTTATCTTTGTTAGATTTTCTGTTACAGCAGTTCAAGGAGCCTGTTTTTTACACCGTCTGTATCTCCAGGAGTCCGGCAAATAATTA
The DNA here is from genome assembly GCF_056033885.1 of Bacillus sp. FAU18. Taxonomy (NCBI): domain Bacteria; kingdom Bacillati; phylum Bacillota; class Bacilli; order Caryophanales; family Bacillaceae; genus Bacillus; species Bacillus sp. FAU18. The sequence goes on from NZ_JBVYHZ010000003.1 coordinate 1,726,407, forward strand.
AAATCGTGTCATCTCCGCAAATGGTTCCCATAATTTCATCCCAGTCCAAATTGTCCATCAGCGCCCCGATTGCCTGAGCATTGCCCGGCATCGTTTTCAGCACGATCATATGGCTTGCTGAGTCTATTTTCACAAATGCGTCCATCAATGCCCGCTTTAGCTTAGACAGCGGATTGAAACGCTGGTCCGCCGGAAGACTGTATTTATAAGAACCATTATTTGTAGGCACTTTTACAAGGTGAAGTTCTTTAATATCCCGTGATACCGTGGCCTGCGTTACTTTGTATCCATCCTGCTTTAGCATGTCGACCAATTCATCCTGCGTTTCGATTTCATTGCTTGTAATGATCTCTCTGATTTTAATATGCCTCTGGCCTTTGTTCATGTAAGCACCTCTATTTCCAAGCTTATCTGTTCTTTTATGTTATATGATTCTCTGCACATTGTACATGAATGCAGAAAAAAGGAATAATAGCGCCCTATTATTCCGGTACATCTGCTTTTTTTTTCTTTTAACGTCTTATGTGCTTCTTCTACAACGCGCATGATCTCTTCTTCCGGCAGCTCCTGGCCTTCCTGTCCCTCTCCCGGCCAATGCAAATGAAGGAGAAACTCAATATTTCCGTCTCCTCCCGTGATTGGAGAAAATGACAAGCCTTTACAGATATAGCCTTCAGCGGCAGAAAAACTGATCATTCGCTTGAGCACATCAGCATGCACTTTAGGATCTCTGACAATCCCTTTTTTGCCGACGGATTCCCGTCCCGCTTCAAACTGAGGCTTAACTAGAGCCATGCAGTCGCTGCCCGGTACGAGTAAAGTCCTTAGGACAGGCAGGATGAGCCGCAGTGAAATAAAGGACACATCAATTGTGGCAAACTCCGGCATGCCCTTTGTAAAGTCTGCCGGTGTTGCATACCGAAAGTTCGTCCGTTCCATCACGACGACCCGTTCATCCTGTCTAAGCTTCCACGCAAGCTGATTATAGCCTACATCCACAGCGTATGACTGTTTAGCTCCATTTTGCAAAGCGCAGTCCGTAAAACCGCCGGTGGAGGAGCCAATATCAATCATAATTTTATCTTTGACAGAGACGGGAAATTCCTTCAGCGCTTTTTCGAGCTTTAAGCCGCCCCTGCTCACATACTTCAGTGGGTTTCCTTTGACTGTTAGCGGAAGGTCGCGATCAATTTTTTCTCCAGGCTTGTCCAAGCGGTTTTCGTTTGAATAGACGATCCCCGCCATAATGGCTCTTTTGGCTTTTTCACGCGTTTCCGCCAGCCCTCTTTCCACTAATAATACATCTAATCGTTCTTTCTTTGACGTCATGATCCAATTCCTTTGTGTGTCTTTGGCGGCATCAGTAATCTAATACGATTTGCCACCTGCTGTTTTGTCAGTCCAATTTCCTCAAGAAGCGCCGTTACGCTTCCGTGTTCAATAAACCGATCAGGTATACCCATTCTGTCGATCGGAGTATGATATTCACCATGATCATGAGCGAATTCTAAAATCGAGCTTCCGAAACCGCCTTCTAAGACCGCTTCTTCAATTGTTAAAATTGGCAAGCCTTCTTTTAGGATACTCTTCATCATCTTTTCATCAATCGGCTTAATAAAACGCGCATTCACAACGCGCACGGAAAGGCCTTCTTTCTGCAGCTCTTCGGCTGCTTCAATCGCCATTTCGATTGTTGTGCCGAATGTTAAGATGACAGCATCGTTCCCTGGACGCAGCACCTCCCACGTACCGATCGGAATCGTTTTCAACTGTTCATCCATTTTTACGCCGAGTCCGTTTCCGCGCGGAAAACGCATCGCTATCGGGCCTTCGTCATAGCTAAGTGCTGTATGAACCATGTGCTGGCCTTCATTTTCGTCTTTCGGCATCATTAAGACCATGTTTGGAATGTGGCGCATAAACGCAATATCAAACACGCCTTGATGTGTCTCTCCATCAGCGCCGACGAGTCCTGCACGGTCAATTCCAATAAACACATTGGCGTTTTGGCGGCAGATGTCATGAACAACTTGGTCATATGCCCTTTGCAGGAAGGTTGAGTAAATCGCCAAAAACGGCTTCATACCCTGCATTGCCATAGCTGCCGCCATCGTTGCGGCATGCTGTTCTGCGATTCCTACGTCGAACATCCGGTCAGGGAATTCCTTTGCGAAACCTTCAAGCTTTGAACCGACAGGCATAGCCGGCGTAATGGCTACAATGCGTCCGTCCTCGCGCGCCATTCGCTGCACAGTTCCGCTGACAAGGCCGCTCCACGAAGGAGCTGCGGCTTTCGGCTTTACAAAGTCGCCGGTATTAATTTTATATGGTCCGGTACCATGCCATGTCCCAATCGTATCGGTCTCAGCCGGTTTGTACCCCTTCCCTTTTTTCGTGATGACGTGCAGAAGAACAGGGCCTTTCGTTTTTTTGGCGTATTGAAGATTCTCAATCAGCTCATGATAAGAATGTCCGTCCACTGGGCCCAAATACGTAAAACCGAGCTCCTCGAAAAACATTCCGGAGACGAGCATGTATTTCAGGCTGTCTTTGACCCGTTCCGCCGTGGCGGCAAGCTTGCCCCCAACTGCCGGAATCTTTTTAAATAAGTATTCAAGCTCATCTTTGACCCACTGGTATTTCCCCGCAGTACGGAGCCGTCCGAGCATAGAGTGAATGGCACCGACATTTGGCGCAATACTCATTTCATTATCATTAAGGATGACAATCATGTCTTTTTTCTCGTCGCCGATGTGGTTAAGGGCTTCGAGCGCCATACCGCCGGTCAGCGCGCCGTCACCAATGATCGGAATAATATATTCATCCGTTCCTTTAATATCACGGGCAGCTGCCATTCCCATCGCGCCTGACAGAGAAGTCGAGCTGTGCCCGGTTTCCCAAACATCGTGCTCGCTTTCACTCCGCTTTGGAAATCCGCAAAGCCCTTTGTACTGGCGAAGCGTCGCAAATTCTTTTCCGCGTCCTGTCAGCAGCTTATGGACATACGACTGATGGCCTACATCCCATAAAAATTTGTCTTTCGGGCTGTTAAATTCCTTATGCAGGGCAACAGTAAGCTCTACGACACCTAAGTTTGGGCCGATGTGGCCGCCGGAAGCGGATAAACTTGTAATTAAAAACTGACGGATTTCATCACTTAATTTCTCTAATTCATCAATGGACATGTTTTTTAAAAACGACGGGTCCTGTATTGATAAAAGATCCAAAGCGGATCAACTCACTTTCAGCATGAATTTCTGCAATGATACATGTCTTTTGCATGCCGAGCTGACAATAATCTCAGACATAAAAAAAGACAAACGCGCTTTTCCTTTTCATTTTTCATATAAACTGCTTACATTTTACCATATCTCGTGCAGCCGCTTCAAATTAGGATCGTTTTAGTGATCTCTTGCCGCAATTAAATCACAAAGCTCATATAAAAGGTCTTTTTGAAGAGAGAGTCCGCCGATCAATCGCTTCGCCTCTTTTATATGAACATCCAATTTATGTTTGGCCCCTTCCAATGAAAGAAGCGACGGGTATGTCGATTTGTCATTTGTGGTATCCGAGCCGACACGTTTGCCGATTTTCTCTTCACTGCCTTCTAAATCTAAAATATCGTCTCTGATTTGAAATCCGATTCCAATGTGGCTGCTGAAGGTACGCAGTGTTTCAATGTCTTCCTCAGGCGCATCAGCCAAAATAGCACCAGCGATTACACAAAAGCCAAGAAGCTTGGCAGTTTTCCGTTCATGAATGGATTCGAGCTCTTCAAGCGTGACTTGTCGGTTTTCCGCTTCCATATCAGCTACTTGCCCCCCGACCATGCCTTCGGTGCCTGCCGCTGAAATCAGTTCATTCACAAGCCGCAGGCGCTTTTCTGCTGACACCTCGTCTGACACGTGGGAGGTAATCAGCTTAAAGCTTTCTGTGAGCAGCCCGTCACCCGCTAATACTGCCGTCGCTTCACCAAACACTTTATGGTTTGTCGGCTTCCCGCGGCGCAAATCGTCATCATCCATGCATGGAAGATCATCGTGAATTAACGAATACGTGTGAATCATTTCGACAGCACAGCCGACCGGAATGCCGTCTTTTTCGCTTTTTCCATATGCGTTTAAAACAGCCAGTACAATCAGAGGCCGCAACCGCTTTCCGCCGGCCTCTAGAGAATACAGCATAGATTTCTTTAATGAGTCCGGCATATCCAGCTTTTCTGTATAGACAGAAAGCTGATTTTCAATTGTTTTTTTCCGGTCCGCCAGAAAGCTCGTTAATTTATTTGTCACCTTCGTCTTCCTCCTGAACACTGAAAGGTGCCAGTTCGCCGTCTTCTTTTAAAATGAAATCCATTTGCTTTTCGACTTTTTGCAGCTTTTCATGGCACATTTTTGACAGAGCCATGCCTTCTTGGAAATAGTTAATGGCTTGCTCTAGAGGCACATCTCCCTCTTCAAGCTTTGATACGATGCTCTCAAGCCCTTTCATCGCCTCTTCAAATGTCATGTTTTCATTTTTTTTCACGTCTGTCATTTTTCTTCCCCTCTCTTTTCTAATACTTCACAGGTCAGCACGCCATCCTTCAGCTTGACTTCAAGCCGGTCCTGCTCTTCTATCTGACTGACACTTTTAATGAGTTTATCTTCTTTATAAGCCAAGCTGTATCCTCTTTCCATCACTTGAAGAGGACTTAGTGCATTCAGCTTGCCAAGAACGGTTTGAAATTGGGAATGCAGCTGCTTCATTTGGATATTCATATTTTTTCTCAGCTGATTTGTTTGTTCCTGGTATCGTGTTCTCGCTTGTTTCAGCTGTTCATGAGGATGCAGTGCCTCTAATCTGTACGTTTCACGCTCCAGCTGTCTGCTTTTCCGATCTAAAAGAGCGGTCAGCTGTGCTTGAAACTGCTGGTACGCGAGGTCAAACTGCTGCTCTTTTTGCGCATACAAACGCTTTGGAAAACGAAAGGCATAGGACGATTGCAGCGTTTGAATCCGTTCTTTTTTCTGGCCGAGATGCTGCTGCATTGCTCTTGTCATTCTGACTTCCGCTGTTTTTGTCCGTTCGATTAAATCAGTGGTATGAGGCACAGCAATCTCAGCTGCTCCTGTCGGCGTTGCGGCTCTGATATCGGCGACAAAATCACTGATCGTAAAATCCGTCTCATGTCCGACTGCCGATATAATCGGAATATTGGAAGCAAAGATGGCGCGTGCTACAATTTCTTCATTGAACGCCCACAGTTCTTCTATCGAACCGCCGCCTCTCCCGACAATTAGTACGTCGCAAATCTCTTTTTCATTTGCCTCTTCAATGCGCGTAACGATGGATCTGCTCGCATTTTCACCTTGTACGAGCGCTGGAAGAACAATGACTTTTACAAGGGGATATCTTCTTTTTAGAGTTGTAATAACGTCTCTGACAGCGGCACCCGTTGGAGATGTCACAACCCCGATTGTGGCTGGAAATGCGGGGATTTGTTTTTTGTAGCGGTCGTCAAATAAACCTTCTCCGGCAAGCTTCTTTTTTAATTCTTCGTACGCTAAATAAAGCGCTCCAACCCCGTCAGGCTGCATTTCTTTGGCATATAATTGATAGTTTCCGCTCGGTTCATATACGGAAATTCCGCCTCTTACCAGCACTTTCATTCCGTTTTCAGGTTTAAAAGGCAGACGCTCGCTTTGTCTCGCGAACATCACCGACTGCATTCTTGCGTTTTCGTCTTTTAAAGTGAAATAAATATGCCCTCGTGTGTGTATCTTTACATTCGACAATTCGCCTTTAATCCAAATATTTTCAAGGTGAGGATCTACATCGAATTTTCGTTTTATATACTTTGTCAGCGCTGAGACGGTCACATACGCTGCTTCACCCATGTCTAAAAACTCCTCTCCTAAGCATTCCTGCACCATAACTAAAGAAAACCCGCCCTGGCTTTAGGAGCCTGAAGAAGCGGGTATCGTGCTCATATTCAAGGCGGGTAAACATTTCGCCTGTGAATATCTCCAATTATCTATGATAACGTACGTTTCGCAGATTTAACAGTATTATGCGCAAGCATCGTGATGGTCATCGGACCTACTCCGCCCGGAACCGGCGTGATGAAGGACGCTTTTTCCTTCGCCCCTTCAAATTCAACGTCTCCGCAAAGCTTTCCGTTTTCCAGACGGTTAACGCCAACGTCAATGACAACAGCGCCCTCTTTGATCTGGTCTGCACTGATGAAGTTGGCTCTGCCGACTGCCACCACCAGGATGTCCGCTTTTTTCGTATGTTCAGTAATATTTTCTGTTCTTGAATGACAGTAAGTAACCGTCGCGTTTTCATTTAATAAAAGCTGGCCGACAGGTTTGCCGACAATGTTGCTTCGGCCGACTACAACAACCTCTTTACCGGAAAGGTCAATATTGGTTTTCTTCAAAAGCTCAACAATTCCATGAGGCGTGCAAGGAAGAAACGTATCTTCGCCAAGCAGCATTTTCCCTACGTTTAACGGATGAAAACCGTCTACATCTTTATCAGGAGAGATACGTTCGATCACCGCTTTTTCAGAAATATGGTCTGGGAGCGGAAGCTGAACGAGAATGCCATGAAACTCAGGGTTTTGGTTATATTGATCAATAACGGAAAGCAGTTCAGCTTCTGTGAGGCTGCTGTCAAATTGATCGAGCTTGAAATTCATTCCCATTGTTTCTGCTGCTTTTTTCTTTCCTCGCACGTAAGAGTGAGAAGCAGGGTCATCTCCAATCAATATAACCGCCAGTCCGGGAGTGACGCCTTGCTTTTTAAGCTCTTCTACCTCTTTTGCCAATTGTTCGCGTTTTTCTCTAGCCGTTTCTTTTCCGTCGATGATTGTTGCAGTCATTTTCTTTCCTCCTATGATTGTTCAATATCAGATTTAATGTTAGAAAGAACCCCGTTTACAAACTTTGTCGCTTTGTCATCACCAAACCGTTTTGCCAGCTCAATCGCTTCGTTCATGGAGACATTCACCGGAATGTCTTCGGCATATGCCATTTCATATGCTGCCAAGCGCAAAATCGCACGGTCAACATTGGCAATCCGATCGAGCTTCCAATTCACCAGATGCTTGGAGATCATTTCATCCAGCTGGTCTTGGTGTTCCAATACCCCGTGTACAAGCTGTTCAAAGAAAGGATCTGTTTTTTCTTCATCCAGTGCGTGTTCTATGGCTTCATTCACTGCAATATCGCTGACATCAATTTGAAATAGTGCCTGCAAAGCTTTTTCTCTTGCTGTTCTTCTTTTCATTTTCTTTCTCCTTTGATCCTCTTTATCCGCTTGTCGTTAAGCCACAAAGAGATCATAACATATTTTTTTCGTATCCGCATATTGAAATCAAGGTTTTTTTACCCTATTACCGAATATTTTCACACACCTTAATATGATCATTCGGATTTCACGATCATGAAGAAACTCGGCTATTTAAGCCGGCTTTCTTCATGCTTTGAAATAAAGGGTAACGTGTAAAAAAACCAAAGGGCCGCCCTCCCCTTGGTTTCGTGTTAAGCCATTTACATTTCTTCGTCGATTTGGACTTCTTGGGCTTTTGTGTCAAATTGAATGCCGACGATGTGAATATTGATCTCGTTAATCGAAAGAGACGTCATATTTAATAAGGTTTGACGAATGTTTTCCTGAACGGATGCTGCAACTTTCGGAATCGAAACGCCAAATGTAACGACACAGTATACATCGATCGTAATTCCGTCATCCGCCAGGTCGACTTTGACACCTTTGCCATGATTCACTTTGCCAAAACGCTCGACGACGCCTGTCGCAAAGTTTCCGCGCATTTCGGCAACACCATCAACTTCTGATGCTGCAATGCCGGCAATGACCTCAATGACCTCCGGTGCAATCTCAACCTTACCCAAATGCGTATCTTCGTGATCCATTTTAAGCAAGCTGTTGTCTTTCATTCAATTCACCTCCGTAAAAATTATGAGCCCATTACATCATATGTTTCTAAAAATTTCGTATTAAACTCTCCGCTCACAAATGTTTCGTGTTCAAGCAGTTTTAAATGGAAAGGGATTGTTGTCTCAATGCCTTCGATGACGAATTCGCCCAATGCGCGCTTCATGCGGGCAATCGCTTCATCCCTCGTTTTTCCGTATGTGATTACCTTTGCAATCATGCTGTCATAGTACGGTGGGATGGAATAGCCAGGGTACGCAGCTGAATCGACACGGACACCAAGACCGCCAGGAGGCAGGTACATCTTAATTTCACCAGGTGACGGCATGAAATTTTTACTTGGGTTTTCTGCGTTGATTCGGCATTCGATAGCCCAGCCTTCAAATTCAACATCTTCTTGCTTGAGGCTCAGTTCCATTCCTGATGCCACTTTGATTTGTTCCTTGATCAGGTCAGTTCCCGTCACCATTTCTGTGACTGGGTGCTCTACCTGAATTCTCGTGTTCATTTCCATAAAGTAATAGCGCTGTTCATTGTAGTCATAGATAAATTCAACTGTTCCAGCACCTGTATAGCCAACCGCTTTTGCAGCCTTTACCGCTGCATCTCCCATTTGCTCCCTGATTTCTGAATCAAGGGCAGGAGATGGTGATTCTTCCAAAAGCTTTTGCAGGCGTCTTTGGATCGAGCAGTCGCGTTCGCCCAAATGAATCGTATTTCCGTAGTTATCAGCAAGCACTTGGATCTCAACATGGCGAAAATCTTCTATGTATTTTTCGATGTATACACCTGGATTCCCAAATGCAGTTGCCGCTTCCTGCTGTGTAATCTTAATGCCATTAATCAGTTCCTCTTCAGTGCGGGCAACCCTAATTCCTTTTCCGCCTCCGCCTGCGGTGGCTTTTATAATTACAGGATACCCAATTTCATTAGCAAGCGAAACCGCTTCTTCCACATTTTCTATAATTCCCTGTGAACCCGGTACGATTGGCACGCCGGCCTGTTTCATCGTTTCCCGCGCAACGTCTTTTGTTCCCATTTTTGAAATGGCGTCAGCGCTCGGACCGACAAACGTGACATTAACTTCTTCACATAATTCAGCGAAATCAGCATTTTCAGCTAAAAATCCGTATCCCGGATGAATGGCGTCCGTGCCAGTCAGCTTTGCAACACTCACAATATTTGTAACGTTTAAATAGCTGTCTTTTGATGCTTTCGGTCCGATACAAAAAGCTTCATCGGCCATTTGAACATGAAGGGCATCTTTATCAGCTTCTGAATAAACAGCGACAGTCTCAATTCCGAGCTCTCTGCAGGCTCTGATGATTCTGACAGCAATTTCTCCTCTGTTGGCGATCAATAGCTTTTTAATCATGTTAAGTCTCCTTACTCCGCTTTTACAAGAAATAGAGGTTGTCCGTATTCGACCAGCTGGCCGTTTTCTACTAATACTTCAACGATTTCGCCTTTCACTTCTGCTTCGATTTCGTTGAAAAGCTTCATCGCTTCTACAATGCAGACAACTGTGTTTTCATTTACTTTTGAACCGGCTGTTACATACGGGCCAGCTTCCGGTGATGAAGAAGCATAAAATGTTCCTACCATTGGTGAAGTGATTTTATGCAGATTCTCATCTTGTTTTGGTGCTTCTTGGGCAGGTGCCGCTGCTTGCTGCGCTTGCGGCTGAACTGCCTGCGGAGCCTGTGCTTGTACAGGTGCTGCCGGTGCCTGCTGCATGACTTGAACCGTGCCTGCTTCGTGTTTTTTCAGTTTTAAGGATACACCTTCATTTTCATATACGAATTCGTCAATTGTAGACTCGTCAATTGCTTTAATCAGCTCGTGGATTTCTTTGATATTTAACATTCAATCGCACTCCTATGTATGAAATTTCTTTTTTTATAGGTTACTACTAAAAGTACATACTATGTTCATCTTACAGGAGCGGACTTTTGAATTCAACTCTAATATGACAGCAACGCAAAAAGCCCGCTTGTTTAGCGGGCTTCTTTTTCCTCTTTCTTACTTGGATGGTTCAAATGTGACAGCGACATCTTTCATTGTTTTGATTTCTTTTGCGACAAGGTCTATAATGGCTGTCGCCTTCGATTTGGAGTGTTTGTCTGATTTGACTGTAATATTGATTTTATCTCCTTCAGCATTAACGAGCGCATCCTCGTAACCTTGTGTTTTAATCAGCGTTTCCAGCTGTTTTTCTGTTCCTTCCACTTCACTGAGAGCCGTCATTTTATCGTATGCTTCACTTTTCTCCTTGGCTGTTGCATCATCGCTTGACACAATGGCATTCAGCTCTTCTCTTTCTTTGCTTCTGGCATCTTCTAAATCAAGACGGTACGTCGTAAACAAATCATCATCGGCTGTTTCCGTAACAACAGTTCCTTTTTCACTGGCTTCAGCGGATGTTTCCTTGTCTGCTGATGAATCTTTCGTTCCCTTTGTTCCATCTTCTTTTCCTTTTTCAGTTTCTGTACCGCTTTTTTCCTTCGTGTCTTGCTTGGCAGGCGCTTTTTCAGTTGCGACCTCTCCGCTGTCAGACGCGCTTTTTTCACTTTGCATCTGCACGGCGTTTTTGCTTTCCGGCGACATGATATAGTAGACGCTTAACACCACGACAAGACTGAGCATTGTTAATAGCCAAACGGTTTGTTTTTTAAGCATTTATGAATCCTCCTTTATTTTTTTAGGGGCAACCGCAACCCGGTGGCTTGGAACATCCAGGACCCGTGTCACCGCTTCGATAATGGTTTGTTTTATTTGAACGTTGTCCACTCCTTGAGCAACAACGAGTACACCACGTATATCAGGTTTTTTCGTTTGGACGACGACAGGTGTTTCTTTATCGCCGTTTTTGATCATGACGATTTCTTCCTCCGATGTTTGGTCTGTAACGCTTCTTGTTCCGCCTTCTTTGTCAGTTTCTTCAGTGGTTGTATTTTTGTTTGATTTGTTTTTTTCGTATACTTTCAGCGACGTTGCATCTACGTTCACGACAACCGAGACATCGTCCACACCAATGATTGTTTCAAGAATTTCTTTCAGCTGATTTTCGTATTCTTTTTCATAGTCATCGATCGAGTCTTTAGGTTTATCAGATTTTGAGGCTTTAAACACTTCAGCTGTTTTCTCTTTGCTGTCTGCGGAATGTTGCGATGATACGGCCGTTATCGTTTTGGCGTTTTCTGTTTTCTCAGGTGAAGAAAACAGCTGGCTGACAAGCATAAAGGAAACTCCGAGAACAAAAACGAATAGAAAGTAATGATATTTGGTCAGCTTCGGCTTTTCGCCGTCCTTCGTTTGTCCCGGAAGAAACTGCTTTTTCAATACATTCCATAATCCGTTTTTATTCATTGCCGACATTCTCCCCGCCTTCCATATGAACCGTAATTTTCTCACTTCCGATTTCCCAAATGTCCGCGAGCTGCGTTTGTATCTGTTTGGCTTCTTTTTGTTCGGCTGCTTCTTTCGTTACGTATGCATGATCTGTATCAATGTGGACCGGCGCGACCGTTTGGACCGTTTTTTCAGAAGACGGGGCCATATACACGCTGATTGTTTTAATATCCTCTTCTGAATCTACCTTTTCTCCTGCCGTGAGTTTGATGCGGCCTACTTTATATTCATCATGACTGAATCTCTCCTCCGCTTTCTTTTTTAGTTGGACAGCCATTTCTTCTAGAATATATGCGCGCTGGGAAGCTTGTATTTCTATTTTTTTTGAATTGATTTGATTTTTTATGTCGGCAGACTCTGACTGCCCGTTTTTTGTGAGATATTCAAAGATGATTTCGGGGTCTGTCTTGAAAAGTTTAAAAATCGGCGTAAGCATGACGACAATCAAGAGCAGGCTGACTACCATTTTTGCGTACTTTTGCATGCTGGAGCTCGGCAGCAGCATATCAATCACAATTGCAAATAGGATAAACAACACGATGGTGGTAAGCCATTCCGTTAAAAAATTCATTCGCCTGCCTCCTTCATTTCATCATCATCGTGAGGTTTCCGGCTGTGATTATGACAGTAAGGCTTAAAAAAAACATGAGAGACACAATGGCGAGAGCTGCAAAAATATAAATGACGCTTTTGCTGATGACGTCGAGGCAGGTGATGACGGGCCCGCCTCCAAGCGGCTGAAGAATCGCGGCTGCCAGCTTATAAATAAAAGCGAGGGAAAGCACTTTGATTGCCGGAAATGCCGCGATACAGATCAAAATAGCGACACCGAGAATCCCTACCGTATTTTTCAGCAGTAAAGAGGCGCTGATTACTGTATCTGTTGCGTCTGTAAACATTCGGCCAAGCACAGGAATAAAATTTCCGGTTATAAATTTAGCCGTCCTGAGCGTAATGCCGTCTGTCACTGCAGCTGAGGCTCCCTGAACAGAGATGACGCCGAGAAAGATGGTAAGAAAAACAGCCAGTGCCCCGATGGCGATATTTCTGAGCAGGTTGGCCAGCTGCGTTACTTTGTATTGTTCAGTCATCGTGCTGACAATGCTCAGAATCGCTGATAAAAAAATCAGCGGCATGACGATATTCTGAATCAAGAGACCGCTCGTGTTCATCAGGAAGAGGATAACAGGATGAAAGAAGGCAGCAGATACAGCTCCGCCTGAGGAAGCCAAAAGCGCCAAGAGGAGCGGAATGAGCGCCAGGATAAAGCTGGTCATCGTCTGAATCGCCTCAGTTGCATAGTTAATTGCCACATGAAAGCTATTAAGAGCAAGAATAATCAGCACCATGTACACAATTGAGTAAGCGACCTTACTGACGGTGCTTTGCTGAAAAGCATTTTGCAGAAGCTGCAGAATGACGCAAAAAATCGTGAGCAAAATCAATGTGCCCAGCAGCTTTCCGTTGGCAAGCACTTCATGAAACAAATAAGAAAAGAGAGCTTTCAGCCATTCTTGCGGTGAGAATGATTTATCGCCATTGATAAACTCCATTAAGCTGCCTTTTTGGCTTTCCGGCAGCAGTCCGCCGTATTCTGTCATAATGTCATTCCAAAATTCCCCGATCTTATCTGTTTCAAGCGAGGCTGCTGTCCTTTCCGCTAATTGCTCGGCTGTTTCAGCATGGTCTTCCGTTTGTTCTGCATTACCAGCTGCTTGTACAATTTCTGCACGGCCTGCTATGATCAGGACGGCCAAAAGCAAAACCCATTGAAAGCGCTTCAATCTACCGCCTCCTTTCGGTTATGACATAGAAGGTATAAGTCCGAGAATCGTTTCGATAATGACGGTTAAAATAGGCACAGCCATAACGAGTATTAAAATTTTCCCCGCCAATTCTATTTTCGAGGCGATGGCTCCTTGACCGGCATCTTTTGTGAGCTGTGCCCCGAATTCAGCAATATAGGCGATTCCGATGATCTTTAAAATGGTTTCAACATAGACCATGTTGACATTTGCATTAATCGCAATTTTTTCTATCATTCGAATAATGTCGTAGATTTGGTCTACCAAATAAAGAAAAATGGCACATCCGGCAAAAACGACGATTAAAAACGCAAAAGTCGGCTTTTGTTCTTTTACAATTAAAGAAAGGAAGGTGGCGATCAGCCCTAAACCTACAATTTGAACAATGTCAATCTGCAAGCCCCCCTATCCTTGGAATAAAAACACAGCTTTTATCTTTTTAAATAGGTCATCTACAATCGTGGCGACCATAAATAAAATATAGATAAAACCTAACAGCGTCACCCACTGAGCGTATTCTTTCTTGCCCATCTGATCCAATATCGTGTGTAAAAAAGCGACCACGATTCCCACTCCGGCGATTTGAAATATGACATTCACGTCTACTCCCATTTTATTTTTGCTCCCCTCACGTTTACATCAATAGAAGAATGAGTAACAAGCCCGCTAAAAAGCCCAAACTTTTTATCATCTTTTCATTTTTCGCTTGCGCCTGCTCAGCATCCGCTTCCGAGGCTTCCAAATGTGTCAGCGCCAGCTTGATGTGCTTTTGCTGAGAGATTCGATCATGAATCCCGAGCGTCTCGCCAAACTGCTTCAGTACTTCGTATTCGCTTTTTTTCAAAGACAGGGTGTCCCATACCTTCTTTAAGCTTTGCTCCCACGCCGTTTTCGCGGAATCACTTCCCTTGTCCAGCTGATCACTGAATGCGGAAAAAAGAGCTGAAACAGGCTGTGCGAGCTGTTTGGCAATCTGCTGTGAAGCAGTATGAAGCGGTGTATGGCCGTACATGATTTCAGCCTCGAGGGATTGAAGCGCCGCACGCAGCTGGCGGATTTGCCGCGGCCGTTCTGTATAAATCTTCGCCATCTCAAAACCTGTCCATGTTGTCGCTACCACAATGAATACAGCGCCCAGCAGCTTCAGCATGTTTTCACGCCCGTCGTCCTAGACAGCACATTTCCGTCTTTGTCATAAATTTGGCTCACTGTGCCCGGCCCTTTTGCTCTTGATAATTCCAAATAGCGGTCAAAGGCTCTTTCTTCCCACAAACGCTTCAATGAAGGCCGCTTCATCAGGTCGGATATGCTCCAGCCATGCGCTGATACGATTACTGAAACACCAGCATGCAGTGCCTCCAGAAGTGCATCTGTATCTTCCATACGCCCGATTTCATCGACAATCATCACCTCAGGGCTCATGGATCGAATCATCATCATCAGCCCTTCAGCTTTTGGACAGGCGTCTAACACGTCAATTCTCTGACCAAATTGATGCTGCGGAATGCCGCGAAGACATCCGGCAATTTCTGACCGTTCATCGACGATTCCTGTCTTTACGGGCAGCATGTTTTTTTTGCCGGTGCTTGAGAGCCTCGCAAGGTCCCGGAGAAGTGTTGTTTTGCCTGTTTGGGGCGGTCCGATAATCAGCGTATTCAGCCAGCTGTTTTGATATAAGTATGGAAGCAGCGGCTCCGCAATCCCCAGCTTTTGCCGGGCAATTCGTATATTAAAAGATGCGATGTCACGGAGGCCTTTCACACCTCCGTTTTCCGTAATGACTCTGCCCGCCAGTCCGACTCTGTGGCCGCCTCTGATCGTGACATACCCTTTCTTCAGCTCTTCTTCTAGTGTATACATACTATAGTTGCTGAGCCGGCTCAGGATCAGATGAGCATCCTCGGCCGTGCCCGCATAGGACAAATAAACAGGTTGTCCTCTTCGAATCAATTCAACAGGACGGTTGATCCGAATTCTGACTTCTTCGATTTCCAGCCATTGTTGTTCCGGTATTTCAGAAAGGGCGTTTTTCATGGATTCAGGGAGAACCTCAGCGATTTCATTCAACAGAGCCTCCTCCTTTCTACCGATTGGCTTCTTTAAAATGTATGATGTGAGGCAGACTTTATGACAAGCCTCTCTTTATTTATGAACACCCGCCAAAATCAAAACAACACCCGTAAAAATCAGAATCAGCTTTGCATACGAAAGCTGCCCTGCAATTTGGTAGATTCCGACAGTCATCGTAATGATAAAAATCAACGGACCGACAATAGCGAGAATGCTGTTAACCACAACCGCCTTCCGGACATCGTTGGTCACAAGCATGACAATTGCTGCCGTCAGCTCAATCATAGAGGATAAAACTCGTAATCCCGCCATTGTTAAAACAGTAGAATTGATATTTCCAAGTAAAAATTTCATAGCACTCTCCCAACCTCCCATTTTTTTATATGATATGCTCTAGCTTGCTGAAGTAGTCTTGTCATTTTCGTATAAAAGAAAGATTCTGTTTTTGGGCACAAAAAAAGCCTGCTCCCATTTGGGAACAGACTTCTTTTTTCTTTCTATGCTCTTGAAACGTAAGAACCGTCTGATGTATTGACAACAAGTGTGTCGCCTTCATTCACAAAGAACGGCACGTTTACAACAAGCCCGGTTTCAGTTTTCGCAGGTTTTGTACCGCCTGACGCTGTATCACCTTTAATACCAGGTTCAGTTTCAACAACTTTCAGCTCAACTGTGTTTGGAAGTTCGATACCAAGTGTTTCATCCTGGTACATCATGATATGCACAGACATGTTTTCTAGCAGGTATTTTAATTCTTCTTCGATTTGAGTTGCGCTCAGTTCAAGCTGCTCATAGGAAGAAGTATCCATAAATACGTGCTGATCTCCGTTTGCATATAGATATTGCATTGTTTTGGTTTCGATTTGCGCTTTCGCTACTTTTTCACCAGCGCGGAATGTTTTTTCCTGAATCGCGCCAGTGCGAAGGTTGCGGAGTTTAGAGCGGACAAATGCCGCACCTTTTCCAGGTTTTACGTGCTGGAAGTCAACGACGCGCCAAATGCCGCCATCTACTTCAATTGTTAATCCTGTACGGAAATCGTTAACTGAAATCATGTTTAATGTCCTCCTATATTCCAATCACAAAATAATAAGTTCTTTTGGGGAATGGGTGATTGTCCGGTTGCCGTTTTCTGTAATCACGATGTCATCTTCAATGCGGACACCGCCTGTTTCTGGTATGTAAATGCCCGGCTCCACTGTGACCACCATACCCGGTTCAAGGATAGCTGAAGATCTGACGGATAATCCCGGCGATTCATGAACTTCCATGCCGAGCCCGTGCCCGGTTGAATGGCCGAAATAGTCACCGTAGCCTTTTGCAGCAATATGATCCCTTGTGAGGGCGTCAGCCTCTTTTCCTGTCATTCCCGGCTTAATATGTGCGACGCCGAGCGCCTGAGCATCAAATACAACCTGATAGATCTCCTTCAATTGATCACTGGGCTGACCTACAGCGACCGTCCGGGTAATATCAGAACAATATCCTTTATAATAAGCGCCAAAATCAAGCGTAACAAGGTCTCCGCTTTCAATCAGTTTGTCACTGGCCACACCGTGCGGAAGGCTTGAACGAAGGCCTGAGGCGACAATCATATCAAAAGAAGAGCTGTCTGCTCCCTGGCTTCTCATATAAAACTCCAGCTCATTGGCAACAGCGATTTCAGAAATGCCGGGTTTCATAAACGTCAAGATATGTCTGAAGGCATCATCTGCAATCTTCGCAGCTTCCTCTAATATCTTAATCTCTTCACTAGACTTAATCAAGCGCAACTTTTCCACGGATTCAGCCACAGGCACTAATTCGGCATCACTGATAACGGCGCTGTATGAAGCGTAAGTGCCATATGTCAAGCTGTTCTGTTCAAAGCCGAGACGCTTGATGCCAAACGATTCAACAGTGTCGGCAGTGGTCTGAATCAGGCTGCCGCCATGTTCAATGATCTCAAAACCCTTTACCTGAACCTTCGCCTGCTCAGTATAACGAAAATCCGTAATAAACGCTGCTTTGTCACCCGATATAACAGCCAAACCCGCTGAACCTGTAAACCCTGTCATATAGCGTACATTCGTGCTGCTTGTAATCAGCATGCCGTCAATTCCCAGCTGTCCAAACAGGTTTCTTAATTTCTCTAGCTTCATCTTGATTCTCCCCCTTGCTGGCTTAATAAGTAGCGAACAGCAAGCTTGTAGCCTTCAGCTCCAAGACCGACAATCTGCCCTTTCGCAACAGGAGCGATAACCGACTGATGCCTGAATTCTTCCCTGGCGTATAAGTTTGATAAATGCACCTCTACCACAGGAAGACTGATACTTGAAACAGCATCCCTGATCGCATAGCTGTAATGACTCAGGGCGCCAGGGTTCAGAACAATCCCGCTGTATTGCTCCTCAGCCTCATGTATCGCATCTATCAAATCACCTTCGTGATTAGACTGGAAGAAAGTGAGCTGGATATGTAAGGCTTCAGCAAACTGAAAAAGATCTGTTTCAATATCGGTCAGTGTCTGGCGGCCGAATACTTCAGGCTCACGCTTCCCCAGCCGGTTAACATTCGGTCCGTTCAAAATCAAAAAATGAGGCACATAATCTCTCCTTTTCGCGAGGGTTTCTCATGTAAAAAATGTTCACTTCTCGTGAACATTTTATCATACTGGAAAAGGATTATACACTATTCTCTATGCATTCCCAGCGCACGTGCAAGCTTTTCCGAATTCAGCTCATTGTATTCAAATGAAATGGAATACCCGACAAACAGCCCGTAAAGCAAATAAATGCAAATGGTCGTAATAATTGTATCTGATGTCAGTTCGGTCACCGTGCGCACATCTGGAAAAATCGGATTAAAAACAAAAAACACGAGCAGCCAAAGCACCAAGCCGTATAAAATACCCGGCCACATTGTTTTTAAACGTTTCAATAGAAGAAAATAAAGAAACGCTGCGCCAATTGAAATTACTCCAATCAAAATGATGCTGATTACCGTTCCCAGCCCATGTTTTTTCCACTCTCCGAGCACAAACGGCTGCAATATCATATTCGGGCTGATTTCGGAAAAATGGAACAAATATGCGATATAAGCAACGAAACTCCAAAGTACGCCTCCGCAAAAACCTGTTGCCGCCACCCTGCCGGCCATTGAAACAGGCGGCTGTTGCTTCTCATTCAATTCTTCATTTTGTTCTGTATCTTTTTCGCTTGTCATCATGGCACCTCCAGTTAAAGTGTGCCCAAAAAATGAAATGTCAATAAAAAAGCTCACACTTTTTGACAGCTGCGAGTAAAATTTGAAAATAACGGGTATAATGCATGTAGAAAAAGCAAGGCTATGGCAATTTTTTCAGCCTGTCAATCTAGAGGTTTAGCGCTGTTTCCTGTACAATAGAGTGAAAGGAAATGGTTAGCAATCCTAAAGAAATAGGCAGGTTGATAATATGTCAAAACATAAAGTTCCGCCCGCTTACGGCGGGCAGGCTGTTGTGGAAGGCGTTATGTTTGGCGGAAAGCATCATTACGTTACAGCCATCAGAAGAACGGATGGAAGCATTGACTTTTTTAAGCTTCCACGCAAACACAACCCGAAACTGAACATCGTGAAAAAGATACCGTTTTTACGGGGGATCGCGGCCATTATCGAAGCGAGTGCAAACGGCACAAAGCATTTGAATTTTTCAAGCGAACGTTACGGGCTCGATCCATCTGAAGACGAGACACTTGAGCAGGAAGAAAAAAAAATCCTCCGGGCTGTCTATGTATCTCAGCCTCGCAGTTATAGGCGTCCTATCATTTTTGTTCAGTAAATTCGTATTTACATTGGGACCAGTTTTCTTAGCTGAACTGACAAGGCCGATTTTTTCCTCGGACACGGCGCAAATCGCGGTTGAAAGCCTGTTTAAGTTGATTTTGCTGCTCGGTTACATCTATTTTTTGTCCATGACACCGCTTATTAAAAGAGTGTTTCAATATCATGGAGCCGAACATAAAGTCATAAACTGTTATGAACAGAATTTGCCAATTACTGTGGAGAATGTCCAAAACCAATCTCGGCTTCATTACCGCTGCGGATCAAGCTTTATTTTATTTACGATTATTGTCGGCATGTTTGTTTATTTGCTCGTTCCGACAGATCCGCTTTGGCTGCGTGTTATAGATCGTGTCGCACTGATACCGGTCGTGCTTGGTATATCCTTTGAAGTTCTGCAGCTGACAAACAAAGTGCGTGACATTCCCGGTCTGAAATTACTTGGATACCCGGGTCTTTGGCTTCAGCTGTTAACCACAAAGGAACCTAAGGATGAACAGGTTGAAGTTGCCATCGAAAGCTTTAACGAACTTCTCAGACTCGAAGCATTGTCTGAGCAAAATCAGAAGCCTTCTCACAACGTCATCTAAAATCCGTTGCCCTGCTATTACTTTCGGAGGTGGACAGTTATGAATCATCGTGTACAACCTATTATTGCTGTATTAATTGCGCTGGGAGCGTTCGGTTTCCTCTATGTGCTGGTAACCAATCCCGGAGAAATGGCAAAAATGGCGGTAACCGTCATCGTGGCAGGTATCATTATTTATTTTATTGTGAAATATGTAATGAATCGAAATGCGGGCAGCGAAGGAGCAGCCTTCAAAAAAGCGGCGAAACAATCGCGGCGCCGGATGAAAGAACAAAAAGCAAAACACCGCGCCGGACATAAGGGACGTGTCAGCCACCTGCGAAGCGTTCCGAGCGCCAGCAAGCCTAAGCCGATGATTCTCAAGAAAAAAAGCCAGACTCAGCTGACTGTTATAGAAGGGAAAAAAAATAAAAAGAAAAACAGAGCGCTTTTTTAATAGGTCCACTGCTTTAAAAACAGCTCTGTCCGTCTTTTACCTAGCTCAATCAGGGCTAGTTTTTTTTGTTGTGTTAAATGAAAATCAGTGGCCATTACGTCATCGACAGGGAGAAAAATAATATTTTGTTCATAGCGTGACGCAATGTGCCTTGCGTCATGAGCATCCTTCATCGTTTCAAACAGGGCGCCGAACAGTTCAAAAGCGTTGCGGATATTTTTTTTCGGACGCTCTCTTTCACGCGGCGCAAGCGTGACACCGATCACAGGGCGCTTTCTTTCCTTTGAAAACAGCCAGATTGGAAAATTGCTTAACACGCCTCCGTCGACAACCGTGGCGGTGCCTGTGTCCGTTTTTAATTTTATCGGTTCAAAGAAATACGGAATGCTGCAGCTCATTCTGACCGCTCTGGCAACCGGGAACATATCAGGATTTAACCCGTAACGGGCCAAATCGTCCGGCAAAACAATCATGGTGCCGTTTGTCAGATCAGAAGCAATAAGGCGCAGAGACCCTCTCTGCAAATCGCCGAAAACCCTTATGCCTTTCGCTCTTAACAGATCAGCAATCCATTTTTCTATCGTATCGCCTTTGTATAAGCCAAGACGCCAATAGATGGACACCCACTGGAGCATCTTTAAGGGGAGAAATGAGTACCTCTGGTCCAGCAATTTCTCTCCGTCCACTTCTTCAATTAAAGCGTGGATTTCCTTACTGGTGTAACCTGACGCAATGAAAGCGGCAATAATGGCGCCGGCGCTTGTACCCGCAACTCTTCTAAAGCGGAAGCCTTTTTCCTCAAGCACTTCATAAGCGCCTGCGAGCGCAATGCCTTTTACTCCTCCGCCGGAAAACACACCGTCAATATACATCTCTTCCCTCCCCCTCCATCCGATCGTTTATTACCATTTTAAGAAAACACGCGAAGAAATAGACCAACGAATGACGGGTGGCGTCAGCGTATCAAAAAAGACGGCCTCCTTCGAGACCGCCTTTTTACTGATTATGATGTTCTGTTTTCTTTTGGATTGATTTCAGATCTTTTTTACGGGCATCATCTTCTTCAAAATATTGAACAAGATCCCCGATGCGATCAATACTGTTCCAGCTTAAATGATGTTCGATTCCTTCGACATCGTTATATATTTTCTCTTCATCAACACCAATGATTCTTAAAAACTGCTCAAGCAATTCATGTCTGTATACCAGCCGTTTGCCTATTTTTTTCCCTTTAGACGTTAACACGAGACCGCGATATTTTTCATAAATTAAATATTCGTCTTTATCTAGTTTTTGAACCATTTTTGTTACAGAGGAGGGATGGACTGCCAATGCTTCCGCGATATCGGAAACTCGTGCATATCCTTTTTCTTCAATCAGCATATAAATCTGTTCAATATAATCTTCCATACTTGGTGTTGTCATCGAAACCCTCCCAAAAAGCACCTTAACTTTATAAACCATTACAAGTTTACACTAATGAACTTGAAAAAACAAGGATGCTCCGCGGGTCAAAAGCCCTGTTTACCGCTTATAATTCCATTCATCTGAAGCGTACTTTGTTTCAGCCAAGTGATGAACAAAATCAAGCTCTTCCTGAGAAAGTTCATATGGCTCCAAATGAATGTTAAGACCTGTTTCAAATCCTTCTTTAAAAGCTTTACGAGCCTCATCCATCGTCACCCGCTTTTCAGTGAGTTCATTAATGGCAACCGCTTTATTTTTGAAATTGCGCTGCATCCGTTCTCTTACTCTTTCACTCGGATATAAGAACAGATCGAACAGCTTGTCCTCATCCAAATCAAGCAGAATGGAGCCATGCTGAAGAATCACGCCTTTTTGTCTCGTTTGCGCGCTTCCCGCCACCTTGCGCCCCTCAACTACTAGCTCATACCACGAAGGCGCGTCAAAACAAACAGATGACCGCGGATTTTTTAAGCTTTCTTTTTCTTTTTCAGTTCTCGGGATGGCAAAGTAAGCGTCCAGACCGAGATTTCTAAAGCCTTGAAGTATGCCTTCTGAAATAACCCGGTAAGCCTCAGTAACAGTCGCCGGCATCTCGGGGTGCTCTTCCGAAACAATTACGCTGTATGTCAGTTCCTGATCGTGCAGCACACCTCTCCCGCCGGTCGGGCGTCTGACGAATCCGAGATTATATTTATGTACTGCTTCAAAATTGATTTCCTTTTTAATATTTTGAAAATACCCTACAGAAAGTGTCGCCGGATTCCAGCCGTAAAAACGGATAACCGGGGGGATTTTCTTTTCGCTGTGCCAATATAAAAGCGCTTCATCAAGCGCCATATTGAATGCAGGACTTGCATTGCCTGAGTCTATAAACCGCCAAGTTTCTTTTTGCATTTTAAGACCTTCCTTACCGTTTTAATAGAATCAGTTTATCAAACTGTCGGGAAAATGAAAAATATTTTAGTTCCATTATAGATGACAATCACGCTGTGCTTTACTATAATAGTATTTGTCGAAAACGGCTCTATGACCTTGTTTTATGAAGCAGGGTTTTGATTTTATATGCTAAAGGAGTAGAATCACATTGTCTAATATGATCGTTTTGATTATTTTTGCTGCGTTTATCATCTATATGATTGCTTCATATGTCTATCAGCAGCGAATTATGAAAACACTTACCGAAGAAGAATTCCGCGCGGGTTACCGCAAAGCGCAGCTTATTGACGTTCGTGAGCCAAATGAGTTTGAGGGCGGACATATTTTAGGCGCCCGCAACATCCCGCTTTCCCAGCTGAAACAGAGAAAAAATGAGATCCGTACGGACAAGCCTGTTTACCTGTACTGCCAAAACAGTGTCCGCAGCGGACGCGCGGCACAAACCCTGCGCAAAAACGGCTGCACTGAGATTTACAACCTAAAAGGCGGCTTTAAAAAATGGGGCGGAAAGATTAAAGCGAAGAAATAAAGCAAACAGCTGTCTGGTAGACAGCTGTTCAGGCTGTCGAGAAAATCTCAACAGCCTTTATTTTTTCTTAAAATATCCATTCTTCTGTAATAAAATAAAAGAGAGACTTCAAAAGGACGGTGTCTTTCCCATGTTCCACACAAGAAATTCTTCTCAAAACGCAGCTGAATTTGTTCTTCTCGACCAACTTGTCGAAGAGGATCATCTGCTTCGAAAAATCGATAAATACATAGACTTTTCTTTTATCATTGAAAAGGTTAAACCTTACTACAGTGAAAACAAAGGCCGCCCCTCACTTGATCCGCTGATTTTATTCAAAATGATGTTTATCGGATACCTCTATGGTATCCGTTCAGAAAGACAGCTCGAAAAAGAAATTTACTACAATATGGCGTACAGATGGTTTCTCGGATTGAACATAAACGATCCAGTTCCGCACCACTCCACCATCAGCTGGAACAGACGCACACGTTTTAAAGATACAACCATCTTCCAAGATATTTTTGATGAGATCGTTCTTCAGGCCATCAATCATGACATGGTGGGCGGACGTGTCCTATTCACCGATTCCACTCACCTTAAAGCCAATGCCAACAAGCATAAATACACAAGAAAAACGATTGAACAGGATACACAAAACTATATCAAAGATTTAAATGAAGCCATCCAAGAAGATCGAGAGGAACACGGAAAAAAGCCACTAATAGTCAAAGAGGAGGTGAAAGCTGAAAAAGAGATCCGCCACAGTACAACTGATCCCGAAAGTGGATATCTGTATCGCGAAAACAAACCAGAAGGTTTTTTCTATTTAGATCACCGCACAACGGATATGAAATACAACATTATCACCGATGCCCACGTCACACCGGGAAATGTCCATGATTCTGTGCCTTATCTTGACCGATTAGATCACCAAATCGCACGATTTGGTTTTCAAGTAGAAGCTGTCGCCCTTGATTCCGGATATTTAACAGCTCCTATCTGTAAAGGATTATCTGACCGTCATATTTTTGGCGTCATTGCCCACAGACGATATCACCCTACTAGAGGCTTGTTTCCAAAATGGAAATTTCATTACGACATTGAAAAAGACAGGTACATTTGCCCGAACCAGCAAACACTCACATACTCAACAACTGACCGAAAAGGATACAGGTCATATAAATCAAATCCTGAAACATGTTCCTCATGCCCTTTTCTTGAAAACTGCACAAAATCAAAAAAACATCAGAAAGTCATCACCCGGCATGTATGGGAAGACCACAAAGAAAAGATCAGGCAAAATCGCTTGTCTGTTTCAGGAAAAAACCTCTACAAAAAAAGAAAAGAAAAAATAGAGCGAAGCTTTGCAGATTCAAAACAACTGCACGGGCTTCGCTATTGCAGGTTGAGGGGAAAACGGAATGTGAGTGAACAAGTTCTCCTCACAGCCGCATGCCAGAACATGAAGAAGATTGCCACATACCTAGCCAAGCAAAGCTAGGTATGTGGGAGCTCTTTTTCTGTTTTTGAAATCAGCTGAATACCTAAAGAAACAGCACACAACAAAAAAGCTTGTAGAAAAAACATCGTTTTCTCTACAAGCTGAACAGCTGTCTGGTAGACAGCTGTTTTTATTTATCTTTCTACCGCCTCGTATCTGAGCACCGGGTGTCTCGCCGCTTTTGTTTCATCCATTCTTTTTACAATCGTTGTATGCGGGGCCTCCTGAACAAGCTCCGGATTCTCCTCCGCTTCTTTTGCGATTTGAATCATAGCATCAATAAACGCATCCAGTGTTTCCTTTGATTCTGTCTCTGTCGGCTCGATCATGATGCATTCTTCAACATTAAGCGGGAAATAAATCGTCGGCGGATGATAGCCGAAATCAAGGAGCCGTTTTGCAATATCAAGCGTACGCACTCCCAGCTTTTTCTGCCGCTTCCCTGATAATACAAATTCATGCTTGCAATGGCGGTCAAACGGAAGATCGTAATAAGGCGCGAGCTTTCTCATCATATAATTGGCGTTTAACACTGCGTTCTCAGTAACAGCCTTTAATCCGTCAGGCCCCATGGAGCGAATATACGTATACGCTCTCACATTAATGCCAAAGTTGCCGTAATACGGCTTCACACGGCCGATCGCATGAGGGCGGTCATAATCAAACGTAAAGCGCCCTTCTTTTTTGACTATAACTGGCTTTGGCAAATAAGGAATCAGATCTTGTTTTACGCCGACAGGGCCTGAGCCGGGGCCTCCGCCGCCATGAGGGCCTGTGAATGTTTTATGCAGGTTGAGGTGCACCACGTCAAATCCCATATCACCAGGTCTCGCTTTGCTTAAAACAGCATTTAAATTAGCGCCGTCATAATACAGTTTCCCCCCCGCTTGGTGTACAATTTCCGCCATCTCTGTAATCTGCTCCTCAAACAAGCCGAGCGTGTTTGGATTCGTCAGCATAAGAGCTGCAGTTTCTTCATTCACTGCTCTTTTTAAATCCTCTAAATCAACAAGCCCATTTTCATTCGATTTCACCGTAACGGTTTCAAAGCCTGCTACTGTCGCTGATGCAGGATTCGTCCCGTGCGCGGAATCAGGGACAATGACCTTCGTCCGCTTGAAATCCCCGCAAGCTTCATGATAGGCACGGATCATCATCAGCCCCGTCCATTCGCCGTGCGCTCCGGCAGCAGGCTGAAGCGTAACCTCATCCATTCCCGTTATTTCTTCAAGGTGCTTGCTTAAATCATATAAAAGTTCTAATGCGCCTTGCACCGTGTCTTCATCCTGAAGGGGATGAATCGCAGCAAAACCAGGTATACGCGCAATTTTTTCATTGATTTTCGGATTGTATTTCATCGTGCAAGAACCGAGAGGATAAAAGCCGGAATCCACCCCGTGATTGCGTTTGGACAGCGCTGTATAATGGCGCATGATGTCCAGCTCTGAAACCTCCGGCAGCGCTGCGTCTTCGTCACGAATATAGGTGTCTGACAAGAGGTGCCCCAATTCGATTTCCGGTACATCGAGCTCCGGCAGACTATAGCCGATTCGGCCTTCTCTTGAAAGTTCAAAAATAAGTGCCTGGTCCTGATTACTCATGGCGATCCCCCAATTCCTGAATGAGTGCGTCAATTTCTTCTTTTGTTCTCAGCTCCGTTACAGCAATCAGCATATGGCAGTCCAGCTCCGGATACGTCAGCCCAAGATCATATCCGCCAATCATGCCTTTTGCCAGCAAACGCTTGTTCACAGCTCTCACCGGCTCATCCAGTTTGATGACAAATTCATTAAACATCGGCCCGTCAAACATAACGGTAAGGCCTGCTTTTTTTGCTTCTTGCTTTGCATAGTTGGCTTTTAAGAGATTTTGGCGGGCTATATCTTTTACGCCGTTTTTTCCGAGAGCAGTCATGGCCACTGATGCTGCCAGCGCATTTAAAGCTTGGTTCGAGCATATATTTGATGTTGCTTTATCCCGGCGGATATGCTGCTCCCTGGCTTGCAGGGTAAGCACAAAGCCTCTTTTTCCGTTTTCGTCTTCCGTTTGTCCGACGAGACGGCCCGGCACCTTTCTCATTAATTTTTTAGTAACGGCAAAAAAGCCGCAATGCGGGCCGCCGTACGCTGAAGGAATGCCGAAAGGCTGCGCATCACCGACGACGATATCAGACTGAAACTTGCCCGGCGGAGTGAGAAGACCTAGCGCCAGCGGGTTGGCTGAAACAATAAACATGGATTTCCCTTGATGAGCGATAGGCTCAATATCCTTTAGCGGCTCGATCCGGCCGAAAAAATTCGGGTACTGAACGATCACTGCGGCTGTGTTCTCGCAAACGGTTTGGCGCAATGCATCAAGATCCGTAACGCCATCCGCAGCGGGTACTTCAACAACATCAATATACTGACCTTTTGCGTACGTTTTCAGCACCTCTCGCGATTCAGGATGCACGGTTTTTGACACAACGATTTTTTTCTTTTTCGTGTGGCCTGAAGCAAGCATTGCTGCTTCTGCCAAGGCTGTTCCGCCGTCATACATCGAGGAGTTGGCGATATCCATGCCTGTCAGTTCACAGATCATCGTTTGGAATTCAAAAATAGCCTGGAGCTCTCCTTGTGAAATCTCTGGCTGATAAGGCGTATATGCGGTATAAAACTCAGAGCGCGAAATGACATGATCCACAATGACAGGCTGATAGTGGTCATATACACCCGCTCCTAAGAAAGAAGCGTATTGAACGGTATCACGATTTTTAGAGGCCAGCTTTGTCAGTTCTCTTGTTAATTCTGTTTCTGATTTCGCTTTTTTGATTTGATACTCTTTTTTATATTTGACGTTTTCCGGTATATCAGCAAATAAATCATCGATGCTGCTTACGCCGATAGTGGCAAGCATCTCCTGTTTATCCTCTTCTGTTGCGGGCAAATAACGGTGCTTCATGTGTTGTCTCCTCTCTCCAAGAAAAAATATTAGCGTTTATAAAATGGTGTTTTAACAACCTTTGCTTTCACTAATTTTTTGCGAATCTCTACATCTACAACAGTCCCGATCTCACTCGTTTCCGAATCAATTAAGGCAAGGCCGACGTTTTTCCCTAATGTCGGTGACTGCGTGCCGGTTGTCACCTTTCCGACAGACCTGCCATTTTGGAAAACCTCATATCCGTGCCGCGGTATCCCTTTTTCAATCATTTCGAGACCGACAAGTTTGCGCTTTGCTCCGTTTTCTTTTTGTTCACTCAATACTGACTTACCAAAAAAGTCAGACTCCTTTTTGTGCTTTACAGCAAAGCCTATACCTGCTTCAATCGGTGTAATATCCCGGGTCAGCTCCTGACCGTAGAGCGGGAGCTTCGCTTCAAACCGGAGTGTATCACGTGCACCGAGACCGCATGGAATCAATCCGTATGCATCCCCTGCATCGATGATTTTTTCCCAAATATGCATAGCATCATCACTGCGGCAATAAATTTCATACCCGTCTTCTCCCGTATAGCCAGTGCGTGAAATAAGTGCTTTGCGGCCGCTGATATCGGCTTCATCAATAAACGCAAACGGCTTTAATGCAGACACATCTGCATCTGTCAGATTTTTCAAGATCGCTTCTGCTTTCGGTCCCTGTACAGCCAAGAGCGCGATTTGGTCTGACTGATTGTCAATCTGCACATCACCTGCTGCATGTTCTTTCATCCAAGCCAAGTCTTTATCTATATTAGAAGCATTAATGACAAGCAGATAGCGGTTCTCTCCTTTTTGATAGATAAGCAAATCATCGACGGTTCCGCCATCCGGGTAACACATCGCTGTATATTGAGCACGGCCTGGCGTTAACGCGGAAACATCATTTGTCATCAATCTTTGCAAAAAAGACAGACAGTCGTTCCCTGACACTTCGACTTCTCCCATATGAGATACATCAAACAAACCGGCTGCAGTTCGGACAGCCTCGTGTTCTTTTTTTATAGAAGAAAATTGAACAGGAAGCTCCCAGCCTCCGAAATCAATCGTTTTTCCTCCATATTCCTTATACAGGTCAAATAACGGCGTTCTTTTCAGCATCTAATTCCTCCCCTTTTTCAACGGCGCAGCTAAAAAACATACAAAAAAAGGACAGAGAAACACCTCATGTAAAATGAAGGTTCTCTGTCCTGGCACCTGAAAGTTTACTTTGCATACGCAAAGACGTCCCCTTTGGTGGTTTGCGCATCCGCACAAACACTCTCCAGAGTTGCGTCGAGCAAGAGTTCTTTTGCCTGAGAGATTCACTCCGCAGTTTGCTCCTTCGGCGCCTGTATCCCGAGGTTTTCGGTCAGGTCTCTCCCCTTGCTGTCATTCGCTCATATTTTCATGCTGTTATGGACATACTATAGCAATATCTTACATCAAATACATACTCATATCCTACCATCATCACTATATGCTGGGCAACAGCAATTTGGGCAGATTTTTCTTATATTATTCATCTTAAGAATCGAAGAATAAGAAAGGCGGTTTCAAAGCAATGAATACAGAAATGATCTACGATGCAAAATGGCCTGAAGAATTTGCTGAAAGACTGAAAAACGATGGCCCTTGGGCAAACTGGGAACTGTACAAGCTCTCTGCAGAAATCCAGAAAACATTAGCAATTCCAGAGTTTGAAGGCTTACGGGCTCCTTTATATCTGCCTTCCTTTACGCCGCTCCCCCACCAGCTTGAAGTGGCGCAAAAAGTGGTTGAAAAAATGAACGGGAAAGCAATTTTAGCAGATGAGGTTGGTCTCGGGAAAACGGTTGAAGCAGGACTGATTCTAAAAGAATATATGATTCGAGGGTTAGCAAAAAAAATTTTGATCCTTGTGCCCGCTTCCCTTGTGTCACAATGGGTCAAAGAGCTTCAGGAAAAATTTTTGATTCCGGCTGTTGAACAAAAGAAAAGCTATGTGTGGGAGCAATGCGATATTGTCGTCTCATCAATAGACACCGCGAAGCGTTCGCCCCATCGAGAAATCGTTCTGTCTATCCCATATGATCTTGTCATTATTGATGAGGCACACAAACTGAAAAATAGCAAAACGAAGAACTATGAATTTGTCCGGAATCTCGTAAAAAAATATTGCCTGCTTCTTACCGCGACGCCAATCCAGAACCGTATCGAAGAGATTTTCAATTTGGTGTCCTTATTAAAACCCGGCCATTTAGGCAGTCAGAATCACTTTCAGGAGGAGTTCGCCAAGAAGAAATCCAGTTTAGAAGCGCATGAACATTTAAAAGATCTTGTGAATAAAGTCATGATCCGTAACAGGCGGCATGATACAGGGCTGAATTGGAAACAGCGCCATGTTGAAACAGTGCCGATTCAATTTTCTCCATCAGAGCAGGCGCTTTATGATGAAATTTCTCGCTTGAAGGAAAGTATCAATAAACCAGCCAGCATGTTCTCGATTATGACCTTGCAAAGAGAATGCTGTTCGAGCAGAGAAGCGGTGTATATGACGCTGAAAAAGATGCTTGATCAAAAAGAGAAACAAGCACCTGCCATTGATGAGGATACGATTTCAGTTTTAATAGAGCGCATCAATCAAGTGACACAAAACTCTAAAGCGCTTCAAGTTGTTGATTTGATCAAAAAGATCGACGATAAGGTCATCATTTTTACAGAATACCGCGCAACCCAGATTTATCTGCAGTGGTTTCTTCAGCAAAACGGCATCAGTTCTGTGCCGTTTAGAGGCGGATTTAAACGTGGGAAAAAAGACTGGATGAAGGATCTTTTCCGCGGAAAAATCCAAGTCCTTATTGCAACTGAAGCAGGCGGTGAGGGAATTAACCTGCAATTTTGCAATCACATGATCAACTATGACCTGCCATGGAATCCGATGCGACTTGAGCAAAGAATCGGAAGAATTCACAGACTCGGGCAGGAGCGTGACGTGCATATTTATAACATGGCGACAAAACATACGGTGGAAGAGCATATTCTAAAGCTTTTATATGAAAAAATTCATTTGTTTGAAAAAGTGGTCGGTGAACTTGATGATATTTTAACGAAAATTCAAGTGAACAATTTTGAAGAGCACCTTCATGACATTTTGTATCACTCAGCAACAGAAGAAGAAATGAAAATAAAAATGGATAACTTAACCTCATTTTTGTCTTATAAAAAACAGCTGCCTGCTGAAAAAAGAGGATCTTAGCCTGTAAGGAGGTTTTATTAGTGAGACAGCAAGAGGTTCACGATTTTCTGCTGCGTTTTTTTCAAGCAAACAGCTGCCAAATCGTCGATCAAGGCTTAGGCTATATGACAGTGCAGCTTACAGTTGAAATGGACAAACAAATCATGAACCGCCCTTTCTACTGGCATTGGCGCGAGAAGACAGGCGGTGATCCGAATCCAATGAAAATCACTTTTATTACAGATAAAGAAAATGCACCAAAAGACCTAGATGGTGAATTTATATATTTTGGGGCCCCGCGTCTTTTTCAAATATTTAAAGCTGTTAAACAAAATGGGAGATTTACCAGAATGTATGAGAAAATTGAATCAGCCGGAGCTAAAGTCCCACTTCAGCCTTGGCTTGGTATAAATGTCACGATTTCATACCAGTCCGACATGAAAAAGGATAAGTTATTGTCACTAGGTCTTCACCTAGTCTCTGGAACGATAATTGAAGATTTTCAAAGCAAGCTGACCCAGTTTTCACTGACGTCTCAAATATGTGACTATTGCTTCACCATTTCACCTATGATCAAACCAGAAAGCGGACTTAAGCGTATGGAAAACTATATTTCCAAATCCGCTATGCAGGAGCCGTCCGACTGGGCGGAACAGGCGGTTAACAGGTGGAAGAATGATATGACATTGCTTGATAAGTTTTACGAGCATATAGAAGAAAAACCAGAAGAATACCATCTAGAAAAACAGGCGCTGAAAACCTTGTATCAACCAAAGATATCAGTTGAAATTGAAAATGGCGGATTGTTTTATCTGCAAAATAATATTTCAAGCTAACTTTTTTACCATTCGACATCATTCTCGTTTTTTTTGAGAAAATACGATTATAATAAAGGTATACTGGAAAAAAATTCTGGCGATTTAATGGCAAATGACTTCCAGAGACTAATGAAGCATACAATAAGTCATGGCCGGACTGGCTGAAATACATAAACAAGTATTTTAGGAGGAGAAACTGCATGAAGAATGCAAAACAAGAGCACTTTGAATTGGATCAAGAATGGGTTGAATTAATGGTGGAAGCCAAAGAGGCAAATATCAGCCCGGAAGAAATACGAAAATATTTACTTTTAAACAAAAAGTCTGCTCATCCTGGTCCGGCAGCCAGAAGTCATACCGTAAATCCTTTCTGAATGTGCTATAATATCACAAGGAAGGTGATGACATTGATTGGCCAGCGTATTAAACAATACCGTAAAGAAAAAGGCTACTCACTATCAGAACTAGCTGAAAAAGCTGGGGTAGCGAAGTCTTATTTAAGCTCAATAGAACGAAATCTACAAACGAACCCCTCCATTCAATTTCTCGAAAAAGTCTCCGCTGTTCTGGACGTCTCGGTTCATACTTTGCTCGATGAGAAACATGAAACCGAATACGATGGTCAATTAGATAGTGAATGGGAGAAATTGGTTCGCGATGCGATGACATCCGGGGTATCGAAAAAACAATTTCGTGAATTTTTAGATTATCAAAAATGGAGAAAATCTCAAAAAGAGGAGTAGTGCCTGAGCAGAGGCACTAACTCCTCTTTTGTCAATAAACATCGAGACGGCCCAGTATATGAATACTGGGCCGTCTCTTTTTATGGCTGTTATTAATTTTTATCCTCGCTGTGCGCTTTTTCATTTTCTTTCACATAGCCGTCTTTATCAGTATGGTCCTTTTTGATTGTCAAGCCGTTCCACTGTGTAGCTTCGAACGAGAATTGAAGCTTAATGGAGTTGCCTTGATATTTATTTTGAACCATAAGCCCATTTTCATCTTTTGTTTTATCATCTTTGAATTGGATTTCCATTTGAACCTGATCGAAGTCAGTTGGTGTTTTTGGAACACCATCATATTCAGGAGCGGTTTTACCGTCAATTGTTGCTACATTGACTTTACCGCTTGCATTTAAGAATTTAGGGTCAATTTGTTTTTTGATTTTTTCAGTAGCCGCTGCATCATTTTTAGCAGACATCAAATACAAGTCTTTAAGGTTGGCATCATCTAAAATAATGTTTTTCGGGTAACCATTGCCGCCCTCTTTTCCAACTGTCAACAATGTCACTTCAAACTGGCTGAGGAAATCTTCTGGAGATGTATTGCTGCCGCCGTTTGCTTTAAAATCTCCATAATTAAGCGCCATTAAAACTTCTTTGATCGCAAGTGATCCGTTATTTTCAAATTGGAAATCCTTTGTCAACTTATCTCCCGGCTTTAGATTTGATAGGTTCACACTCGCTGAATTCTCTTTAGCAGATAAATCAAGCGTACCTGATGCAAAAGTAGCATCCTTTGATTTAATGTCGTTAAATGCTGCCCATGTTCCTCCTCCAACTAAAGCTAATCCTAGTGCTGCAGAAGCAACTCCTAAACTCAATTTCTTTTTCATACCCATGGTAA
Organism: Bacillus sp. FAU18; assembly: GCF_056033885.1. Taxonomy (NCBI): domain Bacteria; kingdom Bacillati; phylum Bacillota; class Bacilli; order Caryophanales; family Bacillaceae; genus Bacillus; species Bacillus sp. FAU18. The sequence goes on from NZ_JBVYHZ010000003.1 coordinate 1,759,475, forward strand.
ACTCCCCTTTTATTGAATGATTTTATATCGAAACCTGTTGCCAGGTTTACAACTGAAGTTAAGTAGACATGGTGCTGTCCTTTGTATCTGTTTCCAAGGCTTTTGTCTTTCTTTCAATTTCTCTAATGGCGCTGCTGATCGTCACAAAAGCGTACACTAACAGCATCACGCCGGGAACAATCAATAATACAGCCGTTCCAATCGGCTGGCTGGCAAAATGAAGCATATAGCCTGCATATGGAAGCTGAAAACCTGTGTATTGCGCGCGAACATTTTCGTCCGATACAGGGGCTGAATCAGCTGCTGCATTATTATCACCTTTTGTTTTAAATAACAAATGGTCTTCTTGCTTTGTTATGTCAACTATTCTGTGGGTGACTGCCGTATTTGCATCCTGCATAAATGTAATAACGTCTCCTTTTTGGAGCTCTTTCACATCAGCGATTTCTTTTACCAATATTAAGGAACCTGTATTGAACTCCGGCTCCATCGAACCTGACAGAACTGATTTCAGCGTATACCCAAACACCGCCGGCTCTCCCCCGGATGAACGTGTTGAAATCACGACAAGTGTCAGCACAATAATAAGAGTAAAGATGATCACGTATAAAATATTACTGATCAGCTTCATTGCTTTTTTCATCCTCTTCCCCGCTTTCCTTCTGGTCTGATTGAGTTTCATTTTCTTTGGTTACAGCTTCTTGAGATGTTTCTTCTTTCATTGTTTTTTCCTGTATATCCTTTTGTGTTGTTTCATTCTCCTTTTTGACGTCCGACTTTGTTTCTTTTTTAGGGACTGTCGGTTTTTCATCGCATTTTGCAAGCGTCATAGGCTCCGACCACTCAAATGTACTGCCGTTTGCCGGGTAGCCTGCCGGTTTATATACTTTAAATGCATAAATGCCGGGTTTCTTTTTTTTTCTTCGTCTCAATTTTATAAAGTGAATCGCCAATTTGATTGGAGACAAATCCTTTTTCGATCACGTTCCCATCCTCTAACGGTTTGCGGGCATTTTTAAGCTTATGAAGCTCCCACTTCCACTTTGATTTCTTAAGTTTCTCACCTGTATTTTCGAGCACAGCAAATAAGGCGAAAGGTGAGCATACAGTGCCTTTCGTATCTGTTTGATCTGATATGTGCAAATCACTTTGATCCCAGCGTTTATCATAATGGCAGTTTTTATCTGTATGCTGAAAGTCTTTACACGTTTGAAGTGAGAAATCAAATGTTTCAATATCATGAAAAGCAGCGCTTGTATCATCGGAAAATTGTAAGCATATTGCGGCAGTCAGACTGAAAATGACTGAAAGCTGAAAGATAAGCAGAACTTTCAGTTTCGTCTTCGTCTTTTGCTGATTGTGAAACAATCGAAACATATCTTACCTCCTGTAAAACACTGTAACTTGATATGACAGTCGTTCTCTTTAAAGAACCGCACAAGTAGAGTATAATCAACGATTTATAGATTTTAAAACACCGAAATCGCTCATTTTGTTCGTTTAAAAGAATGTTTTCGTCATATTACAAAGTCTTGCTCAGTATTGCTCATCTTTTCATTTTTTGAAATTTTTGGGATTGTTATGTGAGAATTTAAATGCATATCCAATTATTATTTGGTAATAATAAATAAAGAAAGGGTGACAGCATGATGATCAAACAATGTGTGATTTGTCTACCTCTTCTCGTCTTTGGCACCACAGCCGCTCACGCAGAAGAAATACCGCTTGTAACCGCCCGCCACATGTCCAAATGGGAAGAGATTGCTGTAAAAGAAGCAAAAAAAAGGTACCCGCTCGCACAGGTACTGTTCAAACAAAAAGTATGGGACCGTAAAAGAAAAGATGAAGCAGTGAAGCAATACCATTTAACTCTGAGGGAAGGGTCAAAAGAATTCGGCGTTTTTGTGACGATTTCATTTGATCCTTATAGCCAAAAGGTCAATAAAATTGCCATATTAGAAGAATATCAATAAGGTCCTCCATTTTTTGAAGGACCTTATTCGTTTATTTGCGGTTATTTTTTCCGTTTCAGCCAAAGTCGGAAGCCATAGGGTAAAATACCGAACCACTGCTGGGAAACAGGCGTTTTTGTTTCTTTCCGCACCTCTTTTCGTTCTTTTCGCTCATCTCTCGGAGTATCTATATATTTGACAAATTGCTGCGTCATATATTTAACATAATCATTCGTTTTCACGTGATCACCTCATCATTCAATTATTATGAAGTGTTGTCTCACATGACTTTTTTTATACCCTTTACACTGTTTTATTCTGTCCATCTCAGCAGTTTTTTCTGTTTTTGATCAAACACGATCTGTGCAGTTCTTTCTGTTCCCGACTCCGTTGACACTCTTAAGTTGATTTCTTTTTGTTCTTTTATCGATGTATCATGAATGTAATAAGAAACCCGTCCATATGGAAATTGCTGCGTACCCTCCTGGCCTTTCCGTTCCTCTAGAACATGCCGAATCGAAAGAAGCACCCCATTTTGAAGCAAGTTCTCTCCTATGTATAACTCTTTTGTTTCCTTCTCAAACATGCAGCGTGAAATATATTGAGCAGCAGCAAAGTTCACGATTAACAGCACAAGCGCTGACACAAAAAGAACAGCTGGATAAATAAACCCTCTTGTACGGTACATTCACCCCCCTCCTAAATACGAATAGACTGGAAAAGCAGTTTGATACACTTTTTGGTCCTCACTCTCAATTTTCAGCAAAACAACACCATTTTCAATATCAGCTTTCATGGCAGTAATATGATCTAAAATCGGAACATGCCCTTTGCCATCCACTCTTTTTCTTATCATTGAGTGATAAATGTCAAAACGGATGTCTTGTCCGGAAAGATTGGTGCAGATTAACACGCTCCCATCCTCGGCTGTCTTAACTGCCTGTGACTCCTTGCATTCATTCATCATCTGTTCTATCGAAATCATCCATTCTTGCTGTGTGAAACCGTCATGTTCCTGCTGTCGAGACAAAAACAGATGGAAAATCGCAGCTAACGATCCTGATATGAGCAAAAAGACTGAGAGCGAAAATAATACGTTAAGAAGCGTGTAGCCATTCTGTCTGCAGGATGCTGAGGCAATATGATTTTTCTTTATAAGCTGTGGCTTTGATACATACGTTTTGATATTCACCCTCCTCCTTCCACTTCATTGCATAGATATGATTGTTCTTTGTAATCGTTTTTGACGCGGCTCCTTCACCACTCATGACATATTTGCTAATGCTCTCATTCATCATCTGATAGCCAATTTCTCGTGATTCCGCCATTTTTTCATCAGACATCAGCTTGTCCCACAAGGGGACGACTGTCAGCAGCACAAACAGCCACAGGCTTAGCGCTGACATTGTTTCTATTGTAGAAAAACCTTTATTTTCTCTCCACATTGACTCTCCCGCTCCCTAGATAAACTGTTATGTCATAAACGGCATGGCCATTTACTCGTATTTTTCCGCCTGCATTCGGGTGCCCTTTCTCATTAAATTCCAAACGGTCTTTTAATGTCAGCAGTTCTATAGATAGTCCCGTTGCATACGGACGTTCAATGACCGTATCACCAATGACTAATTGATATTCTTTTTTATGAAAGAGAATTTTTGTTCTTTGTTGACGGGAAATAGCAGTCTGCTGTGTGAGCATAATATCATTTTTCAGCTGCCTTGCTGCCTGTCGGACAGCTGTATTGTCATAAGCAGGAGGAAGTGTAGTGAAGACGGCCACCAGGAGGATAGAGGCAAGGCTTAACACAAGCAAACTTTCTAAAAGGGTAAACCCCTCCTCCTCGTTTAATTTAATGTTCAACCTTAACTTCTCCGCCGGTGATGATAATGTGCTTCCCATTTGGACAGACAGCATCCTTTTTCACATAGCCCTCTGACTGTAAATCGGCAAGGCTCGGAGTTTGTCCTTCATGATCAAGCTCAAATGCGGTCATTTGTGCCTTAACCATGTTTTGTAGGCCTTCACAGCCCTTTTTTTGAATGGTTTGATTATGTTTCGTGACGTTCGGTATCGTAATTAAAAGCAAGATCGAAATAATAAAGAGCACAATTAACATTTCAACAAGTGTAAATCCTTTCTCATTCATCAGCCTCTTCCTTTCACATTTGATTCATCATCTGATACATAGGCACAAGCATAGATAAATACACAAGTAAGATCATCGCTGCAACAAATCCATAAATCATCGGCTGAAGGATGCCTGTCCATTTTTGCGCTTTGTGTTCCAGCCGCTGCAATATGAACTGACTGTATGTGAAAAGCTCTCGATCCAATCGGCCGCTCAGCTGGCCGTGAGATATGACTTTTGAAAAATCAACTTCATAAAAAGGGCTTCCACAAATAGCGGCTTCAATTGACTCACCGGCTTTTAGCCGTTCAATCAATTGTTCAGCCTCGCAGCGGTAGAAAGGGAGAAACGTTTGATGTTTAAATGCATTAAGGCTGTCATAAATTGAGAGGCCCGATTTTAAAAGGCTGCTTAGCTGCAAAGAAAAAAAGTAGCTGTTAAACAGCTTGACAAGCTTTCCAATCAAAGGAATCCTGACACAAATCAGCATTTGCCGGGCAGGTGATTTTTTCTTAAACACAAGCCAATAATAAATCCCGATACCTGCTGTAAAAAGAGCCAACAAAATGATCACAAGATCAATATGCTGAAAAAAAGCAAAAAGCATATCGGTTGAACGTGAGGTTTCCATATTCATCGATTGATAGATACCGGAAAACTGAGGAATGATGATGGACTGTAACATATAAAACATGACAGCGACCGTAAAAATGAGGAAAAGCGGATAGCGCAGCACTCTTTTCAGCTGGTCTGACTGTGCAATTTTTCGTTCCAGCAGCTCTCCGCTCTGGATCATGGAAGCGGGCAGTTCACCATGTGTTTCAGCAAAATAACAAATACCTACGGCTTCCTTATGAAATGACAAACTCTTTAGTACTTGATAAAACGGAGCCCCTTCCCTCAAACAAGTGACCGTATCAGTCAAGTCAGCAGCCTGCCTCTTATTCATCTGAAGTTCCATCAGGCGTAATCCATCCAGAAGCGTATATCCGCCCGCAGTCATTTCACCAAGCCGCTTTAATAACCTGGCTTGATCCTTTAACGACCAGACTTTTCTAATCTTTTTCATGATAAACCCACCGGTCATAGTTGTTTGTCGTTATATAGCCGAGCGCAATTCCTTTTCTGATAATTTGACGAAGCGTTTGATATTGGTAATTTGCATGATTTCCTTTTGCCTCCTGGATACATTGCTGAAGATTTTTCCCGTAAAGAAGCTCATAAACGCTAGCTCTCCTGGTATTTCGTGACTGGCGGCAATACACTGATGAACATCCGTTTTCACAAAACGGGCAAGCCAAATCAACTAAGCGCTGAGCCGCTATTGCAATGACAGTCTGTTCGATTTCATTCATATTGATACCGAATTCAAGCAGTCTGTAAATTGCGCCCTTTGCGTCTCTCGTATGAAGGCTCGTCAGTACCAGATGTCCCGTCATCGCTGCCCGCACCGCAATTTCAGCTGTTTCCGCGTCTCTGATCTCACCTAAAATAATCATATCGGGATCATGGCGCAAAATTGCTTTCAGACCTGCGGAATAAGTTACACCGGCTTTTTCATTCACCTGAACCTGAAGAACATCTTCGTCCCTTGTTTCAACAGGGTCCTCTAATGTGACAATATTTCGATTAAAGTGTTTTTTTGCATATTGAACGAGAGAGTATAATGTGGTAGTCTTCCCTGAACCAGTCGGCCCGGTAAAAATGAGCATGCCATGGGAATGTTTTAAAAATGAGAGTAATGTGGCTCCTGTCTTCGGAAATAGCGACAATTTATCAATCGAAGGGATATTGTATTGGGGCATCACTCTGATCACGAGGCTTTCTTCATTAATTGTGGGCAGCGTTGACATTCTTAAATGAACATTTCCCTCTTTCAGCTTTAACGTAAGCGAACCGTTTTGCGGCTTTCGCCTTTCACCTATATCCATTGCTGAAAGAAATTTAAAATGTGAAATCAGCCTTACGCACTCTTCTTTTTTCATGTCCCTTTTTTTCAGCAAGGCATGATCGACACGAAAATGAATGATAGCGTCCCGCTCCCTCGGCACGATGTGAATATCAGAAGCCTTTGTTAGATATGCCTCTTCAATCAAGTTTTTGCTTACCTTTTCTATTGAATCCAATTTGATTCCCTCTCCTTTCAACGCATATTGTAGAAAAAGAAGAAACGGTAATCAAACAGGGAAAACGTGATTTTGTGAGATGTTATATGCTGAAAAACCAATTCTTTCTGGCAAGAAAAAAACTTTCAACTGAATGTGCCCCTTTCATTACAATTTTCCCAATAATAAAAAAGCAGACATGGTCACCATGCCTGCTTGATTCCATTTTCATTATGCTGTTTTCGCTTTTTGACCAGTATCTTTTTCAACGGAAAGGTCGCCTAATGCAACAATACCGGTCATTTGGTCATTTTCAAGAATCGATAAACTGTGGATTTAATGCTCTGCCATAAGCGCCTTGACATCGTATCCGGTCACCCTGATATGTCTGGTGAAAAAGCGGGGCACACTGCACAAAATATGAAACATCCTATAGAGTCCGCCTTTTCCGAGGTTTCTTTTTCTTCTTCCGTTCCTGCAGCATATCTCCCGTCCAGCCTTTTTTCCTCAAATAGAGGTAGATCAGAACTGTAGATGTGACAATCAATAAGAGAGAAAAGAGATATCCGTATTTCCAATTCAGTTCCGGCATCACTGAAAAGTTCATCCCCCATAAGGCACCCAGAGCTGTAATCGGCGTAAAAAGCGTCGTGAAAATGGTCAGTGCTTTTACAATTTCATTCCCCCTATGTGAGGTAATGACTTCCTCTGAATGCAGCAGATTGTTAAGCTCTCCTTCAAATTCGCTGATGTATGTAAATCCCCTGTCAATTTTCAGTTGTGTCCGCTGATAATCCTTTTTCTCTTCATTTTGAGGTAAAAAGGTTTCTTTCAACGCCATTTCAATTTTTTTAGCGCTTAATATCAAGTTTTTCCAAATCATCAGTTCATGGCGCAGGAGATGGACGCGGTTTAAAATGCTTTTGCTATTGTCGTCTTTAATCTGCCATCTAAGCTTTCTCAGCTTTACTTCAAATTCATCAACACCGATTAAATACGCATTCATTAGCTCGCCGAGAAGAATTAAAAACCCCTCTATCGCATTGTCCGCTCTTTCCATTTGCCGGACAGCTTCTTTTCCTTTAATCTCTCTCAAAATCGAAAAGTCAAAGTTGATTGTAAAAAAATATTGTCTGGTGATATAAAAGTGAAAAACAGTATGGTCTTTTTCTTCACCAAGCCCCTGATCATAAACAATCGACCCAAATACCGCTTCATTTTCCGTCTCAGTTGTATCTACTCGCAAAAAATTAACGTGATGGTTATTTTCAAACCACTTTTCACACTGAGGCCAGTGAGAAAAATGGATTAGATCCCTTGCCTTACTTCTTTCTTGAGGCCCCATTTGGTACCAAAACCAATCCTTTCCTGTATGTGCCTTCATGTCAAGATCCTCCAAACTTTTGTTCTTTATTCTTTAATTGCCCAATAACCGCGTCACTAAACCAGTCTGCCGCTTCAACACATGTTTTATGAGCATTTTCAGGTGGTATGGAATGTAGAAGGACATCGGAAAAGGGAGGTGCATGCCTTCCTTGGAGAAGGCAGTTGTTTTGGAATTTGTCAATTTACTAGCAGTCGCTATTCTCATTTTGTTAACAGGATTTTTTGTTGCCGTAGAATTTTCAATCGTAAAAGTGCGGCGGTCCAAAATTGATCAGCTTGTCGCAAAAGGAAAGAAAGGTGCTAAAGCGGCAAAGCATGTCATCACTCACCTTGATGAATATTTATCAGCCTGTCAGTTAGGCATCACAGTCGCAGCTTTAGGACTGGGATGGCTTGGGGAACCGACTGTGCAAACTCTGCTTCGACCGCTTTTTCATAAAGCAGGCTTAAATGAATCGCTTACCCACCTGCTTTCACTCGTCATCGCATTTTTAGCGGTTACGTATTTAAATGTCGTTATTGGGGAACTGGCGCCAAAGAGTTTCGCCATTCAAAAAGCAGAAAGCATTACCTTGTTGTTCGCTAAACCGCTTATTTGGTTTTATAAGATCATGTTTCCATTCATTTGGCTGTTGAACCACTCTGCCCGATTGATTACAGGAGTGTTTGGGCTGAAGCCGGCATCAGAGCATGAGCTGGCTTATACAGAGGAAGAACTTCGGGTCCTATTGGCTGAAAGCTATAAAAGCGGCGAGATCAGAAAAAGTGAATTAAAGTACATGAATAATATCTTCACCTTTGATAAACGAATGGCAAAGGAAATTATGGTGCCGCGAAATGAAATGGTTAGTTTGTCACTAGATGAAGACTCCATTTCAAATCTTCAGGAAACAGTCAAGCAAACAAAATATACCCGGTACCCGGTTGTAAGAGAGGATAAAGATAACGTCATTGGCGTGATTAATATGAAAGAAGTGCTGTTTTCCATGCTGACGAAAGATTTTTCAATCAAGAAGCATCAAATTGAACCTTTCGTACAGCCCGTTATCCATGTCATTGAGACGATTCCTATTTATAAACTATTGCTGAAAATGCAAAAGGAACGCACTCATATGGCGATCCTCATAGATGAATATGGCGGGACGTCCGGTTTGGTCACTGTCGAAGATATTATCGAGGAAATTGTAGGAGAAATCCGTGATGAATTTGATGCGGATGAAGTGCCTCATATCCGCGAACTTGGAAAGGATCACTACTTGTTAAATGCAAAATTATTAATCAGCGATGTTAACAGCCTGCTTGGAACCGATTTATCAGACGCAGAAGTAGACACCTTGGGCGGCTGGTTTTTGACACAAAACATAGACGCTGAGCCTGAAAGTACCATAGAATATGATGGCTACTCTTTTAAGGTAAAAGACATCAACAGCCATCACATTTTATTTATAGAAGTTAAAAAAGCTGAATAGCCCGTGAAAGGCTGTTCAGCTGCTATCTTTCAAGATAAACATGGCAAAGGCATCAACACTCTTTTATTTTAAACCCTTTATTGGCCAGGGCTTTAGCAAGACTTTGCTCGGTTTTCACATTCGAAAAATCCAGACCCAGCTTCACGACAGTTTGGGCAATTTCCGGCCTGATTCCTGAAATAATCGTCTCAATGCCGAGCAATTTGGTGCTGTCAATCACTTTAAAAATTTGATAGGCTACCATGGTATCAACGATAGGAACGCCCGAAATATCTAAAAATAAATACGAGAGCTTTAACGCTGAGCACTGCTCCAGCACAGACTCCAAAATCGTCCTCGCTCTGTACGTATCAATTTCACCGACAAGCGGAAGAATCCCAATTCCATCAGTAATCGGCATAATCGGCGCACTCAATTCATTAATCATTTCTTTTTGCGCGTTTAATTGTATCATGGTCACCTGGTGATATTCTTCCGTAAACACTTCGATGATCTCATCAATGTTTTGATTCAAGATCCGGCTCCACTCATAAAAATCCTGAATGCTGATGTCTTGAGAAGAAGCTTCGCTGAATTTCTGAATCCGTTCAAACATGATGTGCCTGAAGGTGTTAAACTGGCCGACACTTTCTGTTACCGTCACTTCATGAACGGCACGGTCTCTGGCGCATTGAAGAGACCACCGGTTGAGCTCATCCTCTACGTCTTCTTTTCTAAGGGATTTTGCTACGATGGTCACCAATAATTCATGCTGGTCTTTTAACTTTTGTTCTAGTTTTTGCTGATCTTTCGCTGAATACAGCCAGCTGCCTTTTGACGTACAAACTTCCAGCCATTGTTGCGTGATATCTTCTTTGTGCTCTGTTAAGTGCTGATCAAGAGCTATCATCTTAATGAGTTACCTCCTGTTTTTGAAAAATGTACGCTATATATGTATAACGCGTCTGCCTTTACACATACTATGTTTACATTCAATGGGCTATAGCCAAGCGGTAAGGCAATGGACTTTGACTCCGTGATCGTTGGTTCGAATCCAGCTAGCCCAGTTTCTGAACAGGTGAAAAACCGAAGATAAGCTGATTCGTATAAATCAGCGGATCTTCGGTTTTTCATCATGCAGATTGATGAACCGTTTTCTTCTTCGATAACTTCAACAGTTCTCCCGGGTTATAACCAATCACCAGCTTTTTGTTGTCTACTAGAATCGGGCGTCGCAAAAGCTTCGGCTTCTCGATTAAAAGTTCCAGCACCTCATTTACCGTCATTTCTTCAATGTTTAAATTTAAATTTTTGAAAGTCTGGCTTCTTGTCGCCAAAATTTCATCAATTCCTTCTGTCGTTAACGATAAAATGTACTTTAATTCTTCTCTTGTCGGGGTTTCTCTGAATAAGTGCCGTTCGTTAAATTCAATTTGATGTGCTTTAAGCCAATGTTTTGTTTTTCGGCATGACGTGCAGCTTGGATATGAGTAAAAAGTTAATTGTTGTTCCATTCGTTTTTTCCTCCTCAGTTAACCATCTCTTTGTAGAATAACTACCCGGATCATTTTTCATTTAAACCATTTACAGAACTTTTTTCGGATTATTTTTTAAAAAACATTCATACAATAGAAAACACAATCAAAGGGACAAATTCCATTTGTATATTAATAATGAAAATGTTTACATTTCTAGGTGTGATCTATTATAATAACAGTCAGAGGGACTCTCGGGAGGGGATAAAAATGAATCGCATGTTCCGGGTGTTAGGATTTTGGACGGGAATTTTTGCAGTCATGTTTTATTTAGGTGATATGAAAGATGCTTCCCTTTTATTTTTTGGACAGACGATCTTATTTGTGTTTCTATCGTATTTGAACTTAACCGAACGCATGTATATTTATATTTTTGGCGCTTATTTAACAATTTTCTTCGCCGGCTTTACATATTACTCAATTTTTATTATGGTGCCCGGCGGCGGAGGTCATTAAATGCAGAAAGAGACAAACCTTATCGGTTTGTCTCTTTTTTTACAATGAAAAACCATTTAAAAACGGATTTTGGTCCTGCTCAGTCAGTACGTCTGTTTCAGGTCCATGGCCGCTTAACACCAGCGTGTGTTCCGGAAGCGTAAGCAGTTTTTCATGAATGGACGTCAGCAGCGTCTCTTGATCGCCGCCTATTAAATCCGTACGTCCTATACCGCCTTGGAACAAAACATCACCGGAGATGACCAAGTCTGCATCTTTCACGTAGTAAGACACACTGCCTGGTGAATGTCCCGGCGTAAATAATGTTTCCAAATGAAACGGCCCGATATTCAACTCACCGTCACCTTCAATTAGATGATCTGCAGGCTTAGCTGTGACTTCTATCCCTCGCAGCATGCCGGAGCCGTTTAAAGAAGCATCCGTAAGCCAATTTTTTTCATTTTGATGCAGGTAAACAGGGATATCCCATTTTTCTCTCACTTCATCAAGCGCCCCAATATGGTCAAAATGGGCATGTGTAAGCAAAATGGCTAAAGGCGTCAGCCCTTTTTCTTTTATGTATTGATTGATTTTATGTCCCTCGCCGCCCGGATCAAAAATCAGGCATTGATCATCACTGATGAGAAAATATGCGTTCGCTTGAATCGGCCCTACTGGCATTCGTCTCCATTTCACTATTATCACCTCTTTCTTTTTTATGCTCTTATTATGAGGGTTTTTTAAAAAAGATTCAAACAATCGCATTGAAAACGCTATCGACAAACCTATAAAAAACGGGTAGAATAAAACTGGAAAGAATTGCAGGTTTTTCAATGTAAAGGGGGCTGTGTTATGTTACTTGTCGTGATTTTCGGCCTTGTCGCTCTTTTCGCTTTATGGGGAGTCTTGCGTTCTGTTAGAAATAAAAATATACTCGGGTTTTTATTAGCCGGTGCCACCTTATTTGTCTTTGGATGGTTTACCGTGATGACCGTAATAAACAGCGGGTATCCAACCGCACATTAAAACCTGTATCCGATCGGATACAGGTTTATTTTTATGGCTGTAAATGTTTATTGACACTTTCTATTTTGCTCTCAAGCGTCGTTTTTTTGTCACGCCTGTCATCGATACGGATATTCGTTGCCACTCTGTGCAATCCTTTTTGAAATGGCGCTTCGTGAATTGCCTGAATGACTGCAAAAAGGTCACTGAGTTCTCCCTCGATCAGCGTATTCATCGGTGTCAGCTGATATTTGATTTTCCCTTCTGCTTGATATCCTTCTAATATCTTTTGCACATCGGCTACGTAAGCACTGACACTGGGTGTTTCCGTACCGATTGGGATAATGGTTACATCTGCGATAGCCATCGTTATTCCATCTCCTTTTGATCAATGATAAGTTGCTTCGTTTCATGTGATTTCAATAAAATAATTTGCTCAAAATGAAAGCCGTATAACGCATATTTCCCGTTCGGAGATATTTGAATCGGCTCCATTTCCCGCAGAGACACAAGATCTTTTGTCTCTCCCGATGCTACATTAACTGCTGCGAGCTTATATGCATCGCCGCTTTGTTTGAATGTATAAAACAGGCCTTCTGCTTCATCATAGTCATACTCCATTGGAGCCAAACTTGTATATTTCGCTTGGAGCGGCCATTTCGCTGTAACAGGTGATGTTGATTGCGGCGTTTTAAACTGATACGTCCCTTTTCCTCCGGAAGCTGATTTGACAGTAAAACTCATTTGATGGAAAGAATCGAAGAATAGAACGTCATCCTCAAGCTTCTGTTCCGTCTTAGAAGCTGTATCGAACGTATATAAAGGCCCTGCTTTATCGTCTCTTCCCTCTTTTACATAATCAAATGTATTTTTGGATGTCCAATGAATGAACGGAACCTGTACTGGACTTAAGAAAGATTCGTCTTTTTTAGCATTCACCTGATATGTATGGAAATCCCAGTTCTCATTGAATTCCGTAACCATCATTTGATAAGGATCATACTGATTCCAAGCAGCCTCAAGCTCATACGTTTCGTAATCTTTTTCGTAAAGCGTCTCCCCTTCTGCATTAAGCAAAACCACTGCCGTCTTTTGGCTATGTGTGATTTGCAGCAGAATCATCTGCTCCCTCGCATTGATTTGAACATCAACGATTTGACCATCCGTTTGATAGAGCTTTTTCGCTTTGCCTGTAAAGATGCGGTACGCAAAAAGCTCTGTTTTCGTCGGATTAGACGCAGTATATAATATTGTGCTGTTATTCAGCCAGCCTTCCGCCCCATCCGCTTTTTCCGCGGAAAGCGGTATGATGTCTTTTTTCTCATCTTTTGCCGCCGATGCCTGTTTTTGCTGCTGATGAGATGGTTCGCATGCCGATAGACTAAACAGCAATACCGTCAGCAGAATAAAACAAACTGATCTCATCAGCATTCCCCTCCGATCATCTTTATTCTCTCATATTTGCTTCGGCAGAAAAAAGAAAAAGTTTCAGTTACTCATGAAAAAATAACGCCCTCCACAAGATGCCGTTTGTGGCGTTATATATGTGTGAAAACTGCTGCAACGGCAAAGGATTTTGGCCTTTTCCAAGTTCCACCGTATACCCTTCCTTAAAATAATGGTGAATAAACCAATCACGAAATCCAGCATAGCTGTCTATATCCCTTACTCCCTTATAAATGTTCCCGCTTAACTCCTCAAAATCCTTTATGACGGCAGCAGATTCCTCAGGCTCAAGGCCTTTATAGCCCCAATAAATTTCTTCTCCTTGAGTATGAAGAGCCAGCAGTCTGTCAGGCGGATTCTCCGTGATCAGCCGGTACATCGCAATAGATTCCGGCTCCGTAAGTGGAGAGATTCCCGGAAAATCGCGGTAGCTGGGTGCTGTCGGTTTTCGGTATTTTTCAATTTCCCATAATGATGGAAATTGTTTATTTAAATCAACCCCGTTTATATTCGCCTTCCATTCATTAAAATTCGGACGATGTTCATTTAGCCTTTCGAGCTCATCTCTTCTGGCTCCCATGACTTCTGATCCGTTTAAAACAAGATCAACGCCATCCGGATTGACAAGAGGAACGAGGGATAAGGATGTGCTGTTAAACAGCTTTATGGGAGAAAAGCCAAAGAAAGGCGAATTGCAGCATAATGACATACAGTATTCCTTAAACCATTTTAGCAGGACAGACGTTGTAATCCACTCATTCGCATGAAATGACGCGTTCATATGGACCTTTTTTACGGCATGCTCCCCACCAGCCTTCAGTTCCCAGATAGGCCTGCCGAGTACAGAACGGCCAATTTCCCGGCATGAGACAAACGGAAAAACATCAATAATCTTCTTTATTTCCTTTTCAACAGCTGAATCATCATAGATTTTCTCTTGCTCAATCCAGCTATCAGAAAGTTCCAGCTGCCGAGGCTGTAAAAAGCGCTTTATATCCTCAATGGTTTGAAGCTCTTTGCCGCTATGCTCCTCTATCACATAACCAGGGCAATACAATTGATGTTTTTGTGCGGAGCGATTTGCACTTTTAAGCAATTCCTCGTCTATCTTCAGTTCTTTCGCCACTCTGGCCAAATTGTTCTTGATCGCAGGTTTCACCGTAATAAACGCCATCATCATCCCCCTTTTTTGTTACTATATGACAGCGTATTTAAAAAAAGAAAGCCTCCCGCTCACTTTGACGCGGGAGACATTGTGATTACGATGCCTGATCAAGCATGTGTTTTTCTTTCCGTTTTGACGAATTGTCCAGCCTTTTCTGGTCATAAAATCGCAACAAATCCCCATAAATGATTTCATCAGAAAGTGATAGCTCCTGTTTTGCTTTATCAGCAAATGCTTCACATTGTTTTGTCTCTTCTAACGGTTTTCCCGTCTCTTTGTCATAACACGCACCGTCTGTATAAACAACCTGATCTGTGATAAAGCTCCCGTCCCGGAGCACCGTAAAGTCCAGTTTTTCGTCTGAAAGCAGATCGTTGCCGAATTGAATTTGATCTTTCGTATCAATCCCTAAAAGATTCATCAGCGTCGGCCTGATATCAATCTGCCCGCCTACTGTTTCAATGGTTTGCGGCTTTTTATCAGTAATACCCGGAATATGAATGACCAGCGGCACTTTTTGGAGCTGTACCTCTTCAAATGGGGTTATTTCTTTTCCTAAAAACTGCCCCATCGCTTCATTATGGTTTTCTGATATACCATAATGGTCACCATATAATACAATAACAGAGTTGTCGTATAATCCGTCTTCCTTCAGCTTTTCGATAAACCGTTTTAGCGCCTCATCCTGATAACGCACTGTCGGAAAATATTTATTTAGCGTCTGGCTGCTTGAATCATATTCATCAATCAATTGATCCTCTTCATCAAGATCAAACGGGAAGTGGTTCGTCAGTGTAATCAGCCTCGAGTAAAACGGCTGAGGCAGATTTTTCATCAGCTCTGAAGACTGCTCAAAAAATTCTTTATCCTTCAGTCCCCAGCCGACTGAATTTTCGTCAGTTACATCATACGAGTTAATATCAAAAAACGAATCATATCCAAATGAGTCGTACATTAAATCACGATTCCAAAAGCTCTTATTATTAGCGTGGAGCACCGCTGAATAGTATCCGCTGTTTTTCAAAATTTCAGGAGCGGCCATATATTGATTGCCCGCATTCGTAAAAAACACGGCACCTCGTCCAAGCGGATACAGTGAATTGTCCACGATAAATTCAGAATCCGAGGTTTTCCCCTGGCCTGTTTGGTGGTAAACATTATTAAAGTTGTAGCTCTGTTTTATAAAGTCATTCAGAAAAGGCGTGATTTCTTCTCCATTCAATTTTTCATTAATCACGAAGCTTTGCGTCGACTCTAAGGATACGAGAATGACGTTCCTTCCTTTTGCAGCGCCGAATAAGCGTTTGTTGGCACCCTTCGCATTAGCGGTTACGTAGTTTTCAATTTCCGTCAGGCTGTTGCTGTCTGCCAACGCTCTCTGTGCAGATTGCTTTGACTGAAGAACGCCATCATAAATATGAAAATTAAACAGGCTAATGTTTTTAACAAGCATTTCTCTGTCAAATGAGCGTGTCAATAGCTGAGGTCTTTCCGCCTCAGACAAGCCCAGGTTGAAGAAATAAACAGAAGCAACGAACAAAAAATAAGCCGCCCGTTCATTTTTCGTTGAGGGAATGTCCGATTGAAAAGCTTTTTGCCGGATGTGAAGCCATATTAAAACCGCAATATCTACAGCTAATAGGAGGTCTGTCGGCTCAAGAAGTGTTCCGATGCTGCTTCCGAGATCACCCATATTGCTCGTTTGAAAAAGAACAGGGATTGTTAAGAAATCATTGTAAAAACGGTAAAAAACCATATTTGCCAGCAATACAAACGTGACAAGACAGCTCATCGCGATAATGTAGCGATTTCTGTTTTTGCCTTTTAAAAACAGGCTGAGGCCAAAAATAAGCAACAAAAAACTCAATGGGTTGATAAACAGAATAAATTCCTGTGTTAGATTGTCGATTTTAATATGAAAACTGGTTTTGTAAACAGCATACGTTTTCAGCCACATCAATAAAATGGCAATCAGCATAAATGAAATCTTCGAAAAAAACGTTTTTCGCATTTCAACCTCCTATGCAGCACGCTCAAAAAATCAGTCTATTTCCCAACATTCTCATTAACACATCAAATTAAATCTTAACCTGAGCACAACAAAAAATCAATTTCATTTACACAATTTTAACAATTTTGATGTTTCAGCCATTCATTTTTAGCGATCCAAGCGCCTCCGATAACGCCGGCATCATTTCCAAGTGCTGCGATTGAAATATCAGCAGCTTGGGCCGCCCGCGGAAACGCGCATTTGCGGAATGTTTTCTCAACTTTTGATCTCAGCAGTTCTCCGGCTCTCGATACGCCGCCGCCAAGAACGATTTTGGATGGATTAAGCGAGCTTGCCAAATTTCCGAGCACCAAACCAAGGTGCTTGGCTACATAATCAACCACCTCAAGGGCAATTTCATCATTTTCACCCGCCGCTTCAAACACATCCCGCGCTGACAATTGTTCGGTTGCTTTTAAACGTGTCGTCTTTTTAGCATTTGCTATTTTTTCTTTTGCAATTCTTACAATTCCGGTTGCTGACGCAATTGTTTCGATACAGCCCGTTTTGCCGCAGTTGCAGGGCGCTCCGCCTTCAGGGATGCTGCAAATATGGCCGATTTCTCCGCCGGCGCCATTTATGCCATGTACAATTTCACCATTTGCAATGATGCCGCCGCCAACTCCTGTGCCAAGCGTCACGAGAATGACGTCTTTTGCGCCATCACCCGCTCCCTTCCACATTTCCCCGAGCGCAGCAATATTCGCGTCATTTTCTATAACAGCTGGGATGCCGGTTTCTGTCTCCAGATGGTTTTTTAAAGCATAATTTTCCCACCCTAGATTTACTGTTTCATAAACAACTCCTGCCGCCATATCAACAGGGCCTGGTGCACCCATTCCGATGTATTTGATGATGTGCTTCGGTTTTTGCAGCTCATCCAGCTTGCTGTCGATTGTTTTTGCAATTGTGACAGTAATCGTGTCGCCGGTTTTATCAGTCGGAACTTCCCACTTATGCTGAATTTCGCCATATTGATTAATAAAAGCGAGTTTAATCGTCGTTCCTCCCAGGTCAATGCCCGCAAACCATATCTCGTCCATTTTTATCACCTTAGCCTTTATAAAAATCTCTTCCGTTTTTTGTTTGTTCCAATTCTTTTCGAAGGACAGCTGCCGCTCTGGCCCACTGCTCCTTTTCAATCATGTGGTTCATGTATAATTCCTTTAATTCATCCAGCATAAACTCAATTTCAAGCTCTCTGTCTCCAAAATAAACAATGTGGCCAAACGTTTTTAACAGCTGCTGCACATCATAAAATGTATTCATTTTCCTCACCATTTCTTGAACTTAACTATCATAAGCGTATTCATAAGGAAGCGGTCAGTCAAGAAGAAAACGCTGACAAAAAAGCCAGCTTCCTTTCCATATTCCACCTTTATGATTCTTTATTATTTTCAATATGTTGCTGAAGCTCCTTGTAGCGCTGCTCCTTCGGCTCCAATTTTAAAGCCAGCCTGATGGCCTTTTCTGCTTGTGCAAGCTCATTTTTTTCCGCATACAATAAGGCTAAATAGTAATATGAGGCATGGTCTTTAGGTTCTTTTTTCACTGCTCGTTCCAAAAGGGAAACCGCCTGATCATTTTCGCCGATTTTAATATCAGAAACAGCAAGAATTTTCAAAAGATCGGCAGAGGCATCTTTTTGCGCTGCTTCTCCGTTCAGCAATTCTGTTACTTCTTCATACTTTCCTTCCTGATACAGCTCGCTTGCCTGCTGAATCAGCGCTGACTCCTGGTGTGAAGGCGAATGCAATCCGTAATATAAAAATCCGGCAGCCAAAGCAATCAGCAAAACCGCTGACAACAATCTTTTTCCAAAGGCTCTGGCTTTGGGCAACCCCAATGCCGCTGCAGCGAAAAAGCCGCCAATCAAGCCGCCGATATGTCCTGAATTATCAATATTCGAAACTGCAAAACCAAAGCCCAGATTGATGATAATAATGACAATAATATTGGTTCCTATGGTTCTTAAAAACATTTTTCGATTAGACAAAGCAACATACAGTAATGCACCTAAGCATCCGAATATGGCTCCTGATGCCCCTGCCGAAGGATACGGGCTGAACACAAAACTCGCAATCGAACCCGTAATGCCAGCAGCCAGATAAATCAGCAAAAACCTGCCCGATCCATACATCCGCTCAACCGCTGTACCAACCGACCATAAAGCCAGCGTATTAAAAGCTAAATGCGCTATGCCGATGTGAAGCACAATGGGTGTCAGAAGCCGCCACCATTCTCCTTGTGCAATCAGGCTGTTTTCTTTTGCTCCAAAAGCCACCAGCGTCTCCGTATTAGTGCTGCCTCCGTTTATTTCGAGCAAGAAAAACATCAGGATCTGAAGCGCAATAAATAAATATGTAAAAATCGGTTTTCCGTTTTGAAAAACCGCCGCTTCAGTTTTTCTCTGTTCTTCTTGTTTCAGCACTAGCGAAAGGAAGCGTTCTCGCGCCATTTGCGCATTTTCAAACGAAGCGTGTTCCTCTGAACAATCTTCTGTACGAAATGATGGAAAAACCGCTTGAAGATCATCTCGAAGCATCGTTCCTCTAATGATCGCCGGCTCAACTGACACAGTTCCCTTCTCAAAAGTTTTTTTTGCAATCTCTTCCCAGTCATCAACAGGGGCTTCCGTTGAAAAAAACACATTCAGCAGCTTCATCCTTCGTCTGCCCAATTGATGTCTGACTCGTTCTACTCGTTCGGCCTGCTCTTCGATGTCTCTAACCATTTCTTGACGGAAATCAAGATCGTGCTTATATAGACGAACTAGATCATGAGAGGACTTGTCCGGCGCTTCCAACCATATTTCATCTGACTCACCGGCTTGTATGACGCCATACCCGCTATTCACCAGGTGCGCCGCAATTTTCCAATATGTATACTCCAGCAAAAACATGTTTACCGCTCCAATAGTTTTTTTTCATTATAACAGCTGGCGCTCCGAAACGCCTACTGAAAGCAAAAAATCCCGTTTTTCACGGGATTTTAGAAAGCTTGCTGTATAAACTTATTGCGGATAAATGGAATTCTTAAAAACAAATGGATAAAAGACCGCCTGATTCCTGGCTGGCTGAGTACAGTATTCATAAGACGGTAGCGATTTTGATAAAACATGACGGCAGAAACCGCGAAAATGGCATATATCAAAAGTTTTTTCATGATATCCCTCCTGCCAATAGGGTTTGTTATTCTACCTTATTTATTCTCGAATAAGGGACAGGAAAGTTATGAAAAACAAGAAATAATCCGATCCTCTGTTATCAGCTTATGTACCGGGATGTCATGCGGCAGACTGGGTACGTGCGCAAACAACTGGCACTCCAAAAGCAAAGAGACTGTCTTCCCTTCATATTCACTTAAATAGCGATCATAATAGCCGCCTCCAAAGCCGACCCTAAACCCGTTAACATCAAAACAAACACCTGGAACGATCATCAAGTCAATTTGTGATGGGTTTACTTCTTTTGTTTTTTCAATTACCGGCTCGAGCAGTCCGGCGTAAACGGTTTCGAGCTGATCATCAGTCTGATATGTGCGAAATTGCATTTTCTTCGTGTCCGGATGGCATTTTGGGATGCAAACTTGTTTTCCTTCTTCCCAAGCCTGCTCAATGACAGGACGCGTCGGTATCTCTAATCCTCTGGAAATAGTGACGGCAATGGTGCCGGCATTTTGCCACTCCGGCAGAGAAAACAAGTACTTATACATACGTTCCGTTTTTTGAAGCAGATCTTCATTTGATAAAGCAGACAGTGCCTCCAGCGTCTTTTTTCTTAATTTTGATTTCATCTCTCATCCCCCTCGGAATAGAAAAAAAGCCAGAACCTTTTTCAAAGCTCTGGCTTTTTTCTTACACCTCAAACAGCAAGGCTGTTATTTTGTTTCACGGTGTAACGTAGATTTTTTATCACGTGGGCAATATTTTTTAAATTCAACGCGGTCTGGATTGTTGCGTTTGTTCTTTTTAGAAATATAGTTACGCTCACCACATTCAGTGCAAGCCAAAGTAATATTAACGCGCATTATTTTCCCTCCAAACTAAAATCATTTACTTATTCAGACTTATATATAATACCACTATAATGGACGGAATGCTAGGCTGTTTTTCAATGAATTGCTGAATTATTGAAGATACGCTCATAAAGCTGCAAATATGATGACATAATGAGTCGGGGGTGGTGGAGCTTGAACACTTGTTGTCTGCCAGCTTCTTTTATCCGGCGGGCTTTTTCCCGGTCTTTTAAAAAACTGTCCAGCAGATCAGCCGCTTCCTGTACGAGCGTAAAATCAGCGATGACTGCCGTTTTGTCATGAACGGCATAGTCACAAAAACCACCCGACTGAGAAACGACAGTCAGCACACCTTGTTCCATGCTTTCTTGCGCGGCAAGCCCAAACGGTTCATAAGAACTAGGGAAAACAGCCATTTCACAGTGAGACAGTAACGTTCTGATGTCTTTCCTATTGAGAAACGGCAGGAACATGACGCGATCCTTCAGGTTATATGCCGCAGCCAATTTCTCATAGCAGGACAGAGACGGCCCCTCCCCAGCCAGCACTAGATAGAGGTCAGGCTGATGCTGCTTCAAGATGGCAAACACCTTTAACAGCTGCGAAAATCCTTTTTCCGGAACAAACCTTCCATATGAAAAGAGGAATCTTCTATTCATGCTTCTTGGGATTTTCCCCTTCTCTTCCTCCACCGATACAGGGCTCGGGATAACGGTTATTTTTTTATGTGCCGCCTTATTAAGAGACCGCTTCATAAATGTGCTTAATACGACCAAAGCATCAGCCGATTCTATAAGGAGCCGTTCGGTCATGAGCCTGTATGGGTGTGGGGCTTCTCGGCACACCTTCTTCCTTTCGCTTTCAAGGCCGTGGATTGTCGCAGCAAGCGGAAGGCCAAGCCGTTGTTTCAAATACTGGGCGGCAGGGGCTGTTGTGTCATCATGAGCATGAATCAGATCAAAGCGTTCATTGTGTGATAACACATGGCGAACCATTGTAAAGTTAGCATCAGCTATGTAATCTTCAAACTTCGCATAGGAAAACAACTGCCCGCTCGGAGTACAAACTGTAATGTTGATATGAGGGTTTAAATAGGAATTGAGGCGGTTTAAATGGACACCGAGCCCGCTTTTCGGCTCATCGGGATGTTCGGGTGAAAGCATGAGAATGTTCACCGTTCTTTTTCCCCTCTCCCATAACAGGTGTATGCAGAAAATTGCGCCTCCCAACTGGTGTGCGCTTCTTCAATCTGAAAACTGTTTATATGACGAATCCCATTTTCATCAAGATAGATGTCGTCTGTACCGGCAAGCTTGAGAGAGACATTCATTGAATTCACAATTCTGTATTCAGCCCGATATACAGCATCACCAGCCGCCTGTCTAATCGTCCATTCGCCTTTATCATACGTTGTGCGTTTTGTCCTGACAGCTTCAATGTCTTTTCTTTTGATGACAATGCGCAATTCTTTTATCATATCCTGCGTTTTTTCGAAAAGGACCGCTTCAGCCAGCCGCATTGTTTCTTCTGAGATTTCCCAGCTTACGGTCAGGGTGTGAGCGTTTTGAATGATCATGTCGAATGTGTCCCTAAAAAAGGCAAGCTTATGTCGTATATTATAGGGAAATGGGTGTTTATCCATGGACTCCTAACATTTCTCCTTTCCAATCGTTCACTTCGTGTTCCTATTAAACCATTACATAAAGAAGAAGCAAAGAAAGATTTCTCGACAAAATCTCGTTTTTTTCGCGAATTCCTTTAGAAACTATTGGTTTTATGGTATAAAAAAGAAGGATAAAAAAAGAATAGAAGGTGATGAAACGTGGAAATTGCTATTATTGCGTTGTTTATCGTCAGTATAGCGCTAATTGCATTCTCATATTCTCAAAGAGACCCGATGAAAGATGTAGAACAGGAACTCGAAACACTGCAGCTTTCTGCGATGCAGGAAATTTACAAGCTCAAAAAGAAAATGACAGTGCTTGAGGAAGAATTACTGGAAACAAACCTTGTCATTCGCAAATCAAAGCAGAACGACATCAATCAAAAAATCGCTAAACAAATACTTTCTAAATATAATAACGGTATGTCAGCTGAAGCGATTGCTAAAGCTGAGCATGTATCAGTGGAAGACGTGAATACGATTATCAAAGATAATGAGAAGGTGCTCGTATGACAAAACGGGGCAT
This sequence comes from Bacillus sp. FAU18, assembly GCF_056033885.1. Classification (NCBI taxonomy): domain Bacteria; kingdom Bacillati; phylum Bacillota; class Bacilli; order Caryophanales; family Bacillaceae; genus Bacillus; species Bacillus sp. FAU18. Next base: position 1,782,336 of record NZ_JBVYHZ010000003.1, read on the forward strand.
TCAGGCATTTGCTGGCGGCATCATTTTAGCGACAGCCGTTCTTGCAGCTGTTTTTTATCTGACTGACGAAGACCAGGCCGCTGCTGTAAAAGATAATAAAACAGTAACTGAACAAGACGTGAACAATTACCTTGATTCTAAAAAAATGGTTTCTGTGAACCGTGATGAATATCAAAAACTTCTTGATTCAAAAGAGAAATCGTTGACCGATGACAGCAGCTCAGACACGAAAACAGACAAAGTCAAAACGTACAAGCTCAAAATTAAAGATGGCATGAGCACTGCGGATGTATCTGCTATTCTTGAAAAAGAGGGCATTATCTCTTCGGCTCAAGACTTTAATGACTATGTCATTGATGCCGGCTATCACAAAGAAATTCGTGCCGGCGAGTTTAAAGTAAAATCAGACATGAGTTTCAAAAAGATCGTAAAAACGTTAACACGATAAAAAAACAGGCTGACTCAGCCTGTTTTTTTCATCCAAACTTTCCTGAAATGTAATCGAGCGTTCTTTGGTCCTTCGGGTTAGAGAACATTTTATTCGTATTGTCGCATTCAACAAGCTCGCCCATGTAGAAAAAGGCGGTTTGATCAGAAACCCTTGCTGCCTGCTGCATGTTATGCGTGACAATGACAATTGTGTATTTATTTTTCAGCTCTAGAATGAGTTCTTCAATTTTTCTCGTTGAGATTGGATCTAGTGCAGATGTCGGTTCATCCATCAACAAAATATCAGGATTGGTCGCAAGTGCTCTGGCGATGCAAAGACGCTGCTGCTGGCCCCCTGACAGCGAAAGAGCGGACGTATGCAATCGATCCTTCACCTCATCCCATAATGCCACGTCTTTTAATGACTTTTCCACAATTTCTTGAAGCTTCTTTTTATTTTTGGTGCCGTGGACTCTCGGTCCGTAAGCCACATTATCAAAAATAGATTGCGGAAACGGATTCCCTTTTTGGAATACCATGCCGATATTTTTTCGCAAATCCACGATGTCCACTTTATCCTTTAAAATGTTGCTGCCATTATAGTTCAGCTCACCTGCAAGCTTTACATTCGGCGTCATTTGAATCATTAAATTCAATGTCTTGATAAAGGTCGATTTCCCGCATCCGGATGGCCCGATAATCGCCGTAACCTCATTTTCATAAATGCTCAAATTGATATTTTTTAAAGCATGATGCTGTCCATACCATAAGTTCATTCCATTGACTTGATAGACTTCCTGTTTCATTACAGCTTCGGTAGCAATACTCATTGCCGCCCTCCTATCCGAATTTCCCGTTAATATAATCCTCTGTCTTTTGCTTTTTCGGACTCGTGAAAATCTGTTCGGTCTGTCCGTACTCTACAAGCTCTCCGTTTAAAAAGAATGCCGTCCGGTCAGAAACCCGCAGAGCCTGCTGCATATTGTGCGTGACAATAATAATTGAGTATTCTCTTTTCAATCCTGTAATTAATTCCTCTATTTTTGCATTTGAAATCGGATCAAGCGCTGAAGCTGGTTCATCAAGCAGAAGAACAGCCGGCTTCATCGCAAGCGTTCTCGCGATGCATAAACGCTGCTGCTGGCCGCCGGATAACGAGAGTGCTGATGAATGTAAACGATCCTTCACCTCATCCCAGAGCGCTGCTTTTGTTAAACTTTCTTCCACAATTTCATCTAAAACGGCTTTATTCCGCTCTCCGGCATATTTCAATGCATGTGTGATATTCGCATAGATCGATTTCGGAAATGGATTTGGTTTTTGGAAAACCATTCCGATTTCTCTTCTCAAGCTGACAACGTTAATATTGCCGCCCAATATATTTAATCCCTCATAAAGGATTTCACCTTCCGCTCTTGCAGATGGAATTAAATCGTTCATTCGGTTAATATTTCTCAAAAAAGTGGATTTTCCGCATCCCGACGGCCCAATTAAAGCAGTCACCGCATTCTTTTCAATATCCATGTTTACATGATGAACCGCTTGTTTATTTCCGTAAAAAATAGACAGATCTTTGACTTCAAGCACGTGGTTCTGCTTCGGAACAATAACAGCTCGCTCAGGTTTTTCTTTTACCATTTGTTCAGACATGTTTTTCGCCTCTTTCCGTTCTAATTAGCCGTAAGCTTTTTGTAGATCATCGTGCCAAGCCATCTCGCTGCGAGATTAAACACAAGAACAGAAATCACCAGCACGGCAGAACCACCGTTGGCAATCGCTTCAGCATCCGGAATCATTCCTTGTGTATTGACGTTCCAAATGTGGACCGCAAGTGTTTCAGCGGGCCTGAAAATATTAAGCGGTGATGTTTCCGAAAACGGGTTCCACTCCGTAAAATTAAGACGCGGTGTTGTCAGGCCTGCCGTAAATAATAATGCGGCCGCTTCCCCGAACACCCTTCCTGACGCTAAAATTGCTCCTGTGATAATAGAAGGAATCGCACTTGGAATCAAAACCGTTTTTACGGTATGCCAGCGTGATACACCTAAAGCGAGAGAGGCTTCCTTCAGATCTTTAGGGACTGAACGGATCGCGTCTTCTGTCACACGCACCATGACAGGAAGGTTAAAAACAGTTAACGCAAGCGCCCCGCCTATGATCGTATATCCCCAGCCTGTTAAGTTGACAAACATCAATAATCCAAACATCCCAATGACAATAGACGGAAGAGATGAAAGCACCTCTATACATGTTCTGATGAAGTCAGTCACTTTGTTATTAGGCGCGTACTCAGCCATGAAGACTCCGCCGCCCACACCGAGCGGGATTGTAATCAGCATTGTAATAAACAAAATATAAAAGGAGTTAAACAGCTGATCTCGTATGCCTCCCCCAGCTGCAATGGCGCTCGATTTTGTTGTAATAAATTGAAAACTGAGCTGAGAAACACCGTTTATAATAATATAGGAAAACAAACCTACTAAAATGGCAGCGATAATGGCTGCACACAAACCAAACATTCCGGTCGCCAGTTTATCTGTTATTTTGCGGTTCATTACACTTTCCTCCTAGATGACAAGTAGCGAATAAGCAGGATGAACAAGAATGACATCACCAGAAGCACAAGCCCCATTGACCACAGCGTATTGTTTTCAACGCTTCCGTATGTGGTGTGGCCCATATTCAGCGTGATGATCGTTGTCAGCGTTCCCGCAGTGTCAAACAGGCTTTCCGGCAATACTCTTGTATTTCCAATGACCATCTGAACAGCCAAAGCTTCGCCGAACGCCCGAGCCATGCCTAACACAACAGCTGTCATCAATGTTGGAAAAGCTGCAGGCACAAGTACTTTTCTGATCGTCTGCCATCTTGTCGCACCAAGCGCGTAAGAACCCTCTCGTAAACTCTTCGGAAGAGAAGCCATTGCATCAGCAGAAATCGATGTGATCGTCGGCAGAATCATGACGGAAAGGACAATCGTTCCCGCCAATAAACTGTGCCCTGTTCCGCTCGATTTGAACTGGGCGATAAACGGCACCAATACTGTAAGACCTATGAATCCATAAACAACAGATGGAATACCGACTAAAAGCTCAATCACCGGCTGCAGCACTTTCTTTCCCCAATTCGGGGCAATCTCTGTCATAAAAATCGCACCTGCAATGCCAAGCGGCGCAGCGATTAGAGCAGAAAGAATCGTTACTGCAAATGAGCCAAAAATAAATGGCAGCACTCCGTATTTCGGATCAGTATCTGTAGGATTCCAATTTAAGCTCGTTAAGAATTCAATTGGGCTTACACCATTTACAAGAAAAGATTGCAGCCCCTTCACGCCGAGGAAAATGGTGATTGCAACAGATGCCGCAATCATAATCAGTGCACATGCTGTTACAATCATTCTTCCCCGAACTTCATCCAATTGCCGATTTTGCCTTGAGCTGATTAAACGCTCGCTCACAGACATATTTTCTCTATTGTTTATCATTGTTTTACACTCCTATGAATGTGTTAAGAGGAGAAACGGTTGTCCCCGCACTCCTCTTTTTATTAAGATCAGCTTTGCTTCCCGTTGGCATCGCGTGTCACTTTCATATCAGTAACCGGAATGTAGCCTTGGTCAGTAACAATGCTTTTTTGAATGTCTTCACTCTTTAGATAATCAAGAAATTCTTTAGCTAAACCTGTCGCTTCACCTTTTGTATAAGAATGCTGATAAGCCCAGATCGGATACTCGCCAGTTGCTACATTTTTCGCTTCAGGTTTAACACCGTCAATAGATAGAGCAGTTACTTTGTCATCTGTTAAATATGAGAATGCAAGATATCCAATCGCTCCCGGAGTATCAGCAATGATCTTTTTCACCGTGTTGGAGGAATCTTCAGTAATGCCTTCTGCAGGCTCCGCTCCGTCAAGCGCATATTTCACAAATGTAGCACGTGTGCCAGAAGAATCAGGACGGTTTACAAGTGTAATCTTTTGGTCTTTGCCGCCGAGCTCTTTCCAGTTTTTAATTTTGCCAGTGAAGATTTTTTTCAATTCTTCTTTTGAAATATCCTTCACACCAGCATCAGGGTTTACAGCTGCTGCCATACCAACTACAGCGACTTGATGATCGACAAGCGCTTTTGCATCGATGCCTTCTTTTTCTTCAGCAAAAACGTCTGAATTCCCGATCTGAACAGCACCTTCAGAGACTTGAGAAAGCCCTGTTCCAGAACCGCCAGCTTGTACCTGTATATCAGCATCAGGGTTTTCTTCCATAAATTTTTCCGCGGCTGCAAGTACTAGTGGCTGCATAGCCGATGAACCAGAAATGGTTAAAGAACCTGATGCCTTTTCTTCTCCTTTTGCAGAATCGCTATTCGATTTTTTACTTTCTCCTGCATTTCCGCATGCAGCTGCAATCATCATAAAAGCAGCCATCAGAAGCATAAGCATCAATTTGTTTTTTTTCATTTCCTGAATTCCCCCTGCGTATAATGTGTAATTTGTCCTACACGTATAGAGTAAAGGTTCTATGTAAAAAGGGTTTGAACCGAATGTTAAGGTTTTGTAAATCAGTGCGTTTTTTTGTATAAAAAAAAACGCCCACATCATGTGAGCGTTTCTTTTTAGTTATCAGAAGACGTTGTGTTTTCTGCATTTTCTTCAATTTTGTCTTTATTCTTTTGCTGAGTATCTTCTTTGTCCTGCTTCGATTTCAGCTCAAAATATTTATCCATTACTTCCCTGCCGATTTCGTTTGTAATGGTATATTTAGCGCTGTAATCAATATAAGCCCAAGGGACTACTACAGAGATTGCAATCTCAGGATTATCAGCCGGTGCATAGGCGACAAGTGTCGTATTATAAGTCGATGTTCCTGTTTTTGATTTATCAGGTCCATCATAGAACGATTGTGCTGTTCCTGTTTTACCGGCAGGCTGATATGACGCTGAAGCAAATTGGCTGGCAGCTGTCCCTTTTGTCATCACCCGTCTGAATCCGGCCTGAACCTCTTTAATGTATTCACTCTTCATGTCGATTTTATTCAGCACTTCCGGCTGAACGGATTGTACGACAGCACCGATCCCTCTTTTAGCATCAGGTTCTCTGACTTCCTTTACAAGCTGAGGCTTTAAGCGATATCCGCCGTTTGCAATCGTTGATACGTATTGCGCGAGTTCCAGCGGTGTATACGTGTCGTATTGGCCGATCGCATAGTCAAGCAAGAATCCCGTCAATCTGTCTGTTCCTTTATAGCCTGTCATTTCATTCGGAAGATCAATTCCAGTTTTGACACCCAGTCCAAATTGGCTGAAGTAATTACGGAACGTATCAAAGGCCGTCGTATCAATCGGTAAAGCCTGGTGCGGTTTATATTCACCTTTTCCGAGCGCGATCGCAGTTTTAAACATAAATACGTTGGAAGACTGCTCTAAGGCTCTTTGAATATTGACCGGTCCTAAGTTAGTCCATGACTTTTTACCGCGTTTATCCTGACTGCCGATATACAATGGTTCATCTTGAAAAACAGTATTCAGATTAATAGCTCCGGTTTGAAGGCCTGTCAAGACTGTTGCGCCTTTGACCGCTGATCCCATGGCATAAGATGACGTCATTGTACCTAAAGCGTAATCATCAATTTTATATTTCCCATTTTCTTGTTTAATCTGCTTGCCCGCCATTGAAAGCACTTCACCGTTTCTTGGGTCCATCATGACAACGAATGCACGGTCTAACAATTGCGTGCTTGGTCTTGCTTTAGCAGATTTGAGGTTCTTCTCAATGATTTTTTCCACTTCTTTTTGCAAATCAATGTCAATCGTAAGCACGAGATCTTTACCGGCTTTGCCTTCAGATACCGTTTTTGTTCCCGTGACATTGCCGTTTGAATCTGTGATATTTTCGACTTTGGCTTTTTGGCCCTGCAGAAGGCTTTCATATTGGTATTCCAAATAGCTTTTTCCGACCCTGTCATTACGGCTGTAGCCAAGCGACAGATAATGGTCGAGCAAGTTGGACGGCAACCCTTCATTAGAGCTGGAAACACTTCCGAGCACTGAGCGAAGAAGGTTTTTATACGGATATTCACGTTCCCAATCGGACGTGACATCAACACCTGGCAGTTCGTCTAAATGTTCACTTACCACTGCCATTTCCTTCGCTGATACATCTTCGTTTTTGATATATTGAGGGGTCAATGCATAGCCCGAATCCATCTGTCTTTTGATAGCGAGGATCTGCATATCTTTATCCGTTAATTCATTCAGCTGCTTATCAGTAATCCGTTTTAGCTGAAGCTGGTATAAATCGTCATCGGATATTTTTTTGTCTTCAACCTGCTGTCTTTCTTTAGAGCTAATGAGCTTTTTCGCTTCTTTCGGTCTAGTCAAAATCCAATAATCTTTTTTATCCCGTTCTGTTACTTTTTTTGTATCGACTTTGATCATGTCAGACAGCTTTTTTGCGATCTTTAAGCGCTGTTCTTGCGTGGTCGATTTAGATCTCGTGTATGTGATTGCATTTAAAGCCTTATTTGTCACAATGGCATTAAAGTTTCGATCATAAATTTTCCCGCGTGGTACCGCTGAGCTGACTTCACTTTGTTCCTGCTTATTCGCTTGGTTTTTGTAATCATCGCCTTGCACGATCTGCTTGATGCCCAGTTCCACAATAATCCAGGTAAATATAACAAAGGCAGCTAAAAATAAAATATTCAGCCGGATCGGAAGCGACTTCTTTTTCTCTTTATGATTTTGCTTTTTTGGTTTATTTCTCCTCATAACATCACCTTTTCTATTTACAGAAAGAAAAGACACTCAAGTAAGAGTGCCAGTTTTCATTTTAAAGGTTTTTTCGACTTTTTTCTACAGATAACCCCTTTTTGGCAAAAAAATTATCTCTCGCCTTTTAACAGGGTCGGTTCTGTTACCCGTTTTTGGCCGTCTTCTTCCATGGTTTCATTTTCCCCTTCTTTCTCCTTAAAACGGATATCCTTGACAAAGTAATAAATCAAAGGATGTCCTATACCCAATATCGCAAGTGACAAAGGAATTCCCACATCCTCTTTCAGAAGGGCCACGATCAGGAGAAAGCACAAAATGGAAACAATTCTGCCGGCGTTCAAGAACATTTCTCTAAGCACGATATATTCAATTCTTGCTTTTCTTGCATGCCTCGCCCGCCCTATCACATCATATGTAAGTGATACATATGGCACAAGCAACAGAGGATAGCCGATGGCAATAAAAACGCCGTACGTTAATAATGTCGAAAAGCTCATATGAAACAAAATCAAAAACAGCGCGCCATACAAAATAAGTCCGCCCAGCAAAATCGATTTTTTTCTTGCCTTTTTCTTAATCAGCCTGGATGCAAAGTAGTAGGCAAAGAAGGAAACAGCTGAATTGACAAGACCGAATGTACCGAGAGCAAGTTCGCTGTTTGTCTCAATAAATACAAACACACTGATTAAAAAGACAAAAATCCCTTCTCTCAAACCCTGAAAAAAATGCGCATTCGTGATTCTCCGCCAATTCATATTGCTATGGCGCTCTCCAAATACTTTGCTCAGCATAAAACGGCCCTTTGATTCTCTCCGTTTTAAGAAAAAGCTCATCACGACAGCCAGGGCAAATAAACTGAGGGAGAGACTGAAAATCACTGTATAACCCGTATTATTTTCAAGCCTTGAGATCACGAATCCGGCTACAATCGGGCCGATCATTCCTGCAGAGGAAGACAGAATGCCCATAAACCCGTTGAAAAAGTCTCGCGTATCCGGCTCTGTTATTTCAAAGGTCAGCACGTTAAACGCTAGCCAATAAAAGCCATAGCCCACTCCGAGCACCGCGCCTATTAGCACGAGGCGGCTGGCCGCCGTTTCTCCGGCTAAAAGCACACTTAAATAAAAGGCAGCTAAAAAAATGACGCCGAACCTTAAAATAAATACCCTGTCTATTTTTTTGGCTAACCGTCCAGCCAAATAAAAGGTTATCGGCTGCATTGTCACAATGGATAAATTATATATCGCCAAATCAATAAATTTCCCTGACTGCTTCCAAAGATACACATTAACAAATGTATTGGACAGTGCAATTCCCAGCGAGTAAAGCCCGCCAATGGTCAGCAGAAAGAGTAACCCTTTGTTTACGTCTACATCGCCTATCACTTTTTTTAGTTTGCTCATTACTGACTCCCCTTTACTATCCCTTAGTCTGTCTCACTCAAACCGAGATATGTAAAAAGAAGACATAAAAAAACAAGGTCCCATAATGAGGACCTTGTTTGTGCCATTATTTTGCTTCGCTGTATAGACGAGCCACTTCGTCCCAGTTTACAACATTCCAGAAAGCTGAAATGTAATCAGGACGGCGGTTTTGATAGTTAAGGTAGTAAGCATGCTCCCAAACGTCAAGACCTAAGATAGGCGTTTTGCCTTCTGAAAGCGGAGAATCTTGGTTTGGCGTGCTTGTGATTTCAAGTTTACCGTTGTTCACAACAAGCCATGCCCAGCCAGAACCGAAGCGTCCAGCTGCAGCTGCTGCGAATTGCTCTTTGAATTTGTCAAAGCTTCCAAATACACTGTTGATCTCTTCAGCAAGCGCGCCAGTCGGTTCGCCTCCGCCGTTTGGAGATAAAAGTGTCCAGAATAATTTGTGGTTCGCGTGTCCGCCGCCGTTGTTGCGGACTGCAGTGCGGATGTTTTCAGGAACAGAATCAAGATCTGCAACAAGCTCTTCAACTGATTTGTTGGCAAGAGCAGTGTTTCCTTCAACCGCTTTGTTTAAATTTGTCACGTATGTGTTGTGGTGTTTCGTATGGTGAATAGTCATAGTTTCCTTGTCGATATGCGGTTCTAAAGCATCGTACGCATAAGGTAATTCTGGAAGTTCGTAAGCCATGATAATTCCTCCTTAGTATATATGTACTGAAATGCCGCTTCACAGCGAGCCTTTCTTCATTCAATGTAACAAAAGAATGCTTTGTAATCAATGAAAAAGCTCACGATTTGGCTCATTTCAGCGGACATACTTCACTTTAACCGATAATCTGCCCCATTAAACCTGCCGCCAGCATTTCTTATAGGACCGTCCATAAAAAGTATCCGATCATCAAAAGCTGTATGATGCCCTTGGCAATAACCCCTGTTAAAAAACCAATGAGTGAGCCGAGGCCAATTTTAAACGCTGACTTTAAGTCCTTCTGATGGACGATAAGTTCTGCGCAAACAGCCCCGATAAACGGACCCAATATGATCCCTGCAACCGGAATGACAAAAGGCCCGACTAATAAACCGATCGTGCTTCCCCATATGGCAGCTTTGCTTCCACCGAACCTTTTTACTCCAAGCAGATTCGACACGTAATCTGCTGCGAATAATACTGCGGCAAAAACTGCCTCAACAAGCCAGAACATATAAGAATACGGACTGAATGAAAATAAAAATCCGTACAATACAAATCCGGCAACAATAAATACTACGCTCGGAATAACAGGATACACCAGCCCGATAAAGGCAATGATAAAAACCGCTGCAATCAACAGCCAATACAACATATCCATAGCTTCCATCCTCCCATTTTACTCTGTCTTCTTCATGTCTTCCTTGTATTCACACGCATGCAACGATACAATAAGCAACATATATTAGTTTAGCTAGGAAGTGAAGATAGTGAATGTGTTTCAGCTTTTCATCAAAAGTACATACTCTCCCCGTGATATTGCAAAAACAAGATTTCAAGGAATCGGAAAAGCGATTCTTTATGTATTTTTGCTCTCTGTCCTGTTTGCAATCCCTACCGCTTATTATGTAAGTACAGGGACCGTAAAATCAATGAACGGCTTTAAAACTGTTTTAAACAAAGATTTCCCTGATTTCACAATTTCAAACGGCAAACTTCAAACGGATGAGAAAAAAGCCACGGAATCTCAAGCAAATGGTTTCGTTATCGTGTTCGATCCGACAGACTCCTATGGCACTGAACAAATTGAAGCAAAGCAAAACGCGATCGGCATCCTTCAGAACAAATTTGTTTTGGCCATTGACGGACAAGCCCAAGAAATGTCTTACTCAATGATGCCGTCAGAGTTACAGAAAAAAGATGTCATTGCAGGGTTAAACCAAAATAAAGCGATGATTGTCACTGTTCTCTCAGCTCTTATTTTTCTCATAACAGCAGCGGGAAAATTTATTGAAGTATCGTTTTTAGCGCTTATCGGGTTAATCATTAAGAATTCGCAGAAAAAACATTTATCCTATCATCAGCTCTGGAAGCTTTCTGCTTATTCCATCACCCTTTCAACTGTATTCTTTACAATCATGCGGGCATTAGAAGCAACCGTACCAAGTGAATTTTTGCTGAACTGGTTTGTCAATTTTGTCATCCTGTTTCTCGTTTTAAAAGAGATTCCGTCCAAAAAAGCTGCTGTATAAACCGAGGCTGCATTCGCAGTCTCTTTTCTTTTGTCATGAATCGAAATGGACAAGCATACTATGGTATAAAATTTCGTATGCGGGAGGAAAAGCGATGAAGCGTCTCACCTTAGTATGCAGCATTGTTTTTATACTTTTTATTCTTTTTTATGACCTTAAAATTGGAACCATACCCATTCAGGACCTCCCTGTCTATGAAGCATCAGCAAAAACGGCTGTACAAGAACCGGCTTATAAAACGGTGAATGTAAAGCAGGGTGATACGGTTATGTCGATAGTCGGATCAGCAGGTTCTCCGGATGACATTGTAAAGGATTTTGAAGCACTGAATCCAAATGTGAAAGCTAACGCCATTCAAGCCGGAACAGCGTATAAATTCCCGGTCTACCCTTAATTTAACGTTAATTTCTTGTCAGTTCGGCGAAGACACTGTTACAATGTAATTTGTAAAATAAATTCACATAAACCATACTAGAATTGTTATATCTAGAAGCGGCAACTACAATTAAGGAGCGATTGCAAGTGAGTGAAATCACACATCGTACAAAAACGCGTCCCGTCAAAGTGGGACCTTTAACAATAGGCGGCAACAATGAAGTTGTCATCCAAAGCATGACAACAACAAAAACACATGATGTAGAAGCAACGGTTGCGGAAATTAACCGTTTGGCTGAAGCCGGATGCCAAATCGTTCGGGTAGCATGTCCGGATGAACGGGCGGCAAACGCCATTGCGGATATTAAAAAGCGCATTTCCATTCCTCTCGTTGTTGACATACATTTCGATTATAAACTTGCGTTGAAAGCCATTGAAGGCGGCGCAGATAAAATCCGAATCAACCCCGGCAATATCGGCCGGCGCGAAAAAGTTGAAGCGGTTGTTAAAGCGGCCAAAGACAAAGGCATTCCGATCAGAATCGGAGTAAACGCCGGTTCATTGGAAAAACGGATTTTAGAAAAATACGGTTATCCGACTGCCGATGGAATGGTAGAAAGCGCACTTCATCACATTAAAATTCTTGAGGATCTTGATTTTCACGATATTATTGTCAGCATGAAGGCCTCTGACGTGAACCTTGCAATCGAGGCTTATGAAAAAGCGGCGAAAGCGTTTGACTACCCGCTTCACCTCGGGATCACCGAGTCAGGAACGCTGTTTGCCGGCACAGTAAAGAGCGCAGCAGGACTCGGCGCCATTTTAAGCAAAGGCATCGGGAACACCATGCGCATTTCACTAAGCGCAGACCCTGTAGAAGAGGTAAAAGTAGCAAGGGAGCTTCTGAAATCTTTCGGCTTAGCCTCCAATGCTGCCACGCTCATCTCATGCCCGACTTGCGGCCGTATTGAGATTGATCTAATCAGCATTGCCAATGAAGTGGAAGAGTATATTTCTAAGATAAAAGCGCCGATTAAAGTTGCTGTTCTCGGCTGCGCTGTAAACGGACCTGGTGAAGCGAGAGAAGCTGATATCGGAATCGCCGGCGCACGCGGTGAAGGACTGCTGTTCCGGAAAGGGAAAATTGTCCGTAAGGTTCCAGAGGAAACGATGGTAGAAGAACTCAAAAAAGAAATTGACATTCTTGCTGAGGAACACTACGCAAAACTTGAAGCTGAAAAAGCAAAATTAAAAGAAGAAACACAAAAAGCTTGACGGGAACCCGTCAAGCTTTTTTGTGTTAGAAAAATGGAATAATAAATATTCCAAGCACTAATGAAACGACACCGATACCCATTGCCCAGGCTCCAAGGCCTTGAGCACCTCTTCTTCTTGCGATATAGCCGACAATAATACCGGCAGCTCCCAATAAAACAGGCAGTACAAACAATGAAATGATGGACAAGGCTAAAGCGATGTACCCTATTCCCCGTCCTTCATTGACATTGCCGCCGCTGCGATCATTGTCTTGGTCATTGCTGCGGTCAGCAGCACGATAAGGCTCTGCGATTTCAGCAGCTGTTTCCTCAAAAAAACCGTCATTGTCGCGGGTAATATTTGTCCCTTCAGATCCATGATCAACATAGTAACTGTTGTTATCACGCTTTTCGTAATCGTTTGCCACCTTCAATTCCCCCTTCTGTTTTATTAAAGGAGCTTTTATAGTTTGATCCATTTTGCCTGATTCATGTTTGCTAAACTTTTCTGTTAATGTCAATTGTTTATGTTACACTTGAAGGGATGAAACTGAAGGAGTGTGGGCATGTTACGCTTAGGAATAGATATTGACGGCACAATCACGGCTCAGGATACATTCGTCCCTTATTTGAACCGTTCGTTTAATCTTTCCATTTCATTAAACGATATGACGGATTATGATTTAACAAAGCTGTTAAACATTACCCAGGAAGAATTTTGGGATTGGATGAATCAAAATGAAGCGATCATATATAAGGAAGCATTGCTTGCACAGCATGCGAAACAGTCACTTGATCTTCTCAAAGAGGAGCACAAGCTTATTTATATTACAGCGAGACGGACTCATTTAACTGATATTACCTATGAATGGTTTGACAGACAAAACATTCATTATGACCACATCGAACTCGTTGGCGGTCATCACAAAGTTGAAGCGGTCAAGAATCATAACATCGACCTGTTTTTTGAGGATCATCACGGGAACGCCATGATGATTGCGAAAGAAGCCGGGATACCGGTGATTTTGTTCAATTCCCCTTATAATCAGCTTCCGATTGATTCAAACATCATCAGAGTAAACAACTGGCTAGAAGCCGTTCAATGGATGAACAACAACAAACATCACTTAATACGTGTCAATAACTGAAAAAGGAGCCCAAACCGGGCCCCTTTTTCATATATACGCATTTTACGCAGTAGTGTTTTCTTGGTTTTCCGCTGTACAATCAGGGCATGTGCCATAAATCTCAAATTTATGCCCGCTGACCTGATAGCCATCCAAATCATCACAAAGCTTGTCCATCGGACATGATTCAATTTCCTTTGTTTTGCCGCAGGCAAGACAAATAAAATGATGGTGGTGATGGGTGAATGAACACTTAAATCGGAAGAGCTTTTCACCGGACAGCTCAGTTGTTTCCAAAATCCCAAGTTCTTCATATAAAGAAAGATTTCTGTAGATTGTATCAAAGCTTAAGCCTGGATAATCATCATTCAGTGCAGACAGTACGTTTTTAGCGGTAAGATATCTGTCTGAATCAGCAAAAAGCTGCAGCATATCCTCCCGTTTGTTTGTATATTTATATCCGTTTTCTTTTAGTAGGTTCAGCGCTTCTTGTACGTTCATGAAGGGTCCCCCTTTTCGCTTTGCTTAAGAACGTATCACATGTATGAAAAAGAAAATGGCAGCTGTCTGTCCAGCAAGCCATTTTCTTTACTGCAGATAAAATTATACCCATAAAATGAATAAAAGTAAATGAAAGCCTAGTGGATTGCGTTTTTGAATTTTCCGCCTCTCGTTTCATGAGTATTCATAATTGTTATGAATGCATTTTGATCAACTTCAAACACGATCGATTTGAGCTTTGTCACTTCCAGCCTTGTGACAACCGCGTAAATTACGTCTTTTTCTTCGTCCGTATATCCGCCTTTCCCCTTCAGCTTCGTTGTGCCCCGACCGAGACGGTGCAAAATCGCGTCGGAAATCTCATCATACTGCTCAGACACAATAATGACAGCTTTTGTTTCATCAAGCCCTTGGATCACGGCATCAATCGTTTTCATCGCAATATAATAAGTCATGAATGAGTACATCGCTTGCTCAGGACCGAACACAAAAACTGCCCAAATGAAAATGAACACATTGATGAACATAACGAACTCACCTACTGAAAACGGGAGTTTTTTGGTCAGCAAAATACCGAGAATTTCTGTACCATCCATTGAACCTCCGTTTCGAATAACAAGCCCGACGCCAAAGCCGAGTAAAAGACCTCCGAACACAGTAGCCAAAATAGGCTGGGTTGTGATGGCTTCTACATGGTGAAGTGAGGATTCAATAACGGCAAGCCCGACAATCCCTATAAACGTAGAGACTAGAAAGGTCTTACCGATATATTTATATCCGAAGATCATAAAAGGAATATTTAATATGACAACGAAAAAGGCGAAATTCAGAAAGGGGTTTGACATAAAGAGGTGGTCTAAAATAAGTGATACACCGATAATCCCGCCATCAATAAAATCATTGGGGATTAAAAATAATTCAATACTTACAGCCGCAGATGCAGCTCCTACCAGAATCATAAAGACCCTGAAAATAAAATGGGTAAATGTTTCTTTCTTATGTTGTTTTGTTGGGGTCATAAAATCTCCTTTCCTGCAATAACTATTTTAAATACATTATAAATCTATTTTACCATTAAACACTGACACATTTTACTGATTTGCCCATACATTAAGTCTGGAGGTGGAATGACCGATGATTTTATTTCAAAGAATTATTTTACAGCGGCTTAATCAGGCTACTGCTGACGATTTGCTGAAGTACTCAAAACAATACGGAATCAGCTTAACAAGGTCACAGGCCGTTGAAGTAGCGAACCTGTTATACGGGAAAAATGTAAACATCTTTAATGAAAGTGAACGAATGCGGCTGCTGAAACAAGTAGAGACGATTACATCGAAAGAAACAGCTCAAACAGTTAATGAACTATTCAAACAATTTACAAGCTAAAAAATGGGGGTGTTATCCCCCATTTTTTATTGCTGTAAAATCTTTTCGAGCAATGTATCATCAAATTGTTTTTCTTTCAGCATTTCAATCTCAAAACGGTATGGCGGTTTTTTGTTCTTTTTATCTTCACCGACATATGGTGTTTCAAGAATTTTTGGAATGTCTTTTAACTGCTCATGGTGAACAACATATTGCAGTGCGTCAAAACCAATTTCACCAAAGCCAATATTTTCATGGCGGTCTTTTCTCGCACCTTTGACATTTTTGCTGTCATTGATATGAAGCACTTTAATACGGTCAATGCCAATGATTTTATCGAACTCATTCAGCACTCCGTCAAAGTCTTCAACAATGTTATACCCGGCATCATGTGTATGGCATGTATCAAAGCACACTGACAGCTGCTCATTGTGTGTAACGCCTTCGATAATCAGTGCAAGCTCCTCAAAGCTTCTGCCGCATTCTGATCCTTTTCCAGCCATTGTTTCTAATGCAATCTGGACATTTTGATTCGGATCAATCACTTCATTTAAGCCTTCAATAATTTTTTTGATGCCGGCTTCAGCTCCTGCCCCTACGTGAGCGCCAGGATGAAGGACAATTTGCTTCGCTCCGATGGCCGCTGTCCGTTCAATTTCTGAACGAAGAAAATCAACACCCAGCTCAAAAGTGGACGGATTTGTCGTGTTGCCAATATTAATAATATAAGGCGCGTGTACGATAATCTCGTCAATGCCGTTTTCTTGCATATGTGCCCGGCCTGCTTCTATATTTAAGTCTTCAATTTTCTTTCGGCGCGTATTTTGCGGTGCGCCTGTATAGATCATAAACGTATTCGCCCCATAAGAGACTGCTTCCTGGCTTGCAGCCAGAAGCATATGTTTTCCGCTCATAGAGACGTGTGAGCCTATTCTCAACAACAGGTTCCCCTACTTTCTTTTCTTAGATTGGTTTCTTCTCTGTTTTTTCTTGATTTTCTCCATCTCATAGCTCATTTTCTTTTTATACCCAGGCTTAACCTTCTTAGGCTTTTTCACGAGACGATGAGCAATTTCATCCGCTTCATTCGGCGTTTTTTTACGCTTTTTGCGGCGCTGACGGTCATCGCCTTTTTTCCATTCGCCCTTTTCAAGCTCTAAGTAATCAAATTCGATGCCCATTTTTTCAAGTCTTACTAATGCATCCTCATCAGTAAGTTCATAAATGGTCATCGCTTGTCCTGATGAGCCGGCACGAGCCGTTCTGCCCACACGGTGGACATAGAAATCGAGATCATCCGGCAGCTCATAGTTGATAACATGGCTGACACCTTTAATATCAATGCCTCTTGCGGCAAGGTCAGTTGCAATGACATAAGTGAATTCCAAATCATTGATCTGCTTCATGACTTTTTTCCGCTCACGTGGTGTTAATCCGCCGTGCAGCAAGCCGATTTTCATGCCTTTGCCAGTCAGATACTGGGCAATATGGTCAGCCGTATTTTTCGTGTTGGCAAACACAATCCCCAGGTATGGATTCAAATGCGACATGATGTCAAAAAGGAGCTTGTCCTTGTCACGATGTTTCGAAGGAATGAGGATATGCTCGATTTTCGCAGCAGTCACCTGTTTTGGCTCCACATGGGCGTATTTCGGATTTTCCATGTATTTCTTCAAAAATGGTTTCAGCTTTTCCGGTATGGTCGCTGAGAACACAAGCATTTGCAGATCCTCAGGCATGCGGGAACCGATGTAATCTACATCTGCAAGGAATCCCATGTCCAGCATTAAATCCGCTTCATCAATAACAAGAGATTCCGCTTTATGAACACTTAACGCCTGTTCTTTGATTAAGTCAGCAATCCGTCCGGGTGTACCGACAACAAGATGCGGCTGTATTTTCAATTTATCAATTGATTTTTGTTTATCAGTGCCTCCGATAAAACATTTCGAGCGAATCTGACTGCCTTCCTCACCCTGCGTGATTTTAAGCGCTTCCTGATAAATCTGGTTGGCTAGCTCTCTTGTCGGAGCCGTAATGACTACCTGAACGACATCCTTAGCAGGATCGATTTTGTTTAATAAAGGCAGTAAATAAGCGTGAGTCTTTCCAGTACCCGTCTGAGACTGGCCGATGACGCTTTCTTTTTTTAACACTGCAGGAATCAGCCTTTTCTGGATATCAGTCGGTTCGTAAAAACCAAGGCGATGTACTGCATCTATAATAAATGGTTTCAATTCATAAAGTTCAAATTTCGTTTCTTTCATTTTTCCCAGCTCCTTAAAGCGGCACATTATGTGTCCATCATCACATTATACCCGATTTTGCTTAAAAACACCACGTTTGCAAGGTGTTTGTTTTATTCAGTTATGTAAAGCAAATACCGCAGCCCATGCATATTCTAATAGCAGAGAGAGCTGAAAGGAGGTACAAGTATGTTTTCACCGCAGCAGCCAATGAGAAATTACCCACAGCCCGGACCGCCCCGCCCCATGCCAAATCAGCGAATGATGGGCAGAAGACCGCCTAATATGCGAGGACCTTCATTTGGAGCACAGCAGCAAGGTTTTCAGCAAGCCGGACAATTTCTTCCTCAGGCAAATGCCGGAGCGAGAAATGGTGCAGGTGCAGGCGGAGGCTTAAAAGGAATGCTGTCAAGGTTCCTACCCGGCGGAGGAGGCGCTGGCAGCGCCGGAGTTTCTGGAATTCCAGGAGCAGGTGCAGCAGCGAGCGGAGGTGCCGGCCTGCAAGGCATTCAAAATATCGCCAATCCTGCATCATTATCCAGTATGCTTGGAAATGTGCAAAAAGTACTCGGCATGGCGCAGCAAGTCACCCCTATGATCCAGCAGTACGGCCCATTAGTCCGCAATCTGCCAGCAATGATGAAGCTGTACAGCCAATTAAGTAAAAGTGATGAAACTGAGACAGAGGCCAATGAGGAAAGTGAAAAACAATCCGTTTCAGAAGAATCATCAGAAAAAGAGACTGAAACAAAAACCTCAGATGGGAACAAAAAATCAAAACCAAAAAGTTCTTCTCTCCCAAAGAAATCTAAAACAACTGACAATAAAGAACAAGAATCAAAAACATCTGCCCCGAAGAAAAAGGAAGCTGCCTCTCCTGCTCCGAAAAGAACATCAGGCAGTTCAAAACCGAGATTATATATTTAACATTCTTTGATATCTGAAGTGAGATTGGCTATAATGAGATCAGAAGAATGCAAGAATAGAGCCGTTTGATTACGGCTTTTTATATTGCCTTTACTCACTTCAGTATTGGAGGACAACCAAAAATGGACGTAATTAAAATTTCACCGCGCGGCTATTGCTATGGTGTTGTTGATGCTATGGTCATTGCCAAAAATGCGTCACTAGATAAAAGCTTGCCAAGACCCATCTATATACTCGGGATGATTGTTCATAATAAACACGTCACTGATGCGTTTGAAGAGGAAGGGATTTTTACATTGGACGGCTCTAACCGTCTGGACATCTTAAAGCAGGTTGACAAAGGAACTGTCATTTTCACTGCGCACGGTGTTTCTCCCGAAGTCAGAAGAATCGCAGAAGAAAAAGGGTTAGTCGCAATTGATGCTACATGTCCGGATGTGACGAAAACTCATAATCTAATCTTAGAGATGAAAGAAAAAGGATATCACGTGATCTATATCGGCAAAAAAGGGCATCCAGAGCCTGAGGGAGCCGTTGGCGTAGCGCCAGAGATCGTTCACTTAGTTGAAACAGAAGAAGATGTAAAGAACCTTGATATCCAAGCAGAGAAGTTAATCGTGACGAATCAAACAACAATGTCTCAATGGGATGTTCACGACATTATGGAGCTTGTCAAAGAAAAATATCCTCATGTCGAATATCACCAAGAGATTTGCCTCGCTACTCAAGTGCGGCAGGAAGCTGTATCAGAGCAGGCAAAAAAAGCGGACTTAACAATCGTTGTCGGAGACCCGAAAAGCAACAATTCAAATAGGCTTGCTCAAGTGTCAGAGGAAATAGCCGGGACAAAAGCATACCGGATCGGCGACTTAAGCGAACTGAAGCTCGAATGGCTGAAAGGCGTTAATACCGTTGCAGTTACAGCGGGAGCTTCAACACCGACGCCGATCACAAAAGAAGTCATTCGCTTTTTAGAGCAGTTTGATCACGAAGATCCATCAACTTGGACAACTGAACATAATATACCGCTCAAAAAAATACTTCCAAAAGTAAAAGCAAAAAACTGAGGCTGTAAAAGCCTCAGTTTTTTTATAGAAATGTAAATGGATTTGTATCTGTTTCAGAAACAAAGATATTCACGTCAAACTTTTTATTACACATTGATGTCAGTTTTCTCGTGACGCCTTCTTTCATGATTTTTTCCGCGTAATGGCCCGGATCAACCACATTTAGGCCAAGCATCATCGCATCATGGGCCACATGGAAGTATAAATCTCCTGTGACGTAAACATCGGCTCCCTTTCGTTTTGCATGATGAATATACTTGTTTCCATCTCCCCCAAGAACAGCTACCTTTTTCACCATGCTGTCAGCATCCCCCACCATTCTGACACCATTGACGTCAAGCTTGTCTTTCACAAATAAAGCGAATTCCTTAAGCGTCATCTCATTTTTAAGGGTTCCGACACGGCCGAGCCCTTTTTCGGCGGGAGTCTGTTCGACAGGATAGATATCGTAAGCGACTTCTTCATATGGATGGCTTTTTATCATTGCATTGATAACAGCTTTTTCGATGCTTTTAGGAAATACAGTCTCAAGTCTTACTTCATGAACAAGCTCAAGCTCTCCCACTTCACCGATAAAAGGCTTGGCTCCATCCAATGGCTTAAAGCTGCCGATCCCTTCAGATGAAAACGCGCAATGGCTGTATTCACCGATATGGCCGGCCCCCGCATTTCCGAGCGCGGCTCTGACCTGCTCTTCATATTCCTTCGGCACGTATACTGCCAGCTTTTTCAGAGGATCCGTATAAGTAGGTGCCAGCACTTCCGTCTCACTCAGCTCTAATGCTTCAGCAAGCAAATCATTCACGCCGCCGTCCGCAACGTCTAAATTTGTATGAGCTGCATAAACAGCAATATCATGCTTCAAACACTTTTCAATTAACCTTCCGGCAGGCTGATCTGTTGAAATATGCTTTAGCGGCCGGAAAATAGGAGGATGATGTGCAATAATCAAGTCAACCTCTTTTTCAATCGCTTCATCGATAACGCTCTCTAACACATCAAGTGTAACCATCACATTTTTAATTGGTTTGTTTAAAGTGCCGATTTGCAGGCCGATTTTATCTCCTTCAACCGCATAGGCTTTCGGGGAAAATTGTTCAAACAGCTGGATGATCTGCTGCCCATTTACACTTTTAGCCATGATCGATTACCTCCTTTAACAGCTCCATTCGATCGGAGAGCTCCTTTAATTTTTGTTTGTTTTGCTCTGTATCCGCCGCTTGGCTAATCTGTTCATAAATGCTTTGAGTGTGCTGAAGCTCTTGTGTCCACTTTTTCAAAAAGACAGCATTTTTTTCTTTTGCCAAGAAAGGGCCGACGAGCATCCCGGCTGATAAAGAAATACCGTCATAAGCCGCATCCCTGTCTCCCGCTTCTGCTACCAGCACCTCATAGCACTTTCCGTCCTCTTCAAGGATTACCTCATCTATCAGCGCATATCCTTCTTTATAAAGCCACTCCCTGATATGAACAGCATGAATATTCGGCTGTAAAATGAGCCGTTCCTTCCCCGTTAATTTGTCTTTGCCCGCTTCTAAAATGTGAGCGATCAAAGCCCCGCCCATTCCGGCAATCGTAATGGCATCAGCTTCACCTTTTTTAATCACTTCCAGTCCGTCTCCCTGCCTTACAGAAATGTGCGAGTTTAAGCCTGATTTTTCAACCTGCCGCTTTGCAGACAAAAATGGGCCGTCTGTTATTTCTCCGGCAATCGCCCCGCTGGCTTTATGATTCAGCACCGCATAACAAGGAAGGTATGCGTGATCAGAGCCGATATCGGCCATCACCGCTCCATTCGGTATGTACTCCGCTACTGTTTGCAATCGTTTAGATAATTTTAATTCGTTCACTTGTCATCACAACTTTTCTCAATCATTTTTTCCTTTACTATCATATAAAAAATCAGCCCGGAATCCAAGCTGAAGCAAATGATTTTGAGATTATTTCTTTTGATGCGAGTCTGCACGCGGCAGTCAAAAATAAAAGGCTGTCGAGAACATCTCGGCGGCCTGTGAATGTATAAAGAGAAAAATGGTTCTTTTATTTAATTTTTGACACCCACTCTGCCATATCATCCAGCTTATCGGCCGGAACAAGACCGGAAGGCATTCCATTACCGCCTTTTTCGATCTTTGTTTTAATTTCAGCGACATTTTTCTTATCCCCTACACCTTTTAAGCTAGGACCCGAAACACCTTCATAATTTTCACCGTGGCATGCGATGCAGTTTGCCTTGTAAATTTCTTCTGGTGAAGCGTTTGCATCTTTCTTTTCAGCAGATTTGCTTTCTCCTCCGCTCGCAATCTCCCGAGAGTCATCAAGTCCTTTTACTGATAAAAAGAAAGTTAGACCAATTCCTAAAACAGCGATCAGCAAAAATGGAATAAGCGGGTTCCATTTCATTTCCCTTCCCCCTTTTTGATCCTTCCCCCTATGTAAACACTTCTAATTCTAACTTATTTTTACAAAAAGTAAATGGATTGCTATACAAAAGTTTTTTATTCACACTTTATACAAAATTGAATAGAAACATGCCTAAATCTCTAATATCCTTTTTATTCTATTGTATAATGTATTGTATACGCTTACAATAGAAAATATGGAATTAGATTTTGAAATTTTTCACCACAATGTCCATTTGCAAATGACATCATTTTTCAGTAAAATAAAGGCATATTATCCATATATCTTTTTAAAAAAAGAAGAACGGATCTTCAAGACCCGTTCCATCTTATTCGAGGAAATCTTTCAAACGTTTACTTCTGCTAGGATGTCTTAGTTTCCGCAACGCTTTGGCTTCGATTTGTCGAATACGCTCTCTCGTTACTCCAAATACTTTGCCGACCTCTTCTAATGTTCTTGTACGGCCGTCATCAAGACCGAATCGAAGACGCAATACATTTTCTTCACGATCAGTTAACGTATCAAGCACATCTTCCAGCTGCTCTTTCAATAGCTCGTATGCGGCGTGGTCAGAAGGTGAAGTTGCTTCTTGGTCTTCAATGAAATCACCAAGGTGCGAGTCATCCTCTTCACCGATTGGTGTTTCCAGCGATACCGGCTCTTGAGCAATCTTTAAGATTTCGCGTACTTTTTCAGGCGTTAAATCCATATCTTCCGCAATTTCTTCAGGTGTTGGTTCTCTGCCTAAGTCTTGCAGTAATTGACGCTGCACACGGATTAATTTATTAATGGTTTCAACCATATGAACGGGAATCCGGATCGTTCTCGCCTGATCGGCAATGGCGCGTGTAATCGCCTGTCTGATCCACCACGTAGCATACGTACTGAATTTATAACCTTTGCGATAATCAAATTTTTCAACGGCTTTCATCAGTCCCATGTTTCCTTCCTGGATCAGGTCAAGGAACAGCATACCGCGTCCGACATACCGTTTTGCGATACTGACAACAAGCCGCAGGTTCGCTTCAGCCAATCTGCGTTTAGATTCTTCGTCACCTTCTTCAATCTTTTGAGCGTAGGCGATTTCTTCTTTTGCAGAAAGAAGGTTAACCCGACCGATTTCCTTTAAATACATACGAACTGGGTCATTGATTTTAACACCAGGCGGTACACTTAGGTCATTAAGGTCAAACTCTTCTTCGGCTTTGGCAAGCTGCTGAATATTAGGATCTTCTGTTTCTTCATTCTCACTAATTAATTCAACACCTTGTTCACCTAAAAATTCATAATACTCATCCATTTGGTCTGATTCAATTTCAAAGCTGGACATACGCTCAGCAATTTCTTCATATGTCAAAACGCCACGTTTTTTACCAGACTCTGTTAATTGCTCTTTTACTTGGTCGAATGTTAATTCTGTCTCGTGGGTTTGTTTATCAGCCATTATGGATCCCTCCTTCCAAAGCTTGCAACGAATTCTATAAGCGGTATGATTCTTATTCGGTCCATTCAGGCGTTTTCTATGTGAACTGCCTTTAACAATGTGCGAATAATGAAATGACAATTCATGATGAGGTTAAGCGATCTATTTGCTCCTCCGCAAGGAATCATTGCCAATAAATGCTCCTCATCAGTTCTCCAGTTATTTTAAAGATCGGTTCAATGTAACGATTTCTTGAGCCAGAGAAGCAGCTCTTAAAAAATCTTTTTGCCTTTCGGCTTCGGCTCTTTCCGCCTCTTTTTCTTTTATCATTGACCAATTTCTTTGATTCAACACTTTTTTTACATAATCTGATAACTCGGCTTCGCTAAGCTCTTGATTAACCTGAAGCATTAATATATCAGACAAGAGCTGGCTTATATGATCATCCGTCACCCTGGCCATCAGATGCTGAGGCGTCAGCTCGGCTCCCTCTTCATAAAAAGCATAAAGATAGGCGGCTAATGCCCGGTGCTCATCAATATTAAATTGAAACCCTACCCGGTCAATCACTTTTTTGATGACGCTCCGATCTCGAAGCATGTGAGCGAGTAACAGCCTTTCTGCATTTTCATACGCCGGACGCAAACGTTTTTGCCTTGCTTTTGTCGTCAGATGCGCTCGCCGCGTTTTTGTTTCACCGCTATTGTCAGCAGGTTTGTTTTGCTTGCTGAAAACAGACAGCTGCTCAGTTAAAGACTCCTGTGAAAGCGAAAACTCTGAAGCAAGCTGCTTTACATAGACTTCCTGCTCTAGAGACCCTGAAAGCGTGCTGATTTCTTTCAGTACGTCTTTAATGTAAGCTAGTCGGTCGCCTTCATCGGACAGGTTTTTTCCTTTTCGGAAATATTGCATTTTGAACGCCATTACGGTGACACTGGCATCAATAATGTCGTTTTTAAATTTTTCCCCGCCGAATTTTTTGATGTAATCATCAGGGTCCAATCCGTCAGGAATCATTGCAACTCTGACTTTGCAGCCTTTTTTTTGCAGAAGCTCCGAAGCTTTTAAGGTGGCTTCATAACCGGCTTTATCAGAGTCATAGCAAAGAATGATTTCTTCGACGTTTCTTCTCAGGATCTTGACATGATCATCTGTAAGAGACGTTCCCATCGTGGCTATGCTTTCTTTTACACCCGAGCTTACGGCCGATATGACATCAGCAAACCCTTCAAATAAGACTGCTCTTTCCTGCTTTCTGATATGAATGCGGGCCTTATAAAAATTGTAAAGCAGTTTACTTTTATGAAAGAGCGGGGTTTCAGGACTGTTCATATACTTAGGCTGCTGGCTGCCAAGAGCCCTGCCTGAGAAAGCAACAACAGCCCCGTGATGATCATGGATCGGAAACATGACACGGTTTCTGAAGCGGTCGAAATATCCGCTTCCGTCTTCGCGTCTGATCAGGAGACCCGCTTTTTCCATTTGCGCCTCACTAAATCCCCTCTTTACAAGGAATTTCGTAATAAAGTCCCAAGAATCAAGAGCATAGCCAATCTGAAATTCATCAATCAGCTCTTTCGTAAAGCCCCTAGAAAGCAGATAATCCAGTGCCTCTTGACCTTCTTTTGTATTTATTAACAAATGATGGTAAAATTTCTTCAGGAGCTCATGTGCCTCAGCCATTTTTTGTTCTCCAGAAGACTCTGGCCGGGCTCCGGAATGGACTGTTATATCATCTGGAAAATCAATTTGGTATTTGTCAGCAAGGTGAGAAACCGACTCGGCAAAAGAATAGCCTTCCATCTGCCTTAAAAAAGAGAAAACATTGCCGCCCGCTCCGCAGCCAAAGCAATGAAAAATCTGTTTGTCGGGCGATACGGAAAACGAAGGTGTGCTTTCTCCATGAAAAGGACAGAGTCCAAAGTAGTTTCGGCCTTGCTTCTTTAATTGAACATAATCACCTATGACTTCAACGATATCTGCCGACTTTTGCACCTGATCCACAATTTCATCTGGTATCCGATTTCCCATCTTATAACACTCCGTCGTACATTATTCGATGCTTTAGTGCAAAATCCCTTCATCGTTCGACAGGATTTTTTGCAGCAGTGCAATAAATCGTTCTCGATCTTCTTTATTCAATTTTTTAGGCCCTTTGGCATATACGCCTTTTCTTCTTTGTTTGCCGGAAAAATGACGGCCCTCTAGAGCAAAATCAATCGTGTCTTCTTTGTAAAGACGACCTCTTTCCGACATAACAGAGACATTTCTGTTCAACAGCAGAGATGCTAATCCGATGTCCTGCGTCACAACGATATCTCCCGGTTTTACGTGATTTGCGATATATAAATCAGCAGCTTCTTTATGAGGATCAACATACTTCCATTTTTCTTCATTGCTTCTGGAAAGCTGATAATGTTCAAATGAAGCGACAAAAAGAACTTGAACTTCATACTCGGATGCTGTTTGTAAAATTTCATCTTTTACCGGACAAGCATCAGCATCGACAAAAATCGTCTTTTCTTGTTCATTAAGAAGAGTAATTCTCCATCCCTCCATTAAACTCCTGCATAAAAGCAAGCAAAATCGCACATCCTTTATTATTGTGGATGTATATGAATTTGTCGAAAAATTTCCGGGAGAAATTCTTGACATCTTACCCATAATAGTTTATTCGTATCACACGATCCTTAAACCTAAAATTAATCATTTTATCACAATTTTTTATTATAATACAAACTTCACAAAGATGCTATTGTTTTTCATTATTCCCTTTTGGCACAGCCAAAAACCCAGGATAGAGCGTCCTGAGTTATATGTTTTTTGTTTTGAGATGATGGATAATATTTGCTGTTTCCTCAACCGCTTTATTTGAAACATCAACAACCTGGCAGCCGATCCGATCCACAATCTTTTCAAAATACTCGAGTTCCTCTTTGATTCTATTGATATTTGCATAAATCGCTTTATCATTAAGCCCGAGTGATTTTAAGCGTTCTTTTCTGATATGATTCAGTTTATCAGGGCTAATCTTTAAACCGATGCATTTTTTCGGATCAACGTTAAAGAGTTCTTCCGGCGGATCAACCTCTGGTACAATCGGAACATTGGCAACCTTCAGGCGTTTGTGTGCGAGATATTGAGACAGCGGTGTTTTAGACGTTCTTGACACGCCGATCAAAACGATATCAGCTTTTAAAATCCCTCTTGGATCACGTCCATCATCGTATTTAACTGCAAACTCGATGGCCTCCACTTTTTTGAAATAATCTTCATCAAGTTGGCGCACCCGCCCCGGTTCGTATTTCGCTGTTAAACCGTAGGCTGTTTCCATTTTATCAATCAACGGGCCGATAATATCATAATATAAAACATTTGCTTTTTCCGCTTCGGCTATCAAATATTCTCTGATTTCCGGCACCACGAGTGTAAAACAGATAATGCCCCCGTCTGCCTTTGCAAGTGAAATCACTTCATTGATAGTGCCTATATCTTCAACATAAGGAATTCTTCTTACATGAGTATCATCCGCCGATCCGTTAAATTGGCTGAGTGCTGCTTTCACTACCAATTCAGCCGTTTCACCGACGGAATCCGATACAACATAGATGATGCGGTTATTCATATTATCCCCCCGTTAGTTTGCAATCTTATAGGATTTCATTTTCAGATAAACTGACAAGTATTTTGGTCATATTTGTTTTTGTCACTCTGCCGATCACTTCAAAGCCTTTATCGGTGTCTTTGATGACAGGAAGTGCATCAATTTGTTTTTCTATTAAGTGCTTTGCAATGTCCATCACATAATCCTCGCGTCTGCACACCGTAATGTTCGGCATCCTTGTCATGATGATGTGAACAGGGACCGATGTAAGCTCCTGCTGGCCAATGCTCGCTCTGAGCAAGTCTTTTCGTGAAAGCACCCCGACTAAAACAGCATCGCGGTCCACCACAAACAGAGTACCTACATCTTCTAAAAACATGGTGCAAATCGCATCGTACACAGAAACGTTTTCGTGAATCACTACGGGGATAGATTGAAAGTCTTTCACCTGAAGCTTTTTGAGTTTATCCGCCAAAAGCTGCGTGCCGGTTTTTCCCGTATAGAAATAACCGACTCTCGGGCGCGCCTCGAGGAATCCTGACATGGTGAGTATGGCTAAATCCGGGCGCAATGTCGCCCTGGTTAGGTTCAGCTTTTCTGCAATATGCTCCCCTGTAATCGGCCCGTTTTCTTTTACAATCTGCAAAATATGTTCTTGCCGTTTATTTAGTTCGATCGTACTCACCACCTTTTCACTTCATAGCTATGTAAAGAAATAATAATCCATATTATAACGTAAATATCTTGTAATCAAACAAAAAACTTATAAATGGGGAAAAGACGATTACCGATCACACAGCAACCGCCTTTTCTCTCTTTATTTTACAATAAGGGCATTCATATTCGCAAAGGACTTGATCTCATCCGCCAAGCTTACCATTTGCGCTAAACGATTTGCCTTTAATGACTCATTATCCGCTATAACCATTGTATGATCGAAGTAAGCATCGATCGGTTCTTTTAAGGCTGCAAGTGAAGCAAGCGCCGCCTCATAATCTTTTTTGCTGAAGTTTTCCTGCAGATTTTGCTTCGCTGTTTGGTAGGCATCAAACAGTTTTGCTTCGTATTCATTTTCAAACAGATCAGACTGAATGTCTCCGCGGACTCCTTTTTTGCTGATAGAGATCACTCGGCCTAACGCTTCGGCTGTTTCCTTAAAACCAGGTGCACCAAGCTTTTGCTCCAGTACTTGTGCTTTATGCAGCGCAGAGTACGGCTCAAGCTCAGAGCTTTCCAGCACGGCGTCAATGACATCATGTCTGATTTGTTCAGCATTCAAGACATATTTCAAGCGCTGAGTGAAGAAATCCAGCAGTTCATTTTCTTTATCGGTTTGTACGAAAGTTAGCAGCTCTTCAAATGAAATTCCCCAGTTGCGGTCAAGAAGAATCGCAACAATACCGCTTGCTTGGCGGCGCAGTCCGTAAGGGTCCTGGGAACCGGTCGGAATTACGCCGATAGAGAAGAATGAAGCGATTGTGTCAAGCTTATCCGCCATTGCTACAACAGCTCCGGTGAAAGTAGAAGGCGTTTCTCCGCCCGCTGATCTAGGCATATAATGTTCATTAACTGCCGCAGCCACAGCTTCATCTTCGCCAAGCATTCTCGCATACTTTTCGCCCATAATTCCTTGAAGTTCAGGGAATTCATATATCATATGCGTCACAAGGTCGAATTTAGAAATTTCAGCAGCCCGTTTCACATGTTTTAATGTATCTTCATCAGCCTGAAGACGAACGGCAAGTTTCTCTGCGATTGATGTGACTCTTCTAACCTTATCAGCAAGAGAACCAAGCTCTTCATGGAAAACGATATTTTCAAGCTTCTTCACATTTGCATCAATGTTTAGTTTCTGATCTTCCTTGTAGAAGAATGAAGCATCAGATAAACGTGCGCGCAGCACTTTTTCATTGCCTCGGGCCACATTTTCAATCGCGTGGCTGTTGCCGTTTCGGACTGTGATAAAGTGAGGCAGCAGGTCACCGTTTTTGTCTTTGACAGGGAAGTAGCGCTGATGCTCTTTCATTGTTGTGACAAGCACTTCTTCAGGAATTGACAGAAACTCGGATTCAAATGAACCGTAAAGAGCTGTCGGGTATTCTACTAAATGATTCACTTCATCAAGAAGGTCTTCGTCAACTGGAATGCTCCAATTGTTTTCATCAGCCATTGTTTCCAGCTGAGATTGAATCATTTGCTTTCGGACGCTAGGATCAGCAATAACATGCTGCCCTTTGAGCTGCTCTTCATAAGCTGAAGGTGATTCAATTGACACTTCATGTCCGAGGAAACGATGTCCCTGTGTTGTCCGTCCAGACTCAACGTTTGTGATCGAAAATGGAATGACATCCTGTCCAAATAATGCGACAATCCATTTGATCGGTCGGATATAACGCAAATCTTCATTTCCCCAGCGCATGTTTTTCGGGAAATGCAAGCTTGTAATTAAACCGCTCAGTTCCGGCAGAAGCGACTTCGTTTCTTGGCCGGCTTGGAATTTTTGCACGAATACATACTCTATGCCTTTTACTTCTTTAATGTACAGGTCTTCCACATTCGCGCCTTGGCCTTTTGAAAAGCCGATTGCCGCTTTTGTCCAGTTCCCGTCCGCATCAAGGGCAATTTTTTTCGCAGGCCCTTTTGCTTCTTCTTTTATATCATCCTGCTTTTCTGCGACATCCTTAACGAACACAGCAAGACGTCTCGGTGTATTGAAGAGTTTCACTTCACCGTGAGTAATATTTTTTTCTTTAAGCCAGCCTGTCAGCTTGTCGCCAAGCTGAACCATGCTTTCATTCAAAAAGCGCGCCGGCATTTCCTCTAATCCGATCTCTAAAAGTAAATCCTGTTTACTCATGAGAAGAACCCTCCCCTTTAAGCATTGGGAACCCTAGTTTTTCTCGTTCCTCATAATAGGTTTTTGCTACTTTTCTAGCTAAATTCCGCACTCTTGCGATATAGCCCGTCCGCTCGGTAACAGAGATCGCACCTTTGGCGTCAAGCAGATTGAAGGTGTGCGAGCATTTCAGCACATAGTCATATGCTGGATGAACAAGTCCGTTATCCATTTGCTTGATCGCTTCTTTTTCATATGTGCTGAACAATTGGAACAGCATATCGACGTCTGATGTTTCAAACGTATAAACAGAATGCTCATATTCGGCCATCATGAATAAATCTTTTACTGTAAACCCTGACGTCCATTCCAAGTCAAACACGTTTTCTTTATCCTGGATATAAGACGCGAGACGCTCAATTCCATACGTAATCTCTACAGAAACGGGTTTACACTCTAATCCTCCGACCTGCTGGAAATACGTAAATTGTGTTATTTCCATTCCGTCAAGCCAAACTTCCCAGCCTAGACCCGCGCAGCCTAAAGACGGATTCTCCCAGTTGTCTTCAACAAAGCGAATATCGTGCTCAAGCGGATCAATTCCAAGAGCACGCAAGGAATCCAAATACAACTCTTGAATGTTATCAGGAGACGGTTTAATAATGACCTGAAACTGATGATGCTGATACAGTCTGTTCGGGTTCTCCCCGTAGCGGCCGTCTGCAGGACGTCTGGAAGGCTCTACATAAGCCACTTTCCACGGTTCAGGGCCGATACTGCGCAAAAATGTATACGGGCTCATCGTGCCGGCTCCTTTTTCTACATCGTAAGCCTGCATAAGCACACAGCCCTGACTGGACCAATGCTTTTGCAAGGTTAGAATCATGTCTTGAATATTCATTTCAAGCACCTCCACTTTTCTTTCATAAGTTGACTGCGGCAGCAACCAAAAAACTCCCGTCTCTATGCTTGCCAGCCGCAAACATAGGGACGAGAGTTCTCCCGCGGTTCCACCCTAGTTGCTGAGAACAAAATCCCAGCCTCTTTTTTTAAAATTGCTCAAGAATGCCTTTCGTTGCGTGCT
This sequence comes from Bacillus sp. FAU18, assembly GCF_056033885.1. Classification (NCBI taxonomy): domain Bacteria; kingdom Bacillati; phylum Bacillota; class Bacilli; order Caryophanales; family Bacillaceae; genus Bacillus; species Bacillus sp. FAU18. The sequence goes on from NZ_JBVYHZ010000003.1 coordinate 1,813,399, forward strand.
CATCCTTAGCTTACACCGCCCTAAGGTCGCTTTCATGAGGTAAACGCAAGTACTTCTTTCTCTCACTGCAACATATTTTATAATAAATGATCATATAAAAAGATGGACCAAATGTCAACTTTTGTTTTCACCCATAAGATGTTTCATGCTTTCCATTTGATCTAAAAAGCGCTTTGATTTTAAATACAATCCCGAATATTCTTCGTAATATAAATCAATCACTTGCTTTAATTCAGCTTTTGTTTCCTCTTTTAAGGACACATTGCCGAGTCTCGACAGATCAAAATAGTAAAAGAGTCTTAACAGCCTTGCCGTTTGCGGTTTAATCGGTATTCTGTAAGGATCTTTTTCAAAACAGCGGTGGCATATAAAACCATTATCACGAACAGAGAAATGAAAGGTTCCGTCTTGGCTTTTACAATGTACACAATGATTCAGCTCAGGATACAGGCCCATGACACCGAGCATCTTCATTTGAACAATGAAGGTGATAACATCCGGATCTGTTCCTTCATTCAGCTGTTTTAATGATTCTAGTATGAATTCAAATAAATAAGGATTTGGCTTTTTTTCTTCTGTGCCTCTGTCGACTAACTCAGCAATATAGGCAGCATATGCTGTTAAAAACAAGTCTTCCCTGATGCCTCTCATGCTGAGGATCATTTCCCCCTGCTGAAGCGTTCCGAGGCCCGATGTTTTTTGCATTAAGAAAGAACCATACAAAAAGGGCTGGCTGACTGCTGATAAACGGCTGTTCGGTTTTTTGGCGCCTCGTGCCATAACACCTATTTTTCCGTGTTCTCTTGTCAGTAATGTTACGATTTTATTCGTCTCTCCGTAATCATTTGTGCGAAGAACGATTCCTTCACATTTTGTCAGCATTTCCGCACCTTCCTCAAGCAGGAGCGGCCAAGAGGTTTATAAAATTGGATAATCAAATCGGGCTAGCTCATCTTCTAGTTCTTCGGGTCTTTCCATGTTCTCTTTTTCCAGTTCTTTAAAAAGAAGATACGTATCAACATTTCCTGTTTGAGAAAATACGTTCCAGGTAAAATTCAACACAAGAAACCCACCTTTCTGTAGTTAAACTAGCTTACCTAAACTCCAAATTCTTACCTTTATCTTGACCAGATGTCCTCCATTTCATGTTAAACAAAATTTGCTAATGTATCCCTGTTCCTGTGAGATAATGACACACACAGCAAGAGATTAATATTCGTCCTCTTTAAAGCCAAAATCGCGAAGCTGGGACATTTTATTACGCCAGTCTTTCTGCACTTTCACCCACAATTCAAGGTAGACACGGGAGCCCAACAGTGCTTCAATATCCGCTCTCGCTCTTTTTCCAACCTCTTTTAGAAGGCTTCCTTTTTTACCGATCACGATGCCTTTCTGGGAATCCCGCTCGACCACAATCGTTGCCGCTACGTGCACAGAACCGTTGTCCTGCCCTTTGATGGATTCGATGGCCACCGCAATGCTGTGCGGGATTTCTTCTCTCGTCAAATGCAGCACCTTTTCCCTGATTAATTCAGAAATGATAAATCGTTCAGGGTGGTCAGTTACCTGGTCACTCGGATAGAATTGCGGCCCTTCCGGCAAATACGCTTCAATCTGAGCGAGCAATGTTTCGATGTTATTTCCTTCTAAAGCAGAAATCGGAACAATTTCCTTAAAAGGATAACGTTTGCGGTATTCGTCAATTAGCAGAAGCAATTGGTCGGGGTGAATTTTATCAATTTTGTTTACGATTAAGAATACAGGCGTAGACATCGTCTGCAATTTCTCAATGATAAATTCGTCGCCCTTCCCGTAGCCTTCCTCAGCATTGATCATAAACAAGATCAAATCGACTTCTTTTAATGTATTTTGCGCCACTTTCATCATAAAGTCCCCAAGTTTATGCTTAGGTTTATGAATCCCTGGTGTGTCAATAAAAATGGTTTGTGATGTGCCTGTCGTCAGTACTCCTTGCACCTTGTTTCTCGTCGTTTGGGGCTTATCGCTCATGATCGCGATTTTTTGTCCAATGACTCTGTTCAAAAATGTAGATTTTCCTACGTTTGGTCTTCCAATAATGGATACAAATCCTGATTTAAAGCTTTCGTTCGTCATGTAAATCCTCCGATGAAAATGCGCCTGGCAATAATTCTTCCACAGTCATTTCTTTTATTTGTCCTTGTAAATTAGTTAGTACGACAATAACGTCTTTTGTGCAAAGCTCAGAAATCACCTGGCGGCAGGCTCCGCACGGAGATACCGGTCCAGGGGTGTCAGCCGCAACGGCCAGCATCTGAAACTCTGTATCCCCTTCAGAAACAGCTTTAAATAAAGCAGTACGCTCGGCGCAATTGCACATGCTGTATGCCGCGTTCTCAATGTTGCAGCCTCTGTACACTTTTCCATCCTTGGTAAGAAGAGCGGCTCCTACTTGGAATTTGGAATACGGCGCATATGCCATATCACGCGCTTTTAAAGCTTCTGTTATTAATTCTTGTCTGTTCATGTGTACATTCCTCTCTTACCTATAATGGTACCGCTATCACTTTATATTTTACATAATCGCGCGCTTTTTTTCACGCCCATTTCTAAAAATGTAAAATAAATGTAAGAATTTTCAGCCATTACAGCTTTGGCAAAAAAATAAGTAAACCAATGATACACGAAATCACGGCAAAAACGCAAACAGCCCCGGCGGCAGCGTCCTTGGCCGCTTTAGCAAGAGGGTGATGTTTGTCAGTTATTAAATCAACCGTATGTTCAATGGCTGTATTTAAAAGCTCAAGCGAAAACATACCGCCAATCAAAAGGAATATAATCATCCACTCAATCATGCTGAGCTCTACAAGGAAGCCGCAAATGAGAACAGCGCAGGCGGCTGCGGCATGAAATTGGAAATTCCGCTCCGTCCGCGCTGTTTCCCAGATGCCCCGGCCTGCATGCACGAAGCTTTTGAAGAATCGCTTCAGCTCATTTCTATGATCTTTTGAGTCCATAAGCGTCCAGCAATTCCTTTTGCTTAGTAAACATCTCCTCTTCTTCCTCTTTCGTCATATGGTCATATCCTAAAAGGTGCAGAAATCCGTGTACAGCTAGAAATCCGAGCTCTCTTTTAAAAGAATGATTATACTCCTCTGCCTGCTCTCTTGTGCGATCGGCACTGATGATAATATCACCTAAAACCGGAGGCATTTCAGCGCCCACGATTTCGATCTCGCCTTCTCCCTCTTCTTCAAGAGCAAATGAGATGACATCTGTCGGAGCATCCTTTCCCCGGTATTCTTTGTTAATCTGATGTATGTCATCATTGGAAACAATCGTGACAGAAACTTCAGCCTGGTCCTGAACGCCTTCACGCTCAGCGGCAAATTGAAGCAGATTTTCTACTTCTTTGAGCATCTCTTCTGAGACGCTTCCCGTTTCATCAACGATATCAATCAGTAAACTCATCTATTTCACCTTCTTAGTAGCCTCCGGATATTCAATCCGGGAGTGGAAAATTCCTTTTAATGTTGCACAGAGCGTTTTTGCGATTGTATCCAGCTCTTTAAATGTCAAATCGCATTCACTGAACTGTCCGTCCTGAAGCTTATCGGATATAATACCCCGGACAAGCTTTTCAATTCGTTCAGGATTGGGATTATGCATGGATCTGACGGCCGCTTCAACACTGTCGGCCACTGATATAATTGCGGCTTCCTTTGACTGCGGCTTCGGCCCCGGATAACGGAACTCTTCCTCTGTAATCTGGTCGCCTTTTTCCTTCGCTTTATAGTAAAAAAACTTTAAAAGCGAGGTTCCATGATGCTGCTCAGCAATATCGACAAGCTCTTTCGGAAATTTATAGCTTCTCAGCATATTCGCACCGTCTGTCGTATGCGAGATAATAATATTTTTACTCAACTGAGGTGACAGCTTGTCATGCGGATTGTCAATATTCATTTGGTTTTCAATAAAATATTGCGGGCGCTTTGTTTTTCCGAGATCGTGATAATATGCGCCGACTCTTGCAAGCAAACCATTAGCCCCAACCGCTTCACAGGCTGCCTCTGATAAATTGGCAACCATTACACTGTGATGATATGTACCTGGTGTTTCCGTCAGTATTTTGCGCAATAGCGGATGGTTAGGATTAGACAGCTCGAGCAGCCTCATGGTGGATAAAATGCCAAAGCCCGTCTCAAAAAACGGCATCAGGCCGATGATCAATACAGATGAAGCAAACCCCGACACAACCCCCATGAGCATTAACGTGCCGATTTCAAGACCCGAAAGCGCAGTGTTCTGGATCAATAATAAGGATAGAACGACAACCATATTAATAAACGCCACGAAAAGTCCGGTCTGCAAAATCTTTGATCTTGCATTGTGTTTTCCTAAAAATAATACACCTGAAATGCCGCTGATCAAATAATAAATCCCTATGACATAATTGAATGTTCCTGTCACACCCTGATTAAACATCATACTTCCGCAAATCGCAAGAATGATACTTCCCAAAATGGCAATGCGTTCATTCATCAGCAGTTTGATTAAGATGGCGCCGGCCGCAATGGGGACCAGATAGCCGATATTATTATACTCCATCTTCTGAAACAAACTGACAACCTCCATGATCACAAGCAAAAGTGTTGTGATAATCGAGAATAACAGAATGGATTGATTTTTAAACTTCAGATTTTGTTTCTGTTTTTCAAAATAATATACAAGTGTTGCAATGAAAAGTCCGATCATAATCAATAGCCCGCTGATCGGTTTAAAGAGATTTGAGTTATTTAATAACCCGGTCAGCTCAAGTTTCCTGTACACTTCCCGATCAATGAGGTCATTTTCTTCCACGAGCACTTGTCCCTGTTTGATTTGAACCTGCTGGACATTATCTGAGGCTTCCTGCCGTTTTGCCTCTGTTGCTTTCGGATCGAAGACGTAATTCGGAATAATAGCAAAACGCCCGATTTCTGTCGCGGCTCCCAAGTATTTAGACGGAATAGAATTGCTCTTTAGCTCTTTTTCTACCTTATCCTTTGCATCAGATAGTTTATCCGAAGGGATTTCACTGCTCATGACCGTATTTACTGCGGTAATGACCGTATCTCTGACAAAAGAAAAGTCTTCACTGTCTGCTTTCAGCAATGTCTTGATGGAATCCTCGGATATGGAATCATTCACATCTGACGTCAATTTATCCTTTACGGATTTGACCATTGATTTTTCCGATGGTGATTTGCTGCCTTCTTCCGATGATTTTTTCACTTCACTAATACTGTCGAATATTGATGACACAAGGTCAATCCGATTGTCTGTATATTCTTTTTTTAATGTATATTGATCTTCAACCGCGTCCTCAGCGGCTTGCTTTTTTTCCTCTGTGGCTTTTTGATCTTCTACGGTTGCCGGAGCGTAAATGGTCTTGTCGCTGACTGAAAACAGGTCTAAATCAAGTGTTTCCGGCTTAACATGTACAAAGAGCAAAGCAAACATAATGGCAGCCAGCAGAAGATACAGCAGTACATGCATGGAGCGGGCATTTTTAAAACTGCTCCATTTTTTTGAGCTGCTTTTGGTCTTAGCCTTCTTTTTCAACACAAGAACCTCCTCTTGAAACATCAAGCCCATAAGCAATCATAAAAATGACCCGATAACGCGCGATCGGGTCATTCAGCATTAATTTTGCTTATCGTATGCTTCAATAATTTTCGCAACAAGCGGATGTCTGACCACGTCTGTCTGGTCTAGCTCAATCATAGAAATGCCGTCTATTCCTTTCAGCATCTCCTTCGCTACTGCAAGTCCCGATTTGACGCCTTTCGGCAGATCAATTTGGCTAACGTCACCTGTAATGATCATTTTAGAGCCAAAACCCAGTCTCGTCAAAAACATTTTCATTTGAGCAGGCGTGGTATTCTGTGCTTCATCAAGTATAACATAAGCATCATCGAGCGTCCGTCCCCTCATATATGCGAGCGGAGCAATTTCAATGATGCCTCTTTCCATCAGACGTTCTGTATGATCTGCCCCAAGCACATCATGGAGAGCGTCATACAGCGGGCGCAAATAAGGATCTACTTTTTCTTTTAGGTCACCTGGGAGAAAACCAAGGCTTTCACCAGCTTCCACGGCAGGTCTTGTTAAAATGATTTTTTTGATATGTCCGTTTTTTAAAGCATGGACTGCTTTTACGACAGCCAGGTACGTTTTCCCGGTTCCCGCCGGACCAATGCCGAATACAAGGTCATTCCGCTTCATAGCGGCCACGTATTCCCGCTGTCCCATTGTTTTTACACGGATTGATTTGCCTTTTGCGTTTTTTGTAATTTCTTCTTCATACATGCTTTCAAAGTATTCAAGTTCATTCTTCTTTGCCATTTTGATGGCGTAAATCACATCACGTTCAGAGATCTCTATCCCCTTGCGAATTAAAGCGAGGAGCGATCCCAGCAGCCTGTCTGCAATCTGAAACGATTCATCATCGCCTGAAACATAAATCGTCTCGCCGCGCGTAATGATATTTACATTCAGATCTTTCTCCATCAATTTCAAAAAAGAATCTTGGTTCCCGAAGAGTGAAAGCGCCTCGTCCGGGTTTTTCAGTTTTTGATTCATCGCAAGTAAATGTTCTGTCATTCTTCAGTCTCCCTGACAATAGGTGTGGTTTGAACGATATCTTCTATAACTTGGTAGAGAATAATCAACTTTACTTTACCATTCTCAACAGTCTGGTGCAAAACTTTTTCACTTTTCACCTCGCCGTTTTCGCCTATTTTATCCTCTACATCCTGTTTACCCAATTTAATGCCTTCTTGAATTGCTTCTTCTTTCGTATATTTTCGTAAAGCCTCTTCACTTTCTCTCGTTTGCTCTTTGACATAGGATACAGGGAGCTTAAATCCGAGAAAATGAAGCGAATGCTTTTCTTGTTCTGTTTTTGGATGCTTCAATTCCTCTTTTTTAAACGTCATCCCCCAGATCGGGATTGCCAAAGAACCAAAAGAAAGCTTGTGCTTTGTCCTTACTTTGCCCGTATAGACGTTAAATAATGTTTCAAGCGGGACTGTCACTTCTGATCTATACCAGGTTTCTCCGTAAATTTCTGCTTTTGAGGCAACTTCTTGCTGATGGTCTTCGCTGCCGATCAGTCCCGAAACAAGCAGCTGACCCTTTTCAACATGATCGTGTATGGCAGCCATGGGCTGTCCTTTTTGCACAAACATTCTCGTAATGGTTGCTTTCTTTTTGGCGACAATATTGCGCGGGCTAACATACTTTTCTTTTTCGGGCTCATTTTTCTCCACAACTTTCATGTGAATGGTCGTCCCCTTCAGATCAACTCCGACCCAAGTGATATTGTCTATTCCATTGGTTAATGATTTCTGTATTTTTTCGGGCGACATCATTAAAAACTGCAGACGGCCCTTTTTGACGCCGATTTCATTAAGATGCTGCCTCATTTGATGTTCTGTTTCAGGCTTAGCGCCTGTCACATCAATTTTCCACACCATATTGGACAGCAAAAACAAAAGGATGAAAAAAATCGCAAAACCGATCGTAAACCCTATATTCAGCTTTGATTTCAGCAACAGGAAGGGAAAACCCTTCCGATTGATAAATCGGGCTTTACATTTAAATTTACTTCTCACCCGCCGAAAGGCATGTACATCCTGAAGCTGTATATATAACGATACGGCTTCTTTCTTTTTTTTGACATGAAAGACCGGAATCCCCTGTCTTGTGCATTCATTAAGGAGCCGCTCAATCCCTCTTCCCGTCAATTCAAGCTGGACCTTACCCGAAAAAAAAGACAGCCATTTATTTTTCACAACATTTCCCCCTCGGCTTTATGACTCAACATATCGAACGACATCAATCGTACCCTCCAAAAGTATCTCTTCCGGAAGAATCGCCTTGATGACAAAATTTTTACCAGATATGATGCACTGGCCCTGCTTCAGCATAAGCCTCACTTCATTCTCACTGAAAAGCAAAAGACCTCTGTGGTTTTCTATGTAGATATGAAGTCTGCCAACCATTGTAATCCTCGGCAGATCCATCATAACGTCCGGGGGAATTTCCAATGCTCTTGTCAGCCAAGCTTTCATACGATTCTTTCTTTGCCCCATACAAAAAGAACCCCCTTTCATCTCATATGTATGATTTGAAAGGAGGTTCTAACACTTTAATTTTTACGGGCCGGGCGCATCGTACGGTGAGGTTTTTTCGCCCGTGGAGGTCCGAACACCTCTCCTAGAACGATCCCCTGTACGACGGTGTCTTTATTCACCTGAAGCATTTTTTGTTTTGTGTATACTGTTTTTTGTTTGGCAGCAGCAAGATCTCGTTCCAGCCCTTTCAAGTTTCTTGCTGTTTCCCTGCGTCTTTCTTCCGCTTCCCGTCTTGCCTGTTCCATACGGTTAGGGATAGGTGCAGGGGCGTCTTCTTTTGACTGCTTCTTTTGAGGAGAAGCAGATTGCACGTGTTGAGTTTTTTTTCTTTTTTGGTTGTTTTGCTTTTCTTCTTTGTTCTTTTTGCCGAAAATCGCAGAAATGATTCCGATAATCGCTGCAATAATAAGCGGATTGGTCAGTATATCTTCCATCAGAGTTCTCCCTTCTTAGAGAGATTATGATTTGCGGTCTTCATCAGACGAATCTTTCGTCAGTTTGCCGAATGAATCACGCATTTCTGTGTCAGCATCGATGTTTTTGATATTCATGTAGTCCATGACGCCAATATTCCCTTCACGTAAAGCTTCTGCCATCGCAAGCGGCACTTCCGCTTCGGCTTCTACCACTTTCGCGCGCATTTCTTCTACGCGGGCGCGCATTTCCTGTTCTTGAGCGACAGCCATCGCACGTCGTTCTTCCGCTTTTGCCTGCGCGATGTTTTTATCAGCCTCGGCCTGATCGGTTTGTAAAATTGCACCGATGTTTTTGCCGATATCTACATCTGCAATATCAATGGAGAGAATTTCAAACGCAGTTCCTGAGTCCAATCCTTTTCCAAGGACTGTCTGAGAAATCATATCAGGGTTTTCAAGCACTTTTTTATGATTATCTGATGAACCGATTGTAGAGACAATCCCTTCGCCGACACGGGCTACAATGGTTTCTTCCCCTGCTCCCCCGACGAGGCGTTCGATATTCGCTCTTACTGTGATTCTCGCTTTCGCTTTCATTTCAATCCCGTCCATGGCAACACCGGCAATAAATGGTGTTTCAATCACCTTAGGGTTAACACTCATCTGCACGGCTTCCAATACGTCACGGCCGGCAAGATCAATAGCAGCACAGCGTTCGAATGTGAGTTCAATGTTGGCTCGCTGAGCAGCGATCAGAGCATTGACAACTCTGTCAACGTTTCCTCCGGCAAGATAGTGGCTTTCAAGCTGGTTTGTTCCAACGTCGAGTCCGGCTTTATGCGCTTTAATCAGCGGGTTAACAACCCGATTCGGAATGACGCGGCGAAGCCTCATCCCCACAAGAGTGAAAATGCTGATTCTAACTCCGGCTGCTAATGCTGAAATCCATAGCATCACAGGCACAAATGTAAAAAATACAGCTAAAACAATGATCCCTACTACGATAATAGCCAGAATCATAAGTGTTGATGGATCCATATCTATTCTCCTCGTTTCTGTTTAAATTTCTCGCACGACAATGCGGGAGCCTTCTACTTTAATCACCTTTACTTTCTTATCTTTTTCTGTAAACGATCCCTCTGAAACGACGTCAAGGCGTTCATCATCAATAATGACGGTACCGGAAGGACGCAGCGGTGTAAAGGTTATACCCACTTTTCCCATTAAGTCCGTGCGCGTTTGATTTGAAACGTAGCCGCTCTCCGTATTTGTAGAATCATTTAATATCAATTTCTTAAAGAATTTCATACGCTTTCCCAACACCCTTGTCAGTAAAATAAAAGCTGTAATCGAAACAGCTGAGGCGATCAAGAGAGAAACCGCCATGACAGTGAAGCTCCCCGCGGCTAAAAACAGGCTCGCAATAATCGCTCCCAAGCCCAGTAATCCAATGATTCCTCCGGGAAGAAAAATCTCAAGCAGGATGAGGATCACCCCTGCTATAAAGAGGAGAACCGTCTCATACCCGGCAAGGCCGGCTGCAAGATGCCCGTAAAAGAACAGCAATAACGCAATAAGTCCAGCCGTTCCAGGGAGGCCGACACCCGGTGAAAAAAGCTCCACCGTCAGACCTAAAAAAGCGATTGTCAGCAGAATAGGGACAATGACCGGATTCGTCAGCCACCTTGCTGACTTTTCCGCAAAGCTCTCCTTTGCGTAGCTGATCTGCGCCTTTTCGAACCCAAGCTTCTTTACGAGCGTGGACAAATTGTCAGCAGTGCCTTCTGAATACCCTATCTCAATTGCCTTGTCTGCGTTAAGTGTCAGCAGATCTCCCTTAGGCGCGCCGACTTCCTTGGCATCTATATCTGGGTCAGCCATTGCGAGCGCATATTTTGGATCGCGGTTATTTTTCACTGCGGCATCTTCCATCTCTGCCAGCCAAAGTGATTGAGCTTTTTGGTCAGCGGCATTGCCTTGGCCATCAACAATCGCGGCGGCTCCCATTTTTCCGCCAGGCGCCATATAAATGTGATCTGCTTGAAGTGCAATATATGCACCAGCAGACAACGCGCGTTTGTTGACATATGCAGTTACGGGGATCTCGCTTTCGGTTATCAAATCGGCCATATCAATAGCAGATTTGACCAATCCCCCCGGGGTATTGATATCAAGAATAATATGGTCTGCATGTGCATCCTTTGCGTCTTGTAACGAACGGGACAAAAACGAGGCGAGACCCTGTTCGACATTTTTTTCAACCGGAATCACATAAACAGTTTGTTTTTCTGCTTTTGCGTTCAGTTGTACGCCTAATAAAGAAAGCAAAAATATACTCAAAAGAGCAGCACGGAATCCTTTGATTTGAAGCAAGGGCGGTGTATCCCTCCTTCCTTTTATAATAAGTGCCTTCTCTTCATACGTAACAAATGTATCAAAGGTTTCATTTTTTTATGTATAAAAAAAGACATCTCTCTTAGAAAGATGTCCTTTTCTTTGCCATTTAAGACAGTTGACTGCTCACAAGCTTATTAATTAAACTTCCGTCAGCTTTACCTTTTACTTTAGGCATAATTGCCCCCATCACTTTGCCCATGTCCGCTTTTGAGCTCGCACCGACCTCCGCGATGGTTTCATTTACGATTGTACGCAGCTCTTCTTCTGACAGCTGCTCAGGTAAATAAACTTCTAAAATGTCCAGCTCTTTTTGAACTTTATCTACTAAATCTAAACGATTAGCGTTTGAAAATTCCTGGAGGGAGTCTTTACGTTGCTTAAGTTCACGAGAAAGGACAGTGAGTTCCTCATCCTCGGTCAAACTGTCTTTCTTAAGCTTAATTGCTTCATTTTGAAGTGAAGCCTTAACCATTCGAACGACAGTCAGTTTGTCTTTCTCACGGTTTTTCATATACAGCTTCATATCCTGGTTGAGACGCTCAAGAAGACTCATAAATCCACCCTCTTTTAGAATTTGCGTTTTCTAGCAGCTTCAGACTTTTTCTTGCGCTTTACGCTAGGTTTTTCATAAAATTCACGCTTTCTTGCTTCTTGCAAAGTACCTGTCTTTGATACACTGCGTTTGAAGCGACGAAGAGCATCTTCAAGCGATTCGTTTTTTCTAACGACCGTTTTTGACATTCTCTTTCCCTCCCTCCGAATACACCAATCGACTACCTTTAAGTTACACATATAAACATGTACTTTGACATTATAATATAAGCCATCAGTCAGGTCAACTAAGTGAGTTCACTTTTCCGTCATGAGTGCGACTGCCTGTCTATATAATGATAGAAAGGGGTTGGTGAATAGGATGTTAATTCTGATTAGCTTTACTGCTCTTATATTATTCTTTCTCGCAGGCATGAACATGCTTCGAAAGGGCTTAATTTCAATGGCGTACTCAAAAATTGAAGAACGTTTGCTTTTATTTACGGACCATCCGTTAAAAGCGTTTCTTATCAGTATTGTATTTACGGGGATACTTCAGAGCAGTTCAGCTTTTATGGTCATTGTCATCGGCTTTGTAAGTGCGGGCGTTCTTTCTTTTAAGCGTACAATACCGATGATTCTGGGGACGAATGTTGGCTCTACTTTTACAACTGAATTTATTGCTATCAAAATGGATATTTTGATTTGGGTTCTTTTAATAGGAGGTTTATTGTTTTTTCTGACTGGCAGGTATCCTTTGAAACAGCTGGGAACAAGCTTCCTTGGACTGGGCATCATCTTCTTTTGCATCAGCGGATTCAGCCACCTTGCCGGGCCGCTGACGAAGCTGAAAACGGGAGCCGACGTTCTATACCATGTTAACGATTCAAACTGGTCCGCTTTGCTCATCGGGATGGTGTTAACTGCCATCATTCACTCCAGTTCTGTCTGTATCGGCATTTTGATGAGTTTTATGAATGAAGGGATTATCGGACTGACACAGGCGATGAGCGTCGTACTCGGATCCAATATCGGGACATGCATTACAGCTGTCATGGCTGCTGTATCCGGCGGATATGCGGCGAAACAGACAGCGTATGCCCATGTGGTATTTAACGTGCTAGGGGTGGCTCTAGTATTGCCTTTTCTGACCGCAGCGACCGGCTTTGTAGAGCAGTTATCACCCGATCCTGCCCAAAGGATTGCTCATTTCAGTCTTTTATTTAATGTAGTAACAGCTCTTTTATTCCTTCCGCTTACAAACTTGTTTTACCGATTGATTCACTTTCTTATCCCGGCTAAATAAAAAAACCGGTACATTTTAATGCACCGATTTTTTAGGTTAAGAAGACAAACGCATGTGTTCAGTTATTTCATCCTCAACCACACGGACAAACTGTCCTTCGTTGTAAGGATAACCTGCTTTTAGGATTTTGACTTTTACGATTTTGCCGATCATATCTTCCGTACCTTTGAAAACAACCTTCATATAATTGTCTGTGTAACCGACAAACATATTTTCTTCTTCTGTTTCCTTAAACGCTTCCTCAGGGATAATCTCAAGCACTTCATTTTCATACTGAGAAGCGTATTCTTTTGCAAGCTGGTCAGAAAGAGCAATCAGGCGGTGCACACGTTCGTTTTTCACGTTTTCATCCACTTGGTCTTCCATTCGCGCAGCTGGTGTTCCTGTACGTTTACTGTAAGGGAAAACATGCAGTTCAGAGAATTTATGTTCTTTAATAAAGTTATAGGTTTCCATAAATTCTTCTTCTGTTTCTCCAGGGAACCCGACGATGACATCAGAAGTAACAGCTAAGCCTGGCAGTGCTTTTTTCAATTTATTTAAACGGTCTGCAAAGAATTCCATTGTATATTTGCGTCTCATCCGTTTAAGCACTGTGTTTGATCCGGATTGGATAGGAATATGCAGATGATTCACTATCTTATCTGAGCGGTCTAAGACCTCGATCACTTCGTCAGTGATTTGGCTGGCTTCGATTGAAGAAATTCTGATCCGTTTCACGCCTTCCACACGGGTGTCTAATTCGCTCAAAAGCTTCGCGAAGTTGTAATCTTTCATATCTTCGCCGTAGCCGCCTGTATGAATACCCGTAAGAACAATTTCCTTATATCCGGCATCGACAAGCTGCTGCGCTTGTTTAATGACTTCTTCAGGATCGCGGGAGCGGAGCAGGCCTCTCGCCCACGGAATGATACAGAATGTGCAGAAATTATTGCAGCCCTCCTGTATTTTCAATGACGCTCTTGTCCGGTCCGTGAAAGCAGGCACATCAAGCTCTTCATATACTCTTGCTTTCATGATGTTGCTGACGCCATTAATCGGCTGGCGTTCTTCTCGGTATTGGTCAATGTAGCCAAGCATTTTTTCACGGTCCTGTGTTCCGACTACAATGTCGACACCGGGGATCGCCATAATCTCAGCAGGTGAGGTTTGCGCGTAGCAGCCTGTGACACAGATGACACCGTCAGGATTTTGACGAATGGCGCGTCTGATCACTTGGCGGCTTTTTTTATCTCCCGTATTTGTAACCGTACATGTATTAATGACATATACATCAGCTGTTTGTTCAAAATCTCTTCTTTCATAGCCCGCTTCTTTGAAAAGCTGCCAGATTGCTTCTGTTTCATAATGGTTGACTTTACAGCCAAGCGTATGGAAAGCAACAGTTGCCATTACTGATCACCTCTTAATAACTCTGTTTGATAAGAAATCGCGCTTAACGCGTATAGCGGAGCGGTTTCTGTCCTTAAAATTCTCGGTCCAAGGCCGCACGTCACACCGTCTTGCTCTGTGAGCCGTTCAACCTCCGCTTCTGTTAAACCGCCTTCGGGACCAAATACGATCAATAGAGATGATCCTTTCGGAAGGCTGCTTACAATCGCGCTGAATGCGCTTATTTCCCCTTGCTTCGATGACTCCTCGTATGCAACGACACATTTATCGAAATCCTGCATCCTTTGAAGAAGCTGCTGAAAAGAATGGACATCCATCACTCGCGGCACTTCGTTACGGTACGATTGCTCAGCCGCTTCCTTTGCAATTTTCGTCCATCTTTCCCGCTTTTTCTTTGCCTTTTTGTCATCCAGCTTGACAACAGAACGCGCGGCTTGGAAAGGAATAAAGGCATGAGCTCCGAGCTCAGTCCCCTTTTGGATAATCCATTCAAGCTTATCTCCTTTCGGAAGGCCGCTCGCAATATAGACCTTTATCGGAAGCTCTCTGTTTTCATTCGTCCATTCTATCACAAGGCAGGACACTTTATCTTTGGAAACAGATTGAAGTTCACATTTTGCCTCGAAGCCGTCTTGAGAGCAGCAGATAATCTGATCTCCCTCATTCATTCTCATCACGTTCACAATATGATGAACATCTTCGCCTGTAATCGAAAAAGCCGGCGCTTCCTCTATTTGCTGCTTCGTGAGCTCGATAAAATATCGTTGCATACGCTGTGACACCTACTAACTGTTATTTTTTCGCAATAATGCTGACCCAATCTTCCATTGAAAGGATTTCTACAATGGTAAAGCCAGCTTGTTCCAGTGCTTCTTTTACTTCTTGTTTTTTATGACCGATGATTCCTGACGTAATAAAGTGGCCGCCTTCTTTTAACAGGCTGTACGCTTGTGAAGTAAAGCGAAGAATGACTTCAGCCAAAATGTTGGCCACAATCACATCATGTTCCCCTTCAATCCCGTCTAACAAATTGTTTTGCTTCACTTGAGCAATATCGCTGACTTTGTTCAGCTTGAGATTAAGGCGTGCACTTTCTACAGCCACGGGATCAAGATCGTAGGCATGAACCGATTCAGCCTCAAGCATTGCAGCCGCAATACTTAAAATTCCCGAACCAGTGCCGACATCAATCACCTTATCACCCTTTTGCACAAAGCGTTCAAGCGCCTGAATGCAGAGTACGGTTGTCGGATGTGTCCCTGTGCCGAAAGCCATTCCCGGGTCCATTTCAATAATCAGTTCATCAGTATGGACCGGCGTATATTCCTCCCACGTCGGCACAATTGTAAACTTTTCAGAAATTTTCACAGGATGATAATACTTTTTCCAGGCAGTCGCCCACTCTTCTTCATTTACTTCAGAAATAGTGATGTGGTTTCTGCCCAAATCAATATTGTAAAGAAGGAGATTGTTAATCGTTTCTTTAATGCCGTCTACAGTTTCGCCCAGAAAACTGTTAACCGGCAGATATGCTTTGACAATGACACCCTCATCTGGGTAATCATTGGGGTCGAGCTGGTAGATTTCCCCGTACACATTCTCACGTTCTTTAATTAAATCAAGCGGGTCCTCTATCACAACCCCACTTGCACCAGCTTCATGCAATATATTTGAGATAGGTTCGACCGCTTCATGTGTTGTGTGAATGCTTAATTCGGACCATTTCAAAACTACCAACTCCTCATCCAATAATTAATCGCCTTTAAACGCGCGTTTTACCTTGTCAAAGAAACTCATTTCCTGTTCGTCAGGCAGGTTTCCGCTGACTTCGGCAAATTCGCGGATAATGTCTTTTTGTTTATCAGTCAGATTTGTCGGCGTAACGACGCGGACGACGATATGCTGGTCACCCTGTCCATAGCCTCTGACATTTTGAACGCCTTTGCCTCTTAATCTGAATTTCGTCCCTGTTTGTGTACCGGCCGGAATTTTCAATTTCACTTTTCCATGCAGCGTCGGCACTTCTACCTCATCTCCAAGAGCAGCCTGAGCAAACGTTAACGGCATTTCACAGTAAATATCATCGCCGTCACGCTCGAAGAACTCGTGTGCGCGTACATGGAACACGACAAATAAATCCCCGGCAGGGCCGCCGTTTATTCCTGGTTCACCCTGTCCCGAGAGACGAAGCTGCTGCCCGTCATCTACACCGGCTGGAATTGTCACGTTGATTTTCTTGCGTTTTTTGATTTTTCCTTTGCCGCCGCAGTCCGCACATTTGTTTTTAATGATTTTGCCTGTACCTTCACAGTGGTGGCAGACCCGTCTGTTAACGACTTTTCCAAACGGTGTATTTTGCTCCACGTTTAACTGGCCGGAGCCTCCGCAGTGGGAGCATGTTTCTGGATTTGTTCCAGGTTTCGCGCCTGAGCCTTTACATGTTTCGCACGTTTCCTCGCGGGGAATTTCGATGGTTGTTTCTTTACCGAAAGCCGCATCCTCAAACGACAGGGTCATCGTATACTGTAAATCAGCACCCTGGCGCGGAGCATTTGGATCTCTTCGTCTAGTACCTCCGCCGAAAATACTTGAGAAAATATCATCGAAACCAAAACCGCCGAAATCGCCGCCGCCAAAACCTCCGCCGCCGAAGCCTTGGTTAGGATCAGTGTGACCAAATTGATCGTAATGCGCTCGTTTTTGGTCATCTGACAGCGTTTCGTACGCTTCTTTTACCTCTTTAAATTTTTCATCTGATCCGGCTTCTTTGTTAATATCAGGATGATATTTTTTTGACAGCTTCCGATAAGCTTTTTTAATTTCATCCTTTGAAGCGCTCTTACTTACTCCCAGCACTTCATAGTAATCACGCTTACTCATCTCGCTTCACTCTCCCGAATTTCTCACATAAATTAGATTGTATCATTTTGAATTATGATTTTTCAATTCCTTTTATCCCGGGCAAGAAAAAAAGTCAAAGCCAAGAGATGCCTGACTTT
This sequence comes from Bacillus sp. FAU18, assembly GCF_056033885.1. Classification (NCBI taxonomy): domain Bacteria; kingdom Bacillati; phylum Bacillota; class Bacilli; order Caryophanales; family Bacillaceae; genus Bacillus; species Bacillus sp. FAU18. The sequence goes on from NZ_JBVYHZ010000003.1 coordinate 1,830,599, forward strand.
GACTTTCTAATCATTGAATCAGATTATGAAATGTGTTCTTTTCGGTCAGCTCCTGAAGCGGGACTGACCCTAAAAAGAACTTATTTTTTGTTTTGGTCGTCGTTTACTTCTTCGTATTCAGCGTCGACAACGTTGTCATCCGCTTTGCCTTCAGCGTTTGCTCCGCCTTGAGCTTGCTGTGCTTTAGCAGCTTCTTCATAAAGCTTCATAGAAAGCTCTTGAACGATTGTTTGAAGCTCATCTTTTTTCGCTTTGATCTCTTCAAATTCGTTTTTCTCAATCGCTGCTTTTAAAGCGTCTTTGGCATCGTTGGCTTTTTTCACTTGTTCTTCGTCCACTTTGCCTTCAAGATCTTTTAATGTTTTCTCAGTTTGGAAAACAAGCTGATCTGCTTCGTTGCGGACTTCGATTTCTTCTTTTTTCTTCGCATCAGCGTCAGCATTTTCTTCCGCTTCTTTTACCATGCGTTCGATCTCTTCATCTGAAAGACCTGAAGAAGATTTGATTGTAATGTTTTGTTCTTTTCCTGTGCCTAAGTCTTTTGCTCTTACGTTTACGATACCGTTTTTGTCAATATCGAAAGAAACTTCGATTTGAGGCACGCCGCGCGGTGCTGGCGGGATATCAGTAAGCTGGAAGCGGCCGAGTGTTTTGTTGTCGGCAGACATTGGGCGCTCACCTTGAAGAACATGGATATCAACAGCTGTTTGGTTATCAGCAGCAGTTGAGAACACTTGAGATTTGCTTGTCGGGATCGTCGTGTTGCGGTCGATCAGTTTTGTAAACACGCCGCCCATTGTTTCGATACCGAGAGAAAGCGGTGTAACGTCAAGAAGAACAACGTCTTTTACGTCACCTGTGATAACGCCGCCCTGAATCGCAGCACCAAGCGCTACAACTTCATCCGGGTTTACGCCTTTATGCGCTTCTTTTCCAGTTTCTTTTTTGATTGCTTCTTGTACGGCAGGGATACGAGTTGATCCGCCGACAAGGATGACTTTGTCGATTTCGCTTGCAGAAAGTCCTGCATCTTGAAGCGCTTGACGGACAGGACCCATTGTGCGCTCTACTAAATGAGAAGAAAGCTCTTCGAATTTAGCGCGAGTTAATGTAAGTTCAAGGTGAAGCGGTCCTGCTTCTCCAGCTGTGATAAACGGTAAAGAAATTTGCGTAGAAGATACGCCGGAAAGATCTTTTTTCGCTTTTTCAGCTGCGTCTTTCAAACGCTGAAGCGCCATTTTGTCTTTTGACAAATCAATGCCGTTTTCTTTTTTGAATTCAGACACAAGATGATCGATGATAACTTGGTCAAAATCGTCCCCGCCCAGACGGTTGTCGCCGGCAGTTGAACGAACTTCGAATACACCGTCGCCAAGCTCAAGGATGGAAACGTCGAATGTACCGCCGCCAAGGTCGTATACTAGGATCGTTTGATCTTCATCTGTTTTATCAAGTCCGTATGCAAGCGCTGCTGCAGTCGGCTCGTTGATGATACGTTCTACTTCAAGACCTGCAATTTTACCAGCGTCTTTTGTTGCTTGACGCTCAGCATCGTTAAAGTATGCAGGAACTGTGATAACTGCTTTTGATACTGTTTCGCCAAGGTAGCTTTCAGCGTATGATTTAAGGTGCTGAAGGATGATAGCAGACACTTCTTGAGGAGTGTAATCTTTTCCTTCAATTTCCACTTTATAGTCAGTACCCATATGGCGTTTAACAGACATGATAGTGTTAGGGTTTGTGATAGATTGGCGTTTAGCCACTTCCCCTACTTGACGTTCGCCATTTTTAAACGCAACAACTGATGGCGTTGTGCGGTTTCCTTCAGCGTTAGCAATCACTTTAGGCTCGCCGCCTTCAAGCACTGCCACACATGAGTTTGTTGTTCCTAAGTCGATTCCGATAACTTTACTCACTTGAATAACCTCCTGCTATGTAATTATTGATTCACTTTGACCATGGAAGGGCGAATGACGCGATCCTTCAGCTTATAGCCTTTTTGCATTTCCTCAACAACAATGTTGGAGCCGTAGTTTTCGTCTTCAGCCTGCATAACAGCTTGGTGCAGATTAGGATCAAATTCCTGCCCTACAGCTTCGATGGCTTCGACGCCTTCTTTTTTCAAGGCTTCTACGAGCTGACGGTGGACCATTTCCATTCCCTGGAGCAAACTTTTCGTCTGTTCATTGTCGGCTTCAACCTGAAGCGCTCGTTCAAAGCTGTCAAGAGCCGGCAGCAAATCAGTCACGATATTTTGAGAACGGTATTTTTGGGACGCTTCCATCTCTAAACGGCTGCGTCGTTTATAGTTTTCAAAGTCTGCTTGAACACGCAAAAGTTTGTTTTCTTTTTCCTCAAGCAAACCTTGCAATTCGTTAATTTGGTTTTGAAGAAGTTCGCTTTCATTTATTTTTTCCTGCTGTTCATCAGCGGCAGCTTGTTCTTCAATGATTTCTTGCTCTTCTGTTTCGTTTTGTTCAACGGTTTGTTTTTCTTCTGACATTGTGTTCACCTCCCTCAAAGTGTAAGGAGAAGGACAGGTGCTGCCCTTCAATAAAATTTGCCAAAATTCCCTTATTCATCATACAGACTTGTTAATGCTTTTGACAAGTCCGAAGTCACATGCTGAAGCAGGCTGACAACCCTGGAATAATTCATGCGGGTCGGGCCGATAATCGCAATTGAGCCGATCTGCTTCTGGTCTACGGAATAAGAAGCCGTAATCAGACTGCAATTTTCCATCTCTTCATAGTCGTTTTCTTTTCCGATTTTAATCGAAATTCCCGTGTGCGGGGATTGAACCAGCTTTAAAACATCCTGTTCTTTCTCAATTAATGAAAGCAGTGACCGAACTCGGGTGATATCATGGAACTCAGGCTGGTTCAGCATATTGATTTTCCCGCCAAAAAACAACTTTTCAACATGATTTGTGGAATGAAAGGTTGAACGAAGCGCGTCGAGTATATTGTCATAGTTTTTAATGTGCTGTCTTAGGTACATGACAACTTCCTTAAATATGCGCTCATTCAGTTCATCCATTGGAACGCCGCTTAAACGGTCGTTCAGTATATTTACCAGTTTTTCAATATCAGACAGATCCATTTTGGTCGGAAAGTTAATCGTTTTGTTTTCCACATGCCCCGTATTGGTAACGAGAATCGCTACCGCCATATCAGGCTGAATCGGAATGATTTGAATCTGTTTAAGGTAATTCTCACTCAGCTTCGGCCCGAGTACGATGGATGTGTAATTCGTCAGATCGGACAAAATTTGCGCTGATTTTTGAACTGTCTTCTCCAGCTCGAAAATTTTCTCTTTGAAGATCGAGTGGATTTGGTCCAGGTCGCTTTTCGTCAGTTTGACGGGTGACAGCAAATGGTCAACATAGTACCGATACCCTTTTTCTGACGGAACACGTCCTGAGGATGAATGGGTTTTTTCAATAAAGCCCAATTCCTCCAAGTCAGCCATCTCGTTTCTTATTGTTGCAGAGCTAAATGTGATTTCATCTTTTTTCGAAAGAGTTCTTGATCCCACCGGCTGTGCCGATTTAATAAAATCGTTGATTATAACCTGAAGGATCAGCAGCTGACGATTTGTTAACATCATCATCACCTCTGTTAGCACTCTCAATAAGCGAGTGCTAATTCTATAACAAAAGTATCAAACCACAAGAAAAATGTCAATTATAACTCACCCAAAAAAGCGCCAAAAACTTCATTGCCTAATAATTTCCCTTGATGAGTCAAATAAACGGCAGACTCCGAATTGTGAATCAGCCCTTTTTCAGTGAGGTCTTTTAATACGCTTGGGAAAAGTCCATCCAGGGAACGGCCGTATTTTTCTGCGAATCGTTTTTTGCTGACACCGGCTGTTTTTCTCAAACCTAAAAACATTTCTTCTTCAATCTGTTCCTCTGTTGTCACTTCATGTGTATCTCTGTACGGAAAACCCTTTTCAGCTATCAGGTCAATGTAATGCTTAACAGGTCCGACATTCACTGTTCGTGTGCCGCCGATATATCCGTGAGCGCCGGCTCCGAAACCGAAATATTGTTCGTTGCTCCAATACGTTAGATTGTGCTTAGATTCCATGCCTGCCTTAGCAAAGTTGCTGATTTCATATTGATGAATGCCGTGAGCTTCCATCTGGCTCATCACCATTTCATACATTTCAGCTTCCTGCTCCTGCGGCGGAAGATGAAGCCGCCCTTTTTGCATCAAATTATAAAATACCGTTTTCGGTTCTACAATAAGGGAGTAAACGGAATAATGCTCGGCATCCAGTGATAAAGCAGTGTTGATGGAATGTTCCAGATGCTTGAGGGTTTGCCCCGGAAGCCCGAACATGAGATCAAGACTGATATTCTCAAAACCAATTTCCCGCGCTCTTTCAAAAGAGGTGAATACATCTTTTTGCTTGTGCACTCGGCCGATTTTTTCTAACAGATCGTCTTCAAACGTTTGTACACCAAAGCTGAGGCGATTTACGCCTGCTTCTTTTAATATTTTTAATTTCTCTGCGGACAAGTCGTCCGGATTCGCTTCAACCGCAAATTCCGATAAGTCGCTTGAGGGCTTCAGCACACGGTTGATCATGTCCATCAGCTTTTTAAGCTGTTCCTCAGACAGGGAGGTCGGCGTGCCTCCTCCAATAAAGATTGTTTTGAGATCAGGCTGCCCAGTTTTTGCTATTGTATTTATCATTTCCTGTTCGAGTGCGTTTAAATACTCGTCGACTGGCTGACTTTGAATAAAATATTTATTGAAATCGCAGTAGTGGCAAATATGCTCACAAAATGGGATATGGATATAAGCTGATTTCAACGGATTCACCTTCTTTACAGAAAGAAGCCGCAGTACAAGACTGCGGCGGCTTCTATTGTTTTTTCGGACTGTCGTCCATTTTCAGAACTGCCATAAATGCTTCTTGCGGCACTTCAACTGAGCCGACCTGCTTCATACGGCGTTTTCCTTCTTTTTGTTTTTCAAGAAGTTTCCGTTTACGTGAGATGTCCCCCCCGTAACATTTAGCCAATACGTTTTTACGCATTGCTTTTATGGTGGAGCGGGCCACGATTTTCTGGCCGATTGCGGCTTGTACCGGAACTTCAAACTGCTGGCGCGGAATGAGTTCTTTCAGTTTTTCAACGATCACTTTTCCGCGTTCATATGCGTAATCACGATGCACGATAAAGGAAAGGGCATCGATTTTTTCACCATTCAGCATAATGTCCATTTTCACAAGCTTGGACGGTTTGTAGCCGATCAGCTCATAATCAAAGGACGCATAGCCTTTAGTGCTTGATTTCAGCTGGTCAAAAAACTCATATACGATTTCCGCTAATGGCATATCATAAATGATGCTGACTCGGTTTGCGTCTAAATACTGCATATCAATGAAATTGCCGCGTTTACCTTGGCAAAGCTCCATTACAGCGCCGACATAGTCATTCGGCACCATCATCGTCGCTTTTACGTATGGCTCCTCAACCCGTTCGATCTTTTGAGGATCCGGCATGTTGGACGGGTTGTCGACAACGACCTTTTCGCCGTCTGTCATATACACGTCATAGATAACGCTTGGCGCTGTCGTAATCAGGTCGATGTTGAACTCACGCTCAATTCGCTCCTGAATGATCTCCATGTGAAGCATGCCTAAAAATCCGCAGCGGAACCCGAATCCAAGCGCTTGCGAAGTTTCCGCTTCATATTGAAGGGAGGAATCATTCAGCTCAAGCTTTTCAAGAGCTTCCCTTAAATCATTATACTTCGCTGTATCAATCGGATACAAACCACAGTACACCATCGGGTTTAGCTTGCGGTATCCCGGCAGCGCTTCTTCTGCAGGATTGGCAGCACTCGTTATTGTATCACCGACACGTGTGTCACCGACATTTTTGATTGAGGCAGTCAGGAAGCCTACATCACCGACCGTCAGTTCATTTGTCGGAGTTGCTTTCGGCGTGAACACGCCCACCTCTGTTACTTCGAATTCTTTGCCGGTTGCCATCATTTTGATTTTTTGTCCCGGCTTTACCGTTCCTTCAACGACTCTGATATAAGCCACGACACCGCGGTAGGCGTCATAAAGCGAGTCGAAGATCAGCGCTTTGAGCGGCGCCTCCGGATCTCCGGTCGGAGCTGGCACCTTTTCTACGATTTGTTCTAAAATCTCCTCAATCCCGATACCAGCTTTTGCTGAGGCAAGCACGGCTTCTGATGCGTCAAGGCCGATAACGTCTTCTACCTCTTGGCGCACACGTTCAGGCTCGGCGCTCGGAAGGTCGATTTTATTGATGACCGGAAGGATTTCAAGATCGTTGTCAAGCGCTAAGTAGACATTGGCGAGCGTCTGCGCTTCAATCCCCTGGGCTGCATCCACGACAAGAATCGCTCCCTCGCAGGCAGCAAGGCTTCGGGATACTTCATACGTGAAGTCGACGTGTCCCGGCGTATCGATTAGATGCAAGATATATTCTTCTCCGTCTTTTGCTTTATATTTAAGCTGAACAGAGTTTAATTTAATGGTTATGCCCCGCTCACGTTCAAGATCCATAGAATCGAGCAATTGTTCTTTCATTTCTCGTTGAGTGATTGCCGACGTTTTTTCTAAAATACGATCCGCTAAGGTCGATTTTCCGTGGTCAATATGGGCAATGATAGAGAAATTCCGTATTCTCGATTGCCTCTCTAAACGCTTTTCTTTATCTGTCACAATCTATCACTCCTACTATTAAACGCAAAATACACTAGCTTAGATTATATCAATAGGATTGTAAAGATTCAATGTAAAACAAGAAAGAGAAAAGTTCCCTGTCATATCTGGGCTGCTTTTCTCTTTCACGTACTTATTGATTCATATCCCGTATCCATTCATACATTGACTGGGCAGTATTGGTTACGGTGTCTGAAAGCGCTTTTCCGGCTTTCGAAAACATATTGAAGGTCTCCACCTTTTCCAGCTCTTTTTGTTTTTCTTCTAAATCTTTTGCCGTGAATGTTTCTCCTAGGATTGAGGCTTCTTTTTCATTATCTTTTCCGTCGGTGAGCGTAAACGCCCCCTTCAGTGAAGGATCATGATAGCCTTTCATACTCAGCATCCCGTTGTTTGCCTGCTGCATGCCGAACAGCACGCCTAAAAACATGATCGTGACAAGCAGTAAGCATTTTCCAAAATACGCAATCAAATCAACCACCTATTTCTTATTGTTTTTTCGTCTCCCCGCTCGCTGCGTTGACCTTTTCAGCATCCCAGTACATTTCGCTGAATACGTCCGCGGCCGCGTTAGCCGCACGCTGCAGCTCTTCGAGATTATTATCTACCCCGCCAAACTCGAGCAAAAGCGCTCTATCGGTTAAATCCTGATTGTAAACACCATTATCGCCTGGCGAGCCTTTGGAAAAGACACCTGTGCTAAGTCCGGGGTATTTTTTCTCCATCAGTTTATGAAGCTCACTCGCAATTTTATAGTTTTCTTCGAAGTTTTTGCTTTTTTTCCCGACGACAAAGGCTACCCTGGCATAGCTTTTTCCTTTAATCGTTGCGGTTGTGTCTTTTTTGCGCCGTGAGTCTCTGTGGATGTCAATGATATATTGCAGATTTTTGTTTGAAGCGAGGGCGTCTTTCACGACCGGCCTTGATTCATCGTAGGACCTGGCATAGTTTAAGCCTTTTTTATTCAATTTTGACTGTATATCGGTTTTATTCACTGTGGCTCCGATTCCCTGGGATTCAAGCGCTTGTCCGAACATATCTCCTACAAGCGTGACGTTGGCTTTAGAATGGCGCGCCATGTCAGGATCGGTCTCGCCTTTTAATAGAGGGAGATATGATTCCGTATTGTGCGTGTGATAGATAAACACGACCTTTTTATCACCTGTTGTTTGTTTGGGCGGATCTTTTTGCGCATTATCTGATTGCGTTTGCTGTTTTTCAATCTCTGCCAAATTCGCTTCCCTTTCTTCCTCCATCACCTTAGACGGCGGCGGCGATTCCGCAGGCATATTCGTATAATCCGTTCCTTGTCCAGCTAACAAAATCTCGGTATCAAATTGTGCAAATCCTGGCAGCTCCCGACCGAGAAAGCTCCGCGGATCTTCGAGGTTAATGCTCGTCGCCAGCTTTAAAGAAAGACGAGAAAGATGAAATGAGCTGTCTGTTTGAGAGAGGTCAGAAGCGAAATAATGGTTTTCCATCCGCAGCAAATGTGCAAATACGTCACCCGGCAATTCTTCAGCAATCCCATAAAAAGAGTCAGACGACGGCCTAAGTTCCGGCCGGAGAGACGTCAGCACACCGGATAGAACAAAAATCACGATAAGGCTTACGATAAATAGAAAGATGGCTTTTACCGCTTTCCCTCCATTTACCGCAACAACAATTTGTCTGTTTCTGCGTTTATTTCTCATTGAATCCCTCCAGCGCTTGTCTAGTAATTACTCTATGAACAAGCTAGAGGAAGTAGAACTGTTTAGTGATTGTAGGAGCCTTTGTTTTCTTGTGACACTTTTTCATGAAGCGCTGTGTTTAATCCGTTCGCTAAAACATTTGCCATATCGTCGATAAATGAATCGACTTCCTTCGGCGTAACCATTAAGTTGTGCCCTAAAGGCGAAAGCACCTCGTGAATGAGCTGCCGTTTTTCATCTTCTTGAAGGGTTCCGACAATCCCTAGGAACGATTGGCGCTGCTTTTGATCGGGAAGATCTTCTTCAGTGAGCACTTTCTTTTTCCCAAACGTCATGCCTGCCGGAACAAGCGATCTTGATGGCCTGTTATCCTTCATTTCTCTGCCAAAATGTTTTAATATGTAGTCCACCGTGTCACTGGCAATTGTCACGGCATCAACTACTGTCGGAACACCGATAGCAATCACCGGAACACCAAGCGTGTCTTTGCTTAAATCTTTTCGTTTATTCCCCACTCCAGATCCCGGGTGAATGCCTGTATCCGATATTTGAATGGTTGTGTTGACCCTTTCCACCGCCCGCGCCGCCAACGCATCAATGGCGATGACAAAATCAGGCTTCGATTGCTCAATCACACCTTTAATAATGTCACTTGTTTCGATTCCTGTTATCCCCATTACACCCGGTGCAAATGCACTGACAGGCCTGTACCCCTCCTGTACGTTTTCCGGCTGAAGCTTAAACAAGTGCCTTGTTACCAACAGATTTTCTACTGCCATCGGTCCAAGCGCGTCAGGTGTCACGTTCCAGTTGCCGAGCCCAACGATCAAACAGCTCGCATCTTTTGAGATATTAAGGTTTTCAAGAAAAGCTGAGAATTCCTCCGCAAAGACAGCAGAGACCTTCTCCTGCATTTCCGAATCATTCTCCCTGATTCCCTGTGCTTCAAGCGTTAAATAGCGCCCTTCTTTTTTTCCCGAAAGCTCTGCGCCTTCCTTTGTAACATCAACTGTGCGGATTTTAATGCCGCCGTGATCACGCTCTTTTTCAATAAAGCCTTTAATTTCTTTTGTCGGCACAGCCTGCTGATTGGCCATTGCTTCCTTCGTTTCTACTGCCAAATCGGTCCGTATCAAATACTGATTCACATCCAGCTCACTCTTTTTCATACAGGGGCCTCCTTCACATTAAGTACCTATATTGTTGCCATTTGCTGAATGAATCATGCTAAAAAGAGAACCTTCAATGAAAAATACTTTACATTTATATTGCAATCTAAAGGTGTGTTTGATAGAATACAATTTGTTCTATTGTGAAGAAGATTTAACCTTAAGACACTGTGCTACAGGTTGTATCTTAGGAGGTGAAACACATGCCAAACATTAAATCAGCGATTAAACGTACAAAAACAAACAACGAACGCCGCGTTCATAACGCGACAATCAAATCTGCTATGCGTACTGCAATCAAACAAGTTGAAGCTTCTGTTGCCAACAACGAAGCTGACAAAGCGAAAACTGCTCTTACTGAAGCAGCTAAACGTATTGATAAAGCAGTGAAAACAGGTCTTGTACACAAAAATACCGCAGCTCGATACAAATCAAGACTAGCGAAAAAAGTGAACGGACTTTCTGCATAATATAAAAACGATCCTCAATAATGGGGATCGTTTTTTTCATTTCTTTTTAACAGCTGTAAAAGGAACAGTTCGAGCAGGAGCTGCTTGTCCTTTTTCCCGGTTTTCATCTCATAGTCCATGACGGCAAGCTGTTCAATAATTGAACGGAGCTCCTCCTCTGAAAAAAGCCTTGCTTGATCCATCGCCAGCTTTACCCGAAATGGGTGAACTTTTAGATTAGAAGCGATTTGTTTTTGTCCGTATCCCTGTTCCGCGAAGTACTTTGTCTGCAGAATCAGCCGGAACTGGTTCGAAATCAGCGCCATAATTTTGATCGGTTCTTCATTTTGTTTAAGCAAATCATAAAAAATTTGCAGACTCTCTGTTCGTTTTCTGTTGACGATTTTATTGATCAGCTCAAAAATATTTTGTTCAAGGCTTCTAGCAACAAGCATTTTCACATCATCCAGCGTAATTTCTTCACGATCTCCAATAAACGTGCAGAGCTTTTGAATCTCCTGAAAAATCGATGACAGATGCCCGTTCACAAGCAGAACCAAATGCTCCGCCGCTTCCGTGCCGATTGTTTTCTGCTCTGTTTTTGCAAGGTTGACAGTAAAGTCCGTCGTTTCCTTTGCGTTTAATTCCTTCGCCTCCATCATAAACGCGTGCTTCTTTAACGCTTTCGTCAGCTTTTTCCGCTCATCAAGCTTTTCATACGGAGCAAGCAGGACAAAGACTGTGTAAGGCGCAGGTGATTGTATATATGATTCAAGCGCACTGACGTTGTGCTCAATTTTTTCTTTTTTCTTTTCACCTGTTAAAAAATATGGATTTTTCACAATGACAAGACGCCGCTCCCCCATAAACGGAAACGTTTCAGCATCTGCAATTGCTTGATCCAGCGGGTCCTCTTCCAGATCAAAAACGGACAGATTGAAATCCTTTGTCTCCTGATCAACGACCGTCTGTCTGATCCTGCTGACGGTTTCTTGCAGCAGATATGTCTCTTTTCCGTATAAACAATAAACCGGATGGACATCTCCTTTTTTCAGGCTTTTCCACACATCAAATACCATTGTTGTACGACTTCCTCTCTTTCATCATCCCCTTCTATCCTAAATTGAGTTTGCAAAATAGTAAAGAGGAAGCCTGACTGCTGCTTCCCCATTTATATTAAACGCCTGTTCGCAAGCCCCCGGGACAGCTTGTAAAAAGGCGATAATCACCAGAACAGAAAACGTTACCTTAGCTTCTAGATTTTTCAAAACAATTCCATTATACTTAAATCAGTCAGGAGGGATAAAGTTGAATGATTTTGAAAAAAACGTTCAAAGCAAACGAAATGATGCTGTAGATTCAGCTGTTGGTTTTGTTGTGTCCTTCGGATTTTTCGCCTTCTTGTTTGTCATGGCAACGGTTATTCACCTAGTTGGTTCATAACAGCGACTGCCCGGGCTGCTGATTTCTCGGCAGTCTTTTTTAGTTCGTCTCTGTTATATCTGATGTATCATATGGAGGATAGACAGAAAAGGTTCCACCTCTGTTTTTGTATCTATATTGGATCGTTCCGTTTTGATCTGTTCGCAGCACGCGGATAGAATGTCTCTGTAATAGTTGCAGAACTTCTTGATGAGGATGATGGTACCGATTGTTTTTCCCAGCTGAGATAATGGCCGTTTCCGGCTGAAGCTGTTGGATGAATTCTTCACCGGTAGAGCCTTTGCTCCCATGGTGCCCCACCTTTAAGACATCTGCTTTAATATTTGGAAACACGTCCATCACCTCCTGTTCCCCTTCTTTCTCCAGATCACCCGTCAAGATCCAGCTCATACCGCCCGTCTCCATCCACAGAACGAGAGAGGAATTATTTTTGCTTGCCGGATCAGGTGCTTCAGGTGACAGTACATGGAACTGCAAATCCTTTATTTGCAATACATCGCCTCGCTTCACCTCTTCAATTGTCACTCCCTCTTCTCTGGCTGTCTGCAGCACTTTCTCATCTTTAGGTTCAGAAACGAACCCTTTCGGAATCACGAGGCGCTTTACTTTATGATACTTCAGCAGAGTCTCCGCCTCTCCGATATGATCTTGGTCAGCGTGCGTCAGAATTAAAGCGTCAAGCTGTTTGATTCCCTTAGCAGTTAAAAACGGAATCAGCACCTTTTCCCCCAGTAAAAACGGATGCTGTTTTTCGCGCCAAGGCTCTGACGAGTAAGACAAAGTGCCGCCGGTATCAATTAAGACACGACCCCGCTGATGCGGAGCACCTACAAACATGCTGTCACCCTGTCCAATATCTATCATATCCACTTCTCCTTCGGAACTAAGACACGGATATATAAAGAGCAGAAACAGCACCGTGCAGCAAATGCCTCCAGTTACCATCAACTGCGACAAGGAGCGTTTTTCAATCGCCATAAGCAATAGGAGGATCGTGACCGTGAATAAAAAAAGCAAAACAGGTGCAGGATGTGCGATCATAATCGTGAATACATCAACATCTGCAATGTTTGTGATTAGCCTATTGGTCCAGCTTATCAATAAATCAAACCAGCTGAAAAACAATCTCCCAAACGAAGCGGAAAGACTTAATAGAAGAACACCTGCTACAGCTTCCGGCAAAATACAGAAGGTATAAAATGGTACCATCAACATATTCATCGGTACGCTGATGATAGAAAACTGATGAAAATGATATAGGAGAATCGGAAGCGAGCCCAGCTGAGCGATGAGTGATACAATTGTCAGCTGCCCCAAGGAGGTTTTAACCTGCTGAAAAATAGAAGAGGATAGAATTAAAGAAAAACTGACGGCGAACGATAGCTGAAAACCGGCTTCAAAGAGATGATAAGGATTGAAGAGCAGAAGGACGATGTATGAAAGGCAAATTGCAGTTGCAGAGTGGACACGCCATTTGACAAGGCTTCCAGCTAAGTAAACACCCGACATGAGAGCGGCGCGTAGCACTGAAGGAGCAGCGCCGGTCAACATCACATAGAGCGGCAGAAATAACAGCAACAGAATTGACGCCTTTTCTCTTGTTATACCAAGGCGTATCATGATATAAAACAAACCTGCTGTCAAAATCCCCACGTGGAGCCCTGATATTGCCAAGAGATGGACAACACCAAGCTTTTGATACGCAGTAAGCACTTCATCTTCCACATAAAATTTGTCACCAACTGTAAGTGCCTGTACAATCCCTGCCGAATCAGGAGGCAGAAGGCTGTTTGTGAATGATATGATATGTTTTCTCAAGCTGAGCACCTTGTACTTGAAATTTTCAGGTTCGCTGCAGTTTTGGATAGACGTGACAGAGTAGTTCCAATGAATATGCTGCCGATAAAGATACTCGTTATAATCAAATGCACCCGGCACAGTTGCGTGATTCGGTTCTTCCAATGTACCAGTCAACTCACATGACATTCCTGGTTCTATGTATAACAGCTGTTCTTTTTCACCAGCAGACTGAATGCGATACGCAGCAGCCCATTTTTCCTTATCAGGTGTCTCAACCATCATAGACATACGGTCGCCGTCAATTTTAGGAATATTGTCAATCACTGCCTTGAATTGATAAGTTCCCTGCCGATAGGAAGAGACATTCTGAGAATCTGTGACTGCATACAGTACAAAAAACAATATAAAAGAGAAGAAACAAACAATAATAAGAAAAGCGTGCCTCGTTTTGATTAAAATGATGAGGAGAAAGAGGATGAAAAGAAAAATAGCGGGGAAATAAGCGGCGGCAGTAATTCCAGCCGTTGCTGAAGCTGCCGCCATAGGCAATAACAATCGCGAATTACGCATTCATCACACGTAGCTCGTGAAAAGTGTATTCGCCTGTTCATGTATCTTTTTCAATTCTTCCTCCGCTAAACCGGCATCGGCCAATTTCCCTATAAGACCCGCTACAAATGAAAGCTTTTCTCTGTTTTTCAGATCAACGATCATTTCATCGAGTTCAACCTGTTCAACAGTTACACCCGCCTGTTCAAATAATTCCTGCGCATACGGATGTGTTTTGTAATCCTCAGCATAATAAACCGTTTTGATACCAGCTTGAATAATAGATTTGCAGCATTGAATGCACGGATAATGCGTCACATAAATCTCAGCTCCATCAGTCGGCACCCCAAACTTAGAGCATTGAAGAATCGCATTCATTTCAGCGTGAATCGTTCTTGCGCAATGATCATCTATCATTAAGCATCCTTCATCTGCACAATGTACACCGCCCGCGATTGACCCGTTGTAGCCTCCTGCTATCATGCGTTTGTCTCTGACTATAGTAGCGCCGACAGATAATCTCGGACATGTGCTGCGCAGCGCCAATAAATGGCTCTGAGCCATAAAGTATTGATTCCATGAAATTCGTTCCACGTTGTTCCCTCCAAATGTTGTGTTGCCTGACCTTTAGTTTACCTATCATAATGCATGACCGTCAAATCACTTTACTGTAATGGAGGACTTTATTTTCTCAAATGACTTTTCACCTATTCCTGAAACCTTAGTGATATCTTCAATTGTTTGGAAACGCCCGTTTTCTTCCCGGTATGCAATAATAGCTTCAGCTTTGGATGGCCCCACCCCTGAGATGCCTTGTAACTCCTCTAAGGTTGCTGTATTGATATTCACCAGCGCTCCCTTCCCTCCATCGCTTTGGACAGACCCTCCGCCACCTTGCTGCACTGCTGTTTCCTCTCCCTTTTTCGGGATGTACACCACTGTCCCGTCCTGCAAAATCTCCGCCAAATTTACTTGCGCTTCGTCTGCTTGTTCACTGGTCCCGCCCGCTTTCTCAATTGCCTGAGATACTCTGTCCCCTGTTCGCATTTCATAAACGCCAGGATGCTGAACAGCACCTTTGATGTCTATCACAATTGTTTCGCTTGACTCGTCGTTGTTTGCTTCCTGCTTTACCACTGTATTTTCTGTCTCTGTTGGTATAGCTTGCTTCACCAGGTCTTTATTTTTCCCTGTGGCCAGAAAGATCATAATCGCTGTGAAAACAGCCGCAGAAGCCGCTAAAATAATTGCTTTCTTATGCTGATTCAACCAATTCATCGTGCATGTTCCCCGCTTTCGTCATATTTTATTTTCATAACACATATGGTTTAGAGGATAATAGCTCAAAGGAGGGGAAACCATTGAAGATAGGCTTTATCGGCACAGGAAATATGGGTACGATCCTTATCGAATCATTTATTGAATCAAAAGCGGCCGATCCCTCAAACATAACAATCACAAACCGCACAATTGAAAAAGCGTTGCACATAAAAAACCGCTACAACAGCATAAACGTTACCGAAAGTCTCGAAAAGCTCGTTTCTGAGAACGAGATGATTTTTATTTGTGTTAAGCCGCTTGATATATATCCTTTACTGGCAAGAGCGTTACCTTATTTAAGAAAAGATCATATTCTCATTTCAATTACAAGCCCCGTTCAAACCGAACAGCTCGAACAATATGTGCCGTGTCAAGTGGCTCGAGTAATCCCAAGTATTACGAACAGAGCGCTGGCAGGTGTTTCTCTCGTCACGTTCGGCACAAGCTGCGGCGAATCTGCAAAAACGAAAATCAATGAGCTGATGCAGCATATCTCTCATCCGCTGCAAATTGAAAGTGACATCACGAGGGTTGCATCAGACATCGTAAGCTGCGGCCCCGCTTTTATGAGCTATCTGATTCAGCGGTTTATAGATGCAGCTGTTTCGGAAACATCAGTGTCTAAACAGGACGCGATTTTGATGTGTAAGGAAATGCTTGTCGGAATGGGAAAACTGTTAGAAACCGAATTGTATACCCTGCCTGCATTACAGGAAAAGGTTTGCGTTAAAGGCGGTGTAACAGGAGAAGGCATTAAAGCGCTGGAAAGCGGTGTACAGGATATGTTTCACCGGGTATTTCAAAATACTCATATGAAGTACGAGGAGGATATTTCCGCAGTGAAAAAGCAGTTTCATGTGTAGACGAGTATGTCATACTTTCGTCTGTACTGCAAAAGCATAAAAAAGCATTTTAAAAAACCATCGTTTTAGGAAACGATGGTTTTTGATTTCTGTGCCTTGAAAAATAGGCGTTCTGATTGTGCTGATGGCTCGGTATCCGTAAAATCAGCTGTCACGCGATGGAGCTGAAAGCCGCAGTTCTTAAGCATTTCTTCGTACTCTTCCACCGGGAACGTTCTTTGCTCGTGTGTCTCATCAAAACGATCATACGCTTCTCCGTTCCACACAAAAAACGACATATCATGAATGACAGAAAGCTCGTCACTTCCGGCAAAGCTCTGCCAAATATAGCTGATATCTTCGTCCTGGTCAGCAAATGTGCTATCCGGAAAGACTTCCGCAATTTTATAAGATGAATGAACATCAAACAGCAAAATGCCTTCAGGCTTTAATACCCGAAATACACTTTTAAAGGTTTCGATCACATCATTTTTTGTTTTTAAATAATTTAATGAGTCACAGCATATCACAACAGCGTCAAATTGACCGTCAAAGCCGGTAATCTCTCTCATATCCTGCTGAAGAAATAAAATAGGCTGGCTACTCGATACCTTTTGCTGGGCGAAAGAAAGCATCTCTTCGCTGAGATCGATGCCTGTAACCTCGAAGCCTTTTTCGGCAAGCCGGATGGAGATTTCCCCCGTGCCGCATGCCAGATCGAGAATACGGCCTTTTTCCGGGAGAGATGCTTCAATCCATTTTGTCCATTGATCGTAAGGCGCGTGTGACATTAACTCGTCATACACGCTTGCAAAGCCTTGATAAATCATTGATTCATTCCAAGGTCAAGATCTGCGAGCGGAGCGTCTCCCCACAGTTTTTCAAGGTTGTAGTAGCTTCTTTCGTCCTTGTGGAAGACATGGACAATCACATCGCCTAGATCAACGAGAACCCATCTTGCTTCATCAAAGCCTTCCATCTTTTTGACTTGAATGCCGTTTTCATCAGCTTGATCCTTGATTTCACGGGCAATCGCCTGTACCTGTTTATCTGAATTTCCGTGGCAGATCAGAAAATAATCAGCAATCAGAGAAATACCTTCCATATCCAGTGCTAAAATATCCTCTGCCCGTTTATCGTCGCAAGCCGCAGCTGCGATCTTTAAAATGGACTTATGATTCATTCACAAATTCCTCCTGTTCAGCTGCCAGACACAAGCCAGTTATACGTTAAAAATGTGTCTGGAAAAACCGGTTGATTTTTTTTCATAAGAAAAACCATTGTATTTTTAATGGACTGAATCAGCGCTTGATTCAAATCTGTCTCAGCAAGCTTACGCACCTCATCGACACCGGGAAATGCCCGGTTTGGCTCAATGTAATCGGCAACGTAAATGACTTTTTCTAAAAGTGACATGCCGGGACGCCCTGAGGTATGATACCTAATGGCGTCAAGAATGTCTTCATCTTGAACCCCTGCCTCTCTTTGGACCAAATAAGCGCCGACCGGAGCGTGCCAGAGCTCCGGATTATGATCCAATAAATGCGCAGGCATTTTTTCGCGCGCAATAATTTGTTTCATTTCTTCTTTCGGGCGGAATTTGGCGTAATCATGAAAGATCGCCGCTGTTTCCGCTTTTTTAGAATCTGCTCCAAAACGCTCCGCAAGTTCGATCGCCGTGTTCATCACGCCAATCGTATGGATATATCGGTGTTCGGTCAATTGCTGCTTCACGCATGCAAGTGCCTCCTCACGATTCATATAAACCATTCTCCTCTACATACTTCTTCACTTTATCAGGGATTAAGTAGTCAGTGGGCTTCTTGCTTTTAAACCGTTCCCTTATCATAGTTGATGATACCTCAAATTCCGGAACGTCTGCAAAGAGAAGCGGATAAGGGGTTTCAACATGAAAACCGGGGCGCTTTACTCCAATAAATTGAATGAGGTTCAGCAGCTCGTCCAGCTTATACCATTTCGGCAAATATTCAATCATATCAGCACCGATAATAAAGAACAGCTGATCATTTGGATAACGCTGCTTCAGTAAAGAAACGGTATCAAAGGTATATGATGGCCCTTCTCTTTCCATTTCAACAAGCTCCAGCTTAAAGGACGGATTAGATTGAATTGCAAGCTTTAGCATTTCCACGCGATGAAAGCTGTCGGTATAGTCTTCGTTCTGTTTATGCGGCGGAATTTGATTAGGCATAAACCAAATTTCATCAAGCCCCGCTTGGTACAGCACCTCATTCGCCATTAAAAGGTGACCATTATGCGGAGGGTCAAACGTGCCTCCGAAAATTCCGATTTTCTTCATTTCAACCACCTTTAAGGAAGCTCGATTTGTTTATTTTCCTTTGATTCCTTATATAACACAATCGTATTGCCGATTGTCTGCACCAATTGAGAGCGGCTTCCTTTTACAAGAGCTTCCGCTACATCGTTTTTATCCTCTTCGCAATTCTGAAGCACGCTGACTTTAATCAGCTCTCTCGCTTCAAGCGCCTCAGCAATTTGTTTAATCATGTTGTCGTTTACTCCGCCTTTACCTACTTGAAAAATCGGCGTTAAATGATGCGCTTTTGAACGCAAAAAACGTTTTTGTTTACCTGTTAACATTCTGTTCCTCCTAATTTTCCTATTACAATGGATCTCATTTTTTCAATATCAGGCTCTTGTCCAGTCCACAATTGGAAAGACAATGCTGCCTGTTCAACAAACATGCCCACACCGTCAAGTGTTTTCAAGCCTTTTTGGCTTGCTTCTTTTAAAAGGGCCGTCTGTATTGGATTATACACGATATCACATACGACGGCACTGCTCGCGGCACGCTGTAATGAAAGCGGCACATCGTCCACGTTCGGATACATGCCCACAGACGTTGTATGGATGATAACATCATACTGCTCAAGACGTTCTTCTGCTTCTTTTATGCTTAATACTTCTTTATTGTGAAACGAGGGAGTAGCTTCTGTAAGCCGCTTTGCTTTTTCTAACGTCCGGTTGCAAATATCAAATTTTTTCGGGGTATTTCGGACAATTGTTGTAAAAATGGCTCTCGCCGCTCCGCCAGCGCCGATCATTAAGAATGACAGTTCAGAGATGGGCTTGTCTAATACCTTCATTAATGACTTCACGAAGCCTTCCCCATCGGTATTGTATCCGACAAGCTTATCTCCCTCTCTTCTGACCGTGTTTACGGCACCGAGCACTTTTGCACTCTCATCAATATGATCCAGATAATCCATAATGGAAACCTTGTGCGGAACAGTCACATTGATTCCTTGTACGCCTAGAGCTCTTATTCCTTTTACCGCATTCTCCAGATCATTCTCTTCTACCTTGAAGGCATGATAATGTCCGTCAAGCCCGAGGTCTTTCAATGATGCGTTATGAATATCAGGTGACATAGAATGGCCAATCGGATTTCCGATAACCCCGTACAGCTTTTTCATACTCCTCTCCCCTTTTCTTAAATTAATGAACGCCGAACAAATACATGAACGCCTTTTGGCGCGTATGCAGTTACCTTTTTATCGGCGTCATGGACAGTAACCCAGCCTAACCCAGAGAAAACAATATCTGTCTTTTTGTCTTTTATCGTAAACGTATGGGCGACCAATTCCGGAAACTCATCCATTTCATCTTTACCCGGAGGTGTGAGCAATTCCCCTGCATGCTTTTCATAAAGCGCGTCTGCATTTTCAAGTTTTGTTCTATGAATCATCAGCTCATTCGGCATATAGCAAATAAAAGGAGATCTTTCCCCAGACACATAATCAAACCTTGCAAGTCCGCCAAAATACAGTGTTTGCTGATCATTAAGCTGGAATGTGCGAGGCTTCAGCTCCTTTTTAGGAGATAATATTTTCAGATCCTTTTTATTGACATAATGCGCCATTTGATGGTTGTTGATAATTCCCGGTGTATCATAAAGCGATGAACCGTCATCCAGCGGGATTTCAATCGCATCAAGGGTTGTGCCAGGAAATTGGGATGTTGTAATAATATCTTCTTCACCTGACACTTCTTTAATAATCCGGTTAATAAAGGTTGACTTTCCTACATTTGTACATCCGACAACATAGACGTCTTTTCCGTTGCGGTAATGCTCAATCGCGTCAATTACTTCTCTGATTCCCTGGCCGCGTCCCGCACTGACCAAAAATACGTCAACCGGTTTTAAGCCAAGCTCTTTCGCTTCACGCTTCATCCATTGGATCAGACGCTCTCTTTTCAGTGACTTAGGCAAAATATCCGCTTTATTGCCAACTAATAAGATAGGGTTTCCCCCCACCAAGCGCTGCATCCCATTAATCCAGCTGCCGTTAAAATCAAAAATATCAACAATTTTTACGACAAGAGAGTCCGTTTCTCCAATACCGTGAAGAATGTTTAAAAAATCATCATCAGTTAAGGAGACATCTTGTATTTCATTATAGTTTTTCAGTCTGAAGCAACGCTGGCAAATCACATTTTCTTTCGTAAGTGATGCAGGCGGCGCGTACCCCAAACCTGTTTTGTCCTCGGTTTGGATCGTAACTCCGCACCCGATACAAACAACCTTTTCCATTTCTTACTCCTCCCACTGAATGTGCCCTTTTCGTTTGAGAGCACTCAGTATTCTGCGTTCGACCTGGCGGTTAAAGCGCGTAATGAATCCGTCAGAGGAAGCGACTGGCACGACCAAAATCGTATGGTAGCCGTTTCGGTTTCCCCCGAGTACATCGGTCAGCAGCTGGTCTCCGATGACAACGCAGTCCTCTTTTTTTAGCTCCATATTGCGCACCGCTCTATTAAAGGCTTTACCCATCGGTTTTCTTGCTTTATAGATGAATGGGATTCCAAGCGGTTCTGAGAAAAGTTTCACTCTTCTTTCATTATTATTAGAGACAATTGTCACTTTAATGCCGTGTTCCTTCATTTCTTCAAACCACTCGATCAATCGCGGTGTCGCGTTTGGTCTGTCCCATTCAACAAGCGTATTATCCAGGTCAGTAATAATTCCTTTTACATTTCGTTCCTTTAATTTCTCAGGTGTAATATGAAAAATATTTTTTACAAACTCGTCAGGTAAAAAAAACTTTTTTAACAAAACCCGCACCCTTCCCTTTTTCTTTCTCTCAAAATGATTGTCGAAAAAAATCGAACTTGCGCCTAAAGAAAAACTGAGCAAAAAAATTTCGACAAAAATTGGGTTTCTTCACCAGGTGTGGATAAATTTACACACACTATCCACTCTTATTACATCACTCTTTAGACAAATTATAAACACGATACTCACAAGTTATCCACTTTTTGGTGTGGATAACAGAACGATTGTTCTTATATGCATTTCATGGTAGATTAAAGATAACTTCAACCTCAGATGAACGCAACTTATCATTGTATGCGTTAAAATCATGAATGATTCCAACTTTTAAGGAGGTGCCTCTCCCATTAATTGGGTTCCTAGCATGAGAAAACTGTCTGATGAATTACTAATAGAATCTTATTTCAAAGCCACCGAAATGAATTTAAACCGTGACTTTATCGAGTTAATTGAAAACGAAATAAAAAGAAGATCGCTCGGACATATTATTTCCGTATCTTCTTAATAGGAATTTGTCTATTTTTTCCGGGCGTATTTCCTTTTTTTACTCAGATGACTGATATTATATCACTTTGGCTGCGCGCTTTACTACTATTTTCAGCAAAAAACACCCCTAAAAAGAGGTGTTTTAAAGGGCCGGTTATTATGCTAACCAGTATATGCCGCCCACAACCAGGAGAACAACAACTAAAACAACAATAAAAGCGTATCCATATGCTCTGCCTGCGCCATACATGTGAAGCGCCTCCTTAATAAGGTTTGATAACAGCCTATGTAGGAGAAATAAATCGGACTAGGCGGTTGTCCGGCTCAACGCTGCAGAATCTGCCCATCTTGTATTCCTTCATATACAATCCTTGCCCCTTTAGGTGTCATATGATTTCCAGAAGGATCTATAAGACCAGATTGGATAAGCGCTTCATCAGTTGCTTTTCCGCCGTCTGCTTCTATAAAATGCTTCCAGTTGTCTACAAGAGGGACATCCAGGCGCTTCGACACATCTCTTGTAATATCGTTATATGAGTTGTGCCATTTCCTTGCTCCGCCTTTTGGTTCAAAAGCAGCTGCTTGATATCTGGAATAGTAAAACAGATGATGCTTCCCATTACCTTCTATAATTGGGATACACGTCATTAAGATTGGCTTGATCCCGTGTTTTCTGCTTTCTTCAATAAAATAAATTAGATTTTCTCTAAAACGCTGCTTCGACACTCTCGGTTTCCCCTCAGTCAGTATGGCAGCGTCATTGGTGCCGAACATAATAAACAAATACTTCGGTTTTTGATCCAGCACATCTGTCTGAAATCGGAGACGGGCATCCTCTGTCGTCTGTCCGCCGATTCCCGCATTGAGTATATCAAGGTTACCGCGCTCAGCTGTTTTTAATATATTGACCCACTGCTGTGCTTTTGGATAATCGCGATAATCCCAGTTAGAACCACGCGTATTGCTGTCACCAAATGCTACAACATCTTCGTATCCCCTTCCCTCGCATCCTGCTGTAACGAACAGCAGAAGGAAAAGGATGATAAAATGTTTCATCTTTACACCCCCAAAAGCCTCACCTTAATGTTATACCTCTGTTTCTCTTCGTTCAATGAAGAGTTTTTCGCTATCACTGTTTTTTCCTATAGTTAACGTGTCCCCCTCAGTGAATATCATTCTGCTTTCATTGCGGCGCAGCTGATGATTTTTTAAAATTCCCTTCTTTCCAATCTGAAAAACACACAAACCAAAGAAAAGAAAATAACCTGAATCCGCACTGGAAACAGGTTATCCGTTAAATCCTGCATTTACTTTAACTTCGATTTAAGCCTGGCCTTTGTTTTTGGCCCATAAATCCCGTCTGCATTTAATCCGTTCATGAGCTGAAAACGCTTGACGGCATTCGCTGTTTTCGGTCCGTAAACTCCATCTATGCCATTGTTTTTGGCTCCCTTATCAGGGTAAAAGTGAAGTGCAGCTAAAGCCTTTTGCAGCTGGAGAATGTTTGTGCCCTTTCGATAAGGCGAAGTGAGCTTTATAACCCCAGACGGCAGAGGATATGATGGTGAAGATTCTTTTGGAGGTGTATCCGAGGAAGAAATTCCGTTTATAAAAGAGTTCCAGTGGTCCAAGAGTTTCCGCGGACATTCTTTCCCAGACCATTTTTTGTGGGGAACAACACGATTTAACGGAATATTGTTTTCCTTCATCAGCTTTCTGATCAGCCACTGGGCATTTGATGTTGCTTTTTCAAAATCGCCATCAGCATTTTCGCAGATTTCAATCCCGATCGATTTGCGATTTCCTGTCCCGTTTGTACCGTCTCCCGCATGCCAGCCGTTTTCATCTATCGGGAGATGCTGATAAATGACTGAATCGTCAACTGTAAAATGCCAGCTTTCGGATGTGCTCGGGTTTTTCACAAAATTGGCGTGCATTTTCGCATCAGCGCCTTTTGCTGTATTCGCTGTATTATGCACCGTAATATAAGCAGGCGTCATCGAATAGCCAGGACGATTATCATTTGATAGCGGTATATAATCCTTTTTTATGGTTACCATTTCTATCCCTCCCTATTATTAAGAATGCAGAAAACAGAGAGATGGACAGCCTTTTTTTTGAGGTAAAAAAGAATTGTGTTCTTAACCTGGTTTTCAGTTGAACCGCTGAAATGGCAACAGTTATACTAATTTAGATGACGGAGGTTTTGGCTCCTGACATCACCTAAGTTGGGAGTGACCATAGACATGTTAAAAAAAGGAATAGGTATACTTGTGATTATTGCTATCATTGCAGTCGGTTTTTTTCAGAAAGAAGCTTGGCTTGATGCAATCAAAGCAGGAGGGATGTTTTCCGTTTTATTTAGTATGCTGCTGATTGCTGCCGATGTTTTTTTCCCAATAGTGCCGTTTGCTTTGGTTGCTGCTTTAAACGGCGCAGTGTTCGGGACTGCAAATGGAATTTGGATTACACTGACCGGCTCAATGCTTGGTACAATATTGCTGTTTTTTCTCGCCAGGTACAGTTTTAGAGATTGGGCCAGAAAAAAAGTTCAGGCCTATCCTGCCATACAAAGCTACGAGGCTTCCTTCAACAAAAACGCTTTTACCGCTGTTTTATTAGGAAGGCTGATACCTGTCATACCTTCACTTGTAATGAACGTGATCTGCGGGCTGAGCCAGGTTCGCTGGCATGTTTTTTTCTTTGCGTCTTTAATAGGGAAAATCCCCAATATTGTTGTTGTCACTATTGCAGGTGCCAATTTCACCAGCAATAAATTATTGTCTATCAGCATTTACGGTGCATATATTCTGATCATCATGGTGGTCATTTATAAAAAGTTCCCTCATCTTCTGAAGGTGCCAAAAAAGTAAGGAGGCTTGTTGGCCCCCTTACTTTTTTTCTGTCGCATGGCCTCCAAATTCATTTCGAAGCGCAGCGACCACCTTTCCTGTAAACGTATCGTCTGTTAAAGAACGGTATCTCATCATCAGTGACATGGCGATGACCGGAGTTGCCGTCTGCAGATCAAGCGCGGTTTCCACCGTCCATTTTCCTTCACCTGAGGAATGCATAATGCCCTTGATCTGATCCAGTTTCGCATCCTTAGCGAAAGCTCGCTCAGTCAGTCCCATAAGCCAAGAACGAATGACAGAACCATGATTCCACACTCTGGCAACCTTCTCGTAGTCAAAATCAAATTGGCTGTTTTCAAGCACTTCGAATCCTTCACCAATCGCGGCCATCATTCCATACTCAATTCCATTATGGATCATTTTTAAAAAATGTCCGCTTCCCGCTTCACCAGCGTATAAATAACCATTTTCGACGGCAGTATCACGAAAAAGCGGTTCCACAATCTCCCATGCTTCATGATCGCCCCCCACCATAAAACAGGCTCCATGCCGTGCGCCTTCCATTCCGCCTGACGTTCCGGCATCGAGATAATGGATACCCGCTTCTTTCATTTGATTGTAGCGGCGAATTGATTCTTTATAATGAGAGTTTCCAGCTTCGATAATCATATCGCCTTTACTTAATAAAGGTGATACATCACGCAAAACAGCATCGACAATGCTATGCGGTACCATAACCCATAGGATACGCGGCGGGTCTAATAAAGAAATTAACTCTTTAAGATTCGTTGTCCCCTCAGCCCCGTATGCTTTCAGTTCATCAACAGCCGCTTGATTTACATCATATCCAACCGCTTGATGATTGCGGTCAATGAATTGCTTTCCTATGTTTATGCCCATTTTCCCTAAGCCGATTAATCCGATTTTCATATCTGTTCCTCCTGATTGTCTAAAAAGCCTTTACTCTTTATGTTCCCTTTGGATTGTATTGTGATACGCAGAAAACAAATGGGGCTTACATCGTCTACGCATGTAAATTTTATTTTTCATGACCGACTGCGCCTGCCAGTTCTATTACTGAATCTCTTTATATCCATAATTATCACTTCATCCTTGATTTACCATCAGTTTAAGTTAAAATATGGGAAGGAATTCGATTTTCTCAGTAAAAAGAAGGTGACATGTTGCAGAATCAATCTCATACTCTTATTGGAGTTACGAAAACCGCTGTATTCTTTTTATACGCTGCACTTGCAATCATCGGTTTTGCAATCGGGTATTTTATCCCGCAGATTGCGAAATGGGCATTATCCCTCCCCTGGATCCCTCTTGAAGGACCGCTTCGGCTCATTACCTCTTTTCAGGGATCTACAGCTGCATTTATCACTGCTCTTCTCGGTATGTGTGCGGGGATTTGGTTCGCTCATTCTGTTATTGCAATGCTGCTGTCTGTCAAAATTACAGATCACACAGTGGAATTCATCAAAGGAAAAAAAGTGCAAACAATTCATTCCGATGACATCGCTCTTGTATTTATGGATCACAAACGGCTTGTCCTCCTGGGAACAGCCGGATATGAATTGGTACGGGAAGAAATTGATGAAAAACCAGTAAACGTTGAGAAGGCCTTTAGACAGCATCATTACGAATGGGCAACAGATGGTGATCCGTTTAAAGATCAATTTCGCCGATGGATTCCTGATGCACCAGACCTATCACAAGGCGCCCATGCCTTATTAAAAACTCGTCACAAAGCGCTGCAGGACGAAGAAAAAGACGATATTGAAGAATTCCGTCTCGAACTGGCACAGCTGGGCATCGTTGTACGGGACGAAGGCACACGCCAATATTGGCGAAAAGCAGAACCCTATCCCCCGAAAATTCAGCACGGCGAAGGATTGTAACAACAGAGGCTCAAGAAAGAGCCTCTTCTCTACTACTGCACAATAAACAGCACTCTGGTGCCGTCAGGATAGCTGCTCATTTGATTCCCTACCCACGAGCCGGCGCCGCGATTATCAGAAGGCGTCACATATCGGACATCAGCCCCTGCGCCGCCTTCCTCACAGACCGCCATCGGCCACTCATCCCGGTCATAGCCCGGCTTGGTCGGGATTCCCTTTAAAGATTCCTCCCGCCTTTTGTCTGCTCCATCTCTGTCAATGGTACAAATATCTGGATGTCCCTCTGCAATCGCATCTCTAATATGACTGCCGGTTTCCGGATAACGAGACAGCGGAAAATATAACACTTTGTCATACGAAGATGCGCCTTGGATCTGTTGAGGAACCATTAAACAAAGAAGAACTGCTGCAGCAAGAAACAGGCCTGCCATCCATTTTTTCATTCCCATCCCCCCATACCTTTGTTCATTTCAATGTATGGGCGCTTGATGAAGAATATTTTTAACATTTGAAGTTCGTATGCTGCTTACCAAAGCCGGACTCCCCCGCGAGAAATTTCCCGGTACAGACACAGACAGCCTCCCGGTCACATACATTTACATATAGGCTTTTGCCTACATACTTTTGTGGAGGTGACGATGGTGACAGGTGTTTTCGCAGCGCTCGGCTTTGTTGTTAAAGAGCTTGTCTTTTTAGTATCTTACGTGAAAAACAATGCCTTTCCACAACCGCTCTCAAGCAGCGAGGAAAAAAAATACTTAGAGCTCATGGCTAAAGGGGATGAACATGCCAGAAACATGCTGATTGAGCATAATCTTCGCTTGGTCGCCCATATTGTGAAAAAATTTGAAAATACAGGTGAGGATGCAGAGGACTTAATCTCCATCGGAACGATCGGGCTGATAAAAGGAATTGAAAGCTATTCCGCTGGTAAAGGGACAAAGCTGGCGACGTATGCTGCGAGGTGTATTGAAAATGAAATCCTCATGCATTTGCGCGCATTGAAAAAAACAAAAAAAGACGTCTCCCTTCACGATCCAATCGGGCAGGATAAGGAAGGGAATGAAATAAGCCTGATTGACGTTTTGAAATCAGAAAACGAAGACGTGATAGATACGATCCAGCTCAATATGGAGCTTGAAAAAGTGAAACAATACATTGACATTTTAGATGACCGTGAGAAGGAAGTGATTGTCGGGCGGTTTGGACTTGATTTGAAGAAGGAAAAAACGCAGCGAGAGATTGCCAAAGAACTCGGTATCTCACGCAGCTATGTATCGCGGATTGAAAAGCGGGCGCTGATGAAGATGTTTCATGAGTTTTATCGGGCTGAGAAGGAAAAGCGGAAGAAGGCGAAGGGGAAATAATGCAGAAGAGGCCGGATCTCATATTCCGGCTTTCTCTATTTGAAAGAGTTATGAAAATCATTTTTTTCATCGCTGATAAGCTCTCCGAGAAAGACAGGCAGGATCGCAACAAATGTCTTGACTTATAAATCCTTTGCCTGCATCCTCCCTCAAGCATTCAAAGCCGGACGTTCTAAAAGCTCCACAGAAAATCCTTCATCGGCATACTTCAGCACATCCTTAGTCCCTGCTTTCTTTATGCAGGCCTCGATCTGGCTGTCGATGCTCGATCCCTTGATCGCTTGTTCCTCGGTATATTGCTATCCCCCTGGATCTCCTTCCTATAAAGTTTTATTAAATAATGATAGCAATCGTTCATGCATTTGTCAGCTTGCGGTCCCTCGATGATTATTATCTCATAAAATGCATCACCCCTTGGGTAATGCTATGTAATAAGTGTTTGTCCTAATGAGGTGATTTTCAATGAGTATGAAAACAAATAAAAAAACCGATGGTTTGAACCATCGATCTGTTTTCTATATCACTGGGCCCTCAATATAGTAAATCTAGCTCATTGGTTATGAAAGCTTATTTTCATTACACACTCTATATTTATTTGTTATCATTTCTATACGTTTATATCAATTTTGAAAAAAATGGTGACAAAAACCAATAAACGTCCATCCTAACTTTATCATCTTATTTATTAAGATTTTAACCTCTTCCTTGTAAAATAAAGAAGCGATTTTCATCTCCAGACAGTTAATGCTATTTCATCGGGACATGTCTGTTAAAGCAGCCAATAAATACATTCAGATATCCACTTACAACCACGATTCAATTTGATCCACTACAGATTTCTGAGCTGACATTAAACAGATAGACTTATAAAAATCTGTACCAGTTCCCTTTCACAATTAGGACATTTCGGCGGCGTATCGGCATAAAGCGAACTAATTTATTAATGTTCAACAACAGAATTTCGTCTATTGGCAATAAAGAATCCACAAATCATTGCAAGAATGGCCATCGCCCACCAGAACGTTGAGATCGCCTGATCATGATCGATGATAATCAAACGAATGACAGCTGTGATGCCAATATAAATGAAGTAGCGAAGCGGAAAAAATAGCTGTCCACTTTGTTGAACAGTGACTTGTATACGAATAGCACAATGTACCAAGTCTCGCTGATCAGAAGTGCGCTTAAGGCTAACGCCAGGAAGAACAGACAGACATTGAGAAGCGCTTGTAACAGGTAAGGCACCTTTTTGAATTTGTTAGAAAATCTCATCATGTTGTCTCCTATTTCAATATATTCGTGGTTTTTATTCTCAGCCTACATCTTGGTGTTCCAAAATCGTAGCACAATGTAGTACTTAGAATTCTTTTGTATACTGTGAAACTGTCCCTGCATGCGGGACATCATTCGCGCAATGCTTCTTTCACCGAGTCCGTTGCTTTCCGGTGTTATATCTGCAAGTTTAATCGTATTGCTAACATGGATCTCAAATATCTCTTGATCCGATACAAACGTGATGCTGATTTCTTCTTCCGGATCTGCGTATTTCAATAAGTTTGACATCACATTATCAAATACACGACCAAGCTCCTCCAAATTCACGTTAATATAGGTTTCCGGCAGCTCGCCTGAAATATGGACCCGAAAATGCTCCTGATGAAGGATAGCAATCTGATCTGATATTAGATCGTAGATCACTTCTTTCACTGCAACGGTCTCCAGATCGGCCTCATATTCCTTGTCCAGCAGGAAATACGCAAACAGATTGTCAGACAAGCTTTTTAATTGCAGTGCTTTACCATAAGCATTGGCTACATACCGATCTTTACTAGTACCCGCTTCGCCTCCCTCTTTTTTGGCAAACTCCAGATTCATGATCAGCGACGTCAGCGGTGTGCGCATATCGTGCGACATTTCGGTAACCAGGCTGCGGCTCTCAGCTTGCAATTCCTCGATAGCTTTAAGTTTATCCAGGAAAGCTTTCCGCAGATCCTCAATGCTCTTTGCAATCATCGCTAATTCATCATGCCCTTTTATCGTCATCTCGTAGTCCAGTTCGCCCCCTTCAAGAATATGAATCTCTTGGTGAATCGTTTTAAGGTAGCGAAGACTTTGGCGAATTCCGAAGAGAACAATGATTAAAAAGATGAGGGTTGCCCCAAGCAAATCCAATGCGAAGGCCAGATCATAATATCGTGAAGAGTAGAAACCGTCGATAATGACTCGTCCTTCACCATCGCTAAACTTGACAGGATGTGAATGATTTTGAGCGTACTGAGTCAGCTTTTCCTTTCCATAATCCGATTCGGAATAAATAGAATCATATTGCAGCTCCTGATCCTTGAATATGGTGAGGTTAATGTAATTTTCTTTTTTGACCCACTCGCCAAACGCTTTTCTATCTGATGTAGACAACTCATTTTCTGAAACGTACTTGCTGAATTTTTGAATGTATCTTGCTGACTCCTCGTGATAATACTCTTCCGAACTCAGATATCCCTCGATCAGGTCATCTGTGATCTTTTGCAACGTCAGAAAGATCACACCACTCACAATCGCAGCAACCACGATCAGCAAAGCCAGTTTTTTAGTTAGCGTAAATTTACGATGCACCAAATCGATATCCTCTTCCCCATTCAGTTTTTATATAAACCGGACGTGCCGGATCATCCTCAATTTTGGAGCGCAGCTTCCGAATATGCACCATCACCGTATTGTTGGAACAGTAAAAGTAAGGCTGTCCCCACACACTCTCATATATATTTTGGGCAGAAAATATTTTGTTGCGTTTGCTCATCAGAAGTTTCAGGATACGATACTCCAGATCTGACAACTTGATTTGCTTCTCCTCTTTCCACACCTCATTAAATTCTTCGCTCACTCTTAGTTTGCCCCCGATAAGAATGTTTCTTCCTGTTCCTTCTTTTCCTGATAGATAGTATATCTGCGTAATTGAGCAATCACTCTAGCGTGAAGTTCCTCTTCCGAGAATGGTTTAGTCATATAATCATCGCCGCCGGCGAGTAATCCCTCAGTTTTATCGAGTGTACTCGATCTGGCCGTCAGAAACAGAATCGGGACGTTAGAGGATTTCCTGATGTGCTGACATGTTTCAATTCCCGAAATGCCTGGCATCATAATATCCAAAATAACCAAATCAAGCGAGTCATTCACAAGTTGCAATGCTCGCTTTCCATCCTTGGCTCTTAGCACCTCGTAGCCTGCACGTGTAAGGGATTCCTCCAAAAGATCACCAATATCCTCATCATCCTCTACGACTAATATTTGATGGGTCATGTCTCTCTCACCTCATGATTCTTGTTGTTATTTCTCGTGTGTCCTTACTATATATCGTTCATAGTAATAAGTACGTTATAAGATACTACGTAAATCTTAACAATTTATGAAAGTTGATGCTCGCCACAAATTTGTCACATTTTTAAAAAAAATGATGACTCTTCATAAATTGTTAAGATTCGGTCTTTATATTTATCCATTGTAAGACTCAAGTTTTTCAGATCCGCACTACACATTGCCGTGATAAATGGGAAAGGAGTATTGATATGATTGTACAAAAAGAAGGACGCGGGCAACCGGTGAGTCTGCGGGAACGGGTTCATTTTCTGGACATCGTACGCGGATTTGCCTTGCTTGGCATTATTATTGTCAATTATTTTCTGATCGTAGATTCAGTAAAGGGATTCGAAATGGCCTCCAATGACGTACTGCATAAGCTGGTTTCCTGGTTTGCCGAAGGGAAATTCGTTACGTTATTCTCCTTCCTGTTCGGAGTCGGGTTTATGATCTTTATGGATCGAGCCGCGCAGAAGGTAGATAGTCCCAACAAGCTGTTTGCCCGCAGGTTATCTATCCTGTTGGGATTTGGCATTTTGCACATCACATTTGTTTGGGTCGGTGACATATTGGCCTTTTACGCCGTAAGTGGCTTCCTGTTACTCGCCTTCTATAAACGCACGGCCAAAACGGTGCTTAGATGGATTATCGCACTTATCGTGCTTCAATTCCTGACTCCTGTTTTCACAATGTTGTACAATGTCATCAATACTGCAGGGTCAAAAAACCCGAATTTTTCAGAGTTTACTTTGTTTAGCCACAGCAGCCTTACCTACATGGAATCCATCAGCACTCGGTGGACAGATATGGTCACGATGGCTGCTGGCTCTTTCTCTATGATCTATTCCATGTTTCTCATGTTTCTGCTGGGCGTGTACTTTGTTAAGATGGAATTTTTCAAAGACATGGAAGCGAAAAAGCCTATATGGAAGCGTATCTGGATCATTAGCACAATCGCTTTTCTAATAACACAAAGCAGTATATTACTAGACATGTTTAATCTTTCTGAGAATATGCTGTGGAAGGACATTTCCTCTGTCTTGGGTCAAAATGGCGGCTTAACCGGAAGTATGTTTTATATGAGCACTTTTGCAATGCTGTTTCTATACGTTCCTCAGTTGCGAGGCCCTATGATGATATTCACCAAAGTCGGACGGATGTCATTGACCTGTTATCTGCTTCACTCTATCATTGGAACAGTTCTGTTCCTCAGGTACGGATTCGGGCTTGCGGATCATATTCAATCCGCCGGCACGTTCATGTTCAGTCTGGCCGTGTACTTCGTGCTTATGAGCTTTAGTACATTGTGGTTGAAACGGTTTAGGTACGGTCCGATGGAATTAGTATGGCGCAAGCTGACGTACGGCAAAGTAAACGGGAGTCCTAAAGCAACTCCGCTGCATTCGGAAAAATCTATTCAGAAATAACCCCCTTGCACAGATTGCATGTCAAATTAGTGTTGTTGAATGGAGCGGGCATTAAACGGACAGATTTGATATATGGACTAGTTATTTTTATATCATTTAGGCTTCTTTGGGCTAATAAATCCACCAGAGTTTACTCAATGTGCATTGCTCATGATCGAATCTAAATTGAATCTTTTACGCATGTTCATAGTCAAAGGCGCTTTCGACTATTTTTGTAACTTTTCGCAGAAAAAATTCGAGAATGATGACAAATCCCGCATACGACACTTAATACGGTAGTGAACGATAGTAAATTAGGGTTACATGCAGCTTGTTTTCCAATGAAACAAAGAAAAAGAATCATACAAAAAGACAGGAGAAAGCTTTTGAAGTATTTTAACGCCAAATTTACCGCGGAAGAAAGAGCGATGGAATCACTTTTTTGTGAAAAGGCCTCGCAGAGCAGCTCGAATGTTTTACTGAACGACTGAACTCGATATTTCAGCAACTGAGGGAGTGAACAATCATGAAAACAAAAAAGGAACCAAAAGTTATTCTGGAACTAGCAAAGGAATCTGATCTGCCAGAATTCCAAAAAAAATTACAAGAAGCCTTTGCGATCGCCGTGATTGAAGCGTTCGGTGATTGCGAAGATGGGCCGATTCCATCGGACAATGATGTTCAGGAGTCTTTCAATGCTCCCGGAGCAGTGGTATATCATATTCTTCAGGATGGTAAGAATGTCGGTGGTGCAGTAGTACGTATCAACAGCGAAACACATCATAATTCGCTAGATTTATTCTATGTATCTCCAGAATATCACAGCCAAGGGATTGGTCTTTCTGCTTGGAAAGCCATTGAAGCACAGTATCCGGATACTGTGCTTTGGGAAACCGTGACACCTTATTTCGAAAAGCGAAATATCAACTTCTATGTGAATAAGTGTGGATTTCATATCGTAGAGTTCTACAATGAACATCACTCTGATCCGCATATGCATCGCAATGGACGCGAAGATGACAAGCCCCTGCCGAATGATGATGACTTTTTCAGATTTGTAAAGATTATGAAAAAAAAGGACTAAACAATTGAACACGGCGAGATGCCGCAGAGAGTTGATGTTTAAAAAGTGTTTTGATCCCTGTCTCAAAAACAGGGGTCAGTCCCCCTTTGAATCATCGGTTTCTTTTCTGACATATACCACGCCCACTTTTCTCTTTTTGTAATTTTAGAAAATATATCAGATACCAAACTACAAATACTATAGTAATTAAGTAAGTTAAAATAATAATAAGATTCATCTAATCTAAAGTAGTCCTTCGTGTTTTAGGTAAAGCTGTATTACATTATGTATATTATATCTGATAGTGCGTTCAAGTATTCCTAAACCTTATTATGAAGGTATTGATTAAGATGACTAATACCTTTAGATCTCTATGAAATTATATTATCTTTAATAAACTTGTTCTGGTTGTACAATTTCATATTCACCTTCTGCATACTCTTGCTCCGCATAATGGCTTCCCCATTGACAGAGCTCCTGCAAGATAGGTTTAAGAGATTCTCCAAGTTCAGTGGATGAATATTCAACCTTCGGCGGTACTTGATTATACATCTTTCTGCTCACAAGTCCACTAGCTTCAAGCTCTCTAAGTGTTTGAATCAGCATTTTCTGAGTTATATTTGGGATAATGCGCTTTAATTCACTCGTTCTCTTTGGTCCATTCATTAAAAAGTATAATACAAGGCCTTTCCATTTTCCGCCAATAACTTCCTTTGTCACTTCAAACCCACAGCTAAATTTTTTCATGTCTAAAGCTCTCCATTCCACATTTATTACTTTTTAGTTACTATATCACAAAAAAGTGGGTACTTCCGATAATGTGCTTACTGAAGGATACTATATCTTGTAAGTTGTTCTTCAAGTACTTAAAGGTACTAGACATAAAATAATATTAATTCTAAAGGAGTGTTAAGTATGGGTAAATTTGAAGGTAAAATAGCGCTTGTAACGGGTGGAACAAGTGGGATTGGTCTTGCTACAGCACAAAAGTTTGTAAACGAAGGTGCATATGTTTATATCACAGGACGTAGACAAAACGAACTTGATAAAGCTGTTAACCAAATTGGCAAGAACGTAACCGGTGTTCAAGGTGATATTTCTAAGCTTGAAGACTTAGACAAACTATATGACATTATAAAGCAGGAAAAAGGTAAGTTGGACATTCTTTTTGCTAATGCAGGCATCGGCAACTTCCTTCCATTAGGTGAAATTACTGAAGAGCAGGTTGATAGAACGTTCGACATTAACGTTAAAGGAACCATCTTTACTGTTCAAAAAGCGTTATCACTATTCCCGGACAAAGTAGGTTCTATTATTGTAACAGGCTCTACTGCTGGATCAATTGGCAACCCAGCGTTTAGTGTATATGGAGCATCTAAAGCAGCTTTAAGAGCACTAGTTCGCAACTGGATTCTTGACCTAAAAGGTACTGAAATCCGTGTAAATGTGGTTAGTCCAGGAGTTATTCTTACACCTGCATACGATGAGCTTTTTGGTGATGCACTTGAAGGAGCAATGGAAAATACCAGAAATACTGTTCCAGCTGGAAAAGTTGGGACCCCTGAAGAAGTAGCAAACGCTGTATCTTTCCTTGCTTCAGACGAAAGCAGTTACTTGACGGGTGTTGAATTGTTCGTAGATGGCGGGCTAGCACAGGTATAATTTCACTGCGCAGAGATTACAAATAGTCCCCAAAAAAGGTTAATGGGGATTTACTTGAAGAAGTCGTATAAAAAAGTCGTTTTCCTTAAAGGACAGGGAATTCGACTTTTTTATGTTTGAATTTGATTAACGTTGTAAATTCGCATTTTCCTGGGGCTACCACTAAATGACCTGTAAAAAAGATTACTTTGTGAATAATGTACTTAAAGTAACGGGTGCTTTACAACAATACAATTTTCTGTTGTAGTAAATGTCATTTTAAAAAATCTGATCGTCTTTTTAATGTGATTCAATTGAACTTCTAACTGTTGGGATGTCTGGTGCAATACAGCTGCCAAAGTTGCTAAGTTTTTATTAGAACATGGATATAAAGTCAAAGAATTGACCGGTGGTATTGCAGCATGGAAAGAAATGAACTTTCCTATCACGAACTCAGATCAAGGCAATAACATACCTGATAATTGTGGGTGTTGACTTAGTGCAAGATAAAAGATACTGGATTGGGGTTGCTTCTCGAGATCATGTAATGAGAGCTGTCCAAGGTGGTTTTGCTCAACTTTGTCATGGCAAAGAGGCACCTTTAAAAAAGATGAATACTGGTGATTGGATTATTTATTACTCCCCCAAGATGAATTTTAAAGATCCTTTACTTAAAAATCAATTCAATGACCTTCAAATCGAAATGATAAAAGCAGGTGAAACACCAGACGGTTATACTTGGCACCATCACCAAGATCCAGGGAGGATGCAATTAGTTGACCAAAAGGTGCATCGGAAAACAGGCCATACAGGAGGCCGACACCTTTGGGGTGGAGGAAGTAAGAACAGATAGGAGTTGGTCAATATGACAGAGTGGAGATTTGCGAAGAGCCAATTGGGGAAACAACTGTTAAAAAAGTCGAAAAGGCATTAGATATTAAGTTTCCAAACGACTATATTACAACTATATTAAACAACAATGGGGCGCGCCCAAGTAAAAAGATATTTGACTTTGAAAATACAAAAGGCGAGGTTTTTAATCGATTACATGGTTTAACTGAAGATAGTTCAAGTTTTATTTTAGAGGTCTTTGAAGATTACCAGGATGGAAGGATGCTTCCTGGGATAGTTCCTTTTGCATGTGATCCTTTTGGTAACGAAATCTGCTTCGATTATCGTCTGAACAAAGAGAATCCGTCCGTAGTTTTCTGGGATCACGAGATTGCATATGAAGATCCTGATAAAGCTTTGAGTCATATATGTGATTCATTTACAGAGTTGGTTAATAAACTATACGAGGAATAAACGGATAAGACCTTTCCCCTTTCTTTTTGATGAGAAAGCGTTAACTGCTATCCGTTATAAAAAAAATAACATATGAAATATTCATACAAATTTAAAGAAGATCCATTTGGTGATTTAGGAACAGTATTGCCAGAAGAAATCAGTATTTTCTCTGATTTCATTGAAAACATCGCTACAGAAGAACAAGCCAACGAGTATATAGATTACATTGAGAAGGTTTCAGAAGGGATATATGAAGATTTTGAGATTGAGTTAAATGCTACAAGTGTTCTCATCAAGAAAGATGTGACAATTGTTGAAAACTCTTTTAGGATAGAAGAGCCCTATGAAAACTCAATTGAAACCGATCAATTTAAGAATTGCTATTAATATGGCGAGATAAGATTCCAGATATATTTAAAGGTTGAATAAAATTAAAACCCTTCTTACATAAAGAAGGGTTTTACATATCGAGGCGGTTGGTACATTCTTGACGAGAACAATAGCAAACGAGGAATCATTGTTCCTGCTGTTTACCCTAATGTAGTAACTTTAAAAGGGAGCCATCGCTCCCTTTTGTTCACTGAATTACAGAACTTTCTAATGTGTATGATCCGCCAGTTTTTGCAGTACTATATCCAGCAACCCTTATGCTATAAGTATAGCTTTTACTGACTGCAATAGTATGTTTCGATAATTCTGAGGAATCATAAGAATTCACAAAAGTTGTCCCACCACCATTTACATCCGTTTTGTAAATACTAACTTTTAACGGAGTTGTTGTACTATCTTTGGACAAATAAAACTTTACTTTTGTAGCTGATCCTGGATGGAATTGCCACTCATGCCCTTCTTTAGCAGCAGCAGCATCAGCAAAAGATCCACTTACCTTGTCATTAAGAGGCAGCATACCTTTAAATTCATAGGCTGAAGCACTTCCCATAGCAGTAAACATTAAAATCAGAACAAAAAACATTGATACTAACGACTTTTTCATTTCACATTTCCCCCTTTTAAATTTAAGTCACTGTAATAATACTTCTCTTCATTTAACAAATCCTCCCACCCGGATTAAACTTCATAAATTTGACACAATAGGATTATAAAGGGTATTTTCAATTTCTGTTATCCTTCAATTTCTCTTCAATTTTCGCTTTTGTCTTAGGACCATAAATGCCATCAGCAGTCAGACCATTCACTGACTGGAATCGCTTGACTGCATTTGCTGTTTTCGGACCATAAACGCCATCAATGCCGTTATTTTTCGCTCCTTTATCCGGGTAGAAATAAAGAGCCGCTAGAGCTTTCTGAATCTGAGTTACCTTTTCCCCTCTCATCATTGGGCTCTTCACTTTGAAAATACCGGGCGGGAGCTGGTAGGACGATTTTTTACTGTTTGAGCTTGTTGTTTTCTTTTTGGCTGTGCTTGTTTTACTTGTGCTTGTTTTCCCACCTAGCGCCTTCAATTCTTTTTCAATGGCAGCCTTAACCTCGTCCCATCTTCCCTCTGACAAAATGCGGTGCGGGCAATACTTACCATTCCAGTCTTGATGTTTGCGGACACGATCAACACCCCATCCTCGTTCTTTAAGCAGCTGTACCACAAACTTAATAGCGAGCTTTTCCGCTGCCTTATATCGTGACCCTCCTGACTTGCTATAACAAATTTCGACACCAATCGACTTACGATTCCCTGTACCGTTTGTTCCATCTCCTGTGTGCCATGCATTTCGATTAGTTGGAATTCCTTGAATGACTTGTTTATCGTCTACTGCAAAGTGAAAGCTGTTGAGCTAGAGTTATTCTTCATATATGAAATTTCATTGGCTGCTGAAGCATCATTTGCAGTGTTGTGAATAGTGATATATCAGCTTTCATAGGGTTAGGACATTTCAATCCATACTTTGATTTAGAGACTAGATTCTTTACAACTTTAATGGCCATATATCCTCTCTCCTTCTGTCTGTGTAATAAAAAAAGCCACTGGCTTAGCCAGCAGCTTTGTCTGCGTTATTCTTACTCTGTTCTTTTTCGTTCTCAATTGTTTGTAATCGATCTGTTATCGTTGTAGGGATTTTAACACCGATCTGTGCTAAATTTTCAGTTATTGATAAGCCTTCATTAGCAATATAAAAAAGAACGGTACCAAAGGTTAAGACACCGTTCAAATTGAGTACTGTATCAATAACGTTTGCTAAAATGACCGCAAAGAAATTGAGTATTGAGTAGCTTGCGGACATAGCCAAACCATGCGCTTCGGCTTCGCAGTTTCTTGAATTTCCATGCCTTAATTACTCCTGTTAAAACGTCAATTATGCTAAGAACTAGAAGTAAATCAAGGTACTTCACCCCTCCAAATAAATATACTCTTGCAAAATCTAATGTTTCAAAATTGATAAACAAACTTGTCTCCTCCATTTCTAGTCACCTCCTCCGAGGCAATTAAAAAAGGACAGCCGGATCTTATGAGACGGCCGTCCCTCTAACTGAAAAGTTTCCATTTGTTAAAGCTGTAAGCTCCCTAACGATTTCTTTAAAGCCGGTAATATCAAAAGACCAGGCTTCAGATTTCCCTTTTGTGCTAATGGCAAATGTTCCGTCATCCACTTTCTGTCCTCTAAGGGCTCTTTTTGTTCCCGATAATGATTTACCCCAGAACTTCAATTTCACTTGCCCGATTGTGGAAGATCGTTATTGAACGAAAGCCCCCGATAGTTGGATAAGAAAAAGCAAAAGAACTTGCTATTTCTCAAATACATCCACCAAATTTTCAATGTTAGTTTGTTGTTCATACATACTAATAAAAAAATAAAACCTTGTTAAAAACTTTACAAGACAAACTGAATTGACCAGTCTAATTAGACTAAAATATTAATGTAAAGAAGTGAAAAATGAGATGATAAAGTCTTTTTTAATGTTGGGGCAGTCGAATATGGCGGGCCGTGGATTTTTGAATGAAGTAGACCCGATCTATAATGAAAAAATAAAAATGCTGTGCAATGGACAGTGGCAGATGATGACAGAGCCGATTAATTACGACCGTCCGGTTTCCGGCGTTGGCCTGGCGGCATCTTTTGCAGATGCATGGTCGAAAGCTCATCCCGATGAAGAAATTGGCTTGATCCCTTGTGCGGAAGGTGGCAGTTCATTGAATGACTGGCATCCGGAAGGCATCCTTTTTCAGCATGCTTTGTCCGAAGCCCGCTTCGCCCTCCGGTCCAGTCAAATTTGTGGAATCCTTTGGCACCAAGGTGAGAGTGACAGTTATCGTTCGCTACATGAAACTTATTACGAGAAATTAACCCTTATCATCGAGACGCTAAGAAACGAGTTGGAACTTGATGAGGTACCGTTGATTATTGGAGGGCTTGGTGACTTTCTTGGAAAGACCGGTTTTGGACAGCACGCGACTGAATTTCGACAGGTTAATGAACAATTGCTGCGTTTTGCTAATGAACAACAGAATTGTTATTTTGTTACTGCAGCAGGTTTGGCTGCGAATCCTGATGGCATTCATTTAGACGCAGCTTCACAACGCAAATTCGGTTACCGCTATTTCGAGGCTTTTTCGAAAAAGCACCATATCCTGAAACCCATTTCGGGAGAGGAGCAATCGCTGAAAGTGAATGGTGACTATTCTAAAACAGAACAGATTTACCTTCATAGTATGGATTTGGCTTTGGGTAAAATTACGTACGCGGAATTTGAGGCGCGGATGGCGAAGGTGATGAAACCATGATTCCCTTACTTATCCTTGGCTTGCTAATCCAAAACCCCGGAGCTCACGGCTATGAACTTCTGGCCTTAATGGAAAAGCGTCATTACAAATACATTGTTAACTTCACGAAAGGTTCATTTTATTACAATCTTCAGCAACTTCAAGAAAAGTGCTTTATTGAACAGATTCAGCAAAAACCCTCAACCAGCGGGCGTGAAATCCGTAACTACAAAGTCACAGATTCGGGAAGGGCAGAATTCGAAAAATTAATGATCAAATACGGCACCAAATCGGAATATGTGAACCTGCAATTTTATGGGGCGTTACTCTTTGCCGATGAATTCGACAAAAATAAATTACTGGATCTGATCCAATCACAAATCGATCAGACTAAAACTCGAATCGAGCTCCTTGATGAATACCTGTCCATCACTCAAGAAATTCCCGGCACAATCGATTACTTTCGCCGTATGAACGAAAATTCCCGTTCACATCATTTGGTTAATTTAGAGTGGTTTGAAAAATTGAAAACAGAAATAGAATCAACTCAACTATTGCAAAATAAAAAAATGAAAAGTTAAATTTAAGAACATTAGTTACCTAAATATAAAACCTGTGTCGTAGATATCTAGTAACATGTTTGATACAGGTTTTATACTCCTTCTTTATTTAAACCAGTAAGAGGGTTGTCAACACTTGCCCCCAACAAAAGCAAGTGAATCAGCTGCGTGTTCTTCTTTTTCAATCGCTAGCCGTTAGTTTAATTAGAATTCAAATAATCCAAGACGCGGTGAACTCTTTCGCTGACTGAGCAATCGCCTTCAATTTTTAACACTGGACAAGATAAATCTGCCATCCAATGTTCGTGTAATGCTTTACTTCTAACTTCCATTCCAGCAGTGTCATATAAAGAAGCCCACTCTAAAAATGCTTTTGATTGTTCATATTTACTGCCACCGGCTAACACTTCATTTCCATAACGCTGAAATTCCCTATGCCTTAATCTCTCAAGCCGTATTTCTTGTGGAATCCATAAGAAGACGACAAGGTCAAAATAACTTTTTAGATTATCGCCCCAGCCACACACTGCACCAGAAAGAATCCATTTCTCATTTATTGTTAAGTCTTTTTCAAGCAACTTTCTTCTTTCAGGAATTTCTCTTTTTTTAGTGAATTTATCTAACCAATAGTAATTATCAGTATCAAGATGCGTATGAGGCAAACGCTTTGATAATGCAGCACCCAATGTTGACGTTCCGACACCAGAGGCTCCCAATATGTGAATATTTTTTTTCATACTTCCCCCTCCTTATTAAGCAACCAAACTCGCTGTTTGTTGCATAAGGTACCTACTATTATTTTGACATAAATCCCTAAAGACCTTTACTTTTCTAGAGAAATCCAGATGCGTGTTATTCATATTCCATCTCATTAGACGCATTTTCCTATGAAAAAAGTCTTGATTTCCCTATAATATTTAAACGAATCCAATTTTTAGATTGTCGTCTTTAAGGAGGTTTTTTATCTTGAGGTATACAAACAGTCATTTAGAGGATTGGATTGAAAACTTATACAGAAAGATTGATATTACAGAACCTGAACAAATTAATTTTGAACGGATTGCTGAGTCATTAGATATCAGACTTTCGTTTAAACCTGTTACAAGCTTCGCACTTAAACACAGCGGAATTTATAACATATGCTTGGACAGCCGAAAAAGCCGAGTTGATCAATGGTATGATTTTGCTCATGAATTTTGCCATATATATAGACATGAAGGCGATAAAAAAACAATGCCTGCAACTTGGACTGATTATTTGGAGTGGCAGTCGAATTATTTTACATATCACTTTTGCATTCCAACTTTCATGTTGCGTAATATCAATCTTCCGTACATACAATCACATGCAATTGAAAATGTAGCTTGGCTATTTAAGGTATCCCCTTCATTCGCTAAGAAACGTTTGAGCATTTATTACAGGAAGCTGACTCAAAATTTATTTAATTCATCCATTAATGGGAAATCAATGTCTCCTATCTTTAGTACTTCTAGAATCATTTAATCGTTGTAACTTATTGTCTTTTTTTGTCGAAAACAAACATTAAATGGTTTTTTTGAGATATTATATACCTATGTCTCTTAGAAAATTATAACCACAAAAAATGTTTTCTAAGAAAGGGAATGAAAAATGCTGTTTATTTTCAAACACATTGATGAGGTTTCAATTAAAAGCTTTTTAACTATACTCAAATTTCAAAAAAACTCATCGAATAAACTTAACGAGTTTAAAGACCTCGAATTTTCCTCAGAGTTTATTAGGTGCACTTTTGTTAAATCATTTGACTCTTATGAATTAATATATGACGATAGTAGCGAGTGCTTGGTAACAAAGAAATTTTCCAGAATGTATTCTGCTCAGGTGTTTATTTCCACAAAAATGAATTACCTTATAATCTACGGAGAAAAAACAGTGTGTCTCAGTGCAGAAAAAATTTTAAATGAAAAACTTAAGTACACACCTAAGCCTTGGGAATTTTCTCTATATGATATATATACTAAGTTTAGTGATTTAGACATCGTTATTAATGAAGTGAAATTTTCAAATGTTAAGTTGCTCAACACTTTACTTAAAGCTATGACTTTAGAATTTGAAAATAACTTTGATGCACTTAAAATTATTCAAGATTTAAATTATCCCCCTGTCTTTATGAGACTAAAGATATTTTATCAAGATGATATATGTGATCTTTCAGTATCAATAGAGCTAGGGCATATAGAGTTAAAATATGAAAGTTTTAGTAAAGTAGTATTCGATAATCTGGAGGAAAAAATTTTAAATCTAATTGAGGGTGCTTAAAATGTCAGAAGAACAACAAATCCAAGGTGAACGCTGGACAAATCAAACAAAAAATATTTTACGTAGGCTTGGTTGGAGACAAAAAGGAGATTCTAATATCGATATTCCATGTACACAAAAATCTACACATGGAAAAAGCGGAGAAAAAAGAAAAAATCCACATGGAATTGATTTATTACTCTCTTATTTCGATCCCTATAAAATTGAAGAAAACACAGTATTAGTGGAATCAAAAAATAGAAATTGGGCAGGAATTACAACATCTACACTACAAGAATTCGTCACTCAAATTTCTAATACAGTTGAATGCGCGAGAACTAGTTCTCCATTAATACAGGATCTAAAATGTTCAGTTATAAACGATGGTTTATTGATGGTATGGTGTAATGAAACTAATAAATATGATGCAGATAAGTTTAAAGAATATGTACGTAATTTAAAAATTAAGAAAAGAAAAAAACCTTTAAATATATACATCGCTTCTAATAAAGAAATTTTAAGATGGTGTTCGATAATACAAAAAATTGAGGATATTAAAAAGAATTATACTGATTTTAATTTCTTTTATCCAAGTGATTATTTTAGCGGTGGAAAAGCCACGACAAGAAGACAAAAACAACTTAACCTTAGTCATATGTTTTCTGATTATATTTTTGCAAAAGGAGAACAATCAGTGGTAGTGCACCGTGGCACCAGAACAGAAGATGTTAATCATATCTTTTTCTTTGCTGAACCAACTATGGACGAATTGGAATTTATGGATAATTGTATAACTCGTTATCAATTTGAGGATGCAGATCGGCTTGTAATACATATCCATGGGAATAAACCAGCCTATAGAGCTCAAATTCAACAGTTTATAACAGAAAAACAAGAAAGTCTTGTTGAAAGTCAATCCCATCTTAAAATTGAAATTGACTATTTAGTCGAATTCAAAGAAGTACCAGAAAACTTCACGTATGAGGAGTAATTAAATGCAACTTAAAAGATATCCTACTAAACTGAGTTTAAAAAGGGCAATGCAAAATTACATGAATTGGACAGATGTATTTGAATTTTTAAGAGAAAGAGGAATTTTAGTTAGTGCAGTCTCTAAAGATGACTTTGCAAAAGCTGGAATGAACTTTTACTTTTCTCGATCTACTTATCTAGATTTAAAACAAAGATTAGATGGTGAAATTAATTATATTAAATCTAGCCGTTACTATATCCCAAAAGAAAAAGTAGATGATTTAAAAGAAAGCCTATCAGTAATCTCTGGTAATAAAATTGGTTCAGATAATACCAAAGTAACATTAATCGATAAGTCAGATGATGCTTGGGAATTTCAAATAAACTATATAGAATCTAAGCCAGGAATGATGAGTCTTCTAGATGAAACAGAAAGACAAATATCCGTGAAAATAAATAATCACAAAACATTTTCTAGTCTGGATTTTAATCTAGAAAGCGCTAATGATCATAAAAAAGTAAATGAAATTTTAACACTACTTCAAAATAAAAACCCTGATATGCAATTTTCTCTGTCTGATATTGAATTAAATAAACTTTCCAGTAATAATAAAATAGCCTTGTTTAAACAGTATTTTGAATCCAAGAATTCTGAATGGGAATTGAAAAAGATACTTAAACTTAAGGTTAATAGACATACAAAAAATATAAAGAGCATCCAAAAATTAGAGCAAGACTTACTCCAAGGAATAAATTCCGCTCTATTAGATGGTGAAAATTTAATCGAAAATCAATTCGTGGAAAATATAACAAAAAAGGATTTCCACTTTACAATGGCTAGT
The DNA here is from genome assembly GCF_056033885.1 of Bacillus sp. FAU18. Lineage (NCBI taxonomy): Bacteria > Bacillati > Bacillota > Bacilli > Caryophanales > Bacillaceae > Bacillus > Bacillus sp. FAU18. The sequence goes on from NZ_JBVYHZ010000003.1 coordinate 1,875,406, forward strand.
TTACGATATGATAATAAAATCACACCGGAATATATTGATTTTTCTATTGAATTCAAATCAAGACCAGCTAGATTTGAAGCTAAAATCATTAGTTCAGGAGAATATGAAGAAGTTGAAAATGGCATAAAAGAAAATAAAAAAACTTTGAAAAAGGAAAGACAGAATACTATAATCTTTGATTTCCAAAACGAATTTTATAAAATATATAGAAAGTTACTTCGCCAGCAGAAGGAAGAAACACCTGAATTAAGTGGACTGCTTGAACTTGCTGATGAAACTGCTGCTTCTAAAGAAAGTGAATGAATAATTTTTAAAGCCATATTGTAATTAATATGGTTTTAAAAATTATTCATAATCGAACTGATATTCTCATTTTCTTTAATTAACAGCCTCTAGGACACTCATGCCCCCCCCTAATGTAATTGATAATGAAATCCTCATGCATTTGCGCGCATTGAAAAAAACAAAAAAAGACGTCTCCCTTCACGATCCGATCGGGCAGGACAAAGAAGGGAATGAAATAAGCCTGATCGACGTATTGAAATCAGAAAACGAAGATGTGATTGATACGATCCAGCTCAATATGGAGCTTGAAAAAGTGAAACAATACATTGACATTTTAGATGACCGTGAGAAGGAAGTGATTGTCGGGCGGTTTGGACTTGATTTGAAGAAGGAAAAAACGCAGCGAGAGATTGCCAAAGAACTCGGTATCTCACGCAGCTATGTATCGCGGATTGAAAAGCGGGCGCTGATGAAGATGTTTCATGAGTTTTATCGGGCAGAGAAGGAAAAGCGGAAGAAGGCGAAGGGGAAATAATGCAGAAGAGGCCGGATCTCATATTCCGGCTTTCTCTATTTGAAAGAGTTATGAAAATCATTTTTTTCATCGCTGATAAGCTCTCCGAGAAAGACGGTCAGGATTGTAGCAGATAACTTGACTTATAAGTCCCTTGCTTGCGTCCTCCCTCAAGCGATTCAAAGCCGGACGTTCTAAAAGCTCCCCAGAAAATCCTTCATCGGCATACTTCAGCACATCCTTAGTCCCTGCTTTCTTTATGCAAGCCTCGATCTGGCTGTCGATGCTCGATCCCTTGATCGCTTGTTCCTCGGTCGATACCCTTACATATATTGCTATCACCCTGGATCTCCTTCCTATAAAGTTTTATTAAATAATGATAGCAATCGTTAATGCATTTGTCAGCTTGCGGTCCCTCGATGATTATTACCTTCATTAAATGCATCCTGCTATGTAATAAGTGTTTGTCCTAATGAGGCGATTTTCAATGAGTGTAAAAAAAGAAAAAACTAGTTACAGATCAGTAACTAGTTTTCACTTAAAAGATTTAAATGTTTGGTTTCACCATATCTTCTGGTTTAACCATCTCATCAAATTCTTCTTCCGTTAGCAATTTAAGTTGCACAGCAGCCTCTTTTAACGTCAAGCCTTCTTTATAAGCAAACTTAGCAATTTTTGCAGCATTTTCATATCCGATATAAGGATTCAATGCTGTAACAAGCATCAAAGATCCGAAAAGATTTTCTTTAATGGTTTTCTTATTAGGTTCAATACCAACCGCACAATGATCATGGAAAGATTTTATTCCATCACTCAATAACTGCACGGATTGAAGGAAGTTATAGATAATAACTGGTTTAAATACATTTAGTTCAAAGTTACCCTGACTTGAAGCAAAACCAATAGTTGCATCATTCCCCATAACTTGAGCCGCAATCATGGTAAGAGCTTCACATTGAGTAGGGTTAACTTTACCGGGCATAATGGAGCTACCTGGCTCATTTTCCGGGATTGAAATTTCCCCGATACCACAGCGAGGACCGCTTGCAAGCCATCTAACATCATTCGCAATTTTCATTAAGTCAGCTGCTAATGCTTTCATAGCACCATGTACATACGTTATTTCATCATGACTAGTTAAGGCATGAAACTTATTAGGTGAACTTTTAAACTGTTGGCCTGTAAACTTTGAGATCTCCTCTGAGACAACTTCTCCAAAATGCGGATGTGCATTAATGCCTGTCCCTACAGCCGTACCCCCGATAGCAAGTTCACGCATCTTATCAGTTGATTCCAATATCATTTCTTTCGAACGATCAATCATATATACCCAACCGCTAATTTCTTGTCCAAGGGTAAGAGGTGTAGCATCTTGAAGATGTGTACGACCTATTTTTACAATGTCATTGAATTTTTTTGCTTTTTCATCTAATGTATTCCGAAGTTGATCCAGTGCAGTAACTAATTGTTCATAGATAGCTAATACACCTGCAACATGCATCGCTGTTGAGAAAGTGTCATTTGAACTTTGACTGCGGTTCACATCATCATTTGGATGTATGGTTTGGATAGAGCCTTTCTCTTTTAATAAAGATGTTGCAAGGTTTGCTATAACTTCGTTAACATTCATATTGCTTTGTGTACCGCTTCCCGTCTGCCAAACAACGAGTGGAAAATTGTCATCATATTTACCTTCAAGAATTTCATCACAAACTGCGGTAATAACCTCTGTTTTTTCACTATCCAAATTCCCTAAACGATTATTAGCAATAGCTGTACTGCGCTTCAATATAGCAAAAGCTTTAACAATACGTTTTGGCATTTTTTCAGAACCTATCTTGAAGTTCTCTTTACTACGTTGTGTTTGCGCTCCCCAAAACTTATCAGCAGGCACCTTTATTTCTCCAAAAGTATCTTTTTCAATTCGATAGTTCATTAAAATAGTCCTCCTTCTGAACATGAAAATAGTTTAAAATTAATATAAAAATTTATATATTTTGCCGCTAAATTTAGCTTAACACTAATAAATCATGATGTATAATGCATAATAAATATGATTTCAATTCCTTTATGTAATGATTTATAAGAAGAGAGGTTTTTTTATGGAATGGGAACAATTAGAGTACTTTCAAACTCTTGCTCGTATACAGCATGTAACCAAAGCTGCTGAAACGTTATCAATAACACAGCCAGCACTTTCTCGGTCTATTGTTAGATTAGAAAATCACTTAGGTGTTCCGCTTTTTGATAGACAAGGCCGATCCATTAAATTAAATAAATATGGGGAAATATTCCTCAAAAGGGTTGATTCCATGATTCGAGAATATACAGAAGGAAAGGAAGAAATTCAAACTCTTTTAAAACCGGATCAAGGTGAAGTGTCTTTAGGCTTCTTACACACTCTGGGTACGACTATCGTTCCAAACTTAATTGGAGCATTTAAAGATCAATACCCAAATGTTCATTTCCAACTAAACCAGTCTCACTCTAATCAGCTTTTAGATAAACTAAAATCAGGTGAACTAGATCTCTGCCTACTTGCTTCTTTTCCAGTCGAATCAAATATAATGTGGAAACCCTTATGGAAGGAGGAGCTCTTTTTATTTTTGCCCAAAAATCATGTGTTAGCTGCCCGTAAGGATATTACCTTAAACGAAATTGCTAATGAGCCTTTTGTTATATTTTTATATCCTCTTGGCAAAGCTTATTTAAAAGCTGCTTAACCGAAATTTCCTCAGTCAATGACCTTATCCCTTGACCTGCCCACAAAGACATCTGATCATGGTTATTTTGAAGTGAAGCCTTCTGTCTCATTGCCTTCGTTAGTGTATTTTGATAAGGGTACGGAAGGGTTTGTGTTTCAAACTGTTCTTTTTCTTCCATCCATTTATTTACGATTCCTCTGGCCTCTTTACCTGAAAATAATGTCGTAAGCTTTGTATCTGCTTCGTTTGCTTCTCGTATTTTCTGTTTATGCACTGGATGTGCGTTACTTTCGTGACAAATTAAAAAGGCAGACCCAATTTGAACGCCTTGGGCTCCAAGGGTTAAAGCTGCTTTTACTCCTCTATGGTCTATAATTCCCCCAGCAGCTATGACAGGCACACTCAATGCATCTGCTGCTTGTGGAATCAGAGCCATTAAACCTATGGCAGATTCACCTTTGGAAGGTAAGAACGCTCCACGATGTCCACCTGCTTCACTTCCTTGAAGGACTACTATATCCATTCCCCGTTCTTCCATTAACAATGCTTCTTCTACTGTTGAAGCGGTTCCAATTAAACAGCATCCAGCGGTTTTTAGTTCCTTTACTGCATCTTCAGGCGGCAGATCAAAAGTGAATGAGCAAGCCTTTACCTTGTATCTTAAAATAATATCAATTTTTTGATAGAAGTCGTCCCACTCTTCTTGCACAGATGTAAATTGATTTACTTGATTTGCTAACGGTATGTTTTCTTTCCACGAGTCAATTTGATCTTCTGATGGCATCTCCTAGACCTAATGGAACAAACACATTAATTTGAAAAGGAGCGTCTGTCAGCTCAAACATTTCTTTTTTTTTCCAGTAGTTCTGGCGTAAGATATCCCGATGCTAAACTGCCCAGAGCACCTTGATTCGAAACTGCAGAGGCCAGTTGCGGCTTTGTGATACCGCCAGCCATTGGAGCTTGAATAATTGGTTTTGTTAAGGAAAATATCTTCATAAATTCATTCATACCGAATCCCCCCTGTTAAGACATGAATTTTGAAAAAAGTGTCATTTGCAAAGAATCGTATTCGCTTAAATATATAGTTTTCCTTCTTTTTGTCAACTAATGTTTTTCTGAAAATTATCCCTCATATTCGTTAAAAAAGCAGATAAAGCAGGTGTAATTAAAGTGTCTTTTCGCCTAATAAACATGGTTGTTACTAAAGAATATTTGTCAGAAATAGTATGGCTGCGGATGCGGCCTTGTTTTTCATGCGCGGCAATAATTGAACGAGGCAGGAGTGAAATACCCAAACCGGCGCTAACACAGCCAATAATTGCTTCAAGTATGCCAAATTCCATTAATTTTACAGGTAATAAACCTTCTTGTTGCAGGATATTATTGAGCTTTGCTCTGTAAGAGCACCCTTCACGGAATACCAACATTGTTTGTGTTTGAACATCATGGATGGAAGAAATATCAGGGTGTGAAGCACTTGTAACAAGAACCAGTTCTTCTTCCAATACCTTTTCTTGAACTAAATCAGGATGTTCAATAGGTCCTGAAATAAAAGCACCGTTTAACTCATAGTGTAAAACAGCTTGTATTTGTTGTTCCGTAGGACCGGTTACTAGATTTAAATCAACATTTGGATAGAGGTTATTATAATGTGCAAGGAGTTGAGGAAGCCAAACTGCAGCTGTTGTTTCCATTGATCCTATACGCAGTGGCCCAGAAGGCGCGGATGATTCGCTCATGGCTGCTCTAGCTTCTTCAATCGTATGTAGAATTTTTTCTGAGTAAGAAACAAGAATTTGCCCAGAGGGAGTAAGTGTGATTCCTCTACTATGGCGGTAGAATAATGTTGTCTGTAAATCTGTTTCTAGTTGTTGTATCTTATTCGTTACGTTCGATTGAGCATAATTTAAAGTCTGAGCTGCCTTAGAAATACTGCCTTCACGAGCAGTAGTGAGAAAAACCTGTAACAATTGAATATTCATGTAGTCCTCCATAGTTGATATCTGATTTTGAGATGTCTCACATCTTAATTTTGAATTATATATGATAGGAGAACTTCATGTAAACTAAAGCATAGAAAGAATAAATGATTTCCTGAGTGAGTCATACAGATAAGGGTCATTCCATTCAAGAGTAAAAAAATCGACATGACACACCCTAATACAAGGAAAATTGGACAGGAGGGATATAAATGACAACATATCATTTTGTTGAAATAGAGGGTATAAATGTATTTTATCGTAAGGCTGGAGATCCTGAAAAACCAGTCATTTTATTGCTTCATGGTTTTCCAACATCAAGTCATATGTTCCGTGAACTGATACCCATTCTAGAAAATGACTATTATGTAATTGCGCCTGATTACCCGGGTTTTGGTAACACGGCCTCACCCGATAGAGAAAAGTTTGAATATACATTTGATCACATCACTGAAATTGTTGCAGCTTTCGTTGATAGACTTAGTCTAAAGAAATATGCCCTTTATGTCTTTGATTATGGCGCGCCCATTGGCTTTCGTTTAGCTATGAAACACCCGGAACGCGTCACGGCAATAATTAGTCAAAATGGGAACGTCTATCGTGAAGGTTTGGGTGAAAAATGGGCTGAGCGGGAAGATTATTGGGAAAATCCTACACCAGAAAAAAGGGATAGCTACCGTACAGCATTTGCACCGAAAACAATTAAAAATCAGTATCTTGATGGGACACAAAATAATCAAGTATCGCCAGATGGATATACTCTTGATATTGCATATATGTCTCGACCGGGAATTGACGAAAAACAATTAGATTTAATTTTCGATTATAAAAATAACGTGAAGCTTTATCCGGCATTTCAACAATATTTACGCGAATATCAACCACCTTTATTGGCAGTATGGGGCAAAAATGATGTTTCGTTTATTCCTCAAGGTGCTTTAGCCTTTAAAAAAGATTTGCCCGATTCCGAGATTCATTTATTAGACTCTGGACATTTTGCATTGGAAACACATGCGGATGAAATCGGAAAATTGATTTTGAACTTCATGGAAAAAATGAATGTTATATAAATTCGTGGTCACGGTTCAAGGATAAATTTTTTGTAAAAGACATTTAATTTTTATAAGGAGAGAGACGGTTGAAGGCTGTATCACCGAAACAAGGATTTATTCTTATTATTTCCCTTGTTATTATTTGGAGTTTGAATTGGCCCGTTACAAAGATTGCTTTAGAGTATACACCTCCTTTTCTGTTCTCAGGCATGAGAACTTTTCTGGGGGGAATAATTCTAATGATTATTTTTTTGCCGAAACTGAGAAATTTGAATCTGAGAGAGAATTGGGGCATATATTCAATATCCACTATATTTAATGTTATTCTTTATTACGGACTCCAAACAATTGGACTAAATTATTTACCTTCTGGTTTATTTTCGGTTATTGTTTTCCTTCAGCCAGTATTAGTTGGAATTATGGCTTGGATATGGCTTCAAGAGAAAATGACAAAATTCAAGCTCATTGGTTTGATTTTGGGCATTATAGGTGAATTGGTGATTAGCGAAGGAAGCTTTTTAGGGGATATTTCAATTGTGGGGGTTTTACTTGCCGTGGGTACCGCAGTAAGTTGGGCGATTGGCACAGTCTACGCTAAAAAAATAGAACAGAGGGTAGACGTATTAAGTATGATCATTGTTCAGTTTATCATTGGAGGTATTATACTAACGGCTATTGGCGCTTCTATAGAAAATTGGAGAGATATTCAATTGAATTTTTCCTATATGTTTGGCTTATTATTTGGTGGTATTCTAGTCATTGCCTTGGGGTGGTTAATTTACTTCACGTTAGTTAGACATGGAGAGGCGAGTAAAGTAGCATCTTACATGTTTGTTATACCAATCGTTGCATTAATTATTGGAGCACTTTTTTTAAATGAACCAATTACTTTAAATATTCTGGTGGGCATAATTATGGTTACTATGAGTATTTATTTTGTGAATAGAAAGCCAAAGAAGTTAGATGTATTAAAAATTCAGAGTTAACAACTGTGAAATATAAACCTGAGAAGGAGGAAATTTTATGCCATTATTTCGTTTTGACTTAATAGAAGGGCGAGATAAATCAAGTTTGAAAAAACTTTTAGATGTCGCTCACAATGTTGTAGTAGAGGCTTTTGATGTGCCTCAACAGGACCGTTATCAAATTTTTCATGAACATCCAGAAAATCATATGATTATTGAGGATACAGGCTTAGGTTTTAACCGAACCAAAAATCTTGTTGTTCTTTCTGTTACAAGTAAATCCCGACCGGAAGAGAAGAAACAAAAATTCTACAGTCTGTTAGCCGAAAGACTGGAATCCGAGTGTGGTATCGCATCAACTGATTTAATTGTATCTCTTGTTGAAAATGATAATGCTGACTGGAGTTTTGGACTTGGTGAGGCACAATTTTTAACCGGTAAATTGTAGGTGAATCCATTTAGTAAGGCTTTTTATATGGAGCCCTTGGGACAAAAGTTCAAGTGATGATGAAAAATATTCGCCAGAGAGATTGTATTGGTGTACAAATGATTAATCTTAATTTAAAACAGTGCCCATTTTGTGCCCAAAATCATTATAAAATAATTCAAATAGGTGTAATGAATGATCTTGAAAGCTTGAAATGCCGGGCTTTTGTAACTGATAATAAGCTTTCGCTTTTTGAATAACCCGTGGAGGTTCAAGTCCTCTCGGCCGCATCAATGATACCAAGGGTTTTAACGCCCTTGGTGTTTTTTATGTTCTTGAAGAAAATGAGTTTTGTGCCCAAAAGTGTCCACTAACTTAAACTAAGTCATCTAATTTTTTCGTCATTCTTGTTTAGTGATAATAGTTATTTAAGTTTGTTTTAAAAGATACGAGCCTTGCTACATTTTATTGTAATAAGGCTCCTTAAATTGATTAATTTCGATTCATATAAATATGTTTACATTCAAAAATGATAATAAGTTGTTTAATTCTTATTCAACTAAAGCACCCGTTATTTTAAGTGAAGAGCTCACAATTTTTCACCATAACAAAATCTAATCCCTTTATGTGTAGGGACATATCATAGAGACGCTTTCTTACTAAAGAAAAGCTTCCTTTAATGGAATAATTAAAGGAAGCTTTTAATCATAAAATCAATTTTTTCTACTAGCAGCTGATCGTTAATGATTAACCTCTCTTTTCAAAAGCTAACCATGTTCCTAAACCAATTAGAGTAAATCCACTAACCCTTTTCTGCCATTGCATTACAGTTTTATTTTTCGATAAAACACTTCTAATTGAATCTGCAATAATTGAATAGCAAACGTCAATTATTAAACCAAGCAATCCAAAAATAACACCTAGAAATATGAATTGGAAAAAAGTGTTTCCTTTGTCGGGACTAATAAATTGTGGTAGAAAAGTAAGGAAAAATAAAGCAACTTTCGGATTGAAAACATCGGTTATAGCTCCTTGCCAAAAAGCTTTCCACATTCCACCCTGATTTTGATGAATATTAATGTTTATTCCTTCTTTATCTCGGATAGTTTGTATTCCTAAATAAATTAGATACGCAGCACCAATATACTTTACGATTTGAAAAGCAAGTGCAGAAGTCATCAAGATAGCTGATAGTCCGAATGCTGCAAGAAGAATGTGGAACATAATCCCTAATTGCATCCCAAATGCTGTCGCAATTCCGACCTTTTTACCTCCAGCAATACTACGGCTCACTACAAATGCTACATCTGGTCCTGGAACAAGTGATATTACCAGTGTAGCAAATAAAAAAGCTGTAAAATTAGTAAAATCTAAATTCATAAAATCAAACATAATAACCTCCGAAAAAAATAGATATTATCATAATAAAAAATTAATTAAGGGATATTAACTTTATTTATTGTTATATTAGCGCGCTTTTGAATAAAAAAAGATATTCATGCATAATTATAAACTTTATAGTAGAATAAGGTCAACGGTTTTGTGTTATTAAAGATGCGAATTTTATCTATGTATAATTATTGGGCAATGAAGAAAAGAAATTGCAATGGGAATAGGATTTAAACTAGACAAATAAAAGTTATTGATGCTGTTAAAAAACATTAGCAAACCCCGAGGCCTGAATACCCCTAAATAGAATATTCCAGTTGGAAGGAAGTTGATGCGGATAGATACCTGTATACACAGCAAGAATGGGAACAATATCAATGAGATTTGGAGGAGTTTTATTACGACAGGACAATAAGTGACATACCTCTTAATAAAATGTAGAGTTCCTTTGTCTCTAATAGGTGCCCAATTTGTGCCCAGAATTCATGAAAAATGATGAAAATAAGTATAAATAAAATAAACAGATGCTTTGAATAAAAGCTTTTGTAACTCATGATATGTTTTTACTAGGTTGAGGAACTCGAACTTTATTGTTTTGGCCTCACCATTTTTTAACCATAATTAACATATAGAAATAGTGAAAGGTGAATATAATGAGTATAATGAAAACAAGCTTTCATAACCAATGATATGGAATTACTATGTTGAGGGCCTAGTGGGTGAATAACCCGTGGAGGTTCAAGTCCTCTCGACCGCATCTCAATAATACCAAGGGTAGTTGACCTTTGGTATTTTTTTATGCTTATTTTTAAATTGTCTAGATGATGTAATCAATATAAAGAAAAACTAGATGACAGTGACCTCATATATAAACGAGACAATGCACTTGTTAGAGTTTATGTCGGAGCCAAATATATTCAATTTGTGTTTTATCCTCTGAAAGATGCTTTTCGTGAACTGACATCGTATCCTATTAATGAGAAAGTCGGCGAAAAGTATCGAGAGATGGAGGTATGCCAATGAACGATGAAAATGATCGACTCGGCTTATAACAGCAGACTATGAAGAAGCAACAGGTAAAGAAACTAAGTTAGAGGAGTATTAACCATGTGTTTACTTCTCAGCTTCGAAGGGAAAGCGCAAAAGGCGTTAGTTCAGCTTTAATGTGTTTTTAGAATGCAGATCCTTTAGGGCTCAAAGAAACTTAAACAAATAGAGGGGCTTTAATCCTTTTTGGATCAATGCCCTCTGTGATCTTTACCCAATTGAACGAACAATATCAACAAACTCGCTGATAATGGAATAACTGTAGAGCTAATGAGGCTTTTTTAAAAGCTGCGTTTCCTTGCCCAGGCTCCTTGCATTTTACTGAGGAATACAATTTGCCCAATATGATATGCGTTGTGAATTGCTAAACTCTTCAGTTCAAGCACTAATGGATTGTCAGCAGGAATCGGTCTATATAAATCTTCTAGTTCTGATTTTGCTAGTATTTTTTCAAGTTCACGATGAACAGAAAAGTATTCTTGTTTTGTTTGCTTCCAATTTTGAAAGGTCTCAGTTGGTAATCGATATGTAGCGTCATTATTTTCTGCCTTTGGTTCATTTGCTGTTTCACCAAGAAAGCGTAACAGAATTCTCTTTTCATAGAAAAGTAAATGACAAACTAATTCCCAAATGGAATGTGCCTCCTCAACTGGTTTCCAAATTGCCTGTTCCAAAGAAATATTCTCTAATACTTTTTCAAGTGGTGGAAACCAGTCTTCTTTATCTAAGCAGCTTGCCCATTGTTGTAACAAAAGTGTCCTTACATCCATTTTCTATTCGCTCCAATCTTATCCCTTTTAATAGATAATCCCTTCGGTCAATATTCATTTGCGGAGTGTTGTTTTGGCATAACTTACAATTTCGAGATGAACCATCTGATTACCTTCCATACTCCACAATGAGGAGTAACTCATGTATTTACTTCTCTTTTTTTGTGTCTATGAAAGGATTGCTGCCGTGATGTGGCGTCAAGTCGCAAAAGTATTGGTATAACCTCAAAAAAACCGCAAAGGAGTAGATATAATGTATCTTTTTGCAACTTCATCTTTGTAAAGTAAAGGGTGTTCGTACATAATACAATTAATGTAAATATTCAAATAATTTATGTAAGGATGGGAATTTTCTTGCGGGGTGTTTTCTTAGATAAAGATAAAATTCCGTACGGCATAGTCACGAAAAAGTAAATGAATGGTATACATCAATAAATAATGTTCAAGAAGCAAGCAGAGATTATAGTTTCCTAACAAAGACTTTATTCACTTTAACTTACGTTGAAGCAAAACAACCAAATTATGATGTTGCTTTGACATAACTTTAGGAAAGGCCGATTTATTGCCGATAAAAGTGATGATAAGGAATACTCAGCGAAATTCAAAATATTAGAGGGATTATTTTTTTCTCATGGAGAGACTCAATTAATAGAGAATGCATTTTCATATTTGGGTTCGAGGAAGATGTTTGCTGATGTTGAAAATTTTTCGATTGAAGTCGCTGATTATTATCATAAACAAGGAAATTTAATGCTCTCTAATGAATATTATCGCATGAGTATTGAAGCAAGACGAAAAATTAAAAAAAGGGGAGATTATTGATTTGAAAATCAGCCTGGTTCTATTGGCAGCAGTCATTTTAAGTAGTGTTTTTTCAATAACTTATTTGCAAAGTAATCTTAGTACAGAAGTCAAAGTGGCTGCAGATAGGGTAGGCGCATGAGGGTACTAAAAAGGCTTAATCTTTATTAAAAGGTTAAGCTTTTTTGGACTATAAATGTAATCGGTGCCCAATTAGTTGCCCTGAATTCATGAAAAGGGATAAAATAGGTGTAAATAAAGTTACTATTTTAAAATTAGAATCAATTCATTATCGTAAAAGCAATAATAACTACTCGGCGAAGAAAGGATAATCAGTCAAATGAAAACATTAGTTATCGTTATACACCCTAATTTGGAAACGTCTGTTGTCAACAAAACCTGGATGAATCGTTTAAAGCAAGAGAATGACATTACGGTTCATGACCTGTACGGTGAATACCCTAATTTTATCATTGATGTAGAAAAAGAGCAGCAGCTCCTGTTAGATCATGAGCGTATCGTTTTTCAGTTCCCAATGTATTGGTATAGCAGTCCCGCGTTACTCAAACAATGGGAAGATGATGTGTTAACACATGGCTGGGCTTATGGAACTGGAGGAACTAAATTGCATGGAAAAGAACTACTCTTAGCTATCTCCTTAGGCGCACAGGAATCTGATTATCAAGCAGGCGGAGAATATAATATCACGATCAGCGAGCTTATCAGACCGTTTCAAGTCACTGCTAACTATATAGGAATGCGTTTTCTTCCTGCGTTTACACAATATGGGACACTTCACCTTTCAAAAGAAGATGTTAAGAACAGTGCGGAGAAATTGGTTGACTATCTTAAAGCTGAGCATTGAACCGATATTCGCGAGGGAAGCTGAAACAAATTATGTGTTGTGAAAATAAGGGTTTGCGATAGATTTTAATCAAACGTTATTTCCAAAGTTACATCGAATAATGAATGCAGGGGGGGCATAGAGCGAGGGCTTAAAACTAATTACAGCAGGGCAATGAGTACATATTTCTTGATGAAATGTAGAGTTCCTTGGTCTCTAATAGGTGCCCAATTTCTGCCCAGAATTCATGAAAAATGATGAAAATAAGTATAAATAAAATAAACAGACGCTTTGAATAAAAGCTTTTGTAACTCATGATATGTTTTTACTAGGTTGAGGGACTCGAACTCTCAAAGAAGATACCAAACTATATTGGTATCTTTTTTTGTTTTTGCATCAGAGTGATCAAATGTTTCTAGATTGATGATGTTGATGCCCGGTTTCGAACAGATTTAAACAATAAAGGACTATTTATCATTTACAAATTACGACAAATACTTCATGTTTTTTGTAATTCAACCTTATTTTATGACAAATATATGAATATTTTGTCACATTGTAAAAGATGTACTTATTTAATATATTTAGAAAAAAGAGAGGGGGACCATATAAAGAACGAGAGTGAAATTCAGAGAGAGGGCTTTTTGCCCAGATTCAGAAACCAATTTTGTAAATGTAAACTTCTTTTAAAAATGGTATTTGGGGTGGGGTTATGAGGAAAGCTTTTTTACCTAAGTCTTACAAGCAGCAATTCAGGAAATACTTCATGTTGTTAGCAATCATATTATTAATCGTAAGTAACCTGTTTACTGTTTTGCCTAACACAGTTAAAAAGGCAAAGGCTGTTACTGCGGATAGTAAGTGGCTAACCATGAAATATGATGGGTTTTCCACTGATACTGCAAATCAATTGTTTTATTTAAATGGTTCTGCACAAGTTCCTAATGGGACTGATTTTATACGGCTAACACCAGCATCTGAAACACAAGCTGGGGCAGCTATTAATAAAAATGAGATTTGTCCAAAAGACAATTATTCATTTAGCACAGCCTTTTCGTTTAAAATGAGTAATCCTGGCCCTAAAGGTCCAAGTGACGGGTTAACTTTTACCATACAGGGTGATACAACCAGCTCACTAACTAATGGAGGAAGCCTAGCGTTTTATGGAATTAAACCGAGTTTTACTATTAAATATGACACATTCCTAAACACAGGTTATGGCGATCCTTCTGCAAACTATATCGGACTAGCAGAAAATGGCGATCCGGTTAACAAAGCTGGCTGGTATACTGACCTAGATCAATATAATACAGCTAATGGTACAAACTACGTTTTATCTAACGGAACCCAGTATTATACGTGGATCGATTATGATGGCCTAACTAAGAATGTTCAGGTTCGTCTTGGTACATCACCGGATAGGGCAAGTTCTAAACAAATTTTAGATGTAAATGGTATAGATCTTGGTACTGTATTTAATGGAAAACCTTTTTATGCTGGTTTTACTGGGTCAACAGGATCTCCAAATTATGAGACTCATGATATCTATAACTGGTATTTTGTAAATCACTACAACCCTATTGAGACGCTCAACCAGCAAAATGATTATAAACAAGCGCCTAGCACTGTAAAGGTAACGACTGATCAATCAAATCAGCAAGGGGGATATAATGTTACTGTAACGTTGCTTGATCCACTAGGTAATCCGGTTCAGGGGGCACCACTTGATTCTTTTACTGCTTCTAGCGGAGAGTTAACTGGACCTAACGGAGAAGCTGTAACAAGTTTAGTTTCTGATGCAGATGGGAAAATTCATGCGATATTGAAAAATGCTGATCATTCTAAAGACATTACAATATCGGCATCCAATGGCTGTGCAAATGATTCTGGTACAATTCCAGCTGGCAACAAGCCACCAACTGCCCCGGATGATTCAAAGACTACAACGGTAAATACGCCGGTCTCCGGAGAAGTAAGCGGGTCAGACCCAGATGGTGATAGTTTAACCTATAAAGAAGGTAAGCAACCAAGCCATGGGACGATTAAAGTAAATGATGACGGAACATGGACCTATACACCTGATAAAGACTATTCTGGTGACGATTCATTTACGATTATTGTTGATGATGGATATGGTGGGACGACAGAAACGACAATCACAATTCACGTTAATTATAACCCTCCATCACTAGAGTCGAAAAAAACTGCAGATCTGAAAGAAAAAGCAGCAGGAAATAAGGATGCTGATCATCCAGAAGTGGGAGACACACTGCTTTACACTATTCAGACTCGAAATACGGTTGAAAACAGTCTTGTGAAAAATCTTGTGATCTCGGATTCTCTTCCGGAAGGATTGGAATATGTTCCAGGAACATTAAAAGTAGATGGTACTGGAGTAAGTGATACCAAGGATGATGATCAGGGGTATTACGTCGACGGAAAAGCTACAGGCGAATTTGGAAATGTAAGCGATACGAAATGGCATGCTGTGACATTTGAAGCCAAGGTGCAGCCGGGGCAATCGGGTAAGGATATTGTTAACACAGCAAGCGTGACAGGGGACAATATTGTTACTCCGGATAAACCAAAACAAGAAGTCAAAGTGTATCCGCGAAATCCTGAACTAGAGTCAAAGAAAACATCTTCTATTCAGGAAAAAGGTGAAGGTAATACTGATGCAGATCATCCTGAGGTGGGGGATACACTTCTCTACAAAATTCAGACTCGAAATATTTCTGAAGACAGTCTAGTAAAAAATCTCGTCATTTCAGATGCAATTCCAGAAGGGCTCGAGTATGTCCCAGAAACATTAAAAGTAGACGGCACTGCGGTAAGTGACTCAGAAGGCGATGACCAAGGTCACTACGCAGACGGCAAAATTATAGGAGATTTCGGTGAAGTCACTGACAAGGAATGGCATAATGTCACGTTTGAAGTGAAAGTGAAAACGGGCCAAGCAGGTAAAGACATTGTCAACACTGCGAATATCAGCGGTGATAATGTCGACATTCCTAACAAACCTAGTAACGAGGTCAAAGTATATCCGCGTGATCCTGTTTTAGAGTCAGAAAAAGCGGCGAAGAATTTTGACTCGGCTAAAGAAAAATATGAAGTAGGCGACACTGTAGTCTACACCATTAAGGCACGTAATAAAATAACGGAAAGTACCTTAGAAAATCTTGTGATTTCAGATGAGCTTCCAGCTGGTTTATCATATGTAGATGGCAGCTTAAAAGCAAGCAACGGCGGGGAAGCAACAATCAAGGACGGCAAGGTTACTGCTAACTTTGGCGACGTCACTGACACTGAGTGGCGGACTGTGACATTCCAAGCGGAAATTGAGTCCGGATATGCAGAAAAAACGATTAAAAACGTGGCAACCGTTGACGGCGGCAATATCGATTTACCGGATAAGCCCGAAACAAGTATCAAAATTGATCCTGAGGATCCGAAACTAGAATCAAAGAAAACAGCTTCCATTAAGGAAAAAGCTGATGGAAATAAAGATGCGGACCATCCAGAAGTGGGAGACACACTTCTTTACACAATCGAAACCCGAAACACGATTGAAGACAGCCTTGTCAAAAATCTTGTCATCTCGGATTCTCTTCCGGAAGGATTAGAATATGTTTCGGGAACATTGAAAGTAGATGGTACTGCAGTAAGTGATGATCAAGACAATGATGACGGTAAGGTGTCAGGTGAATTTGGCAATGTGACAGATACGAAATGGCACTCTGTGACATTTGAAGCAAAAGTGAAGTCTGGTCAAGCAGGTAAAAATATCGTCAACACTGCAAACATCAGCGGCGACAATATCACAACTCCTGATAAACCAAGCCATGAAGTGAAGGTATATCCGCGAATTCCTGTTTTAGAATCAGAAAAGACAGCGAAGAACCTTGACACAGACAAAAAGAAATACGAAGTAGGCGACACTGTTGTTTACACGATTAAGACCCGTAATACAGTATCCGATGGTAAAGTGAAAGATCTGGTTATTTCAGATGAACTTCCAGCCGGATTGAAGTTTGTCGAAGGCAGCTTGAAAACGAGCAACGGCGGAGAAGCAACAATCAAGGACGGCAAAATCACAGCTAACTTTGGTGATGTTACAGACACGGAATGGTATACTGTGACATTCCAAGCGAAAATTGAGTCCGGATATGCGGAAAAGACGATTAAAAATGTGGCAACTGTTGATGGTGACAATATCGACACACCGGATAAACCGGGTACAGACATTAAAGTCGATCCGAAAGATCCAAAATTAGAATCAAAGAAAACAGCCTCCATTAAGGAAAAAGCTGATGGAAATAAAGATGCGGACCATCCAGAAGTGGGAGACACACTTCTTTACACAATCGAAACCCGAAACACGATTGAAGACAGCCTTGTCAAAAATCTTGTCATCTCGGATTCTCTTCCGGAAGGATTAGAATATGTTTCGGGAACATTGAAAGTAGATGGCACAGAAGTAAGTGATGATCAAGACGACGATCATGGATATTATGCCGACGGTAAGGTGTCAGGTGAGTTTGGGAATGTAACAGATACGAAGTGGCACTCTGTGACATTTGAAGTAAAAGTGAGGTCTGGTCAAGCAGGTAAAGATATCATCAACACTGCAAACATCAGCGGCGACAATATCACAACTCCTGATAAACCAAGCCATGAAGTGAAGGTATATCCGCGAATTCCTGTTTTAGAATCAGAAAAGACAGCGAAGAACCTTGACACAGACAAAAAGAAATACGAAGTAGGCGACACTGTTGTTTACACGATTAAGACCCGTAATACAGTATCCGATGGTAAAGTGAAAGATCTGGTTATTTCAGATGAACTTCCAGCCGGATTGAAGTTTGTCGAAGGCAGCTTGAAAACGAGCAACGGCGGAGAAGCAACAATCAAGGACGGCAAAATCACAGCTAACTTTGGTGATGTTACAGACACGGAATGGTATACTGTGACATTCCAAGCGAAAATTGAGTCCGGATATGCGGAAAAGACGATTAAAAATGTGGCAACTGTTGATGGTGACAATATCGACACACCGGATAAACCGGGTACAGACATTAAAGTCGATCCGAAAGATCCAAAATTAGAATCAAAGAAAACAGCCTCCATTAAGGAAAAAGCTGATGGAAATAAAGATGCGGACCATCCAGAAGTGGGAGACACACTTCTTTACACAATCGAAACCCGAAACACGATTGAAGACAGCCTTGTCAAAAATCTTGTCATCTCGGATTCTCTTCCGGAAGGATTAGAATATGTTTCGGGAACATTGAAAGTAGATGGCACAGAAGTAAGTGATGATCAAGACGACGATCATGGATATTATGCCGACGGTAAGGTGTCAGGTGAGTTTGGGAATGTAACAGATACGAAGTGGCACTCTGTGACATTTGAAGTAAAAGTGAGGTCTGGTCAAGCAGGTAAAGATATCATCAACACTGCAAACATCAGCGGCGACAATATCACAACTCCTGATAAACCAAGCCATGAAGTGAAGGTATATCCGCGAATTCCTGTTTTAGAATCAGAAAAGACAGCGAAGAACCTTGACACAGACAAAAAGAAATACGAAGTAGGCGACACTGTTGTTTACACGATTAAGACCCGTAATACAGTATCCGATGGTAAAGTGAAAAATCTGGTTATTTCAGATGAACTTCCAGCCGGATTGAAGTATGTCGAAGGCAGCTTGAAAACGAGCAACGGCGGAGAAGCAACAATCAAGGAAGGCAAGGTTACTGCTAACTTTGGCGATGTCACTGACACTGAGTGGCGGACTGTGACATTCCAAGCGAAAATTGAGTCCGGATATGAAGGCAAGACAATTAAAAACGTGGCAACTGTCGAAGGCAGCAGTATTGATAAGCAGGATAAGCCTGAAGCAGACATTACAGTCCAACAGAAAGACCCTGTATCTGACAAACCAGAGGTACCTGGAAAACCAAGCAAGCCTAATAACCCAACTAACACTAGCAATCCAGAAAAGCCAAACCAAACTGAGCCTACAACTAAAGATCAGGGAAGTGACACAGGAAATGAGCTTCCAAATACAGCAACAAATACGTATAATCTGATCCTTGTTGGTTTGGTATTGTTAGTAGCAGGAACTGCACTCTGGTACTTTAGAAGAAAAAGAAATGTCTGATGTTGCATGAAGAAATATCTTCCTATATGCATCATTATTGCTGGACTCGTTTTTACAGGTTACGGAGTCTGGAAAGTGGTGGACATCAATCATAAGACAGAACAAACTTTAGATGAGGCAAAACTTGCACTAAAGAGCCCTTCTAAAAAAAGCGGCGGCTCAGATAAAGAAGAATTTAAGCCTAAGTTCGGAGAGGCAGTTGGCATTCTGGAGATTCCAAAGATCGACGCAGAGCTTCCGATTGTAGAGGGAACCGATGCGGATGATTTGGAAAAAGGAGTCGGCCACTACAAAGGCAGTTATTATCCAGATGAAAACGGGCAAATTGTTCTATCAGGTCATCGGGATACCGTCTTCCGCCGAACGGGTGAACTGAAAAAAGGTGATCAATTAAAGGTTGAGCTGCCATATGGAAGTTTTTCATATGAAATAGACAAAACAAAAATTGTAGACCAAAAAGATAAGTCTATTATTACATTGCAGCATAATAAAGAGGAGCTCATTCTTACAACTTGTTATCCCTTTTCATATATCGGTAATGCGCCGAAACGATATATTATTTATGGAAAACGGATATGAGAACAAAGATTAGGCTGACGATAATTCGTCAGCCTTTTTATAATAAGAAAGGAATAAAATTCTTAATCAAAATAGGTGAAAAAAGTAAGGACATTCATTGGTTTTGGCTCACCATTTTTTAACCATAATTGATGTAAACGTATAAAAATGATGAGAAATGAATATAAGGAGTGTAATGAAAACAAGCTTTCATAACCAATGATATGGATTTACTATGTTGAGGGCCCAGTGGGGTGAATAAACCGTAAAGGTTCAAGTTCTCTCGGCCGCACCCCAATAATACCAAGGGCTTAACCATCTTTGGTGTTATTTTTTTGCGGAAAATACGGCAACAAATGTACCGCATTGTGGAGTCCACTAAAAAAGTGCTGACTTCTGCACAACATCGTTGCGCGAGTCTGCACTTTCTGCGATTATGGGGAGTTTATTTTAATCCGTTGTTAGCCGCGCCGATACTTGGCTTTTAGAAGCTTTTTTTAAGTGGCTAAAACCAACAAATTTTTTGCCTTCTTCATCCCATAGGCGGAACTTTAATGATTTAAGGCTTGTTGCCAGTGTAATGGTCGGAACGTTTTGCAATGGTTCAGTGTTGTTATGCACTTTTTCAAGCTTATAGTTTGGGACTCTCGGGCTTAAATGATGAACATGATGAAAACCGATATTGCCTGTTAGCCACTGCATGACTTTTGGAAGTTTATAAAAAGAGCTTCCTTCAACTGCTGCTTTTACATATTCCCAATGCTCATCTTCTTCAAAATAAGAATCCTCAAACGTATGCTGAATATAAAACATCCAAATTCCGAGAGTGCCCGATATCATAAAAATCGGCACCTGAACCAGCAGGAAGTTTTGCCAGCCAATAGCCCAACATAAAAGTGCTGCCAAAGCGACGATCCCCAGGTTCGTTACATACGTATTCATCCGTTCTTTGCGTTTTGCTCCTTTTCGATTAAAACGATTGGCAATCCCGAAAACGTAAATCGGCCCAATAATAAACATAACAAACGGATTTCTGTACAATCGGTACATTATTTTTGTCTTAGTTGAGGCTTCCTTATATTCCTCAACCGTCAGTACCCAAATATCGCCTGTACCGCGTTTGTCCAGATTGCTACTTGTCGCATGATGGACAGAATGATCGTGTGCCCAATGATCAAAAGGATGCAGAGTCAGAATTCCTGTTAATGTTCCAAGGATTCGATTCGCCTTTCTGTTCTTAAAAAAGGAATAGTGGCAGCAATCATGAAAGATGATGAAGGTTCTCACTAAAAAACCTGCCGCAACTACAGAAATCGCTAATGTAAGGAAATAAGAAATCGACAAGCTCTTATATGCCAAACACCATAACAGGAAAAATGGTACCAATGTGTTAATGATTTGACAAATACTTTTGTGTAAATCGGATTTTTCATAAGGTGTAACCAGTTTTCTCAAAGTCCTTAGGTTTTGTTCTTTCATATTCAAAAGTTTCCCCTTCCCTGGTGATCTTCTAAGTGTAGAAAACGTTTTATAGCCTTTGAAGGCCCAACGTTATACACACCATATATGATAAGTATTCTTCCCATTCATCTGTAAAATTATTGGAAATAATAAACTGATTTCCAGTTCAATTACATCATTTATTAGCAGAGTCAGCCGGGATACAAAAGGCGTATGAAGATTATACCCAGCACTTTATCGGGTCAAACTCTCTCAATGCTCCCCCATGGGGATCGATTTATTTAGACCTTGAACATTGATTGTTTGAAGAAAAAAGGAATGAAGTAATGGGGATATCCATGAGTGACTGTTTGGAAACGTCTGCAGAAACAAAGTTTTACAAGTGAAAAGCCCTGCTTTTAAAAGATTATCTTGCTCTTGAACAAGAAACAGCTGAGCTTTTCATTAATGAAGTACTATTAAGCAAAGAAAGACACTCGTGATTCACTTTTCACGGTGTTTTCAAACCAAAGTTTTTAATAGGCCTCTTACTCTGCGCTGGTATACACATGTTTAACAAATAATGCCATGAATAAATCGGAAATATAATTTGCAGTTATTTCCGATTCCTGATATAATAAAGAAGAATTATTTTTGTTCGGTGTAAAGGATAGTATGAATATTGACTTTTCGTCTTGATGATACTTTGGGCAAGGATAGTATATACTGTGTGGTTACACACTAGGAGGCAACAAAAATGGAACAAGGTACAGTTAAATGGTTTAATGCAGAAAAAGGTTTTGGCTTTATCGAACGCGAAAATGGAGACGATGTATTCGTACACTTTTCTGCAATCCAAAGTGACGGATTCAAATCTTTAGACGAAGGTCAAAAAGTATCGTTTGACGTTGAGCAAGGTGCTCGTGGAGCTCAAGCTGCTAACGTTCAAAAAGCTTAATCTTCAATCGTTTATACAAACAGGCTCTTTATATAGGGCCTGTTTTTTTATGTCTATATCATACTCAATAAAAAACCCTACTCAACGTTCGAGTAGGGAGATGCTACAAGGTAATAGAAAAAGATTTAAAACTTCAAAGGTTTGTTTACAGTATAACATACTGGATTGACAATATGCGGAATGTATATAAATTATTTAATGTTTTGTTCAAATATAACTCTTTGTTTTTTCACTAACCTGCTCGTTAATTTAAGTAAGATTAGATAAATTATAAAAATGGTTTCATTTGGATGTTACCAACTCGCATATCTCTTTTATGAAAAGAAGATAAACAATTATTATTCAATGTGGCAGTGGATATAAGAAATTCTTAAAAATAATGAGGAGATCGATTGTTTTTTCTCCTGGAAATAATCACTTAGAGATACCTAAAACAATGAAAGCCCTACCTCTCTTCCATCCTTACGGCTCCTTGTCCGTGCCAGTGTGAATCAGGATACTAAAAACAAGTGACTATTTTATTGAGTTTTTTGGTAAAACTTCAATCTTCGCAGAAGAAATGTAAATAATAAAAATGGATTAGAATGTAGGAATAACAAAAGAGGTCGTTAATATTCTAAACATAAGTTGGAGAAGATTTGCTTTTTATCATAATATTCCGAAATATTTTTCGGGATGCAATACACTATCTAACCGAAACTTTTTATTTGATTTTCAGTGATTCCTTTAATTACTTCCAGTTCACTAATCAAAAATTCATATGCATTATCCAGCATTTTTTTTTCGCTTGCATTAAGTGCTTTTTCTTTCTTCATACGCATTAAATCACGTACAACTTCAGCGCCTTCTTGTATTTCACCCGTTTTTATTTTGTCCGTGTTTATTTTATACCTTTGCTTCCATGGCAGTAACCTATCTGATTCTCCATGCTGAAAAATGTGCATAATGTGTTTTAATGCAAGTATATCGGTAACTGGTCGTATATTCGAACTCAATATTTTACGCGTTGGAATCATAACTGTCATATTACTGATTGACATTCTTATGACATAATACTGTTGTTTTTCCTCTAAGAATTCTTTTTCTTCTATGGCTTCAATTATACCTGCTCCGTGCATTGGATAAACAATGTTATCGCCAATTTGAAACATATCATCCACCTCCATATATGGTAACCTTCTTAAGATTACCATATATGGAGGTGGAATATCAAACTTTTAATAATAACATGATCGAATTTTTGATGTCAATAACTTTTTTTAAAAAAACAGATCGAGCAAAAACAACATCAAAACAATAGGGGAAAGGTCAATTGATCCGTGTATATCCTGAAACCTCGACTAATTAACATAGATCAGTTTTTCATTGAAAATGAGTTATTCAATTTCCTTTGTAATTCATGACTGAGCTCAATGACATCACAGAAATGATTTGAGTAGATAAGAAGGAACGATATTCGTGAAATGTCAGCTAAAAATATTTTAAAACACATGATTGAGGATCGTTCTCAAATTGATATGGATAACAGCCCACTTACTTAATGATGCATTTTCACTTATCTTGCGGACAGAAAAAGGTTTGCTGATATTGAACATTTTTCCACCGAAATTGGCATTATTATCAAGGAAATTGACAACCTTCAAATGGGTATTGAGGTGAGAAGAAAAATAAAGAAAGGAGAGATAATAAATGAAGACCAGAACAAAAAGAAAAGCAAACTATATAAAAATAGTTTGCTTTTCTTTTTGTTATGAATTCACTTCTTTTTCTTTCTCTTTAATGACTATGTCTCATATGAATATTTTTGTATGATAATGGCGTCATATTCATCGCTTGTTGAAATTTACTTATGAAATAACTGGTACTGTTAAATCCAACTTGATAAGACACTTCTGTCACATTGGATTCAGGGTGTTGCAGTAATAATAAGCTTTTTTGAATTCTATAATCCATTACATAACGTAATGGCGTCTTATTCAGCATTCGTTTAAAATAACGGCAGCACTCAGAACGGCTCAGTTGGCCAGCTTTTGCAATGTTCTCTAATGTGATTTTTTCAGCATAATGGAGATGAATCCAGTTTAACATTTGTTTCATTCGATGACTTTTTATCATTTCAGTTTGATCGTACTCTAATTGAAAACCATTAACGACCAGGTTTTTCCACATTAACGTTAATTGCATGGTAATGTCAATCTCATAGAGCGATGTCTTTTGTTGAATCAATTGATTTATTTTTTTAACAGCATCTAGAATATTTTTTGCCCACTGTTGATTTCCATCCAAAAATAAATAGGGCAAATTGGTTGAAAACATATAGGGCTGAACATAGCTTGAATACAGTTCCTGAGATAAAACGAAATGGGGTGACACATTCAAGCAAATATACGTACAATCCGAGCCTTCCTTTTCTTCGGCCATGTGCAGGCAGCCACTATTGATAAATAATCCATCCCCTTCGTGAACCTCTATTTTTTCTTCATTTATTTGAAAGAGAGCTATCCCTTTTAGTATCAAAACAAATTGGATTTCATCATGCCAATGAAGCGGAATATAGCCATTTATATTTTGATTGATCCTTGTCTCGTAACAGGCAACCGGTAATTCTACCGTTCGGTGCTCTGTTAATTCTTTTAAATTTTGATCGATCACGAAATTCTTCATTCAGACATTCTCACCTCAATATATTTATATTTTTTCATTCGATTTGAGTATTTTTTATGAGGTTATGCATTTATCATAACACTATTATTATATTTATTAGTGAGGAGTCATGTATGGATACTTCCAAAAGAGGAATGGGATTGGTCTATGTTATAACAGGGGCGACATGTTGGGGAATTGGAGGCACAGTAGCCAAAAAACTTTTTCAAGAATATCAAATTGATGTCAATTGGCTTGTAACGACACGCTTGCTTACGGCTGGAATGTTGCTTTTAATGCTGCAATTGTTCAGAAAGGATCGGTCTCAGGTTATTGAGGTTTGGAAAAACAAAGCGTCGGCTGGCCAGCTTCTTATTTTTGGCCTATTGGGAATGCTAGCTGTGCAGTACACATATATGGCATCCATTCAACATGGGAATGCTGCCGTTGCTACATTATTGCAATATTTATCCCCAGTAATCGTCATTATCTACACGCTTTTGCGAAAACAAACGGTTTTTACCAAACAAGATATCATTACTGTTGTACTTGCTTTAGTGGGTTGCTTTTTTTTGTTAACAAATGGTTCAATGTCTCAACTTTCAGTGCCGGCAGCTGCAGTAGTATGGGGAGTTTTATCAGGATTCGCGGCAGCTTTTTATACTTTATATGCCGTTGGTTTATTAAATAAATTTGATTCTCTTGTCGTTGTAGGTTGGGCTATGATTATTGGCGGTTTTGCATTGGGTTTTATCCATCCGCCATGGCAACTGGATTTTCAACGATTAACTGCTGAGGCGTATGCATATATTTTATTTGTGATATTATTTGGAACAATGATTGCGTTCTGGTTCTTCATAAAAAGCTTGGAAAGCCTTTCTCCCAAAGAAACAAGCCTATTAGGCAGTTTAGAACCTCTATCCGCTGTTGTAACAACTGTCGTTTGGTTAAAAGCGCCATTTGGTTCTTTTCAATGGATTGGTGCTATTTGTATTATAGGGATAACTTTAATATTGGCTTTACATAAAGAGCCTTCTATGCAGAGTGAAAAATCTTTATTAAAGATTAGGAATCATGCAAATAGGGATATATAAAGGCTTTTTTGCTTACATGAACGGTCCGGCAATGAAAAACACTGGTGGAGTTTGAGCCCTCTCGGCAGTATCAAAAATACCAAGGGTTTTGACACCCTTGGTATTTTTTCTTCAAGAACCTTCAATTCTTCTTCTCTGATCGAAAAACGTATTACTTTTTTGTAATTGGTATCCAAATTTCACTTTTAAAAGATGGTGATGTTACATCCTTATGCTCGTTCCACAGTATTTCTGGGCCTTCTATTTGTTCATAATTTGACGATGGAAACCATTCGGAATAAATGCGTCCCCATACTTCTTGCAGTGTATCCGGAAATGGTCCGATTGATTCGAATACAGCCCATGTTGAGGCAGGAACTTCAAGCCGCGAGAAGTTATCTGGACACTGTTTCGTTGTGGCTGCGCCAATATAGTGATCGAGCTCTCCGTTTTCCTCTGTCCGACCTTCAGAAAAATTCGTGGATGCACTAATGAGTCCTGATGGTGCTACATTAGAAAGCTCTTTTAGTTTATTTATTGCTTTTTCATCTAAACTTTCCCACATAGATGCAATTTCCGGATTAATCCCTTTGAAAATAATAGGAACTCTTTTTTTAATGCCAACGATGCGAAATGCCTCTTTTTCTTCAATACGGTAGTTCATTTCATTTCCTCCTTTAATTGTTAGCTGGAAGGTCATTCGTGGATAAGCTTTAAGGGAATGGCCATTAAGTCTGGCTTTTGATGGGTTTATGCCATGTAAATTTTGGAATGCCCTTGCAAAAGAATCTGGTGAGTTATAACCGTACTTTATTGCAATATCAATCACTTTTACATTGCTGTCTTTCAGTTCAAAAGCTGCAAGAGTAAGACGTCTGCGACGAATATATTCCGATAATGAAATACCTGCAAGGAAGGAAAACATCCTTTTAAAATGATATTCAGAGCAGAAAGCAAGCTTTGCTGCCTCTTTAAAATCAATATCATTAGTGAGGTTTTCTTCAATATACGTTAACGCCCTATTCATACTTTTAAGCAAATCCATTTATTTGGCCTCCTTTAACCAAAAGAATAACAGGAGTGAAATGTATTTATCCGACATTCTGTGCACAGTTTTGCAGGATGACTTATATGAAATAAAGTAAGTGATTCACTTGTATTTGTACAGGTTTTATTGAAGCATGCTGTTCATAAAAAGGCATCAATAAAAGAAAGTTATAATTGTCTTATAAGCAGCACATTCATATAATTGAGTGAAAAAGGATGCGTATCATGCCTATCAATTCTTTTGAAAACTATCCGATGAGCTGGAAGCCATCAATTGATAAAGCTGAAAAGCCTATCTATAAAGCACTTGCAGGGCAATTGGAACAGGATATTATAAACGGCGTTTTAATACCTGGAACAAAACTTCCTCCGCAGCGAGAATTGGCCGATTATTTAGATTTAAATGTGAGTACGATTTCAAAAGCATTTAAAGTGTGTGAGTTAAAGGGATTGTTAAGTGCGACTGTAGGGAGCGGCACATTTGTATCGTATGATGCGTTATCGAATTCGTATTTACTTGAGGATACAAAGCCGACACATTTAATTGAAATGGGAGCAACACTTCCAGATCATGCTTCATATGAGCCCTTGTTACACCAACTAAAAAACATGGTCCAGGAGGAGGATTATGAAAAATGGTTTAGCTATGGCCGGGCAGGTGAAAGCCTTTGGCAAAAAGATGCAGCTGTAAAGCTCATCCAAAGAGGCGGGTTTGAAACAACTGTTGATCACATTTTATTTGCAAATGGGGGACAAAATGCGATTGCTGCGACTTTGGCGAGCCTTTGTAAGCCTGGAGACCGCATCGGTGTTGACCATCATACGTACCCTGGATTAAAAACTGTTGCATCATTGCTTAGTGTGCAAATCGTACCGATAAAATCAGAGAACGATGAAATGAGTCCGGAGTCACTTGAATATGCGTGTAAAAACGAAAATATTAAAGGTTTGTATTTAATCCCGGATTATCATAATCCGACAGCTTCCTTTATGTCTGTTGAGAATCGAAGAATGGTTGCAGACATTGCAAAGAAATATAATCTATTTGTTATTGAGGATGCATCGTACCATCTTCTCAACAAAAATCCGCTTCCGGCACTCGCCTCATTCGCACCGCAACAGGTTATTCATATTGCAAGTTTATCAAAATCGTTAGCGCCAGGCCTGCGTTTGGCTTATGTAGCAGTGCCGAGACAATATAAGGAGCCAATATCAAAGGCGCTTTATAATTTAAATATAACCGTTTCCCCGCTATTAGCTGAACTTACTGCACGCACGATTGTATCAAATCAATTTGAAGTCTTAATTGAGAGTCATCGTGAACAAACCATTCGCAGAAATCAAATCGTAAACCGATATTTTGCGGGATATACATGTTTAGGTGTTGAAACAGGCATTTTTCGTTGGTTGATGTTACCGGGTAAAATGACTGGCGCTCAATTTGAAGAGTTGGCTGCTCGACATGGCGTGCAAGTGTATGCGGCTGAACGCTTTGTTGTAGGAAATAGTTGTCCAGAAAGGGCTGTAAGGGTTTCTGTCTGTGCACCAAAAACACTTGAAGAGCTTGAGCAAGGATTAATGATCCTGAGACGTTTGCTAGACGATCTTACCTAATATTGTTTGCCATACAATTATGAAATTGTATGGCTTTTTTGTGTGTGTTATGATGATCCACATCTAGATGGAGGTTTATACAAAATTGGCTTTTAGAAAGGAAGGTCAGAGTATGTTAAATACAACAGACGTTCAATCAGCTTTATTAAAAAGCTACATCAGTTCTCCAGAAAAGCAAAAAGCATTATACAAGCGTACATTGTTCGTTGTGAGTATCTCGCAAATTTTTGGCGGTGCAGGGCTTGCGGCAGGAGTGACTGTCGGAGCGCTTATAGCACAGCAAATGCTTGGGACAGATGCGTTTGCTGGTTTGCCTTCTGCTTTATTTACTTTAGGGTCAGCAGGATCTGCATTAATTGTAGGAAGACTTTCTCAACGTTATGGCCGTCGAACAGGTCTTTCAGCTGGCTTTATGATTGGCGGACTTGGAGCAATAGGCGTTATTATGGCAGCAATCATAAATAGTATTTTCTTGTTATTTATTTCATTGCTTATTTACGGTGCAGGTACAGCCACTAATTTACAGGCCCGTTATGCAGGTACAGACTTAGCAAATCATAAGCAGCGAGCGACTGCTGTTAGTATTACAATGGTTTTTACTACATTTGGCGCAGTGGCAGGTCCAAGCTTAGTGAATGTGATGGGGGATTTCGCTCTTTCTATTGGAGTTCCATCACTTGCTGGTCCTTTCATTTTAGCCGCCGCAGCATATATTTTAGCAGGTGTGGTCCTTTTCATTATGCTTCGTCCAGATCCAATAGTTATAGCAAGAACAATAGAAGCGGCAAATGAAGAGCCTGGTGATAAAGGACATTTGGCGGCAACTGAGCATACAGAAAACAAAAAAGGGATAATCGTTGGGGCAACGGTTATGGTTCTTACCCAAATCGTAATGGTAGCTATTATGACAATGACACCGATTCATATGAGACATCATGGGCATGACTTGGGTGCAGTCGGTCTTGTTATTGGTTTTCATATAGGTGCTATGTATCTCCCTTCACTGGTTACAGGTGTTCTTGTAGATAGGTTGGGACGTACCGCAATGGCTATTTCCTCTGGAACAACGTTGCTTTTGGCAGGTGTAATAGGAGCATTTGCACCGGGAGATTCTATGGTTCTTCTCGTCATTGCTCTTTCTTTACTCGGATTAGGGTGGAATTTTGGTTTGATAAGCGGGACTGCCCTTATTGTAGATTCAACTGATACTGCCACGCGAGCTAAAACGCAGGGGACGGTGGATGTTCTGATTGCGTTGTCAGGAGCTGCTGGCGGGGCATTATCTGGAATGATTGTGGCAGGTTCAAGTTACCTAGCATTATCATTTACTGGAGGGATTATGTCCTTATTACTCATTCCAGTGGTGGTATGGTCTAGGGCCGATAAAGGGTAGGATTGTTTAATTTACATTAATTTGTTATATTGTTAGATAAAGTTATTTTATCGTCTAATATTCTAACTAACTATAGTTGCTCCATTAAATCTATTATAAAGATTTGACCAGAATTCCTCATAGCTGTGTCACTCACTGCATATTCTTTAATTGAATCACATAAAATGGTTATCGGATTTGAAAAAGGCAGGATTACTCGCTTTAGGTAAAGGAGTCATAACGTTGTTAAAAAGGTTTTCTCTTGTTTTTGTTACACTAATGATGTCTATCGTTGTTGTTTTAGCGGCCGCTAAAGAGTCGCCTGGAGATCATGTCATCTCATTTGATGAACCTATTATCTTGATGATCTCAATTGGAATCGTTGTATTTTTATTTATCCCTCCATTAGTTATGTCCTTTTTTGGCAATTTGGTTGTAAGAATAATATCTGGTGTATACCAATGTTTTATCGTTTTCACTTTTCTGGGGCTCATTCCAATTGGATTTCTTATTCCCAATAGCTTATTTACAATTCTAGTTTCTATTGCAGGAACTTTAGTCAGTATAGCTAGTGTTGCTGTAACCTTATGCATTGGCAAGAATAAAAAAGATATATAATAATCGAATTGTTATTTTTTCAGATTGTCAGTGAAATAATTATACAAGAAGAGAAGGCTTATGGGCCTTCTCTTTTTATGTTATGGACATGGATATAGCCCATGATATTTTTTGTTGTTGCATCATCCCCACTTTAAGCTTAATCTATTGAATAATAAGAGAAGGAACCTATAGAAGAATAAAATAAATACCGAGATGTCAAAAATAAAACTGGACTTCATTATTGTCAATTCACGTAAATGTATGAGGAACCATTAAGCCTTAATTAAAAAAGCTTGGAAAGAGGGGAATACCTTCATGACAAACAGCAGAACGAATCCGAAGGTTGATGAATTTTTAAGTAAAGCGAAAAAGTGGAAGGAAGAATTTGAGAAGTTGAGAACCATCATTCTTGACTGTGAGCTGACTGAAGATTTTAAGTGGATGCATCCTTGTTACACATACAATAATAAAAATGTCGTTTTAATACATGGGTTTAAAGAATATTGCGCGCTTCTGTTTCACAAAGGCGCCCTATTACAGGATACCGATGGAATTCTTATTCAACAAACGGAGAATGTACAGGCGGCGCGCCAGGTTCGGTTTACAAATGTTCAGGAAATAAATGAGCTAGAAAACATTTTGAAAGCCTATATTCACGAAGCCATTGAAGTTGAAAAAGCCGGTTTGAAAGTGGAAGTTAACAAAAATATTGAATTGAACATTCCTGAAGAACTTCAAAAAAAATTCGATGAAATCCCTGCCTTGAAAACTGCTTTTGAAGCATTGACCCCGGGACGGCAAAGAGCATACACTCTTTATTTTTCTCAAGCCAAACAATCCAAAACCCGAGAATCGAGAGTCGAAAAATATGTGCAAAAAATTCTCGATGGAAAGGGATTAAAGGATTAGGCACGCCAAGGTTCAGGCTAAAGGAATAGCATCATAGCGTAATAAGATACTTTCTATAGAAGAAAAAACAAGCATAGTAAGATGCTTGTTTTTTCTTAGGACAACATTCACTTACTGCTGAAATGCTTTTTTTGATTAACATTGTATGCCACTAGACAGTGCTATAAAATATTAATGCAACACCTAGAAATCATACCCATCCAATGAAATAGCTAAATGGTATGGCTCATCACATTTAGAATGCCTAGGAGAACTAATAGAACCGGAAGATTTTTCAGCAAGTTACTACACTTCAAACTTTGTTTTTATATTAATATATCTTATTTCCCTATTAACCATTGTTTACTAGCCAGGTGCAGACAAACGAATACTGATTAATGAATCATCATAATATCAATGAGCCGCTTGATTTTTTCATTGTCACCTGTATCAACATACACTGTTTTTCTGTTTTTTATGATATTCTCAGTCACTTCCCTCATGACGCCTTTTTCTACATCATCAGCGGAATCCCAGCGTAAAGGCACATTATATACATGAATCGTGCCATCCCCATTGCCATGATAAGTGACTGATCCATCCACTAAACGAGAACCAGCTAACTGGGTTACATCTTCTGGATAGCTGGCACTTGTATCATCATTAGGATTAATTGGCTCGCCAGCCGAAATATGTCGAACATTTAATTCATCTATCTCTTGATTAGGTCCAAGTTGAAGCCAAACCCTGGCATATTCAATTTTTTCCGAAGAGTATGCTGCAAATACATTGTCTTCTTTGCTTTTCTCTTCTGCTGAAGAGGTCTCATTTGCAGCTTTTGTTGCGGATTCTTCTGATTCTGTTATTGGCTCCGCTTCATCCTTGTGTATTTTGGTGCTGTCTTCAGTCTCAGTGTGTTTTTCGTCAGATTGTACAGCAGAAGCTTGATTTGAAGGTTGTTGTGCTTCTTCATCCTTACTGTCCGTACATCCAGCAAGCAAAATCATAAGCAGCAGGACCGTATTGCAATAACATATCTTTCTGCATTTCTTCATTCTTTCATTCCTCTCTATTAATTCAGGTCAGCTTCATATATAAGTTTATGTATCTAAATATTACCATGGAATAGATAGGATGATATTGAAAACTGTTTAAGTAGAGGAAACGATCTTGAATAGTATCGTGAAAACTTAAGAATTCTTAAGAAGTTTTGCCCCTTTTTCTTCAGGTTTTGAATGTAAAGTGGGATATAAATGCAAAACAAATGGAGAGATTAGATATGAAACGCCTGTTATTCTTATTTCAGTATATAGTGAATCCGAGAACTGTTGGTGCGATCCTTCCTAGTTCAAGGTATCTTGGAGATAAAATGGTGGATGGAATTGATTTCAAGAAGGCTGCATACATTGTCGAATACGGGCCGGGTACGGGTGTATTCACAAAAAAACTGCTTGAAAAAAGAAGACCTGAGACGACTATTTTATTAGTGGAGCAAAATGAAGAATTTTATTTACTATTGAAAGAGACATTTAAAGACGAAAAGAATGTATTTATTGTAAATGGATCTGCTGAAAATAGCAGCCAGTATGCAAAGGATTATGGTATGCCTTATATAGACTATGTGATTTCTGGCCTTCCCTTTGCAAGCTTGCCAAAAACTGTTTCAGCCAACATTTTATTAGATACTGCAAAGATTTTAAAAAGAGATGGTGAATTCATTACTTTTCAATACACTACGTTGAAAAAACCGTTTTTTGAACAGTTTTTTACCAAAATAGATGTAAAAAGAGAGCTTAGAAATGTACCGCCGGCTTATGTCTTTAGCTGCTCGATGCCGCAAAATGATTTGGAGGAATTATATGGAGTCGAACGTTCTTATTGTTGATGATGACAAAGACATTAGAAATCTCATCTCTGTTTATTTAGAAAATGAAGGCCTGCACACTCAAAAGGCTATAGACGCAATCGAAGCTTTAAACCTGCTGGAACAAAAAGAATTTGACCTCATGATTTTGGATATTATGATGCCCAACATGGATGGTATTGAAGCATGTATGAAGATTAGGCAAGAACGAAATCTGCCTATTATCATGCTTTCTGCAAAATCTGAGGATATGGATAAAATTCAGGGACTTACCGCTGGCGCCGATGATTATTTATCAAAACCGTTTAACCCATTAGAATTAATCGCCAGGGTTAAATCTCAGTTAAGAAGATATAAAAAATACAATACTGATACAAGCAGCACGAAGAACATCATTGAAATTGGTGATTTGACCGTAAATACAGATACACGGCAAGTATGGGTGCGGGGCCGGGAAGTGAGGCTGACCCCAAAAGAATTTGATATACTCGAACTTCTTTGCATCAACAAAGGAATGGTTCTGAGTGTGGAGAAGATATATGAAGCAGTATGGAAGGAAGACTTTTTTAAGTCGGACAACACTGTCATGGTCCACATTACAAAAATCAGAGATAAAATAGAAGAGGATTCAAAACATCCCATTTACATCAAAACTGTTTGGGGAACGGGATATAAAATATGAGAAAGTTTGGAAATAAGCTGGTTGCAAAGCTTCTTGGCGCGATTGCAATTAGTTTTCTTGTTTCATTGGGTATGATGGCACTCATTATATTATCGAACGTCTATCTACAAAAGATGAATTATCTCAAAGAGTTTAGCATCCGGAGCAGCTATTTTATGATACTGCTTCAGTTTTCGGCAGCTATTCTTACTTTTATTGCAGTTTTTTTTATCATGGCACGGAAAAAAATATTATATTTGAAGCTTATTACTGAGAGTGTTCATCATATTGCTAATGGAAAATTAGGCTTGACCATCAGGATTGAAAGTAGGGATGAATTGACCCGGCTTGCACAAAACATTAATGATATGTCCAAAGAGTTAGAAAAAAAGTTTGAACACGAAAGACAGTTAGAAAGGTCGAAAAGTGAACTGATTTCAAATGTATCCCATGATTTAAGAACACCATTAACATCAATTATCGGATATTTGGATTTATTAAAAAAAGGGCAATACGACAGTAAAGCGCAATTTCAGGAATATCTTCAAACGATTGATTCGAAATCGCAAAGACTGAAATACCTGATTGATGAGCTGTTTGAGTATACGCATTTATCGAGCCCGGACGTTAAGTTAACCTGTAAAAAAGCTGATTTGTCAGGTTTATTGGAACAAATAATAGGAGAATACATTCCTATTTTTGAAAAGGAACGACTAAGTGTTCAAAAATCAATTGCAGAAGACAATGTACCTGTTGTAATGGATATAGAAAAGATGGTTCGCGTTTATGATAATCTCTTTATGAATGCGATAAAATACAGCAGGAAACCATCTGAATTATTCATAAGCCTTGAGATCATTGGTGACAAAGCACTTTTGAAAATTTCTAATCAAGTTGAGGGTTTTCCGGCTGACAATATAGACAAATTGTTTGAACGGTTTTTCAGGGGTGATAAGGCAAGAACAGATCAACAAGGAAGCGGCCTCGGGCTAGCCATTTCAAAGAGAATTGTTGAGCTTCATAATGGTAATATCCATGCGGATTATAGAGAGGGCTGGATGAGCTTTATTGTCGAACACCCATTGTGTATATAAAAGCTTATGGAGGAAAGTTTCCATAAGCTTTTTTCTTTAGAATAAACCTTAAGAAACCTTAAGAATTTTACGGAGAGTTTCTTCATTCTTTTTGCTTATCATGTAGGTATGTAAAGTGAGGAGAGTGTAGAAATTGAAAAGTAAATTTCTTATTATAGCTTTGTGGTTTTTAGCCATTTATATAGCAAAGGAATATCATTTGCTGTCACTCGATATGGATGATTTACAGGAATTTATATCGTTGAACACAAAATACGCAATGCTGCTGTTTATTGCGCTCTGGATCATTAGACTTCTCTTTTTTATTCCAGGTGTGACTCTCATGTTTTTGGGGGGAGTATGCTTTGATCCGGTTGTGAGCTTTATATTGTCGATGGCTGGCATTTTTTTGAGCGAAACCTTGGTTTACGTTTTTTCAAGAATGTTTTCAAGCGGGAACATGATAAAGGATTTAGAACGTAAATATCCAGAGTTGAAAAAATTATTGGAGACTTACAATTATAAGTTTTTGGCGCTGGGGATGATTTGTCCAATAGCTCCAACAGATGTCGTTTGTTTTTTATCGGCAGCTGTAGGGATCAAGTATACCACTTACATTTTAACGGTTATCGTTACGAATATCCCTTTATTGATATTTTCCAGCTTCATTGTGATCAATTTTAGTGAGTCATTAATGGGAACTGTATTGGTTGTCGCATCATTTGTTTTGGTTTCTATTATATCCATTAAAATGTGGAACACCCTTAAGCATAAGCAGAGCACATAGAATGCCACGGGACTAACCATTTATAGCTTATAAGCACCTGTAGAGATTTAACTTCTTTCGGTATCCAATAATACCAAGGGTTAACTGCCCTTGGTATTATTTTCTGCTGCACATATATAAACCCTCCATTTTCGCTTGTAGATCCTTTTTTATTTTTGTATTTTAGGTTGAATGATCACCAGAAGAAAAATGAACGCATGATCTGAAAAGCTGTTTTGTCGCAAAATAAATACCACCCCGATGATCAACGATAACAATCCCGCTACTATGGTATATTGTGTGTCTGATTTTGATTACTGTATATAAGCGTTTTTTAATAAATGCTCTTTCATTTTTTGTATAGCCTTCGCTTCGTCAGATCCATTTGCGTGTATATATATTTTGGTTCCGGGCTTAATTCCTAAATCCATAATGTCCATTATGGATTTGGGTGATTGTTTGAGGTTAACAGTTTTCCCTTGGTATTCAAGAAAAATGTCTGATGTAAACCGATGAGCTATACTGACTAACAGGGTAGCCGGTCTCGCAAACCCTGTTTCCTTAATGATCGTAAATTGTCTTTTAATCATTCTTCACCTCATTACATTCTGCCTCTTGACGGATTTATAGTTGGGTTGCAGATCAAATTTGAATTTAGAGTACCTTTAGGATATAAGCGGTCTAATTTCATCATTTTCTCTGCATTTTGAAATAACACTCTTTCTTTGTGTTTACAAAATAATTCTCAACTAACTAAAATGGACAATGACTTCATTCGAGAAAAAAGCATGATTCACTAATCAACATTTGTTTATTATTGTAAATAAAAACATGGTGTGTACAATGGTTACATTCAGGCGATTTGTTGATTATTCAACATTCCACTCTAAATTGTTGATTATCTTAAGAAAGTTTGGTGAAAAGCTATGTCCAAAGTGGATAGAAGAATAACCAAAAGCCAAGAGGCTATTAAAAGAGCTCTGATTGAGCTGATGACTGAAAAAAGTTTTGATCATATTACGATTAAGGAAATTTCCGAAAGGGCAAATGTAAACCGGGGAACAATCTATCTTCATTACTTAGATAAATTTGATCTATTAGAAAAAATTATGGAAGAGCATATAAACAATATGGGGGATTTTTGTGAGTCGGCAGCTGAAATGGACTGGATTGAATCGACTGTACACTGCATGGAATACCTTGAGAGTAATTATTTATTCTTTTCGACGATGTTAGCCAGTGAAGGCGCTCGATATTTTCGCAGTCAGTTCCTTAAGTTTAATATCGAAGAGTTCAGGAAAGATGTAGATGTAACGAAAGGCAAGAATTACGGCCAAAGTGAAGATGTCATTGTTGAATTTATAGCAAATGCTTACGTAGGGGTAGTGGAGTGGTGGCTAAAAAATGAAATGCCTTATCCGCCTCGTGTCATGGCAGAAAAAGTGGGGGATTTACTAGAGCGGATTTTATAATGGCGGCAGGTAAATGAGTGTTGCGAATGTTAGGAATAAGAAGGTGACTTATTTGTCTAAGCGGGAGATTCAAGTCTCCTCGATCGCATACAAAAAACCAAGGGTTGCTGGCCCTTGGTTTTTTATACCTTCATGCATTTTTGAAGTTTATGCTTAAAGGTCTGCCTTACTTTGCAAATCGCCGAGCTGCTGCAACGCACATGATAACGGCGATATTCACTGCTACGAGTGCCCAGCCCACTTTCTCGTGCAGAATCACTGAGGCAAGCAGCAGCCCAAAAAAAGGCTGGAGAAGCTGGAGCTGCCCAACCGCCGCAATTCCTCCTTGGGCAAGACCTCGATACCAGAACACAAAGCCGATCAGCATGCTGAATAAGGATACATATGCAAGACTGAGCAGTGCGGGAACGCCGATGTCCGACCATGAGTCCGGCGTAAAAAAGAACGACAATGGCAGCATAAGAGGAAGCGACAGAACGAGTGCCCATGAGATTACCTGCCAATTCCCCAGACGCCGTGAAAGCCTTGCCCCTTCTGCATAACCGAGACCGCATACGACAATAGAAGCCAGCATGTACGCGTCGCCAAGCGGGGATGAACCTCCCCCCTGAATGAGGGCAAAACCTGCTACTAACAAGCTGCCAACGGTTGAGAAAATCCAGAAGACGGGGCGAGGGCGTTCACCACCGCGCAGTACGCCGAAGACTGCCGTTGCAAGCGGAAGAAGTCCAATGAAGACAATGGCGTGTGCGGATGTGACATGCTGAAGCGCTAAAGCTGTCAGCAACGGGAAACCAATCACTACGCCAAACGCTACCACTAATAATGAAATGAGGTCTCTTTTGGCAGGATGCTGCTGCCGGAAGATGAGAAGGAGACCTCCCGCCAGTACACCAGCTATCGCAGCGCGGCATACGGTGAGGAACAGCGGATCGAAGTCCGACACAGCCAAACGGGTCGCAGGCAGCGAGCCGCTGAAAATGAGTATGCCTATAAAACCATTTATCCAGCCATTTGTTCGTTTGTTCATTACAATCACTCCACATATCTTTCTTGTTCATTGTCTGTATTTTCTTAACAAAACCATTAGCTAAGGATTACAATGACTATAAACTGGAATTGGCCTTTTATAAACAGCCAGTTTTCATAAAAAAATGCATACCAGTTAGGAGAACAACGCGCAAATGGATATCACGCCTTTTTTGAATAGAAATCTGGATATTCCGCTTTATCAGCAGCTTTACCGATATTTTAAAGAAAACATGCATCGGGGCCGTATTCAAAAAGGAATGAAGCTTCCTTCAAAAAGACTCCTGGCGAATCAGCTTTCCATCAGCCAAACGACTGTAGAACGTGCCTATGAACAGCTCGCTGCTGAGGGCTATATTGTGAGCAAGCCAAGAAGCGGGTGGTTTGCTGATTATCATGATTCTGATTTGAATGCCAAGCACAACACCCATTCAACAAGAAGCAGAAGAAAATAAACAATGGATTGATTTTCATTATGGGAATGTAGATTCTTCTTACTTCCCTTTTTCCGCATGGCGAAAAAGCATGGTCAATAGCTTAGACCAATATGGACACGAGCTTTATCGGCCGGGACATGTTTTAGGAGAGTTTGAGCTGAGAACACTCATTGCAGAGTACCTGTATCAATCTCGGGGTGTTCATTGCGGCCCTGAACAAGTGATTATAGGTGCTGGGAACCCTATTCTGCTGCAAATCTTGTGCCAAGTTTTTGAGCCGAATATTTCTATAGGGTATGAGGATCCTGGTTATCCAAGAGCACGCAAAATTTTTGAAGCCAATCGCATGAATATTGTTCCGATACCAGTCGATGAGGAAGGAATCTGTATACAGAAGATCAAAGAACAGCAGCCAAACCTTGTATATGTCACACCTTCCCATCAATTTACGCTGGGAACCATAATGACAATAAACAGAAGAATTCAGCTGCTCAAATGGGCGGCCGAAAATCAATCCTTTATCATAGAGGATGATTATGACGGGGAATTTAGGTACACAGGACAGCCGGTTCCTTCTCTGCAAGGGCTTGATCAGCATAACCGTGTCATTTATATGGGCACTTTTTCTAAGTCTCTATTGCCCTCGCTGCGTATCAGCTATATGATTCTTCCTTCACCTCTTTTAAAAAAGGGGCATGAAATCACGTCCTTATATAAGCAAACAGTGTCCTGCCACAGTCAGCTAACCCTAGCTGAATTTATAAAAAATGGAGAGTGGCAAAAACACATCAACAGAATGAGAAAACTTTACCGCAAAAAAAGAGCCATTGTATTAGAGGCAGTGCAAAGGGAATTAGGAGAGCATGTCAGAATTCGCGGAGAAAACTCTGGGCTTCGTATCTTACTTGACGTTTATTTGCCATTTGGTGAAAAAGAGTTAATTGAGAAGGCGAAAAAACATGGAGTAAAAATTTATCCTGTTTCTCTTTCTTATCAAAATCATCCTCCTACAAAAACGGTCTCGCTCGGGTTTGCAGGGGTTTCTGAATCCGACATAAGAGAAGGCATAAAAAAACTGAAGGCTGCCTGGAAGATATGAGGGAGCTTTCAGTTTAGCAAAACGGCCAAGTGAAGGAACTAAGTGTTGAGAGCTGTTCAATATTTTTTAAGTATATGATGAGTGCCAGCAGTCCAGCCCACGATATGTCTGTTTAGCGAAAAACAGAATTTTTTATTTGCTCATCACAGTGCTAAAATAAACAAAATAGACAATTGAAAAAATAGAGGTGTAAGAATGAAGTTAGATGAGTTTACAATTGGCCAGGTCTTCAAAACGAAATCATTAAAAGTATCAAAAGATGATATTATGCGGTTTGCGGGTGAATTTGACCCTCAGTATATGCATGTAGATGAAGAAAAAGCGAGTAAAGGCAGATTTAATGGAATTATCGCTTCCGGCATACAAACACTGGCCATATCTTTTAAACTTTGGATTGAAGAAGGTTTCTATGGAGACGATATTATAGCCGGAACAGAGATGAATCATATGACATTCATAAAACCCGTATATCCGGATGATGAATTGTTTATAATTGTTGAGGTTCTTGATAAGCAGCCAAAGAGAAATGAATTGGGAATACTCACTGTATTGCTATCTACTTATAATCAAAAAGAAGTAAAAGTGTTTGAAGGTGAGTTATCTGTATTGATCAAACGATAACTCAGAAAGCCCGCTTTGCGGGCTCGATTGAAGCAGATGGGTGAAAGATGTTAGCGAGTTTCATTTGAAAAATAAGAGGTTAAAACATCATAAACAATAGGCAAAGAAGTAAATCCCTCATCTTCTAGAAAATGACCTCCGTGCTGAACTTCATATAACGCAGCATCAATTTGTTGTGCCAGATCCTTGCTCCATGAAAATGGAACAATTTGATCATCCTTAGAAGCAATGACAGCACGGTGCTTCGCGGACTCGATGATTGTTTGATGATCAAACGATCCCTGTGTAAATTCATCTAGCATCTGTAAAGTGGGCAATGATTTGGCAAAGCCGGAAACAAGGATGATTCCGCCAAGCTGTTTTCGTAATTGAATATGTTCCAAAAATCTCAAAATGGCGGGGCACCCTAAGCTGTGCGCAACCAAATACGTATTTTCATGTAAAGTGTGCTGATATAAAGAGAGTGTCTCCAGCCAATCCTCAAGTCTTGGCTGGAGCGGATTAGGCATGTTTAAAATGTCTGTTTTGACCCCATCTGCGAGCAGACGTTTTTTCAGCCAAGGGAACCAATGATTTGTTGAGGAGGCTCTGTAGCCATGAATGATATAGACCTGTTTTTTCATTTTTTTTCTCCAAACGAAGTATTTTCATTCAGTATAAAATTCCTCTCATTGGGAAACAAGTACGCACTTTTTTGTAAGTAGCTTTTACTTATGAGGCATTCCTTGTGCCATTCCCCACTTACACATTTCATCTATAAGGGGATACAAAGACAGCCCTCTGTCAGATAACGAATACTCTACCTTCAGTGGGGTTTGAGAAACCTCAGACCGATGAATAAGGCCGTCAGTTTGCAATTCCTTAAGCTGTGCGCTTAACATTTTATGGGTGATGAAGGGCATAGCCCTTTTCAGCTCGCCGTATCTCATCGTTTTTTCACACCCTAACTCATAGAGTATTCTCATTTTCCATTTGCCCCCTATAAGAGACAAGGTGTATTCAAATGGGGCTTGTTTACTGCGGCACAAGCTATCCATGTAATCAAACCTCCTTTTTAAGGTATCATATCAGAATAATTCAGGATTTTCGGTGTTGAAGTTTGAGGGCGATTCACGATCTAAACTGAAAGGGGCCGCTTGCTCAACAGGCGGCACGGTACATGAATGTTCTAAGTCAAAGAGGGTTACCTTACTGATAATTACTTTATTTAAAAAAACGCATGTTTTTAGCTGAAAATATCTATTATGGTATATTTAAATATAACGAAATATTTGAGAAATGAGGAATGGTATGAATACACCCAAAAAACATAAGAAATTTAAAGCGAAAATGATTTTCCAAATCATCATGGTTATCATTGGAGGAATCATAGCGGCGTATGGACTAGAAACAGTGCTCATTCCAAACAGTGTATCTGATGGAGGGGTAACAGGTCTTAGCATCGTTAGTTCACAGCTATTCAACTTGCCGCTGGGGATTTTGATTGCTGTGATCAACATTCCATTTGTCTGGTTAGGATATAAGCAAATTGGCAAAAGCTTTGCGTTATTATCCATTATCGGAATCGTATCACTCGCCGCAGGTACAAGCTTTTTCCACCACACCCCG
This sequence comes from Bacillus sp. FAU18, assembly GCF_056033885.1. Classification (NCBI taxonomy): domain Bacteria; kingdom Bacillati; phylum Bacillota; class Bacilli; order Caryophanales; family Bacillaceae; genus Bacillus; species Bacillus sp. FAU18. Next base: position 1,917,173 of record NZ_JBVYHZ010000003.1, read on the forward strand.
GCTATCTTAGAGGGAGATACCCTGTTAATTACCGTTGTTGGCGGGATTATCATTGGTTTCGGAATGGGGTTAGCGCTGCGTAATGGAGGCGCATTAGATGGAATTGATATGCTTGCTGTGCTGTTATCCCGAAAACTGCCGTTTGGTACGAGCGATCTTATTTTATTCTTAAACCTTTTTGTGTTTATTTTTGTTTCCATAGTATTTGGTTTTCAAGGGGCATTGCTTTCAGTCATTGCTTACTACATTGCATCCAAAGTCATTCATGTCGTTGAGGAAGGCTTAAGCGGTTCTAAAACGTTTCAAATTATTACTGCCGAACCTGAATTAATGGTAGAGACCATACGTGATCAATTAGGCCGAAGCGCCACATATAAAGAAGCTTACGGGGGTTTTTCCCACGAGAAATTTAAAGAAATCACATGTGTCATCAACCGTTTAGAAGAAACCAAACTAAAGGAAATTATTAATGATATTGATAAATCCGCCTTTGTCACCGTATATGACGTAGCTGAAGTGAAGGGCAGCAATTTTAGAAATCTTAATCATCATTAAAAAATAGAATGACCTTTTTAACGGTAACTGACATGCCGCCGGTAAATGTAATCAAAAACACTTTTTGAGGGCTTGTGGGTGTCAGCGGTGAAGGTCTGAATCACAGAAATACCAAGGGCGTCAAAACCCTTGGTATTTTTTCTGGTTATTAGATTTTATCTTCGGCTTTACGTGCTGCTTCGAGCTTATCAATCCTGTCTTTATATTTTTCTCCCCAGTCCTTCATGTGCAGGATAACAGGTTCTAATGTTCTTCCAAACTCAGTTAAAGAGTATTCGACTTTTGGAGGGACCTGTTTATAAACCTCGCGGTGAATCACGCCATCCCGTTCCAATTCTCTTAATTGTAGCGTGAGCATACGCTGGGTAATTTTTGGGTATAGTTTTCGAAACTCATTAAACCTCTTTTTACCGTCAATGAGATGATAAAGAAGAATGCCTTTCCACTTACCTCCGATGATATCTAATGTTGTCTCCACCGGACATCCTTCAAAGTCATCAGAAGAATAATCAATGCCGAGTTTACGATTTCTCAAGCTGTTCACTCCTAATAGTATACTTTTTGATACTATATACATTCAATGTGCGTACTTTTTGTATTTTAATATACATCATATAATGATGTCACATCAAAGGAATGAAAGGAATGGATCATATGAAAACACTCGTACTCGTTGTACATCCGAATATAGAATCCTCTCGTATCAATAAAAAGTGGAAAGAAGCCGTTTTAAGTGAACCAGATGTAACTGTCCATGATCTTTATGAAAAATATCGCGATCAACCAATTGATTTGGAATTTGAACAACAGCAGCTCCTCGCCCATGACCGTATTGTTTTTCAGTTTCCGTTATACTGGTACAGCAGTCCCCCGCTTTTAAAACAGTGGTTTGATGAAGTGTTTACGTTTGGCTGGGCTCATGGTCCCGGCGGAAATAAATTGAAGGGGAAAGAGTGGGTAACTGCCATGTCCATCGGTTCACCTGAACACTCTTATCAAGCCGGTGGATATAACTTGTTTTCGATAAGCGAGCTGACAAAACCGTTCCAAGCATCTGCCCATTTAGTAGGCATGACCTATCTGCCTTCCTTTGCCGAATATCGCGCCAATACAATCAGTGACCAAGAAATTACCGAAAGTGCGAGTCGGTATGTAAAGCATATTACAAATATAGAATTAAACCCGAAGGTTCGCCTGCAAAGATATTTGAAACAGCTGGAGGGTGTCGATTTAACATAAAGATTGATTTTGGAAAATCCTGTACTCACCAAGCAGGATTTTTTCTTGTTCAGCAGAGGGATTTTAACATATGGCGAAAAAAGAAGAAGCCACCAAAAATAAGCTATTTGCTTGGTCCTGACTGCTTATTTTTGGTGAATGATTTATTTCTCTGTGATGAAATAAAGCAAAGCGATGACCGGAAAAGCGATTCCAATCCATAATGCTGTACCCCATCCGCCTGAGGCATATGCCCATCCTCCAATTGATGACCCTATCGAACCGCCTAGAAAGAAGATCGCCATGAATAATCCGTTTAATCGACTGCGAATTTCAGGCGCCAACGAAAAAATGGCACGTTGACTGAGCACAAGGTTTGCAGATACACCCATATCTAACAGAATAGCTGCTGCCACTAGAACTGTTATACCGACGGGGGAGCTGCTCTGAATCATGAGCGGCAGTAATAAAGAGACAACGACAACACCGAGAGCGATTCCAGTGGCAAGCCTGGTTAAGCCTCGATCAGCCAGCCGGCCGCCTATTGGTGCAGCGACTGCACCCGCAATGCCCACCAATGCGTAGAGTGCTATTGCCTTCTGAGAAAAATGAAAATCAGGACCGGACAATAATAAAGGAACGGTAGTCCAGAACAAGCTGAAAGCTCCAAATACAAACGCATGATAGATGGCACGGCGGCGTAAGATTGGAGTCGTGCGCAGCAGCTTCCACATTGAACCGAGTAAGGCAGTATAGTTTGTATTTGCTGTTGGTTTTCTGGCAGGAAGCACTTTTGATAATACGATGGCCAGGATAACACTTACCACGGCGGACAAAGCGAATATTGCATTCCACCCCCAGATATCAGCGACTAGACTAGATATCGGACGGGAAAGCATAATACCGAGTAATAAGCCGCTCATGACATTGCCGACAACCCGGCCGCGTGCAGCGTCTGATGCAAGGTATGATGCAAATGGAACAAGCACTTGGGCTGCGATTGACCCCAATCCGACGAAAAACGCAGCTGCTAAAAACAGTGTTCCATGCTTCACAAATGCTGTTAGTGTCAAAGCCGCTGCGCTTAGAAGGAGCGATACAACAATAAGTTTTTTGTTTTCGATGATATCTCCTAAAGGGACAAGAAATAGTAAGCCGGCAACGTATCCGATTTGGGTGAGTGTAACAATCAATCCAGCACTGCTTGGAGAAAGTCCAATTGCCTTACTAATTAATCCGACCAAGGGTTGTGCATAGTAAAGATTAGCAACAATGATACCGCATGCAGTTGCGAGAAGAAGGGTTAAACTGGGTGAAATCCTCTGACCTGCTTGTTTGTTACTATTAGCCATAAGAATGAACTCCTTTTTAAGTGGTTTTTTGAGTGTAATCATGAATTCTCTCAAGTTATTTTCTAAACTGAACGTTCAGTTTCGTTGATTAAGGAAAATAATATACTAAACGTTCAGTTTTGTAAATGGGTTTCTGTTTACTTTTTTTATTCAAGTTAAGTATACTGAACGTATAGTTTATATTTCGGGAAGGAATGATTCATGTGCAGAGTAAACGAGGGCGGCCGCGTGATGAAGGAACGCATAAGGCGATTCTCTCTGCAGCCTATGGCCTATTGCTGGAAAAAGGCTTTGATGCGGTGACAGTCGATAAAATTGCAGAGCGTGCGAAAGTGAGTAAAGCAACGATTTATAAATGGTGGTCTAACAAAGCTGCCGTTATCATGGACAGCTTTCTTTCGACCGCGACGGACAGGCTGCCTGTGCCTGATACAGGGTCGTCAGTACAAGATATAGTAACCCACGCCACGAATTTAGCTAGGTTTTTGACAAGCAGGGAAGGAACCGTTATTAAGGAATTAATAGGTGCAGGGCAGTTGGATGAAAAATTGGCAGAAGAATATCGCACACGATTTTTCCAGCCTCGCCGCCTCCAAGCGAAAGGCCTTCTAGAAAAGGGAATTCAGAAAGGTGAATTGAGAGAGAATCTTGATATTGAAGTAAGCATAGATCTCATTTACGGACCAATTTTCTACCGTCTGCTTATAACAGGGGATGAGGTGAATGATTCCTATGTGCATGATTTGGTGATGAATGCGTTTAAGGGAGTTCAAGCTACCTCTGCTACAGAGAGTATGTAGCTGATAAGAACTGCAAAAGCTACGGATTATATGGCAAATTGGTTCCATCGTACAGTGAAATATAAGATTTTTGTTGCTGAGCGGAATCATCGAGGGAACTCTTATCGGATGTCGAAAAAGAAGTCATTCAATCGTGAATACATAACATCATATTATTACATTCCTTTTCATCGATTGGAACAAGGGTTCTATACTTCAATGGAATATCGCAAAGTTGGAGTATTTAAAGAACAGGGGAAAATCGATGGCCATTATGTAGGTGTCATGGCAATGGAAAAAATACTTGCAATGTAAACAGGCCTCTAAAGAGACCTGTTTTTTAATATCCAAAAGATTGTCTATTTTCATCTTGGGCTCTATGACCACTCCCATAACTGAAATAGTCTAATATTTATACCAGACTGAATTATGATTGAAAACACCCGGAATCCCATAATAAACTTGATTAAAATAGAAACGCATTCTTTAAAAATGGAGCAGCTTCGACAATGGATAAAGGCAAATAAGGCAGAGTTCTCATAAAGAGATTGATATTCATTGAATCAAAAATATTTGATATTCCAAATATAAGGGATTGTTTATATAAATAAAAGTTTATATAATGACGGGGGCGCTAAGGAAACGCGGGGAGCGACTCAGGTTTTCGTTTCGAAGTTTTGATTCTTAAGAGCGCTACATATGGAAACGTAAAGGGGAATGTATAATCATTTGGCGTGTATATAACGATTTGCTTATATATTGATTTGGGAAGGAGGAGCCATATGACGATTGATGTTGCGGCGATGACTCGCTGTTTAAAAACACTTAGTGATCAAACTAGGCTTATAATGATGAGATTATTTCTTGAAAAAGAATATTGTGTCTGTCAATTGGTTGATATGTTCGAAATGAGCCAGCCCGCCATAAGCCAGCATTTGCGTAAATTAAAAAACGCAGGGTTTGTGAATGAGGACAGAAGAGGCCAATGGCGTTATTATTCAATAAATGGTTCCTGTCCTGAGTTTGATACATTGCAATTGATCTTACATCAAATCGATCAGGAGGATGAATTGTTAAACCATATCAAACAAAAGAAAACTCAAGCGTGTTGCCAGTAAGGAGGCATTAGATTGACATCAATGATTTTGGCAGTATTCATCTTTTTATTAACTCTAGTATTGGTCATATGGCAGCCCAAAAATTTATCTATAGGGTGGTCAGCCTGTGGAGGCGCAGTTTTAGCTCTAATAGCAGGTGTTGTCAATTTTCATGATGTGTTAACTGTGACAGGGATTGTTTGGAATGCGACCTTGGCTTTTGTGGCCATCATACTGATATCGTTAATTCTTGATAATATCGGTTTCTTTGAATGGGCAGCGCTTCATATGGCGAAGGCTGCAAAAGGAAACGGTGTGCGGATGTTCGTTTATGTATCTCTATTAGGAGCTATCGTCGCCGCGTTATTTGCAAATGACGGTGCAGCTCTTATATTGACACCAATCGTATTAGCGATGGTCAGAGCATTACATTTTAATGAAAAATTAGTTTTTCCTTTTATCATTGCCAGCGGATTTATTGCGGATACCACTTCGCTTCCTTTAGTAGTGAGCAATTTGGTCAACATTGTTTCAGCGGACTATTTTCATATTACGTTTATTGATTATGCATCCAGAATGGTTGTCCCGTACCTGTTTTCGCTGCTGGCGAGCATCATTGTACTTTACCTTTTCTTTAGAAAAAGCATACCAAAACGCTATGATCTGACTGAGGTTAAAAAACCTGTTGAAGCAATTAAAGATCCAAACATGTTCAGACTGTCATGGTATATCTTAGGGCTGCTGTTAATTGGATATTTTGCAAGTGAATTTTTTTCTATCCCTGTATCATTGGTAGCGGGCAGCATTGCGGTCATTTTCTTAATCGCTGCGCAAAAGAGTCCGGCCGTCCATACAAAGAAAGTGGTGAAAGAGGCGCCATGGGCTATCGTATTCTTTTCAATTGGCATGTATGTTGTTGTGTATGGTGTCCGAAATGCAGGATTAACGGATATCCTTTCAGATGTGATTCAAGCCGCAGCTGATCAAGGATTGTTTGCAGGTACGATTGGAATGGGCTTTATCGCGGCAATTCTTTCTTCCGTTATGAATAACCTGCCGACTGTCATGATTGACGCATTAGCTATTGCCGGTACAGATACACATGGGATGATGAGAGAAGCGCTCATATATGCAAATGTCATCGGTTCAGATTTAGGACCTAAAATAACACCGATTGGTTCCTTGGCGACATTATTATGGCTTCATGTTCTTTCGCACAAAGGTATGAAAATTTCCTGGGGCACGTATTTTAAAACAGGAATTATCCTCACGATACCCACTTTATTGATCACACTTGTCGGCCTGTATATTTGGCTGCTGATAATCCATTCTTGTTTCTAAAAGGACAAGGTCACTATATCAAGGAAAACAATGCACAGGTAACTCTTGCCGCAGCCAAATGGCTGAAGAGTGGGGGGGAAATACCTTGGAGACAAGTGGAATGTGTACAGCGCAGGAATCGAAGTTCATGGATGACATCGAATGCTGTCAAAGCAATGAAAGAAGCAGGGATTGATATTTCAAATCAAACATCGGATAAATTTGATGATCCGGCAAAAGCACACGGAACAGAAGAAGTGTTTCCAAAGGGTCCGTGCTGAAATTGGTGACCGTTTAAAACAGTTTGCTGTAACTGGGGAATAAAGAATCGATATACTCAGCGTTTTCTTGGGTTATATAATGCAATGTGTTGTTCAACAGGTGTCTGCGGGCTGAAGGCAGACACCTGTTTTTATTAGTATGAGATTTGTAACAGGGAAGTTATTTAGCTGGTGACAGAGGAAAATTGATTTTGTGAACAGAATCATGAAGGAGACGGTGTTTTAAAGGAGTTGTCTGTTTTGCAGGAATTAACAAAAGAAAAATACAGTAGCTTAAAAACAATGTTTGATGACAAATATTGTCCCACATTTGTCTATTCAATATTAGACCAAACCATTCCGGGAGCTGTTTATGCAGATGATCAAACCTTTCCTAAATCGTTTTTTATAGGAACTGAATCAGGCATTTATTTTATTGCGGGAGACCAAGGGAATCGGGATTTTCATGATTTCATTGCAGGATATTATGAAGAACAAGTGAAATCATCAAAACGATTTACCTTGTTTTCTTCCAGTGATACATGGGATAGCGTACTGAAACCCATACTGAAAGATGACTTAAACCAAATGAGAAGAGCTGCATTTTCTTATCAACCAAAATCTTTCAAAAAGACTTTGCAACTGCCAAAGGGTCTTGTATTGAAAAGAATAGACGAAGACATCATTTCACACAGCACAGCGTTTAACAGCGCGTATTATGAGGAGTAATGGGATTCTGTCTCACAGTTTGCTTCAAAAGGTTTTGGATTTGCCGTATTACATGGCAATCATGTAGTAAGTGAGTGTACCTCTATATTTTTAGGGCATAATCGAGCGGAAATGGATATCTATACACTTGAGGAATATAGAGGACTGGGGTTAGCTTATTGCGTAGCAAATAGGTTTATAGTGTTTTGTATGGAAAATGGGATTGTTCCTAGCTGGGATTGTGATATTTGCAACAATTCTTCCATTGCATTAGCAGCTAAACTAGGGTTTAAGAAAATAATCGAATACTCTCTTTTTTATTCCGGGAAATCATAAAAAAGAGAAGAGGCAAGAACTCTTCTCTTTACATGAGTAAGCGGTTGGTGAATACCGGTTTTTATTTTATTAAGAATCTAGATTTAATTGCTGGCGAAGTTTCTTCGATAAGTCCTTTCTCGTTTCATCAGTTACAACATGATACCATAAGTGATCTATCTTTTTATCCTCACCTTTTATTTCGATCTGTTTGACATGATGAACGGCTTCTTTATAAGAGCGTTGAATATCAATCATTTTATCAAGTGTTAAGTTTGTTTGTATATTTTTTTCTAAGGCAGCCAAAATTCCTTGATAGTTTTTTAAAGATTTTAATTGTGCTCCTTCGTGAATAATTTGGTTAATGATTTCTCGCTGCCGCTGCTGCCGCCCAAAATCACCGCGAGGATCTTCTTTTCTCATCCGTGCGTATTTAAGGGCAACCTTTCCATCCAGGTGCTGTTCCCCTTTTGGTATATGCACCCCTTCAAGGGTAAAAGGGAAATCATTATTCACTGTGATTCCGCCAATCTCATCTACAATATCTTTAAACCCTTCCATATTGACTTTGATATAATAATTGATTGGAATGTTTAAAAATTGTTCAACGGTTTGAACGGCACCTTCAATACCCTCATAAGTATATGCTGCGTTCATTTTAATATTGGTATTCTTTGATCGCATAAATACTCTGGTATCACGCGGTATACTTACCATCGTCGATGTTTTCGTCTCTGGATTTAAAGTCAGTACGATCATCGAATCAGGTCGTCCTTTATCACCGGGGCGCTCATCTACTCCCAGCAAAAGAATCGATATAGGATCATGTCCAAGACTAGCATCTTGTTGCTTAGAATCTCTTTGCAGAGGTTCATACATATGGTTGACCGATTTTGCTACGTTTCGGTAAATACTATAGCAGGTCAGGCCTCCAATGGTTAACAAGAGGGCTAGAACAAACAATAAAATACTCTGCATTTTCAGTTTCCTTCTCCCGATTTTCACTATCAAATTCCTTTCTGATCAAGTTGAATATTTATATGTTGTACTGGTTCTTAACGGTTCTCTAATAAATAATTCTTTTATCTCCGTGATATTTTGTAGTTCATATAAGATACTTTAAATTTATACTTCAATTGAATCTGAATTGTACCGGTTTGATTGAATCATGAATTGCTTTCATTTCGTATCCACTTTCCCGGAAATATTTTAATAATTGTTCCAAATAGGCCGCGGTAGTCGGCTTTTCATGCATTAATACAATAAGCGGCTCTTTTCCTTCAAGGGTTTTGACTTGCTGAATGACACTCTTAACAAACTCTCCATGAGTGTACTTCCAGTCCTCTGAGTCAACTGTCCAATCCCACAGGTTAAAATGATCACGCTCCACAACATCTCTAAAAGGGCCAGTAATGTAAGGCTTTGACCCGTAAGGTGCTCTTATTAAATGCGTGTTGACTTTGGTTGTTTCTTTAATGTAGTTCAATGTATCGTTCATTTCTGCAGCAAAGCTTTCAGGGGATTTATAGATTTCGGAAACCTGGTGCGTCACGCCGTGAGACCCAACAGAATGACCGTTTTCCGCCATTTTTCTCACAATATTAGGATTTCGCTCGATATTTGGTTTTAACATAAAAAACGTTCCCTTTGCATTGTATTTATGAAGCAAATCCATAATTTTCTCTGAAGCAGCAGGGTTTGGTCCGTCATCAAATGTTAAATAAACGACCTTCCCGATTTCAGCAGGTTTTTTTTGTTCTTTTTTCTGTGCTGAATTTTTGTGTGTTTCTATATGCGCCTGCTCAGAAGCGTTTGTACTTTCTTTTATTGGTTCCTGCTTTGGGCCGGCAAGTGCCTTCCAGGAAATGCATAGTAACGTTACACCTAGAATAATCAATATCCCAAAACCTATTTTTCCTATTTGATTCAACTTACGATCCCTTCTTGGTGAATTTGACACTTTTTCCAACTCCTCAATTGTAGATATCAAAACTAGTTTTCTCGCGAACGAGTCACATAAATTAGAAGGACCAATGAAACTTTGGAGACAAAGCCCGGTAAAAATGATGCTCTTTTAATATAGATGAGAGTTATCGCAGAAGTTTGATCAACTTGTAAACAAAATGTCAACAAATGAAGGAATCATTGTTATGTAATATCTTGCAGGTATAAGAAAAAACCTTATTTCAATAGAAATAAGGTTTACTTGAAGGATATGATATAAGAGCGATCGTCAAAAAATTGGGCTGATGAGTTTTCCATAGAAATATACCGGTTTTGTTCATAAACGAGCAGGTTGCTGCCATCTGGACTCCAATATATTTCTGATGGGCTGGTGCCGTGGTATATAGGTTCTGCGTAGAGGACATTTTTCCCTTGCAGCTTTCCTGCATAAGTATTGTCCTTGTCATATAAAGAGTAAGCGATCTTCTTTCGATCATTAGATATGGTAAAAACAGCTACATTTTCGAGCAGAACAGAGAGCTCACTGTTTCTGAGGTCGTATTCGTATAAGGTTTCTCCGATACCTAAAAATACAAATTGGTCATTGTTTAACCAAACAGGTTCACCATAGGGGCTAATCTGCCGCTTATTTTGAATAGTGATGCTGTCACCGCTGATGGTCCCCGTCATAATGCGATATTGTTGCCCTTGTAACATGGTTAGCAGCAAACTACGTCCATCATTTGAAATGGAAACTGCCGTAAGCGAATCCTTTTCATCAACATTCTTCAATGGATACGTTTTGAGGGTTCCGGAATCTATGTTGAATACATTGACCGCAGTCTGGTCATTTTTTGTCGTGTCAATGACAAGATAACAAATGTATTTGCTATTATTTGACCATGAAATATCCTGTACAAAGGCATCCTTGCTAGAAGAAAAGCTGGCTACTTCCTTTTTGTTTCTGTTCGTCAGTGATATTAGATTTAGTGTTATCTTATTTGATGACATCGTTAATCCGGCGATACTTTTCCCGTCGGGAGACAACTTAAGGTTGGAAGTATTGCGGTCAATGCTCTGCAGAGTTTCAGGTTTTTCAAAAGGATAGGAGACATTCTGAAGATGCTGCGCTTTACCTTCCGTTGTGTCATTTCCTTTGAAAAAACCAACTACAGAGTTTGATGAAGACCAGCCAAGCAACTGGTCAGCTTGAGGGAGGCGATATATCTTCTTCACCTGAAAGGAGTCCGACTTCTGATCGTCATCAATCTGGCTCTCTTCCTTGTTTGGAATGATAATGGTTTCAGATCGCTTGCCCATATTATAGCTGGATACAAAAATCAAGGAAATCAATAATATCCCTGACAATATAATAAACCGTTTGTTCTTCATGATCATTTCTTAACCTTCATGTAAGCTAGTTCAATAGTGATGATTGTATGGTTTTCTTCGTAGAACATCTTGATTGTTCCTCCATGTTTTTCGACAATTGTTTTAACTATGCTTAACCCCAACCCTAAACTTCCTTCTTCCGTCACCTTTTGGTTTATTGAATAAAAAGGCTGAAACACTTTTGTGTATTGGTTGTCGTCATATGGATCACTTGGATTTTTGAACATAAAAAGAACCTGATCTCCCGTAACTTTAGCCTGAATCATGATTTCAGAATGAGATAAACTGTATTTGATCGCATTGTCCAAAAGATTAATAAAGAGTTGGCGCACTCTATTCTTTTGACCATACACATAGAGACTGTCTTCTATCTCATAGGTGATCTTCTTTTTATATCGTTCTGCACGAAATTTCATAGATTCGCATACATCTTTCAAAATCGTTCCTGCATCAATCCTATCGAATTGTTCTTTAGAGGTTTCTCTAGATACCTCAAGAAGTTTTATAACCAAATTGTGCAGACGCCGGCTTTCTTCAACAATATGATTCATTCCTTTATCAAAAAACGCCTGATCTGATTCCCCTTTTTGTTTTATGATTTCAGCATAGCCTTGAATAGAAGTCAGAGGTGTTTTCAGTTCATGGGTCATATTGTCAAAAAAACGTTTTTCCTGTTCATTAAGTTCCTTTAACCTGTCCCGATCTTTTTCGATAGTTGAAATTTGATCCCTAATTCTGGTGATCATATCATTGAAATTAACCGTAAGCTGGCCAATTTCATCTTTTCTAGAAAAATGGATATCCACATCCAGCTTTCCCTTTTTGACTTCTGAGGTGGCCTCTGTCAGCTTGACGATTGGAATCGTGATGTGTCTGGAGAGTATATAAGAGAAAAGAAACGCCGCCACAAATATCGCAAGAGCGATATAAAAAATAATATTTAAAATCTCTCCGCTTTGTTTGTAAAGCAAATTAAAATCTTTAGAAAAACGCAATATGCCAACTTTTGCACCATCAATGACAACTGGATAAGAAAAAAACACCTGTGCTTGATTTCGATCATAGGTGATATGATAAGCATTTTTTCCGTTAATTGCTTTTGCTAGGTCCTCGTCAATGCCTTGCGAAAACACTGTTTTATTAGAAGAAGACAACAAAGTGCCATCTACGGTATAAACGCCTACATTGCTTCCTGTTGAATGAGTTAAACTATCCACTATTTCATCGGCCATATCGCCGAAGTATAGTTCATTGTTTTTATAATGATTGATTAAAAATGCTTGATTGATATACATGATGCTGTTTTTTTTTAAGTCTATTAAATCTGAGGTCACAATTTTTTCATTGCTTGACCAAATGACACTTTTGACCGTTTGATTGAGCACTAGGAAAGAGAGAGAAAAAATCAGAAAAAAACCAATAATAAATTTACCCTTGATCGTCCGTAACACTCTCTACTCCTCCTGCTTCTCGAATTTATATCCAATGCCAAACACTGTTTTAATGAGGTCGCTTGCATCCAGTTTTTTACGGAGTCTTTGGATATGAGTATCTACCGTACGTGTATCCCCGGCAAAATCGTAGCCCCAAACGAATTCCAACAGCTCTGAACGTGTAAAGATTTTTCCACGATGGTCAATCAATGTCTTAAGCAGATCAAATTCTTTAGGAGTCAAATCAACAATGATCCCATCTTTTTTTACTATTCTTTCGTCTGGGATCATCACAATATTTTTTAATTGAATGTGATCCTCTTTAGACGATCCTCGATCATTCACGTGGTTAGCTTGTTCAAGACGCCTGAGTATTGTACGAATTCTGGCGATAACTTCACGCAAGTCAAATGGCTTTGTAATATAATCGTCAGCCCCAAATTCCAACCCAAGGACTTTATCAGTGATATCTGACTTTGCGGTGATCATAAGTATAGGGATATTATAGCGTTGGGTCACTTTTTTACAGATATCCAATCCGCTGCAATCTGGCAGCATCCAATCAAGCAGCAGAAGATCGGGTTTGAATTGGTCTAACTGTTTCATCCCTAAAGTTCCGTTAGATTCAGTACACGTTTGAAAACCTTCCTGCGTAAGCCCGTATGAAAGCAGATCTGCTATTGCTCCATCATCTTCAATAATAAGTATTTTCGTTTTATCCATTATTTCATTCATTCCCTGTTTCATGATTAAATTGAATATATCTATCTTAGAGTCTGCAATATCACTCATTATAGCATCCTTTTTAATAGCGATTATTCAGAACTTCAGATCAAACTATAATTGGATATATTTTCACCATCGTCAACAAAATCGGGGGAATTGAGCTATCGTTGGATTAGAGGACTATGGTAAACAATTTTAATTGATAAATGAGCTTATTAAAAAGAGATGCGGGTATCTTCTTTATTTATGTATAAGAGCGTTTCCATATCGTTTGATTTTATTGGGTGTTAAATAGGTAAAGCATACCCCGCCAACTGTAACCACTCCGCCTAGCAGAGAGATCAATGTGGGTATCTCGCCGATCCAGAGCCAAGATATGATCAAGGCTAAAGCCGGTGTAACATAAAGTGAAAGGGTTGCTTCTGAAGCACCGACGAGTGAAGTGACATATGCAAGGGCAAAGTATGGCACAACTGTTGGCAATAAACCTAAATAAACAATCGACAATGTAGCGTTCAAAGGTGCGTCTATCACCTCCGAGCCTAAGCCAGGCAAAAAAATAAGCATAGGTACTGTTCCGCCCCAAATGGTAAATGTAACAAATGGAATAAAACCATATTTTTTTATATAGCTAGGTTGAAAAACGAAGTAAATACTTTCAGAAAAAGCTGCCAGCAGGATAACCAAAAAGCCTTTCAATGAGTATGTATTGTCTCCTGTCCCAAATGCAATCAATGACACACCCAGTAAACTGATGACAGAGCCAAGCCATTTCGTAAATCCAAAATGCTCTTTATAAAACAGGCGGGATAGCATGGCTGAGAAGATCGGTGCCGTAGTAACGAGTAAGCTTGCAACTCCGGCACTAACTGTTTTTTCACCGATGTTCAGCAAAATGTGATAGAGTGCAAATCCTAAAAACCCTAAAAGAAAAATGGCAGGAATGTCTTTCAAGTCGGGTAGGCGCATCTGAGTCAAAATAGCAAAAAGCAATAATGCCATAGAGCCGATTAACAAACGAAATAAAGCAAGGTGTTCTGGTGTGTACCCTTCTAGTCCTGCGCGAATTCCCGGAAAAGCAGATGCCCATAAACCAATCATGAGACTATGAGATATAATTATTTGAACTGTTTTCTTTCGCATTCCTCTCACTCCTCTTTACAAAAACCAACCAGTTATTTAATGTGTTTTTATATTAATAAAGATTTGGTGATATGGCTTCAACCAGTTAAATGGATTTTGACCCAACCAATTTATTTTAAGGAGACCGATTCTATGAGCTTTCCAGAAGAAAAAAAAGATGAAAAAGCTCCCTAAGTACAGACAAATCGTTCATTTTATTAAAGAGAAAATAGGAAATGGAGAGTGGCCGATTGGAAGCAAGATTCCAAGCCAGCGCACGCTTGCAAAAGATTTTCAGGTAAATCGGAGCACAGTGATTACAGCGTTAGAGGAATTGATGGCCGATGGGTTAATAGAGGGCACAATGGGGAAAGGCACAGTTGTTATCAACAACACATGGACACTGATGGCTAAGAATTCTGCTCCCGATTGGGATCAATATGTCACCTCTGGCATTCAGATGCCAAGTCGGAAAATCGTTCAAGAGATAAATCAATCAGAATCAAATACAGACCTTATACAGCTCAGTAAAGGTGAACTTTCAGCTGAGATTTTTCCTTTGGCTGTTATGAAAGAAATGATGGGGAAGGTATCTCAACACATGGAGGCATTCGGATATGAAGAACCAAAAGGTTACTTACCTTTGAGGGAGGCATTAAGCAACTATTTAAAAACCATTGGAATCAACGTCTCATCTTCTTCCATTCTGATTGTCTCAGGAGCGTTGCAAGCCTTGCAGCTGATATCAATGGGGCTGTTACAAAGAGGATCAACCGTTTATCTTGATCAGCCCTCCTACCTTTATTCATTACACGTATTTCAATCAGCTGGTATGAAGCTGACTGGACTTCCTATTGATAATGAAGGACTTTTGCCTGAAAATGTTCATTTAACAAGAGGAGAGCGGGGAAGGGCTATCTTATATACAAATCCATGTTTTCACAATCCGACTGGTATTCTTATGTCTAAAAAGCGGCGTGAAGAGATCCTAGCAGTAAGTGAGAATACACAGCTTCCTATTATTGAAGATGACATTTATCGTGAGTTATGGATCGATGAAATTCCGCCATATCCTATTAAAACAATTGATAAAAATGGACACGTACTGTACATAGGAAGTTTATCGAAAACATTAAGCCCAGGTTTGAGGATTGGATGGATCGTCGGACCGGAACCGGTGATTGAACGTTTATCTGACATTAAAATGCAAACAGATTACGGATCCAGTTCGCTATCCCAGAGAGTAGCGGCAGAGTGGTTTACTTCCGGCCACTACCAGCAGCATGTAGAAAAGGTTAGGCAGCAATTAAAGGTGAGAAGAGAATTGGCCTTGAGTGCTATAGAAACTCATTTGAAAGATGTGGCGACATGGAATATCCCAAAAGGAGGGTTTTTTGTCTGGATAAAAATATTGCCTTCCATATCAATGAAATTACTTTATACTAAAGCCTTATCAAAAGGGATTCTGCTCAATCTCGGCAGTATCTATGCTCAGGAAAAAGGGAATTATATTCGCTTATCATATGCTTATGCATCTCTTGAAGACCTTCAAAAGGGGATTTATGAGTTGGGTTTAATGATAAAAGAATTGGCAAGTAAGTAACTTTTATATCCTTAAATGTATGTTTCACTAAAAAAGAGATCAAGCCTAATGATCGCTTGATCTGATAATAACAAGGGTTACTAGAATAGACCAAATCATGGCTTGGTCTTAAAATGATCATGTCTCTGAACGAAAAGTCTTTCCGACTTCTCTTCCTAAACCAAAGTAATGTCTGAAATTATAGATAAGCGGGCTCCATTTGGAAGGGTCGATATGGTTTTCGTCCAGTATAATACTTTCCTCGGCATGAAAATGTAGTGCCTGCGTCTCTACAATTGCGAATGACGATTCATATTCTGGAAGCCGAATGTGTTTCACTTCGGCTTCTATTTGGATAGGGCATTCTTTGATTCGTGTTGGTGATACTGTTTTTGATTGTAAAGGCGTTAACCCTGCTGCCTCGTATTTTTCTTTTTTATATGTAAATCCGAGCTGTTTCTTCAAAGGCGGTATACTCTTTTTTCCGCTATAAGATGAAATTCTTTCAATGTTTTCCCATAATTCCGGGCCAGGCAAGTTTATGACACACTCTTTGTGTCTTTCCAAATTGTCGATGGCTTTTCCTCCCAGTCCTACTCCAAGGATTATATAATGTCCAAGAGCCCAAGAAGAAGACATAGGACTAATATTAGTGGTTCCATCCTCATTCAATGTGGTTAGAAGAAATGTCGAGGTACCATAATACATGATCTTGGGTTTGATTTCTTTAAATCGACGAGTGTCTCGTTTTTTGATGTTCAACGTTTTTTCCTCCTTATCACGCTTACATTTATATTGTAAAGGATTAACATTTCAACTATCATCGAAATATGAATGTAAGGAGGAAAATCATGAATCCTAATATTGCAAAAATCTCTTCGTTGCTATCAGATCCCTCGCGTTCTTCCATTCTTCTCAGTCTAATGGATGGAAGGATACACCCTGCTGGAGAGCTTGCATATCTCGCTAACATTAAACCTCAAACCGCAAGTTTTCACCTGAATAAATTGCTTGAAGCAAAGCTGATTAGCGTAGAGAAGCATGGAAGACATCGGTATTACAGAATGGCTGACTCAGATGCTGCAAATGTGATCGAACAATTGCTTCATATTGCGCCTAAAGCAAAAGTCAAATCTTTAAAAGAGTCAAAAGAGAAAAAGGACTTGCATTTCGCCCGTACCTGTTATGATCATTTGGCAGGTTATGTGGGCGTGCAAATGGCACATTCACTAGTTGAGCGGGGGATGTTAAAAAAAGTTGATTTAAACTTTGAGGTGACTTCAGAGGGTGCTTTATTCTTTTCGAAGTTAGGCATCAATGAAGAGCAACAACGGAATAAGAGGAGAGCTTTTGCACGCTGCTGTTTGGATTGGAGTGAACGGCAGCATCATATTGCAGGAGCATTAGGAAACGCCCTATTGATGCGCATGTTAGAAGAAGAATGGATCGTTCGTATGCCTAAAACGAGAGCGATTAGGATTACACAAAGCGGGAAAATCGCGTTTGAGAAGCATCTAAACGTGATGATTTAGGATTTTGAAGCGGAAAAACCAGATGATGAGGCACGATATCTAGGAGGAGTAAGA
Source organism: Bacillus sp. FAU18 (assembly GCF_056033885.1). Lineage (NCBI taxonomy): Bacteria > Bacillati > Bacillota > Bacilli > Caryophanales > Bacillaceae > Bacillus > Bacillus sp. FAU18. The sequence continues at coordinate 1,934,562 of NZ_JBVYHZ010000003.1, forward strand.
TTTGTTCTAATCTTACTCCTTCTTCTTATTTTGAAGCAGCTCGATTCCCCATTGCAATAGAGATGCGGTTCCAACTGTTTATTTGATTAATGATCAGAACAAGGTCAACATATTGTTTCTCATCATAATGTTCCCGCACCCGATGATATAGCTCATCAGGAACCCTTTTAGATGGGATGAGCGTGATGTGTTCAGATAGTTCGAGAGCCGCTTTCTCTTCAGGTGAGTAAAAATCACATTCATTCCAAGCATGTAAACAGTAAATTCGCTGTTCAGTTTCGCCCATTTTGCGGGCATCAGAAGTATGCATATCTAAGCAGAAGGCACAGCCGTTTATTTGAGAGACTCTGATTTTAATTAGCTCTCTCGTTGTTCGGTTAATTGAAGATTGTTTCGTGTATTTCTCCATATCCATCATGATTTTCATACCTTCAGGTGCAATCTCATAGTAGGACACTCTTTGACTCATAAGGCAAGACTCCTTTCCATAGAATACCTAGATTGTATCCCGGTATTGATCATTTTACCAATGTGCGGTTTGAATGACAGCTGTTTCATTGTCTTTTGGAAAGAAGCTTCTTTGAATAAAAATAAGGGTAGCCAGCAATGATGAGTGGAGCTGCTAATGCAAGCAGTCTCCATGAGCCTGATTGGCTGTCTTTAGTGACTCCAATGAATATATAAGTACCGATCAGAAAATATAATAAAGCGCCTAAAAACCAATACATGTTCATTCCTCTTTTTCCTTGCATGTGATTTTTGATTGAGTATGTTTGTCTTTCTCATTGCTTAATCGATCAAGGCACTGATTTTTTAACACTTTTTCGGTCCGGATTCCTTTTCTCTTTAATGATAAAATTGTGAGATCAATCGATTTCAATGATGATCATTCCTTTTAAATAGTGACTTCTCCATTATTGTAAATGGAAATTCGGAAAGATAAAACGTACATAAAGGCAGACCGCTTATGTACGTTTGGGCAATGATCCATGTTGGAAACGCTTATGCTTCACCGCATCTTTGTATTGTTGAGTACCTTCTCTTCCTATAAAATGATGGGATACATGTATATGTGGCTGGAGTGTATATCGCTTCTGCCAATGGAAAGGAAGTGAATGAGGTTTGCGTATCAGGAATCCTTTCAAAGAAAAATACTACTCGCATGATAGACGGGCATTAAACATGCTTGCACTCAGAGTGCCGGGGCTGGCTTTTATTCTCATGATCTATGTGGCCTCTGTCGTGCTGCAATTTATTACTGCGAGCTGGTCCATTTTATTGCTTAATGTCTTCACGATATTGATGGCTGTTTTTTCTTTTCTGCATTGGCATTCATATCGCTGGGTGAAGAAAAGGGTCATTCTATACTTTGTACTGCAAGGTTTGATCACTTTTACACTTGCTAATCTCATGACGGGCTTCTTAGTGCTGGTCCTCATTGGCCTTTATGCATTTTTGATTGGACAGATTATAGGAATGGCAGACAGAAGAAAAACTTTCCTCATTCTATGTTTATTGCTTCTTCTGTTAATAAATGTAGCTAATCAGATTCACAAAGGTGAATATTTGCATTTTATTGTGATTGCTGCACCTATCATGATCGTGATTATTACTTATGCCGCTACATTATTTGCCCAAGTCGATGAAAGGATAAAAGCGCAGCTGACTCTCGAAAGGCTGGAGCTGGCTCATCAGCAGGTAGAACAGCTGACGCTGCAGAACGAAAGACAGCGGATGGCCCGAGACTTACACGATACGCTTGCTCAAGGTCTTGTCAGTTTAAATATGCAGCTGGATGCGATTCATGTTCATCTCGCCAAAGGCAACACAGAGAGAGCGAAGGAAATCATACAACAATCGATGAAAAGAGTGAAAAGCACATTAGCTGATGCACGTTCAGCTATTGACGATCTCCGCAGCAAATCAGAAGAAATCGGTGTTTTAAAAGAAAGAATTACCTCGCTGATGGATCATTTTATAGAGTCGACAGGCATGGCTTGTTTATTAGATTACAGATTGCATCAGGTGCTGGATGTGCGTACAGCTGAAAACTGTTATTACATCATTGGAGAATGCATGACGAATGCGGCAAAGCATGCTGAGGCGAAAACAATCTGGATATCCATTTGGGATGATGAAAAGGGAAGGCTCCATTTAACAGTTAAGGATAACGGCAAGGGATTTGATGTTGAAAAAGGAAAGAAAAAGAGAGGACATTATGGGCTTCTTGGCATACAAGAACGCGTCAGGGCAATAAATGGCCAATTCAATATCAAGAGTACAAAATTGAAAGGAACACAAATTGAGATCACTGTACCAATTCAGGGAGAGATGCAAGATGAATAAGGTTTTAATCGTTGATGACCATCTTGTCGTGAGGGAAGGTCTGAAGCTTTTAATTGAAACGAATGATCAATACACCATTATAGGAGAGGCGGAAAATGGAAAAGTCGCAGTCCGTCTTGCAGATGAGTTAGAACCGGATATCATTCTGATGGATTTGTATATGCCGGAGATGAGTGGGTTAGAGGCCATTAAACAAATAAAAGAAAAACACGATACCCCCATCATTATTTTGACTACATATAATGAAGATCACTTAATGATCGAAGGGATTGAATTAGGAGCGAAAGGATATCTGTTAAAGGATACGAGTTCAGAAACTCTTTTTCACACAATGGATGCAGCTATCAGAGGTAATGTGCTGTTGCAGCCTGATATCCTCAAACGTCTTCAAGAAATCCAATTTGAGCGGATGAAAAAGCAGCGCAGTGAGACGCAGCTGACAGAAAAGGAAGTCATTGTTCTAAAAGCAATTGCTAAAGGTCTTAAAAGCAAAGCGATTGCCTTTGATTTGGGCGTCTCTGAGCGAACAGTAAAGTCCAGATTAACGTCCATTTACAATAAATTAGGCGCGAATTCAAGAACTGAGGCAGTAACGATTGCCATGCAAAAAGGTATTCTGACAATAGACAACTAAACTCCATATTTGAAAATTGCCCAAACGTACATGCCCGAATGTACGTTTTTTTTATTTCATTCTCCACTACAATGAGAAATGTGATCAAGCAATGTGTTGAAAGGAGATTATCATGTCAAAAATGTTATATACATTAGGAGGATGGGTTGCTCGCAATCGCATAAAAGTCATATGTGCGTGGATCGTTGTGTTAGTTGCTTCGATAGGCCTTGCAGTCACCTTAAAACCAAGTTTTTCTGAGGATATGTCCATACCTGACACACCTTCGGAAAAAGCGATGGATGTGATTCAAAAAGAATTTCCTCACGGTCCTGATAAAGGGAGCATACGGGTTATTTTCGGTGCTGGTGATGGGGAGAAACTTACTGGGAAGCCAGCAAAAAAAGCAATAGAAGATACGTTCAAAGAAATCAGTAAAGATGATTCTGTTGACTCGATTGCAAGTCCTTTTGTGACAGGGACAATCGCGAAAGATGGCACAGTTGCCTATGCTGATATCAAGTATAAATCATCAGCAGATGATATAAAGGATTACTCTATCAAACACTTAAAAGACAGTTTGAAAATGGCTGATGATGAAGGATTGCAAACTGAGCTAAGCGGAGATGTACCGGGAGCTGAGATGGAGATAGGCGGTGTCTCTGAAATTGTCGGCATTATCTTGGCTTTTGTCGTTTTAGCCATTACATTCGGTTCTTTATTAATAGCAGGTTTGCCGATTTTAACTGCACTGATTGGTTTAGGTGTAAGTATTGGACTGGTTTTGATTGGGACACAAGTATTTGATATTGCTTCCGTCAGTCTTTCATTAGCCGGAATGATTGGCCTTGCTGTTGGTATTGATTATGCTTTATTTATTTTTACGAAACACCGCCAGTTTTTAGGCGAAGGCATACAAAAGAATGAATCAATTGCGAGAGCCGTGGGAACAGCGGGAAGCGCAGTCGTTTTTGCCGGACTTACTGTTATCGTTGCACTTTGCGGATTGACTGTCGTTAACATTCCTTTTATGTCTGCGATGGGGCTGACAGCAGGGCTTAGTGTACTGATGGCTGTTTTGGCTTCCATCACACTTGTGCCTGCGGTCTTATCGATTGCAGGGAAGCGGATGATTCCGAAATCAAACAAGAAAATAGAAAAACAAAGTACTGAAACAAATGTCTGGGGACGCTTTGTCACCAAAAATCCTATCATGCTAAGTGTATGCAGCATTCTGATTTTGCTCGTCATTAGTATCCCGTCTATGCATTTGGAACTGGGCTTGCCTGATGCTGGGATGAAAGCTAAGGATAATCCGGATCGCCGGGCATATGACTTGCTTGCCGAAGGCTTTGGAGAAGGATTTAATGGCCAATTAACAATCGTAGCGGATGCCACAAATGCTGCAAAAAATAAGGCGGAGGCTTTCGCAGATGCAGTGAAAGAAATAAAGGGCTTAGACCATGTAGCAAGTGTCACCCCTGCAATGCCTAATAAAGAAGGGAACTTTGCCATCATTACGGTCGTTCCGGAAACAGGTCCAAATGATGTCACAACAAAAGATTTGGTACACGATGTACGCAGTTTGTCAGATAAAAACGGAGTAGATTTGCTTGTTACTGGATCGACTGCAGTGAATATTGACATTTCAGATCGCCTGAATGATGCGATACCGGTGTTTGCTGTACTTATTGTTGGCTTTGCGTTTGTATTGCTGACCATCGTTTTCCGTTCGCTGCTTGTGCCGCTTGTTGCTGTTGCAGGTTTCATGTTGACGATGACAGCCACTCTTGGAATCTGTGTATTTGTCTTGCAAGACGGCAATCTCATCGATTTTTTCAAAATACCTGAAAAAGGGCCGATACTCGCCTTCCTGCCGATTTTATCGATTGGGATTCTGTTCGGTTTAGCTATGGATTATCAAGTATTTCTTGTCAGCAGAATGCGTGAAGAATATGTAAAAACAAAGAATCCAGTACAAGCCATTCAGGCTGGATTAAAACACAGTGGTCCTGTTGTTACAGCAGCCGGCTTGATCATGATCTTCGTGTTTGCAGGATTTATCTTTGCAGGTGAAGCTTCTATTAAAGCCAACGGATTAGCTCTTTCCTTTGGTGTGCTCTTTGATGCCTTTATTGTAAGAATGACACTGATTCCAAGTGTCATGAAGCTGATGGGGAATGCAGCCTGGTATTTGCCGAAATGGCTGGACAAGATGATTCCGAACGTGGATATAGAAGGGCATCAACTGACAAAGGAAATACAGCCAGAAATAGATCATGAACAAAAGAAGCAAATCATGTAATAGAAAAAGCAGATCTTTTATGATCTGCTTTTTTGCTTATGGTAGTATTTAGAAGATGAAGTCGACAGTTAAAAGGAGACGCTTATGGCGCAATCACTCATTTTCGATATGGATGGAACTTTGTTTCATATTGGCAGAAGCTGCGTCATGCTAGCAGGCATCCCAGGAGAAGTGATAAAGCACATCAAATGATTTTTTTGACGCTGCCTTCTCTCCATAATGCCTAGGTTCTTGATAATTCTAAGAATAAACTAACTGATCATATAAGAAACCTAAAGAAACAAGCACACAAAACCAGCTGCGGGTTTTGTCCAAGAATAATAGCGTCCATAAGAGAGACTCTATTTTTTGAAATGCCCGGCTAGAAGCATATTCAGGACTTTAGAAATGCAAATCACTATCTTATAAGCCCTTACCGTGAAATGCCTGTTTCTGCACTGAAAAAACGCATTACACGTTCATTTACGTAAGCGGGTTGTTCCATCGATAAAACATGTCCGGCATTTTTAATGACTTCCGCCTCAATATCAGGAACGAATGAAGAGGCTCGGTGCAGGGCTGAGTGGGGATCATAGATGACTTCATGTTCACCAAGTAATAATAGGATAGGAACTCTTGCTGAACGTAATTCCTCATCGGTAAAAACATACGGAAATCCGTCGGCTTTAGGATTTGGATTTCTTGATCCATCCTGCCACATTACCCCTGCCTGAAACTGCTTCACAAAAATCGGGTGCAGCACATTCTGATCATTCATCATCCAATTTAAGAATGTTTCAACTCCATTTGACGCTGTAAGGCCAAGAGCGTATTTGTAGAAATCGTGATGAAATGGCAAAAACGTTTCTGCCGGACTCAGTATAGCTGCGCTTTTTACTCTCTCAGGCATACGTAAAAGGAAATTCATCGTATGGAGACCGCCAAGCGAAAGTCCGATCATGTGGGACTTTTCGATCCCCAGATTGTCAAACACATCAAGAAGCCAATTGGCGTAATCCGTTCTTGTACCGCTTAAATTCTCAGGAATACTCTTGTTTTTATCACCTATGATGTCAACTGCATAAGTTCTGTAGTTGCTGCTCCAATCGGCGATGTTGGGATACCACATCGTCGAGCTGAATAATGCTCCGTGGAGTAATACAAGCGGCGGGGCATCCTCTGGGCCGCTTGCAATCACATGTGTTTGACCAAAACGAGTAGATATATAGAATGATTTGCAACGGACCGGCCAAAGACTAAGGCTTTCATTATAAGTTTGATAATAGCGGATACCGTTGTCACTTAATTCGGGAATACTAGATGAATGGTTTGACATACAAATGCCCCTCCCAATTTTGTTTATATGGATGAATGGTTTGACATACAAATGCCCCTCCCAATTTTGTTTATATGAATGTGCCGTTTCGTGATGGGGAATCTGATTTTGATATAACAGACTTTATTTACAATATAATACAGTTGTTATTCGACGTCAAATCCAAGATGAAAAGGAAATAAAACGATTGAAACAGATTATTGAAAATCAATATAACAGAATATTAACCTCCTTTGTGGAGCCGCTTCATTAAAACCGCAATTCAAATGCATGAATCACAAAAATCACAACAGGAGGGATCAAGAGGGAAGGCAGCAAATTCAATGTTTTGAACTTCTTGATTCCAAGAATGCTTAGACCTGAACTGAGGATGAGTATGCCTCCCACAATTGTGATTTCATTAATAAGGTCTGTATTGATTGCGCTCTCCATTACTTTAGCAAATAAATAGATGGAGCCTTGCCAGGCAAATAATACAATGGCAGCAGCCGCTATTCCAAAACCAAAAGTTGAAGCGAGCACAATGGAGGTGATCCCATCTAACATCCCGTTTGTCAGGAGATATGTATAATCTCCATGCAAAGCGGCTTCAACAGGGCCCAATATTGACAGCGAACCGATACAAAATAATAAGACCGCAGTTGATAAGCCCTCTGCTAAATTGCTTTTAGAAAATTTGTTCACCAGCTTGTTGAATCGTAATTCTAAATTGATGATCTGGCCTAGCAAACCTCCAATGGCTAAACTCACGATGAATAGAATAGGATATTTACTATCAGGCAAATGCTGTGTAATGGCGTTGATCCCCAGCGCGACCGCAGCGAATCCCATTGCCTGCATCAAAATATCCTGGTATTCATCTTTAATGCCTTTTTTGAATATCCCCCCGATTATGCTTCCTGCAATGATCATCACTGTGTTAAAAATCGTTCCAAACATAAGCTTTCTCCTCCAAAAATCATTCCTGCATAAAAAATAAACCCTCTAGTTAGTAGAGAGTCAAGGGAGATAAAAACATATTCATGAGATTATTTGATGGGCATCAGGATTTCAGTCACGTAATTATCTAGGTTATTCGTAATACCATAATCAATGAGTGTGATTTCGATTGAGTCCCCTGCTACCTCATAATGATGTTCTTTCATATATGCCAGTAATTTTTTGTAGTATGGTTCGGCTTCTGGATGTGACCCTTTAAACCTAATTTGCAGATATTCTTTTGAAGGAAAGATGATTTCTGAAGAAGTTTTTTCATTTTCATCTTCAAGAATCATAAATATACTGGAATATTTGTCAAACTGTTTTGCTTTCACATTTGCTGCTGATATGGATAAACCGATCTTGCCTATGAATATATCTTCGTTCACATTCAGGTGGGTTCTCAATTCAGCTAACGAATGCTCGATATCATGGCCGAGAACATATTCATGCTGCAAGTAAGCCACACGCATTGCAGGAAGTTTGATTTTTGAAATTTGATGTAACGGCATGTTAACGGCATCTTCTATATGTGCGATGCGTCGGGAGATCTTTCGTTCGATGCGTTCCAATTCTTTCTTCTTGCGATCAATTTCAGCCTGCTGGCTTTTTAGTAAATGAAGAAGAGTGTTTGTATTTTGAGAGTTATAAAAATCAAGAAGCTTATTGATTGGCAGGCCTAGGGTCCTCAAATACTTGATGGTATCCAGCCGCTCAAACTGTTGGGTAGAATAATATCTATAGTTTGTTTGCTCGTCTTTATATTCCGGTTTCAAAAGACCGATTTCATCATAATACCGAAGAGCAGAGATTTTCACATTGAATAACTTTGACACTTCTCCAATCGAAAAAAATTCCTTCATTCTAACAACCTTTCTGTCCCTCTGATTGATATACACACATTATATAGTACGGCGAGTTCTAAAGGTAAAGTTTGCAGCATAAAGAAAAAACTCCTTCGAAAAAAGGAGCTTTTCATTCTTCGAAATAAGGATTTACATGGATGAGCACTTCTTCTACATCTGAAAACTGTCTTTTGATTTCATTTCGAATTTCGCGGGCAATGTCGTGTCCCTGCTTAATTGTCAAATCATGATCCAAAGATAAACGGACATCAAGCAATTTATAGTGGCCGTGTTCTCGCGCGCGGATTCTATCGATTCGTTTTACCTGATCACATTGAAAAATAACAGCTTTATATTCCTCTATCAGCTCGGGATCAACACTCTTTTCCATGAGCACATCAACAGACGGCCTGATTAATTCCATTGAAATCTTAAAAATGAGGTAAGCAACGATTGCACTGGCAATGGCATCGGCGTACAACAGATAGGACCATCCGCGGGTGTTTCCGATGATAGCCAACAGGACGCCGATAAAAGCGGCAAGAGAGGCCACGATATCGCCTTTATGATCGTATGCGATCGCTATAATCGCCTTACTGTTCCATTTCTCCCCCTGTTTGATGGAATAACGATATAAGATCTGCTTAGCCATGTAGGAAATCAGTGCCGCAAACAATGCGCTATATTGGGGAACGCTTGGCCCTTTAACAAAGGACAGAATCGCTTCTATGAGGATATAAACGGATACGATCACTAAGATAATTCCTACAATCGCCTCACTAATGACTTCAGCTTTTCCGTGACCAAAAGGATGGTCTTGATCAGGCGGTTTATTGGAAATGCCGATCACTGCCAAGACTGCAATCGAAGCAACGACATCTGCCGCGGAATGTATTCCGTCTGCAAACACGGCTTCACTATCGCCTACCAGCCCAAAAAAGACCTTTCCTGCCATTAAGATCAGATTGGCGATCAATGCAATCAAAGCAACTTTTCTGCTTATTTGTTCTCTTTCACTTGCCATTTTTTCCTCCTATAAAACTGCACAAAAAAATAGGAGTGCTCTATATACGCTCTCCGTATCCTTTCTTGTGTAATCACTTTGCTTATCATACCAATTCAATTTCGAGTGGGTCTATAGCAACGTTGTTTCCTGTTTACTAATAAATAAGGTGACAGAAAAAAAGTTGGAGTTGTGCTAAAAGGTCATACAAATGAGTTCTAATGTAACAACAGTGATGATTCGCAATTAAAATGCTGTCGTCAGAGAAAAATTTCCACCTGATTCTCAAAAACCTATTGACATGAGAAGATCTGTATTTTATTATTATCTCATATTTAAGATATTTTAATTCGAGATATTTGATTGAAAAGATCAGCGATCAAGCGCAATTCTAAGTGTTCAATCGTTGTCAGTTCTTTTACACAATATTCAATATGATTTTTTATAACATAATATCTCGAATTCGAGATAAAAGGGAGTGTATCATAATGGCTGAATTTATACAGTTAGTCAATGAAAGACGATCTGCAAGCAATTTTCTTTCAGGTCATCCAATCACAAAAGAAGACCTCAATGAAATGTTTGAATTGGTTGCATTGGCGCCATCGGCTTTTAATTTGCAGCATACAAAATATGTGGCGGTTCTTGACCAGGACGTAAAAGAAAAGCTGAAGCAGGCCGCAAACGGACAATTTAAAGTGGTTAGCTCTTCTGCGGTTCTCTTGGTATTAGGGGATAAGCAGGCATATCAACAAGCGGCTGATATCTATGAAGGTTTAAAGGTATTGGGGATATTAAATAAGCAAGAGTATGACCACATGGTGCACGACACTGTTTCGTTTTATGAAAACAGGGGAGAACAATTTAAGAGAGATGAGGCGATAAGGAATGCTTCACTTTCTGCGATGATGTTTATGCTGAGTGCTAAGGAAAAAGGCTGGGATACCTGCCCGATGATCGGCTTTGATGCGGAAGCCGTAAAACGGATTTTGAACATAGACGACCAATTTGAGGTTGTCATGATGATTACGATTGGAAAAGAAAAAACAGAGAGCAGAAGACCGCGCGGCTACCGGAAGCCTGTGAATGAGTTTGTTGAGTATATGTAAAAGGAGCGGATAAAAATGGCTAAAAAAACGATGGGAATTCATCATATTACAGCGATTGTCGGTCACCCTCAAGAGAACACAGATTTCTACGCAGGAGTGCTTGGGCTTCGTTTGGTCAAGCAAACTGTCAATTTTGATGACCCAGGTACGTATCATCTTTATTTTGGGAATGAAGGCGGGAAGCCGGGAACAATCATTACCTTCTTTCCGTGGGCTGGAGCCCGCCAAGGCGTCATTGGAGACGGTCAAGTTGGCGTGACTTCGTATGTCGTGCCGAAAGGGGCTATGGCATTTTGGGAAAAGAGACTAGAAAAGTTCAACGTTCCATACACCAAAATCGAGCGCTTTGGGGAACAATATGTAGAATTTGATGATCCTCATGGACTGCACTTAGAAATCGTGGAAAGAGAAGAAGGAGAGGCTAATACGTGGACTTTCGGAGATGTAACGCCCGATGTTGCCATTAAAGGTTTTGGGGGTGCAACCCTATTATCAGCGCAGCCTGACAAAACCGCTGACCTTTTAGAAAACATCATGGGGCTGGAGCGAGTCGGCAAAGAAGGAGACTTCGTTCGTTATCGTTCTGCCGGTGATATCGGAAATGTGATTGACCTTAAGTTAACGCCTATTGGCCGCGGGCAAATGGGGGCCGGAACGGTGCATCACATCGCTTGGCGGGCTAACGATGATGAAGATCAGTTAGATTGGCAAAGATATATTGCTTCCCACGGATATGGTGTAACTCCTGTTCGGGATAGAAACTATTTTAATGCCATTTACTTCAGGGAACATGGGGAAATCCTGTTTGAAATCGCAACTGATCCCCCGGGCTTTGCACATGATGAAACACAAGATACAATGGGCGAAAAACTGATGCTGCCTGTGCAATATGAACCGCATCGCACACAAATTGAACAAGGGCTGCTGCCGTTTGAAGTAAGAGAGTTAGATTGATTTGACACATAAAAAATAAAGAAACATATATTCAATTGATGATTGCTGGATATGTCAGCAAAGAATCAGATGAAATCAAAGATGAGGAGAGATACAAATGGAAGATGCAGGACTGTTGCTTATTCGTATAATGATTGGTGTGGTGTTTTTGTTTTATGGCACACAAAAATTATTCGGCTGGTTTGGCGGATACGGGATTAAAGGAACCGGACAATGGTTCGAATCAATTGGGGTGAAACCAGGAAACGTTGCGGCCGCGCTATCAGGTCTTGGGGAGTTAGTAAGCGGAATTCTATTTATTTTAGGCGTATTCCTCCCGCTTGGAGCTGCTATCATAACGATCATTATGTTAGGTGCCATCGTAAAAGTCCATGGAGCGAAAGGTTTTGCGAATGGCGCGGGAGGTTTTGAATATAACCTGGTGCTCATTGCAGTTTCCATAGGGGTTGCACTCATCGGTTCAGGAGCTTACGCTTTGCATTTTTAATAAGAAAGTATGTAAGAACAGTTGCTGCTTGTCAGTAACTGTTCTTTTATTTTGATATTTTCGGCAAACTTGCAGGTACTCTGCAAAGCAAAAAAGCGGATATAATAAATATAAATCTGTATAGTGAATGATACGTATTGATGAGCTTGGTCATGAAAAACAGACCTATTTGAAGGAGTAAATGGATGAAAGAGATGACAGGATTACATTCATTAGATTCTATAGAAAATTTTATCAAACAGCACAAATTCAGTTTTATTTATATATCAAGGCCTGGCTGTACAGTATGTCACGCAGTTCTGCCCCAGCTCAGAATAGTATTGGATCAGTTTCCAAACATCAAATTGGGGCATATCAATGCTGACGATGTAACAGAGGTCGCCGGCAGATTTTCAGTTTTCACCGTTCCTGTGCTTCTTTTGTTCATTGATGGGACTGAGTTTCTAAGAGAAGCCCGTTTTGTTCATTTTGAACAGCTTGAACAAAAGCTGAAAAGGGTTTATCGATTATATGAAGGTGAATAAAGAAATAAGGTAAAAAAGAACTCAAATGAGTTCTTTTTTTTGCATCAATTTATTCTTCACTAGGTGAAGAAGGGTTATCAACCTGCCCTTGATCACTTGTATCATTATCACAACTTGCTGAAATAATAATTGAATTAGAAGGAGAATAATCTCCTAATGTGAAATTGACTCCGTAATTTTTGCTGTTCGCAGTATGGCTGTTTTGCAAGTTTTGTCCGATATCTGTATTGGCGTTTTGTGTCATTCCATTTATCGTGAGATTTGAAATGTTGATTTGAGATCGCATGCTTCAAAAACTCCTTTCACTCAGAAGTAGCCGTCATAGAGGACGCTGGCAGTCTATTTACTTCTATGATATTGCGTTTTTATATCATTGCATCAACATAATGGTAAAAATAATAGCGCCTCTTTAAGCGAGTGATTGAGCATCTTTTTTGAAGATGATCAACCTATCAGCAGAAATAAAGCCGCCTGATAAAGAGGCGGCAGATCGTTATATGTCATCTATGAATTTGATGTATCGTTTTTCGTTTGCCTAAAGGATAAGATGGTCGTTTTTAATGATGAGTAGGAGCCTATAGCAGCGTAGCCATAAAACCAGCCCATAAATACGCCAGAAAAGAGGCTGTGTCGATGGCTTATGAAAACAGAAATGACAAGGCCTGTTATTAAGGCAACTGACGGTACAAATGTTTTGGGGATTTTCAATAATATTTTGAGGATTTGGGTTATCAATATAATGATTGGAACGGCTATCACAGCATCCCAAAAGTTTGTGTGAATAATTGGAAAAGGCATACGGCACCTCATGAAGTGTTCATTTCTTATTTTTACGCTAAAAGCTTGGAAAGCAGTTCTTGGACCGCATTTGTAACATGTAGGGCTTGATTGGCGGAGCTTGTTTGGCTTAAAGCATTGGATTCAAAAACCAAACCTGTATTATTCCCTCCGGAACCATCTGTCTCTTTAGAAACAGAGAAAGGGCTGATGGAGAATGCAAAACCGTTATTAAAAATGCTGTTTCCGGATATCGAATGAATATATACTGGGAATTTCATCTTTCATCTCTCCTCTCTGTTATGACTGTTTATACAATATGGTGTGTGAGTAGCAATTGCTTAAACAAAACGGCAAAAACATTCAACGAGAGACAAAAACCTGCAAAATTCCACAAGTGCCTGTTAATGCAGTTTTTTAGGGATGTTTTTTTTATTCTTTTTACCAATTTCATCAAAAATATTCTGATTGCTAGACAAATGGGCTTGTCCGTCCTTATTTATGAAATCCGGGTGAATGAGTTTTTTCAGATCCCTGACAGTTAAGGGTTTGGCGTCATCAGTTAATTCTATTCCTAATTGCCCGTTTGCCTCTAATGTCGCAATTTTGACATCTTGTATAGCCGTAACGCCTTAGATGCATTTCAAGTTGATCAACTGTAAGTCTCATCTTCTTTAAGTTTTCGATATGAAGCTGTCCGTTTTCAATAACAACTTTTGCTTTTCCGGTCAACATCTTTTCAATGAAGTTCGATCTCATTTGGATCCATTCTATAACGATGAGTGTTATTGTGAAAATTGCCGCCGCAATTAATGTTTTGAAAAGGCTGTACTTGATGATTGGCTGCACGATAATAGTTCCGATTGAAATCATGAAACCGTTTGAGTTGAAGTCATTTGTGCGATTGATTTCATTCCTGAAATTCTCAGCAAAATGACTCCGGCTACAATGAGAACAAGAGATTCCCAAGTGAAATTCATGCTACCACCTGACCAATGATGAATTAGATTTGTCATGGGATTGGCTTTTCTATCGGCCAATCGCAATTTAATATATCCGAAAGGCAGTTGGTTCATTCTGTCCTAAACCAAACGATATTTTTGGTATAGATGGATATATTAAGCCAAACAATGATAGCAGCAGGAGTTTTTTGGCCAAAACAATCTGGGAGGCGAGGAACGCCATTTTTCTTATTTCGTTCCTGTCGATAAAGAACAGGAAGCTGAGGAAATTTTTTGCTGAAGATCCTACAGTGCTGATTCAAAACGGGAAGATACTTGAATCAAATATGAGGAAAATGCGTTACACACTTGATTATTTAAATCAGCAATTACGGGAAAAAGAAATATTTAATATCGAAGAAGTACTTTTTGCCATTCTTGAAACGAATGGTCAGCTGACTGTGTTAAGAAAACCGCAATTCCGGCATGTGACCAAACAGGATTTAATGATTGCGGTAAACCAAGAACACAGGCTTCCGATAGAGCTTATTATGGACGGAGAAATCATTGAGAATAATTTAAAGCAGAATCGTTTGACGGAATCCTGGCTTTTGGAAGAATTGCGAAAAAGAGACATAAAGGTGAAAGAGACCGTGTACGCAGTGCTGCTGGGTAATGGGGATATTTATGTGGATCAATATAAAGACCATATATCAGCCCCTATGGATAAGGAATGAAGGAACAATCAATCTTAAAGCCCCTTATTGAACGCAATGGTTTCAACTTGTCTTGGGTACGAAATGTGCAGAAGCCCGTTTAACATCTGAAACTGTAATAAATGAAATTCAGTAGCTTCAGGAAGCTGAATCGTCCGCTCAATTTCGCCGTAATACCGTTCACGCTGCACCTCCATTTCGGCTGGAAAAACCGGCGTGATCGTTCCTTTGATCAGCAGCTGGGTTTTAGATAGTAAGCGGATCGTTAATTCTTCCTCATACAAACCGGGCATTTCCACAATGATAAAATTATATTCTTCATCTTGATAAAAGTCGTAAACGAGAGTATAGGTGTTGGTATTAAAAAATTGTTCCGGGGCTTTATACTTGAGCACATTTGTCCAAAAGTCATTTTGCTTATATTCATTTGTAATCTCAAGCCACTTTCTCATTTTTTCGAGATCCATCTAGGATCCTCCTTAAATTTGGTTTGAAATCGGTGCAGAAGGGTTTCCAATTTGGTCTTGATCACTGATATCAGTATCGAGGTTCCCAGTATTTAAAAGAGAAGAAGAAGGCGAAAAATCCCCTAGAGAAAAGTTTGCCCCAAAGTATTTGCTGTTCGCTGTATGGCTGTTGTGTACGGTTGGACCGACATCAATATTTCCGTTTTGTGTGACGCCGTTCACCTTAATATTTGCGATGTTAATTTGGTATGGCATAGCGAAACTCCTTTTAATCTAAAATTGGTGGTACTGGAAGCTGAGGAGCATTCATAGTGGTATTATCAGAGTTTCCGAGTTCTGTCTGGTCGTTGACATCAGGATCATTTAAGAAGTTTTCCATGATTGATTCTGCAGGTGATGTATCACCGAAAGAGGAGTTGATCCCTTGGGATTTATTATTTGCGGTATGGCTGTTATGCGCGGCTTCACCTATTGTAATTGAACCATTGCCCGAAATACTGTTGATCTTTAAATAATATAGGTTGATTATTGTAGACGGCATCCCATCACACCCTTCCATCATTCTGTACAGTACATTATGCGCCGCTGCACCCAATTGTTCCTTGCATTTGCGAGCAAAACTCTATCTGGCCCCGGAGTGATGCTCGTTAGAAAAAAAGAATAAAGTTTGTCACAGCCTGAATTTCAATCTATTGGCAAATACTTATCAGTGAATGAAAAGCCATTGATACAGTAATCAATGAATTGATTCAGTTATTCGAAATACATGAGACCCTTTAATAAAGGAAGCTGGCAAACAGGATCAGTTTGAAATCATTGACAATGAAGCTAATGCCATGAAATAATACTCGTGAGTAACATTACTTGCGAGTATTATTTTTGGGGGTGGTCCTCGTTGAAAAGTAAAAAAGGACGTAAAGGAGAAGAAAGCCGGAAACGGTTACTCAAAGCTGCCGCTAATGAATTTTCGATTCGGGGATTCCATGACGCGAAGGTAAGTGAAATTGTGAAAAAAGCTGGGTTCACACAGCCTTCATTTTACCTGTACTTTCAAAGCAAAGAAGCCATCTTTGCCGAGTTAATCACCGATTTTCACTCTCGAGTCAGAAAGCTGACAGAGTCACTTCTTCTGGAAAACGGATTAAACACGGAGGATGTGTCAAAACGGGTACTGCTAGCTGTAGAGACTGTTTTTCAATTTTTGGCTGAGGACAAGGATTTAACCAAGATCGGCTTTTTTCTCAACCCGGAAGCAAAACAAATGAAAAAAGACTTGGCGATGGTTTTGAAAGAGAACTTAGAAGCAGAACAGCGGCTTGGCTATTTTCACTCTGAACTGGATATGGAAACTGTCGCTGAGTGTTTGGTCGGCATGATTGAACATTTAACCGATTCATTTTTGTTAACCGGAATCAAAGATCCGGCAAGCCTCGCAGCAGAGGTTGTGAATCTTTTAATATACGGGATGCTTCCGAAAGGGAATGACGTAAGATGATATCTATTATTATGAAAATCAGTTTGGCAGTTTTTATGCTTACGGGAGGCATCATAAAGGTAAGCCGCGTTCCCTTTCAAGTTGAGCATTGGCGGCATTATCAATATCCATTATGGTTTCTGACTGTTACTGGCATTCTTGAAATAGCCGGGGCACTTGCTATGACCGCGGGAATTTGGAATCGGTATGCAGCGATTGGAGCAGGTTTTCTGGTTGTCGTTCTCATGGCGGGAGCAATTCATGCGCATATGTTTCGAGCAAGACAATCGGTCATCATGGCGATACCAGCGATGATCTGTTTGATTGTTTCTATCATGATCATCATGGGGAGTTACACGTAAGCTTTTCACTAATGTTTAAGAACAAGCCCATTTGCAGGAAATCTCCTTTTCTTATCGAATAATAGAAAGTCCAGGAATTAACTGAATCAGTAAAATAGAGCTCCATTTCTGCGTTATTCGTCCGGCATCAGCTGGGCTTTTTTTATAAAGGAGGAATACAGGATGGCATTAACTTTGGAAGACATGACTGAGGAAGAGTTCGAAGCCTTTCGCGGGATGTCCGTGCAAAATTATGCGAAACAAAACATAACGTCAGGAACTTGGACGGAAAAAGAGGCATTTGAGAAATCGGAGCAAGCATATGAGAACATGATTCCGAATGGGCGAGACAGCAGCAATCATTATTTTTGGAACATCACAAATGACCAAGGGGAAAGAATGGGCTGGCTCTGGCTGTATGCTGATCCATTTCATCCGCAAAAGGAAGCGTTTATCTATTCCTTTGGATTGTATGAAGCCTTTCGCGGAAAAGGACTTGCTCAATTGGCGCTTCAAACGCTTGATGAAAGAGCAAGAGAGCTTGGTGCGGAAAGGCTGGCTCTACATGTATTTGCACACAACGAGACAGCCGTCTATCTTTATCAGAAGATGGGTTATGCCATGACCAATATACGTATGCGGAAACAGCTGTGCTGACCCCAGACGCTTACTTAAGCGGTTCTCCAAACACAATATGCCAATGTAAATGTTTAGAGTCCTGGTAAGCTCCTAAGTTGGTGATTACACGGCATGCGCCTTTTTCGTCCGTCACCATGGAAGCGACTTCTTGAATGACACTCATTAATTCAAGAAGTAAGTCATGATCGGACTCTTCCAAGGTGATTAACGAAGAGATATGTCTCTTGGAAACAGCTACAATATGAACCGGATAAAAAGGCTTTGTATGATAGTAAGCCAATATGTTATCCGTCTCTATTACCTTATTCACTTTCGTTTTGCCGCTAAATACCTCATCACAGTAAAAGTTTTCAGTCATATGATCCATCTTCATTTTGTTTGTTGGGTTTATCCTTCTACTGTCTTCCGTTATTTCCCTTCTTTTGCATTTGATTTAGGGGAACACTTTTTATCATTTTCAGTTCGTTTTGATGTTTGAAAACAAAATGGTGTCCTATGACGGCAGCAGGCTCTGATCCTTTCCTCCAGTATGGAAATGCCTATCTGGAAGTGGTGACAGGGTACTTTAAGATATAAACAAGGACAACGTGTGTTGTTCTTTTTTTATGTGCATTATTATTGAAATCGTCAACATTTTACGGAGCTTCTCGCCTATAACGATCGAATCAAACTTATTTTCTTTCATTTGGAAGTCTGACTATTGTCAGTTTTTTTGAGTGAAAACATTTAAAAATAAATGGTTATCATAATTTTTTCGTGGATTTCCAGTTTACAATCTGACTATAGTCAGATAAAGTGAGTGTAACCAATTAAATCGATCAACAGAAAAGGAGAAGAAGCTCATGGAGTTACAGGCGGAAAAAATACATACTGCAAAAATGTGGTCCTTATCATTTATTTTTGTCACACTTTCAAATGCCTTTTTATTTATGGTGTTTGAAATGTTATTGCCGACATTGCCATTGTTTGTAACTGCTATCGGAGGCGGGGCAAAGCAAGTCGGATTGGTTACAGGTATTTTTATGATATCTGCCATTGCCATACGTCCTTTTGCAGGGGTTTTGGCTCAACGATTTAATAAAAAAAATTTACTTATATTTGGAATTGTTATCAGTGCCTGTTCAACCGGTGCATATTATCTGGCGTCAGATGTGAGCGTCCTATTGCTCATTCGCTTAATACATGGTGCCGGTTTTGGATTAGCTACTACTTATTTTGCGACGATTGCCGCGGAAATTATTCCGAAGGAGCGCCGAGGCGAGGGGATTGGCTATTTTGGGGTAGGCGAAACGATTGCTGTTTCGGTTGGGCCTATGATTGGTATCTCAGCACTGGAGCTTTATGATTTTGAGAGGCTTTTTTTAGGCGGGATGTCCATTCTTTTACTGGCAGTGCTTATGGCTGCACTTGTGCGGAGGCGGCCTGAAGCAAAAGACACGGGTGAAAAGGGAAGGATAAAGATAAAGGTGTTAGAAAGACGTGTGCTGTTTCCTTCGTTTCTAATTTTTTTAGTCGGCATTGCTGCATCTGGGATTATGTCCTTCTTTGCGCTCTATGCGATCGAAAAGGGTTTCCGAAGTGTCGGAATGTTTTTCTTTCTGATTGCAGCAGCCAGTTTTTTTATACGTCTTATCTCCGGGAAAATATTTGACCGATTCGGAGCGGCAGCCATCCTTATCCCCGCATCAATATTCTCAATAGCAGGCCTTTCAATATTATATATTGCCCAAACCAATGCAATGTTTTTTACTGCGGCGATATGTTACGGATTTGGGTTCGGCTCAATATTTCCGGCTATCCAGACATGGTGTATCAATCTAGTAGAAGAGCATGAACATGAGGATGCTATGGGGACATTCTTTAATTTTTTTGATATGGGAATTGGCGGAGGATCATTGTTATTAGGTGTGGTGGCAACGATTTATTCTTATCGGGAGCTTTATATCGCTTCTATTTTGGTGTACCTGTTGTTTCTTTTATTATATATTTTATTTATCTGTTCCAAGAGAAAACGGATGAAATAATTTGGGGAGGGCAGAACAGTGACCCGTGAGAATATAAAACGCGCAGCCGTTCGCCAATTTAATGAACTTGGCTACGAGGGAGTCAAAATGGCGCATATTGCAAAAGAATTAGGAATTCGGAAACAATCTCTGTCCTACCATTTCTCGTCAAAAAAGGACCTGCTGATGGAAGTATACCCCGAGATTGTTGAAGAAGAAGTAGCGTTTATCAATGATTTTTTTGAATCACGAAAGCATATGCCAGCCAAGAATCTTATATATGATTTTTTAAAAGAAACACAGGTGCGCTTTCATGCTATGCCCAATGTAGCCTTTTTGCAGGCAATGTCGTTTAAGGCTCCTGCTGAAGTAAGTGATTTTATTTCAGCCCAGTACTTGATGTTTCTGCATGCTTTGAAAAGCCGGGTTGCACTTGTTTTTAAAGAATCGGTCATCACCTGTCCGCCCGAGAAGTGTGCGATAGCCTTCATCACTCTTTTTGACGGGCTGAACATTCAGCTGGTTTATGAGAATAAACAATCATTTGAGCGGTCTTTAGAGATTTCCTTCGATATTTTTTGGCGAGGGCTGAAGGCAAAAGCTTGAAAAATACCAAGGGCGAACAGCCCTTGGTATCCCCTACACGCTATTGATCCAGCTCTTTCATTCGTTTCGTAAGCTCATTGAAAGCCTGATCAAGCTCCTTGTACCCTTTATCATTTGGCGTCATAAAACTGAGCTTGCCCAGCACTTCTTGTCTTTCTGTCTCAAGCTTTAATCGAAGCTCCTCCCGCTCATTTCTTTCTGAAGGAGCGTCGTTTAACTGCTTTTCGATGCCGTTGTTTGAGATGACGAGTTTACTGTTTGTTGTTTTTTCGAGAAAGTATCGGTCATGTGAAACCGCCAGCAATGTGCCGCTGTAGTGTGACAGTGTTTCTTCCAGCTGTTCGCGTGAAGGCAGGTCGAGATGGTTTGTCGGCTCATCTAAAATCAGCACGTCTTTTTCCTCCAGCATATATGCCATCAGCTTGATCTTTACACGCTCACCCATACTCATATGCTTGATCGGTTCAGTCCATTGGGCAGCTGTAAAACCTAAGTGTCTCATCAGACTTTGAACGTGCCCTCTTGCTTTGTATGTTTCATGATCAAATAACTCTTCCGGTGTTTGTTCTAAAGGCAAATCAAACACCTCTTGCGTTAAATAGCCGATATTTGCGGACGGCGATACCCATACGCTTCCCTCAGCCGTTTCCTGTCCCAGAATGATTTTCAATAATGTTGTTTTTCCGCTGCCATTGGGTCCTATGATCGCTACCTTTTCGCCGTGCTGAATTGTAAAGTTTGCGTTTTTAAAGAGGGTCCTTTCTCCAAACGCTTTTGTTACATTCTGAACTTCTAAAAAACGTTTTCCTGTTTTGTGGGTTGTATCGAATGAGAAGCGGACTGTATATTCTGGGGTAACGGGTTCCGCCTTTGCTTTTTCCAGCTCTTTTTCAAGCCGCTTCTGCTTGGATTTTATCTGGGCATCCGTACGCTTCGCTTTTACCCTGTGATATTCTTTAAACCCTTCCTTTTTCGTCGATTGGGCGTGGGCTTTTTCCGACCAAGAAGCGAGCTCATTCATTTGTGCTTCAATCCGTTCAACCATTTTTTGCTGCTTTTCATATTCACGCTGCTGGGCGAGTCTTTTCTTTTCCCGGAACTTCATATACCCGGAGTAATTCCCTTTGAATTCAATCAGCGTCTGATCCTCAAGCGACCATATTTTTGTTGCGGCTTCGTCTAAAAAATAACGATCGTGAGAAACAAGAATTACAGTGCCTCTATAACTTTTCAGCTGTTGAATGAGAAATTGCAAGCTTTTTTCATCAAGGTGGTTTGTCGGTTCATCTAACAGCAGCAGATCTGCATCCTCTGATAGTCCTTTCGCCAGCCGCGCTTTCAGTTTTTCACCGCCGCTTAACTGTTGGAAATCACGGACGGGCACACGCCATTTCTCCAATAATTTCTTTTCGGCAGGTGTCTGATCCGCAAAGGAATACGCCGCGGTTTCCTGTTCAACCATCGTCATTTTTATATCCTGCCGAAGGATTTGTCCCTGTGCAGGGGCTAAGTCATTGTGAATGAGGTGCAGCAGCGTAGATTTCCCAGCACCGTTTTTGCCGATAATCCCAATGATATCTCCTTGCTGAACACTGGCATTTATGTTTTTAAAAACAGTCAGATCCTTCACTTCATAGCTGACATTTGTTAATGTTACGATCTCTTTCATCCATATCCCTCGCTTTAAAGGGAGAATAAAAAAATCCTCCCAAAATGTGTTGGAAGGATTAGCCGCGCCGTTGCATGATCAAATAAGCTATTTATTTATAAATAGCAGTGTCGTATATATAGAAAATGGGCAGACTAATCCTATTTTTTCTGATTTGAAATATTGATTTCAAACGGTAAAAATAAGATTAGTTAATCATTGTCCACCCATCATCCCTTCTTGTTTGATTACAAATACTATAGCATACCTTCAAATTCAAAAGCAAAGGTCATTTTCATCAAAAAAACTCCTGCTCTCATTTTTAAGGCAGGAGTTTCGAGTCTTATTGATGCTTCGCTTTTCTCACTTTATAAATCACAATCAGCAAAATAAACCAAACCGGTGTGACAAATAAGGAAACACGAGTATCCTGTGCCAGTGCCAGCACAACCAGAACAAACGCCAGGAACGCAAGAATCAGGTAATTTGTAAACGGATAAAGCGGAAGCTTAAACTTGTTTGTTTTCGCTAATTCAGGTCTTGTTTTGCGGTATTTCATATGGCAGATGACCGTAATCCCCCAAATATAGATAAAGCATACGGTTGAAATACTTGTGATCAGGGTGAATACGCCTTCTGGCATAATGTAGTTTAACGTAACACCGATTAAAATCACGATAGCCGAAAAGAATAAAGCATTTCTAGGCACTTTACGCTGAGTCAGTTTCGCCATTGACTCAGGCGCATTGTGATCTTTCGCCAGGGAATAGACCATACGGCTTGTACTGAATACAGCGCTGTTGCATGCTGAAGCAGCGGATGTCAACACAACAAAGTTGATAATACTTGCAGCCCCGACGATGCCAACCGCGACAAATACTTGTACGAATGGGCTTTCGCTGGGATTGATGACATCCCAAGGATAGATGCTCATAATCACGAGAAGAGCCCCGATATAAAAAAGCAGCACACGGACAGGAATATTGTTAATCGCCTTAGGGATTACTTTTTCAGGGTTTTCTGTTTCACCGGCTGTAAGCCCGACAAGCTCAATGCCGACAAAAGCAAACACAACCATCTGGAACGAGAGGATAAACCCGTGCATGCCATTCGGGAACAGGCCTCCGTGGCTCCAGAGGTTTGTGAAGCTGGACACTCCTGAGCTTGTGGAAAAGCCTTTGAAAATCATCACAAGGCCAATGACGATTAACGCCAAAATGGCAATGACTTTAATCAAAGCAAACCAAAATTCTAATTCTCCAAAAAGCTTGACTGTCGCCAGATTCATAATCAGTAAAATAATAAGAGCGATTAAGCCAGGCACCCATTGCGGCACACCCGGGAGCCAATATTGAGTGTAGAGCCCGACTGCTGTCAGATCAGCCATCGCAATGGAAATCCAGCAGAACCAATATGTCCAGCCGGTGATAAATGCTGCCATATCGCCTAGGTAGTCTTGTACAAAATCCACAAAAGAGTGATAGTTCAAGTTTGATAACAGCAGTTCACCCAGCGATCTCATAATTAAAAAGCAAATGATCCCTGTGATCATATAAGCAAATAAAATCGACGGTCCGGCAAAATGAATCGATTTGCCTGAGCCGAGAAATAAGCCTGTCCCAATGGCTCCGCCGATGGCGATGAGCTGGATATGCCTGTTTTTCAAGCCTCTCTGCAACGTTTGCTGATTTATATTGTCTTTCGTCATGTCGTCTGTCACTTTATGTGTTCCTCCATTGAAAATTGTTTATTGAGTCAGCATTCTATTTTTAATGATTATTATAACACTAAAATTTCTATCTTTTTTACTAAAAAAGGATTGATGAAAAGAATTTTAATGTGATTTGGACTATTTCCCGAAAAAAGCGGCTCCATTTAGGGAGCCGCTTTCTTATGCTTTTTCAGTTTTTTTCATAAACAGGTAGAGCCCGTAATCTGTCGGTGCGGATGCGTAGCCTGCCTGCCGCAGCATTGCTGTGATATTGCCGCGGTGGTATGTCCCGTGATTGACAACGTGGGGAATCAGTTCGGAAACAGTTGTTTTCATGATGCCGCTTGAGGGATTTTGAATCTGGAGTGGCTTATTGAGCTGTTCTTTTTGCTGTAAAAATAGTGTAAAGCGCTCGGATAACCTCAGAAAAAGGTCTTCCATTTCCTCTATTTCTTTTGCCTCTGTCTGTTCTTTAAGCTGTTCAGCTAAAGCCAACGCATCGCTCAAGGTTTTGCCGGAAAACACTTCAATCCAGCCGAGATCAGAAAGATAAACATGAGACAATACATGGGATATTGACGGAAACACACTTTGAATTTCTTGATGGTATACCTCTTTTGGAAGCTCTTTTAATCGGTTGAATATTTGTTGATTGGCCCAGACGTTATATTCATACAATTTGAATGCCAAATCTGACATGTTAAAATTCCCCCTTTCGTGTGTATATCTTCCATTATACACGAACATGAGTTCTTATGTAGAGTGCTCGTGAATAAAATCTGTTGACATATATGGTTTAGGGGAATAAACTAATTGGCATTGAACATAAAGTTTAGCGGGATAAACTATAATGAGGAGGGGAAGATATTGAATGAACAAAAGCTATGCCAGGCGATAAACCTGTTTGTGGAAGTCCTGCTTGAAGGGACAGAATTTGTGCATCGTGAAATCAATCAGGATGTCTTCAAGCATATCTCAAGGGAACAGGCAGACCTGTTGAAAATTTTAAAAGTCAAGGGCCCAACCTCTCCCGGCAGCCTGGCCATGTACCAAAATGTACATAAGAGCGCGATCTCTAACAGACTGAAAAAGCTGCTCGAAAAGGGATTGGTTCAATGGGACGACTGTCCGGCAAAAAGTGATAGGCGCTCTAAGCTTATTAACATTACACCCAGCGGTGAAAACATACTAGAAGAATTAGATTCTGCCATCTTTAATGCGCTCAAACCGCTGATCGATGATATAGATGAGGAACACTTACATTCCATCATCGAGATATTCACCATTTTAAAAAGTAAATTTAAAGGAGGAGATTCTGCCGAATGAGAGCAATCATCAAATTCAAGTGGGCAATTGCAGCCATAGTATTAGCACTAACCGTCGTTTTGAGTTTGTTTTCTCCGAACTTAACGGAGCTGGCCAATCAAAAGGGGCAGGCCCAGCTTCCCGCTGATGCTGTTTCAGAAAGGGCAAACGCCATTTTAAAACAAGCGGGAGAAGACAATAATTCGATCAGTGTTGTCTTTACATTAGACCACGCTTTAAAGAAAGAAACAGAGGACCAGCTCCGCGCCATGATCGATAAAATCAAAAAGATCGACGGTGTAGAAGAGGTAACATCTCCTCTGTCAGCGGAAAAAGAAGTCAAAGACCAGTTGATGTCGAAAGACAAGAAAACCGTTCTCATGCCTGTCACGATTACAGGTTCTGATAAAAAGGCGGAAAAAATTGCGGACGAGATTTATCAAATCGTTCCTGATGATTTGACGGCATATATTACGGGAGCTTCCCTTATCAACCAGGATTTCGCTCACAGCTCAGAGGAAGGGCTTAAGAAAACGGAAGTGATCACAGTCTGCCTGATCATCGGTTTACTGTTGATCGTGTTCCGATCTGTTGTGACGCCTTTTATTCCGATTGTGGTTGTCGGTTTTTCTTATCTGATCAGTCAATCCATACTGGGCATCCTTGTATACAATGTTGATTTTCCTATCTCGACGTTCACGCAAACCTTCTTAGTTGCGATCCTGTTCGGCATTGGAACAGATTACTGCATACTGCTTCTTACACGATTCCGTGAAGAATTGGCAAACGGGCATGATAAAAAAGAAGCGGCGCTTATCGCTTACCGCACGGGGGGAAAAACCTTATTTATCAGCGGATTTGCGGTATTGATCGGATTTTCAGCCTTAGGATTTGCGAAGTTTGCGATTTTCCAATCCGCAGTAGGGGTAGCAGTCGGTGTGGGAATTTTAATGATCATCCTCTACACACTGCTGCCATTATTTATGGTGACGCTGGGTGAAAAATTATTCTGGCCTTCTAAGAAAGTGCTGTCGCACAGTGATAACAAATTATGGGCGTTTCTCGGCAGGCATTCCGTCGCTCGTCCGTTTCTGTTTATAGTCATCACGGTCATTATCACGCTTCCGTTCATCTTGACCTATGATGACCAGATTTCATTCGACTCAACTGTGGAAATCAGCAGCGATTATAAATCTATAAAAGCTCTCGAGGCCATTAAGGATGGATTCGGGGAAGGAAAAGCGTTCCCGATCAATGTTGTCGTAAAAGGAGACAAAGATCTTACAACAGCTGATACAATCCCTTATCTAGGAAATATCAGCAAAGCGATCGAGAAAGTTGATCATGTTGACTCTGTTATGACCATTACGCAGCCGACTGGTAAAAAAATCAAAGATTTATATATTGATAACCAGCTAGGATCGGTTTCAGACGGGCTGGATAAGACGGTAAAAGGGATTGCCGATGTCCAAAGTGGATTAACGGATATAGAAAACGGACTGAATCAAATGGCAGGGCAAACCGGCTCGGCCTCAAATGGAGAGTCTGGCGGTTCACTGGGCGATGCGGCAGATGGCTTGGGCAAAATCAATCAGCAGCTGCAGCTCATGAGCAAACAGATTTCCCAAACCGGCAATACCGCACAGACCGTGCAGCAGCTTACGGCAATCAGCGGACAGCTTGGCCAGATTCAAACCGGCCTTGAACAAGCGAACCAGCAGCTCTCAGGCCAGCAGGCACAAGCCGGAACGCTGACAGAAAGCCTAAAGAAGCTTTCCGAAGGCGTGAAAAGCGCAAATGATGGCCTGACGAAAGTCTCTGACGGTATTACAGCTTCCAGTGATATGTTAGAGGACATGAGCAAAAGTCCAACTGTAAGAGATACAGGCATATTCATTCCTGATCAAGTAATGAAGGACAAAGACTTTAAGAAGTCAATTGACCAGTATTCCTTTGCGGACGGAAAAGGTGTTCAATTAAGTGTCGTTCTGGATTCAAATCCTTACTCAGAACAAGCTATTACGACAATAAACCAAATTAAAAAAGCTGTCGCAAACGAAGTTGACGGCACTCCTTTGGAGGATGCACAGATCGTATACGGCGGGGTCACGAGTATGAATGCGGACTTAAAAGAGCTGTCCACAACGGACTTCTCCAGAACAATGGTGATCATGATTATAGGCCTGTTTATCGTGTTAACCATTTTGTTCCGCTCCATGATCATGCCGATTTATATGCTCGCGTCACTGCTGCTGACGTACTATACGTCGATATCCATAACAGAATTAATTTTTGTAAATGGCTTAGGAAACGCCGGCGTCAGCTGGGCAGTACCATTCTTCAGCTTTGTCATCTTGATCGCGTTAGGGGTAGATTATTCAATCTTCTTGCTTGATCGATTTAAGGAAGAGGTGCACCTTGGCATTCAGCAAGGTGTCGTCAGGTCAATGAGCAAAATGGGATCTGTCATTATTACAGCTGCCATTATATTGGCCGGTACGTTCGCGGCGATGATGCCTTCAGGCGTCAATACACTGATGCAGGTGGCAAGTGTTATCATCATCGGACTCTTGCTTTACGGCCTTGTCATACTTCCGCTCTTCATTCCGGCAATCATTGCGACCTTTGGAGAAGGAAACTGGTGGCCGTTCGGCAGGAAGAAAGGAAAAGAATAATCGAGAGAAGAGTGATGAATGGTCATCACTCTTTTTTCATGACTAAACGACTAACTTCAGACGTGTTACCCGAAAAAGGTCAGACGATCAAACGGCGGCTGTACTTAAAAACAAAGAGCCCGGAAAACATTCCTGGGCTCTTTGTTTTTATTTCCATTCTGCAATTGTATCAATCGGCAGACGGTAGGAAGCATAGCCTTCATCTGCAGCTTTTCCGATAGAAAGTAGCATAACCGGTACATAACGTTCTTTATCTAATCCGAAGGTTTCCGCGATGTTTTCTTTATCGTATCCGCCGATCGGGTTTGTATCGTAGCCATGCGCGCGTGCAGTCAGCATCAGCTGCATGGAAACAAGACCTCCGTCAATCAGGATCGTTTCACGGTTGACCTGTGCCGGAAGCTTTTCAAAATGTGCGGTCAGCGCGGCGATTTGTCTGTCTTTGACCTCCTGCGGCATGTAACCGAGTTCCACAGCTTTTGAATAGATTTCTTCTAAGTAGTCTGCATTATTCATGTCTGCAAATACAGCGATGACAGCAGATGATGTTGTGACCTGTGTTTGGTTAAAGCTTGCAAGCGGTGCGAGTTTTTCTTTTCCTTCCGGGCTGTCAATGACAAGAAAACGCCATGGCTGCGCGTTAACAGAAGATGGGGCAGTTGTTGCTTCCTCTAAGATCTCTGTCATTTCTTCTTTGCTGATTTTTACTGCCGGATCATAGTTGCGGATAGAACGGCGGCCTTTCATAATTTCCATAAAATCGTTTGTTTTGATCATGTTGATACACTCCTCTTAAGCTTCGATATTATCTATATTGTTTCGCATGCGCGCCAGCACATCAATGAGCAGGCGGCGTTCTTCTGCGCTTACATTTGCGAGCATTTCCTTCATGAAACGCTCCTTTTCCTTCTTAGAAGACTCAATTCGCTCTCTTCCTTGGTCTGTTAACCGAACAAGGGTGATGCGGTTGTCCTCAGGCTTGCGCCGCCTTGATACCATGCCTTTGGCTTCCAGCTGTTTCAGGTGTCTGGTAACGGCTGCGCTATCGATATTTACTTTCTTTTGAAGGTCGCTTTGACTGATCTCATCTGCATGATAAAGCAATGTCAGCAATTCCAAACGAGATTGGCTGATGCCCGTGCATGCCTCGAACTTCACGCCAATCACCTTGTTCACGCCTTGCAGCTGATATAAAATCTCGGCTTCCTCTGAACAAAATGACGCCAAAACCCATCCCTTCTTTCCTGTCAAAACTATTAATTGATATATCAATGATTGACACGTCAATTAATATACAACGAATGATTTCATCTTGCAAGCCATTTGCATCTTCGAAAAACCTCCCAGAGGAATATCACTTTGCCGAGCCCATGCTCAAGCGGCTTTCACAGGCTGAAAGTTATGATACAATATACAAATGTTTCACAGCTCCAATCCATAGTTGGAGCTGACATCCATTATATAAGGGACTAGGTTGAAGGGAAGGTTTGATAACATGCTGCACAATCCAACTGGAAAAGAACGCTTGGCACTAGCGTTTCTGCTCGGCATGCTTGCTATATTGGGCCCGCTTAATATAGATATGTATTTGCCAAGTTTTCCTGAAATCGCGGAAGATTTATCAGCAAGTGCTTCACTTGTTCAGTTAAGTTTAACAGCCTGTCTGGTCGGACTTACGATCGGCCAGCTGATTGTCGGGCCGGTCAGCGATGCGCAGGGAAGACGAAAACCGCTATTAATCTGTATTTTTTTATTTGCGTTATCTTCTCTGTTTTGTGCACTGTCGCCCAATATAACAACTTTAGTGGCTGCGCGTTTTTTACAGGGCTTCACTGCTTCTGCAGGGCTTGTGCTGTCTCGCGCAATCGTCCGCGATGTGTTTACCGGAAGAGAGCTTTCTAAATTTTTCTCGCTGCTAATGGTCATTACCGCGGTGGCGCCAATGGTTGCGCCTATGACAGGCGGTGCCATTTTGCTTTTGCCGTTCGCAACGTGGCATACAATTTTTTACGTTCTCATGATCATCGGATTTTTACTAGTTCTTCTGATTGCATTGAGGTTAAAAGAAACGCTTCCGCCGGAAAAACGGATTCCAAGCTCAATCGGAACATCCGTCAAAACGATGGGCAGCCTGCTGAAGGATCGGTCCTTTATGGGGTACGCGTTAACTGTCGGATTTATTCACGGGGGAAGCTTTGCATATGTGTCTGGTACGCCTTTTGTATACCAGGATATCTACGGGGTGTCTCCGCAGGTATTTAGTATTCTTTTTGGCATTAACGGACTGGCGATTATATCGGGCAGCTTTATCATCGGACGCTTTGGCGGAATCATTCATGAAAAAAGCCTGCTTCGTATAGCGGTCATTACGGCTGTGATTGCGACGGCTGTGCTATTAACCATGACCATGATTCACGGTCCTCTTGCTACATTAGTCATATCCATTTTCATTTACATGATTACGATCGGCATGGTTCTGACCAGCACGTTTACCTTGGCCATGGAAAGGCAGGGGCACCGCGCCGGAAGTGCAAGTGCGCTGCTTGGAATGCTTCCGCTGCTCCTCGGTTCAATCGTGTCACCGCTTGTAGGCATTAATGAGACAACAGCCGTTCCGATGGGAGCCATCATGTTTGTAACAGCTGTCATCGGCTCACTGGCGTTTTTTGGATTAACGAAAGAACGAGTAGGGCAGAATTCATAAAAAAAACCTGACATGACGTCAGGTTTTTTGTTTTATTTAGAATAATAACAGTAGGCCTGCAATCGCCGGAGTCAAAAAGATGGCTGATTTCAAAACCACCTTTGGCATAAGGTTGGTGAATTTTGCGCCTACATAGGCACCGCACATTGTCCCGACCAGAACTTTGATCAGCAATACATAATCAACAAAACCTTCTGTGATATATCCGATGCCTCCACCTACAGCCAGAGGGATGATCACAAGCATCGTCGTTCCGACAGAATGGCGAATGGACAGATTCAGCATAATCATTAAACCGATTTGAATAAAAGGTGCCGACCCTATGCCGAATGTGCCGGAAAGAACGCCGGCTACAATTCCTAAGATGACCGCTCTCGTATACGTTGAAAGAGTGCTTTGATTCACTTGAGCCTTCTCTTTTAAAATAAATAATCTGATTAAAATGAGAATTGCTGATAAAAATAACATTCCAGCCGTCAAATAATGAAGCAAATCAGCCGGAATAAAAGATGTCAGCTTGGCGCCGAAAAATGAGCCAACCGCAGCAAAGCCTCCGACTATTAAGCCGATTTTCATTTGAATGTTGCCCTCGCGATAGTGGCTATATGCCCCTGATAAGCTTGTAAAAGCCATGCCGGCAAGCGAAGTGCCTAAAGCCGTATGAATCGGGATATGGAAAAGAAGCGTTAAAAGGGCAATGACAAAGCCGGCTCCACCGGCGCCAATAAAGCCTAAAATAATTCCTAGAAGAAACATAACAAGAATAATGAGCATATTTTTTCCTCCATTGAAAAGATGTAAAAATGTAATCGTGCGCTATTCTGGCGGAGGTATGGTGTCCTATTGACGAAGAAAAACACGCCGTTTTTTCAGTTGCCAGTAGTCCGTCGACCGTCGTTCAGCAAACATATCGTACCTCAAATTCTGGGATCTGACAAGGCAGTTTGTTGCTTCCCATTACCATCTGTTATATGATTTTGATGAAGAAAAGCCCTTGAATATATTCAAATGAGGTATTATATATGGACGATTTTAAATTAGATAAGCCGACTCCCTACTACCTGCAATTTTATAACCAGTTGAAAAAAATGATCTTTAACGGGACTTTTAAGCCTGGGGAACGGATAAACGAAACACAGCTGGCGAAAAGCTTTGGCGTCAGCCGCTCTCCGATAAGGGAAGCCATGCGATTGCTTGAGAAAGATGGTTTGTTAAAAGCAGATGACCGAAATGGGTTTTCGATCACGTCATTAACGGCAAAAGATGTAGATGAGATTTATAAAATCAGAATTCCGCTGGAGCAGCTGGCAGTCGAATTAGTCATAGACGAAGCGGACGAAGAAGAGCTGACCATACTCCAAAAACAGCTTGAAGAAACAGAGAAGGCGATTCACAACGGCACGGAAGATACGGAAATCATTCGTTTAAACCAAAAATTTCATGAGCTGCTGGTTGATTTCAGCCATAACAGACATTTGAAAAATTTGCTTGAGCATGTAAATGATCTGATTCATTTTTGCAGAATCCTTAATTATACCGGCGACCACCGTGCAGAAACGATACTGAGTGAGCACCGCAGGATATTTGAAGAAGTGAAAAAGAAAAACAAAGAAGCAGCCAAACAGCATGTGCTGGCTCATTTCAATCATGACTGTGAGCATTTGAAGCATGTGCTTGAAGAAGGAAAAGAGAATTGATTTGTATAATCCGGTACCAAGGGGGAGCAGAACCCTTGGTATTTTTTTATGTATTCACCACATATCTAAGAGGCCCCGTTAATAAGATTTTATGATGGTTTGACTAACGAATAATGGGGGTTAAACATGTTTATCCATATCGTCGGGCCTGGTGATTCTTTGTTTTCGATAGGCAGAAGATACGGTGCTTCTGTTGATCAAATACGGGGTGTGAATGGTTTAGATGAAACGAATATCGTGCCGGGGCAGGCTCTGCTTATCCCTCTTTATGTATATACAGTCCAGCCGGGAGATACGCTTACCGCCATTGCAGCTAAAGCGTTTGTGCCATTAGAGCGTCTGCGAGCCGCCAATCCGGGCATCAGCCCAAATGCTTTACAAGTGGGAGCAAAAATAACGATTCCTTCGATCTCAAATTACATTGCGGGAACATTAAGTTTTTACGTGCTCCGAAATCCTGACCTCGATCGGGAGCTGATCAATGATTATGCGCCATACTCGTCTTCAATTTCGATTTTCGAATACCATATTGCACCGAACGGCGACATTGCAAACCAATTGAATGATGCGGCTGCTATCGAGACAACTTGGCAAAGACGGGTGACGCCGCTTGCGACCATAACAAACCTTACATCAACAGGATTCAGTACAGAACTCGTTCACCAAGTCCTGAACAACCCGACAGCGAGAACCAATCTGGTCAACAATATTTATTACTTAGTTTCCACAAGGGGATATGGCGGTGTGACAATCGATTTTGAACAGGTGAGCGCCGAGGATCGTGACCTTTTCACTGGTTTTTTGCGTCAGCTGAGAGATCGCCTTCAGGCGGGAGGATATGTGCTGACGATAGCTGTTCCGGCAAAAACAAGCGATAATATCCCCTGGCTGAGAGGCTATGATTACGGAGGAATAGGAGCGGTTGTTAATTATATGTTTATCATGGCTTATGATTGGCATCATGCCGGAAGTGAGCCGGGTCCTGTAGCGCCGATTACTGAAATAAGGAGAACCATTGAGTTTACGATTGCGCAGGTGCCGAGCAGAAAAATCATTATCGGAGTCCCGCTCTACGGGTACGACTGGATCATCCCGTATCAGCCGGGCACAGTTGCTTCAGCGATTTCAAATCAAAACGCAATCGAAAGAGCGATGAGGTACCAAGCCCCGATACAATATTCAGCCGAATATCAATCACCGTTTTTCCGGTACAGTGATCAGCAGGGGCGGACGCATGAGGTATGGTTTGAGGATGTCAGGAGCATGAGCCGGAAGATGCAGATCGTCCGCGAATACAGATTGCAGGCTATTGGCGCTTGGCAGTTAACGCTGGGCTTTACACCGGGCCCATGGCTTCTGCGGAAATTTTTTACGATCAGAAAAGTATAAAAAAAGACACCAGAGCTTGGGTGTCTTTTTTTTTTGATTAAGTCCAGAGCAGCAGAATAGTTCATTCATTTGTACCTTGCATGGGTTGTGTTCCCATTTTACGATTAGTAGTAGTCTGATCAAACAAAGAGTCAGAATACGATTTGAGAGGGAGTTGTCTACATGAAGACAGTATTGATTTTGAATTTTCCTGCGGAAGGCCATGTGAATCCTACCTTAGGCATTACAAAAGCGTTTTCCGATAAGGGATATGATGTCCATTATATATCCACTGAAAAATATAAAAAACGATTAGAAGCAGCGGGAGCAACGGTCCATCTTCACCGGGATCTGCTGCGAACGACACCTATTCATGTCGGTTCGCCCAATGGCATTCTTGATTTCGTGAAAATCCATATCAAAACGTCATTGGACATTTTACAGATTGTCAAAGACTTATCTAAGAGCATTCAATTTGATTTTGTTTATTATGATAAATTCGGCGCGGGGGAATTGGTAAGGGATTACTTAGATATTCCAGGAGTCTCTTCATCGGCGTCTTTCTTGTTTGGCGAGGAGCACCTGAAAATCCTGCCGTTGCATCCGGAGTCTGGAGCGCCGCTTGAATTGGATCAAGAGTGCAAAGACCTTTTGGAAAAAATGAAAGAAACGTACGGTGTTGCCCCGAAAAACCTAGTTCAATTCATGAACAATAAAGGGGAATTGAACGTAGTGTATACAAGCCGTTATTTTCAGCCAGAAAGTGATCGTTTCGGGGATGAATGTCTGTTTATCGGGCCGAGCTTTCCAAAGAGAGCGGAAAAAATAGATTTCCCGATTGAACAGCTAAAAGATGAGAAGGTCATTTATATTTCAATGGGGACTGTACTGGATCATACAGAGGATTTCTTCAACCTTTGTATTGATGCATTTTCAGGCTTTAACGGAAAAGTCGTCATCGCTGCCGGAGAAAAAGCGGACCTGAAAAAATTAAAGCAGGCGCCGGAAAACTTTATCATTGCTCCGTATGTCCCTCAGCTGGAAGTGCTGGAGCAATCGGATGTTTTCATTACACACGGCGGAATGAACAGCGTAAACGAAGGCATTCATTTCAGCGTGCCACTGGTTGTCATGCCTCATGACAAGGATCAGCCGATGGTGGCGCAGCGTCTCTCTGAACTCCATGCAGGCTATGTCATCTCTAAAGATGAAGTCAATGCCCAAATATTAAAACAAGCCGTAGATGAGGTTTTGCGCAACGATCAGTATACGGCAGGCATTAAAAAAATCAATCAAAGCTTCAAAGAATGTATGGACATGGAAGAAGTGATGGAGCGGATTGATGAGTTGATTCGCCAAAAAAACAAATAAGAAAAAGAACTCCCGTACCTTGTACGGGAGTTCTTGATTTAAAACTTGATTTTGATTTTTTGAGCATCACTGATTTTCTTATGGTTATGGTCAAAGACGTCACTTGTCGTGATTTCGATCCACTTAATCTCTTTTGTTTTCTTCTCAGCATCCGCGGCCTTATCATGAGCATGGCCGCTTGAAGCGTTCACAATAAAGCCGAGATTTCCGGACTTTTCGGCGCCGCCTTCCAATTCGCCGTTTAACTCTTCAAGATAAATATCTTTGTTCC
This sequence comes from Bacillus sp. FAU18, assembly GCF_056033885.1. Taxonomy (NCBI): domain Bacteria; kingdom Bacillati; phylum Bacillota; class Bacilli; order Caryophanales; family Bacillaceae; genus Bacillus; species Bacillus sp. FAU18. The sequence continues at coordinate 1,969,755 of NZ_JBVYHZ010000003.1, forward strand.
AATCAAAGGTTTCCCCCGTATTTGTTTTCATCAATGCAATCGGCGCAACATTTACATTTTTTGAAGAGGTGTTCTTGATATCAACGAAAACCTTAACAAAATCAAACTCTTCATCGTGTGTTAACTCATGAAAGTAATCAATCATGCTGTAGTCCGGGCGCAAGTGGATCAGCTTCATTTCTTTTACTGTTAACTCCACGTCGCCAATTTTATAGGTTTTGTTCACTTGTTTGATATCTTTTAAGACAGCTTTTCCTTTATCATCTGAAAACGTTTGGCCGACCTTAAGCAATGACCGGTCATCAGTTACCTGGGAATTAGGCTGATAATCATCTGTGCTGTCCTTCTGGAATGCAGTGCTTTGCGGCTCAGCTTTTACTGTTTTCTCCCCGCTTGCATGCTGTTTTTCAGTACTGGCGTTTGATGAGCAGCCCGCAAGCATGATAGCAAAAACGAAAATTGAAAGAATTCTTCTCATGATGATTCCTCCATTAAAAAGAGATCCCGTTACTTCATACAAGCAACGGGACACCTTGTATTCTTTTACTTATCGTTAATCTTAATATTGTATTGTAAAGCTTTGAAGACATTTTTGGCGATTTCTGTATTGTCGATTTGGCCGGCAAATGTCTCACTAGACGGACCGTATGCATAGACGGGAACATCTTCACCGGTATGTCCGCCTGTTGTCCATCCAGTGTGAGAGCGTTTATTAAAGATGTTCTCGATTGCGTTATCGATATCCAGTACTTCCTTCGATTTTGCCGCTTCTTCAACAGATTGAATTTCGGCTTTTGTTAAAGCCAATTTTTTTTGATCGATATATGTTTTCAAAGTTTTTTCAACATCCGCGCCGTCAGCGATCTTTTCTGCCATAAAGTCAGGTGTGCGTTTTGCGGCTTTAATGGGTTCACTGAACCAATTGTAGATGCCGTCCGCACCGATGGAATATCCGCCGGTTGAGTGGTCAGCCGTTGCGACAACCAATGTGTGCTTGTCTTTTTTAGCGAAATCAATAGCCGCCTTATAAGCTTGTTCGAAGTCTTCCATCTCGCTCATGGCGCCGACGATATCATTGTCATGGCCCGCCCAGTCAATTTGGCTGCCTTCCACCATGAGGAAGAATCCGTCTTTATCCTTGTTTAATTTTTTAATGGCTGTGTTTGTCATATCTTTAAGTGATGGAATATCCTTCGTCCGGTCAATCTTTTTAGGCAGGCCGCCGTCAGCGAATAGGCCGAGAACTTGGCTGTCTTTGTTTTTCAGCATGTCCTTGCGGTTATCCACATAGCTGTACCCCGCTTTTTTGAATTCTTTAATCAAATTACGGTCCTTACGGTCAAAATTGCTCTTTCCCCCTCCTAAAAGGACATCAATTTTGTGCTTGCCGTTGACCATCTCATCAAAATAATCATCCGCAATTGAGTTCATATTTTTTCGGCTGTGGTCGTGTGAACCGAAAGAGGCCGGAGTGGCGTGTGTAATTTCTGAAGTGGCCACAAGTCCTGTTGCTTTTCCTTTTTCTTTCGCAGCTTCAAGCACCGTTTTGGCTTCTGACCCGTCGTTATCCACGGCTATGGCATTATTGTATGTTTTGATTCCCGCAGACATAGCCGTTGCCGCCGCTGCAGAATCCGTTACATTTTGTTCAGGATCATCGGGGTAAGTTGTTTGCTGGCCGACAAGATACTGATCAAAAGCCGTAGGCTCCACAACTTTTGTCTTTTTATTATCCTTTAAGTATCGATAAGCGGACGTATAAGAAACACCCATACCATCACCAATCAGAACAATAACATTCTTAATTTCGTCGTGGTTCCCCTTTTTCTTTTCCTGGGCGCTGGCTTCAGGCACACTGCCGCTGGCTAAGCTGCTGAACGCAATTGATGATAAAACCGCGATAGGCAGTAATTTCTTCGGGAATTTTTTCAACTGGATAACCTCCTAAATATAGATGAATCTCAATGACAACCCAATTATATTTTTAAACTGTTAAGCTAGTATTAATCGATTTTAAAGATTGGATTTACAAGAATAATGAACTGCTATCAAAAGAAGGAAAGAGTGATAGTACTAAAGAAATAAATGGGAGGAATAGATACTGGCCGTGGATAGGCGGACTGAAATCTGCTATAGTCGGCATAGAAGCAACCCGCTTACATCTTGAACAATTTAAAGTATTACGTTGGAAAGAGGTATTGTGTAAGCACATGTCTGAGCAATTCATATGGAGTGGCATCATTTTATTTTAGGAGGGAACAACATGGACGTTTTTTCTGAGTATTTAGCGGGGATTGATGACCCGTTCCGCCGAGAAAGAACGGAAGAGGTGTTGACTTGGATCAAAGATAAATATCCAAATTTACATACAGAAATAAAATGGAACCAGCCGATGTTTACGGATCACGGTACATTTATTATTGGCTTTAGTGTTTCTAAAAAGCATTTAGCTGTCGCTCCTGAAAAAGTAACGATAGCGCACGTAGCGGATGATATTGTGAAGGCAGGATATGACTACACCGAGCAGCTAATACGTATCCCTTGGAACGGTCCAGTTGATTACACGCTACTTGAGAACATGATTGAGTTTAATATTCGGGATAAGGCAGACTGCTCCACTTTTTGGCGGAAATGAAGAAAAAGGCATAATATATGAGCTGTATAAAATATGCTATGCCTTTTCATTTGTCTATTTTTCGTTTTGATCATCTATTGCTGCTTTTCATCAAACAAGGTCTTTTCATTGAACGTAAGCTGACTCGCAGAATAATGATTACCTTGTTTCCATTTCACTTCAATCGTAATATCATGGCCTTCAAGCTCATGTTCATCTAACCGCTCTAAAAAAGAAACGGACTTTTCTTTTGCGCTTCCATCAGAAAAAGTGCCTCCAGCATAATCATGCATCGGGATTTCCGTGTCAGAACTCAGCAGAACTTCATCATCCTTTTTTACAATCAGTGATTCCAAATAAGTGTTGTCTGTTTCATGTGGTTCACCGATCCAATAAAGTTCGCCGCTGTATTCATTTGGTGCATCTTCATTTTTTTTGAAAACAGCTTCCCAATTCTGGTCTTTGCTTTCTCCCTGCCAATTCGGATACTCCAAACGAACATGATGAATCAGGTGATAGGAAAAAAAGATCAAGCAGAAAGCGATTAATAGGAATGCCGTGAAAATGAGAGGGTATTTATAATGACTGGACATAAAAGACTCCTATTCGTTTAATCAATTACCTTCGAAAATAGAATTTCATCCCGAATCAAAATGCCGTTTTCAGCCACCTCGGGAATCTCCGGCTTGAGTCGGCGCGCTTTTTCAACTGCGTTCGGAAACACTGCGGCGAATTGATAGCCTCTCTTTTGATAAAACGCCATCGCATGTACATTATCATTCGTTGTGATAAGCTTTATTCGTTGACAATGTGCATATTTAGCCGTCTCTTCAACCTGCTGAAGTAAAGCTGTGCCGATTCCTTTATTTTCAATCATACTATCTAATGAAATAATTTCACAATCTTTCCCATCTATCAAGTATGTAATACAGCCAATGATTTCGCCGCTTTCATTTACTGCGGCAAATCCATCTAATTCATCACACCGAAAAATGCCGCTGGAAATCGCCATCTCGGATGTACCCCAATGCTTGGCAAAAAAATCGATCAACATATGTTTCGCTATCTCATTGTTTGGGATGATGATCATCATAACACTCCTCTATTGAAAGATTGCATATGTACTATCAATATAAACAATATATAACAAAAAAATAGATGTTGAGGTGACGGCATGGAAATCAGCGATGTCATTTACGGGCAGCACCATATAGACGGAGTGCTGGAAGAGCTTATCAAAAGCGCTCCTGTGCAAAGATTAAAAGGAATCTATCAAGGCGGAGCAAGCTTTTTAGTCAATCGAAAGTGGAATGTGACCAGGTATGAGCACTCCATCGGCGTAATGCTCCTCATCAAAAAGCTCGGAGGAACGATAGAAGAACAGATTGCGGGTCTGCTCCACGACGTATCACACACAGCTTTTTCTCATGTGGTCGACGTTGTCTTTGAAAATCAAGCAGAAGACTATCATGAAAACATCTTTCAACAAGTCATTGTTCACTCTGAAATCCCGGACGTTCTAAAAAAATACGGCTATCATACTGAAGAACTTTTATCTGACGATTCAAGGTGGACATTGCTCGAACAGCCCGCACCGGAGCTGTGTGCTGATCGGACAGACTATACGCTGCGTGATATGTACCGATATGGACACATTAGCCTGCACGAAGCGCAAACCTTTTTGGATCATCTTATTGTGAGAAACGGAAGGATGTTTCCTGATAGTATTGAAGCCGCCGAATGGTTTGTCAGTGTGTACTACAAGGAAGTGATTGATTTCTTTTTGAATCCCGTGAATGTATATGGATATGAGTATTTAGCGCGAGCATTGAAGGCAGCGTTGCGGCATGATGTCATATCCGCAGAGGATCTGCTGAAAACGGACCAAGAGGTACTGAACATCCTGCGTGCATCAAAAAATGAAGAAGTCCTGGGCTTGCTTACATCTATTCATCCCGGCATACAAGTAATAGAGGATGACATCCAGTACGATTTCCATCAAAAGAAGAAAATGCGCCTAATCGATCCATCCATTTTTCTTGATGACGAATGGATCAAATCCTCAGATGCTTCTGAAAAGGTGAGGAAAATGGGTGAGGCCGCTTATCAAAAAGCAAAAAAAGGTGTGTATATAAAAATCTTAAATCAGTAAATGCCGCCTGACAGCGGCTTTTTTTCATGTTTGGCTTTGCAAACAAAGGGGAATAGGACAAACTGCGGGAACGCTTTATGAGAATATCAGCGTATTTACATACCGTTCGGGGGTATAGTATTATCGAGAGGCCATGTTTTCATTGTCTGCGGGCAAAAGTTACAGGAAAAAAATGAAGCAAAGGAGAATGAACATGAAAATCTCTAAAAATGCACTGGGAATTCTGATGTTATCTCTTGTTTTTGTTTTATCAGCATGCGGCAATAACAACAGTACGAAAGAAAGCACACATGACAATCATTCAGACTCCTCAACACATGAAGAGATGGACCATTCCGGATCAGCTGACGTTCCAGAGGGATTACAGGAATCTAAAAATCCGAAATACAAAGTAGGCAGCCAGGTAACCATCAATACTTCCCATATGAAAGGCATGAAAGGTGCCGAAGCTACGGTAACAGGCGCCTATGATACAACGGCGTATGTTGTTTCTTATACTCCGACTAATGGGGGACAGCGTGTGGATCATCATAAATGGGTGATCCAAGAAGAAATCAAAGATACCGGAGATAAAACGTTACATCCCGGAGATCAGGTGATTTTAGAGGCTTCTCATATGAAAGGCATGAAAGGAGCAACAGCCGAGATCGACTCCGCGGAAAAAACAACTGTATACATGGTTGACTATACATCGACAACGAGCGGCGAAAAAGTGAAAAACCACAAATGGGTCATAGAAGATGAGCTTTCAGCTAAATCATAAAAAATCCTCCTTTTACAAGGAGGATTTTTTTGCTGTCTGAACAGGTCTTGTTAAAGAAATGAAAGCAAACAGGACAGCGATGATCACAATTGACCCGCCGCACCATGCTGTTGACACTACAGTACCCGTCTGATCCAAAACAACACCGCCAATGGCTGAGCCAAGGGCAATTCCGACTTGGAGGGCCGACGTGTTAAAGCTTTGCTGAATGTCAGACGAATCAGGTGCAATTTCAATTAAATAGCTTTGCTGAGCCGGGGCGAGGCTCCAGCTCAGAAGACCCCAAATCACCATGACAGGCAAAAAGAAAATCATAGACGATGTAGACAGCGGCAGTAAGAACATAATGATGGCAAAGGAACCGGTCACCAGCAAAATGCTCTTAAAGGAACCAAGCCGGTCAGATAGCGCTCCTCCGAAAGGGCCTCCGCATACAGCAGATATCCCGAAAAGGAAATAACAAATGCTGACCCAGAAAGAGCTCAGGTGAAGAGTCTCTTCTAAAAACGGCGCAAAGTAAGCGTAAAGCGTGTAGTGGCCAGCTAATGTAAACATCGTGACGAGGTGTGAACTCGCGATTTTCAGATTACCGATCGTCTTGAGTTGTTCCCGGAAAGGAATCATTTTCTCCGCCGGTATTCTTTCAAAGAAGATTGAAATAATCAGCATGGAGATCAGCGCCAACAGGCCGATGCCAAGGAACAAAATCCGCCACCCGAAGGAATCGCTGATTAAGATTCCGAGCGGCACGCCTAATGCGATAGCAGAGCTGAAACCCATAAAAATAATTCCGATTGCGCGGGCTCTGTATTCAGGCGCTACAATTTTCGGGGCAATTGTTAAAGAAAGCACAACAATCAGCCCTGTACTCATTGCTGCCAATACCCTAGATACCATCAGTGTTGCGAAATTAGGGCTGAAATAGGCGACAAGATTGCTAAGGAAGAAAACAAATAAAGCAATTAGATATAAGCGCTTCCGCTCAATCTTCGCAGTCAATGCCAAAAGCAGCGGCCCAGACACTGCATATCCCAGCGCAAACACACTGATCAACTGTCCGGCTGAAACAATGGAAATGTCTAAATCATTTGCGATCTGAGGAAGAATTCCCCCCACAATTAACTCAACCAATCCGACTGCAATCGTAGAAGCTGCAAGCAGGAAAACTTTGAAATTCATAACAAACTCCTTTACTTAAATGTTTTGATAAATAAAAAAAATCCTGATTACAAAAAATGTCATAAACAAATTTTGTAATCAGGATTTTACGGTTCCTGGTAGACACCCTCAAACCATATTATTGAGGTTATACAAGTGATAATAGCTATTTAATTGATTCGTTTCCGTTGATGAGTGTACCACATTATGAATGAATCTTCCATAGAAAAATTTACAAAATGATGAACCGGACAAGTATATGATTATATTTATTTTATAAAAGTATAGACATTTAAAGATAAATGACTATAATAATCCATGTAAGCGTTTTAATCACAAGGGGGGATAGCAGTTGAAAAAAATATTACTCGCGTGCAGTTCAGGAATGTCTACCAGTTTATTGGTGACAAAAATGAAGGAATACGCACAGTCTATCGGTGAGGAAGCGGAGATTTGGGCTGTTGGCCAGGATAAAGCAAAAGAAGACATGAGAAAAGCGGATGCCGTTTTGATCGGTCCGCAAATGAGCTTTCTGAAAAGCGAACTCCAAAAAGAGGCGGATCAATACAACATTCGGGTTGAAGTCATTGACATGATGGCATACGGAATGGCAGATGGGAAAAAAGCGTATGAGCAGGCATTGTCCTTAATGGAGAATCAATAATGGAACAGGTGAAAATCACGAATTTAACAGATGAACAAATCAGTTTTCAGCTTATCCTGCACAGCGGCAATGCCCGCAGCTGCATCATACAATCACTGCGCGCCTACAAAGAAGGAAACAAGGATGAGGCGGATGCCCTCATTGCCAAGGCTGAGCAGGATTTATCCGCGGCCCATGCCATTCACTTTCAAATGATACAGAAGGAATCCGGCGGAGAAGCACAAGCTTTCTCATTGCTGCTCATGCATGCAGAGGATCATCTGATGTCAACATTATCCATGAAAGAATTAGTGAAAGAGATGCTTGATCTCTTTAAAACCAAGAATCTATAAATAATCGGGGTGGATAGGGTGTTCGAGAAAATCAGCCAATTCCTTGTTCCAATTGCAGGGAGGTTAAACAATAACCGCTATTTGCAAGTGCTGCGTGATGCATTTATGCTGGCTTTCCCGCTGACGATATTCGGGTCCATTTTTGTCGTGTTAACGAATTTGCCGTTTCTAAACAAAATCATGAACGCCTCAATGCTTACGTCGTTTCAGTCTCATTTCGGCATTGCCTCCACGGCGACAATGGGCATTATGTCTGTCTTTGTTGTGTTCGGGATAGGCTATTACCTGTCAAAAAGCTATCAGGTCGAAGCTGTATTTGGCGGAGCGATCGCTTTGGTTTCCTTTTTGCTCTTAACGCCATTTATCATTCAGCCAGAAACAGGAGATGCCATTACAGGGGTTATCCCGGTCGACCGTCTCGGTGCAAAAGGGATGTTTCTTGGGATGATTACGGCATTTCTTTCTGGTGAAATTTACAGAAGAATTGTTCAAAAAAACCTGACAATCAAAATGCCAGCCGGCGTTCCGCCTGCTGTAGCAAAATCATTCGCCGCACTTATTCCGGCTTTTATCACATTGACTGTATTTTTGCTGATTAACGTAATGGTGACTCTGTTTTTTAAAACAAATATGCACGACGTCATTTATCACGCGATACAGGCTCCGCTTGTCGGACTTGGAAGCGGTATCATCCCAACGCTGATTGCCGTGTTTTTCATTCAAATTCTTTGGTTTTTCGGACTGCATGGACAGATCATTATCAACTCCGTGATGGATCCGATTTGGAATACATTGCAGGTAGAAAACCTTTCTGCTTACACGGCGGGAAAAGAAATCCCTCATATTATTTCAAAACCGTTTATGGAGATTTATACAGTAGGGATGGGCGGAACCGGGATGACGCTTGCGATTGTGTTTACCATTCTCATATTCATGAAAAGCAGGCAGATGAAGCAAGTATCAAAACTTGGCCTCGCCCCCGGTATTTTTAACGTAAACGAACCGATTATCTTCGGGCTTCCGATTGTCATGAATCCGATCATTATTGTGCCTTGGGTGCTGGCACCGATGGTTGTTACGCTCGTCACCTATCTGGCTATGTCAGCCGGGCTCGTTCCGCCTCCGACTGGTGTGACGGTGCCGTGGACGGTTCCATTATTCATTAATGGCATCATGGCGACGAACTCAATCATGGGGGGCGTGATGCAGCTTATCAATCTGCTGATTGTCTTCGTGATCTGGTTTCCGTTCCTAAAAGCAATGGATAAATTAAATCTGGCAAAAGAAAAAGAACAGGCTGTGCAGGATTCAGCTGCTCAGCAAAATGATAACAGCATAAAAATGTGACATAAGGGGAGAGAGACTTGGCACAAACAGAAAAATATCGTTTTCCAAAGGATTTTTGGTGGGGATCATCGGCTTCAGCAACACAAACGGAGGGTGCCGCCGACAGAGACGGAAAAGGCCAGAATATATGGGATTATTGGTTTGAAAAAGAACCGCATCGTTTTTTTGATCATGTCGGCCCCGCAGACACATCCCAATTTTACGACAACTATAAAGAAGATATCAGGCTGATGAAGGAGCTTGGCCACAACTCGTTCCGGATGTCGATTTCCTGGTCACGTTTAATACCAAACGGAACGGGCGAGATCAACGATAAAGCCGCAAATTTCTATAACAATGTCATTGATGAGTTGATCGCTAACGGAATTGAACCTTTTGTCAATTTGTTTCATTTCGATATGCCGATGGCGCTTCAAAAAATCGGCGGCTGGGTCAACAGAGAGACGGTTGACGCGTATGAAAACTATGCAAGAACTTGCTTCCGTTTGTTTGGCGGCCGGGTGAAAAAATGGTTCACGCATAATGAACCAATCGTTCCCGTAGAAGGCGGATACCTATATGATTTTCATTATCCAAACAAGGTCGATTTTAAAGAGGCCGTCCAGGTTGGATTTCATACGATGCTATCAAGTGCCCGTGCCATTCAGGCTTACAGGGAGATGAAGCAGGACGGAAAAATCGGTATCATCTTAAATTTGACCCCTTCATACCCGAGAAGCAGCCATCCGGCGGATGTGAAAGCCGGGGAAATCGCAGACGCGTTTTTTAACAGATCTTTTTTAGATCCATCTGTCAAAGGCGAATTTCCCAAAGAGCTGGTTGACATTTTGATGCATGAAGGCTTTATGCCAGATTACAACGCTGAAGATCTTGACATCATCAAAAAGAACACGGTTGACCTGTTGGGAGTGAATTATTATCAGCCGAGACGTGTGAAAGCGAAAGAACATCTTCCGAATCCCGACGCTCCTTTTCTACCGGACAGATATTTTGATCCCTACGTCATGCCGGGCCGCAAAATGAATCCGCATCGCGGCTGGGAGATCTATGAAAAAGGCGTTTATGATATTTTGATTAATTTAAAAGAAAACTACGGCAACATCGAGTGTTTTATCTCTGAAAACGGTATGGGGGTTGAAAGTGAAGAGCGCTTCAGGGATGAACAAGGCATCATTCAAGATGATTACCGGATTGAATTTATAAAAGAGCACCTCAAATGGATTCACCGCGCCATACAGGAAGGATCAAACGTAAAAGGTTATCACTTATGGACGTTCATGGACAACTGGTCTTGGACAAATGCCTATAAAAACCGATACGGATTTGTATCAGTCAATCTTGAGAAAGACGGAGAAAGAACCGTCAAAAAGAGCGGAAAATGGTTCAAAAAGGTTGCTGAGCATAGCGGTTTCTAGATTTTCCTAAAGGTCAAGATCTTCCGGCAATCATCATAACGAATAGAGATGACGAAAATCCGCAACATTGATGAAATAGGGAAAAGAACTTATGATATCCGTAAAAGCTTATGTGATATCAGACTCTAACAGCTGCCGGAGGATGCCAATGAATAAATACGAAATTATTGCAAATGAAATGAGAAATAGAATTAAAAATAACGTATATCCGATCGATCAGCCCATTCCTGATGAAGTATCTCTTGCAAAAGAATTTAACTCAAGCCGCATGACGATGAAGAGAGCCTTGGATAATTTAGTTGCCGAGGGTCTGCTGTTTAGAAAACGAGGCCATGGCACGTTTATTATTCAATCTGCAATACAGGATGACCATGTCCATGTAGTCAGCAATGAGATTCTCGGATTGACCAACTTGCTGAAAGATAAAAAAATCAAAAGCAAGGTCATTCAGTTTGAAGTGCAATTTCCCACTGAGGAAGTTGCCGCCCATTTGTCTATTGATCAGAAAACACCGGTTTATTATGTCGTTCGGCTGCGAATTGTAGAAGGTGAACCCTATGTATTAGAAAAAACATATATGCCGACTCATTTAATACCGGGCATTAATGACGATGTCCTTCATGATTCGATCTACAATCATATTACAAACGAGCTGCAACTCAAAATTGCCGGCTCACATCGGAAAATCAGAGCCTGCAAATCTGATCATATTGACCAGCAGCATCTAGGCTGTAAACAGGATGATCCAATTCTTGAAGTTGAACATGTGGGCTTCTTAGATAATGGCATTCCATTTGAATATTCCTTTTCACGTCATCGGCATGACAAGTTTGTTGTGACTTCTGTAAACATACGGCGCTGATTGCGGAGACAACAAGGAGGCCACCTGCATGCTTGGCGGTATTGAAGCAGGCGGCACAAAGATTGTTTGTGCTGTCGGTAAAGAAGATGGAACAATCATTGACCGAATAGAATTCCCCACAAAGATGCCGGAAGAAACGATAGAGAAAGTAATTCAATATTTTCGGCAATTTTCATTACAGGCCATCGGCATTGGCTCCTTTGGTCCCGTTGATAACGATAAAACCAGTCAAACATACGGTACCATTATGGCCACGCCGAAAGCGGGCTGGAGACACTACCCCTTTTTGCAAACCGTTAAGAACGAAATGAAAATCCCAGTCGGATTTAGTACGGATGTCAACGCTGCAGCGCTGGGTGAATTCCTTTTCGGTGAAGCGAAGGGTCTTGACAGCTGCCTGTATATAACGATTGGCACTGGCATCGGAGCGGGGGCAATTGTAGAGGGGAGGCTCCTTCAGGGCCTGTCACACCCAGAGATGGGCCATATTTATATCCGGAGGCACCCGGATGACGTATACCAAGGGAAGTGCCCTTATCATGAAGATTGCTTTGAAGGCTTGGCTTCCGGTCCCGCCATTGAAGCGCGCTGGGGAAAAAAAGCCGCGGATTTATCAGATATAGCCCAAGTCTGGGAACTGGAAGGGTACTATATTGCCCAAGCGCTGGTTCAGTATATTTTGATCCTTGCACCTAAAAAAATCATTCTTGGCGGCGGCGTCATGCAACAGAAACAAGTGTTTTCTTATATCTATCAATATGTACCGAAAATCATGAACAGCTACTTAGATTTTTCTGAATTGTCAGATGATATAAGTGATTATATTGTACCTCCACGTTTAGGCAGTAACGCCGGAATCATCGGCACGCTAGTTTTGGCGCATCAGGCCTTACAAGCAGAGGCAGCATCCGGGGAGGTGCGATCATGAAACATCCTTTATTTTTAGAGCCTGTCTTTAAAGAAAGAATATGGGGAGGGACGAAGCTTCGTGACGCTTTTGGCTACGCAATACCCTCACAAAAAACAGGTGAGTGCTGGGCCGTTTCTGCACATGCCCATGGCCCGTCGGCTGTAAAAAATGGCCCGCTGGCAGGAAAGACACTAGATCAAGTATGGCAAGATCATCCAGAGATTTTCGGTTTTCCAGATAGGAAGGTGTTTCCGCTGCTGGTAAAGCTGCTGGACGCCAATATGGATCTCTCCGTGCAAGTCCATCCTGATGATGATTATGCAAAACTGCACGAAAATGGCGACCTTGGTAAAACGGAGTGCTGGTATATCATTGATTGCAAAGATGACGCCGAACTAATTTTGGGACATCATGCAAGCACAAAGGAAGAGTTCAAACAACGAATAGAAAGCGGTGATTGGAACGGTCTGCTGAGGCGAATCAAAATCAAGCCCGGAGATTTCTTTTATGTGCCAAGCGGTACACTCCATGCTTTATGTGAGGGAACCCTTGTCCTTGAAATCCAGCAAAACTCTGATACAACGTATCGCGTATACGATTATGACCGCTGTAATGACCAGGGCCAAAAAAGAACACTTCATATAGAAAAAGCCATGGAAGTTATAACGATACCGCATATCGATAAAGTGCATACACCGGAAGTAAAAGAAGTTGGTAACGCTGAGATCATTGTTTATGTGCAATCAGATTATTTCTCAGTGTACAAATGGAAGATTAGCGGCCGAGCTGCTTTTCCTTCACATCAAACCTATTTGCTGGGGAGTGTTCTGAGCGGATCAGGACGAATCATAAATAATGGTATTCAGTATGAATGCAATGCAGGCTCACACTTTGTCTTGCCTGCGCATTTTGGCGAGTTTTCAATAGAAGGAACATGTGAATTCATGATATCTCATCCTTAATGAATGGGGGAGTTGCATTTGTTTAAGAAACATACGATCTCTTTGCTCATTTTATTTTTACTTGCGTCTGCTGTTTTAGCAAAACCAATTGAAGCGCATACTGTGTCGCCTGTGAATCCTAATGCCCAGCAGACAACAAAAGCAGTGATGAACTGGCTTGCACACCTGCCGAACCGAACGGAAAACAGAGTCCTTTCCGGAGCGTTCGGAGGTTACAGTCATGACACATTTTCTATGGCTGAGGCTGATAGAATCCGAAGCGCCACCGGGCAATCGCCTGCTATTTACGGCTGCGATTATGCCAGAGGGTGGCTTGAAACAGCTAAAATTGAAGATTCAATAGATGTAAGCTGCAACGGTGATTTAATTTCGTATTGGAAAAATGGCGGAATTCCGCAAATCAGTTTGCACCTGGCGAACCCTGCTTTTCAGTCAGGGCATTTTAAAACACCGATTACAAATGATCAGTATAAAAAAATACTAGATTCTTCAACAGCAGAAGGAAAGCGGCTAAATGCCATGCTCAGCAAAATTGCTGACGGACTTCAAGAGCTGGAGAACCAAGGTGTGCCTGTTCTGTTCAGGCCGCTGCATGAAATGAACGGCGAATGGTTTTGGTGGGGACTTACATCATATAACCAAAAGGATAATGAAAGAATCTCTCTATATAAACAGCTCTACAAGAAAATCTATCATTATATGACCGACACAAGAGGACTTGATCATTTGATTTGGGTTTACTCTCCCGACGCCAACCGAGATTTTAAAACTGATTTTTACCCGGGCGCGTCTTACGTGGATATTGTCGGATTAGATGCGTATTTTCAAGATGCCTACTCGATCAATGGATACGATCAGCTAACAGCGCTTAATAAACCATTTGCTTTTACAGAAGTCGGCCCGCAAACAGCAAACGGCAGCTTCGATTACAGCCTGTTCATCAATGCAATAAAACAAAAATATCCTAAAACCATTTACTTTCTGGCATGGAATGATGAATGGAGCCCAGCAGTAAACAAGGGTGCTTCAGCTTTATATCATGACAGCTGGACACTCAACAAGGGAGAAATATGGAATGGTGATTCTTTAACGCCAATCGTTGAATGAAACCGTAATGTCACAATTAAGAAGGTGCTCAAGAAGTTTCTTGAGCACCTTCCCACTGGATTAAGCATTCATATCGCCTAACCCAGGACTGTGTTCATTTGGTATTTCAGGAAGCACTGGTACGGGAAAGCCTGCCGGAGGATTTATTACTTGTAACTCTCCGCCATTTCGGCTTGGAGATTTCCCTTGATAGATTTCACTGATTCTCGTTTCATCCAACCTAAAGTTAAACTGTGCATTATGGTAGCCTAATTCGACATACTTTCTGCACTCAGGATATTTATTAATGTCATAATTCGGCACAGGGAGCAGCTTCGCCCATTCAACGCCCAATGTCTCGAGCGCTTTCGCGAATGCATTCTGGTGAGCATTGTCGCGTACAATCAGAAAAGCAAGTGTTTCGCGGAACGTCTGATTAGAGCTCATTTCATAAATTCTTGTTTTTTGCAGCACACCTGTCGACTCAAGAAGCAGGTTATCCAGCAGGTCAGTAATTAAGTTTCCGTGGTTATACACCCACGACCCGTTCCACGGATTGCCCCCTGCATCAACAGGAAGGGAACTTTGCGCTCCAATAATATAATGATGAGGATTAGCATGTTTAACCGCTTCATCAAGTGGCGCTTGATCTGTACCTTGACTGCCGACACCTTCACCGCCTGATTCATCTAATAAAGCATTGATTGTGTTTTGAACCAGTTCAACGTGGGCAATCTCCTCTAAAAAAATGCCGCGAAGCAGATCGCGATACTGTTTCTGCTTTCCTCTGAAATTAGAGCTTTGGAAAAAAAACTGCATCATTGTACGCATTTCTCCGTAATGACCGCCTAATATCTCCTGCAGGACCTTAGCAGCTGCCGGGTCTGGTTTGTCCGGTTTAATGATATTAATCAGTTCCTCTTTGTAGTAATACATAACACGCCTCATTTCTTCTTAAGAGATTTTCTTATATTATTTGTAAGATGAGATAAAATATATACATGATAAGCATGGGAAGGCGTGAAAGAAGAAAATAAAAAAATACAGGAAAAGTGTTGACCAAATAAAACAGGCATGGTATATTATTAAACGTCGCTGATGAACAGCGTGAAACAAAACAGAAAACAAAAAAGTTTTTCTAAAGTGTTTACAAGATTTTAAAAATGTGTATAATAAGAAAAGTCGAATTGAAAAAGATTCGAAAAACATTTTTAAAAAAACTTCTTGACTTCAACATCAAATGATAGTATGATAGTTAAGTCGCTTGACAAGCGCCCGTAGCTCAATTGGATAGAGCGTTTGACTACGGATCAAAAGGTTAGGGGTTCGACTCCTCTCGGGCGCGCCATATAAGATACCACGCGGGTGTAGTTTAGTGGTAAAACCTCAGCCTTCCAAGCTGATGTCGTGAGTTCGATTCTCATCACCCGCTCCATTATTGAATGATCTTTGAAAACTAAACAAGACAAAACGTACCTGTTAATTCATTTTTATAAATCGCACAGCGATGTGCGTAGTCAGTCAAACTAGGGCCTGCACGACGCAGGTCACACAGGTGTCGCCGCAGGATGCGGTGAACTTAACCTGTGGTCCATTTATCGGAGAGTTTGATCCTGGCTCAGGACGAACGCTGGCGGCGTGCCTAATACATGCAAGTCGAGCGGACAGATGGGAGCTTGCTCCCTGATGTTAGCGGCGGACGGGTGAGTAACACGTGGGTAACCTGCCTGTAAGACTGGGATAACTCCGGGAAACCGGGGCTAATACCGGATGGTTGTTTGAACCGCATGGTTCGAACATAAAAGGTGGCTTCGGCTACCACTTACAGATGGACCCGCGGCGCATTAGCTAGTTGGTGAGGTAATGGCTCACCAAGGCAACGATGCGTAGCCGACCTGAGAGGGTGATCGGCCACACTGGGACTGAGACACGGCCCAGACTCCTACGGGAGGCAGCAGTAGGGAATCTTCCGCAATGGACGAAAGTCTGACGGAGCAACGCCGCGTGAGTGATGAAGGTTTTCGGATCGTAAAGCTCTGTTGTTAGGGAAGAACAAGTACCGTTCGAATAGGGCGGTACCTTGACGGTACCTAACCAGAAAGCCACGGCTAACTACGTGCCAGCAGCCGCGGTAATACGTAGGTGGCAAGCGTTGTCCGGAATTATTGGGCGTAAAGGGCTCGCAGGCGGTTTTTTAAGTCTGATGTGAAAGCCCCCGGCTCAACCGGGGAGGGTCATTGGAAACTGGGGAACTTGAGTGCAGAAGAGGAGAGTGGAATTCCACGTGTAGCGGTGAAATGCGTAGAGATGTGGAGGAACACCAGTGGCGAAGGCGACTCTCTGGTCTGTAACTGACGCTGAGGAGCGAAAGCGTGGGGAGCGAACAGGATTAGATACCCTGGTAGTCCACGCCGTAAACGATGAGTGCTAAGTGTTAGGGGGTTTCCGCCCCTTAGTGCTGCAGCTAACGCATTAAGCACTCCGCCTGGGGAGTACGGTCGCAAGACTGAAACTCAAAGGAATTGACGGGGGCCCGCACAAGCGGTGGAGCATGTGGTTTAATTCGAAGCAACGCGAAGAACCTTACCAGGTCTTGACATCCTCTGACAATCCTAGAGATAGGACGTCCCCTTCGGGGGCAGAGTGACAGGTGGTGCATGGTTGTCGTCAGCTCGTGTCGTGAGATGTTGGGTTAAGTCCCGCAACGAGCGCAACCCTTGATCTTAGTTGCCAGCATTCAGTTGGGCACTCTAAGGTGACTGCCGGTGACAAACCGGAGGAAGGTGGGGATGACGTCAAATCATCATGCCCCTTATGACCTGGGCTACACACGTGCTACAATGGACAGAACAAAGGGCAGCGAAACCGCGAGGTTAAGCCAATCCCACAAATCTGTTCTCAGTTCGGATCGCAGTCTGCAACTCGACTGCGTGAAGCTGGAATCGCTAGTAATCGCGGATCAGCATGCCGCGGTGAATACGTTCCCGGGCCTTGTACACACCGCCCGTCACACCACGAGAGTTTGTAACACCCGAAGTCGGTGAGGTAACCTTTTAGGAGCCAGCCGCCGAAGGTGGGACAGATGATTGGGGTGAAGTCGTAACAAGGTAGCCGTATCGGAAGGTGCGGCTGGATCACCTCCTTTCTAAGGATATTATACGGAATATAAGACCTTGGGTCTTATAAACAGAACGTTCCCTGTCTTGTTTAGTTTTGAAGGATCATTCCTTCGAAACGTGTTCTTTGAAAACTAGATAACAGTAGACATCACATTCAATTAGTAAGACAAGATATCACATAGTGATTCTTTTTAACGGTTAAGTTAGAAAGGGCGCACGGTGGATGCCTTGGCACTAGGAGCCGATGAAGGACGGGACGAACACCGATATGCTTCGGGGAGCTGTAAGCAAGCTTTGATCCGGAGATTTCCGAATGGGGAAACCCACCACTCGTAATGGAGTGGTATCCATATCTGAATTCATAGGATATGAGAAGGCAGACCCGGGGAACTGAAACATCTAAGTACCCGGAGGAAGAGAAAGCAAATGCGATTCCCTGAGTAGCGGCGAGCGAAACGGGATTAGCCCAAACCAAGAGGCTTGCCTCTTGGGGTTGTAGGACACTCTGTACGGAGTTACAAAAGAACGAGGTAGATGAAGAGGTCTGGAAAGGCCCGCCATAGGAGGTAACAGCCCTGTAGTCAAAACTTCGTTCTCTCCTGAGTGGATCCTGAGTACGGCGGAACACGTGAAATTCCGTCGGAATCCGGGAGGACCATCTCCCAAGGCTAAATACTCCCTAGTGACCGATAGTGAACCAGTACCGTGAGGGAAAGGTGAAAAGCACCCCGGAAGGGGAGTGAAAGAGATCCTGAAACCGTGTGCCTACAAGTAGTCAGAGCCCGTTAACGGGTGATGGCGTGCCTTTTGTAGAATGAACCGGCGAGTTACGATCCCGTGCAAGGTTAAGCAGAAGATGCGGAGCCGCAGCGAAAGCGAGTCTGAATAGGGCGCATGAGTACGTGGTCGTAGACCCGAAACCAGGTGATCTACCCATGTCCAGGGTGAAGTTCAGGTAACACTGAATGGAGGCCCGAACCCACGCACGTTGAAAAGTGCGGGGATGAGGTGTGGGTAGGGGTGAAATGCCAATCGAACCTGGAGATAGCTGGTTCTCTCCGAAATAGCTTTAGGGCTAGCCTCAAGGTAAGAGTCTTGGAGGTAGAGCACTGATTGGACTAGGGGCCCCTACCGGGTTACCGAATTCAGTCAAACTCCGAATGCCAATGACTTATCCTTGGGAGTCAGACTGCGAGTGATAAGATCCGTAGTCGAAAGGGAAACAGCCCAGACCGCCAGCTAAGGTCCCAAAGTATACGTTAAGTGGAAAAGGATGTGGAGTTGCTTAGACAACCAGGATGTTGGCTTAGAAGCAGCCACCATTTAAAGAGTGCGTAATAGCTCACTGGTCGAGTGACTCTGCGCCGAAAATGTACCGGGGCTAAACGTATCACCGAAGCTGCGGACTGTTCTTCGAACAGTGGTAGGAGAGCGTTCTAAGGGCTGTGAAGCCAGACCGGAAGGACTGGTGGAGCGCTTAGAAGTGAGAATGCCGGTATGAGTAGCGAAAGAGGGGTGAGAATCCCCTCCACCGAATGCCTAAGGTTTCCTGAGGAAGGCTCGTCCGCTCAGGGTTAGTCGGGACCTAAGCCGAGGCCGAAAGGCGTAGGCGATGGACAACAGGTTGATATTCCTGTACCACCTCCTCACCATTTGAGCAATGGGGGGACGCAGGAGGATAGGGTAAGCGCGGTATTGGATATCCGCGTCCAAGCAGTTAGGCTGGGAAATAGGCAAATCCGTTTCCCATAAGGCTGAGCTGTGATGGCGAGCGAAATATAGTAGCGAAGTTCCTGATTCCACACTGCCAAGAAAAGCCTCTAGCGAGGTGAGAGGTGCCCGTACCGCAAACCGACACAGGTAGGCGAGGAGAGAATCCTAAGGTGATCGAGAGAACTCTCGTTAAGGAACTCGGCAAAATGACCCCGTAACTTCGGGAGAAGGGGTGCTCTGTTAGGGTGCAAGCCCGAGAGAGCCGCAGTGAATAGGCCCAGGCGACTGTTTAGCAAAAACACAGGTCTCTGCGAAGCCGTAAGGCGAAGTATAGGGGCTGACGCCTGCCCGGTGCTGGAAGGTTAAGAGGAGCGCTTAGCGTAAGCGAAGGTGCGAATTGAAGCCCCAGTAAACGGCGGCCGTAACTATAACGGTCCTAAGGTAGCGAAATTCCTTGTCGGGTAAGTTCCGACCCGCACGAAAGGCGCAACGATCTGGGCACTGTCTCAACGAGAGACTCGGTGAAATTATAGTACCTGTGAAGATGCAGGTTACCCGCGACAGGACGGAAAGACCCCGTGGAGCTTTACTGCAGCCTGATATTGAATGTTGGTACAGCTTGTACAGGATAGGTAGGAGCCTTGGAAACCGGAGCGCCAGCTTCGGTGGAGGCATCGGTGGGATACTACCCTGGCTGTATTGACCTTCTAACCCGCCGCCCTTATCGGGCGGGGAGACAGTGTCAGGTGGGCAGTTTGACTGGGGCGGTCGCCTCCTAAAAGGTAACGGAGGCGCCCAAAGGTTCCCTCAGAATGGTTGGAAATCATTCGCAGAGTGTAAAGGCACAAGGGAGCTTGACTGCGAGACCTACAAGTCGAGCAGGGACGAAAGTCGGGCTTAGTGATCCGGTGGTTCCGCATGGAAGGGCCATCGCTCAACGGATAAAAGCTACCCCGGGGATAACAGGCTTATCTCCCCCAAGAGTCCACATCGACGGGGAGGTTTGGCACCTCGATGTCGGCTCATCGCATCCTGGGGCTGTAGTCGGTCCCAAGGGTTGGGCTGTTCGCCCATTAAAGCGGTACGCGAGCTGGGTTCAGAACGTCGTGAGACAGTTCGGTCCCTATCCGTCGCGGGCGCAGGAAATTTGAGAGGAGCTGTCCTTAGTACGAGAGGACCGGGATGGACGCACCGCTGGTGTACCAGTTGTTCTGCCAAGGGCATCGCTGGGTAGCTATGTGCGGACGGGATAAGTGCTGAAAGCATCTAAGCATGAAGCCCCCCTCAAGATGAGATTTCCCATTCCGCAAGGAAGTAAGATCCCTGAAAGATGATCAGGTTGATAGGTCTGAGGTGGAAGTGTGGCGACACATGGAGCTGACAGATACTAATCGATCGAGGACTTAACCATATTTTTGAATGATGTCACACCTGTTATCTAGTTTTGAGAGAACACTCTCAATTTGTTTGGTGGCGATAGCGAAGAGGTCACACCCGTTCCCATACCGAACACGGAAGTTAAGCTCTTCAGCGCCGATGGTAGTCGGGGGTTTCCCCCTGTGAGAGTAGGACGCCGCCAAGCATTACTTTTATCATCGCGGGGTGGAGCAGTTCGGTAGCTCGTCGGGCTCATAACCCGAAGGTCGCAGGTTCAAATCCTGCCCCCGCAACCAAATATATGATTAAATAAGGAGTGCCCTAAGGGTACAACTAAAATAATCTTATACAAATATGGTCCGGTAGTTCAGTTGGTTAGAATGCCTGCCTGTCACGCAGGAGGTCGCGGGTTCGAGTCCCGTCCGGACCGCCATTAATGTAAACGAAACGATCATGTTTTCGTTTTTTTTGTGTTTTCTTTTACTGTATCTTCTGCTTGGTGTCATAGCCAAGCTTTCTTTATATCGGGAACATCTTGGATATTCCAGCAAAATTCGATAAACTAGGAAGAGCACATATAGGCATAAGCAGGGTTGAAAGGAGATTTTGGTTCATGGATGAATTTGATTTGATACATAGCATTACTCCGCGGACCATTCACCATTCTTCCGTTGATGTAGGAATAGGTGATGATGCAGCGCTCTACACTGCGAAACACGGCGTTCAGGAAATTGTTTGTGTTGATACTATGGTAGAAGACGTGCACTTCAAATTACACTATTCCTCACCTGAAGATATCGGGTACAAGGCGTTAGCCGTTAATATAAGTGATATTGCCGCGATGGGAGGCATTCCGAAGTTTTATCTGGTATCACTTGCGGTACCTTCAAAATGGACTGAATCTGAAATCAAGGCGATGTATGAAGGAATGAATGAACTGGCGAAACTATATCATATGGATCTGATTGGCGGCGATACAGTTTCTACCGCTGACAAATTAGTCGTTACAGTCACTGTGATCGGTGAAATTGAAAAGGGACAGGCCTGTTTGCGGAGCTTGGCAAAACCGAATGATATTGTGTTTGTAACCGGTGAAATCGGTTCATCTGCAGCAGGACTTTCTTTATTGCTGGAAGAGACTAATCCTCAAAACTCATCTGTGGAAACGGATTACTTTATCCGCAGGCATAAACGGCCTGTGCCAAGAGTAAGCGTCGGCAGATTATGCTCGAGTTTTAAACGGGCAGCTTTAAATGATGTTAGTGACGGATTGGCTAGTGAACTGAACGAGATTGCAGAAGCCAGCTGTGTTTCAATTGAAATTGATGAAAGCATGCTTCCAATTCATTCTGATTTGCCTAAGCTTCATCCTAACTGGAAAGAATGGGCTTTGTTTGGCGGTGAGGATTTTGAGCTGACAGGGACAGTTTCAAAAGAGGAGTGGGAAGTGTTGAAGCAGCAGTGCGCAGCACGTCAACTTCCCATTACAAAGATTGGCCATGTCAGGGAAAAAACAAAATCTAAAGTGATCCTAAAAACAGATCAAACATCAATGATCTTAGAGAAAAAGGGATATAATCATTTTAAATAAGACGGGTGACTCGTGTGAAGCAATTAAAATGGAGAACTGTAAATCCAGAAGAAACAAAAGCAATTGCCAAGCTTGCGGCAGCGTTTGCTAAACCGGGAGACGTCCTGACATTAGAGGGCGATTTAGGTGCAGGAAAAACGACTTTTACGAAAGGTTTTGCAGAAGGGCTGGGAATTACACGTGTTGTAAACAGTCCGACTTTTACAATTATAAAAGAATATAACGATGGCGTACTTCCTCTTTATCATATGGATGTGTATAGAATGGAAGATGAAAGTGAAGATTTGGGACTTGATGAATATTTTCACGGACAAGGTGTCTGTCTCGTTGAATGGGCTCATTTAATTGAAGAACAGCTGCCGCAGGAGCGACTGCAAATTGTCATCAAAAGAGCTGGTGATGATGAGCGGGAAATTACCTTTACTGCTGTCGGGAATCGGTATGAAATGCTTTGTGAGGAGTTAAGTAGACATGACAATATTAGCAATTGATACATCAAATTATACATTGGGCATTGCGCTGCTTCGAGAAGACACCGTTATAGCAGAATACATTACATATTTGAAAAAGAACCACTCTGTAAGAGCAATGCCTGCTGTTCATTCATTGCTGAATGATTGTGATATGGCACCGCAGGACCTTTCTAAAATTGTCGTTGCAAAAGGCCCTGGTTCATACACAGGAGTAAGAATAGGTGTGACGTTGGCCAAAACACTTGCCTGGTCTTTAGACATTCCAATAAGTGCTGTATCAAGTCTTGAGACGCTTGCTGCAAATGGCCGGCATTTTGACGGTCTGATCAGCCCAATCTTTGACGCTAGACGAGGACAGGTGTACACAGGTCTGTATCAATATAAAAATGGGCTTTTAGAGCAAGTTGTTCCAGATCAAAATGTGATGCTGGCAGATTGGCTGGAGAGGCTAAAAGAAAAGAATCGTCCTGTTTTGTTTTTAGGCCATGATACTTCTCTTCACAAGCAGATGATCGAGGATGTGCTTGGAACAAAAGGATTCATTGGAACTGCTGCCCAGCATAACCCGCGTCCTTCAGAATTGGCTTTTCTCGGGAAGGAAAAGGAAGCAGCTGATGTTCATGGGCTTGTCCCGGATTACTTGCGGCTGGCAGAAGCTGAAGCGAAATGGATTGAAAGTCAAAAGTAGGGTGATAGGATGAAAACAAAAGCAGCGGTCAGAAATATGCGGCTTGAAGATATAGATCACGTATACGAAATCGAAGCATCCTCCTTTACGTCTCCTTGGACGAAGGATTCGTTTTATCATGAGCTGCTGGAAAATCCGTATGCTCATTATCTCGTGATTGAAAAGGACGGCCATGTTGTTGGGTATTGCGGGATTTGGATTGTGATGGATGATGCCCAGATTACAAATATAGCGATAAAACCAGAGTATCGCGGCCAGTCTTTAGGAGAAACGCTTTTTCGCTCAGCTGTTGAACTGTGCAAAGAAAAAGACGCAAGGCGGCTTTCGCTTGAAGTGAGAGTTTCGAATCATCCTGCTCAAGGTTTATATAAGAAATTCGGGTTGCAGCCCGGCGGAATAAGAAAGAACTATTATACTGATAACGGGGAAGATGCGTTAATTATGTGGGTGACGATAAATGAGTGAGCAAAAAGACATGTACGTATTAGGAATTGAAACAAGCTGTGATGAGACTGCTGCAGCTATTGTGAAAAACGGGAAAGAGATCATTTCAAACGTAGTAGCCTCTCAAATTGAAAGCCATAAGCGCTTCGGAGGCGTTGTTCCGGAAATTGCTTCAAGACATCATGTTGAACAAATCACTTTGGTTATAGAAGAGGCGTTTCGCAAAGCTGGCATGACGTATAGTGATATTGATGCGATTGCAGTAACAGAAGGTCCGGGACTGGTGGGAGCGCTTCTTATCGGCGTGAATGCCGCTAAAGCATTGAGCTTTGCACATAACATTCCGTTAGTAGGCGTTCATCATATAGCCGGTCATATATACGCGAACCGTCTTGTAGAAGACATCGTGTTCCCGGCGCTGGCATTGGTCGTTTCAGGAGGCCATACAGAACTGGTTTATATGAAGGAACATGGATCATTTGAAGTCATTGGGGAAACCCTTGATGATGCGGCAGGAGAAGCTTACGACAAAGTGGCGCGGACGATGGGATTGCCATATCCGGGTGGACCGCAAATTGACAAGCTAGCTGAAAAAGGGAATGACAATATTCCGCTTCCTCGCGCATGGCTTGAAGAAGGCTCTTACAACTTCAGCTTTAGCGGATTGAAGTCTGCGGTGATCAATACGCTTCATAATGCATCCCAAAAAGGGCAAGAGATTGCTCCGGAAGATTTGTCTGCCAGTTTCCAAAATAGTGTGATCGATGTCTTGGTAACCAAAACGGCGCGCGCGGCAAAGGAATATGATGTCAAACAGGTCCTTTTAGCCGGAGGAGTAGCTGCAAACAGAGGCCTCAGAGCTGCATTAGAAAAGGAATTTGCCCAGCATGAAGGGATTACGCTTGTCATTCCTCCATTAGCTTTATGCACGGATAATGCTGCGATGATTGCTGCTGCTGGTACAATTGCTTTTGAAAAGGGAATTCGCGGTGCATATGATATGAATGGCCAGCCCGGCCTCGAATTGACTTCTTATCAAAGTCTCACGAGATAATAGCGTGAGACTTTTTATCTGTTTGTTATTAACAGATAATTCACAATTTATCCACATGTCTGTGAGTAATTATAGAGATATAGATGGATAAAGGGCTGAAGTCGCTGTTAATAAAGTGGATAAATTCAGAATATTTTGTGGATATTGTGTATAAAGCGCTTACTTTGTTTTGCTTATTAGGGTATGTTCTGTGGATAAAAAGCACCTCTAAAAAGAGGTGCTTGACTTTTTTAATCTTCTTCTGTGGATAGTTCTTCCCATTCGGACAAAAGAGATTCCAGCTCCTGATTAAGCTTCTCATTGTCTGCATGGATAGCTTGTACTTTTTCATGGTCCTGATAGACTTCAGGGTCACATAGTAATTCATCATTGCGGCTGATGTTCTCTTCAATGGTTTGAACAGTGGTTTCAATTTCTTCAATCCGACGGAGTCGTTGGCGCTCTTTCTTTTTCCATTCTTTTTCTTCCTCGTAGGAACGTTTGGAGTCAGTTTTCACTGTAGCTGGCGTTTTTTCAGTTTCCTCTTGCTGATTTATTTTCTCCAATTCAAGCTGCTCTGTTTTTTTCTCTGTATAATAATCGTAATCTCCCAGATACTCCTCTATATGGCTTGAAGAAAGCTCCAATACTCTTGTGGCGATTCTGTTAATAAAATATCTGTCATGTGAGACAAATAACAGTGTGCCTGGATAATCAATCAGCGCGTTTTCGAGAACTTCTTTGCTGTCTAAATCCAGATGGTTCGTCGGTTCATCAAGGATGAGAAAGTTGGCTTTTTGAAGCATCAGCTTAGCTAGAGCCAATCTTGCTTTTTCGCCTCCGCTCAGTGAATGAACTGGTTTCAGCACATCATCTCCGGAGAATAAGAAATTTCCGAGACACGTTCTGATTTCTTTTTCTGGGAGCCCGGGGTACTCGTCCCACAGCTCATCAAGGACACGTTTAGAGGAAGTCAGCTCAGCCTGTTCCTGATCATAATAGCCGACACTGACATTTGAGCCGTATGAGATCGTTCCTTGATCTGGTTTTAGGGTGTCTATCAATGTTTTCAGTAATGTCGATTTACCAATTCCGTTAGGGCCGACAAGCGCTGCGCTTTCTCCTCTTGTGAGCATGAATGACACTTCTGTTAAAAGCGGCGGCTGGTTTTCATAGCTGATTGTGAGATCCTGAACACGAAGGACTTCATTTCCGCTCTGTTTTGTAATATCAAAATGAAAGTTTGCCGATTTTTCATCGCCAAGCGGTTTTGACATGACTTCCATTCGCTCAAGCTGCTTTCTGCGGCTTTGTGCCCTTTTGGTGGTAGAGGCTCTCGCCAGGTTTCGGTCTACGAAATCCTGCAGCTTTGCAATCTCGTCCTGCTGCTTTTCATACATTTTAAGATCTTTGTCATACTGCGCGGCTTTTTGGTCGAGATAAGCGCTGTAGTTGCCGTGATACTTTTTGCTTTCTGCTCTTGATACCTCGTATACCTGGTTTACTACTTTGTCCAAAAAGTAGCGGTCATGCGAAACGATGAGGATGGCGCCTGAATAGCCTTGCAAATAATGCTCAAGCCAGGTAAGCGTATCAATATCCAGATGGTTTGTCGGCTCATCGAGAATGAGCAAATCAGGCTGTGTTAACAGAAGCTTACCTAAAGCCAGTCTTGTTTTCTGGCCTCCGCTGAGGCTTTGAACCTGTGTAGAATCGTCAAAATGGCTGAAGCCGAGACCATGCAGCACAGATCTAACATCCGCTTCATATTGATAACCGCCCTTATCTTTGAATTCCTGCTGAAGACGGTCGTAGGTTTTCATGATGCTTTCTAATTCACCCGGGTCAGCTGCCGCCATTTTTTCTTCCATAGCCCGCATTTCCTTTTCCATTGCTTTTAAGTGGTCAAAAACAGTCAGCAGCTCTTCTTTTATGGTAAGCTTAGAATCCAAGCCAGTATGCTGGGCGAGATATCCCATTGTAATATCTTTTGGTTTAATAATTTCGCCCTTTTCATACGAAAGCTGGCCTGCGATAATTTTAAGGAGCGTGGATTTTCCGGCGCCATTTCTTCCTACAATGGCGATGCGATCACGATTTCTGACTTCCAGCTTTATATTGTTTAAAATAGTATCAGCACCAAACGATTTGGACAGCTGATTAATTTGTAAGATCATCATATTATTTCACCTCTGCTATAATAAGTTAAGTGTAGCTTATGAACCAGAAGTCAGCAAACAATACATTGGCCATATAAGACATAGAGAAGAAAATAGTGTATGATCTGTTTAAGGAGCGTTTTAATATGAATGGATTTTCTCATTTTAATGAACAGGGCAGAGCCCAGATGGTGGATATCAGCGAAAAATCTTCGACTGTCCGTACTGCGGCGGCTGTTTCAAGCGTACACATGAAGAATGAGGTGTACGAGAAAATACAGAGTCACGATATCGGCAAAGGAGATGTACTGGCTGTCGCACAGGTGGCAGGCATTATGGCCGCAAAGCAAACGTCGAATATCATTCCGATGTGCCATCCGCTTTCATTGAGCGGGGTAGATATATCGTTTGACTGGAAAATAAAAGAAGCAGAAGTTATACTTCATATAAAAGCACAGGTCAAAACGAAAGGGAGTACAGGTGTGGAAATGGAAGCGCTCACTTCTGCATCGGTGTGCGCTCTTACCGTTTACGATATGTGCAAGGCCCTTGATAAGGGGATGGTCATCGGCCCTACTTTCTTGCTGGAGAAGACAGGCGGGAAAAACGGTGACTTTAAAAGAGAACTATCCGAGTATAATTTGGAGGACCAAAAATGAATAAGGATCAATCAAAAATTCCGCAGGCGACGGCGAAACGGCTGCCGCTTTACTATCGCTTTTTAAAGAATCTGCATGCGTCAGGAAAACAGCGTGTATCATCCGCTGAACTCAGTGATGCCGTAAAGGTTGATTCTGCCACGATTCGGAGGGATTTTTCCTATTTTGGAGCTCTTGGCAAAAAAGGATACGGATATAATGTGGATTATTTGCTGTCTTTTTTCCGAAAAACGCTTGATCAGGATGAGATGACAGACGTCATCTTGATTGGTGTCGGGAACTTGGGAACGGCATTTCTTCACTATAATTTCACAAAAAATAATAACACAAAAATTTCTATGGCTTTTGATATAAATGAGAGTAAAATAGGAACTGAGGTAGGCGGCGTGCCCGTCTATAACCTTGATGACCTTGAACAACACGTAAAAGATGAATCAGTTGCCATTCTTACAGTGCCAGCAGTTGCCGCTCAATCCATTACAGACAGATTGGTCGCATTAGGAATCAAGGGAATCCTTAATTTTACGCCGGCCCGTTTGAATGTGCCGGAACACATTCGAATTCATCATATAGATTTAGCAGTTGAGCTTCAGTCACTGGTTTATTTTTTGAAGCATTACTCAGTTTTAGAGGAAATCGAATAGAGGGAAAGGAGGAGCCCAAATATGCCGATCGGTCCTGGAAGCCTTGCTGTTATCGCAATCGTTGCTCTGATTATCTTCGGTCCCAAAAAGCTGCCTGAATTGGGGAAAGCAGCGGGAGACACACTTCGTGAATTCAAAAACGCTACAAAAGGATTAACGAGTGATGAAGAGGAAAAAAAGAAAGAAGATCAGTAAGTTAGGATGACACGAATGAAAGTGAATCAAATGTCGCTGCTGGAGCATATTGCTGAGCTTCGAAAACGGTTGCTGATTGTAGCGCTGGCGTTTGTCGTTTTCTTTATTGCTGGATTTTTCTTAGCAAAGCCGATTATTGTGTATCTGCAAGAAACAGATGAAGCGAAGCAGCTTACGCTTAACGCGTTTAACCTGACAGACCCGCTTTATGTGTTTATGCAGTTTGCGTTTATCATCGGCATAGTCCTGACCTCGCCGGTTATTCTTTATCAGCTTTGGGCTTTTGTGAGCCCGGGTCTCTATGAGAAAGAGCGCAAAGTAACGCTCAGCTACATTCCGATCTCTATTTTGCTGTTTTTAGCGGGCTTATCTTTTTCATATTATATTTTATTTCCTTTTGTTGTTGATTTTATGAAGCGGATCTCTCAGGACTTGAATGTCAATCAGGTGATCGGAATTAATGAATATTTTCATTTTCTTCTGCAGCTGACGATTCCGTTTGGACTGCTGTTCCAAATGCCGGTCATCCTCATGTTTTTGACCAGGCTCGGAATTGTGACACCGATGTTCTTGGCGAAAATCAGAAAGTATGCGTATTTTACGCTGCTGGTGATCGCAGCCCTGATTACACCGCCTGAGCTTCTGTCCCATATGATGGTCACAGTCCCGCTTTTGATTTTATATGAAATCAGTATTCTGATATCGAAGGCCGCTTATCGGAAAGCGCAGAAAAGCAGTGCTGCCGATCGGGACGTGTCTTCTGGGCAATAATAAAAAATCCATTTCTCATGCGAGAAATGGATTCAGCGTGTTGACAAACCCCCGCATTCGTTGTCAAGTCTGTGCGTTGGTGCTCACGAATGAAAACATTCGCTCCGCTCCAATGCTCGCCTTTCCTAGACTTCAAGGGTTTTCAATCACGCTGAAAATGACAAAATCCTAAAACGAAAGCCGTTTTAGGATTTAATTTGAATCCATTTCTCATTCAGAAATGGATTTTCTTTATTTTTGGTTCTTTTTGATTTTAAATGAAAAGGCGAACATCTTAAAAGAAATGCTGATGTTGTAAGCGGCGAACACCATCAGCAGGATGGAGTAAAATGACCACATGCTGCCTGGCGAGCTTGCGGCAAGATAAGTAAAGATGCACCCTACGGCAAAGTAGATCATTCCCCAAACTACCGGGTTTCTCATAAAAATAATCCTCCAATAATCAATTGCATTTGTGTGCTCTGCTGTTCAAGGTAATTCCGAACAGGCTCAAGCTGCATGATGACGACGAATGTATTCATCATTAAATGGGCGAAAATCGGCACCCATATCCGTTTTGTTCTCGCATATAAAAATGCAAATGTAAAGCCCATTGCTGTATATAGAAGGAGATGCTTCAAATCAGCGTGAACAATACCGAAGATAACCGAGCTGATCAGTCCTGCAAAAAAGAAATTCGTTTTTTCGTACAGCGCGCCGAAAATGATTTTTCTGAAGATGATTTCTTCTAATATAGGCCCGACGATGGAAGAAACGATAATCATGAGCGGGACTGCCTGAATGACATTCAGAATCGCTTGTGTATTTTCTGATTCTCTTCCGATGCCAAAAACATAATATTCAATAGAGCCTGCTATTCCTTGAGAGAAAAGGGCAATGAAAAAACCGGCTATCGCCCAAAGGATAGAAAGTCCGATTGAGTCCTTCTGTCCGTTTCGCAGCGTTTCTTTCGGAACGGTTCTCAGAATGAGCAGAACAATAAGGAGACAGGCGATAAAGCTGATGACGGACCATAATCCTTGTGCATGCAGCATATTTTCATTTGTAGGCTGTCCTCCGGCATAACCGAATTTAAATAACAAGGGAATCGCGATTAATGCGGAAAACTGCATGATGATATATGTCAAAATAATAAACCAATACTGTTTTCTCAAATGGTATGTACTCCTTTGTTAAGTGGGTTTCGTTCATCTACAGCTATTGTAACATAATCGGTACGGGGGTGAAAAAGCTAACGGAAAAGGGAGCGGAAAAGAATGATGTAAGCGTGAAAAATTTTTTGTCTTATCACTTGAAATTGGAAGGGAGATTCTTTATTATAAGAATTGTGTTAGCACTCTTTAGTGCTGAGTGCTAAAATTACATATTCATACTATTGAGGAGGTTATTACATTGTTAAAGCCATTAGGTGATCGCGTTGTCATTGAACTCGTAGAATCTGAAGAAAAAACTGCCAGCGGAATTGTGTTGCCGGATTCTGCAAAAGAAAAACCGCAAGAAGGCAAAATCGTGGCAGCTGGTTCAGGTCGCGTGTTAGAAAGCGGAGAGCGCGTTGCTTTAGAAGTAAAAGAGGGCGACCGCATTATCTTCTCAAAATACGCAGGTACTGAAGTGAAATATGAAGGTACTGAATACTTAATCTTACGTGAAAGCGACATTTTAGCTGTTATCGGCTAATTCTTAAATAAACAATACTTAAAACATTTGAGGAGGTCTTGTAAACATGGCAAAAGAAATTAAGTTTAGTGAAGAAGCTCGCCGCGCAATGCTTCGCGGTGTCGATGCACTTGCTGATGCTGTTAAAGTAACTTTAGGACCAAAAGGACGCAACGTGGTTCTAGAGAAAAAATTCGGTTCTCCGTTAATCACAAATGACGGTGTAACAATCGCTAAAGAAATCGAGCTAGAAGACGCGTTTGAAAACATGGGTGCGAAGCTTGTTGCTGAAGTAGCCAGCAAAACAAACGACGTTGCCGGTGACGGTACAACAACTGCAACAGTTCTTGCGCAAGCAATGATCCGTGAAGGCCTTAAAAACGTAACAGCAGGCGCTAACCCTGTAGGCGTGCGTAAAGGTATGGAAAAAGCTGTAGCGGTTGCGATCGAAAACTTAAAAGAAATTTCTAAGCCAATCGAAGGCAAAGAGTCTATCGCTCAGGTTGCTGCGATCTCTGCTGCTGATGAGGAAGTCGGAAGCCTTATCGCTGAAGCAATGGAGCGCGTAGGAAACGACGGCGTTATCACAATCGAAGAGTCTAAAGGCTTCACAACTGAGCTTGAAGTTGTTGAAGGTATGCAATTCGACCGCGGATATGCGTCTCCTTACATGGTAACTGACTCTGATAAGATGGAAGCGGTTCTTGACAATCCTTACATCTTAATCACAGACAAAAAAATCACAAACATTCAAGAAATCCTTCCTGTGCTTGAGCAGGTTGTTCAGCAAGGCAAACCATTGCTTCTGATCGCTGAAGACGTTGAAGGCGAAGCACTTGCAACACTTGTTGTGAACAAACTTCGCGGCACATTCAACGCAGTTGCTGTTAAAGCTCCTGGCTTCGGTGACCGCCGTAAAGCAATGCTTGAAGACATCGCTGTCCTTACTGGCGGAGAAGTCATCACAGAAGATCTTGGCCTTGACCTGAAATCTACTCAAATCGCTCAATTGGGACGCGCTTCTAAAGTTGTCGTTACTAAAGAAAACACAACAATCGTTGAAGGCGCTGGCGAAACAGACAAAATTTCTGCCCGCGTGACTCAAATCCGCGCTCAAGTGGAAGAAACAACTTCTGAATTCGACAGAGAAAAATTACAAGAGCGTCTTGCAAAACTTGCTGGCGGCGTAGCTGTCATCAAAGTCGGCGCTGCGACTGAAACTGAGCTGAAAGAGCGTAAACTTCGCATCGAAGACGCCCTGAACTCAACTCGCGCAGCTGTTGAAGAAGGCATCGTATCCGGTGGTGGTACAGCGCTTGTCAACGTATATAACAAAGTCGCTGCAGTTGAAGCTGAAGGCGATGCTCAAACAGGTATCAACATCGTGCTTCGCGCGCTTGAAGAGCCAATCCGTCAAATCGCACACAATGCGGGTCTTGAAGGATCTGTCATCGTTGAACGCCTCAAAAACGAAGAAATCGGCGTAGGCTTCAACGCTGCAACTGGCGAATGGGTAAACATGATCGAAAAAGGTATCGTTGACCCAACAAAAGTTACACGCTCAGCTCTTCAAAACGCTGCGTCTGTAGCTGCAATGTTCTTAACAACTGAAGCCGTTGTCGCTGACAAGCCAGAAGAAAACGCTGGCGGCGGAATGCCTGACATGGGCGGCATGGGCGGTATGGGCGGCATGATGTAAAACCGACAAAAAAACCTTGATTTACAAAGGTTTGTCGGCAATGGACCTCATTTTTGATGCCCTATTGATCCATTTATAAATTTTCGAGGCTTCTCATGAGTTCACCGAGCTTGTGAGAGGCTTCTTTTTTTCTGTCTTTCGTAGTCTGATTTTTTCAGCACTGTTCTATATCGATTTTCAATAGTTTTGATAATCCCGATATGAATTATTCAATTGACCAAAATACAAAATTCTACCGGCTCAGATTCCTGTTTACGTCTTCTTTGACAAACGGCTTACTGTAACTTCAGTAAACTGCATTTCTGTTATGATTATAAAAAGGGTTTAAAAATTATTCGTGCAAATCCTCTGTTACTTCTCTCCCTATTGCAGACAGGAGATGGTATCCTCTCATAAGATAAAAAAGCCCCAGTTATCTAAATAAATAGTGTCACCAACACTCTTAGACGTTTCTAAAAGCAAAACACTGTCAAAGAGAAATCCTTTTAAATTTTCTATTTGTGCTGCTTTTTAGCTACTAAGACGATGTATGTTAAATATATAGAACGGCAGAATAATCTGATTCTCAAAAATTCACTGGCGATGTAGTTAGGTTCTTCCACCAACATCTTGATAATATTCATCCCTACTCTATGGAGACCGACATTCCAATTATTAAATCTAATATTAGTTTTTTATGATTACCAAGGAGGACTTAATAGTGCATTTCTCAAAAATGATAGATCGCTTGGCTTTATATGATTTACACAGAAAAAGAAGCAAAGATAAACATTTTTCTGCTGCTATTGCAGCCGATATCGATGATAGAGAGGAATTTTACAGTGCAAATATAGCTGATGTTTCAATTGACTTGAATGAATCTAAAAAAAATTATAGGGTTGGAACATTTCGTTATGAATCCTTAATTCAAACAGGGAATCCTGTTAATGATACTTTAAAAGGGGAGGTTTTTTTAAATAAAAATGATATAGATCAACCCAATGTCATCTTTGTACACGGCTGGCGCATGGATTCGTTCGATAGAATCAAAAAAATATTTCATAAACGTATAATGAACGATTTAGGCTGGAATATGTATTATTATTCTCTTCCATACCATTTTGAAAGAGAACCAGAAAATTCACTGTATAGTGGCGAGTTGATGATTAGTGCAAATATTGATCGTACAATTGAGTCGACAAGACAGGCCATTGTCGATTTACGGGCATTAATTCACTGGATAAAAGCAAATAAAAAAGGCCCTGTTATCATAGGGGGGGTAAGCTTAGGGGGATGGGTTACTAATCTAATTGCAACCCTAGAATCCCAAATTGATGTAGTGGTATCAATCTTTTATGCCAATCGCCTTTCTTATTCAATATGGAACACGATCCCAGGTAAATTCATAAGAGAAGAATTAGAACAAAATGGTGTGACCTATGAAGATTTAACAAAATATTGGAATATCACAGATCCTAGTCAAGCCTTGCCGAAAGTTAATAAAGATAACATTCTGCTGATTTCTGCTAAACATGATCAGTATATTGACTTAAAAGATGCAGATTATTTATGGGAAAGCTGGGGGAAACCCACAAGATATGTCTACAATTGTGGTCATTCCGGTATTGTTCTTTGTCGCAAAAAGCTGGCAAATGATACGCTTTCCTTTATAAGAGAAAGGATAAATACGAGAAAACCTGGTTCAGTACATTTGTAGACCTTAATAAGAAACGAAAGGCCAACTGCAACTTCAGTTGGCCTTTCCTATTTATAATAAAGAAACTGAGTGAGATTGCTGACAGAACTATTATGCGTACTAGTCGTTTTCTTTAATCACCATTGCCAGTTCTTCCACCTCTCCCCGAATCCCAATCGCAGGCTCCCACGAATCAATCAAACGAATCGCCTTCTGATTAGATTCCATCGCTTTCGTTTTCTCTCCTTTACGGTACAACAGCTGCGCCATCCCGTAAAAATAATAGATCAACTCAACCTGATTGGCGTTATGTTTGTCATAGAGCATTTGCTCAAAGGCTTCTTCCGCTTTCTCAAATTGACCACATTTCACGTAAGCGACACCCAGATTGAAATAGGCTTCTATCGTTTTTTCGCCGCCGTACGTGGAGCTGATTTCATTTGCCGCTTCGTATAATTGAATGGCTTCTTCATGATGACCTCTCGCAAAGCTTAAGTCACCGCGAACCAATAGAACTCTGTGTTGAATGGTAGGGGAAATCGGTTGATTTTCGATTTCGTTTAAAATGGTCTCTGCTTTTTCCTGTTGCCCGTCTTTTAAAAAAAGCCTTGCTTTGAGTGCGTGTCCCCAAACCTTTAGATCATAGGCATCGTGAGCGTCTGATTGTTCCAGAATCCTCAGCCCGGATTCAATTTGCTGTAAGGCCCTGTCTAAATCATTGACTTCCATCAGAGCCCAGCCTGCTGTGTCGATTCGGAAGTACGCTTCTCGTGTGTGTTGGCCTAATTGATGGGCGGCGTCGGCGGCTTTGCGTCCGTATTCGATTCGCAAGGGCAGGTTGATTCTGCTTAGAAAATGGCTAATGCGGGTGATGAGTTCGATTAGGATTTCTTTTTGTTCAGTTTCACTTGCCCATTGGATGACCTTTAAGATGTTTGGCCATTCTTGTTTCATTTGATCTAAGTTCCGTCCCAGCAGGTAGCTCCAATAGATAGAGTTGGGCTGTTCCCGCTTTAAATGGGTTTCGGCATAATCAACATAATAGTGCGCCCAGCGATTGCGGGCTTCTTTTTCATATTCGTGCTGTTCGGACAAGTGCTGTTCTCCGTAAGCGACAACGGTTTGGTGCGCTAAGTATTGTATCCTGCCTTGGCTTCGTTCCGGCTGAATCAGCGCATATGACCGCATTTGTTCCATAGCGTAATGAAAACGGCGGGCGTCTAATCCGGCTGCTGCCGCCAGGCTTTTTTCATCAGGCTGCTTGCTGAAAAAGCAAAGCGTCTGCCATAGCTTTCGCGTATCTTCATTGCATCTATCCCAGGTGCGGCCAAAGAGGAATTCAAACAATTCCAGCAGTGAGTAGCCTGCTTTTCCAAGCTCATGAATCAGCTGCTGAGCGGGGATGTCATCGTCTGACATATAGGCAATGCTGAGTGCCATGGCTTTCGGGTTTCCGGCAGTCGCTGAAATGAATTCGTTTTTCAGGTCAGATGATAGATGTAGCAGCTGCTCCAGCTTTTCCCGTTTATTTTGAATGTTGCATGTTTGTAAGCATCGGTGCACTTCTTGCTGAAAAAAATCCAAGGCATCTGTTTGGTCAAGGCCGCTCAGCTGAATAGCTGTCATTTCTCCGAAGCTTTCCCGATAAGTTTGCTTTACGTTTTCCCGCGCTGTGAGGAGAACTTTCACGCCTTGCGGAAGGCTGGTGATAAATTCATGAATGTCACGTTCTGCAGTATCAATGCTGTCAACGATCAGCAGTATCGGTTTTTCTCTAGTGTAATTAGCTAACGCATTGCGGACGACGAATCGTTTTTCATTGATTGATTTATCGATTTGTTCTGTGCGTCCGAGCTGATAGGCGATCGTATTTAAAAAATCGCTAAAGCTCAATCCTTTCCAATCAGCGCTGACCCAAATGATGCTGTTGAACGCCGGCCAATCTGAAGTATCGTCGACACAGGAATAGGCGGCTTCAAGAGCGATTGTGGTTTTACCCATACCAGCCCAGCCGGTGATTAAACAGACTGGTGACGGAGAAAGCATCCATTGCCGTATCGCTTCCATATCAAAGCTGCGTCCGATAAAGCGTCCGGACCAGCGTGAGGGTAAATTATGAGTGATAGGCTGTTCTGTAAGCGCATTCGTTTCATGGCCGGGTCTGTCATGAAACAGCCGTTTTACTACATTTTCAATTTCGCCTTCACTCGGAGCCCCGAATAATCCGTCTTTTCGCAGTATTTTCGCTTTTTTCAAACAGGATGCTGCCCATACAGGCAATGCGGGTTTGATGACTGGGATAGTGGTGGCTTCCAGCAAGTCGGTCAACCACTCGATATCCAAGTCGGTCTTTTCGAGAATGATCCAGATCATTCCGAACAGTTTTCCGTCGTCGATTCTTCCGGGAATGTAGTTTGCCCCCATCTGTCCGATCCAGCTTTTGATCGTGTTTGGGGAGACTCCCAGCTGGAGTGCGATTTTATCTATGTAAGACTGTCCTGTTTTTTCATTCTTTTTCCTTCTGACTTTATAATCAGGATGAAGTTTTAGCGTTTTGACGCCAGGTGCCAGCAGTTGTGCAAATTGTTTTCGGTTTTCAAGTTCAGCCATAAGTCTGCACCTCCTATTAGTACTATTTTATCAATCCAGCGTTTTTTGTATATGAAAAAATAAAAGTACAGTGTCGCTGTCCTTTTATACAGCAGGAAAGGCTGTTGAACGTCTTGAAAAGCAGATAAAATGGGGGCAGTAACAGAGAAAACAAAAATGTATGCACTTACATTTTATTTTCTAAAGAAAGGAACTTGCCAAATGACTCACACAGTACCTCAGAACATGAAAGCGGCTGTTATGAACAACACAAGAGAGATCAAAATCGAAACAGTGCCTGTGCCTGACATCAATCATGATGAAGTGTTGATTAAGGTGATGGCTGTCGGGATTTGCGGATCGGATCTGCATTACTATACAAATGGCCGAATAGGCAACTATGTAGTGGAAAAACCATTTATCCTTGGGCATGAATGTGCGGGAGAAATTGCCGCTGTCGGATCAGCTGTCGATCAATTTAAAGTGGGAGACCGCGTCGCTGTAGAGCCGGGTGTTACGTGCGGACGCTGTGAAGCGTGCAAAGAAGGGCGCTATAATCTTTGCCCGGATGTACAGTTTTTGGCTACACCGCCGGTAGACGGCGCGTTTGTCCAATATATTAAAATGCGTCAGGACTTTGTTTTTTTAATCCCAGACTCACTTTCTTATGAAGATGCTGCTTTGATCGAGCCGTTTTCTGTCGGCATCCATGCGGCGGCCAGAACGAAGCTTCAGCCCGGATCAACGATTGCGATTATGGGGATGGGCCCTGTTGGGTTAATGGCTGTTGCCGCAGCTAAAGCATTTGGGGCAGGCACAATTATCGCGACCGACTTAGAGCCGCTGCGGTTAGAGGCTGCGAAAAAAATGGGAGCGACTCATATTATTAATATACGTGAACAGGACGCACTTGAAGAGATTAAAACGATCACAAATGATAGAGGCGTTGATGTTGCTTGGGAAACAGCAGGGAATCCAGCGGCATTGCAATCCGCACTGGCTTCTGTGCGCCGGGGCGGAAAATTGGCGATTATCGGTTTGCCTTCACAGAACGAGATTCCGCTCAATGTGCCGTTTATTGCGGATAACGAGATTGATATTTACGGGATCTTCCGTTATGCCAATACGTATCCGAAGGGAATCGAATTTCTCGCTTCCGGCGTTGTGGACACGAAGCATCTAGTAACGGATCAATATTCGCTGGAGCAGACACAAGAGGCGATGGAGCGGGCGCTTCAATTTAAGAATGAATGTTTAAAAGTGATGGTGTATCCAAATCGCTGAGTGAACAGGGAGGATCTTCGTATTCTCCCTCTTGTTTACTGGAAATGAAAACGGATTCTTGGGGTGGGAAATATGATTGAAACAGAAAAAGTAACGGCAATGAAAGTGAAGCGTCAGTCAAAATCCAGCACCGGACTTTCCTGGTTTGAACGAATCGGCTATGGATTCGGCGATATGTCGTATAATATTATCTTTCAGTTTGTAAACGCATACTTATTATTCTATTATACAGACGTCGGCGGCATTCAGCCTGCGGTGATCGCAACTTTGTTTCTTGTTGTGCGTGTGCTGGATGCTATTTTTGACCCGATAATGGGACTGATTTTAGATAAAACAAATACAAGGTGGGGAAAAGCAAGGCCATATTTGCTGTGGGTGGCATTTCCTTTTGCGCTATTCACATTCTTATGTTTCACGACGTCTCATTTCGGTGAGACCGGAAATATGGTATATGCGTATATCACCTATATTCTGCTTGGGATGTCCTTTAGTATGCAAACGATTCCGGTGAACAGCTTAACGGGGCGGATGACGAATTCTGTGGAGGAACGGACGGTTCTGACCACAACCCGGATGATTTTGGTGTATATCGGCATTCTTTTATCCATTTCCTGTGCGACACCGCTTGCAACTGCTATCGGAGGAGAGGATCAGGCGTTTGGATTTCAAATGACGGCGCTCATCTACGCAGCGGTCAGCATTGTTTTGAATCTATTCAGTTTCTTTACTGTCCGGGAGCGGATTCAGCCTAAAAAGAGAAAAAAACAAGGGATCAAAAAGACGTTATCCGTTTTATTCCAAAACAAACCCTTGCTTATGTTAATTTCATCATTTTTGACTTTTGCGATCGGGTTTAATATTAAGCTCAGCACGATGGTGTATTATTTTACGTATAACGTAAACCATAAAGAGTTCGTGTTTATGGGCACCGTTTTATTTTTCGGAGCAGCGCTGATCAGCAATTTGTTTATTCCTTTCTTTTCTGAGAAGTGGGGCAGAAAACAAGTCATGATCATCACGGCAGCTCTATCGCTTATTTCTTATGCCGGCCTGCATTTTACGCCGTATTCTTCAATTCCACTCATTTTCATTTGGCTTTTCGCTTCAGGATTTTTCACAACGCCTTTAAATACGCTTGCTTGGGGAATGGTTGCGGATTGTGTTGATTATGCGGAATGGAAAACCGGAATTCGCGCGGATGGTGTGGTGATTTCGAGCATGAGCTTTATTAATAAGCTGGGTGTTGCATTAGCCGGGTCATTTTCGGCCATTTATTTAGGGTTCGCCGGGTATGTGGCGAATACAGACCAGACAGTTGCGTCATTGAATGCCATTAAAAATATGAATGCTTTGATTCCGGGATTTTTCATTTTGCTTTCTATTATTCTTATCGCCTTCTATCCTTTAACGGAAAAAAGATATAAACACATCATCTCTGAGCTGGAGCAAAGGTCTGCGAGATAAATATATGTAAAATTTTTAATATTCAATGTTGTATTTATGGCAGAAAGTAATATACTGAGACTGTAATCTAGACTTTATAAATGAGTGTGATAATATGCGTAGTCATTCTGTAGTTTGTATTGGGGAATTGTTGATTGATTTCTTTTGTACCGATGTTGACGTTGATTTAATGGAAGGGCGCCATTTCCTGAAAAGTGCCGGCGGGGCACCGGCGAATGTGTCAGCAGCGATTGCCAAGCTGGGAGGAGACGCCGCTTTCAGCGGAAAAGTAGGAAAGGATCCGTTTGGGTATTTTCTGAAGCAAACATTGGACGCTGTACATGTCGATACCTCTATGCTGGTGATGGATAAGAAAGCGCCTACAACGCTTGCTTTTGTTTCATTAAAACAAAATGGAGAGCGTGACTTTGTTTTTAATAGAGGCGCGGACGCTTTGTTTACGCTGGAGGATATTGACCAGGAAAAACTAAACGAAGCGAAAATCCTTCATTTCGGTTCTGCGACGACACTGTTATCGGATCCGTTTTGCTCAGCCTATTTACGGCTGATGTCGATTGCGAAAGACAATGGACAGTTTATTTCGTTTGACCCTAACTACCGTGAAGATTTATGGAGGGGAAGAGTCTCAGAGTTTGTAAGTGTTGCGAAAAAAGCGATCGCTGTAAGTGATTTTGTGAAAGTCAGTGACGAGGAGCTTGAGATTATAAGTGGTGTGAAGGATCATGAAAAGGGTGTTGCGATCCTTCATGAGATCGGAGCCAACATTGTCGCTGTGACACTTGGGAAAAGCGGAACGCTTCTTTCCAATGGAAAAGATCATGAAATCATTCCAAGCATTCCGGTGACATCAATCGACTCAACAGGAGCCGGAGATGCTTTTGTCGGTGCGGCTTTATATCAATTGGCAAACACGGACCATATTCAATCTGTAGAAGCAGATTTTGTGAAACTGCGTGAGATTGTGGCGTTTGCCAATAAGGTCGGAGCTCTTGTGTGCACTAAAATTGGAGCGATTGATGCACTGCCGAGCTTGGATGAGATTGAAGTTTCTTTGTAAATCATTGAAGATGTTCCTTGAAAGTCTTTGGATTTTTGGGGGCATCTTTTTTTATTGCTTACATTTTTGTTCAGGTAAAAAGTTGTATATTTTTTGTTTGAAATGTCATTTTTTATTAAAAAAGTGAAACTTTTAACGATAATAAATAGTATATGTAACAAAGGTTAACGAATTAGCTTTAGGAGGAACGATATAATGAGTATCATTGGAAGATTTAAAGATATTATGTCTGCGAATATCAATGCTTTATTGGACAAGGCTGAAAATCCGGAGAAAATGGTAGATCAATATTTAAGAAATATGAATAGCGATTTGGCTAAGGTTAAGGCAGAAACAGCAGCTGTTATGGCTGAGGAGCAGAGAGCAAAAAGAGAATATCACGAGTGCCAGGCGGATATGGAAAAGATGGAAAGCTATGCAATGAAGGCGCTGCAAGCCGGGAGTGAGAGCGATGCGAGAAAATTTCTTGAAAGAAAAACATCTTTGGAGTCAAAGCTTTCTGAGCTGCAGGCGGCCAATCAAATTGCTGCAACCAATGCCGCACAGATGAGAAAGATGCATGACAAATTGGTATCTGACATTGGAGAGCTGGAAGCACGTAAAAATATGATCAAGGCGAAGTGGGCAGTAGCGAAAACGCAAGAAAGAATGAACAAACTGGGCGCTTCTGTTTCAAGTACAAGCCAATCAATGTCTGCATTCGGCCGAATGGAGGACAAAGTAAATAAGGCAATTGATCAGGCCAATGCAATGGCTGAACTGAACAGCGCTCCGCAGGATGATATGGCTGATCTGACTGCAAAGTATGACACTGGCGGTTCAAGCCAGGTTGATGATGAACTTGCGGCGTTAAAAGCGAAAATGATGCTCGATAAGTAATACATAGGAGGCCGCAGCTTTCGGCTGCGGCGTTATTTTATCATAAGATGTGAGAGGGAACGGTAATGATAATATCTTATAAGTGTCCGAACTGCGGCAGTGATATGGCATTTGACAGTGAAACCGGCTCGTTATCCTGCAGCAGCTGCGGAAGACAGGACAATATTGAAAGCCTTCCGAAAGAAAACATTGCGGCACGGTTTTCTGATGATGAAGCAAAAGAATATCAATGTGAAAACTGCGGCGCCGTTTTGATCACGGAAGCTGAAACGACAGCAACGACGTGCAGCTTCTGCGGAGGTGCTGCAATACTTGCCGATCGTTTATCAGGACATTTGGCGCCGGCGAAGGTCATTCCATTTACAATCAGTAAACAAGAAGCGGAGCAGGCATTTCGAAAGTGGTGCAAAAAAGGCCTTCTGACACCAAGAGGTTTCATGTCTGCCGATCGCATTAAAAGCATCACCGGCATGTATATTCCGTTTTGGATGTTTGATTTAAATAGTGAAGTACAGGTGAGAGCAAACTGTACCAGAGTCCATCAATATGAAGAAGGGGATTATATTTGCACGGAAACAGAGCACTTTGAAGCGTTTCGTGATATCAATCTCGATTATTTGAAAATCCCTGTCGATGCCTCTGAAAAAATGAAAGACGAATTAATGGACAAATTGGAGCCTTATTCATACGAAGAGCTGAAGGAATTTCAAACGGCATATTTGGCCGGTTATATTGCGGAAAAGTACAATTATACCGATGAGGAGCTTTTTCCGAGGGCAAAAGAGAAAATCAGCAGTTATATAGATTCATACATCCATTCTACTTTTTCCGGATATACGTCAGTCAATGTGAGGGACAAACAGATTCACACGAAAAACGTGAACAGCTTTTACGTTTTGCTTCCTGTTTGGATGGTCAGTTACGATTATGAAAGAGCGGAGCATATCTTTGCGATGAACGGGCAAACAGGTAAGGTCGTCGGAAAGCCGCCGATCAGTCGAGGAAAAGTGGCGGCATGGTTTAGCGGAATAGCAGGCGGGACATTTCTTGCGTTGAAGCTCGTCTCATTGATGATGGGAGGCGGATTTTGATGCGGGGATTTTTAGGGAAAGCGATCTTTGTTGTGCTGGCTGTTTTCATCATGATGCCTTTACTGGGTATCGAAGCGGCAAGAGCCTCTGAATCGCAGCAGCATGTGTACGATCGCGCTCATCTATTGTCAAAAGCGGAGATCGGAAAACTTGAATCTCTCTCGGCAGAGCTGGGTGCAAAGAGAGACACTGATTTCATCATTATTACGACCAAAAGCACAAACGGTGAAGATATTGCAGACTATACCGGCAATTTTTATGATCGTTACGGAAAAGGCAGTACAGCTATTCTGACGATTGATATGACAAACAGAGAAGTGTTTATCGCAGGCTTCAAAAAAGCCGAACAGTATTTGGACAACAGCAGGCTCAATAGCATCAGAAATACGATTTCATCTGATTTATCCAATGAAAATTATTTTGAAGCTTTTGAGACATATATTCAGCTTTCCTATAAAGATATGGGCATAAAACCGGGAGTAAACCCCGACAACATATTCTTTACATGGTGGTTTCAGCTGATTGCTGCCATCGCAGTCGGGGGAATTGCGGTTTCAATCATGCTTTATCATGCAGGCGGCAAAGTAACGGTTAATGGAAATACATATATGGATCAGCGTACGTCTGATGTGATTGATCAATACGACACTTATATTAGAACGACTGTAACAAGAGAAAGAAAACCATCAGATAAAGACAGCGGCAGCGATGGCGGTGTTACGAAAGGCGGCACGTCATACAGTGGGAGCCGGGGCAGTTTCTAAATGTAAGAAATAGAGAAAGGGAGAGGCGTAATGTCGTTTTTCAGAAATCAATTAGCGAATGTAGTAGAGTGGGAAGAATTTAGAGATGATATGATTTTTTATAAATGGAACAATCGTGAAATCAAAAAAGGGAGCCGTTTAATCATTCGTCCCGGACAGGATGCTGTCTTTTTGAACAATGGGCGGGTTGAAGGAGTCTTTCAAGATGATGGCGATTATGATATTGAATCAGAAATTATTCCATTCCTTTCAACGTTAAAGGGCTTTAAGTTTGGCTTTAACAGCGGCATGCGAGCTGAGGTGCTGTTTGTCAATACGAAGGAATTTACCGTAAGATGGGGAACAAAACAGGCGATAAATATTCCGGCAGCGGGAATGCCAGGCGGGATGCCCATTCGCGCAAACGGCACATTTAATTTCAAGGTGCAGGACTATATCAGCCTGATTGATAAAATCGCTGGCGTGAAAGATCAATATTTTGTAGAGGATATTAAAACCCGTATCATTTCTATTCTGGATCAGCTTCTCATGAAGTGGATCACAAGAGAAGGGAAAAATATGTTTAATCTTCAAGCAAACGCTTTTGATATTGCCAAGGGAATTCAAGAGGACTTAGATATGCAATTAATAAGCGACGGGATGACGGTCACTGGTTTTCAAATCATGAGCTTTAATTATCCTCAAGAGGTTCAAGATATGATTACAAAGAACGCTTCCTACGGTATGGTTGGGGATGTGAACAGATACCAGCAACTATCAATGACGGATGGAATGGCATCCGGAAAGATGAGCGGAGGCGGAGCGGCTTCGGATATGGCTGGAATGATGATGGGAATGAATATGGCCAATCAGATGATGAACCAAATGAATCAGAATCATCAGGCACAGTCATCAGGCCCACAGTCAACTGGCAGCGGAAGCAAACCAAATTTCTGTCCAAACTGCGGAACAAAAACCAGTGAAGCTAATTTTTGCCCGAATTGCGGCCAGAAGCTTGTGTAAGACTCATACAGTGAAAAGTCCGGAGTGATCAGACACTCCGGACTTTTTTATTTAGGAGAATAAGCGT
The DNA here is from genome assembly GCF_056033885.1 of Bacillus sp. FAU18. Taxonomy (NCBI): domain Bacteria; kingdom Bacillati; phylum Bacillota; class Bacilli; order Caryophanales; family Bacillaceae; genus Bacillus; species Bacillus sp. FAU18. Next base: position 2,014,113 of record NZ_JBVYHZ010000003.1, read on the forward strand.
TACCTATTGCTTGCTCCTGAACAGGCCATTTTCGAGCACCCGCTTGGATAATTCCCAGCAGCAATTGACGACGTTCCTTTATTGAATTGACGGCAATTTGAAATGTTTGCTTTGATAAAGCCGGTATGCCTGATTGTTGAAGCTTTGAGATGTCTGGTTCCGGCGGCGCTTGTTCTGCAGGGTGGATATAGGCAGTATGAACGGTATCCAGGTAGTTTTTGATACTTGAGCGCGCTTCTTTAATATGAAGCTGATTCGGCTGATATTGTTCAGGAATTCCGTATTTGAAAATGGTTAGAGCCTCATCCAATACAGCAACAGCTATAATGGATGATTCCTGATGCTGCGTGCTGTGGTAAAAATGAAGGATGGGGAAGGCGTTATGCTGAGCGGTCAGCTTTCCCAGTTCTGATGAGGCAGCGACAAGAAGAAAATCAATGTCGTGAAAATCTTTGCCATTCCATGCATTATGGACGATTTCTGTTCCGTCATGCCCTAGACTTAATACACTTTGGGCAAAGGAGCGTTTTTGATTAACCGCACTCAAGACGGAAATCAAATACGTGACAGAAAACGTGATGGTAAGTAGTCCTTGAGCTGTTTCAATAATCGTGACAAGCTTCCATAGGCCTCCGTTCGGAGCGAGGTCGCCATTTCCTAATGTAAACATGACATAGCCGGAAAAATAAATTCGGTCTGACCAGGAAGCCGGTTCTTTTGATTGAGTTTCCATAAGTGAGTGAGGGTCACTCGAGTAAATCAAAACCCACCCGCTCCAAAATAGACTGATCCATATCACTAACGTCAGGCATAACAGCAGAGGACCAGCCATACTTAGAACCTTTGCGTGGTCACCGCTGATTTTGCGGCAGCCCTTCCACAGCCAGGCAGACAGGCATCTTGTGATCGGACCTGCACCGCTCTCTAACCATAACGTGGTCCATAAAAAATCAATCATCCCCGCTGTCAATAATAAAAGGCCTGCAATGATATAACCCTCATTCATTTTGGTTGCCTCCCTTAAGTCAGCCTTCTTTTATTTTCTTCTCTATTTCCTTTTATCCTGAGTCTGAAACAATTGAACGAATGTTTGATTTTACAGAGAAAAACAGGAGAAGTTACCCAACACTTACTCATTTATCGATACGAACAGAAAATCACAGGATTTTTGACTTGATTCACACATTTTCATGAAGAAAAACGTTCATTTTCCCCTTGAATTGGTGATTTTCCTTTTATAGAGTAAAAATTTTCAGAAATTTATATTGACTGAAAGCGTTTTTATAATTATGATAATATCAGATATAACAAAAATGTCACTATAACATTACTACAATTGAACTATCAAGTGACTAATAAATACCAAATAAACAAGGCTATGCACAAAGAAATGACCATTGTTCTTTTAGTGAGAAATGAAATCGCTTCCATTGGGACTGACATGCTAAGAAGAAGGGAAGGTTATGAGGTTATTGGATAAAAACATGAACAACTATTTCTGAAGCCTGCTTACGAAATGTGGGGAAGGCAGCAGCCCTGGAATAAGTTTTTGACATACGCATTTTGAAAAAGACTGGGGGAAACAGTATGAATAAACAAGGCAATCAAATGTCATTTTTACGTACAATTATTTTAGTCTCCACTTTTGGCGGGCTTCTTTTTGGCTATGATACCGGTGTGCTCAATGGAGCTTTGCCGTATATGGGAGAGCCGGATCAGCTTAATCTCAATGCCTTCACAGAGGGCCTTGTCACCAGTTCACTTCTTTTTGGAGCCGCGCTAGGTGCTGTGTTTGGCGGCAGGATGTCTGATTTTAACGGCCGCCGCAAAAATATTTTGTTCCTCGCTGTTATATTTTTTATTTCAACGATCGGGTGTACGTTTGCACCAAATGTTACGGTCATGATTATTTCCCGTTTTGTGCTCGGTATTGCGGTTGGGGGTGCATCCGTAACGGTGCCTGCCTATTTAGCAGAGATGTCTCCTATGGAAAGCAGGGGACGGATGGTGACGCAGAACGAATTGATGATTGTATCAGGACAGCTTTTGGCCTTTGTTTTTAATGCGATCCTTGGCACAACAATGGGAGACAACTCCCATGTGTGGAGGTTTATGCTGGTCATTGCGTCACTTCCAGCCGTGTTCCTGTTTTTCGGCATGATCAGAATGCCCGAGAGTCCCCGCTGGCTTGTTTCTAAAGGAAGAAAAGAAGATGCTTTGCGTGTATTGAAAAAAATCAGGGATGAAAAGCGGGCAGCAGCTGAGCTGCAAGAAATTGAATTCGCTTTCAAAAAAGAAGATCAGCTTGAAAAAGCGACGTTTAAAGATCTTTCAGTCCCATGGGTGCGCCGTATTGTATTTATTGGATTAGGGATTGCGATTGTACAGCAAATTACAGGTGTGAATTCGATTATGTATTATGGGACTGAAATTCTAAGAAATTCCGGTTTCCAAACGGAAGCCGCTTTAATCGGAAATATTGCGAATGGCGTGATTTCGGTATTGGCAACATTCGTCGGAATCTGGCTGCTGGGAAGAGTGGGGCGCCGGCCGATGCTGATGACAGGCTTGATCGGTACGACAACAGCATTATTGCTAATCGGGATATTCTCACTTGTACTTGAAGGATCACCGGCACTTCCATATGTAGTCCTTTCATTAACGGTCACATTTCTTGCTTTTCAGCAGGGCGCCATTTCACCAGTGACTTGGCTGATGCTATCTGAAATTTTCCCGCTTCGCCTTCGCGGACTGGGAATGGGTGTTACGGTATTCTGTCTGTGGATGGTGAATTTTGCAGTCAGTTTCACGTTTCCAATATTGCTGGCAGCCATCGGGCTGTCCACAACGTTCTTTATCTTCGTTGGATTAGGAATTTGCTCTGTCCTGTTTGTGAAGAAGTTTTTACCAGAAACGAAAGGACTTTCACTTGAGCAGCTGGAGGAAAACTTCCGAGCTTATGATCACGGCGGGGCGAAGAAGGATTCTGCGGCTGAAGTGATTGGATAATTAAAAAAAGAATCCGCACCCGAGTGCGGATTCTTTTTGGTTTCAAATTAGTTAGGTCTGACAAGGATTTTGACTTGGTTTTTCTCTTTAATAAGAGCCCCGAAGCCTTCCTCGATCAAATCATCTAGCACGATTTTTTTCGTTACGAGTTTGTCGGCTGAGAAATAGCCTTCTTTCATTAATGACAGTACAGCCGGGAAGATGTCGCGGTATCCGATAATCCCTTTTACTGAACGTTCTTTGATCACGATATCGTTCGGATGGATTTCAGCACCTTTTTCCCAAATGCTGACGATGACGGTTTCACCGGCAATAGTAGTGGACTGGATGGCTTGTCGTAACACCACTGGGACACCAGTGACTTCGAATGCTACGTCAACACCGCCTCCTGTACGTTCTGCAATCTCAGCGACTACATCGTCTGTTTTAGACGGATCAACGATGATCGCGCCAAGCTCCTCAGCTTTTTGCTGGCGTTCAGGAGAAAGCTCAACAGCGTAAATATCAGTTGCACCGGCAGCCTTCAGCGCTTCAATGACAAGAAGTCCGATCGGGCCGCAGCCGAATACAGCCGCTTTGTCGCCAGCTTTGAGTTTGCTTGAGCGGACAGCGTATAGAGCAACTGCAGAAGGTTCAACGAGCGCGCCTTGTTCATATGATAATTCATCAGGAAGTTTGAACAAAAGCTCTTCATCTACAGAGACGTATTCAGAGAAACCGCCTCCTCCGCCGGCTAAGCCGAGGAATCCCATTTGTTCATCAAGGTTGTAGGCGCCTTGGTGGCCGTGTGTAGCAAAAATCGGCTCGACTACGACGCGGTCTCCAACTTTATAATTTTCAACGCCTTCTCCGACTTCGACAACTTCACCGGAGAATTCATGCCCCATTGTGACAGGTGCCGTTTCATTTGTTAATGGGTGCGGTTTGTCAACCGGAATAAAGATCGGGCCGCCCAGATATTCGTGTAAATCACTTCCGCAGATGCCGCACCATTTGACTTTGATCTTTACTTTTCCCGGCTCCGTTTTTGGCTCTTCGATATGTTCAATACGGATATCCTTTTGGTTATGCCATCTTGCTGCCTTCATGGATTACCACTCCTATAACTTTTGATGTGAGTAATTCCGCACCGGTCAATATGAACTGTTCACAAAATCGCCATTTTTAAAACCAAAAAAGAAATGAAATTTTTATATAATATAATCTACGTTTTTTTGAAAAAAGAAACTTTGAAGAAAAAAGGGTCTCGCACACTCTTTTTTCTTTATATGAGAGTATCAATCGTTTACATAGCTATGAATTTGGTTTGAACAATACGGTAATGGTTCGTTCATATTGAATGCGACAACTACTCTATCAATAATTATAACGCTAATACCGCTATTATAATAGGATAATCTTCCATGGTTTAATTTAGCAGGGGTAACTTTTTGACTTTGTAACATTACTGTAAGGATACTGAAATAAAAAATAGCTGGTTGATCGTGTATAATCTTCCTAGATGTTAACAAACAGGGGGACGAAATGTTGAAGAAAGTCATTTTAGCCGCTTTTATCTTAGTAGGAAGTACTTTGGGAGCTTTTAGTTTTTCATCAGATGCCAGTGCGAAACATGTGAACGGAAATATTACTTGGTATAATGGAGTCGGGAAAAAAGGCTCTTCAGGTAAGAAACTTGGACATTGGGATTGTGCGACCAAAATCGGATTTGATGTTCCTAGAAACGGGACAAAAATCAGAGCTTATGCAAAAGCGAAGCCTAAAAAGGTGATTACGGTTTATAAAAATGATGTTGGCAGAATGCCTAATGCAGTGCTGGATGTTAGCCCTAAAGCGTTTAAAGCGCTTGGATATCCATTAAGCAAAGGTAAAGTAGCGGGGCATTACAGCTATTAATGTACATATATAATCTGGAAAGCAAGAAGTCACATTCTTGCTTTTTCTATTGGTGGAGATAAAAGATGAAAAAAAGAATCATATTATTGTTAGCAGTGATAATAGCGGCAGCTGCCGCGGGGGTTGCGTTTTATGTTACAAAGGATAAAGGCCATGAAAAGGCTGCTGATGTTTCAGTCAATACCGAAAGCGGTGATGAGCTGCTGGTTTCAATTACAGATACGAATCTGATGACAAAGTATTATGAAAATGACAAGGTGATCCATGAGGAGAAGCTGACCAGCTATCCGGCATTTGCCTTGGATCAAAAACAGCAGGTGCTCTATTATACGGGCAATAATGAACAGAATGAAATGAGGCTTTTTAAACTGGATCTAAAGTCTAATAAAAAGACGATGCTTTATAAAGGCGCGGAGAGTGCGGACAGTTTGTTTTTATCAAAGGACCGTTCAACCATCTATTTCCGCTTAGGAAAAGCGGACGAAAGCAATTTTCGGATCGCCGCTTTTGATCTAAAAACGAAAAAGTACAAAAATCTTTATCCTGCCGCTAATGATCAAGATGACACCGTCAGCAGCTTCTTTTATAACCAAAAAAACGATTCATTTGCATTGCTTCATTATTCTGTAGAAGAAGACTACAAGAAAACAGATGAAGCAAACGAAAAGGGCATCGACCCTGAACCGACAACGATTCATTTTGCGGAAGGCCGTCAACATAAATTTAATGAGCTGAAAAGCCTGAACCAATTTATCAGCGATATTGCTGTTTCTGATGATGATAAACGTATTTTATTCACATCATATACGCAAAAAGGAACGGAGCAAACCGCTTCTATTCAAATGCTCAATGCGAATACGAAAAAATATGAAAGCATCATCTCAAATCAGAAATCATTTAAGCTGTTAATTGACGCACAGCCTCAGTTTTCTAAGGATGGGAAGAACATTTATTTTCTTGCCGAAGCCAAGGGGGCTAAAAAGCTGAAGGACGAAACAGGGCGTGAAGCTAAGGTGCGGACGATTTATTCCTATAGCCTTGAAAATAAGACCTTCAAAAAAGTATGGGAAAATCCGAACGGCATCATCAACAGCTTTTCTGTGATTAACTAATAAAGACCACTCGGCATGAGCTGAGTGGCTTTTTTAATGGATGAGGTGCAGGGCTAATGATCCGAGCCATTTAAAGATATGAATCAGAGGGACCGACAAAAACAGAAGTTCAACATAGAAGTTCATTGCAACATTCAGCTTTTTGAACGCAGCTCTTTTTTTCAAGTCTTTTTGCTGCTGGTTTGAGATCACGTTATCCCTCCTCTTATATCCATATTATACCATTAAAACAGACAAAAAAGCCCTAAACGTTTACAGTTTTGGGCTTCTTTCTTCGTATTTGGCCTCTTGCAATAAGAGGCTTTTATTCTGAAATATAGAATTTTGTCTCCGTTCGGGGTTTGTTTGCTTGAAGGAGACTGCATTTGTTATAGGGAAGAACTAGCTTGTTTTCGTTTGGCTGTTGTTTTGGAGATTCACTAATGAACGGATGCCGTCGACCATTTTACTTCCGCACAAAGGGCACAATGGCGTATCACTGCTGGCGAAGTTTTTTCGGGTCCAGCCATTACAGTCTTCTTTTGTGCATTCCCAAGTACTCACATCTTCTTTTGGCAGCGGTTCTTGATTTCGTTTGTTATAGTAAGACATAAAGTCACTTCTTCCCTCATGTATTTTACTGCACATTTCTTATTGTCTCATACTTTTCCCTAATCTCCTAATTCCTTTTTCTTTATGACTTTCCAATAACCCCATCTAAAAAGGAGAGGACTGTGCTGTTAAAAGCATCTGGCTCTTCTAAAAACGGGCAATGGCTGCTTTTAGAAAAGGTAACGAGTGTCGCGTTTGGAATATTGCTGCGCAAGTGTTCTCCAGCTGCTGTAGAGAAAAATTTCTTGTCTTCCCCGAAGCACAACAATGTCGGCACATTGATGTTTTGGAGGGTGCCCCGGTAATCAGCGGCCGTTTGGTTAAATAAAATCGTGCTAGAAATGGCAGCCGGCTGTTTGAGGATTTCTGCCAGCATCCATTCTGTTTCGGTCTCGGCAGGCGGTTCTGCGAACATATTCTGGATGAAGCTTCCGTAGAAAGGCAGCGGGTCAGTTTGAATGGCGTGCATCGCTGTTTTTAAGCCGTCAAAATCAAATGGACCGTGTTCCCAGCCCTCCCATTGATAGTCGGAAGCGGATTGATCGATGATCACAGCGGCTTGAATGTTATTATCATTCCCAAACTGATTGAGATAATCCCATACGACAAAAGCGCCCATTGACCAGCCGGCAAGAACGACATGGTCAAGCTCCATTGCATTTAGAAATTCCCTTATGTCACGGGCATATTGGGAAATGGTGTGCCCATGAAGCACTTTGTCAGATTCGCCGTGTCCTCTAAGATCAAGACGAATACATTGATAATTGGCAGAAAGCGCCGAAAATTGTTTGTGGAAAAATTGTCCGCTCATCAGCACCCCATGTATAAACAGGATCGGCGTCCCGTTCCCGTGTGTTTCATAGTAAAGGCGTGTCTGATCTTCTAATGTGATGTATGGCATGTTTCTCCTCCTTTAGTTTCCATCATGAGTATGGCTGGCTGCTGTTGAGCTGATGATGGCAGCTGTCGCGGCTGCCTGCTGCGCTTGAATGGCTGTTTCGATAGCGGTGTATAGTCCTGATTCCATCAGCAGATTTTTCTCCATATGCTCACTGAGATAGAGGCTGACAGCAATTTTAAAATTCATTTCCTTTTGCCATTTAAAAGCTTTTTCCTGGTTTAATTCGTCAGTGATGCACAAAACGGTTTTGATATCTGGCTCCTCCAGAAAGGTGAGGAGAGCAAGGTCTGGATAATGATAATCCTTTGGTTTTTTGACAGATTCAGTGATCGATTGATATATCTGTTTGCAAGCGGAAACAAGCATTTCGGGCTCTTTTTCACTTTGCAAGGCCAGAATATGACTGACCTGATGTAAGTACTGTCCTTTTTTAAAGCCGTTGGCTGCCAGCAGCTGATAGCATGTTTCCGCCTTCTGTAGCGCCTGCAAACCTTCTCCGTTTTCTCCAAGCAGTACGGCAAGCGGAACATTCTGAGTTGAAGTGAGGAAATAATGATTTTTTTTCATCTGCTGATAAACAGCTAGCCCCATGTTCATCTGTTCTTTTTGGTTTGTCGTTTCAGATTTTCCAGTGAGCAAGATCAGAGCGGAAAGGTATGTGAACATATCCCGCTTATATCCTAGCTTCACCATTTCATTGTATACATCGATAAAAGTATGAAATGTATGAAATGTTTGTTTTGCCTCATGCTGAAAATGAATGTCCAGAATAGATGCAACAGTAAAGCGGTGGTGTGAATTGAGTGTTGAGAAGCTGCCGATGTTTGATTTGATATAGCTGCTCAAATCATAAAAGCGCTGAAAATCAAACTCTCTTTTATTCACAATATATGCAGAAGAAATGAGCATTAATATCTGGTCTTGTGAAACTTTCCATTTTAATTTTGATTTTAATTCAGCATAAATGGAAATGTATTGCTTTATTTTTTCATGTAGGTCGTGTGTCAGCATAAAAAGCAGCTCCTTTTTGCTGTTTTTACGTAATACGATAAATAGGGCCGAAGGTTTCATAAAGAAAAAACTTGCCTGCTAGAGGCAAGTTTGTCGGATTATTTATGGGGATCTGTTATATCCATCGGTCTCATCATGTCATAGTCTTCATGCTCTAGAATATGGCAATGCCATACGTATCGTCCGCTGTACGGACCGAATGTCGCCGCGATTCTTAGGACTTCACCTGCATGCGCTTGAATGGTGTCTTTCCAGCCCTTTTCACTTGGCGGCGGCGGGACAGCCGGACCGGTATAGGACAATTCCCCGCTTTCTTGATAACGGGCGATATCAAACGGCCGCCGGTCTAATACACGGAAGGAGACGAGATGCAGGTGAATCGGATGTGTTCCGCGTGTCGGGTTGATAATCGACCATATTTCAGTTGTGCCGACTTTTGGTGCTTCTGTGACGGGATCGTGCCAGCGTTTGTTATTAAGCAGAAGGACGGGTCTGCCATATTCGTCCTGGGTGCCTGCCAGTTTTAACGTTCTGATGTTTTGTATTCTTTCATGCTGTACCGAAGGGTATGAGGCGAGGTACTTCGGCTTTCTGCTTTCGTCTTTTTGTGCCAATGGTTTTGTGACTCTGAATTGCATGATATTCGCATCTGTTTCAGGATTGACGTCACCGCCGCAGCCCGCGCTGTTTGCCAAAATGATCGATTCTCCTTCATATGCTGTGAAGTCAATGATGATATCATAACGTTCAGCAGGCGCAAGGCTGAAAGAATTCAGTTTAACAGATCGCGGCAGGAGCCCTCCATCTGAACCAATCTGAATAAACTCTCCGCCATTATCGAGTGACAGGTTATAGGTTCTTGTATTGGAGGCGTTGATGACACGGAATCGGTATTTCCTTGGCTCGACTTCCAAGTATGGCCATACCTTCCCGTTGACGAGTATGGTTTCTCCGCAAAAAGCCGGAACGATTGAAGGATTAGGCAGTGACGGAGAAGGGTTTTCCGGTGCGCTCGGATAAAACAAAGAACCATCCTCATTGATCGTGCGGTCTGTGATAAGAAGCGGCACATCGTATTCGTCTGAAGGCAGTTTTAAGCGTTTTTCCTTTGGATCATGAATGATATAAGCACCGACAAGTCCGGCATAGACATTTAGCCTGGTGAGCGCCATGGCGTGATCGTGATACCACAATATAGCCCCGCGCTGCTGGTTTGGATAATGATAAACCTCTCTTTTGAAATAAGGTCCTGTTTGTTCAAAGTCTTTGGAAAACCAAGCCTCCGGATACCCGTCACTATCATCTGGCGTGACGCCGCCGTGTAAATGAACAACAGTCTTTACCTCGGGCTCTTCATGCTGGCTGTCACTGTGATGAATGGTGTGATCAATCGGAAGGAAATGCGTGGAAGGAAGATTGTTCATCCATTTTACATATACGTTTTCATTTCTTTTAACCTCAATGGTCGGCCCCGGAAATAAGCCGTTGTAGCCCCACAGGCGGGTTGGAGGGAGATCGCGATGGAGCTGATGAGTGCATTCCTCCATGGTGACTTCGTAGTATGTTTTTTCTTTTGATTGCTGTACTGGCTTTAGTGTATCTGGGATTGGGAGAGCATCCACAAATTTTTCAAGTGTCATTTTCATCTGTCCTTATCTAAATTTTCCAAATTGGTACTATAGTTAATGACAATAAGGACGTGATGGTTACAAAAAATCTTCGTGCTGCAGCCCGCCCGAAGAAGAAAATAACAAAATCCTAAACGGCAGGCCGTTTAGGATTTGATCAGCATTAAGGCAGGATATCGGGCTGCTGCTGTGTAACTGGGTTGGCAGCCGCTTTCTCGCTCACCTTGCGTTTTCTGAACACAAGGTAAGAAATCAGAACGATTCCCGTGATGACGCCTGTCAGCAGCAGCTCGTCTCTCATGGAATCAATAAACGCCATGGATACTAAAATTCCGCAAATGGCGATGATGGTCAAGTAGGTTAGGAAAGGGAAGAGCCACATTTTGATCTTCAATGCTTCTGGGTTTGTTTTTTCGAGTTTTTTCCGCATTTTCAGCTGGGAAACAGCGATGACAAGATAGACGAGTAAAGCGATTGCGCCTGATGAGTTGACTAAGAATAAAAAGACGGTATCCGGTGAAAAATAGTTCATTACGACCGCGATATAAGAGAAAAATGTCCCGGCCACAATGGCTTGTACGGGAACGCCTTTTTTGCTCAATTTCATAAAACGGCGCGGCGCTTCGTTTCTTTCTGCAAGAGAATACAGCATTCTGGATGTGGTATACAAACCTGAATTCAGGCAAGAGAGTACGGCTGTGAGGACGATAAAGTTCATAATCTGTGCGGCTGCGGGCACTCCTATATGCTCAAGTACAGCGACGAAAGGGCTTTCTAAAATATTTGCTGAATTCCATGGCAACAGCGCCACGACAATGGCGATTGAGCCCACGTAAAAGACGATGATGCGCCATACAACGGATCTGGTGGCTTTTGTCACAGATTCGATCGGGTTGGATGTTTCCCCTGCTGCAATGGCAACGATTTCAGTTCCCATAAAAGAGAAGATGACAACGACAATGCCGAGCAATACGGAGCTGATGCCTTCCGGGAAAAATCCGCCTTTGCCTGTAAGATTCGATAAACCGACTGGCTCACTGCCCGGTGCAAAGCCAAAAATAAAGGCAAAACCAATGATTAGAAAAGCAATGATAGTCACAACTTTAATGAGGGAGAACCAATATTCAAACTCACCGAAAGACTTAACGGAGTAGACGTTTGTCAGGGTGAGCACAATGGTCAAGATCAAACTTGTCAGCCACAGCGGAATATCATGGAACCAGTATTGAATAATGCCAGCACCGGCAATGGCTTCGATCGCGATGACGATCACCCAGAAAAACCAGTACAGCCAGCCGATTGTAAATCCTGCCCACGGTCCGATGGCGTCGTGAGCGTATTGAGAAAACGATCCGCTCGTCGGGTTTACGGCAGACATCTCACCGAGCATTCTCATAATAAAAATCACCAATAATCCGGCTAACGCGTAAGAAACAACGGCACCCGGACCGGTCGAGTGAATCACTGAACCGCTGCCTACAAATAGGCCGGCTCCGATTACACCGGCAATCGAAATCATTGTCATATGGCGGGTCTTTAATTCCTTTTTTAATCCTGATTGAGACTGGTTCATAAGTTACCTCCTTTTAAAATGCAATCATTACTGAATATTATGATAATTGAAACTCTATCATAAATATACAGTTTGTCGAAAATTCGTGTAAGAAAATATACCAGCTTATTTCAAATTTGTAGTGTTTTGTTTGCGCTTTCAGCGAATGTGTGGAAAAAATGTTTCGTTTTTTATTCGCTGTGTGATTTTGTGTACTATTTACAATTCGATAGAATGCGAGAAGCGCTGGTGTCATTGGATCTGATGGGCTTTTTGGCGGAGCAAATAAATTGGATGAGTGAAAAAGAGTTCCATCGTCACTATTTTTCTGTGGCGGGTGAATCATGTTTCTGTAGACCCACTGCGGTTCAGCTTTGTAAGATAATAATAGCCAAATGTGAGCGGGGAGGAGGTTTTGTATGGAGAGATATGATGAACTGAAAAAGGGAGAATCCGGAGCGCTGGTCAGCATTGCCGCGTATCTTGTTCTTTCCGCAATTAAACTGATCATCGGTTATCTTTTTCACTCGGAAGCACTTACGGCAGACGGGTTAAATAACACAACTGACATTATTGCTTCTGTTGCTGTGCTGATTGGCCTGCGCATCTCTCAAAAGCCTCCTGACGAAGATCATCCATACGGCCACTTTCGAGCGGAAACGATTGCATCGCTTATCGCATCGTTTATTATGATGGTTGTCGGACTGCAAGTGCTGTTCAGCGCCGGAGAATCTATTTTTTCTGCTAAACAAGAGACGCCGGATATGATTGCGGCTTGGACGGCAGCGGGCGGGGCAGTCCTGATGCTGATCGTTTACCGGTACAATAAAAGGCTGGCCAAAAAGGTGAAGAGCCAGGCGCTCCTTGCTGCGGCTGCTGATAATAAATCAGACGCATTCGTCAGTATCGGCACATTTATCGGCATTGTGGCTGCTCAATTCCATCTTGCTTGGATTGATACGGTCACTGCGTTTGTGATCGGTCTGCTTATTTGCAAGACCGCATGGGATATTTTTAAAGAGTCATCTCACTCTTTGACAGATGGATTCGACATAAAGGACATTTCTGCTTATAAACAGACAATCGAAAAAATCTCCGGTGTGAGCCGTTTAAAAGACATAAAAGCAAGATACTTGGGCAGTACGGTTCATGTTGATGTGGTGGTTGAGGTATCGGCAGATTTAAATATTACGGAAAGCCACGATATAGCCAATGAAATTGAGCGGAGAATGAAGGAGGAGCATGCGATTGATTATTCGCATGTTCATATGGAGCCTTTAGAACACAAATAATTGAGCTTCCTGCCACAGGAAGCTTTTTTGTGTGTTTTGGCCAGCTTTATTGGAAACAATTTGCTAGAATCGTTTTTTTATACAGATTGCTTTTTGTGGTAAAGTTAGGTTACATTATGATGAATTTTGTAGATGACTAGGAGGAAAAGAATGGCATATCAAGAAGACCTGCATCCTTTGCTGGGGAAAGCAGTTGAACATATTAATAGAGTAATGGTTGGAAAACGAGACATCGCCATACTCAGCTTAGCAGCCCTTCTTGCCAAAGGGCATGTGCTGCTTGAGGATGTACCCGGAGTCGGAAAAACGATGATGGTCCGCGCGCTGGCAAAGTCAATCGGCGCTGATTTCAAAAGAATCCAATTCACTCCGGATTTGCTGCCATCTGATGTAACAGGGGTATCTATCTATAATGCGAAAACGATGGAATTTGAATATCGTCCCGGCCCGATTATGGGAAATATCGTGCTGGCTGATGAAATCAACCGTACCTCTCCGAAGACACAGTCGGCTTTGCTCGAAGCGATGGAAGAGGGAAGCGTCACGGTAGATGGCCATACGATGCAGCTTGCCGCTCCGTTTTTTGTGATGGCAACGCAAAACCCGGTCGAATATGAAGGAACCTATCCTTTGCCTGAAGCTCAGCTTGACCGTTTTTTATTCAAACTTCGGATGGGTTATCCGTCCTTTAATGAAGAGCTTGACGTCTTATCTCTTCAGGAAAAAAGCCATCCGATTGAGACGCTTGAGCCGGTCATTGCAAAAGAAGACTTCATCCGTTTACAGAGGGAAGTGCAAAATGTCCGTGCTGATGACAGCATTAAGGAATATATCGTTGAAATCGTGCAGAAAACGAGACAGCATCCTTCTGTTCAATTAGGCGTCAGTCCGCGCGGCTCAATCGCCCTCATGAAAGCGGCACAGGCATACGCGCTGCTGCATCATCGCGACTATGTCATCCCGGATGATATTCAATATTTAGCTCCTTTCACGCTGCCGCACCGGATGATGCTTCATCCTGAGGCAAAATTTGAAGGGATTCAGGCAGAAGCGATCGTAAGGGAGATCATGTCAGCTGTGAAGGTGCCGATTCAAAGGTCGTCGGTCCGCTGATGAATAAGAAATGGCAATGGCTCGTTTATGGTTGGAAGCTGATTATATTAACTTTATTGACGGCTGCTGTTTTTTCTTATGCGATGTTTCAGGGCGGCTTTGTCAGCTGGTTTTTGTTTTACGCGTTTCTCCCTTTTGTCTTGTATGCCGGGCTGCTGGCCTTGTATCCGCTCCGTTCTTTTCAGGTTTCAAGGCAAATGGATAAAACACAATTGCATGCGGGGGACAGGCTGGGCGTAACGGTTACGCTGAGAAGAAAGCTGCCGTTTCCGCTGATGTATATGGTAATTGAAGATTGCCTGCCAGAAGGAATTGAGTCCTTCAACCGAGACGGAGCCGCGGCCAAACGGCTCGTTTTTCCTTGGTTTAAACGGAGCATGACGATGTCGTATGAATTAGCTCGGGTACCGCGCGGAGAGCATCACTTTCATTCTGTCAGGGTGCGAACCGGGGATGTTCTTGGCTTGATTGAAAAAACAGCATTTTTTGAGCTGGATGATACCCTGTTTGTTTATCCATTCTTTCAGCGTTTTTCCTATCAGGTGAATGAGAGGCATCAGGAAGAGGGTGTAAGCGGTTCTTCTCCTATTCATCAGCACCATTCCTCAGTCGCAGCAAGTGTGCGGAATTATCAGCCGGGAGACCGGTTTGCTGCGTTAGATTGGAAGACTTCTGCACGGCGGAGCCAGCTGATGACGAAGGAATTTGAGCCTTCTCGCAGCAAAAATCTATTTCTGCTGATGGACCGTTTTTCCTCAGAAGCATTCGAAGAGGTCGTTTCAGTGACAGCTTCGATTCTTCATTCTGTTTTAAAAAACGGCGCGGGCGCTGGCTTGGCTTCCATCGGGAAGGAAAAAAACATTTTCCCTATTCAGGAAGGGGATCAGCATTTTAAGTATATGCTTCGGCATTTAGCCATCGCTCATTGTGATGCGGCAGACCCGATAAGCCGACATGCACGGGAAGAGCTGGGAAAGCCATCTGTTCGCCAAGCTGATCAAGTTGTTGTCACGGGACAGTTAACGGAAGATATGCTGCACCTCGCAGAAATAGGAGGCGGCCGGGTTACGGTGATACTGGCAAAAGAGAAAGATGCTGAGCTCTCTCAAGCTGAAAATGTCATGATTGAACGCATGATGAAACGCCAAATCAGAGTTCGGGTCATGAGGGGCGGGCGAGTTTCGCGTGTTGTTTAGAAAGAGAGGTGACTGGTTCACATGCCGCACGATGATCAGAAGGGAAGCCGTTTGAGCTTGCTGTTATTTTATTTTCTGGCTTTTTTATTGCTGTGGGAGTGGCTCAGGCCGCTTGACAGTTTTACTGAAACGAAACATACAGGCTTTTTTAGTGTCTTTATCGGCTTGACGTTTCTGCTGACTTTTTTCAGGATGAGGTGGTTTGTCACCGTTCCTTTTTGTGTCATATTTACATTGATCTCGATACACCTCCTGTTTTATCAAGGATCTATATTCGACTTGAGCTGGGTCAGCTCTTTTTTGCAGGATGTCTATCTGAATATCACGCTGATTCAATCTGGGCAATGGAATGACATGATTCCTTCATTTCGGACCCTGCTGTTTTTTGTGCTGCTGTGGCTGCTGGTCTATCTCCTGCATTATTGGGTGATTTACCAGAGAAGAATTTTGTTTTTCTTTTTGATGACAGTAGCGTATATTACGATTCTTGATACCTTTACGCCATATGATGCCACTTTTGCCGTCATCCGTATCGTGCTGATCGGCTTCTTTATGCTGGGCCTTTTATACTTGGAACGCATTAAGCTGATGGAAAGAATCACACTGCCAAAAACATCTGTCCTGAAATGGTTTCTTCCTTTATCTGTATTGGTTTTGGCTGCAACGGGATTCGGACTCGCCGCTCCAAAATCAGAGCCGGCCTGGCCTGATCCGGTGCCTTTTCTTAAAAAAATCACTCATCAAGACCGCGTGTCTGCAGGGGAAAGCAAAATCGGATACGGGAATCATGATGAATCACTCGGCGGCCCGTTCCAGCAGGATGCTACACCTGTTTTTACATGGCAGGGAAAAGAGCGTACGTATTTCCGTGTGGAAACGAAGGACACGTATACCGGAAAAGGCTGGATTGAAACAGACACAGGCATGTCGTATCAGCTTAGCAATGGAAAAGTTGAAAATCTGTGGTTTGACCATAAGGTTGCGACAGAGCGCCGCACCGTCCGTGTAAAAATCGATAAGCACTACGGGTATAACCATCTGATGTATCCGATTGGTGCGGAAACCATTCAGCCAAAGCAGGCTGTCTCACTTGAAATGAACGGCAACACGGAGCAAATTTCTCCGATCAGTGAACAAGCCGGTGAAATCAGAAATATGGGGAATTATACTGTAGCGTACAATTCCCCGGTCTATAAGCTGGATGAACTGAGAAAGGTAAAAGTGAGAAAAAACAGTGAGGAGTACACATTCAGCGATCGCTACATGCAGCTTCCAGATTCACTGCCAGAGCGGGTGAGAACCCTTGCGGTCAAACTGACTCAGGATCACGACAATATGTTTGATAAGGTGAAAGCGGTTGAGGACTATTTAGGGTCAAATGCGTTCACATATGAAACAGAAAACGTGACCATTCCGAAGAATGATGAAGATTATGTCGATCAATTTCTCTTTGAAACGAAAATGGGTTATTGTGATAACTTTTCTTCCGCCATGGTGGTGCTCTTGCGCTCGGCCGGGATTCCGGCCCGCTGGGTAAAGGGTTATACGTCCGGCGAATACAAAGAAGCAGGAAACAAAAATGGCAGCATCTACGAAGTGACAAATAACAATGCCCATTCCTGGGTAGAGGTGTATTTCCCGGAACAGGGCTGGGTTACATTTGAGCCGACTAAAGGGTTTACAAATCCGGCTGAATTTACTTCTTCTGACACAAAGGACTCCGGCAGCGATAACAGCAGCTCGCCGAAGAAAGCAAAAGAGAAACAGAAAGAAGAGAAAAAACAGCCGCAAAAAGAGGAAAAACAAAAGGAAAAGCGGGAGCCAGCTGTTTCTAAAAAGCCGTCCGCTTCGCATACCAATGCCGGTGCGGGCTTGTATGCAGCGCTTGCGGTTCTTGCAGTCCTCCTGGTGGCAGCTGTATTGCTGTATGTTTTCCGCTCATTATGGATTCCTGTTTTCGCCGTGAGGAAATTGAAGCGGCGCAGCGATCAGCACGCGTTTTTTGAGGCATATGACGCGCTGCTGAAACAACTGAAGAGAAAAGGGCTGCCGAAACGAGGCAGTGAAACGCTGCGTGATTATGCAAAACGAATCGATGAAAAATACGACATAGAAGACATGTCAAAGCTGACATTAAGCTATGAAAGGGCGCTTTACAGAAATGAAGATTCTTCAGCGCTTTGGAATGATTCCAGAGAGTTATGGGAAAATTTAATTAAAAGAAGATGGTCTTGACCGCTTATCAACGTGTTGTTAGAATTAGTGAATATTATCGGAGTCTGGGAGCGAGTTGGCCTGACTCCGGCAAACGGCCTTGCCAAAGAGGGCGGAGCGAGCTTCATATCTGTCCTCGTTTTTTTCTGTGTCAAAAAACTTAGAGGAGATTAGGTGACAACCATGACAAAGTTAGTGAATGAAATGATTCTTGTCCTTGATTTCGGCAGTCAGTATAACCAGCTGATTACACGCCGTATCCGTGAATTCGGTGTATACAGCGAGCTGCATCCACATACATTGACGGCTGAAGAAATTAAAAAAATGAATCCAAAAGGAATTATTTTATCCGGCGGTCCAAACAGTGTGTATGATGAAAACTCTTTCCGCTGTGACGAGAAAATCTTCGAGCTTGATATTCCTGTTTTGGGAATTTGCTACGGCATGCAGCTGATGACTCATTACCTTGGCGGTAAAGTTGAAGCGGCAAGCCAGCGTGAATACGGAAAAGCAAACATCCGCATCGAAGGCACACCTGATTTGTTCAAAGATCTTCCAAACGAACAAGTGGTTTGGATGAGCCACGGCGATTTGGTTGTAGAAGTTCCTGAAGGCTTCACTGTTGACGCGACAAGCCATCACTGCCCGAACTCAGCAATGAGCAAAGCGGACAAAAAATGGTATGGCGTTCAGTTCCACCCGGAAGTGCGCCACTCTGAATACGGCAATGATCTTCTGAAAAACTTTGTATTCGGTGTTTGCGAATGCGAAGGCGAATGGTCAATGGAGAACTTTATCGAAATCGAAATGCAAAAAATCCGTGAAACGGTCGGAGACAAACAGGTTCTTTGCGCGCTAAGCGGCGGCGTTGATTCCTCTGTTGTTGCTGTTTTGATTCATAAAGCGATCGGCGACCAGCTGACTTGTATCTTTGTAGACCATGGTCTTCTCCGTAAAGGCGAAGCTGAGGGTGTTATGAAAACATTCAGCGAAGGCTTTAACATGAATGTGATTAAAGTAGACGCAAAAGATCGATTCTTAAACAAACTAAAAGGCGTTTCTGATCCTGAACAAAAACGCAAAATCATCGGTAATGAATTCATTTACGTGTTTGATGATGAAGCGGACAAGCTCAAAGGCATCGACTACCTTGCACAAGGTACGCTTTACACAGATATCATCGAGAGCGGTACAGCAACGGCGCAAACGATCAAATCTCACCACAATGTCGGCGGACTTCCTGAAGACATGCAGTTTGAGCTGATCGAGCCGTTAAATACGCTCTTCAAAGACGAAGTGCGCGCGCTTGGCACAGAGCTCGGCATTCCGGATGAAATCGTATGGCGTCAGCCGTTCCCAGGACCGGGCCTCGGAATCCGTGTTCTTGGCGAAGTAACAGAAGAAAAACTTGAAATCGTTCGTGAATCAGATGCAATCTTGCGTGAAGAAATTGCAAATCACGGCTTAGAGCGTGATATCTGGCAATACTTCACTGTTCTTCCTGACATCCGCAGCGTTGGTGTTATGGGTGACGCAAGAACATATGATTACACAATCGGAATCCGTGCCGTTACATCAATCGACGGCATGACATCTGACTGGGCGCGTATCCCGTGGGATGTGCTTGAAGTCATTTCGACACGTATCGTAAACGAAGTGAAGCACATTAACCGCGTGGTGTACGATATTACAAGTAAGCCGCCTGCGACGATTGAGTGGGAATAAGTAAATAACAATGAGAAAAACGTCCCTTTTTCAAAAGGGGCGTTTTTTTTGTTAACTTTTTGAAACCGTTTCGACAGTTTTCGTATCTAACAACATAGGAGGTGGATAAGGTGAAGGAAGACAGATTGATTACAAAGGCGAGAAAAGGAAATGCACGGGCCTTTGAAAAACTTATGCTGGCACATCAGGAGACTTTATATAAAACAGCTTATCTCTATTTAAGAAATAAAGAAGATGCACTTGATGCTGTACAGGAAACAGCTTATAAAGCTTTTATCAGTATAGAAAAACTAAAAGAGCCAAAGTATTTTTTAACGTGGCTCACCCGAATTCTTATTAATTCAATTTTTGCAATGAAGAAAAAGAAGGGGGAATTAGTTCCGTTTGAAAGCCATCATGACACTGGCACGGACCAAAGGAATATTGAAGAATATATAGACTTGCGCAATGCGCTGGATACACTTGATGAACATGTTCAGTTAACAATTCAGCTCTATTATTTTCAAGATTATTCGATTTCAATGATAGCTGAACAAACAGGAATGGCAGAAGGCACAATTAAAACCCATTTACATAGAGCGAGAAAAGCATTGAAACAGGAGCTGGAAAAGGAGGATCAAAACAAATGGACAAACACCAAATGAAGCAGATATTTGATGACATTGAAGTGCCAAAGAAAGCACTCAAAAAGGCAATACATCAAGCTGTCGTTCGTGCTGAAAATGAAAGTAACACAAGGCGCCGTTTTAAATGGGCACGAACTATTACAAATGGAATGGCTATTGCTGCTGTGGTATGTATATTGTATTTATCATCTGGTCTTTTTCTGCCTTCTGTAAACAAAGCGATGGGAAGCATACCCGTTGTCGGACAAATTTATAAGGATTTTCAAGATAAAGTTGGTCTATCATTGTTTAAAAGCAATTTGGTCACAGCTTTAAATGAAAAAGCAGAGTCCAGGGGAATCACTGTTTCTGTAAACAGCTCCTATTACGATGCCGGACAGCTTGTTTATAACTTCACTGTTGATAACTTCCAGTCAGATGAAAAAGAGATCATGTATGATGTCGACGAAACGAGTTATAACGACAACTTTTCAATCAACTACGATTCCTTAATGCTTAAAAAATTAAATAACAAGCAATACGCAGGACAATTAAGGATTTATACAAATGGTACTGAAATAAAAAATGGGGAAACCGTGCCCTTTGTAATTACTCATATCAATGAAATACAGGGAAATTGGAGATTCAAACTGCCTATTACCAAAAAGAATGCGGGTTATTTAGAAAGCTCAAAAGTTATATCGGCTTATCATAATCGTTATCAATTTTCCAATATTCAAGTGGAAAACGGGAAACTTGGATCTGTCCTTCAATTTACAATCGATTATCAAGGCATAGCAAAGCATGATACGGTTGAAATTAACGAAGTTAAAGATGATTTAGGAAACACATATGAGATGTCAGAGTCAAACATCGAACTTGGAGATCGCATAAAGGTAAACGAGAGAACGGTAAGAGCAAAAGGACAAACACAGTTAGAATCACCAATTAATCCAAAGGCGAAAAAGCTAACATTAATTGCAGATATTAGATCTGAGGCTGAGGGTAGTGAAATAGTCCCGCTAAATGCAGGGATGCCGTATCGTCTTTCTGAAACAAAACATCAAAACATAGGGGTTGAAATCGAGAACATTAAACAAGAAGGGAGGAAAGTATTGGTTCATTACCGCTTCACAGGAGTTAATACTTCAAGTATGTCAAAAGATGACTTAGTAAATATAGGTGAAATGATTGGCCTTGGTGATATGAAAAAAATGCAATCATGGTCTGATCCAATGGCCTATTATGAAGAAGGTTATTATTTGAAATGGAATAAAGCTGAAGTGCAAAATATGGACACAGCAGAAATGCTATCTACTTTTGAACTGGATGATGCCTATCTTGATAAGTTGTCTTTAAAGCATTTTGAGTTTAATGAATACGGTCTGTATATTGATAAAGGCGTTTTAAATGACCTGATTCAACTAGAGCCGTTCTCGTTTACTGTACCAGTGCATCAAGTGAGTCAGCCTTCAAAATAAAATCATCATAAGATGAAAAGCCGTATGAAATCATACATACGGTTTTTATCATTGTTACCAATTTAGTCAATAGACGAATAAACCAATTTTTTTAATAAGTAATGTTCGTTGTTTATATTGTCAATTCAAAATGAAGTTGGTACAATAGACACAGAAATCAAATAAGATGAATTCGTATAATCGCGGGAATATGGCTCGCAAGTCTCTACCAAGCTACCGTAAATGGCTTGACTACGTAAACATTTCTTTCGTTTGATATAAATAAAACACGTTTATTTATTCGAACTGAAATCCGACTGTAGTCAAGCGTCCCAAAATGTATTGGGGCGCTTTTTATTTGGCGTTTTCAGGACAGAATAAATAGCAAAGAGTGAAGGGAGTCAAATAGCTTGAAAACGTTTTTTCAGTTTGATGAGCTGGGCACCAGCTATCGCAATGAAATCATTGGCGGATTAACGACTTTTTTATCTATGGCATATATTCTGTTCGTCAATCCGATTACGCTTGCTTTGGAGAGCGTGAAAGATTTTCCGGAGGCGCTGAGAATTGACCAGGGTGCGGTCTTTACGGCGACAGCGCTGGCGTCTGCAGCAGGCTGTATCTTAATGGGAGTAATAGCGAGATATCCGATTGCCATCGCGCCGGGTATGGGGCTGAACGCGTTTTTTGCGTTTTCTGTTGTCCTTGGTATGGGCATTTCATGGCAGGCAGCTTTGTCTGGTGTTTTTATTTCAGGTCTTATTTTCGTTGCTCTTTCTTTAACAGGTTTTCGTGAAAAAATCATTAACGCCATTCCGCCTGAGCTGAAATTGGCAGTCGGTGCGGGGATCGGCCTGTTTATTACATTCGTTGGTTTGCAAGGCTCAGGAATCATTACTGCAAATCCTTCTACGCTCGTCACGATCGGAAATATTCACAGCGGTCCTGTGCTGTTAACGATTTTCGGTGTGATTGTCACGGTTATTTTAATGGTGCTTCGCGTGAACGCAGGCGTGTTTATCGGGATGCTGTTAACAGCGGTTGCCGGCATGATTTTCGGTTTGGTTCCGGTTCCGACTCAAATTGTCGGCAGTGTGCCGAGCCTTGCGCCGACTTTCGGACAAGCGTGGATTCACCTCCCGGATATTTTCTCCGTACAAATGCTGATCGTTATTTTAACATTCTTGTTTGTCGGATTTTTTGATACAGCTGGTACACTTGTTGCTGTGGCGACACAAGCTGGTTTAATGAAGGAAAATAAATTGCCGCGTGCGGGCCGTGCGCTTTTAGCTGATTCATCTTCTATTGTGATCGGTGCCGTGCTTGGTACGTCTACAACAACTTCTTATGTGGAATCAAGCTCAGGTGTCGCTGCTGGTGCCCGTTCAGGGTTTGCCGCAATTGTAACAGGGATTCTCTTTTTACTGGCTACGTTTTTCTCGCCGCTCCTATCAGTCGTTACATCAAATGTAACAGCTCCGGCGCTTATTATTGTTGGTGCATTGATGGTGGCGCCGCTTGGCAAAATCGCTTGGGATAAGTTCGAAGTGGCCGTTCCTGCTTTCCTTACCATGATCATGATGCCGTTAACGTACAGCATCGCGACTGGTATTGCCATCGGATTTATTTTCTATCCGATTACAATGGTGTGCAAAGGAAAAGCAAAAGAGGTTCATCCAATCATGTACGGGCTGTTTGTCGTATTTATCCTGTACTTTATCTTCTTAAAATAAGAATTGAAAAACCAGCTGCACCGGCAGCTGGTTTTTTTGTTGCAAAAGATAAAACCATTTCATACGATATACCGTCATGTAGATGTGCCGCCATGCTTTACTTAAATGGAAATGACTTGACTGTTCAGGAAGGCTTCGGTACCTTATATAAGTGTTTTATTTTCTTGCTGAATGGTATTCCGCCGTATTTTTTTGATAGGAGTTGCTGACATGACGGAAGAAAGAAAAGAAACGTTTGAAGAAGAAATTAACCAGAGTGAAAGAATAGATGCAGATGAAGAACCGCTATCGAGAATGTCCAGAAAGGCGAGCCGGCAAAGCAAGCAGAAGCAAAAACAAAAGCAGAAACCGCGCCAGGAACGCGGTGAATCAACTGTTAAAGACAAGCTTGCGTCTGTTTGGGCGGCCATCAACAGATATTGCGGTTTTGCGTTCTCGATTTTAAAATCACCGGCGAAAACTGTCGTAACGGATGGTTTTTCTCATTATAAGTACGGTCTGATTTCAATGCTTATATTCAGTATCATTTTTTCAATTGGGAATTGGTTTCAGTTAAAGGCAAGCTGGAATCGGCCGCTCGGTTTCGGAGAACGCCATCATGCTTTCTATGACGGGTTTTTAGTTGTTCTTGTGTATCTGCTGATCTTTTTCGCGGTAATGGTCTTTGCTATATGGGCTGTCTCCCGCTATATGATGAAGCAGAAGGTGACGTTCAGAGAAGCGGCTGCCGTATTGGGTTCATTGCTTGTACCGATAATTGCTGTTTCAATCCTTTGGCTGATCTTTGCGATCGTGAATGTCCCAATGCTGACAGTACTGTTTACGGTGCTGATCTTGTTTTCCATCTTTTTTATCATCGCGCTGTATGTACAGCGTGTGTACCAGGCGGCACAAGATGCACCAATTGATTATATCTATTGTGTATTTGCAGTGGTTGCGATAGCGCTGCTGTTTACGGCAGTGACTTGGCCGTTTATTTCTGAATATTTTACGGCATCGCTGATTCCGCTTTAATGAAAAAACCGGCTAATCCTAGCCGGTTTTTTTATGTCACACTTTTTACAAATATATCTAAAAAACATAGTTGATTTGTAGGAATAACCCGTGTATGATGGGGAAAATGCTGAAAACGTCCAGCGCAAAAACCTTTATGTTTAAGGAGGATGATGGACATGGCTGATGTGCTTCGCCGAGCAATTAAACAAAAGAAGCAATTTTTAAAAACCAAATTACTGCTCTCGGAATTTTATCAAGGAAGAGGGGAACAGCTTTCTGACTACACGCTGAGTGAGCTTGAGAAAGAATACAAGTCCCTTCAGAAAATGAAAAAAGAGATCTGACAATAGATATAGAGAGGTGAGTCTGCTGAAAAGCGGGCTTTTTTGTTTTGATTTTGAAAAGGCGAGAAAGAGGGTAAACTACTACTGTTCAACGCATAAAAGCATGTCGAAATATTTTGCTTAAGCTTACGGGCGAAGCTGATTGTAAACGGCTCATTTCTCTAGTAGAATATGAATGCTTTGTGCAAGCTGAAGAGTAGGGGGATGAATAAAATGATGCAAACCATCTTATCAAATGGGATAGCCATGGTTCTCATAATTCTCATTATTAATATTGTCTATGTGTCATTTTTTACGATAAGAATGATTTTAACGCTGAAAGGACAGCGTTATTTAGCGGCCGGCATCAGTACGATTGAAATACTGGTTTATGTGACAGGGCTGAGTCTGGTGCTCGATAACTTAGACCAGATTCAAAATGTGATCGCGTACGCGCTCGGTTACGGTCTTGGCGTAATTGTCGGCATGAAAATAGAAGAAAAATTAGCGCTTGGCTATATTATGGTCAATGTGATTACGAAGGAGCTCGATCTTGATCTTCCGAAGCAGCTCCGTGAAAAAGGCTACGGCGTGACAAATTGGGTGGCAGGCGGGCTTGAAGGCGACCGCACAGCCCTTCAGATCCTGACGCCGAGAAAATATGAACTCCAGCTATATGATACGATTAAAACACTTGATTCAAAAGCCTTTATTATTGCGTACGAACCAAAAACAATCCACGGCGGCTTCTGGGTCAAAGCGGTGAAGAAGAGGAGAATTAAAGAATAATGGCAAAGCCGAAGAAGAAAAAGTTTGAAGTGACAGAGCAGCAAACGATTGATGCGGTGCTTCAGCAAATGAAAGAAGAAGGATATCTGCCTGTAAGGCGAATGGAAGAGCCTATTTTTATGGAAAAAAAGGAAAATGGGTCAATTCAGATCGTTCCGTGCGGGAAAAAAATCGTATTTGAAGGGAAATTGATCTAAAACACGAACATTAGTAGAATGAATTTTTGTATCGTTCGATAATATCGTTGACATTATCCATGTCCGTTGTTAAGATAAACATGAAATCAAAACACGACCTCATATAATCTTGGGAATATGGCCCATAAGTTTCTACCCGGCAACCGTAAATTGCCGGACTATGCAGGAAAGTGATCGATAAAACTGACATGGATATATCGCAGAAGCGAACGACTGACGATACATGTACCATGCCCGGTTTGTATTGCTTCCTCATAAGTGCAATGCAGAGCGGGTATTTTTTATTTTCTGAAAACTAAAGCATTAGAAGGTGGGGAACAGAATGCAGCCGCTAGTAGGAATCATCATGGGAAGCACTTCCGATTGGGAGACAATGAAACACGCATGCGACATACTTGACGAACTCAATGTTCCGTACGAAAAAAAGGTCGTTTCCGCTCACCGGACGCCTGATTTCATGTTTGAATATGCTGAAACTGCTAGAGAAAGAGGCATCAAGGTGATCATTGCCGGTGCCGGAGGAGCGGCGCATCTGCCAGGGATGACGGCTGCGAAAACAACACTGCCAGTCATTGGAGTTCCGGTTCAGTCCAAGGCGCTGAACGGAATGGATTCACTTCTTTCCATCGTCCAAATGCCTGGAGGCGTGCCTGTTGCGACAACATCCATCGGCAAAGCGGGTGCTGTGAACGCAGGCCTGTTAGCGGCGCAAATTTTGTCAGCTTTTGACGAAGACCTTGCCCGTAAGCTGGATGAGAGAAGAGAAAATACAAAACAGACAGTGTTAGAAAGCAGTGATCAGCTTGTCTAAACAAATCATCTATCCGGGAGCTGTAATCGGCATTATCGGCGGCGGCCAGCTTGGGAAAATGATGGCTGTGTCCGCCAAACAAATGGGGTATAAAGTCGCGGTCGTTGATCCGGTGAAAGATTCGCCGTGCGGGCAGGTTGCGGATGTCGAAATTACCGCTCATTATAATGACCGTGAAGCGATTCGAAAATTGGCTGAAATCAGCGATATCATCACATATGAGTTTGAAAACATCGACTATGATGCGCTGCATTGGCTAAAAGATCATGCGTATCTCCCTCAAGGAAGTGAGCTGCTGCTCATTACCCAAAACCGTGAAACAGAGAAAAAAGCAATTCAAGCCGCGGGCTGTGAAGTCGCACCGTACAGCATCGTCAAAACAAAGGATGAACTGAAACAGGCGGTACAGGAGCTTGGGCTTCCGGCAGTGCTGAAAACATGCCGCGGCGGGTACGACGGCAAAGGCCAATTTGTGATAAAAGAAGCGGCGCAAATGGAGCAGGCAGCCGCTCTGTTAGAACACGGAACTTGCATTCTTGAAAGCTGGGTTTCTTTTAAAATGGAACTGTCGGTGATCGTTGTCAGATCGGTAAACGGTGAAATTTCAACATTTCCGACAGCTGAAAACATTCACCACAACAATATTCTTTTCCAAAGCATCGTGCCCGCACGGGTAGAGAAAGGGATTCAGCAGAAGGCTGCTGATCTCGCAGTTAAGCTTGCAGATGAGCTTAACCTTGTCGGACCGCTTGCTGTTGAGATGTTCCTGACAGAGGACGGAGAGCTTTTGGTCAATGAACTGGCGCCAAGACCGCACAATTCTGGGCATTATACGCTGGACCTTTGCGAGACGAGCCAGTTTGAGCAGCATATCAGAGCGGTATGCGGGCTTCCGCTTGGGAAGACAGATTTGCTGAAGCCGGGCATGATGGTGAATCTTCTCGGCGATGAAGTGAAGCTTGTTGAGGAAGACCCGGAGCTTTTAAAAGAGGCAAAGCTATATATATACGGAAAACATGAAATCAAAAAAGGCCGCAAAATGGGGCATATTACATTTATGAAGCAGCCTGAAGACGAATGGATTCAGGAGATCACAAATAAATGGATGAATAGAGACGGAGGACAAGCAGAATGATCGAACGTTATTCAAGACCTGAAATGTCCGCGATTTGGACGGATGAAAACAGATTTCAAGCATGGCTGGAGGTAGAGATTCTTGCCTGTGAAGCGTGGGCGGAGCTTGGCGTCATTCCAAAAGAAGACGTAAAGCTGATGCGCGAGAACGCGTCATTTGACATCAACCGCATTTTAGAAATCGAACAGGACACGCGCCATGACGTTGTCGCTTTTACACGCGCCGTTTCCGAATCACTGGGCGAAGAAAGAAAATGGGTGCACTACGGATTAACGTCAACTGACGTTGTTGATACGGCCCTTTCCTACTTATTAAAACAGGCAAACGATATTCTGCTCAAGGATCTTGAGAGATTTGTTGACATTATAAAAGAAAAAGCGAAAGAACATAAATACACAGTCATGATGGGGCGCACGCACGGCGTACACGCTGAGCCTACAACTTTCGGCTTAAAACTTGCGCTTTGGCATGAAGAAATGAAACGTAATCTTGAGCGCTTTAAACAAGCGAAAGCAGGCATTGAGGTTGGAAAGATTTCCGGCGCTGTCGGCACATATGCGAACATTGATCCATTTGTTGAACAATATGTCTGTGAGAAGCTCGGATTGAAAGCAGCACCGATTTCAACTCAAACCCTTCAGCGTGACCGCCATGCTGACTATATGGCAACACTCGCTTTGATCGCGACAAGCATTGAGAAATTCGCCGTGGAAATCCGCGGACTGCAAAAGAGTGAAACACGTGAAGTTGAGGAATTTTTCGCGAAAGGGCAAAAGGGTTCATCTGCAATGCCGCATAAACGAAATCCGATTGGCTCTGAAAACATGACAGGCATGGCGCGCGTGATCCGCGGCTACATGATGACAGCTTACGAAAATGTTCCATTATGGCATGAGCGCGATATTTCTCATTCTTCAGCAGAACGGATTATTCTTCCGGATGCGACAATTGCGCTGAACTACATGCTGAACCGCTTCTCCAACATCGTGAAGAACTTAACGGTCTTCCCGGAAAACATGAAGCGCAACATGGACCGCACTCTCGGCCTTATCTATTCTCAGCGTGTGCTGCTTGCTTTGATTGACACAGGCCTTACACGTGAAGAAGCCTATGATACAGTTCAGCCGAAAGCAATGGAAGCGTGGGAAAAACAAGTGCCGTTCCGCGAACTTGTGGAAGCGGAAGAGAAAATCACGTCACGTCTTTCTCCGGAAAAAATTGCTGACTGCTTTGATTACAATTACCATCTGAAAAATGTTGATCTGATCTTTGAACGTTTAGGTTTAGCATAGAAGAAGCTTTTAGCGGCTTCTTCTAAGCCGCCGCAGTTTGAAAATTCCCAACATTCGGGTTAGGAGGCCTTCCGTGAATATTGTGAAGAATGAACTTTTATACGAAGGAAAAGCAAAAAAGATCTACAAAACCGATGACGATAACACGCTATATGTCGTGTATAAAGACTCCGCCACTGCCTTTAACGGCGAGAAAAAAGCAGAAATCAGCGGAAAAGGGCGCTTAAATAACGAGATTTCAAGCTTGATTTTCAAACATCTTCATACAAAGGGCATTAACAATCATTTTATCGAGCGCATTTCTGAAACAGAACAGCTCATTAAAAAGGTAACGATCGTGCCGCTTGAAGTCGTCGTCAGAAATGTTGTGGCAGGAAGCATGTCCAAACGTCTCGGCATTCCAGAAGGCACGGAACTTGAACAGCCGATTATCGAGTTTTACTACAAGGATGACGCGCTGGGTGATCCGCTCATCACAGAAGATCATATTTGGCTTTTGAAGGCGGCGACTCCTGAGCAGGTAGAAACCATTAAGTCCATTACAAAAACAGTAAATGAAGAGCTTCAAAGCATCTTCGACGATTGTCATGTCAGATTAATAGATTTCAAGCTTGAATTCGGTTTAGATGCAGAAGGGCAAGTGCTTTTGGCGGATGAAATTTCTCCTGACACATGCCGCTTGTGGGATAAAGATACGAACGAAAAGCTGGATAAAGATTTATTCAGACGCAATCTGGGAAGCTTAACCGACGCATACGAAGAGATTTTCAAAAGACTGGGAGGCATTCATCATGTATAAAGTAAAAGTTTATGTCAGCTTAAAAGAAAGTGTACTAGATCCACAAGGGAGCGCTGTCCAGCATGCCTTGCACAGTATGACTTATAACGAAGTTCAAGATGTGCGCATCGGGAAATACATGGAGCTTACCATTGAAAAATCTGACCGTGATCTTGACGTGCTAGTGAAAGAAATGTGCGAAAAACTTCTTGCGAACACAGTGATTGAAGATTACAGATACGAGGTTGAGGAGGTAGTCGCACAGTGAAATTTGCGGTGATTGTGTTACCCGGCTCCAACTGTGATATCGATATGTATCATGCTGTAAAGGATGAGCTCGGCCATGAAGTGGAATACGTCTGGCATGAGGAAACAAGCCTTGACGGCTTCGACGGCGTGTTAATTCCGGGAGGATTTTCTTACGGCGACTACTTAAGATGCGGCGCTATCGCCCGATTTGCGAATATTATGCCAGCTGTCAAACAAGCAGCGGCTGAAGGAAAACCTGTTCTTGGCGTCTGCAACGGATTCCAGATTTTACAGGAGCTTGGCCTTTTGCCAGGCGCAATGAGACGCAACAAAGATTTGAAGTTCATTTGCCGTCCGGTTGAATTAATTGTTCAGAACGACGAAACCTTATTCACAGCTTCCTACGAAAAGGGACAATCGATTACAATCCCGGTTGCCCACGGTGAAGGGAATTTCTACTGTGATGACGAGACGCTTGCTTCATTAAAGGAAAACAATCAAATTGCTTTCACATACGGCTCTAATATTAATGGAAGTGTCAGCGACATTGCCGGTGTCGTGAATGAAAAAGGCAATGTATTAGGCATGATGCCTCACCCTGAGCGCGCGGTCGATGAACTGCTTGGAAGCGCCGACGGTCTTAAATTGTTCCAGTCTATCGTGAAAAATTGGAGGGAAACTCATGTCACTACTGCTTGAACCAAGTAAAGAACAAATAAAAGAAGAGAAACTGTATCAGCAAATGGGTGTCAGTGATGATGAGTTTGCATTGATAGAATCCATTCTTGGAAGATTGCCGAACTACACAGAAATCGGAATTTTTTCTGTCATGTGGTCTGAGCATTGCAGCTACAAAAACTCAAAGCCGATTCTGCGTAAATTCCCGACAAGCGGCGAGCGTGTGCTGCAGGGGCCTGGGGAAGGCGCCGGAATCGTTGATATCGGTGATAACCAAGCGGTTGTGTTCAAAATTGAATCACATAACCACCCATCAGCTCTCGAGCCTTACCAAGGCGCTGCGACTGGCGTAGGCGGAATTATCCGTGATGTATTCTCAATGGGTGCCCGTCCAATCGCTGTATTGAACTCTCTTCGATTTGGTGAACTGACTTCACCCCGCGTGAAGTACTTGTTTGAAGAAGTAGTAGCGGGTATTGCCGGATACGGCAACTGTATCGGCATCCCGACAGTCGGCGGAGAAGTGCAGTTTGACAGCAGCTATGAAGGAAATCCGCTCGTCAACGCCATGTGCGTCGGTTTAATCAATCATGAAGACATCAAAAAAGGCCAGGCAAAGGGTGTCGGCAACACAGTAATGTACGTAGGAGCGAAAACAGGGCGTGACGGCATCCACGGCGCTACGTTTGCTTCTGAAGAAATGTCAGACTCGTCTGAAGAAAAGCGTTCTGCTGTCCAAGTCGGCGATCCGTTTATGGAGAAGCTTTTGCTTGAAGCATGTCTGGAAGTCATCCAATGCGACGCCTTAGTCGGCATTCAGGATATGGGAGCTGCCGGTTTAACAAGCTCAAGTGCAGAAATGGCAAGTAAAGCCGGTTCTGGCATTGAAATGAACCTTGACCTGATTCCTCAGCGAGAAACAGGCATGACCGCGTATGAAATGATGCTTTCTGAATCACAAGAACGGATGCTTTTGGTTATTGAGCGCGGACGTGAGCAGGAAATCATCGATATTTTTGACAAGTATGATCTTGAAGCGGTTTCTGTCGGACATGTGACAGATGATAAAATGCTTCGCCTGACACACAAAGGAGAGGTTGTGTGCGAGCTGCCTGTTGATGCCTTGGCAGAAGAAGCACCGGTTTACCATAAGCCTTCTCAAGAGCCTGCTTATTATCGCGAGTTTTTGGAAACGGACGTTCCGGCTCCGCAAATTGAAGATGCGAATGAAACGCTGAAGGCCCTTCTTCAGCAGCCGACGATTGCGAGTAAAGAGTGGGTTTACGATCAGTATGACTACATGGTGCGCACGAATACAGTTGTCGCTCCTGGGTCTGATGCTGGTGTTCTCAGAATCCGCGGAACGAAAAAGGCGCTGGCGATGACGACAGACTGTAACGCGCGTTATCTCTATCTTGATCCTGAAGTCGGCGGGAAAATTGCTGTCGCTGAAGCAGCGCGCAACATCATTTGCTCAGGCGCAGAACCGCTTGCGGTCACAGATAACCTTAACTTCGGAAACCCGGAGAAGCCGGAAATCTTCTGGCAGATCGAAAAAGCGGCAGACGGCATAAGCGAAGCGTGCAATGTTCTCAGCACACCGGTTATCGGCGGTAACGTATCGCTTTATAACGAATCAAACGGCACGGCGATCTATCCGACACCAGTTATCGGCATGGTTGGCTTAATTGAAGATACAGCACACATTACAACACAGCATTTCAAACAAGCGGGAGATCTCGTATATGTGATCGGTGAAACAAAACCAGAGTTTGCCGGAAGCGAGCTGCAAAAAATGACAGAAGGCCGTATTTACGGCAAAGCGCCGCAAATCGATCTTGATGTAGAGCTGTCTCGTCAAAAAGCACTGCTTGACGCGATTAAAAAAGGCTTCGTTCAATCTGCGCATGATGTGTCTGAAGGCGGCTTAGGCGTAGCGATTGCGGAAAGTGTCATGACGACGGAAAACCTTGGCGCTAATGTGACTGTAGAAGGGGAAGCGGCATTATTATTCTCTGAATCTCAATCCCGCTTCGTTGTTTCAGTGAAAAAAGAACATCAAGAAGCGTTTGAAGCAACTGTCAAAGATGCGGTTCATATTGGTGAGGTAACGGCTGACGGAATTCTGGCGATTCAAAACCAAGATGGACAACAAATGATTCATGCGCAAACGAAAGAGCTTGAACGCGTATGGAAAGGAGCTATCCCATGCTTGCTGAAATCAAAGGCTTAAATGAAGAATGCGGCGTTTTTGGGATTTGGGGACATGAAGAAGCCCCGCAGATCACGTATTACGGTCTCCACAGCCTTCAGCACAGAGGACAGGAGGGTGCGGGCATCGTAGCGACTGATGGTGAAAAGCTGACGGCTCACAAAGGCCAAGGGCTGATCACTGAAGTATTTCAAAATGGCGAACTCAGCAAAGTAAAGGGAAAAGGCGCTATCGGGCACGTTCGGTACGCAACGGCTGGAGGCGGCGGATACGAAAATGTTCAGCCGCTCCTCTTCCGTTCCCAAAACAACGGCAGCCTGGCGCTTGCTCATAACGGAAACCTTGTCAACGCCACTCAGCTGAAGCAGCAGCTCGAAAATCAAGGGAGCATTTTTCAAACCTCTTCGGATACAGAGGTTTTGGCTCACCTGATCAAAAGAAGCGGACATTTCACGCTGAAGGACCAAATTAAAAACTCGCTTTCTATGCTGAAAGGCGCCTACGCGTTCCTGATCATGACCGAAACAGAAATGATTGTCGCGCTTGATCCAAACGGGCTGAGACCGCTATCCATCGGCATGATGGGCGACGCTTATGTGGTCGCATCAGAAACATGCGCATTTGACGTCGTCGGCGCAACATACCTTCGCGAGGTAGAGCCGGGGGAAATGCTGATCATTAATGATGAAGGCATGAAATCAGAGCGTTTTTCCATGAATATCAACCGTTCCATTTGCAGCATGGAGTACATTTATTTCTCCAGACCAGACAGCAATATTGACGGTATTAATGTGCACAGTGCCCGTAAAAACCTTGGAAAAATGCTGGCTCAGGAATCCGCAGTTGAAGCTGACGTCGTAACCGGGGTTCCGGATTCCAGTATTTCTGCGGCGATCGGCTATGCAGAGGCAACAGGCATTCCGTATGAGCTGGGCTTAATCAAAAACCGCTATGTCGGCAGAACATTTATTCAGCCGTCCCAGGCTCTGCGTGAGCAAGGCGTCAGAATGAAGCTGTCTGCAGTGCGCGGGGTTGTAGAAGGCAAACGCGTCGTGATGGTGGATGACTCTATCGTACGCGGAACAACTAGCCGCCGGATTGTGACGATGCTTAGAGAAGCGGGTGCGACAGAGGTGCATGTGAAAATCAGTTCACCGCCGATCGCTCATCCGTGCTTTTACGGCATTGATACTTCCACACATGAAGAACTGATCGCGTCTTCGCATTCTGTTGAAGAAATCCGTCAGGAAATCGGAGCCGATACCCTCTCATTTTTGAGTGTGGAAGGGCTGCTGAAAGGCATCGGCAGAAAATACGATGACTCGAATTGCGGACAGTGTCTCGCTTGCTTTACAGGAAAATATCCGACTGAAATTTACCAGGATACAGTGCTTCCTCACGTAAAAGAAGCAGTATTAACCAAATAAAACTTGAAAAATGACATAAAGGCAGCGCAGTTCGGCTGCCTTTCTCTTTCTGCCCTCATTCGGGGAGATATTTTGAAAAGCGCCTTAAAGGAGTGAATAGGATGTCTGAAGCATATAAAAACGCAGGAGTTGACATCGAAGCCGGATATGAAGCTGTAAAACGAATGAAAAAACACGTGGAGCGCACGAAACGGCTTGGCGTTATGGGCAGCCTTGGCGGTTTTGGCGGCATGTTTGACCTGTCTGAGCTTTCTTATCAAAAACCAGTTCTCATTTCGGGGACGGACGGTGTCGGCACAAAATTAAAGCTCGCTTTTTCCATGGATAAGCATGACACGATTGGCGTGGACGCTGTTGCAATGTGTGTCAATGACGTGCTGGCACAAGGTGCAGAGCCGCTGTTTTTCCTCGATTATTTAGCGGTCGGCAAAGCGGACCCAGTGAAAATTGAACAGATTGTACAAGGTGTTGCGGAAGGCTGTGAGCAGTCAGGTTCAGCCTTAGTCGGCGGTGAAACGGCTGAAATGCCGGGGCTCTATACAGCTGATGAATACGATATAGCCGGTTTCTCAGTCGGAGTGGCAGAAAAGGATGAAATCGTGACTGGAGAAAACATCAAAGAGGGTCATCTTTTGATCGGCCTCAGCTCCAGCGGTCTTCACAGCAACGGCTTTTCTCTTGTCAGAAAAGTGCTTCTGGATGATGCGGAGCTTGACCTTGATACAACATATGAGCCATTTGAACGCCCGCTTGGCGAGGAGTTGCTTGAACCGACAAGGATTTACGTGAAGCCTGTGCTTGCCGCGGTCAAAAGCGGAAAAATCGACGGCATGGCGCACGTGACAGGCGGAGGATTTATTGAAAATATTCCGCGTATGCTTCCGGAAGGCTTAAGTGCGGAAATTGATCATGGTTCATGGCCGATCCCGCCAATTTTTTCTTTCTTGCAAGAGTACGGCAAGCTAAAGGAAGAAGACATGTTCAACGTCTTTAATATGGGTATCGGTTTTGTTTTGGCTGTCAAAGAAGAGCATTTGACAGATGTGATCGGAACGCTTGAAAGCCATGGAGAAAAAGCCTATTTAATCGGGCGTGTGAAAAAAGGTGAAGGCGTCACATTCGGCGGTGCGGCACTTTCATGAAAAAGTTTGCGGTATTTGCATCAGGAAACGGTTCAAACTTCGAAGCCATCGTTACGCGTTTAAAGGAGGAGAACTGGGATGCGTCAGCAGCGCTACTCGTTTGCGACAAACCGCAGGCGAAAGTCATCGAACGGGCGGAAGCATTCCATATTCCTTCCTTTGCATTTGAGCCCAAGTCTTATGAAAACAAGGCTGCATTTGAACAAGCCATCATTGAACAGCTTCGTCTTCACGAGGTTGAATTGATTGTTCTTGCCGGCTATATGAGGCTGATCGGTGATACGCTCCTTCAAGCATATGGAGGAAAAATCATTAACATTCACCCTTCGCTTCTTCCGGCGTTTCCTGGAATCGACGCAGTCGGACAGGCATACCGGGCGGGTGTGAAGGTGGCCGGAATCACCGTGCATTATGTCGATGAAGGAATGGATACAGGTCCGATCATCGCTCAAAAGGCAATCGAAATTGATGAACATGATACATTGGAAACAATCGAACAGCGGATTCACAAGCTTGAGCATAAATGGTATCCGAGTGTGATTAAACAGCTATTAGGATTAAATAACAGAGGTGAAAAGGCATGACCATTAAACGTGCGTTAATCAGTGTTTCAGATAAAACAAATCTCGTTCCTTTCGTAAAAGAACTGACAGAGCTTGGCGTTGAAGTCATCTCCACAGGCGGAACGAAAAAGCTTCTTCAAGAAAACGGTGTGGATGTGATCGGAATTTCGGAAGTGACAGGCTTCCCTGAAATTATGGACGGCCGGTTAAAAACCCTTCACCCGAATATTCACGGCGGCCTTCTGGCGGTTCGCGGCAATGAAGAGCATATGGCGCAGATCAATGAACACGGGATTCAGCCGATTGACCTCGTTGTCGTCAACCTCTATCCATTTAAAGAAACGATTTCTAAGGAAGACGTCACATATGAAGAAGCGATCGAAAATATCGACATCGGCGGACCGGGCATGCTGCGTGCGGCATCAAAGAACCATCAGGATGTCACGGTTATCGTCGATCCGGCCGATTACAGCCCAGTGCTAAATCAAATCAAAGAAGAAGGCAGCGTATCTCTTCAGAAAAAACGCGAGCTCGCGGCAAAAGTATTCCGTCATACTGCGGCATATGATGCACTGATCGCTGACTATCTGACAAATGTTGTCGGTGAAAAAGAACCAGAGCAATTCACTGTGACATTTGAGAAAAAACAATCGCTTCGCTATGGAGAAAACCCGCATCAGGAAGCAACTTTCTATCAAACAGCTCTTCCTGTCAAAGGCTCCATTGCGCAAGCAGAACAGCTTCACGGAAAAGAGCTTTCTTACAACAACATTAAAGACGCGGATGCGGCAGTTCAAATCGTTCGTGAATTCACTGAGCCGGCTGCGGTTGCTGTGAAACATATGAATCCGTGCGGCGTAGGAACAGGAAAAACGATCGCAGAAGCGTTTGACAGAGCGTTTGAAGCGGATAAAACATCTATCTTCGGCGGCATTATCGCGCTGAACCGTGAAGTGGACAAGGCAACTGCCGAAGCGCTTCATAACATTTTCTTAGAAATCATCATTGCGCCTTCATTCAGCCAAGAAGCGCTCGACGTCCTGACTGCGAAGAAAAATCTCCGTCTGCTGACGCTTGACGTATCCGTCGCTGTTCAAAAGGAAAAACAGCTGACATCTGTTCAAGGCGGGCTGCTGATTCAAGATTTAGATATGCACGGCTTCGATGAAGCTGAGATTAGCATTCCGACAAAAAGAGAGCCGAACGAGCAAGAGTGGGAAGACTTGAAGCTTGCTTGGAAAGTCGTGAAGCATGTGAAATCAAATGCGATTGTTCTCGCGAAGGACAACATGACAGTCGGCGTGGGAGCAGGCCAAATGAACCGCGTCGGATCGGCAAAAATCGCCATCGAGCAAGCAGGGGAAAAAGCGAAGGGCAGCGCGCTCGGTTCGGATGCATATTTCCCAATGCCAGATACTGTCGAAGAAGCGGCAAAAGCGGGCGTTACAGCCATCATTCAGCCAGGCGGATCGATCCGTGATGAGGATTCCATCAAAAAAGCGGATGAATACGGCATTGCCATGGTATTCACCGGCATCAGACACTTCAAACATTAAGGGGATGAAAACGACGTGAATGTATTAATTATCGGTAAAGGCGGAAGAGAACATACGCTGGCGTGGAAGGCAGCGCAAAGCAGCCTCGTCGAGAATGTATTTGCCGCTCCCGGAAATGACGGCATGGCAGCTTCCGCACAGCTTGTAAACATTGAGGAAAGCGACCACGCAGGGCTTGTCTCGTTTGCAAAAGAAAACCAGGTCGGCCTGACCATTGTCGGCCCTGAGGTTCCTTTAATTGAAGGTCTGGTGGATCAATTTGAAAAAGCGGGTCTGCGCGTGTTCGGCCCGTCAAAAGCCGCGGCGATCATCGAAGGAAGCAAACAGTTCGCTAAGGATTTAATGAAGAAATACGACATTCCGACCGCAGAATACGACACGTTTACATCCTTTGAAGAGGCGAAGGCATATGTGCAGGAAAAAGGTGCTCCGATTGTGATAAAAGCAGATGGACTTGCAGCTGGAAAAGGCGTTACTGTGGCTATGACAGAGGAAGAAGCAATTGCATGTCTGCATGACTTTCTTGAAGATGAAAAGTTCGGTGATGCGAGCGCGTCCGTTGTCATTGAAGAATATCTTTCTGGTGAAGAATTTTCTCTGATGGCCTTTGTCAAAGGGGAAAAGGTGTATCCGATGGTGATTGCCCAGGATCACAAGCGTGCGTTTGACGGAGACAAAGGCCCGAATACGGGCGGAATGGGCGCTTACTCTCCAGTTCCGCAAATTTCGGAAGAAACGGTCCGCCATGCTGTAGAAACCATCGTTAAGCCGGCCGCAAAAGCAATGGTACAAGAAGGCCGTTCCTTCATTGGCGTTTTGTACGCTGGATTGATGCTTACTGAAAATGGCTCGAAGGTCATCGAATTTAATGCCCGTTTCGGCGATCCGGAAACACAGGTCGTGCTTCCGCGCATGGAATCTGATCTGGTACAGGTGCTTCTTGATCTTTTAGATGATAAGGAAGTTGACTTAAGATGGAAGGATACCGCGGCAGTGAGTGTTGTGCTTGCATCAGAAGGGTATCCGGAAAGCTACGCAAAAGGCACGCCGATCGGCAGCCTTGCAGCAGAAACAGAGCAGGTCGTGGTTTTCCATGCCGGAACGAAAGCTGAAGGCGGAGAGTTCGTTACAAACGGGGGCCGCGTTGCCAATGTAACGGCTTTTGATGAAACGTTTGAAGCGGCTAGAGACCGAGTGTACAAAGCGGTTGATGAAATTTTCAAACCGGGACTCTTTTTCAGAAAAGACATTGGGGCACGCGCTTTAAAGGCTGCCCAAAAATAAGTGAGGAAAACCCGCAGAATAGCTGCGGGTTTTTTGTTATCAAAAAGCGGGATGGCAGCTGGAAGAAGAAAGGACAACGAGCGTGGTTGGTTTTCCATGGGCCATCGAGGCGTCTATAAAATCTTCAAGCGTATGTACCGATTCTGTCACGACCTTTGTCACATAGCTGTACATACCCGTGATGCGGTGGTTTTCTGCTACATCAGGGTGCGCTTTTGCAAAGGCGGCGTAGTGCTTGCAGCTTTTCGGCTCCATGAGAATAAAAGCGGTGACATGCTTGTTTAGTTTTTCGTAACAGATATTCGCGCTGTAGCCGGTAATCACTCCTTTGTCTTCAAGCTTCCTGACACGCTCCGCCGCGCTTGGCGAACTGAGTCCGACAAGCTTTCCCAGCTCAACCATCGTTAATCTGCCGTTTCGCTGCAAATGCGAGAGAATTTGAAGGTCTGTACCGTCCATTTGTCTGACTCCTTTACATATTTAGGCGAATGAATGAAAATTCCTTTGATCGTAAGGTAATGCTGTTGATTTACCTTCATTGTAGCATATGGATGCCGTCTTATTTTTTCTATAATAAAGCCATCAACGGGAGAGGAGGCATCATGTTGCCAGAATTGCAGCGTTCGATCACTTGGATACAAGGAACGGCCTTAACGATTGGGGCGGTTTTAGGCTGCGGGATATTAATCCTGCCGTCTGTCACCGCGGACACGGCCGGTCCGGCTTCTTTATTCGTCTGGGTATTCATGTCTTTTTTATCTTTTCTTCTTGTCGGCACGCTGGCCCGGCTTGTGAAAATCGCGCCCAGCGCGGGAGGAATCACGGCTTATGTGCAGCTGGCCTTTCAGAAAAAAGCCGGGGCTATTTTGGGCTGGATCATGTTAGGGTCCGTTCCGATCGGCGTTCCCATCATCGCTTTGACTGGCGCGCATTACGTCAGTTACGTCACAGAGGCGGCGGATTGGCAGATTACATTGATTGCTGGTTGTATGCTGGCTATATCTATTTTGCTTCATATGAGAGGAATTCAACTATCTGCAAACATCAGTACACTCGTTATTTGTGTCATCGTATTTCTGCTTGTCACTTCTATTGCTGTGTCATTGCCACACGTCACGATAGCAGAATTCAAGCCGTTTCTTACGCATGGCTGGTCTGCCGCGGGATCTGTTTCAGTTATGATTTTTTTCTCTTTTGTAGGCTGGGAAATGATTACCCCGTTGGCTGAGGAATTTCATCGCCCTGAAAAAGATGTCCCGCTCAGCTTGTTTTTGGCAGCGTCTTGTGTGGCAGGGCTGTATATCATGCTGTCATTTGTGACGGTGGGAACTCATTCATACGGTGAGAATGGAGAAATTGCATCGCTTGCCATGCTCATCTCAAAAGGAGCAGGGGAAAGCGGTGTATATGTCACGGTATGTTTAGCGCTGTTTATTACATTCGCCACCATTCATGCCAATATTGCTGGTTTTTCCAGAATGGTGTACGCATTGGCGAGGGAGGGGCACATTCCCGTATATTTTGGAAAACTGAATGCGACAAAACGTACGCCTATTCGCGTTTTGACAGCGATGACTGCAGTGTTTGGTTTAGTGCTTGCAGCGCATGGCGTGTTTCAAATCGATTTGACAACTCTGTTGAAAGGGCCGAGCGCAGCTTTCATCGCATCTTACATATGTACAATGGCGGCAGCACTGAAACTCCTGAGCTGGAGAGATTTAGGCTGGTGGATGGCGCTCGGAGCGTTTGTGGCGTGCACAGTGATTTACTCATTCAGCGGCTGGGCACTTCTTTATCCGGCAGTGCTGGCAGCTGCAGGATATTTCTATATGAAAACAAAGAGTGGGCATAAAAAAAAGCTCGATCACGTTTCGTGATCAAGCTTTTTCGTTTATCCGTTTTGCTGGCCGTTATTTCCAGAATCGCTATTTTGAAACATGTAGGTCACAGGGCAGAATCGAAGGATTCCCGAACCAGCTTTCATGGCCCCCATAAAGATGTAAAAGAGATGCATTCTGCACCAAGGTTTTTTCGTAAACTTTGCGCTGGCGGCTGACATAATCGTCAATCCGCAGGCGATTCTGAACACGGCATTGATGAGACTGATGTTTGGCTTCAAGGAAATCCGCTCCTTTTACTTAAAAAAGTTTTTTAATCGAACCTTCAAAAATTTGTAACGTTTTTATCGTGCGTGATGAGGAAGGATGTGATACCATGAGTCTAATACATGTAAAGGAGAGTATGTGAATGTCCGAACGCACCTTTAACTGGAAAAACAAAGACATCAGGGCACAGGTTGATGTTGTAGACTCAAAGCTGCTTCCAACGCTCCTTTTACGGAATGCTCTCGTCTTAAATCCATATGTAAAACAATGGCTGAAAAAAAACATTTGGATTTATCAGGACCGCATTGTTTATGTGGGTCATGAACTTCCGAATAGAGCCGAAGAAATTCATACAATTGATTGTGAAGGAAAATACATTGTGCCAGGTTATATTGAACCGCACGCACATCCTTTTCAAATATATAATCCCCAAACACTGGCGGAATATGTGTCTCAATACGGAACAACGACATTCGTGAATGATAACTTATTTTTGCTTTTGCAAAGCGGAAAAAAGAAAGCGCTTACGATTTTGAATGAACTCAAAAAGCAGCCTGTTCAGTATTTTTGGTGGTCACGCTATGACCTCCAGACCGAGGTTTTGAACGAGGACCACGTCCTTCCGTTTGACGTCAGAAAACAGTGGATTGAACATCCGGATGTGATTCAAGGCGGAGAAATGACCGGATGGCCTCGCTTGGTAGATGGTGATGATTTAATGCTCCACTGCATGCAAGCTACAAAGAAACAGCGAAAACGCATTGAAGGGCATTTTCCCGGCGCTTCTGATAAAACGCTTACAAAAATGAAGCTGTTCGGTGCGGATTGTGATCATGAAGCGATGACAGGTGATGAAGTGATGAGAAGGCTGGAACTGGGCTATTATGTTTCCCTTCGGAACTCTTCCATTCGCCCCGATGTAAGAAAAATCTTGCAAGAACTGCATGAGAAGGGCTTCCGCTATTATGACCACTTCTTTTACACGACAGATGGCGCAACCCCGAATTTCTATAAAGGCGGCATGACAAACGAGCTGATTCGCATCGCTTTAGAAGAAGGTGTACCTGCAATCGATGCCTACAATATGGCATCATTTAATATCGCAAAGTATTACCAAATGGATGATTATTTAGGAGTTATCGGACCGGGTAGACTGGCATCGCTCAACATACTGGAAGATCCGTTAAATCCGAATCCCGTGACTGTTCTGTCAAAAGGGACCATTCTGCGTGAAGACGGCTGTAATTTGAAGGCGTTTACAAAGACGGACTGGCACAAAGGCGGTCTTGTCCCGCTTGAGCTTTCATATGATATGACGATGGATGACTTGCAGTTTTCTATGCCGATGGGCGTGAAAATGCGGAATGCGGTTATTATGGAGCCGTATATGATTGAGATCGACAATTCGATGGAACAGCTCTCGTTTGACCATGATGAAAGCTATTTGACGATGCTCGACAGACACGGGAAATGGCGCGTCAATACGATGATAAAAGGGTTTGCCTCAAGCGTGCAGGGTTTTGTAAGCTCTTTTACGACGACGGGCGACATTGTCGCGATTGGAAAAAATAAAGCGGATATGCTGCTCGCTTTCGCCCGCATGAAAGAAATCGGAGGAGGAATTGTTCTGGCGGAAAATGGCAGCATTCTGTATGAAATTCCGCTTGCGCTGTGCGGCTGCGCCTCTTCGGAAGCATATGAAGTCGTGCTTGAGAAGGAACAAAAGCTGAGAGATCTTTTGACTGAAAGAGGCTATGAGTTTTGCGATCCTATCTATACGCTGCTCTTTTTGCAAAGTACGCACCTTCCGTATATACGCATTACGCCAAGAGGAATCTTCGACGTCATGAAAAAAACTGTACTCTTTCCATCGATAATGCGTTAAAATATAAAAGAGCAGGGAGCCGACATATGAAAAAATGGATGACAGTTTGCGCGCTGTGTTTCGTGTTTTTTCTGCTGGTATCCTGCCAGCAGAAGGATGCTGTCCCGGATACTGCAAAGAAGCTGAAAGCTCCTTTAACGGGGCTAAAGACTGAACAGAAGGTGACTGAACGCCGGCCTGTTGCTGTTGTGGTGAACAATCACCCGAAGGCGAGGCCGCAGTCGGGTCTGTCTAAAGCCGACATTGTCATAGAAGCGCTAGCCGAAGGGCAAATCACAAGATTTCTGGCCATTTTCCAAAGCCAGATGCCTGAAACTGTCGGACCTGTGCGGAGCGCGCGGGAATATTTCGTCACTCTCAGCAATGGCTTTGACAGCATATTTGTCCATCACGGCTGGAGTCCCGGCGCCAAAGAGCAGCTGGAATCCGGAGCTGCTGATTATATGAACGGATTAGATTTTGACGGAAGCTTATTTTGGAGAGCTGATTTCAGCAAACCGCCCCACAATTCCTATACGTCTTATGATTACATAAAAAAGGCGGCAGATCAAAAGGGGTATAAGCTGAAGCAGGAAACAAATCCGCTGCTGTTTCAAACATCAGATGCAAAACCTGCAAATGAATCTTACAATGTTCGGGTAGATTATGGAACAAATAACGTTACAAATCTTGTCGAATACAACTATGATAAAAAAGCTGAATCTTATACAAGAAGCTCTGATGGTGTCATAACGACAGACCGGGAAACCGGAAAGCCGGTTGCAATGCAAAATATTTTCATTGTTGAAGCCAGCCATCATATTATTGATCAAGATGGAAGGCGGGACATCGACTTGGAATCAGGAGGAAAAGGTCTGTTGTTTCAGCACGGAAACGTCATTGAAACAGACTGGAAACAAGTGAATGGCAGAATTGTGCCGGTAAAAGACGGCAAGTGGCTTCCGTTTGTGCCAGGAAAGACTTGGATCAATATCGTACCTGATCTTGATGCGGCTTCCATTAGTAAAGGAGAAGGTGTGTAACGATGCAAATCGATAAATTACGCGGCAAAGAGCTGGACCAGTTATTTAACTCGATCTTATCGCTGAAAGACCTGGAGGAATGTTACCGATTCTTCGATGATCTATGCACAATTAACGAAATTCAATCGCTGGCTCAGCGCCTTGAAGTGGCGCGCATGCTTCGCGAAGGAAACACGTATCATAAGATTGAAACAGAAACAGGCGCTTCCAC
Source organism: Bacillus sp. FAU18 (assembly GCF_056033885.1). Classification (NCBI taxonomy): domain Bacteria; kingdom Bacillati; phylum Bacillota; class Bacilli; order Caryophanales; family Bacillaceae; genus Bacillus; species Bacillus sp. FAU18. Next base: position 2,057,806 of record NZ_JBVYHZ010000003.1, read on the forward strand.
GGCTACGATTTCCCGTGTGAAACGCTGCTTAAATTACGGGAATGACGCTTATGAAATGGCGCTTGACCGTGTGAAGGAGACGGAAACTGAGTCTTCTTCAAAATAACATAGAACCGCCCTGCCGTTCGGCAAGGGCGGTTTCTTTATGAAACAAATTGATGGATCAGGTTGTCGATATCGATGAGACTGCCATCCTCTTTCCGATAGACAACATGCTCCTTGGAAAAGTGAACCGGCGAATTGATCCCTGCTGCGGCTGCAAGGTTAAACAGCCCCTCACGCAAAGAAATAACGTAGTTGCAGACACGATGCTGTTTTTCCTCAACGCTCAATGCTTTTTGCAATTTCGGATCTGTCGTCGCCACACCTGCCGGACAGGTGTTGGTGTGGCAGACGAGAGCGCGGATGCAGCCAACGGAAAACATCATGCCGCGTGCGATGTTGACAAAGTCAGCGCCGAGGGCTAAGGCGACCGCGATTTTATCAGGAGTCAGGAGCTTTCCGGAAGCAAAGATTTTCAGCTGGCTGCGCAAGCCGTACTGTTTAAGAAGCGTGTCCACAATAGGCAGCGCTGTCATAATCGGAAGGCCGACTGTATCCGCGAGCTCGTAAAAGGAAGCTCCGGTACCGCCTTCACTTCCGTCGATCGTGATAAAATCCGGATGCTTTCCGCTTTTCTGCATATAAGAGAAAAGCTCATGCAATTCTTCAGGATGCCCTGCGACAAGTTTGATGCCGACTGGCTTTTGTCCGACATCTCTAAGTTTTTCAATAAAGTCGAGCATTTCAGGAGGGTTTGAGAATTCATAAAAGCGGTTCGGGCTGTCAATCGACTTTCCAGGTTCGACATTCCGAATGTCTGCCACTTCCTCTGATACTTTGGCGCCGTCGACATGGCCGCCGCGGGTTTTCGCTCCTTGTGCCAGCTTTAGCTCAAACGCTTTAATCTGGTCAATCCTGCTTTTTCTTTTAAATTCCTCCCATGAAAATTCCCCGTTTCTTTTGCGCACGCCGAATAGACCCGGACCGATTTGGCAAATGATATCGGCGCCGCCCTTTAAGTGATACTCAGACAATCCTCCTTCACCTGTATTCATCCAGGTTCCGCCTGCCTGATGGAGCCCTTTTGAGAGCGCCGTAACAGCCCGTTCTCCAAGAGAACCGTAGCTCATGGCAGACTGGCCGACTAAGCCCTTCACATAAAATGGCTTCTCGCATGTATGCTCGCCAATCACCTGTACATCATCAGGATGGAGAAAGTACGGGTCTGCCTTGATATGTTCGGCATGCTCCTTGCGTTTGAACAGATTGTCAGCATCCATTTTATAGATTTGGGTTTCAATTTTTGGCGTTTGATTTACGTGCATTTCTTCCCTTTGTTTTGGAAACATAGCGTTACGGATATAATAGCCAGGTTTATCAAAATCTCTTACAGATCCAAAGCCCATCATTCTGCTTTTGTATTTGCCGGAGATGACGGTTTGCTCATATTCCTTTCGTGAAAAAGGCTGCTCCTCATTGTCATTGCTGTATAAATACTGTCTGAGCTCCGGCCCGATTTTTTCAAGGATATACCGAAACCTTCCGATGACGGGATAGTTGCGAAGAATTGAGTGCTCCTGCTGTTTTTCATCCTTTATGTAGATCCAGGCAAACAAGACGATCGGGATAGCGATGATCCCTATGATAAATGCGATGAGTGCTATTATGATGGTGTCCATCTCTCAGCCTCCCTTTTTATGTAACCATTTCCACAGTTGAACACTTTCCAAACAATAGCAGAAGGAATCTGGTGAAAAATGTGTGCTTCTGCCGATACAGGACTCAGCGAGCAGGTACTGCCATATGCTCTTTTTTTATGAAAATAGAATCAAAACACCTTTTTCAGTGAATAACGAGATTAACGGCTTTTTCCGTTTTTCCGCGCTATGTGAATTTGTTATAATGTTTAAATGGTAACAAACGAATGGAGGAACGTATGACGTGTACGATGTAACGGAGTGGAAGCATGTCTTTAAACTCGATCCAAATAAAGATTTGCCTGACGAACAGCTGGAGATTCTTTGCGAATCAGGAACGGATGCGGTCATCATCGGAGGAAGCGATGGTGTGACAGAGGATAATGTCCTGCGGATGATGTCTAAGGTAAGACGGTTTTTGGTGCCGTGTGTCCTTGAGGTATCAGCGATTGAAGCGATCGTTCCAGGCTTTGACTTATATTTTATTCCGAGTGTATTAAACAGCAAAAACGCGGATTGGATTGTCGGAATGCACCAGAAAGCCATGAAGGAATACGGAGAACTGATGTCTATGGAAGAAATCGTGGCGGAGGGCTACTGCATCGCAAATCCAGATTGCAAAGCCGCGGCACTGACTGAAGCGGACGCCGATCTGAATATGGATGATATTGTCGCCTATGCGCGTGTGTCGGAGCTGCTGCAACTGCCGATTTTTTATTTAGAATACAGCGGCATGCTTGGAGACATAGAAGCTGTCAAGAAAACGAAGGCTGTATTGGAAACGTCCACCTTGTTTTATGGCGGCGGCATCAAAGATGCGGAAACGGCCAAACAGTACGCAGAGCATGCGGACGTGATCGTTGTAGGCAATGCTGTGTATGAAGATTTCGACATGGCTTTGAAAACAGTAGCGGCTGTGAAAGGCGAGTAGTAAATTGTACGGATTTGGTTTATGATAGAACATATGTTTTGTATAGGCGGGTGAACAAATTTTGAATTATATTAGCAATCAATTA